>NZ_JSVC01000009.1 GCF_000814475.1 Flavihumibacter solisilvae | reverse complement strand
CTTTCAAAAGAAAATTGTGGTGGTTTTTTCGTCCACTCTAAGGTCGTTATACATAGGATACCTTGTTAGTGGCAGTCAATATTTTTCAGATTTCAATATTTCCAGGAGCTTCTCATTTTCGCCATTCGCTGCAATTATTTCCCCAATACGATGTGCGGTAAAGGCCAGAAGTGTTTTATTTGCTTGCTGTTCTTTGTTTTCTTTTTTGGATTTGAGGTTTCGATAGATATAGATAGGCGTTTTAATTAATCCCCATGGAATTCCCCACCAACCTAGCAGTGCAGTCGAGGAAATCGCATTTTCGTTCATCTTGTCGAGACAGGTTGGGCAAGCAACTTTTGGTCTTCTTTCAGAAGTTGTGAAAATTACAAAGCTTTTTACCGTGTGTATAACAGTTCCATTTAGTTTGTCGTTTTTTAATCCGCAATTTGGACATGGCAGATTTCTAAGTGTCTCTGCGTATTGAGTTAGTTCATCCAGTTCATACGTGGTATTTTGGGCAACTACCCCTTCAAGTAATTTAGTGCTAAGTTTTCTTTTATTTATCTCAGATCTTAAAATATCTGCTACCTCGGGTCTTAATCCAACAGCGTCTTGTGTTGCAATCCTAATAATTTCAGTATCGCTCATTAATTCATAATTAGATCTGATTTTATCTAAGTCAAGTTCGCTCATATGAATAGGTGTGTTTGTGTTTAGGGAATAATTGCCACTAACGTTAAGGTATTGCTGAAGGCCGGCCGTGCAGCAGCTTAAGCCGACTTAATGTTAGAAGGTGTTTTGCTTTCCGAAAATAAGGAATATTTATTCCGGCTTTTAGCAATACAATGTTAGCTGCGGTTTTACTCATTCTTAAGACCTAGCTCAAGGGCAAGTTTTGATACGTACATTTTATATTTTACTATGTCCCATTCAATTCCCAATTCAAGTAGATAAACTGAAATAGGAGGTAGTCCGACATTTGCTCGTCTGATATCTACATGCTCCGGGTCCCTTATAGGCATAACTTGATATGAATTGGAACTCATGTCCCACCGTATCTGACTTCCATAGATTTGATACTTACCCTGTTTTAAAGCAAGTCGATCTTCAAGAAGCGCAAAGCTACTTGCTTTTAATTTGCCAGATTCGACGGCTTTTTTCATTAAGTCAAAATATTTTTCCTGGACCGGCCTTTCAGCATGTTGAATTACGAGGAATAACGTTTGATTACCCTGGGCACCAATTTCGGCTGGTCCCAGCCATCCATACTTATCAAGTATAGAACCCACTTTTAGTTGATTAACGCTATCCTTCCTCCTGATCATTGATAATAGCATATTCATCTCTGTTGATTGACCGCCAAACTTTGCCTGAACTAACTGAAGCTGACTCCGACCTATCTGATCATCGTTGTGTATTGTGTCAAGCTGTTTAATAAGATGAGCACAACTCTGAGCTGTGCTATTAGTTGCAATGAATAGAAGACATATTATCCAGGAATGTTTCACAACAATGTAGAAAGTTTCACTCAAAGGAATCGCAGCTAACGTTTAGGGATTGCCGAAGGCGGGGAAATTCAGCACTACCGCTCAAATGAGTTACAAATGTTCATTGACATCCGCCAGCTTGATAGTATTGCATCAGCCCCGCTTTTGGCAATACCATGTTATAGCCAGTTTTTTAATTTATGCAATTGTTTGTTATAAATTCCTGGGTTCAAGACACTCTCTAAATCGTCAATTTTGAGTAAGTCGTGAATGGTATGTTCAATACATTCTCTCGTTAGTTCCTTTACAAATAAATCAGGTGGCGTTTGATATAATCCGTTTAGATTTTGTCCTGTTTTCTTGTTGTCGTTAATTACTGTTTCTAAGAATTTGTATGTCCAAACATTTAGTCCATAATGTCGCCCGTCTTCTAAGTCAACATGAATATTGCAGAACTCGTTTTCAATTTTCCAATTAATCGGGTCAACTTCTTCAAATTCTAACCACAGAGTAAACTTCGGGTTCTCTGTTTTTATTCGGTTTAATTTATTATAGAGTTTTCTTAGTTCATTATTATCAGTCCAGCCTTCACTCTCAGTCATTGCAATGATCAAATAATTCTTTGCTTCTTCAATGGTGTTCGCTTGTCCCATTACGACAGCGTAGTTCCAAGGGCTTTGTTCTTCAGTCATTTTATACTCAAACTGAAACTTTTTGTCCCCAATACTATTAACCGTCACAAACCATCCGTCTTCCCAATTGTCCGTAGCTTGTATTACAAGTGAATAATGTGAAGTCACACCATAAAGTGTTGTAATTGGGAATGTTTCGTTCACCATCGAAATAAAAGCCCGCATAGTTTTTCCAATTACCTGTTCAGCAACAGTCGCTTTTTCACTTGTCAATTCGATGTAAAATTCGTCTAGTGTTTGACTCTTTTGGTCTGAACTTCTGATTATTGGCATACTGTCGTTCTAAAATTGGCTATAACGAATGTATTTACGAATTAGCCGAAATTCAAATTTCCCCAATTCATTGCTATTCAACATGAAATGTTTTCGCTATTGGTATTGCGAAGTTTCGCATATGATAGCTGGAGAATTAGTGAATGCTTCGCCTGCTCACTCACACGGATCTTTTTTAAGAAAGTTGTGCGGATAAGGTTAAGGTGTTGCAGCGGTTAATTCGCGTAGGGAAAATATACCAGGATAAGGGAATTTGCAAATGCGGATAGCAGAAAGTATCATCATTTTTTCCGTTTTTCGAGTGCCCACGGAAAGGCGTTTCGCCTGTTTCATGGCCAGATTTGGAATATGGGAGATTAAGGAGCCATCTTTTTTACCCCATCTTATTGACCTACAAACGACCACTTGCGCCGTTTAATCGCCCGCTTACGCACTATTTTGTCTGGAGACAGGCCAAAACTTGGAAATGTCATTCCATGTGTTTAAACTTACCCGGCAAAAAAAGTCAAAATGCATTTTTCAACCCAGGTTAAAAATCGGAAATGTAGTATAAGGCTAAAGTGGGGCTGCGCAAGGAGGAAACAGGAAACGGGAACAAGTCTCGTAGAAGCCGGCCACTGTCGGGCAGGGCGCATGCACGGAGAAAGCACGGAGGATGCAGACTAGCAGACCCTTTCCAGGCCCTTTGCAGACCCTTTGCAGGCCCTTTCCAGAGAACTGCCGTCTTTTCGCGGAATAAAGACCGTTGGGAAGGAAGATGAAAAATGAAACTGATTAATCCAGATATTCTTTCAAAACCATTTTAAAACCAACCATGGCAAAACTTAGTAAAAACATGCTCATGTATGGAGCTAACGGTGGACTGGGAAACTATTTTTATACTAAACAATGGAAAGGTGAAACTATCGTCTGCATGCGCCCCCGCAAAAGACCTGGTCCGGGTACCCCCGCCCAGCAAAGGGCGCGGCAAATGATGGCCGAAGCGGACATCTATGCACGGAAAGCATTGGACGACCCCAAACTCGCCCACTTTTACGAGGAGGGAGCAGCAAAAAGAGGCAGCAAGCTGAACGCACACAACCTGGCGGTAAGAGACTTTTTTGGTAAGCCGGAAGTTGAGGACCTCCGGATCAATTTATATTCCGGGAAGCCGGGAAACGAAATCATTATTGACGTGGATGATGACTTCATGGTTGCCGGGGTATGGGTTGCTATTTATAATTCCACCGGCACACTCGTGGAAGAAGGCCCCGCAACTGACAAACAACACGGCTGGGTTCGCTGGAAATATATTGCCACTGAACTTAATACCCCCGAAAAGGGCAGCCGCATTGTCGCAACTGCGTATGACCTTGCCGGTAATTCAACCAGCCTTGAGGCAATTGTCGATTAACGGATCAGCTCGCCCTTCAGGCGCATCAGTTCCACCTCTGCAACTTTTGCATTGAATCGCGCTGCGATCAGTCGGTTGTAGGCATCGTTCAGGCTGATCTGCGCTTCACGCAACTCTATGTAGGTGCTCACTCCCTGCTTGAACCGCTCGAGCGCAATGAACACGTTTTCCTTGGCCAGCACGATATTATCGTCTTCCAGGTCAAGGTTCCTCTTCTGCAGCTCGTAGTCGCGGAAGGCATTGTTCACCTGCACATCCAGCAACGTACGCTGGTTGTCGAACAGGATCTCCTGCTGCATCACGTCAAGCCTGGCCTGCTGCTGCAGCCGCTTTGCGTTGAAGCCATTGAAGATCGGGATCTGCATGCTGAAGCCGTAGTTCAGTCCGCTGTTCTGGTTGAACAGTGGCGTAAAGTTGTTGATCACCGCCTTATTCTCGTTACGGCTGAAATTATATGCCGAGTTGAAACTCACCACGGGGAAACGGTCGCCGCGACGCTCCTTGTAGATCAGCTCTGCAATGGAGATATTCTTTTGGGCGATCAGCAGCTGCGGGTTCGTTTTCTCCAGGTTATTGCGCACATTTTCAAGCGTAAGATCCTGGTTAATGGGAATGCTATCCAGCACATCGTAGTGGGCGCTTTTGTCCAGCCCGATCAGTTGGTTCAGGGTCTCCTTCAACTGGGCAATCAGTGTGTTCTGTTGCAGCTGTGCCGCCGTAAAGGCGTTGAGATCGACCTTCGCCTGCAACAGTTCGGGTTTCGCACCGAGACCCACACTCAGCTTTTTGTCGGCCAGCTTAACCCTTTCCTCACTGATGCTCTTCTGCTCGATGATGGCCTGCAGTTGCTGCTTCTGGCGCACGATCCCATAGTAGTTCGTCACCACTTCCGCAACGGTATTCACTACCTGGTTCTTAACGCCAAGTGCACCGAGTCTTTCCAGTTCGGCTACCCGCTCACGGGTGGCGAACATTTTCAGTCCGTCGAACAGTGTCCAGTTCAGGTTGATCGATGACTGTAAAACATTTGATTTCAGTCCTGACGTATCGCGTTTGGTCCCATTTGCCAATTCCTGTTTCTGGGCATTATTATTCCAGACCTTCGACGCGGTTGCGTTTAACCGCGGTGCATATGCCCAGTTCGCGTAGGAATCATCCAGTGCAAACGACGCTGAGTCATTCCGCGCCAGCCGGATATCATAGTTGTTCTTTAATGCAAGCACAATTGCCTCCTCGAGGCTCAGCAAATCCTGCGACCTTGCGGTACCTGCAAGCGTCAGCAGGACAAAAAGAAGGGATCCTATTTTGGGTTTCATAAAATTACTTTTAGGCCGATACAGGCACCGTTATTACTTCGTCCAGTTCACTGTGGGCCTTCTTCTTTGAAGAAAGATAGGAATACATCGCCGGAATCACGTACAGCGTAAGCACAAGCGAGAACATGATACCGCCTACGATCACGATCCCTAAGGGAATCCGGCTGGTTGATGCTGCGCCGAGAGACAATGCCAGTGGCAACGCGCCAAGTGACATGGCCAGGCTGGTCATGAGAATCGGTCGCAGCCTGCTTACTGCCGCGTCGATCACAGCCGGACTCTTTGCAACTCCTTCCATCCGTTTATGGTTGGCGAATTCCACGATCAGGATCCCGTTCTTCGTAACGAGACCGATCAGCATGATCATTCCTATCTGGGAGAAGATATTGAGCGTTTGATCAAAGATCCACAACGACAACAGCGCACCCGCAATGGCCAGTGGTACCGTGATCATAATGATCAGCGGGTCAATGAAGCTTTCGAACTGCGCGGCAAGGATCAGGAAGATCAGTCCCAGTGCCAGCAGGAACGCAAAGCTGGTATTGCTTGAACTTTCCGCAAAATCGCGTGAAGATCCAGCCAGTGAAGTGGAGAAGCTTTCATCCAGCATCTTGTCCGCTATGCTTTGCATTTCTTTAATTCCGTCACCAATGGTCTTTCCTGGCGCGAGACCCGCGCTGACTGTTGCTGATTTATACCTGTTGAAGTGGTAAATGGTAGGAGGGGTGGTTTCCTCTTCAAACGAAACAATATTGTCGAGCGAAATGATCTGCCCGCCAGCACCTCTCACATATACCGTTTTCAGGTCAGTGGGTTCATCGCGGTCGCTTCTTGCGAGCTGGCCGATCACCTGGTACTGTTTGCCGTTCCGGGTAAAATATCCCAGCCTGCGGTTACTCAGTGCGAGCTGCAGGGTCTGTGACACATCTTCAATGGACACACCAAGCTGGCTTGCCTTGAGGCGATCGATATTCACCCGGAGCTCCGGTTTGTTGAACTTTAAGTCCACATCCACGCCCTGGAAGATCGGGCTCTTGTTGGCCTCATCCATGAATTTGGGAAGCACCTCGCTGATCTTGCCGAAGTTCACGTTCTGGATAACGAACTGCACGGGCAATCCACCCCGGCGGTTAACCGAAATGGTCTGTTCCTGCATGGCGAATGTCCGTCCCTCGTTGAATTTCGGCAGGTTCCTGTTCACCATATCCACAACTTCCTGCTGACTGCGTTCCCTTTCTTCGGGGTCAACCATCAACATCCGGAGGAAGCCGGTATTCACAGAGCCAGATCCGGTAAAGCCAGGTGCGGTCACCGTGATCATCACTTTCTTCTCAGGAACGGAATCAACGATGAACTGGCCGATCCGGTCCACATATTTATCCATGTAATCGAACGAAGTGCCTTCCGGTGCAGTGATCGACAACCTGAACTGGCTTCGGTCTTCCATCGGCGCCAGCTCCGACTGCATATTTTTGCCAATAAAATAAATGATGGCGAAACAAGCGGAGATCATTACGAATGCCAGCCAGCGCGCCTTCATGAATGCCGTCAGTGTTCTGCGGTAGCTTTCCTCCATCCAGCGGAAGAAGGGCTCTGTCTTAAGATAGAACCAGGAATGCTTGTGCACTTTCCGGGTCAGCTTCACGTTCAGTACCGGCGTCAGGGTCAGCGACACAAAGGCGGAGATCAATACCGCGCCTGCTACCACGATCCCGAATTCCCGGAACAGCCTGCCCACGAATCCCTGCAGGAACACGATCGGCAGGAATACCACCGCAAGTGTGATTGAAGTCGCAATTACCGCGAAATAAATTTCTTTGGAACCTTCCTTGGCGGCCTGCCACTTGTCCATTCCCTTCTCCATCTTCTTGAAGATGTTCTCGGTCACCACGATCCCGTCATCCACTACAAGTCCCGTCGCCAGTACGATCGCCAGCAAGGTCAGTACGTTGATCGTAAACCCGAACAGGTACATGATAAAGAAGGCACCTATCAGTGAAACCGGGATATCGATCAGCGGGCGGATGGCAATGATCCAGTCGCGGAAGAAGAAATAGATGATCAACACCACTAGTACGAAGGCAATGATCAGCGTTTCTTCCACTTCTAAGATCGACCGCTTGATGAATTTCGTCTGGTCGAGCGCAATATCGAGTGTCAGGTCATCCGGCACTTCTTTCTTGATCTGTTCGTAGCGTTTGTAAAATTCATCGCTGATGGCCACATAGTTTGATCCGGGCTGCGGAATGATCGCCAGCGCGATCATGGGGATCGTGCTTTCCTTCAGGATCGTTTCTTCGTTCTCCGGACCCAGCACCGCTTCACCGATATCTTTCAGTTTGATATCGGCGCCGTTCACATTCTTAACTATGATATTGTTGAATTCCTCTTCTGTATTGAGCTGACCGAAAGTGCGCACCGAAAGTTCGGTCGCGTTCCCGGCAATTTTACCGGAGGGAAGCTCAATATTCTGCGCGCGTAATGCCGTCTGCACATCACCGGGAGTAAGGCCGTATGCCGAAAGCTTCGCGGGGTCGAACCAGATCCGCATGGCATATTTCTTTTCCCCCCAGATCTGGATGCCGCTCACGCCGGGAATGGTCTGCAACCTTTCCAGCAGGTTGTTGGTGGCATATTCTGTTACCTGCAACTGGTTGCGGGTGTTGCTCTGCACAGTCATTGCCAGGATGAAGTCGGCACTCGCATCGGCCTTTGCCACTACTGGCGGCGCATCAAGATCTTCAGGCAGCGAACGTACTGCCTGCGATACCTTGTCACGCACATCATTGGCGGCAGCTTCGAGGTCGATGGACAGGTCAAATTCAACCGTGATGCTGCTGGAGCCCTGGCTGCTGCTCGAGGTAATATTCTTTACACCGGCGATCCCGTTGATGGATTTCTCCAGCGGCTCGGTAATCTGCGACTCAATGATATCCGCGTTCGCCCCAGGATAGGAGGTACGCACGTTCACGATTGGCGGGTCAATAGCGGGATAGTCCCGGACGCCAAGGAATTTATAACCAATAAGACCGAAGACGATGATGACGATGTTCAGCACGATCGCCAGCACCGGCCGCCTTAAGCTCAGTTCTGAAATATTCATGCTACTTAATTCAGTTTGGTAATTTCTAGTTTCCCTTCCGGTTTAATGGATAAGAGGCCGGTTATTACAACGGTATCGCCCTTCTGGATACCCGATGTGATCTGAACATAGGTCGAATCGCGTACGCCCGTAGTTACGGTTTCAAATTTGGCAGTTCCGCCCCGGTACACGATCACTTTTTTATACCTCGCCTGCGGTATCACTGCCTGCGATGGAATCATGATGGCGTTGTCGTCTTTCCCGAAATCGAGCTGCACTTTCGCAAACGCACCAGGAATGAGCTGCGCTGCCTTACCCTGCACTACCGATCTTACTTTCAGGCTGCGGGTGTCTTCCGTAACCGCTTCTTCTGTGGCTATTACTTTCGCGAAGATCGGCTTGCCCAATCCCTCAACAGTGAACTGTACCTGTTTGCCAGCGCTGATCTTGCTGCTGTATTTTTCAGGAACTGTGAATTCCAGTTTGAGTTGTTCTTCCTGGCGGATAACCGTGATCAGGGTAGCAGGGGTAACGTATGCGCCCATGCTCACATTCCGCAGCCCGATCCGCCCGGCGAACGGTGCCCTGATCTCTGTTTTGGCAATGGATGTGCGGATCAGCTCCATATCGGCTTTGATATTGTTCACCTCTAATACGCTCAAATCATATTCCTGTTTGCTGATCCCGTCGATTTTTAACAGCTCAGCCTGGCGCTGTGCAGTCTTTTCATTCATCTCCAGCTGCACCTGCAGTTTTTTTAATTGCGCCTGCAGGTCGCCGTCGTACAGCTTCACCAGCAATGCACCCTGCGGAACAGATTGACCTTCCCTTATATTAAGCTGTGTGATACGGCCGGAAACTTCGGGACGCAGTTCTGTTGATTCAAAGGGAATAAGACTTCCCGGTACTTCCAGTTTTTCACTCACACTTGCCTCTTTTACCAGGAAAGCTTCGACCCGGGTCGGCTGGTTGCCGCCACGTGGACCAGCACCGGGTGCCGGCGGGCCGATTTTCTTTTCACCATCTGCTTTGCAGGATACCAGTCCGATGACGCCTAACGCAATCAATGTAACGGAAGAGCGGAAATAACTTGGAAGGAACATGAGTGAATTAACTTGTTTAAGGTTGGAACAATGGTAAAATTAACAGATTTCGAAAAGCTATTGTTTTCCGTTTTTAACCATTTCGGGTGGAAACTGCAAATTGCCCCGTTCCACTTTATAAGTGGTGACGGGGGTGTATGAGTGGAAAGTATAGATGTTGGATTTTTATCAGGCGATGACTTTCAGCACCCGCTTCACATGGTGCGCCCTTCTCACAAGGTCATGCCGGTCTTTCCCGATGATGGTCACATGCCCCATCTTCCTACCCGGACGTGTTTCCTTTTTACCATAAAGGTGAACATATACATCTTCCATGCCCAGGATCTCTTCGAGACCCTCGTATTTGGCCGGACCGCTATGTCCCGGTTCGCCGATAAGGTTCACCAGTGAAGAAGAGAGAATTGCTGCGGTGCTTCCAAGCGGGTAGTCCAGCATGATCCTCCACAGCATATCATACTGAGAACTGTAATGCGCTTCAATGGTATGGTGACCGCTGTTATGTACGCGTGGGGCAGTTTCATTCACCAGCACTTCGCCATCCTTGTCGAGGAACAACTCCACGGCAAAGATCCCGGGTGAGTTCAATGCCTTGGCAAGTTTCAGGGCGATGGCTTCCATACGCCACAGGACTTTATCTAACAGGTCGGCAGGCGAGATCTGGTAATCAAGCAGGTTGAGGTAAGGATCAAAAACCATTTCCACCGGCGGGTAAATAACGGTCTCACCCTTACGGTTAATGGCAATAATTATGGCGATCTCCTTATGGATGGCGATTTTCTTTTCCAGCACACTGGGCGCGTCGAAGCCGAGTGCAAGTTCATCAGGCCCGTGCAGGATCTGCACACCTTTCCCATCGTACCCGCCTTCGCCGAGTTTTTGTGCAGCGGGAAGAAAGGAAACATGATCGCTGAGTTCGTGCCTGCTGTTCACGGTTACGAAAGGCGCGGTGGGAATCCCATTATGCTGGTAGAATTCTTTCTGGAAGACTTTATTCTTGATGATGCGCAGTGCCGCGGGACGTGGAAAAACATTTACACCTTCGGCTTCAAGTCGTTCAAGTGCTTCAACATTTACCGATTCGATCTCGATCGTAAGCGCGTCAACCTGCTTCCCGAACCGGTATACATCATCATAATTGCGGATGTCACCTTTAATGAAGTGGTGACAAAGGTGTGCGGCCGGGCATTCAGGGTCATTTTCCATTACCCATGTATCAACGGGGTAATTTGCTGCTTCCTGCAACAACATTCTGCCTAACTGTCCACCACCCAGGATTCCGACTTTTTTCATGCAGCAAAAATAGGGTTCGCAACTGCTTTTCGGACATATCAGTTTATATTTATCTTTGTCAAATGGCGCCCGACTACGCACATAAATTATTCAATGACCTGAGACAGCAATATTTTTTGCTGATGGAATCACTGGCGATGGATTCGAAGCTCACCTTTTCTCCATTCACTTATTGACCTGATCAATTATCGGCTTATCGTAGTAAGTCCCGATATTCCTAATTCCATCAACTCAAAACTCTCGTATGCCTACCATATTAGACAAATTGAAATCGCATTCCACCACAGATTTCCTTCCCCTCGAAGGAACAGATTATGTTGAATTCTACGTCGGCAATGCAAAACAGGCCGCATATTTTTATAAATCAGCATTTGGTTTCCAGAGTCTTGCTTACGCAGGACCGGAAACGGGCATGAAGGATATGGCAAGCTACGCAGTGCGCCAGAACAAGCTGACCTTCGTCTTCACCACGCCGCTCCGGAAAGGCAACCCGATCGCAGATCATGTGTATAAACACGGTGATGGTGTGAAGGTGCTGGCATTGCGGGTCGATGACGCGCGCTATGCTTGGGAGCAGACAACCCAGCGCGGTGCACAGAGTTTCATGGAGCCAAAAGCCCTCACCGACGAATCGGGCGAGGTAGTGATGAGCGGAATCCACACCTATGGCGATACCGTGCATCTTTTCATTGAAAGAAAAAATTACTCAGGGGCTTTCATGCCCGGTTACCGCAAGTGGGAGAGTAAATTCAATCCGCCTGATACCGGCCTGCAGTATGTCGATCACTGCGTGGGAAATGTGGGCTGGCACCAGATGGATCGCTGGGTGAGTTTCTATGAGAATGTACTTGGCTTCAAGAACATCCTGAGCTTCGACGACAAGGATATTTCAACAGAATATTCTGCGCTGATGAGCAAGGTGATGAGCAATGGAAACGGGTTCGTAAAATTCCCGATCAATGAACCCGCCGAAGGCAAGAAGAAAAGCCAGGTGGAAGAATATCTGGAATTCTACGAAGGCGAAGGATGCCAGCACGTTGCCCTCGCAACAAATAATATACTGGAAACCGTGACAGCCCTGCAGGACAGGGGAGTGGAGTTCCTGAAAGTGCCTTCATCTTATTACGATGACCTGCTCGACCGCGTAGGCAAAATCGACGAAGATGTGGAACCGCTTAAGGATCTGGGTATCCTGGTCGATCGTGATGAAGAAGGTTACCTGCTGCAGATCTTCACCAAACCGGTTGAAGACAGGCCCACACTTTTCTTCGAGATCATCCAGCGGAAAGGCGCAAAAAGTTTCGGCAAGGGAAACTTTAAGGCCCTGTTCGAGGCGATTGAGCGTGAACAACAATTACGTGGAAACCTGTAGGTTAGTCACATCGGGGGATATTTAATTGAGCAAAACCGGAGAGTTTGTACTATTTTAGTGCAGTCCCGTTTGTACTATGAAAAGATTTTGTTTCACCTTAAGTCTGTTGACATCGATATTTATTGGGCAGGCCCAGACGGCTTTCCAGCCCGTATTCACTGACTACCAGCGGAACCCGTCGCGTATCAACGACATTCTTCGCAGGAATGAGGACACACTGATGAAACAGTTCAGGGAAAAGGGACTGCAATGGCCGGCGCGCTACCTGTATATCCGATCATTTAAATATGACAGCCAACTTGAGGTTTGGGTGAAGAACGAAAAGAACGAAGCCTACAAACTTTTCAAGACGTATAAGGTCTGCGCAATGGCAGGAACCCTAGGTCCCAAACGGATGGAGGGCGACTACCAGGTGCCGGAAGGATTTTACTACATCAATGAATTCAATCCCCGTAGTGTATATCACCTTTCTCTCGGCCTCAATTACCCGAATGCCTCTGACAGGTACCTGAGTGATGCCATTCAGCCTGGAGGAGATATCTACATTCACGGAAGTTGTGTGACCACGGGTTGTATTCCCATCACCGATTCCCAGATCGAAGAACTGTATGCACTTGCATCGGGTGCAAAGGCGAAAGGACAGGATTTCATTCCGGTTCATATTTTCCCGGTACGGTTTGATGTAAAACGCAGCACGGAATACCTCAACAAGTATGTGCGTGACTTTGCTGACTATGGTCATCTTGCCAACAGCCTGCGCGATGTGTTCTTCTATTTTGAAAAGAATAAAAAGCTGCCGGTGATCATGGTGAATGGCAGGGGAAGTTATGTACTCGATGAAGAGGTGAAGAAATCTCATCCCGGAGCTGAAAAAAAGCAGAACAGTGCTCCTGCTGTGGTAAAAAAACAGCGGACCCTTGTTGCTTTCAACGAAAGGGAAATTCCGAATACGGTTCATAAACTTCCTGAGTATCCTGGTGGTGCAGATGCCTTCAAGGCTTACCTGAAAGAGCTTAACCAGCAATTGTCACCTTACCTGAATGAAGAGCAGCATACCGCATATGTACTGGTTGAATTCATCGTAACGAGCACCGGCAAGGTCCTGAACCCGCGCATCCTCAAAGGTGGTAATGACCAGCTCAACGAGCACCTGCTCGACGCCCTTGAACTGATGCCCGACTGGATCCCCGCTGTCCGCGAAGAACAACAGGTGCCGATGAAGCTCAAGCAAACAATTGTAATTGAGAATAGACCTGCGGCTTAGGCTGGTTTGCGTAGCAAGACCTGTACTGTATCGCTGGTTTGTTGCTTCAGAACAATTTCACTACCCGCAACCAGTTTATCGAGCAACTCGGGCTTGTAATGCCTCACCGTAAGAAGGCTAAGTCCCTTCTCCACATTCACATCAAAAATCCCGGAGGCTTCGAGGGCAAGCTGCTGGATCTTTTCGGGCTTGTCGTCCATACAGCAGAGAAAAGAGATCGCACCATTCTGCGTGAGGTTGGGCTTGATAGAAAGGTGTTCGAAGAGATGATAAAGTTGGCCGACCGGGCGTTCACCAACAAAGGAGAAATCCTTCGACATCAGCTGCATCATTACCTGGTTGTTCTTCACCACGATGATGGGCGGCAGTTCATGCACCGGCTCATTGTGGATCACCGTACCGGGAAGTGATGCATCGAGGAAACACTTCACGTATAATGGAATGCCTTTGTTTTGCAGTGGCTTGATGGTCTTGGGGTGGATCACCTGCGCGCCGTAGTAAGCCATCTCAATTACTTCAGCATAATTGAGTGTAGAGATCAGCTGTGCATCGGGAAATTGTTTCGGATCGGCATTCATCACACCTTCCACATCCTTCCAGATGGTCTGGTCGTCGGCATCTGTCATGTTTGCAAATACCGCAGCGGTATAATCACTTCCTTCCCTGCCAAGCGTGGTGCTTTCATTTTCGTCTGTCGCACCAATAAAGCCCTGGGTAATGACAATATTGTTTTTGTCGAACAACGGTAGTATAACTGACTTTACCCGTTGCCGGGTGAATTGCCAGTCGATATTTGCGTCACGGAAATTATCGTCGGTGCGCAGTACGTCGCGTACATCTATCCAGCTGTTCGCTATTCCCGATTCATTCAGGAACGCGCTTACGATCGCAGTGCTCAGCAATTCGCCTGTGCACACGATCTGGTCGTAATAATAATCGTAGTCGCGAACGGGTTTGTCGTGCAGCAACCACTCCACTTCGGTAAAGAAATTGATCAGTGATTGTTCACAGGCAAGGTAATGTGTAACGAGAAGGTACTTGGCTGTGGTGAGGTGTTGTTGCTTTACCTGGCTGAATAGATTCAGCGCTTCATCTTTGTTGCCTGCAAAAAAACTTTCGGCCACTTTTTCGAGGGCGTTGGTTGTTTTGCCCATTGCTGAAATGACTACCAGCAACTGTTCATCTTTATGATGCCGCAGGATGTTTGCAACCTGGTTTATCCTTTCCACGCTGTTGACGCTTGCGCCGCCAAATTTGAAAACCCTCATGTGAACCACTTTTTTATTGTGGGCAAATATACATTGCCATTGTTGATGGAAGATTCGTTTCTTTGTTGGTCTTCAAAACGATTGCTATGAGTATGGTTAACAGGAAAGTCCTGACCCTGGATGAATTCACCATCCAACAGCTACGCATGTTCCCACAGGCCACAGGTGAATTGAGCAGCCTGCTCCGCGACATTGGCCTCGCTTCCAAAAGAATCAATGTAGAAGTAAATAAAGCCGGTTTGGTTGATATCCTTGGTGATCACGGAAGCGTGAATATCCAGGGCGAAGAAGTGAAAAAGCTCGACATCTTTGCCAACAACCAGATGATGGGAGTATTGCGCCACGGTATCAGTTGCGCAGGCATTGGCAGTGAAGAGCTGGATGATATCGTGATCTTCGATGATGAAGTCAGTAACCAGTCGAAGTATGTGGTGTTGTTCGATCCGCTCGACGGAAGTGGAAACATCGATGTGAATGTATCAATTGGTACCATCTTTTCTGTTTACCGCCGCGTTAGTGAACTCGGCAAGCCATGCACCCGTGAAGATTTCCTTCAACCGGGCATTCAGCAGGTTGCTGCCGGTTATGTGATCTATGGTAGCAGTACCATGCTGGTATATGCCACCCGCCGGGGAGTGAACGGCTTTACACTCGATCCTTCAATCGGCGAATTCTGCTTAAGCCATCCTGATATCAGGTGCCCGGAATTTGGTAAGATCTATTCCGTGAACCATGGGAATTTTTTCCAGTATTCCGAAGGGGTAAAAAAATACATCAATGTCTGCCAGCAGAAAACAACAGAAACCGGCGGACCCTATACCCAGCGTTATATCGGCAGCATGGTAAGCGATGTGCACCGCAACCTCATCAAGGGTGGCATCTTCATGTATCCCGGCACAACGGGCAAGCCTAAGGGAAAACTGCGGCTGCTGTACGAATGCAATCCATTTGCTTTCATCCTGGAAGTTGCAGGCGGCAAAGCCACTGACGGTACCAGGCGCATCCTGGACATCAAGCCCGAAGAACTGCATGAGCGGACGCCATTCTTTGTAGGAAGCAAGGGCATGATGGAAGAATTGGAAGGCTTCCTTGCGAAGTAGGTTTTAGTGGTGCTGGCGGACGAAGATCTTATATCCGAATCCCCATTCTACCCAGTCTGATTGGGCACCATTAAAGGTTTTCAGCCCGATCTGCGCATTGAAGCGTTTGCTGATATCGAAGCGCAGGGCGGGCCTCACGAAAGTTGTTCCCTTTAATTCACGGCCAATGGAACTGAGGTGCACGCCCACCTGCAGTCGGATGCTCAGCCGCCAGAACATAAAATCGTATCCCGCATGAGCACCCGGAAAGAAATTTTCCATTTCGGTTTTATTCGCCGTGTATTCAACGGTGTCCCGTGCACTGGGATCAACAAACGCGTCGAAGCCGACAGTAAGTCCATGTTTGGTATTGAACTTATGCTGGTATTCAAGAACTGTTGATGAAGTAAGGTACCGGTGATCAGTACCTGCATCCCGGATATTCTGGACGGTACCAAAAGCCTGGTACAGGGTAATATTATTTTCTGAGAGCCGGCGTGGTCCTGGCCATTGCGGAGTCACTGGCCTTACCTCGAGAATAGTTGAGGGATGCCTCGACTTATCGACAACCTTCTGCGAAGTATTGAAATTATAAGCAGCACCAACACTAAGGCCGATCATGTTAAGTCCCATGTTTGGGGTATTGATCCTTCCATTGCTGAAGTGGGTAAGGTCTAATCCGTAAAGCAGGTCAATTTCCCTGTTAACCTGGTACCGCCCGCCGGCATGCAGACAAAAATAAACAGCCAGTTTTGCGCCGATTGCGTCGTTGATGCTGTTATTATCCGGGTCATATGGTTTCAGGTTGTACGTGAGTCCCAATGCCGGCTCTAAAAGGAAATTATTTCGCCTGCCCTGGTTCAGGGGGAAGCTGATAAACCCGAACAAAGCATTCGGATTCCCAAAAATCTCAGGGTCGCCGATATATCCGGTGTACCAGCCAATCCCATATGTCGGGTAGCCGTGTTCCTTTTGCCAATCCTGGCTTCCTTTCGATTGCCAGCCATACCGCAGTTCAATTGCGGCATAACCATTTTCCAGCATTTCCGATAATTGTTCACCCGTATAAAGGTGTCCGCCGGCGTGTAGCTTAAACCCAAAACTCCTGAATTTATCCGGCACAGTCTTCACCTGCGCGACCAGGTCGCTATATATGATCATTCCCAATGCAAGGCAAAATAGCTTCAGGCTCAAGGCGAATTCTTAAAGCCCAAAATTGCAACAGGGACTTATTAAAAACGAACCTGTTTAACGGTAAAAGGTACTCTGGCCATTATATCTCATTTAAATCCCATGTGTGTTCCCTGGCATTTCTCTTTGGCCTAAATCTTGCAAATTTGCCAAAAATTCAACTCATGAAACTAGTGATTGCGGTACTGTTGATCTCTATCGCCGTGTTTTCCTGCAAAAGCAAGCCGCCGGCTACCGCAAAACCTGCTGTGAAGGAGAAAACATCCTCCATGTCTACACTGGAGTCGGGAATCCTGGCCGAGGTGAACAAATACCGGAAATCTAAGGGCCTGGGCCCGCTTGCAGCCAACAGTGTAATTGAAACCGAAGCAGCCATGCACAGCCAGGCAATGGCCAGCAAACGCATTGCTTTCGGGCACGACGGTTACAACACCAGGATCTCGCGGATCAGCAACAGGCTCGGTGGTGTTTCTGCCTCAGCCGAAAATGTGGCTTATGGTAATATGACCGCCAAAGAAGTGGTACAGAGCTGGCTGAAAAGCGCCCCCCACCGGAAAAATATTGAAGGTCGCTATAACCTTACCGGTATCGGTGTTTCCCGCGATAACAGGGGAGTCGTGTTTTATACCCAGCTCTTTGCGCTGAAATCCTGATCACCTGCCTTATCTTGTGTTCCTATGGCAGGCAGACCAATCATTACAGTCAGGAATCTTGTAAAACGTTATGGGAATTTTGAAGCGGTGAAGGGGCTCAACTTCGATGTGTATGAAGGTGAGATCTTCGGCCTGCTTGGTCCAAACGGCGCCGGTAAATCAACTACTCTTGAGATCATTGAAACGCTCCGCGATAAAACGCAGGGGGAAGTTATTGTTGATGGATATAACCTTGATAAAGATCCCGGTGAGATCAAGAAGATCATTGGTGTGCAGTTGCAGGCAGCAGGTTACTATCCAGGTCTTAAACTTACTGAACTGATTGATTTATTCGCGGGACTGTATAACCGAAAAACAGACCCGCTTGCATTGCTTGATATGGTAAACCTGCGCGATAAAGCGAAGGCAAAATACAAGGAACTGAGCGGTGGACAAAAACAACGGTTTTCAGTGGCCACCACGCTGATCAATGATCCCAGGATCATTTTCCTGGATGAGCCTACTACCGGACTCGATCCGCAGGCCCGCCGTAATTTATGGGACCTGATCACCGACATCCGGAAAAAAGGAACTACCGTAATTCTTACGACTCACTATATGGACGAAGCAGAAGTGCTCTGCGATCGGGTGGCCATTCTCGATAGTGGCAGCATCATTGCTCTCGACCATCCCGACAAACTGATTGACCAGCTCGTGGCCACCGGATTTGAAAGGCCTCGTGAAGTAAAGAAAGCCAACCTCGAAGATGTATTCATCCAGCTGACGGGACATAAGCTTCGTGACGGTGTATAAGCTCAGCGGAAACAATTAAATTGCAGCCATCAATTCTTCATCAACCAAAAACCGGGGAAATGAGCACAGTAGAAAGAGACCTTCGCTATCCGATCGGGAAATACGAACCAAAGGAATTTTCAGAACTGCAATTGAAGTCATGGCTGAATGACATCCGCTTTCTTCCGCAGCTTCTCGAGAATTCTATCCTCAACCTGGATGAGCAGCAGTTGCTGACTCCTTACCGCGATGGCGGCTGGACTGTGAAACAGCTTGTCCATCACGTTGCGGACAGTCACAGCAACGCGCTGATCCGTTTCAAACTTGGCCTCACAGAAGATAACCCGACCATTAAACCGTATGATGAAAAGGCCTGGGCAGAACTGAACGATGTTCATGAACTGCCGATCAATATTTCACTTACAATGCTTCATACCATTCATGCGCGCATGCACAGCTGTATCAAAAACCTGTCGGCAGCAGAGTGGCAAAGAACCCTCGTACATCCTGAACATAACATGCAGATGACCCTGTATTATCTGCTCGGCATGTATTCATGGCATGGGCGACATCATACCGCACACATCACTGCCCTCAGAGAAAGAATGGGCTGGTAATTACAACAAATTATGCACTGGAAAACGCTGTCATCGGAATACATCAGCAACCACATTTATTTTACTGCAAGGCGGGATCGCTGCCAGCGGGACGACGGGGCCATCATTGATCCGTATTTTGTCGTGGAGTTGCCTACTTCGGCAACAGCACTGGCATTGACCGCCGACAACAAAGTACTGATGGTAAGGCAGTACCGGCATCCAATTGGTGAAGTGATCCTGGAAACCCCGGGTGGATTCATTGATCCGGGTGAGGACTTCGCCACAGGAATGAAACGCGAGCTTAAGGAAGAAACGGGATATGCATTTGAGAACATTGAATTTGTGGGAAGGGTTGCCGCAAATCCCGGGGTACTGAATAACTATACGGAACTGTACCTGGCTACCGGCGGCATAAAACAGGACAGCCAGCAGCTGGATCACAACGAAGAAATTGAAGTGGTAGAGATCTCACTGGATGAACTTACAGCCATGCTCATGCGACAGGAAATAAAGCAGTCACTGCATGTGAACTGTATTTTCTTCGCCCTGATTAAAATGGGAAAACTGCAGTTTACGGGTTGACTTCTCCCACAACGAATACACTTCCGCAAACGAGCACCAGGTCTTTGTCGTCTGCCGCATCTTTCGCAGCCCGGAAAGCACTGTTTACGTCAGGGTAGGTATTTCCTTTGAGCCCGGCCGCATTTCCAATTGCGGCAAGCTGTTCGGCTGCCATAGCACGCGGAATATTTGCTGCAGTAAAGTAGTAAGTAGCATGTGCCGGAAGCTGGCTGATCGCCCGGGAAACGTCTTTGTCCTTTACCATTCCCACTACGATATGCAGCCGGGTATAGGCCATCAGTTCCAGTTGTTCCCTGATCGCTTTGATGCCGTCTTCATTGTGGCCCACATCAAGGATCACCAGCGGATCTTTCCCTACCTGTTCCCACCTGCCGTGAAGGCCGGTCAGTTTTTTCGTATGGGCGAGACCATTATGGATTGCGCTTTCGGGAATGCTCCAGCCTTTTTGCTGTAATACCCTTATTGCCTGGATTACGGTGAGTACATTTTTCAGCTGGTAAACCCCAGGCAGGTCGAGCAGGTAGTGATGCCCGTCTACCCGGCAATCTTCTTTTATCGTCACGGAAAGTTTAACTCCGCCATTTTCCCATTGCACAACCTGCTGCTGCTGGTCTGCCAGGTAGATGGCCGCATTTTTATCGCGTGCCACCTGTTCAAACACCGGCTGGGTTTCAGGCAGCATTTCGCCTATCACAACCGGGATCCCTTCTTTTATTATGCCCGCTTTTTCAAATGCGATCTTTTCAAGGCTGTCGCCAAGTATATTCATATGATCCCAGCCGATATTCGTGATCACCGCGATTTCCGGCGTCACTATATTGGTGCTGTCGAGCCGGCCGCCCAGTCCAACTTCCACAATGGCGACATCCACTTTCTCCGCTGCAAACCACGTGAATGCCATTGAAACGGTAAGCTCAAAAAAAGATGGTTCAACTGCGGCGATCGGCTCCTGCATCCTTTCGGTGAAATCAACCACATAATTCTCAGGAATCATTTCGCCATTGATGCGAATCCGTTCGCGGAAATCTTTCAGGTGTGGGGAAGTATAGAGCCCGGTCTTATAACCTGCCTGTTGCAGTATGGCTGCAAGCATGTGGCTGGTTGAACCCTTGCCATTTGTTCCGGCAACATGAATGGATCTGAACTTCGTGTGCGGGTTATCGTTAACCGCTTCAAGCTCGCGGATATTATGCAGGTCTTTCTTATATGCATCTGCACCCAGTTTGCTGAACATGGGCAAACGTCCGAATAGGAAGTCGATGGTCTCCTGGTAATTCATCACTGCAAAACTAAATGAAGCTGTAGTAATTACAGGAAATTATCAGCTCTTAAGCCTGAAGTTGAAAATGATAGTCCCTATCTGCTCTTCGCTGCCCGCGGTAAACTTAAGCTGCATGGCTTTACGGACTGCAATTGCTTTCAGGTTGCTGTTGGAAGTTGTGGAACCGCGGGGCTGGTACACAGCGGAGATCACTTTACCACCTTCATCGATCCGGATATCAAGCGCGACCTTGGCGTTCTCATTGAAGTCATCTTCAAATGAAGGTACGCTGGCGATCTTGCGACCGGTTAGTCCACGCGAAATACTCACGCCTGACTTGCCGCTTCCACCAGAACCTTCATAGTTGGTTGAATTCGGATCACCACCGGGTTTGCCCTGGTCACCGGAACCACCGGCTATTCCCTGGTTTCCGCCCTTTTTATATGTGTCCGCTTCATTGCCACCTGTACCTGTTCCTGAAACACCTTTAAAAACAGCCTTAGGCTTTGGCGGTGCGGGAACAGGATTGGTAACCGGGGTGGTTGGCTTCTTTACCGCAGGCTTTTGGGTTACTTCCTTCTCAGGAATTTTCGTAGCCTCGGGCTTTTTCACATCTGGTTTTTTCACTACCGGTGCGTCTTCTTCAGTATCATCTGTATCCACGTCACGAACATCTTCGGCAGCAACGGCTGCTACTTTCGGTGGAGTATATTGAGGCTGTTTGGCAGGTGCCGGGCTTTCGGGTGACATGGGCTGGTCGTCACCAAACCCTTCATCGCTGTTACCCAGGTTCACTTCTATGCCTTCTTCGTATGGAGGCGGTGGCACTACGGGGAGCGTCCAACGGATAAAAAACAGGACCAGCAATAATGTTCCTATTACGGCTGCTGTGTAGCCACCGGCACGGAGGTTCTTCTGTGTTTCAAATTCAGCGGTCATCAATTGTGTATTGGCTCCTTAAAAATAGTATTGTTAGTTTAAACGCGAAAAATTTGCTCTGAAGTTTGGGAAGCTGTTAGGAAATTTCCCATTCGCTTATTCACCTATTCACCTTCAGCGTGCTGATATTGGCAATCACCAGGCCCGTGATAACCAAAATGCCACTGATGATGTGGATATAGGTGATCTTCTCCTGCAGGATCAGCAGGGCTTCGAGACTGCTGAAAATCGGGATAAGATTGCCAAACAGGGCAGTGCGTGCGGCACCCAACCGGGCAATGGCAGCGTTCCAGCATAAAAATGAAATTACGGAAGTGCCGAGACCGAGGTAGAGGATCACTCCTAAGAGATAACCATCCCATACTACCGGCGGTGCGGCGGCAGATTCAACGAGGTAAGCGGGCAGCAGCAATAGTGTGCCCATCCAGAAAACTGTAAGCAGGAAACTACTGGCCCCAATGGTTGGTGGCTTTTTCCTGACGAGGATATTATAAACGGCAAAGGCGAAAGCACCAAGTAAAACCCAGGCGTCTCCTTTACCGAACTGAAGTGTGATCAGTCGCTGCAGGCTTCCCTGCGAGAGAAGGTAAAGTATACCGGCAATGCACAGGGTAAGTCCTGCCACGCGCATTGCGGTAACCTTTTCTCCCAGGAAAATCCGCGCAAGCAGGATGGAGATAATGGGCGAGGAAGTAGTCCCGATCAATGCCAGGTTAATTGCCGGTGAGTAGTGCCCGGCAACATACACAAACGTATTGAAGAGAGTTACTCCTGTGAGTGCCGTATAAAAAAAATACGGCATGTTTTTTTTGATCTCCGGGAAGTCTTTCCGCAACTGCTTCCAGCCGATCGGGATCATGATCAGCGATGCCGTAAGCCAACGGAAGAATGCAAGGGCAACAGGCGGGATCTCGTGGATCACTTTCCTGGCGATAATGAAATTACCGCTCCAGATAATGGTTGCCAGTACTGCCAATGCAGCACCGGTCAACAGGCTTTTATTTATTCTTTGATCAGTGGGCAAAGTCCAGTTCAAAATTTCCTTTTATTCTTTCCATCGGTGGATTGTAATAACCGAATTTAAGATGCGGAAATTCCTCCCTGATCAATTCCATCAACTGCTTCACGCCCATACATTCGCCAGTATCGGTCACACCGATTTTCCCGAGATACCAGTCGGGATCGATATTGAAATTACGCCACTGGATCATGCACAGGTCCGTTTCCCTGATCAGCTTCCTCAGTGCTTCATATTCTTCAACACTGTCGGTCATCCCCGGGAAAACGAAATAGTTGATGGAGGTCCACCCACCATAACTGCGCATTATTTTCAGGCTTTCAATGATATCCTCGAAGTCGTAGTTATTAGGTCTGTAATAAGGCATGTATACTTCCCGGCGTGCCGAGTTCGTACTCACGCGGATACTGTTCAGTCCCGCTTCACAAAGCGCTTTCACAGCATCGGGTTTTGACCCGTTCGTATTCACATTGATGCTTCCCTTGTCAGTATGTTTCCTGATCTCGAGAATGGCATCGCGCATGGTTTCCCAAACAAGCAATGGCTCACCTTCACATCCCTGGCCGAAGCTGACGATCGGGTAGGGCGCTGATTCCAGGTGCGGTACCGTGTATTCAACGATCTCTTCCGGCGATGGCCTGAAGGTCAGCCTGTCCTGTGTCGAAACGATCGGCTCTTCATCCGGCTGCAGGGATATGCATCCCACGCAGTTCGCATTACATGCGGGTGATGCGGGGATCGGGCATTCCCATCGTCCCATAAAGTAGTTACGGGCAGCAGGACAATGATAAGTATTGCAACAATTATCTGCGAGGTGTTTCACAAGCCGGTTATGCGGGAATGATTCCAGCATTTTTGAAACGCCTGTCTCAATGATGCGGTCGTCATAACCAACGCATTCCTGCCTGATGTCCGATTCGATCCGGACAGCGGGGACAACGAATTTGCCCTCGACCCAGCCGGCAGCGGTATAACAGAACAAGGGGAGCGTAGGAGCATCCGGGGCAGTTTCATAAGCCGCCAGGAACAGCCCGGTGTGGGCAGGCGGGATAAATGCTGCCACAGCCCAGCCCTTTTCGCAGAGCCGCATTTCACCGGTCTTTACGTCGATCCCGATGCCGCGGCGGCCTGGTAACTCGTAAAGGTTTCCGCCCTTCGGCAGTTCGATCCAGTCTTCCTCCGGAACGGGGTAAACATCCCAGCCGCTACGCCCGGTGGCGAACAGGGTATTGTCTTCAAATATGTTTCCTTTCCCATCTGAATAAAGGAGAAAAGGGCTCTGAGTAAAATTCAAAATGAAATATTAAAAAGTAAAAAACTGCGAGAGCAAAGATACTACGATTGTGCGAGGGTGGGGGTCAGGCGCTGACAGATTTAAGTTTTTCTGCGCAATACCGGTTGAATTCGTCCTCGTCTGCATCCCCTTCTTCATCAATGGTTTCGCGCTGGAAAAGGCGGTTGTCATTAAAATCGAGGGTCAGGAGGTTATCGCGCAGCACGATATTATCGAAATCTTCCCAGGCGTATTGTTTCCGCGGAAAGCTGTTGAAAACGATCCTGTCGCTGCTGAAGCCGATCTCCAGGTTTTTCTTGGCCTGGCGTTCAACCAGTCCCAGGATCAGAAACGGGATGCTCAGCCAGGGATAAAAAGGCATGCTGGCCCAGACCAATGCAGTTATGAATAACAGATAATTATAATGCACAGGCTTTTTCAACTTTACCGAACGATAAAGGTTAGCTACCAGCAGCAGGGCGATCAGGGCTACGCCGATAATGTGAACCAGCCGCTTTTCTGTGGACCTGATGTATTCAAGCAGGAACATCAGCATGGAGGCGCCGCACAACAGCACACTGAACCTGTCCACCTGCCTGGCGATCCGGTTCTGCAGGGTTACCACGTATTCATACACCATGTCAGAGATTATTCGCTGTTAACAGGCTACAAAGTTTGAAAAGCACCCGCGCACCTACGTTCGCGTTCCAGTCAGTACTTCCCACACCTACTTCGTTAAGGTCGAAGGCGATGATCTTCCGGCCGCTTTCATGAACTTTTTTGAAGAGGTAGTAAACCTGCTCCACTTCAAATCCGCCAGGCACTGGAGTACCAGTATCACCACAGAGTTTTGGATCCAGCCCGTCGATGTCAAAACTGATATAGACCTTCTGCGGTAATTGAGCGATGATATCATCAACGATATTTCTCCAGGTATCGCCTTCGTATTGCCTTTCGCGGATCTGCTGGTCGAAGAAGGTCACAACCCGGTCATTATTTGCACGGATGTATTCGACCTCTTCATCGCAGTAGTCGCGGATTCCCACCTGCACCAGCTTTTCAACGCCGGGAAGTTCTTCCAGCACATTGTACATGATACTGGCATGTGAGTATTTGAAATCTTCATAGGCTTTCCGTAAATCGCAGTGTGCGTCGATCTGCAGGATACCGAAAGAGCCATGCTTTTCAGTCAGGGCTTTGATGAAACCAAAGGGTGTGCTATGGTCGCCGCCAAGCAGGGCAACCAGTTTGCCCTTGTCGAGCAGCTCACGGGTTTGCGTATGCACCCAGTTGTTGAGGAAAAGACTGCCTTCATTGATCTCTTTCAGGGAGCGGCACATGAAATTGTTCTTTTCAACCTGCTCTCCCGAGGAGATATAGTCGATGTACAATTCCGCTTCCTTGCGGAGGTAATCACTTTTTAACAAAATCTTTTTATCTACCTCCCGCATGTAAAAGCCGCTGCGCCAGAGGTTATGGTAGTCGGAATCATAAAGGTCAACCTGGCGGCTGGCTTTCAGGATATTTTCTGCTGCCCGGGCGGTTCCGGCGCTATAGCTTACTGTTACTTCCCAGGGCACGGGAACGATTACCAGCCGGGCTTCCGATTCAGTTGTGGGTAAACCGAAAAGATTGTAGTTCGGGTTACCCAGGCTGTTTGCATCATATTGGGAAAGATCCATAGTTTCTGATTTGAAAACGGGCGCAAGTTAGGTTAGCCATCCTTAGATGCAAAATAAATACAAACCGTTGTCAGGTTAAAATCGTAGCCCCGCCGGAAACATTTGAAAGGGGGATAGTAAATTGGCCTAACTTTGCGGCGGTAGACCCCAGCATTATGAAAAAGACCCACATTATCATCCTCATTTTCATCGCACTGGCGATTGCAGTCCTGATCAGTTTCATGGGCGATCTAACGACCTATGATACAGTTGCTTCAGCACGCCAGAAAGAAGGAAAGTTTGTGCACCTGATCGCCAAACTGGACAAGTCGCAACCCGTAAATTACGACCCGATCAAGAACCCCAACTATATGCAGTTTACTGCAGTCGATACGCTCGGACATTCGACACTGGTCATTTATCACAATGCAAAACCTACCGATTTTGAAAAGAGCGAAAGACTGGTGCTGAAAGGCAGCATGAAAGATGGAAAGTTCGAATGCAAGGAAATGCTGATGAAATGCCCATCCAAATACAAGGATGACGTGAATGCTAACAGGAACAATCTGAGTGCTAATTAATTTAACCCACCCATGAACTATATCGGTGAACATTTGTTGCCCGGGCAACTGGGACATTTTTTTATAGTGCTTGCCTTCGTATCCTCCCTCGTTGCAACCTTCGCATTCAGCAAGGCTGCCAACAGTGTTGATCCGGCTGATGAAAAAAGATGGAAACGACTCGCCCGAATTTCATTTGGCATCGACTTCCTGTCTGTGTTCTTCGTTTTCGGTACACTCTATTACATTATTTCTGCCCACTATTTTGAATACTTCTATGCGTGGAACCACAGTAACCGTTCCCTCGATACCAGCTACCTGCTGAGTTGTATCTGGGAAGGACAGGAGGGTAGCTTCCTGTTGTGGACCATGTGGCATGGCGTGATCGGGATGCTGATCATGGCCCGCGGAAGCAAATGGGAAGCGCCGGTAATGGCGGTGATCTCCTTTGCCCAGATCTGCCTCGCAACCATGATCATCGGCCTCTATTTCGGTGACGTGTTTATAGGCAGTAACCCCTTCCTGCTGGTTCGTGAAAAGTTCGCCGACGCCCCGGTTTTTGCACGCCCTGATTACCTGAGCCTGGCCCAGATGCAGGACGGGCAGGGACTGAACCAACTTCTCCAGAATTACTGGATGGTGATTCACCCGCCAATATTGTTTCTTGGTTTCGCTTCTACGATCGTGCCTTTTGCTTTTGCGATTGCAGGGCTCTGGAAAAAGGATTTTGGTGGCTGGACAAGGCAGGCGCTTCCCTGGAGCCTGTTCTCTGCCGGCATCCTCGGCCTCGGGATCATGATGGGTGCCGCCTGGGCATACGAATCCCTGACCTTCGGTGGCTACTGGGCCTGGGACCCGGTTGAGAACGCCTCGCTTGTCCCGTGGCTGGTTCTTGTTGCCGGCATCCACACACAGCTGATCTTCAACGCAACCGGTCATTCGCTCCGGGCTACCTACGTATTTTTCATTCTTGGTTTTTCACTGGTACTATATTCTACCTTCCTTACCAGAAGTGGGGTGCTGGGCGACAGCTCCGTACACGCGTTCACCGACCTGGGCATGAATACGCAGTTGCTGATCTTCATGCTGATCTTCGTTCTGCCGGCATTCGCGCTTTATGCGTCCCGCTTTAAATTCATTCCGCATATCAAGAAGGAAGAGGAAACCTCATCGCGCGAGTTCTGGATGTTTATCGGCGCGCTGGTCCTGTTCCTCAGTGCTGCAGTGATTACCTGGCAGACTTCCTTCAACCCGATTTATAACAAGATCACCGGGCAGTCGACCGCAGCACCGGAAGATGTGGAGTTTTCTTTCAACAAGATCCAGGTCTTTGTGGCAATAGTAATTGCCCTGCTTACTGCGGTTACCCAATACCTCAAGTATAAAAAATCAACAAAGGAACAGTGGATCAAAAAGATCCTGGTTCCAACAGTTATCACTGCCGCAATAACCGTTACATTCTTCGTGGTAAGCGGACTGGAATACGATAAAAAAGGCCCGGGCTTCCAGGCTGCCATTTACCTGGCATTCTTTGCGAGTGTGTATGCCGTTGTAGCAAACGCTGCCTATATCTGGGCCGGGCTGCAGGGCAAGCTGAAGGCTGCAGGTGCCTCAATCGCTCACGTTGGTTTCGGCTTATCGCTGGTGGGAATTCTCATCTCGGCATCCAACAGGAAAGTGCTCTCCCATAATACCACGGGCATCAACTTGAAGTTCGATGAAAGGTCAAAAGAAAAGCCGCTGGAGAACCTGACGCTGATCAAGGGACTGGCAACCGATATGGGCGCGTACTGGGCAACTTACCAGAACAGCGATTCCACCAGCAAAAGTGGAACCATCAGCTACTATCGCGTTGATATGATGAAGAAGGACAGCAGTGAAAGTTTTACACTCTATCCCAACCTCATCCGCAATACGAAAGGGCAGGAAGGATTTTCCAATAACCCCGATTCGCGTCACTACTGGAACCGTGATATTTTCAGCTATATTACTTACGCTGATAATATGGACAATCGCGAGGATACCACGCAGTTTGTGAACCATAGCCTGAAGGTGAATGATACCGTGTACTATTCAAACGGATTCTTTATCCTTAATAAAGTGGTGCCTAACCCATCGAACGATAAATACCAGTTCAGTCCGACCGATACAGCCCTGATGGCAGATATCACCGTCTTTTCAAAAGAAGGAACCCAATATGCTGCCCGTCCTGTATTTTATGTGAAGGACAATGAAGCCAGGTATATGCTGGATACGGTTTTTGCGCAGAACATTGCCCTCGGGTTCAGCCGGGTGCTTGAGAACCAGCAGATAGAACTGCAGGTGAAGGAAAGCAGCAGGATGGTGCCTTTTATTTCATTGAAAGTGTATGAATTCCCGCACATCAATATACTCTGGATCGGAATTATCCTGATGACCGTTGGCTTCGGCATGAGTGTGGTTTACCGGAGCAGGCAGGGCAGGCTGAAAGCTATTAATAAACAGAAACAGGCCGCATAAAATTTAGGAATCCACTAACAGCTTTTTGGGTTACAAACATGTCTTAAGATGCATTAAGTACTGGGAGCTGACACATGCAAGAAAAGAACATATCATTTTTCCGGCTGATTTTCATTGTCGGGCTGCTGATTGCAGGCGCGACCGCCATGGCGCAGACTCCTGCGCCGGTGATCCCAAAGGCTCCCCAGGATCCCAGGTTCGGACCTTATGATACCATTCTTGTTCCCATCCATGTATTTCGTGGCGATACCCTGCCTTCAGGCACCCTGGATTACTTTTTCGTAAGTGCGCCAATGTCCCCGGCAATGCGCAAGCGGTACGAAAAATGGACCCGGCTTCGCAACGCGGTTTATGTTACCTATCCATACGCACGGAAAGCCGGTGTCATCATTAATGATATTAATTCAAGGGTCGTCTCCATGTCGTCGAAGGACCGCAAGAAATATATCAATAGTCGCGAGAAGGACCTGAAAAAAGAATTCACGGAACCGCTCACCAAACTTTCCGTTTACCAGGGTCGCGTGCTCATGAAGCTGATCAACCGGCAAACCGGCAACAACTGCTACGAGCTGGTAAAAGAATATAAGGGAGGAATCTCCGCCAGGTTCTGGCAGACTGTCGCCTTCTTCTTTGGCAGCAGCCTCAAACAACCCTACGATGCGGCTAACGAAGACCGGGAGATAGAACTTATTGTCAAGGAAGTTGAGAAAATGTATCGATAGGGAAATGAATGTGGGTCGTACTGGTATATTATTTGCACCAGCAGTTCTACTTTTTAATTTTCCATTTTGAGTCGACCAGCTGTACTGCTTTGCTTATTAATTTTCGCTACCGGTGTTTCGGGACAGAGTATTTATACAACGCTTCATTTAAATGAGGAGCGCGACCTTCATTCGGGCTCAGCTTACAAGATCATCAAAAAGACAGTTCATTATGGTTCACCTGGAAAGCAGGCGACAAAGGAGGTAACGGAGTATGATAGGCATGGACTGCCGTCTGCAACCTGGTTCTACAATGTGCCGGGAAAAGTTTCTTCCATTTACCGGTTTAGTTATGATACGGTGAAGCGGGTGCTGCTTGAAACGCGCATCGCAGAATACGAACCGAAGTTTCCCGTCAAAAAAGTAAGAACAGAATACCATTACGACAATTCCCGCAGCCCCGTGCTGATCTGCTATTACGATTCTTCGAATGTGCCCTTGTCGGAAGTAAGGCTTTCGAATAACAACCTTGGTTTGCCTGAAGAACTTCGTTTATTCGAACCCGTTGGAAGTATGATGGGATTGGAAAAAGCTACCTATCTCCCGGAAGAAAATAAAGCTGTGGTATTCGTTCATAATGCAGCGGGAACTATGATGTCAAAGGACACCCTGAAGATCAGTTTCCGGGATGCCCACCGGTTTCACGACCCCGCATTCCGGTATAACAGTAAAGGCGATATCATTTATGCAGCCGCAACCTGGCCCGACGGCTCACTGCACGAAAAAGAGTTTCATTACACCTACGATAAGAACGGGAACTGGACGGAACAGAAGATCTATGATGCAACCTATTCGGCAGCCGGCAAAAAGAACAAACGCTTACGCAGTATTTCCCGACGGGAGATTTATTACCGCAGTCCATCGCCGCGCTGATTTTACTTCTTCATCGACTGCATCCGTGCCACGATAGATGTGGTAGAAAAACCTTCCACGATCTGGTTGATCACCACGCGTCCACCGTTCTCCATTACCTCCCGGTGACCCACTACCTGCTCAACCCGGTAGTCGCCACCTTTCACAATTACGTCGGGAAGAATTGCCGTGATGACCTGGAATGGCGTATCCTCATCAAAGATGATTACGGCATCAACCATGATCAGCGATGCCAGTACCAGTGCCCTGCTGTTCTGGTCATTGATGGGGCGTTCGGGACCCTTGCCCAGCCGCCTCACCGAAGCATCGGAATTGACGCCAACGATCAGGATATCACCTTCTTCGGCAGCCTGCGACAATGAATAGATATGACCCTGGTGAAGAATGTCGAAAACTCCGTTGGTGAAAGAGATTTTCTTACCCAGGAATTTCCAGACTTCCACTGCATGGATAAGTTCGTTCAACTTATAGATCTTCTTCGGGATGATAGCAGGATTTCTCATCTTGTCGCATTTGGTACGAAGGTCGGATAAAACAATTATGCCATGTGCGGCGACTCTTTCTTTTTCCTGTTCAGGAGGGGAAACAGGAAAAATGCTGCGCCACCTGCGACGATAACCAGGAAGAATTGGGCGAGCCAGAGGATCCAGCCGAAAGCTTTCGCGATGATCTCATTCAGCCCGTAAAGCATCATAGTTTCCTGCACTAAAATCGGGTAGGCACCTACACCGCCCTGGGTAACGATCATGCCTACACTGCCCAGGCTCAGCACCGAGAAAGCTGGCAGCCAACCATAAAAACTTGTTTCTGTCAGGGCAAGAAATCCGAGCCTTATGCTGGCCAGGTAAAGAAACCAGATCAATGCAGTGTGAAAGAAGAACCAACCTTTGTTCTTTACGTATCTCACACTGGTAAGTCCTTCCCAGATTCCCTTCCCGATTACGCGGAGTTTATTAATGAACCCGATGTGGCTGAATTTCTGCAGGGCGTACCAGCTGCCTGTTCCGATCACCAGCACAATTGCTGCAAAGATCAGCAGTCGGTTATAGTTGAACTCACCGGTACCGCCGGTAAACAGTTTGTTCAGCATCTCCATCGCAAATTCGCCGATGATATCGATCTGGGAAACGATCGTGATCGCAAATACAATGATGAGGCAGATGAGGTCGAAGGCGCGTTCCGCAACAATGGTTCCGATCAGTTTGTCGGCAGGAACCTTTTCATACCGGGCCAGCAGGGTACACTTCAGCACTTCACCCAGCCTGGGCACCAGCAGGTTGGCCAGGTAGCCGATAAGAACAGCGAGGTAAGTATTGGTAAGTGATGGTTTGTAACCAAGGGGCTCCATCAGGATCTTCCACCTTACTGCCCTGCTGAAATGACTGACGAGGAGCGCAAGGGTAACGGGAACCATGGGCCAATAGTCGGCGCCTTTCAGCGCAGCCTTCATTTGTTCCCACTGATCCGATTCGATTTTTCCCAGGCTCCACCAAACCAAAAAGATCCCCAACCCGAGGAAAAACAAATATTGCAACAGGCTGGCGATCCTTTTATTCATAGACTAGCTTATAAAGTGTTTCCTTCCTTTGGAAATACTACCCATGGCTGAAAGGACTTTGCTTGTTCAAAATCCATCCGGGCATAAGAAATAATGATAACGATATCCCCGGCAGCGCCAAGGCGGGCGGCCGGTCCATTTAAACAGCAAACGCCGGACCCGCGTTTTCCTTTGATCAGGTAGGTTTCAATACGTGAACCGGTGTTGACATTCACCACCTGGATCTTTTCATATTCAATCATGTTCGCCGCTTCCATCAGGTTCTCGTCGAGGGTAAGACTTCCAATGTAATGCAGGTTGGCTTCCGTGATCACGGCACGGTGTACCTTTGACTTTAAGATTTCAATATCCATAAGATTGAATTGATCTTTTTTTAGAACGGTTCGCAAGGTAGGACTTTCTACCATAAATACTAAGGGATTAACATATTATCGATCAGCCTCACTTCATTCAGGTACACGGCTGCCAGTGTAACCAGCGGACGACTGCCATCCCATTCATCCGGCAACTCCAGGCTGTCGGCATCGGCAACGGCTACATAGTCTACCTTAAAACCATTTTCCTTCAGCGCTTGTTCGGCTGCCGAAACAATTGGTTCAAGCGGACCCGGCTGTACCGTTTTCCGGATCCTGTCCAGCACACCGGACACGATCACTGCTTTCTGCCTTTCTTCCGCATTCAGCCTGCGGTTCCTGCTGCTCATGGCCAGTCCGTCCGTTTCCCGCAGGGTTATGCATGTATGTAAGTTTACTTTAATACCCGTAAGCTGGATCAGTTTTTTGACAACCATACATTGCTGGTAATCTTTCTGACCCATGTAAAGGTTATCCGGCTTTACCAGTTGCATGAGCCGGTCCATCACCTGGCATACGCCCTGGAAATGACCCGGCCGGTATTTTCCTTCCAGCACTGTCTCCAGGTACCCGAGGTCGTAGGAGGGAAGCTGTCCCGTACCGTTAGGATAGATCTCCGTTACTGAAGGCAGGAACAACACGTGTACACCCGCTTTCTCCAGCAATTCAATATCTGCCTCTATAGTGATGGGGTATTTTTCAAAGTCTTTCGGGTCATTGAACTGTGTCGGGTTGACGAAAATACTACATACGACGATGGCATTTTCTTTCTTTGCTCCTTCAATAAGCGAGAGATGCCCTTCGTGAAGGGCGCCCATAGTAGGCACGAATCCTACCCGGGAACTGTTAGTGGTTTCCTCGTCAAGGTATGTCCTTAGTAGTGAGGCACGTTTGATAACGATCATTAAATGCGTGTTTTAGCAGGCTTTACTGCGGTAAATCCGGTTTTTCGCGGAAATAATACTACCTTTGCACACCTATTGACTGAAAATTCAGGCTCATTTTCACCAATTGTAACCGATAAAATGTCAACAAAGAAAAGAATTTTATTCATTGCGAACGAAATGTCGCCCTACCTGGAACTGACAGAGTTCTCTGAAATTGTAAACAGGCTGGCGATCAAATCGAATGACAATGGTTTTGAAGTGCGTTGCATTATGCCTCGTTTTGGGACTATCAATGAACGCCGTCACCGTTTACATGAAGTGGTTCGGTTATCCGGGATCAATGTGTCAGTAGACAATGATGATTTCCCGTTGCAGATCAAAGTGGCATCATTACCTAATGCAAGGCTCCAGGTTTATTTCCTCGACAATGAAGACCTCTTCAAAAGGAAATTTGTTTTCCATGACGACAAGGAAGAATGGTTTGATGACAACAGCCTGCGCACCATTTTCTTTTGCAAGGGCGCACTGGAAACAGTAAAGAAATTTGGCTGGCCTCCTGACATCATTCATTGCAGCGGATGGATGACAAGCCTGATTCCCCTTTACCTGAAGACTGCCTATAAGAAGGAACCTGTCTTTGGTCATAGTAAGGTTGTTTACACTATCGGCCAGAATACCTTCAAGGAAAAGCTTGGTACCGATTTCCTGAAGCAGGCAATCATCCATGCAAACATCAAGGAGAAAGACCTGGAACCATTCAAGGATATTAATAATACCGCAATGTTCCGCGGCGGCGCTACCTATGCCGATGCAGTTACATTCGGCGCGGATAAGGTTGACAAGAAACTGGCAGAGGAGTTCGCAAAAGTGAAAGGGAAAAAAGTGCTGGCTTTTAATGCAGAGTCTGATTTAACAGACTATTTACAACTGTATGCCGACCTTGCCAAGTAGTTTTTCGGCTCATAACATTTTAGACTAATTAACCGGTTTGTTTGTGAAGAAACTTCTTTATAGCCTTTCCATTGCTATTATCCTTTACATTTCTTCCTGTACCAAAATCAGAACTACCGAGATCGGTAATGAACTGATCCCGTCTGTTGATAACGTTACCGTTTTTGACACTACCCTGGAAGTAACTTCAGAATTTTATTCCCTTCCCGACAGCACGCGGATGACGTATAACGTTGACCATGTGCTTGGTCTAATGGAAGATCCCACCTTCGGCAAAACTACCGGTGAGATCTATGTGCGGATGAATCCACAGTCAAAAGGCTATCCTTTCGGGAAACTGCCTGACAGTATTGTAGGGCTGGACTCCGTTATTCTCGCACTGCGTTATTCCGCTGTGTATGGCGATACCAATTCTGTTCAGTCGCTCAAAGTTTTTGAAGTTGATCCCGGAACTGAATTCAGGGACTCCTCGCTCGGTTATCTCATCAGTCACCAGCCCTTTGCTGCCAACACCCTGATCGGGGAAAAGAATAATATCTTATTCACTACACTTAATGACAGCCTCACCTACATCAGGGTAAAGGATACGGTGAAAACGGTAAATGAACTCCGGGTGCCCATTTCAAACAGTTATGGCCTGAAGCTCATGAATATGGATACGGCACGGTACCGGAATGATACCACGTACCGCGAGAACGTGACCGGTTTCGCTATCCGGATGGATGCTTCCTCACCCGTAAGGCGTGCACTGTCGTATTTCAACCTGGCAGACGCCGGCACAAAGCTTACTTTCCATTACCGCAGGATCTTTAACGGCAAGGTGGATACAGTGGTAACTGACTTTGTTTTCCGTACCTATGCCAACGCGAACCTGGTTAGCCGCGATCCGACTGGTACACCTTATGGCAACCAGCTGGTTAATGGTACAACGAACCAGGAGCAACTGTACCTGCAGACCTCACCGGGTTCTTATGCCCTGCTGAAGATCCCCGGACTGTCAGGACTCGCGAACGGACTGATATATAAGGCTGTACTGACGACTGACCGCCTTGAAGGAACTGATGATAAATTGTTTACTGAACCGTCGCTGCTGTTTCTTGATGCGGTCGACAGTGCAGCAAACAAATACCTCACCATCCCGAATTCATTTCCGTTCAACCAGAATGCTGCGCCATTATATTATACCCCCGCGCAGTTCGGCGGTTTCCTGGCAAACGGCAGATACGAGTTCGATCTTTCCCGCTACGTGCAGGGAATCGTGACTAGAAAAGAGAAAAATTATGCGCTCAGGCTGTATGCACCATACAGAACTACACCATACCTGTCTTATTCAACAAGTACGGCAGTGCCAATGACCATCAACAGCCCGCTGACAAAAGGACGCGTGATTGTAGCAGGCGGAGCCAACCCTGTTAAAAAGCTGCGGTTGTATATTATTTATTCTAAAATTTAACCGGCAGGCATATATTTGCCCCGAATTTTAAAATCAGAACTTCATGCCTTATTTGTTTACATCAGAAAGTGTTTCTGAAGGACATCCGGATAAAGTGGCCGACCAGATTTCAGACGCGCTGATTGATAACTTTCTTGCTTTCGATCCCAATTCAAAAGTTGCCTGTGAAACATTGGTTACTACCGGCCAGGTGGTACTCGCAGGTGAAGTGAAATCAAAGGCTTACCTCGACGTTCAGGAAATTGCCCGCGGAGTGATCAGGAAGATTGGTTACACCAAGAGTGAATATATGTTTGAAGCAAATTCATGTGGTGTGTTTTCTGCCATCCATGAACAGAGCGCTGACATTAACCAGGGCGTGGATAAGAAGAAGAAAGAAGACCAGGGTGCTGGTGACCAGGGAATGATGTTTGGTTACGCTACCAACGAAACGGAAGATTATATGCCTTTGGCACTGGATCTCGCCCATAAGCTGCTGCAGGAACTTGCTGCACTCAGAAGGGAGAACAAGCAGATCAAGTACCTGCGTCCTGATGCCAAGAGCCAGGTAACGCTCGAGTATGACGATAATAACAATCCTGTTCGTATAGACGCGATCGTTATCTCTACCCAGCACGATGATTTTGACACAGAACCAAAAATGCTGGCGAAGATCAAGAAGGACGTTATCGAGATCCTGATCCCGCGCATCAAGTCAAAGTATAAGAAGTACGCGAAACTGTTCAACGACAAGATAAAATACCATATCAACCCGACAGGTAAATTCGTGATCGGTGGTCCGCACGGTGACACCGGGCTTACAGGCCGCAAGATCATCGTGGATACTTACGGTGGTAAAGGTGCTCACGGTGGTGGTGCATTCAGCGGAAAAGATCCTTCCAAGGTTGACCGTTCTGCGGCATACGCTACGCGTCACATTGCCAAGAACCTGGTTGCTGCAGGTGTTTGTGATGAAGTGCTGGTACAGGTTTCTTATGCCATCGGTGTTGCTCAGCCAATGGGCATCTACATTAACACGCATGGCACGGCAAAAGTGGATAAGTCTGACGGTCAGATCGCAAAGATCGTAGAAGGTATCTTCGACATGCGTCCTTATTTCATCGAGCAGCGCCTGAAGCTTCGCAGCCCCATCTATTCTGAAACAGCTGCTTACGGTCACATGGGCCGCAAGTCTGAAACTGTTGAGAAAGAATTCAGGTCCCCCGATGGTAAAGTCATCAAAAAGAAGGTGGAACTCTTCACCTGGGAAAAACTGGATTATGTTCCGAAAGTGAAAAAAGCTTTCAATATCAAATAACAAAGTGCCACCTTTTAGGTGGCATTTTTTTTTGTCGCTATTTTTGCACGATGAAATCGTTCCGTCAGCAGCCGCAGTCAAGGCCCAAAAAAAGTTCGCTCGTTATAGGCCGTCAGAAAGTTATTTCAGCACTTAAAGAAGGTAAGCAGCTGGAAAGGATCTACCTCGTTCAAACGGTACATGGACCGGAGATCGAGGAAGTAAAGAAGCTGGCTGCCCTTCACCAGGTGCCCATCAACAAAGTGCCTGTTGAGAAACTGAACGGTTTCAACATCACCGATCATGAAGGCTGTGTTGCCCTGGTTGCAAAGATCCAGTACCAGGACCTCCAGGATGTGTTGTCGCACGTTGTGGAGAAAGGTGAAAGTCCATTGCTACTGATCCTCGATGGCGTCACAGACATCCGGAATATCGGCGCTATTGCCCGCACCGCCTACTGCTGCGGGGTTCACGCGATCCTGATCCCCGATAAAGGCGTAGGCGCCCTCAATGAGGACGCCATACTTACCTCTGCCGGTGCACTGGAAAAGATTGCCGTCTGCCGCGTTAACAGCCTGATGAAAGCTGTCGACACCCTCCATCTTAACGGCATCAGGGTCTTTGCCAGCGAGATGACCGCCGAAACCAGCATATTTGATTGTGACTTCAGAGATCCTGCCGCCATCATCATGGGAAGCGAGGAAAAAGGCATTTATCCTGCGCTGATGAAAACAGCAGATACGGTTTTCCGGATACCGATGGCCGGGAAATTTGAATCGCTTAATGTTTCCGTTGCAGCCGGCATGATCCTTTACGAATCCATGAAACAGCGGATGCAGTCATAGTACGCCAAGTGCAAGACTGACATAATAGATTCCCCCGATCTCAGGACTTCCATACGCATTACGGTAATAATGATTGGTGAGATTGTTTGCACCAAGTTTGACCAGTCCTTTGAGTCCGGGTAATTTATATGATACCAATGCATCCAGTGTGGTAAATGACCTGATCGGGCCGCTCGCCATTTCTCCTTCAAAGAAGAACGCATCCTGCCAGTGAATGTTGACACCGAAACCAAACCTTGCGGAACGACCAATGCCGTTGTTGTTGTAACCTGCGTTGAGCCTGTATTTCGGCGTATTGAAAAACGCGATGAATCCACTGTCGACACTGCTCAGCCTGTCTGAATAGGCATTCAGGAAGAAGCTGTTTCTCTTGTCGGGCCGGTACTGCAGGCCAATACCATAGCCGGATGTGTTCACTTTGTTGACGCTGTTTACCACTACGGAATAAACCTGTGCGCTGGATGGCTGGTACAATACATTCCTTCCCAGGAAGTTTTCATACTTTGCCCAGTAGGCATATGCATCTACCAGCAGCTTTGAACGGATCAGCGCCTTGTATCCCACTTCAAATGACTTGCAGTTCTCAGGCTTCAGGTTGGTGAAAGTATATGGTTGTGAAGACACTGAACTTCCTTTCATTTCATACACCGGGCTTTCCTTTACATTCATGAATTGCTGCACCCAGGGTAGTCCGCCCAGCAGTGTATATGCGCCCACATCAAGACGGATATACTTCTGTTGGGTTGAAGGGAACCGGTACGCAGTCTGGTAAGACAGTCGCAGGTTGTTGTCCTTTGCCACCCGTACCAGCGCCGTAAACCTTGGAGTGAACTTCGGATCGAAATCTTCATTCTTATCATAGCGGCCGGATGCTGACAGGTTAAGCCGCTTGTTCAGGATGTCTTTGGAGACCTGCGCATAGGCACCGAATTCATTGATGGTAATGGCATTCGCTGTATCTATGAAGAGTGTGCCGCTGCTGTTCAGGATATACCGTTTCCAGTTGCCACCAATAATGATGTCGGCAAACTTTACGAGGCGGGAGAAATTGTACTGGCCTTCGGTCATCCATAGTTGTGATTTCTCTTTGAATAGTCCGCCCTGCGGAATGGGTGTATTCCTTACCTGGCCGAAGATCTTCCCGAATTCCTCGCTGCCGGGAAGCGGCATTTCACGATCGGCATAAGCTCTTGCGGCACGGTGTGCGTCTGCGACACCTGCCCCTGAATTCAGCGCTGTCAGGAATGCCCCTGTGTACTGCGGGTACCAGCTTCCTCCTATATCTGCCGGGTTGAAACTTGGCTTCCAGGCTTCGTTCATATATTGCGCAGTCACATTGGCGGAATATGCTTCACCTGCATTTTCCTGTGTCGTAAAGCTGCGCAGGAACCAGTCGTTGTGCTTCAGTTCAACTTTGTATTGCGCGATATTGATTCCTTTCAAAGCATAGCGGTTATTGCTGGAATAAACCGTGTTACCCTTCGACCAGTTGGCCAGCATAATCGCTTCCAGCTTCGGCGTGAGGCGATAATGTACGGCTCCTGACAACCTGAGATTTTTTGTTGTCGGATCAATGAGGTCACGCTCTTCATAACCGGTGCGGGATACCATCATTGGATTCTGAAGCAGGGGATGGCCCGGAGGAAGTACGGATGCCATGAATAAGCGCAGGTCAACGGAGGTTTCATCGCCATAAACGTTTACGCCATTATAATTGGGATCAGACTGGCGGTTACCGGCGATCAGTTTACCTGTGGCACCCGCACCCTGGTAGTTGGAACTGTCAGTTGCCAGCCAGTCGGTTCCGGAGATGTACTGGCCGCTTAAACGGATGCCCCATTTGTTCCGCCACGATTTTGCCCAACGCATACTGTAGTCGTACAGGCTGGCCGCTTTATCGCGCTGGCGTTTATCCACGTGCATCAATCCCTGCCGAACCTGTACACTCAGTCCGGGGTATTGAAACGGGTCCTTGCTGGTGATCAGGATGGTCCCATTCATGCCACCCGGTCCGTACAAGGCAGAAGATGCCCCCGGCAGGATCTCTACATTGTCAATATCGAGATCGGTTGGACCGGCAAAGCTGCCGACAAAGAAGTTCAGGGCAGGTGCCTGGTTGTCCATTCCATCAACGAGCTGGTTCACGCGTGGACTGCCACTCGCGTTGAATCCGCGGGTACTGATGGTTTTGAATGTGAGGCTGGAGGTAGTGATGTCAACACCTTTCTGCCAGCCGGCAATATCATAGTAGGAAGAAGCGGGTGACCTGTGGATCTGTGAGTTGCCAAAACGCTCAATGGAAACAGCACTTTCCATCATGCGGGAGGGAGTGCGGTTAGCAGAAACGATCACCTCCGCACCAAGTGCATGCTGCGGTATAAGGGCAATATCGACCGGGCTGGAGTCGCTGATGGTCATGATCACCTGTACATAGCCGACCATACTCACCACGATGGTTACGGGCAGCTTATCGGCGACCAGGCTGAACTCCCCGTCGATATTGGTAACGGTACCTTTGTTGGAGCCGCTGACAACTATAGACACATTAGTCAGCTTTTCGAGGTTCTCACTGTTGAGTACGCGTCCGCGGATGGCCTGTGACCAGGCCGGGGAGAAGCTGGTGATGGACAGTACCATCACCAGGCAAATGAAGTGGAAATACTTTTTCATACATGTAGGTTTAATGGTTCAGGTATTGATTAACGGGTCATGGCTCTCTGGGCGATGTCGTTATAGTGCACCCGGTAATTTTCTTTCTTCCCTTTGATGATGAACTTTTTGCTGGCAGCAACGCCAACGATTGTACCGACAACTGCCCCTGCGCCACCGAGACCTAACCCATAAGCGGCAACTTTTTCGCCGGTACTCATTCCGAGGTAAAATTCATCAAGAGGATCGTCGCCTTCGGACAGGGCCACTATAACCCCGGTAATCATCCCGACGGCTGTTCCTATCAGAATGCTCTTGCCCATAACCCCCTTGCGTCGGAGGGTGAGTTTTTCAAGTTGTTCAGGACTAAGCTGGTAGAAACTGTTAGATGGCATGTTGTTCAGGGTAACATAGAGGGAGTCAGGGGTAGCCCTGCCAAGGATGCCCCGAAGGGTCTTTCCGCTGGTTTCTTTGATAGTGATGTTGAACGGGCGGGGTTTAACGCTTTTGGTTGCGCCTTCCTGTGAGTAGCCAATGAATTGGGTAGCCAGGATAATGACGGTGATGAGTAGCCTTTTCATAACGGTTAATTTTTGGGTGAGGAGGATGATTTCGGAGTAAAGCTAGAAACGGATAAAGCCGGTTAAAAACGGGTTTCCGGGCGGGTTTGCGGCGGTCAGGCGATAATCAGTTAATCGTGGTGTGCGGGTGTTTTTTGCTTATTGATTCCTGCAAAAAAAGAAGGTATATTTAGATAGTGGTTGCAGAATCCGCCAAATCCCCCGGGCGGAACCGGTAATAAACGCCTAAACTTCTTGCATGGACAACGGTAACATCCAGGTTGCATTCTTTCAGCACCTTAAAGCGCAGCTGCCCTCACATATTTCTATCGTGGAAGAATTAGCCGACCTGCTGAATATCAGTACCGACAGTGCTTATCGAAGACTAAGAGGAGAGAAGCCGATCTCGTTCGACGAGTTGCAGGTGATCTGCCTCAAATACCGGATCTCGCTCGACCAGATGTTCCTGCTTCAATCTGATTCGCTGGTGTTCACAGGAAAGTCGGCAGGGAATAAGAACTTTGATTTCCTGGCCTACCTGCAGAGCGTGGCCGGGCAACTGCAGTTCATGAACAGTTTCGACAAGCGGGAAATGTATTTTCTCAATAAAGACATCCCGCTGTTTTACCATTTCAATTACCCGCACCTGAGCGCATTCAAATGTTACTTCTGGATGCGCACCATCCTGAACGACCCGCAATTCAACAACCGGCCGTTTTCGTTTGACCAGATCAGTGACGAGATCATCGCGGCGGGAAAGAAAATTTTTGAAGCGTACTCACAGTTGCCTTCCACCGAAGTCTGGAATATTGAAAGCGTAAACAGCAGCATCCGCCAGATCGAATATTATAAGGACTCAAAACTGTTCCGTTCGGCAGACGATATTGCGATCGTGTATGATGAACTGCAGGACTGCATCGGCCTGATAGAATCGCAGGCTGAACTGGGTTATAAGACCAGCGCAGACGGGAAAGTTCATTACCGCCACATCCCATATCGCATATATGTGAACGAATTTGTCCTGGGTGATAATACCATTCTCGCCAGGCTGGGAGATATCAGTGTGACCTTCCTCGTTCATTCCGTTTTCAATTACCTGCACACGCGGGATAAAGAGTTCAACGAGCTTACCTACCGGCACTTCCAGAACATCATCAGGAAGTCAACGCTGATCAGTGATTCCGGCGAAAAGGATCGCCGCCGTTTCTTTAACCTGATCCGTGAAAAGATTAATGCCAGAAAAAATGCAATTTTGTAGATCGTAAAAGGATCAACAATGCAGGAAGCCGTTAAACTGGTGGAATGCCCTCGCGACGCAATGCAGGGCTGGCCACACCAGATCTCCACTGATAATAAGGTACGTTACATCAATGCCCTGCTTAATGTCGGCTTCGATACCATCGACTTCGGCAGTTTCGTTTCCCCCAAAGCCATTCCGCAGATGGCAGATACAAAAGACGTACTGGCTGCGCTTGACCTTGCAGGAAGTCGTTCTGCACTGCTTGCAATCATTGCCAACAAACGCGGTGCTGAAGACGCGGTTGCGTATGACGCGGTCCGTTACCTTGGCTTCCCTTTCTCAGTATCCGAAACATTCCAGCAACGCAATACAAACAGTTCTATTGAAGATTCGCTTCAGACAGTAGAACAGGTTCGCTCACTTTGCTCGACAAGGGGAAAGGAACTGGTGGTGTACCTGTCGATGGGATTCGGCAATCCTTATGGTGATCCCTGGTCAGAAGAGATCGTGTTCCGGTGGGCAGAAAAACTGGCTTCTATGGGCATTGGGATCCTGTCGCTGGCAGATACGGTCGGACTTGCAACCGCGGACCAGGTTTCGCGCATGACCTCCTTTCTCGTGAAAAGCCTTCCCAAAGTGGAAATTGGCGTTCACCTGCACGCACCACCGCAAGGCTGGCAGGAAAAAGCTGATGCAGCCTATAATGCCGGCTGCCGTCGCTTCGATGGCGCCATCAAAGGAATTGGTGGCTGCCCCATGGCTGGAAACGAATTGGTGGGCAACCTCGATACGGAAAGACTGAACGATTACCTGCAACAAAAGGGCATAGAAACTGGTTTAAACAGGGAGGCGCTTGCCGGATGCGCCTTAATAGCAAACGAAATATTCATCTGAACAGCATTGGTATGAAGTTGATGGCAGACATAACGATCAAGGGACCCGATCAGCCTATTGAATACAAGGAGCCGATCATGCTGGTAGGCTCATGTTTTACGGAGCATATTGGGAACAAACTGCAGGACCTGAAATTCAGCGTGATGCAGAACCCCAACGGCATTCTCTTTGATCCCATCAGTGTGTGCAACAGTATTACCGGTTATGTTGACAAAAAGATCTACCAGCCCGGCGACCTGTTCTATCATAATGAACTCTGGCAAAGCTGGGCACATCATTCCCGCTTCTCCGGGATTTCGGACGAACAGGTGCTGGACCAGATCAACCGGTCACAGGAAGCAGCACATGAGTTCCTGTCCAAGGCAGGATGGCTGGTCATTACGCTCGGGTCGTCTTTCTCTTACCGGCTGGTTGAATCAGAGAAGCCGGTTGCGAACTGCCACCGCGCACCCGCCCAGTGGTTCCGTAAACACCTCTGCACAATCGATGAAACAATTGCGGCTCTCGACAATATGATGCACCGTTTATTCTTCTTCAACCCGGGATTGCGGATCATCTTCACTGTGAGTCCCGTACGTCACCTGCGCGACGGAGTGGTGGAAAACAACCGCAGCAAAGCCCGCCTGCTGGAAGCGGTGCACCACCTCGTGAACAAGTTCAATAAACTCTATTACTTCCCTGCGTATGAACTGGTGATAGACGTTTTGCGCGATTACCGGTTTTATGATATCGACCTTGCCCACCCGAATTACCAGGCAACTGAATTTGTGCTGGAAAAATTCAGGCAGTTTTATATTTCAGTTCCTGCACAGCAGCTCATGGAACAGGTACAGCAGATCGCGATTGCCAGGAAACACAGGCCTTTCCAGCCACAGACAATGGCGCATAAAATGTTCCTGAAAGGATTTGCAGACAAAAGCCGGAAACTGATGGAACAATATGCATTCCTGGACCTGAACGAAGAGATCAGCTACTTCGAGCAACAGGAACAGTCGATTCACATTGTTTAAGGAAGAGCCTCCAGTTTTTCCAGCAGGATCAACTGGTTGAATGCGCGGTACAGGTTATGATCAGGTGAATTTGTTTTGTAATAAATATCATTATTGAGATAGTCAGCCGTATAACGCAGCGCCTGCATATAGGTAACGAGAATCCCGGCTATTTTTAAGTGCGTCATCTCTGCAGGAGTGAGCCGTCCTTCCATCGCCGATACATAACCGTTCACAATCGCATCGTATAACATCGGGTTGATATCGATACTTTCCCAGTTGCGGCTTTCTTCATCTTCCGTACAAGCCATGGTGCGGATCATATCACCAAGATCCGAAAAGTATTTGCCGGGCATTACGGTGTCAAGGTCTACCACGGCAACAACATTGTCGCTGTCGGAATCAAAGAGGATATTATTCAGTTTGCAATCGTGGTGCAGGAATCTTGTCGGGTAATTCTCTTCGTCCTTACTGACCTGTTCAAACCACTCCACGTATTGGTATTTTTCGCGAAGCGTGGCAATGATGTGCGTCGCTTTCATCAGCCTGAACAACCTGGCTTCATGGGTGGATTGTTCAAACTGGCGGTAACGTAATGAAAGGTCATGAAAACCTGCTATAACCTGGTTCCAGCCGGATGGATCCAGTCCCTCGAGTGAACAGGTAAATCGCGCATAAGCACCGGCGGCAGTTGCTGCAAGCCCGGGAGAGCTTAAAGTGGAAACCGAGTAACAGTTCTCCACATATGCAGTGGCGCGCCAGAAGCGGACTGTTTCATCTTCCATATTCTCATCCCTGAAGAAATATTGTCCATCGTGCGTGGGCACCATTGCCGGGATATTGATCGCCGCAGGACTTTCAGCGAGGTACCCGGTCATTTTGCGGTAATTGAGAATGATGTTCTCCGGCTGTGCAAAACTGTGCTGGTTGATGCATTGCAGGATGATGGCGGGTGAGTTGCTGTACCTGACGATATAGGTGTCGTGGATCAGCCCGACGTGGACCGGTTGTATGGACAAGATATTTGTCCCGAATCGTGCTGCGGCTTTGGAGACTGAATTCAAGATGAAAATTGAAAAGTCAAAATTGAAAATTCAAAAATGGGGCCTAGTGAATCCGGTCACCACGCGGGGTGATGCGTTGCATGATTCCCACTTCGGCCTCGAGCCACTCTTTCCAGCGGGCGCGCACTTTTTCTTTATCAATATAATGTTCTGCCAGCTCAATGAACAGTCTGTAATGTCCTGCTTCACTCTCCATGAACCGGCGGTAAAATTTGCGCAGGTATTCATCGGGCAGGCCTTCACTGAGGCGCTTGAACCGCTCACAGCTTCTAGCTTCAATCATGGCCATGGTCAGCATTCGGTCAAGCAGCCTGTCGTCCGGATGGCCATCCTTTTTCTGGAAGGCCAGCAATTCGTTCACGTATTCATCCCGGCGTTGTTTCCCCAATTGTAATCCCCGCTTGTGCAACTCCTGCAACACCAGCCTGAAATGACCCCACTCTTCGGTTACGATGGGTGCCAGTTCCTTTACCAGTAATTCTTTATCGCTGTACTTCTGGATGAGCGAAATGCAGGTGGTGGCAGCTTTCTGCTCACAGTAGGCGTGGTCCGTCAGGATGTCTTCCAGCGAAATCGCGGCGAGGTCAACCCACCTGGGATCTGTAGGCAATTGAAGGCCAAGGATATTTTTTACGTCGCTGTTTTCATTCAATTCGGTCATGTGGAGTTAATTTGCCGCCGGTAATGCAGGTACCGGCAAATGTATGAAACATGAAAGAATCATTTCTTGAGGAGAAACTGGCGGAACGACGCGCAGCGGGTGCCATGCGGCAGCTGCGACCGGCAAGCGGGTTGACCGATTATTATTCAAATGATTACCTGGGCATCGCCTGCTCAGGTATCGGCAATATGCCCGCGGGACCTTATGCCCATGGAAGCACCGGGTCCAGGTTGCTGTCTGGAAATTCTTCAGCTGCAGAAGAACTTGAGGAAATAATTGCCGCTTTCCACAAAGCAGAAGCGGCTTTGCTTTTTAATTCGGGTTATGATGCGAACCTGGGACTGCTAAGCTCCGTGCCACAGCGTGGGGACCACGTGTTTTATGACCGGCTCTCGCATGCTTCTATCCGGGATGGCGTACGGCTGTCGCAGGCGCAGCATTATTCATTCGAACATAACGACCCGGAAGCACTGGAGAAAAAACTCAGCCGGGCAATGTCGGGGCAGAAATTCGTCGTTACGGAATCTGTTTTTTCGATGGATGGCGATAAAGCCAGGCTTCCCGAAATCGCGGCTATATGTAACCGGTATGGTGCTCATTTGATAGTAGATGAAGCGCATGGCTTCGGGGTGATCGGGAACAAGGGGGAAGGACTTGTGCAGGACCAGTCGTTGCAGGATGCCTGTTTTGCCCGGGTTTATACTTATGGAAAAGCTGCAGGCGCCCACGGTGCTGTAGTGGCAGGAAGCAGGTTGTTGAAGGACTACCTCGTAAATTTTTCCCGCTCCTTTATTTACACTACCGCGCTGCCGTTGACTGCGGTTGCTGCGATTCGCCATGCGTACGACATAATTCCCACGATGAGCGCGGAGCGTGGCAGGATCAGCACGCTGGTTGACCTGTTCCGGGAATCGCCAATGCGTTACCAGGTGCTTGACTCGGACACCCCGATCCAGGGCGTATTAACCGGCGGTAACGAAGAAGCGAGGTCTGTTTCCGCCAGGCTCGCGGAAGAAGGATTTGATGTACGGCCAATCCTGTATCCAACAGTTCCAAAAGGGTCGGAGCGACTGCGGATCATCCTGCATGCATTCAATACGGTAGCGGATACCCAAAAACTCATCAGTTGCCTGCAATGAACATCATCACTTGATCATGCTCAGGGCAAGCAGAACAATGAACAGAAATCCCAATACGAATTTTCTCCTTGCTGTTGATTTCATTACTTCACTATACATATTCCTTTTCTTTTATCGTTAATAATGCATATTTGACGCCAGATATGATGAATGGTTATACCATGACCTGTTAAAGAGAAATTAATATTACTTTAGCCCCAAGCAAATGATCGCTTTATGAGATTTGTTTCCCTGGCCGTAGCAGCCCTTGTTACCATTGGCCTGATTTTTTTATTCAATACCCGGCAGGTGTTGCCTGCACCGTTAGGCAGGCTGCTTAGTCCCCAGCACGGGATCTGGCAGAATGCAGAACCTGCGGATCAATCCTTCAGCGAGGAGCTGAAATTTGCATCGCTCAAGGGAAAGGTCGAAGTATACATCGATGAGAAGTTAGTCCCCCACGTATTTGCTGAGAATGATGAAGACCTGTATTTCGTACAGGGTTTTCTCCATGCCAAATTCCGGCTCTGGCAGATGGAATTCCAGACGCATGCTGCGGCAGGACGGTTAAGCGAAATCCTGGGTGAAGGTCCGGGTGGAAGGATCCTCGAATACGACCGCAATATGCGCCGCCTCGGGATGGTCTACGCCGCCGAACGTTCATTGAATGAAATGGAGAAGACCCCGGCTTCAAAACTTATTTACGATGCTTATGCCGAAGGGGTGAATGCCTATATTTCACAATTGACGGAAAGCCAGCTGCCTATTGAATACAAATTACTTGGTTACTATCCTGAGAAATGGACGCCGTTTAAAACCGCCCTCTTCCTTAAATACATGAGCTTCGACCTCGCTGGTCGTGAAGATGATCTCGAGTTCACGAATGCCCGTGACAATTTCTCGAAGAGCGATTTCGAAAAGCTGTTTTATTACCTGGCCGATTCCCTGAAGCCGATCGTGCCCAACACCCCGGAGTCTCCTTACCCGGCAATGGCATCAATTGATCTGAATCCGCCCTTAACAGCAGATTCGCTGTATTTCTCATATAAGAAAGGTGACAGTCTCACTTACGCTGATACCAATAAGCCCAACCGCGAAAACGGCAGCAACAACTGGGCGGTAGCAGGTTCACGCACTAAAAGCGGCAGGCCGATCCTGTGTAATGATCCGCACCTCGGTCTTAACCTGCCTTCGCTCTGGTTCGAAATGCAACTGAGTACTCCGGAGTTCAGCAGCTATGGCGCAAGCTTCCCCGGTTCACCTAATATCATCATTGGCTTCAATGAAAATATTGCCTGGGGTGTTACGAATGCCGGTCGTGACGTGAAAGATTATTTTGATATTGAATTCCAGGACGAACAGAAAACTGCATACAAATACAACGGCCAATGGATGCCCACGGAAAAGCGTGTGGAGATCCTAAAAGTAAAAGGACAGCCCGACAGGCTTGATACGGTAGTATATACCAACTATGGCCCGGTGATGTTCGACGATGCGTTCCGCGCAAAGGAACGAGATACCCGCCATCTTTCTGTAAGATGGAAAGCACATGATCCGAGTAATGAAGGACTCACCTTTTACGGGCTTAACCGGGCAAAGGGATATGAAGATTACCTAGCAGCGATAAAACATTTTACCTGTCCCGGTCAGAATTTCGTGTTTGCCTCCCGTACGGGCGACATCGCGATCTGGCAGCAGGGACAATTCCCCGCCAAGTGGAAGCGCCAGGGTGATTTCATTATGCCGGGCATAGACAGCAGCTTCGAATGGAAAGGGATGATCGCACAGGAAGAAAACCCGCACCAGCTGAATCCCGCCAGGGGATATGTCAGCAGTGCAAACCAGCTTTCCGCCGATGGATCATATCCCTATTATACCGGTAATGTGTTTCCCGTTTACCGTGGTTATATGATCAACAGGATGCTCGACAGCGCCGGCCCGGTTGGACCGGAAGAAATGATGAAGATGCAATGCGACAACTATAATATCCGTGCGGAATTATCACGTGATATCCTGATGTCGACAAAGGATTCTTTGCTGGATGATGCTTCACGTAAATATTTTGAGATCTACCGGAAGTGGGACAACCGGAATGACGTGGGATCTGAAGGCGCTACCGTTTACCATCTCTGGTGGGGAGCACTGGAAAAGGCAGTGTGGGAAGACGAATACGACAAAATTGGTCTGCCACTGCCATGGCCAACCGAGAACGTGCTGGTGGAATCCCTTCACCGTGACTCGGCCTATTCCTTCCTCGACAACGTGAATACACCCGGGGTGGAAACGCTGGAACAGTTGCTGGCATCATCACTGCGCACAGCTACTGATTCACTGGAGAAATTATCAGCTGCGGGTAAACTGTCATGGGAGAAAGCCAAGGATACACATATCAATCACCTCTTAAGGGTTATTGAACCATTCAGCAGGCTGCACCTGCCTGTCGGTGGTGGCAAAGGCATCATCAATGCAACAGGACCAGATCATGGTCCAAGCTGGCGGATGGTGGTGCATATGACCGACGGTATAGAAGCCTATGGTATTTACCCGGGTGGACAAAGCGGGAACCCCGGCAGCAGGTACTACGACAACTTTGTAGACGACTGGGCAGCCGGTAAATACAACCAGCTCTGGCTGATGAAGAAAGAAGAGAAGGGTGATGCCCGCGTTAAATGGACAATGACTTTTGCGAACACAAAATAAAACGGCAATGAAATTATTTATCTCTATAGTGCTGACAGCTTTCCTCGGTTTCGCCTTATGTTTATTCCTGCCCTGGTGGGCAATAGCGATTGCTGCATTTACTGTTGCAGTGGCTATTGTGCAGGCTCCATGGAAATCATTTGTTACAGGTTTTGTCGCACTGTTTCTTTTGTGGGCTGTAATGGCCTGGTGGATCAGCTTCACCAATAACAACCTGCTGGCAGATAAAGTGTCTGTCATGATCCTGAAGCAGCAGAGTGCATTTATGCTGGTGCTGGTGACAGGATTGATAGGTGGGTTAGTTGCCGGCTTCGCTGCCCTCACCGGTAGTCTTGTTAGAAAGTTATAGGGTGCTCCCTTTTTTATTTTTTAATTTTAACTTTTTACTTCGCCTCGCGCGTCTATTTTCGAAGTACCAAACCTCACATGCGCCTTCGAATCATCGTTATCCTGTTATTCTTCTGCAGCGGCGTTTCTGCTGCTGTCATCAAAGGTTATGTAAAAGATGCCAATGGTAAGCCGCTAGCCTACGCCTCGGTATATGTAAAGAACGGCAGGCAGGGAACTACTGCGGGCGTCAATGGCTATTACCAGTTATCACTTACACCTGGACGTTATACCATTATTGCCCAGCACGTGGGCTATGCCAAAATGGAAAGGGAAGTGGAAGTTGGCGACCAGGAATTGTCGGTGGATTTTACTTTGACGATACAGCAGGTCAGTCTCAATGAAGTAGTTGTCAGGGCAGGAGCGGAAGATCCCGCTTACGCGATTATCCGCAATGCCATTAAGAAACGAAAGGAGCACCTGGAAGAGCTGTCCCATTTCAGTTGCGAAGTATATACAAAAGAGCAGTTCCAATTGCGCGATTACCCGAAAAAGTTCATGGGACAGAAGGTTGACTTCGAAGATGGTGATACCAGCAAGCGCAAAATGCTTTATCTCTCCGAGACCGTCGCCCGTTATTCCGTTAAGCCGCCCGACAAATCAAAGGTGGAAGTGCTGAGTACCCGCGTCAGCGGTAATGCAAATGCATTCGGACTCACCCTGCCGAAAATCGTTAATTTTTACGAGAACTATATTGTTGCGGAAGGATTGAATCCACGCGGATTTATTTCTCCCATTGCTGCCAATGCACTGAACTATTACCGCTACAAGTTTGAAGGCAGCTTCATGGAAGACAGTGTGGAAGTGAACAGGATCAAAGTAATCCCGAAACGGAAATATGAACCCCTGTTTTCCGGTTATATCATGATCACCGAAAACAGCTGGCGCATCCACAGCCTGCAGCTGGAGCTTTATAAAACTTCGCAGATGGAGATCCTCGATACCCTGCGGATGGAGCAGCTGTATGCACCGCTTAACGGCCATGCCTGGGTGATCCGCAACCAGGTGCTGTATCCAACAGTGAGGCTGTTCGGCTTTGATGCTTTCGGTAGTTCGGTTACTGTTTACAGCAAGTTTGACCTTGAGGCCGATTTCACTCCGAAATATTTCAACAACACCCTCATGAAGTATAATGAGGGTTCCAATAAAAAGCCTTCAGACTACTGGGATTCTATTCGTCCGTTGCCGTTGCAGCCGGAAGAAATTAGCGACTACCACAAAAAAGACAGCCTGGAACAGGTGCGAAAAGATCCGAAGTATCTCGATTCGCTCGACAGGGTAAGGAACAAGATAGGCATAGGCGGAATATTGTTTACCGGTGAAACCATTTCGAAGCAGAAACGCCGGAGTGTGTATAATATCGATCCGCTGATCCGGTCGGTAAGTTTCAATACGGTTGAAGGCTGGGTGGCCAACCTGTCCGGTTCATGGGTCAAGCGTTTCGATAGTACCAATTTCCAGAAGCAGTTTGTGCTCCGGCCTAATGTGCGGTATGGCTTCAGCAATGGTCATTTGAATGGCAGGCTGCAGGCTCATTACCAGTCCGGCGGAAGGCACCAGGAGTCGATTGGGTTGTCCGGCGGCAAATATGTTTTCCAGTATAATAATGCGAACCCTGTCGGCAGTTTCATGAACAGCTTTTCGACCCTGCTTCGCGAGCTCAATCATATGAAGTTGTATGAAGCCTGGTATGCAAGAGCGGACTATTCACGGCAACTTGGGTCAGGACTTGACTTTACTGCGGCTATTCAATACCAGGACAGGCGCCCGCTATCGAACAGTTCTGACCTGGTGTGGCGGAATGTAAAGGAGCGCACATACACACCCAACTATCCTACTGATATAATGTCTGCACCAATGGACCCGCACCAGGCCCTGTTGGTCAGCGCAGGCCTGAGCTGGCAGCCGGGCATGAAGTACATCGAGTTTCCCGATCGCAGGATGAGCCTGGGTTCGAAGTACCCGGTTGTAAGTGCAAGGTTGACCAAGGGAGTAAAGGACTTGTTTTCGAGTGATGTCGATTACCTCAAGTGGGAGATGGGAGTGAAGGACGACCTGCAACTACGCCTTGCCGGTATGCTGCAGTACAGTTTCTCCGCGGGAGGATTCCTGCAAAGTGACGCAGTACAGGTTCCCGATTACAAACATTTTATGGGTAACCGGCTGATCCTCGCCAATGGCTATTCGAACAGCTTCCAGGCACTGCACTATTACCGTTACAGCAATACCGAAAAGATCTGGGCTGAAGGCCATCTTGAACATCATTTCAACGGCGTGTTCACCAACAAGATTCCCGGCTTCCGCAAGCTGAACTGGTACCTCGTAGGCGGCGCAAATGCGCTCTGGCTCGACGGTAATAAACACTATTCCGAACTCTACCTTGGCCTTGAAAATATTTTCAAACTGCTGCGAACAGATATAGTGTGGTCTTTTGACCAGGGCTCGTTCAGCGGGGCGTATTTCCGTTTTTCCATCAGGGGAATCACAGGCGGCGGCGACTAATACCCTATTTTCGTGGACATTTAATGGAAGCGAAAATGAAGCAAAAGGTACTCCTGGTGTTGGTTCTGACTATTAATGGCCTGACCCTTTTTTCTCAAACAAAATATAAGTATAAAAATCCCGCTTTGAGCGCGGAAGTACGTACATGGGACCTAGTCAGTCACATGACCCTGGAAGAAAAAGTGGGCCAGTTGGTTTGCCCGCTTGGCTGGGAGATGTACGACAAACAGGGAGATAAGGTCCAGGCTTCCGAAAAATACAAGGCCGAACTGAAGAGTAAATACACAGGGATGTTCTGGGCTGTTTACCGGGCGGATCCCTGGACCAAAAAAACGCTTGCAACTGGCCTGACTCCGAAGCTCGCAGCTGAAGCAGGCAATGCGATGCAACGTTATGCTATTGAAAACACCAGGCTGGGAATTCCTGTTTTTATTGCTGAAGAAGCACCGCACGGTCACATGGCGATAGGAACTACTTCCTTTCCCACAGGTATAGGCTTGTCGGCGACATGGAATCCAGGCCTTTTAACTAAAATAGGCGGAGTTATTTCAAAAGAGATCAGGCTGCAGGGAGCGCATATCAGTTATGGTCCCGTGCTGGATTTGTCCCGTGAGCCACGCTGGTCGCGCGTTGAAGAAAGCTTTGGCGAAGACCCTGTATTAACCGCAAAGATGGCTGTTGCCATGGTGAAGGGAAACGGCGGCGGCGATGTATCAAAACCATACAGCACCATTTCCACCCTCAAACATTTTATTGCTTACGGAATCCCGGAAGGTGGCCATAATGGCAATACTGCGTTTATTGGTGAACGTGAACTGCATGAAAATTTCCTGTATCCTTTTAAGGAAGCTGTGGCTGCCGGAACGCTTTCGGTAATGACGGCCTACAATTCCATTGATGGCGTTCCATGTACGGCAAATGGCTATCTGCTGAATGATGTGTTGCGGAAAGACTGGGGATTCAAAGGATTCGTAGTGTCCGACCTCTATAGTATTGATGGGATCAGGTCCAGTCACCGCGTAGCCCAAAGCCTGGAAGAAGCAGGAACCATGGCGTTAAAAGCTGGTGTAGACGTTGACCTGGGAGCGAACGCTTTTATGAAACTGATAGATGCCGTGAAAGGCGGCAGGCTTAAAGTAGCTGAACTTGATACAGCTGTATACCGGGTTTTGAAGCTGAAGTTTGACATGGGGCTGTTTGAGCATCCATATGTAGACCCAAAGCTCGCTGCATCAACTGTACGCAGCAATGAACATATTGAAGTTGCAAGGCAGGCAGCGAGGGAGTCAGTGGTGTTACTGGAAAATAAAAACAGGATTCTCCCTTTAAGTAAGGATGTAAAGAAGATTGCGGTTATCGGCCCTAATGCGGATAATATCTACAACCAGCTGGGCGACTACACAGCACCGCAGGAAGAGGCGAATATCGTTACCGTCCTGGAAGGAATTACCGGGAAAGTAGGCGCGTCGAAAGTGGAATACGTGAAGGGTTGTGCGATTCGCGATACTACGGAAGTAGAGATCGCCAAAGCGGTGATGGCGGCTTCAAACGCAGATGTGGCCATCGTTGTGGTGGGTGGTTCAAGCGCGAGGGATTTCAAAACGAGTTACCTGGAAACAGGAGCGGCAGTTGCTTCTTCGAAAACTGTTAGTGATATGGAATCCGGCGAGGGCTTCGACCGCGCTTCCCTGGATTTGATGGGAAAGCAGCTTGATTTATTGAAAGCCATTAAAGCAACAGGTAAGCCTGTGATTGTGGTTTATATCGAAGGTCGTCCGCTGGATAAGACCTGGGCTGCGGAGCATGCCGATGCCCTGCTTACTGCATTTTATCCCGGCCAGGAAGGTGGGAATGGAATTGCCGATGTGTTGTTTGGAGATTATAACCCGTCGGGCCGCTTGCCTATTTCTGTTCCGCGGAATGTAGGGCAGATTCCGGTTTACTATAACAGGAAGAATCCCCGGGGCCACGACTATGTAGAGATGCCTGCCAAACCATTGTATGCATTCGGTTATGGACTCAGCTATACGCAGTTTGATTATAGCGGGCTGAGCATTGTGAAAAAGGCCGCTGATAATTTCGAAGTTTCGTTTGTTTTGGCAAATACCGGCGCTTACGATGGCGAAGAAGTGGCACAGCTCTATGTCCGGGATGAATACGCATCGGTAGTGCAACCGGCCATGCAGTTAAAACAATTTGAAAAAGTCTTTTTGAAGAAAGGCGATAAAAAACGCGTTTCGTTTATGCTCACTGCGAATGACCTTTCAGTCGTGAATAAGGAAATGAAAAGGGTGGTTGAGCCGGGGGATTTTACTGTGATGATCGGTGGAGCTTCGGACCAGCTAAAGCTGAAGGAGAAGATTATGGTTGCAGATCAGATTAGAACTTCTATGTCGTTAATTCGGCAAGACTGAAAAAGCCAATCCCAAACTGATTCATTGCCTGCCTGTTTTTCATTTCTCCTGCAAATTAGGCAATAAAATTGCCAATTTTTCAGTCCCCCTGGCACTGGCATTTTTTCTGTATTTGAGCCTGAAAAAAAGGAGGTTTGTATGACAACTTCAATAGTAAAAAGACAAAATGGTAATTCACCGGTTTCTTTTGGAAGCGTGGTTGACAACATCTTCCAAAACAGTTTGCGTCAGTTTATGAACGACAGCTTTTGGGAACCAGGCAACCGATTATCAACCGGATCTGCACCTGTGAACGTGCGCGAGGCAGATCATCAATACGAACTGGATGTTATTGCGCCGGGATGCAGAAGGGAAGATTTTACCATCAACGTCGAAAACAATACCCTTGTAATTTCCCTGAATCACAAAGAGGAAAGAAAAGAACAAAACGAAAAGAGGGGATGGGTAAGAAATGAATATATCCAACAGTCCTTTACCCGGAAATTTACAATGGATGATACCGTTGACGTTGTTAAAATCAGTGCGAACTACAGGGATGGGATACTGCACGTGGTATTGCCTAAAAATGAAAAAGCACAACAGACGGTGAAGAATATTGAGATCAAATAATGTTCGCTTAGAGTGATTACCATTTTGCAAACCAGAGGCGGAGCTGGTGGCTCCGCCTTTGACTGTAACTCCTTTAAATTCAAATAGTTTCTCAATCGAAACCATATGCACGACATATTGCTGGCCGTAAGCATTATGTGCCTGGTAATATTATTGCTGATTTTCCTGTTGCGGCGTTTCAATCAACCTTACCTTATTGCGTATATTATTGCAGGGATTATCCTGGGGCCACACGTCACCGTTGTGTTTTCCTCAGCAACGGACACCGCTGCCCTTGGTGAGATCGGTATCGTGTTGCTTATGTTCTTTCTCGGTATCGAGATCAATGTTCCGGATAAGCGGCATGACCTCCGGGTGCCGGTCATCGCCCAGGTTATAAAGACATTACTCGCATTTTCTGTTGCCTTACTTGTCGGTATGTCTTTTGGGTGGGGTTCAGCCAACATCTTACTGTTAACTATACTGGTGGTTTTCAACAGCACTGCAGTAGTGAGTGAGTTTCTGAGAAGGAACCGTGAATTATATACGTCGACTGGTAAAACAATTTTGAATATTCTCGTACTGCAGGACATTATGATAGGACCGGTGTTAACTGTCTTTCAGTTTATGGGCGAAAAGCAACTTGATATCTGGCGGATCCTTGCGGCAATCGCCGGGTGCGTTGTTATTTTCCTGTTGTTAAGAGCGGTACGAAACAGGAACCTGGTTCAGCTCTTGTCCCATATCGGCCAGGATCATGAGTTACAGGTCTTTGCCGGGGCGTTTATTTGTCTTGGTTTTGCGGGACTGGCCCATGCTTCCGGGCTCACCCCGGGGATTGGAAGTTTTGTGGCAGGGGTATATATCAGCCGGACGCACGCTTTTCATTGGCTGGAAAGAACCCTGCATCCATTTAAGGTGTTTTTCGTCGCGCTTTTCTTTGTATCGGTTGGACTTTCACTTGACCTGTCGCATATCAGGAGCAATTACCAGGCTATCCTGCTGATAACGGTTTTGGTCATCGTTATGAACAGCCTGCTGTCGGCATTAGTGTTTAAAGTTCTTGATTTTACATGGGCTGAGAGCCTCCACATGGGCGCACTGTTATCACAAACAGGTGAGTTCGGGATAATCGCCTGCTCACTTGCATACCAGTTAAATCTCATCGACTATAACTTATATAAAGGTGCCCTGGCTGTCACCGGGCTGACATTGCTATGCTCTACCGTCTGGATGGCTGTAGTGAAAAGATTTATTAACAGGAGAACTGTTGTCACCAAAAATGTAGCACAATGAAACCGATATTTTCAATTGATGTTTCCTGTATGACTTCGCAGGGGATCGAAAGTTTCGCCAACTTTGTTATTGGCTCTGACCGGCAGCAGGCTATTGACATTTTCCGGCAGTTAAAGGGAAAGGCAGAAACGAACAAGACGGATATGCTTTTCATGACTTTCATTGAATCCCATGATGGACTCCCGGTAAATCTCGAGATCATTGGTTGTACCCTTGATCAGTTGGCCGAAAATTGCAAAATCATTTCCCGGGAAATATTTAAGCTGAAAAATATCGACATCATTTACTAAGGAAAAGTAAAAACTGCGAGACTTCTCACCAATTCTCAAATAGGAACAAGACAACTCTTTTCATCAGTGCTCGGACTAGGCCTTGCATCCTGCAATCTCTTGTCGCTTGTAAGTGCATCCGTGCTATCCAAAGTGAACTGGAATTGGCTACTATTTAAAAGGCGCAGCTGGATGCAACTGTTGAACTTTACCATAGGGGGAGGACTGAAAAAGTGTTGGAAAGCAACCTGATCGGGCATGTGCACGGTACCGTTTGCGGTGCCTGGTAGAGCGGCCCGTTTTGTAGTGATGGTACGCCCAATGGCTATGCAGTTTACGAAGTAAATGGAAGCGAGATCAGCGGGAATTATAAATCCACCGGCAAAGACCGCCTCCACCAGTTGCGGATCTATCCACGCGGCAGCATGAAAGCCTTTCCGGGCCATGCATGTGGAGTGGCTGGAAGATGGTGTCGCGCGGAAAGATGGAACAGCGGGTTGACCTCGATCCCTGGGCAGCTGAATTATACAGCGGTAACCAGCTTCCCCGCAAGCACAAGTGGATTGCGCCCACCCTGACGGACCACCTTTTCTTCGCTTACCCCGCGCCTGGAACGAAGGAGGTGACGGTTAAAGCTACGGACCGGTTCGGAAACAGGTATGAAGAAAAGATAGTGCTGGGTTAAGCAGCACCCTTTTATTTCCACCAATAGAATTTTGTCCAGGCACCTGCTTCAAATCCTTCAGGATTGAATTCTTTTCCGATAGGATTTTCACTTTGTGACAGAATAAGTGTATAAGGGCAATCGTCTTTCATCGGCCGCAAAATCGCAATGCCAACTTCAGGAATTAATATTAAAGAACTGTAGTGCAGTGATTTTGCGGCTTCAAACATTCCAGTGGCTGGAACCTCGAATTTTAGTTCAGTCCTTTCGTCTTCCGAAAAGATATCCTGGGTGTAACTTTTTACCACTTCCTTTGAACCGGTGCCTGTTGTATTTTTCAGGACACCTATAATTGTTTCGACCGGGATCACTTCCTCATTGATAACCGGCCACTCAAGATCCTTTTCGTCGAGGTAATCCTTTAGCTCACGATACAGTGAAGATTTATGGTCAGTCATTGCGCTGGCCAGGACCTGGATGTTCCTGAAGCCCATTTCTGCCGCCACCTGTTTCCATGAAACCGTCTCCCACAATGGGAATGTCAGCTCGAGACGATCGATGGGATCATATTTATCCGTAAATACTTTTTTATTGAACGGGTTCAAAGCGACGAATGCCGATGAGTACTCCTTTGAAAATGCTTCAAGGATGGTTTTTGAGGTATCAAACTTTTGAAACAGGGAGTTAGGCGCCACGCTTTTTTTATAAAGATGATTTACATTTCTCATTCTAAAAAGCGATAGTGCCGGGAGAGTGCCGGGAGAGAGCCGGGAGAGCCAGAGAAAAGCGCAATAAACATGCTGAAAAGTGCTGCTCACACCGAACAAATGCTATACGAATTACGGAGGAAAGTCATAGCCCGAGCGGAGAAAATGGCATGAATTACATTGCCTAGGTGGCACGAGTGACAGGTTTTGACCACATTTCCGTCTTGAATGAAAGGATTTTGGCCCTGGGTGGCATTGAGGGCATCGGGCCTGCTCACTGAAATCTCTAACAATTATACAACAGGAACCATCATATGTCAATTGACACCGGCATAACGGGATGGTAGCTTTGTTCTATCGTAATCGATAAAACAACCTGCAAATTCTATCAACTATACAGGGCTGGTAAAATGCCTGCCCTTGTGCCCGATTATATGCTTTTTGGGGCACCAACATTAATTTTCTAAATATGAAAAAGTTTATTCAGAAAGTGACTACCGTGTCATTGGAGGGCAATGCTATACACTATGGATTGCTTGTGTTCAGGATCTTATTGTCACTTGAATTGATAGTAGTGCATGGGCTTAAGAAGGTAGGCTTGTGCGGATGTGAAAAAGAGCAGATTCCCAATCCGCTTCATTTTCCCGAAGCCTTCAACAACCTTTTTGCTATAGCTGCCAACCTGGTGTTTCCTCTGTTTGTGATCGCCGGATTATTTACCCGGCTAACCATACTGCCGGTACTGGCAGTAACCCTCACCGGATATTTTGTCTTACATTGGAGCGATCCTTTGATCATCAGGGATATGCCGTATATGTACAGCCTTTCTTTTTTGTTATTGTTAGTTTCGGGGCCTGGAAAGTATTCAATTGACAACCTGATTAATAAAAAACTTCTTCAATGAAATGGGAGCAGATCTTTCCGTTGACTTCAGGAGTGCTTGCAATGTTGAATGTGCATGCACAGTAACTGACCTATCGCAGAGAAATACGTGACAGGCTTTTACCTGACCCTCATAATAAACCCGCCTCGCATTCTGCAGAACAAAGTGTCTGATTTATCGCACGCACTTACTCAGTTGCTTCTATTGATTCTTTTACTTTGGGGGGTGTAGCCTTTGCTGTTGTTCTCTTATTAGCCCTGGCAGCTGGTTTTTCCTTTATTTTATTATTAGTGGGTTTGGCCAGCTTAATCCCAGTCAGGATGATCTTGCTGGCTTTGCGGATATTCCTGTTGAACTTTTTATCGCTCAACTGGTCTTTAAATTCACTGAAGGTTTTTTGTAAGGTGAGTGCAACTTCAGCCTGTAGTTGTTTTTTAGTTTGTTTCTTGGCCATAAAAAGTAACATATAGATAATCACAAGTTAACAATTAGGTAATACCTTCAATGTTAATTCTTTTGACCCTTACTGGAAATGGTCCTTTAAAGAAACAGAATAAAGACGCATTTTTTGAAGATGTTGATTTTTGAATTTTAAAGAGGTGGAAGGTCTCTTCAAGATTGCCTTCCGGAATTACCTCGACCTGTTACCGTCGCAGATCTCCATGCAAATGAGAAGTTCTTTTTTGGAAGTTTTGATAGGGTTGATAATGGTTTCATGATCAGTTAATCCAATATTTTGCAATGAAGAAAAATGCCTGTAATAATCGAAAGGCAATTTCGAGCTTGCCTGCTTTCCTTACAAATATTAGCTCGAAGCGCAACCGGTATCGGAATATCCGCAATATAAGATTATAGGTTTTCATCACTTTACATTTTAAGCCCTCTTAAGTGTTTCGTCAGTTTGAATAACAGGGTAGGCTTTCTTAAAATCGGAAAAGTTCATCCCCGACACTTCCTTGAAAAAACGACTAAAATGCGCAGTGTCCTGGAAGCCTAGACTGTAAGCTATTTCCTTCATGCTTGAAGTGGAGTACCTTGCCATTCGTTTAGCTTCAAGAACAACACGCTGCCGGATATGGTGGCCGGCAGAATACGTGGTGTTCTTTTTTACGATCCTGTTGAGGTGATTGGGCGTGATCAGTAGCTTGCCTGCATAATCGGAGACCAGCTTTTTTTCTTTATAGTACCTGTCAACAGTCTCCAGGAACTGCTTGACCAGTTCAGCTTCCCTTCCATAACTCATTTGCCGGGTGGAGTTCTCCAACTGCCTAGTAAGGTATATCAGGAAGATTCTGAAGTATCGCTTTAACATCTGGATCCTGAATGGAAACTCATTTTCAATTTCCTTTTCCATTTTGAGAAAGATTTCCTCGAGGTCTGTTTCCATTTCCTTCGGAATGCTGATCGCATGGTGTTCAAAGAAAAATTGGCTGAGTGTGGCCTGGCAATTCCAGTCAAATTCATATTCCCCCATATTGAAAAAGGCGTCGGTGAATGAAAGTATATAACCTCGCATGCCTTTTTCCGCCTGGAGTTTATGTGCCTGGTCTGGTTTAAGAAAGACGATCATGTTATCACTTACCGGATGTTCAACCAGGTCAACATAAAGGGTGCCTTTTCCATTGATCACCCAGATCATTTCGTAATAGTTGTGATAATGCGGATCCTCGGTGTTCTCATCCTGTACTTCCATTAGTTGCCGGATCGTCTGCAAGCGGAATGGCAGATCGGATTGTTCCATCTTGTGCAGCGGGATGATTGTTGAGACTTTCATACAAGTTGCTTTAGTAATTAATATTTCAATTGAGCGACTATTTATGCAGTGTCAGGCTTTTAATGAATCATAGGGTGATTCTGTGGGAGGATATTGAAGCCTTACGTCGGGTCTCATTTGCATATACAAAGTAATAATAACCAGCAGTCAAAAGCATTCACATATGTGAAGAAAGCAGAATGTGCGGCTTGGTTCACTTTGTTTCTACCGACAGAAAATAGAACTGCGGATACACAAATGCCTGGTAGCAGCAGTGTTATCCGCAGGTTTAAAAACAGATGGCTATTGCAAATGCTGCTGTTGTAGAAAGGTGTAAGGATTAAGTGAAAAGTAGGGCTCCAGGTCTTTCCTGGTCACACTGTATTCAAGGTTAATGAAATACTGTGCCTGGAGCACTTTCCACAATGAAAGGAATTTGTTGCTTAAGATATCAGCGAATAGTTGAAGGACATTTGCATGGAAGATGCCGTTCCAGTACACTTCATTGGAACGTTTGCTTTGCTTTGCATCGATCAGTTTCGTTGCTGACCTGAAGTCAGTATGTATCAGAATTTCAAGTTGCCTGGGTTTCATAATTTATAGTTTATATTTTGAATGATATTTAAAGTTATGCCTGGACACACCCATGTGTCAATATCAGTACTGTGCATTTCACTGCCTTAATGAAGTGACCATCAAACAGCTTTATTTATTCACATATGTGAATGGATTTGGGGTCCTGCATGTCGTTAATTTGTATATACAACAAGGCTGATGAACTAAAACCAGGGCGACATGAAAGCTGCACAAACAATAATGCTGGCGAGTGGAATTTTCGCCTTTTCAATGGTTTCCGATGGCCAGGATACTGCAAAGGTTTTGACAATTGAAAATGCTTTTGCGCTGGCAAACAGGAACAACACAGAATTGAAGATCACTGATAAAGCGATTGATATTGCCCGCCAAAAAACAGAAGTTGCGAAGCTGGGCCAGCTTCCCACCATATCAACAGCACTGAACTACGGTTATATCAGTAACTCCCAGGTATGGGAACCGTCATTTTCTAAACATGCCACTGCTCCGATCCCGCACAACCTTACGCAGTTTTCCCTGCAGGCGTCAGAAGTGATCTTCAAAGGAGGCGAGATTTCGAACAACATACGCAAGGCCCGGCTTGATGAGCAGGTGGCTGTATTAAGTTACGATAAAAATGAGCAGGGTATAAGATTCCTGGTCGTAGCCAGGTACCTGGATATTTACCGCCAGGTCATCCAGCGCGTAGTATATGTAAACAACACCCGGCTCTCCAGGGAAAGGCTCAAAAACATCATCATTCTGCAAAAACAGGGTATAGTAACAAATAACGATGTATTGCGTTCCAAGCTGATCCTTTCAGATCTTGAACTGGCGATCCGGAAAACAGATGACAATATTGCAATCCTGAACAACCAGCTGAATACAGTATTGGGTCTTCCTGATAACCAAAGACTAGTGCCTGACACAACATTGCTGCAAACCGGGAGAGAGTCCTGGGAAATCGCAGAACTTCTGAGAATAGCACATAAGGAAAACCAGGATTTAAAGATTGCCGCAAAAGAAACGTCAATCGCGCGCACCAACCTGAAAATTACAGAGGCTGACGAACTTCCCGAAGTAAGCCTGTTTGCCGGAAGCAACCTGCAACGTCCTTATACCAATTCAGCACCCGCGAGAGACGTCTATTTCAATATCTGGGTAGCCGGGGTGAGTGTCAGGTACAATATTGCTTCCATTTACCAGTCACCCCGGAAGAAAAAAACTGCCGAACTGCAGGTGGAACAATCGCACCAGAAAGAAACGCATCAGAAAGAACAGGTTGAACTGGCGGTTAAAACAGCAATGATAAAATACAACGAGGCTTACGATGAACTCGACACTTACAGGAATGATCTGCAGTCGGCCGAAGAAAACTACCGCATTGTGGAGAAGAAATATTTCAACCAGCTGGCACTGCTGACCGACCTGATCGACGCTACCAATACGAAGGTGGAAGCAGAACTAAAGGTAGCCAATGCACAGATTAATGTTGTTTATTCCCGTTACCAGGTACTGAAAGCAACCGGATCATTATAATAACCTGAAAATGTATTGAGATGAAACTTCTAAATGGAAAAAGCAGAGCACTGTTACTGGTTAACACGCTGATCTTTATTGCAGCCGGGACTGTCATTACCTGGGGTGTATACAAATGGTCTGACCTTTGGGGAAGATTGTATACCAACGATGCCCAGGTGGAAGAATATATCAATCCCGTTAATACCAGGATCCCCGGGTATATAAAAGAGGTTCGCTTTACGGAGCACCAGCAGATAAAAAAGGGGGACACACTGGTATTGATCGACGACAGGGAATATAAGATCCAGGTAGAGCAGGCCGAAGCCGCATACCTGGCTGCACAGGCATCGAGGACGGTAACGGCGTCAGCCGTCAACACGGTGGAAAGCGGCCTTGCTGTTACGGATGCAAATATCAGCGCGGCCCGTGCACGTTTGTGGAATGCGGAGGAAAACCTCCGCCGTTACACCAACCTGCTTGCAGAGGGCGCAGCCACGCAACAACAGTTTGACCAGGTAAAAACAGAATATGATGTAGCATCATCACAATCCAGTGCATTGTTTCGGCAGCGTAACGCTACCAGCCTCTCGGCTGTAGAAACAGGTAAAAAGGTCAGTGTCAATGATGCAGAGATCAAACGTACCCATGCGGCATTGGACCTGGCAAAACTGAATTTATCGTATACGGTGATTACGGCGCCCTATGATGGCGTGACTGGCCGCCGCAATATCCAGGAGGGTCAGTTGCTGCAAGCCGGCCAGAACCTGCTGTCATATGTGCGAAAGGACAGTAAATGGGTAGTGGCCAATTATAAGGAAACACAGATTGCGAAACTGAGGGTAGGACAGCGGATGAAGCTGAAGATTGATGGAATACCAGGAAAAGAATTCAGCGGCACTATATCCGCAATTTCGCAAGCTACCGGTTCGCGATTTGCCGCAATCCCAACCGACAATTCTGCCGGTAATTTTATTAAGGTACAACAGCGGATCCCTGTAAAAATAGAATTCAACGATTATCAGTCGCTGGTCCTTGACCATGTCATGGCAGGAATGAACGTTGAAGTAAGTATAGCAGATTAAATATTTTACAATGCCACCACTAACCGAGCTTTTATACCCATGGGTACCGAAGTTTTTGCGTTATACTATATTAACGATGTTGTTGTTTATTGTCCTTTGTGCGAATGGTGCATACGCCGGAATAACAGGTGATATTTTTAACGACCTGGGCGTATACCAGGAGCCTTATACCATGGCATTAAATGCAGTGTATATTGGTATGGCAGCGGGTTTCATCATTCACCTGCGAATGGCTGCCCGGTTTACAAATAAGACGCTCGTTCTTGCCGGGTTATTTATAGTGCTCCTTATGAATATCATTTGTGCGCTGACCAATAGCCCGGTAGTCTTTGTAGCAGCAGTACTGGTCCTCGGTTTCGGGAAGATCCTGATGTTGGGTGAAGTTTACCTTGCCTGGTTACGGATCTGGAGCAGGAAATTTGAAACAGCCCGATTTTACCCGATGCTCTATCTTACTGCTCTTGGGGGACTGTATTTCATGTCATGGGTTACGGCAAGTTTCAGCAAAGCATTTTCCTGGCGTTACTCCTACATTTTGATTGTCATTCTGATCGCGATCAACATCATCCTGGTATTGATCTTCGCTGAAAAACACCAACTTAAAAGAAAGGTACCCCTATACCAGCTCGACCTTTTCGGCATGGGCTTGTTTGTGCTGGCATTGATGCTGGTAAACTATGTGGTTGTATATGGAAAAGTTGAAAACTGGTTTGCATCAACGTCGATCAGCGCAGCCTTTGCGGGGGCTGTCATTGCGTTGCTGTTTTTTGTGCGACGGGAAATAACAGTTAAACGCCCGTTTCTCAGCCTGGCAATTTTCAAAAAGCAGAACCTGGGTTTCGGTATACTATTGTTCATGCTGTCCGGTGTTTTTCTCCCGACAACCCTCCAGGCAAATTTTACCGGGGCAATACTTGGTTTCGAGTCAATACGCAATGCGGAAACAAATCTTTACCTGCTGCCAGGATTTTTTGCTGCATCTGTGCTTACATATTTCTGGTACAAAAACAATTACAATGGCCATTTGCTGATCATTGCCGGGTTTGCCCTACTGGTGTTGTACTATGTTTTGATGTATGGCCGCTTTGTAAATGACCTTAACATAAACGAATTCTGGCTGCCTTCTGTGATAAAAGGATTTGGACAGTGTCTGCTGTACGTATCCATCGGGTTATACGCTTCTGCAGGGTTCGCCTTCCCGGACTCGCTGAAGGTAGTGGGCACGCTGGTAATGGTCCGTTCTTTCCTGGCTCCCGGATTGTTTTCGGGACTTTACAACTATTACATCTATGCCGGGCGCACCAGGCACCTGAGCCTGCTCGCATCAGGCATCGATGTCAATGAGCCACAGGTGCTGCAACATTATGATATCAAAGGTTTTTACAGGGGTATACAGACCGAGGCCGGTATTGGCGCGCTTAAAGAAATCTCGGGAACTATTATTATTTTTGGATTGTTGGTCATCATCGTCCTGATCATTATTTATGTATACCGGAAGATATATGACTTCAATCGAAGCATGCGAACCCTTCTTTAATTACATGCGCAGGTTCGGGGAGCTGGACTCCGAGTCAGGCGAATTGATTGCATCCAGGTTTACCGAAGTAAATTTGCCAAGGAAACATGTGATTCTTCGTGAAGGGGAGTGCAGTGATAAGATCTATTTCCTCGTCACCGGACTGGGAAGATCATATTATACCGACTATACGGGCAAGACCATCACCTGGTCATTCCATTTCAATAATGAGGCAAGTGTAGGCCGGAATGTTTTCATGGTTGATTACCGGGCTTTTCTAGATGATAAAGCATCAGTCGTAACCATAGAAATGCTTACTGATGTAAAGGCATTGATGATTTCGAAGGAAGGGGTGCACTATTTGATTGAGAACTGCCCCGCCTTTGAAATCTGGACACGTAAGCAAAACGGAAGTGCTTATATCTTTATGTATGACAGGGCTTTTACACTGCTTACCTTATCGGCAACTGAACGCTACTGTAAACTGGTAAAAGAAGAACCGCATTTGTTACAGTTGTTTTCAAGTTATTATATCGCTTCCTATCTCGGCATCGCGCCGCAGTCGCTCAGCAGGATCAGGGCACAGGCTCATTAGTGCGGCCATAAATGGCTATTTTTTTCCGCTGGCAGCTTCCATAATTACTTTAGCAACGGCATCCGGTTGGGAAATGAATATTACGTGGCTGCCTTTTACTTCTGAAATCTTTGTTCCTGAACGCTTGTACATATTCCGTTGAATGTCTGGAACGATGGCTTTGTCTTCTGTTGCTACAATGCCAAAACTTGGCTTTGTTTTCCACGCTGCTTCCTTTATGGGTGCAGTAAAGCAAACTGCCATGATCGGACCCTGGGATGCATACATGAATTCGGCCAGTTCTTTTGGTACATCACCTGCAAACCCTGCATGGAACTTAGCCTTGTCGAAATAAACAATCCCGTTTTTGTCCGGTGGCAGAATGCCGTTTTCGGGCGCTGGCGGTAATGAAGATGCCCACTGGGCTGTAGTTTCTCCCTTATCCGGTTGGAATGCAGCTATATAAACCAAAGCTGCTACGTTCGGATGCATGCCTGCTTCCGTAATAACGGTCCCGCCCCAGGAATGTCCTGCAAGGATTGCCGGGCCATCCTGTTTGTCCAGGGCACGAAGCGTGGCGTTCACATCATCTTCCAGAGATGTCAAAGGATTCTGAACCACGGTTACCTTGTAGCCTGCCTTTGTCAGGATGCGATATACATCCTTAAAGCCTGAGCCATCGGCAAATGCACCATGAACAATGACCACGTTGTTCACCTTGTTTGCAGACTGGCCCTTTGTAGTACTGATAATCAGCAGTAGGCTTCCTGAAAACAGGAAAAGATACAGGCTTAACCTGGGTAGCAGTTTTTTCATGTTCTTGATTTTTAGTTATTCGAAGAATCCGGCCGGGTTCCGGGAAGGCATATAGTACGAATGGGGAGGGATAGTAAGTTACGAAAAAAGGGAACGCCTGGATTTATTTACATATGTGCGTGTTTTTGCCCTTGACGCGAAAGAACTTTGTCCTGGTATTAAAGCTTTTGATATGACTAAGAGCGAAAAAACAAGGAACTTCATAATTGAAAAGACAATTCCCATTTTTATAAGTAAGGGTTACGAAGGCACCTCCCTGTCTGATATTGAAGGAGCAACAAGCCTGTCTAAAGGCAGTATTTATGGCAATTTTGCCAATAAGGAAGAGGTTATCCTCGCTGTATTAGATCATATTTTGCTTGAAGTGAATGCAACTATTGACAGGGAGGTGAAGATGAATATTTCGTCAGCAGAAAAAATTCTTGTTTTTGGAAAGCTGTTTAACAAGTGCGCAGACCTGATCCAACCTGCGATCCATAATGCTTCGCTTGATCCAGGTGATATTCACACCAGGCTGAGACAGAAAGCAGTTACTGCACTTAATGGATGGAAACTGCAATTGGCTGATATAATAAAAAACGGGATCGAAAGCGGGGAATTCCGGGATGACGTGGACGCGGAAGAGGCCGCATTTACATTGATGGCATTAATTGAAGGTGGAAATATGATTTCCCGGCTGGCTGGCAAAACATTATGTAAATCCGTTTTTATGAAATCTATCGGTGACTACATTGATAGTATGTTGTTCTCCCATAATTGATCCGTCCATCAATCGCTAATCAAACTCTCTTTATGGTAATTCATCGTCAAAGCCGGAGAAAATTCCTGGATACGGTGATGCAGGTAGGTAATGTAACAGGACTGGTATGACAGGTACGAAAAGAAAACTGGCAGAAGGCCAGGTGATTTCAGTACCCTCCATTAGCCTCGAAAGTGACGCCAATGGTGCCCTCCATCCAGATTAGGCTGATATTCAACCCCCTCTTTTAATTAACAGTTTGTTTGACTGATTTATTTTGGAATATAAGTTCCAAAATAGAACTTTGATTTAGGAATGAAGATTCCAGAATAATTAAAACAACAAACATGAACAGATTATCGAAGAGAACGGCCCTTATTACTGGAGGTAACAGTGGCATAGGCCTGGCGACGGCACGTGAGTTTATTGCTGAAGGTGCCAGTGTGATTATTACGGGAAGAAACAAAGCGGCGCTTGACAAGGCAGTGCTTGAGTTGGGACCGCAGGCACATGGGATTGTTTCGGATACTTCCAATATGAAGGATATCCTGAAATTAAGGGACGAGGTGGTAAAAATATTTCCCCGCCTTGATGTCCTGTTTATTAATGCGGGTGTTGCCATATTTACACCCATCACAGAGGTTACTGAAGAGGAGTTTGATCAGCAATTCAATATCAATGTAAAGGGTGCGTATTTCACCATTCAGCAATTGCTTCCAATCTTCAATGAAGGTGGTTCTATTATACTGAATGCTTCCAATGTGGCTCATAAGGGCGTAGCGGGTGCTTCTGTTTATTCGGCAAGCAAGGCAGCTATATTGAACCTGGCAAAGACATTGTCCTCCGAACTGTTAACCAGTAAGATCAGGGTAAATGCAATCAGTCCCGGACCCGTCGCCACACCGATCTATGAAAAATTGGGATTCGGTGAAGCCAAAACTGAAGAATTCAACGAGGTAGTAAAAGGCAAAGTCCCGCTGGGACGATTTGGCAATCCAAACGAAATTGCCCGCATTGCCGTGTTTTTTGCATCCGAAGATTCGAGTTTTGTTTTAGGCGCCGAATTAATTGCCGATGGCGGTTATTCGACCTTATAATTTTAATTAATATTGGAATAGTAATTCCATAATTTTGAACCATGCCCAGGGAAGTAAGTTTTGATGAAGACAAGGTTTTGCAGAAAGCAACCGAATTGTTCTGGCTCAAAGGATATAATGGCACGTCAATGGATGAGTTGACCATTGTAACCGGCCTGAGTCGCTCCAGTATCTATAACAGCTTCGGGGACAAGCGGGCCTTGTTTTTAAAATGCCTTGAGTATTATAAACACAGTCAGCGGGCTAAACTTCGCAAAACCCTGGATAAGTTGAAGTCACCATTGAAGAGTATCCAGATGGTTTTCAAGTTTGCTGTGGAAGAACTGTTGATGGATAAGGAAAATAAGGGCTGCCTGATCATTAATACAACAACTGAATTGGCTAATCTTGAAGCAACGATTTATTCGTTTGTGAAAGGAAATATGGAAGATGTTGAAAAAATGTTCCACGACTGGATTAAAGATGGCCAGGAGTCAGGGGAGATCAGTAAATCCTTTTCCGCTGTCGCTCTTGCCCGGCATCTGTATAACAGCTTTTCCGGGTTGAAAATAATTGCACAAACCAGTAAAGACAGGAAGGCATTGGAGGACGTAGTAAAAGTCAGTCTTTCTGTTCTTAAGCCTGAATAAAGTTACTTCAAAATCAGGTTCTCTTTTAGTTCCCAACACTCACAAAAATTAAAAATGAAAAAGAGTATATCCTCTTTGGCAAAAGTATTGCCAATAGTTACCGTTATGTTTGCCGGGTTACAAGCTGGCGCACAGGTTGCAAAGTCGTCCGACGAAGCCATCCACCCGTTCAAAATACATATTCCGGAATCGCAAATACAGGATCTTAAACAACGTATAAGGTCAACCAGGTGGCCTGAGCAGGAGACCGTCACTGATCAATCGCAGGGCGTGCAGTTGGCGACAATGAAGACCTTAGCGCGTTATTGGGAGAAAGATTATAACTGGCGGAAAGTTGAGGCGAAACTAAATGCCCTGCCCCAGTTCACTACTAAGATTGATGGGGTAAACATCCACTTTATCCATGTACGTTCCAAAGTCCCCAACGCTCTTCCTGTTATTATTACACACGGCTGGCCGGGATCGATCCTGGAACTCATTGATATGATCGGTCCGCTTACTGATCCTGTTGCCTATGGAGGTAAACCGGAAGATGCCTTTGATGTTGTCATTCCGTCCATACCTGGTTATGGATTTTCGGGCAAACCAACTACGCCCGACTGGAATTCCTACCATATAGCTAAAGCATGGGATACCTTGATGAATCGACTTGGATACACTTCATATGTATCCCAGGGAGGCGATTGGGGTGCGAGGGTTTCAGAATCGCTGGCACGCATTGCGCCTAAGGGTCTGATAGGGATTCATACAAATTTGTTTCTTACACTACCGCCCGAAGTAGTAAAAGCGGCCGGCGCAGGCGAAGCGGCACCCGCAGGTCTTTCTGAAGACGAAAAGTTTGCGTATGAACAATGGAAAAAACGTACCCGCGGTTATTTCATTGAACAAGCTACGCGTCCACAGACGATCGGTTTCAGTTTAGCTGAAACGCCAATTGGTCTTGCCGCCTGGTTACTTGATCATGACCCACACAGTTATGAACAGATGGCGGCAGCCTTTAACGGGCATCCTTTTGGTAGCCTGACCAAAGATGCAATTCTCGATAACATCACGCTCTACTGGCTTACCAATTCAGGTGCTTCAGCAGGTCGACTCTACTGGAACGAAGCACGCATCGTTGCCCAGGGTGAGATTTCTGTTCCTGCAGCCTTTACTGTATTTCCCGGTGAAGTATACAAAGCGCCGCGCAGCTGGGTTGAACGTGTATATACCAACCTGGTCTATTTTAACGAAGTTGATAAAGGCGGCCATTTTGCATCTTGGGAACAACCACAACTATTTGTAAAAGAAATGCGGGCAGCTTTCAGGCCTATGCGCACAACCAACAAACAAGCACTAGGTAGTTCTATCAGGTAACTTATACTTCGCAATAACGCTTAGTTAAACATTTAAGAAGAATGCCGGCCGATCAGCCGGAATTCTTCTATTTCAGCATTTTCAATTGACGATCGTGACGAAACTCACACAGCAACTTTTATAACATCAACATTCGCACTTCTTCTCATATGTGAATGTTTCCGGGAGTATGCTGAAATAATTTTGATTTTAAACTAAGGAATATGAAAATGATTATTATCACCGGCCTTGCAATGGCCGTGTTAGCAGGTGTAGATAACGGAACAAGCCAGGTTCCAGGTAATGTAAGGGGAGATTCAATAAATCGGGTGACTGATGAATCTATTCGTCCATTCCATGTTAAAATTCCCGAAGAAAAACTTGTTGATCTCAAACGCCGCGTTCTCGCTACACAATGGCCCGAACAGGAAAATGTTAAAGACGCTTCACAGGGAGTACAACTCGCGACAATGCAGTCCCTCGCAAGCTACTGGGCGAAAGACTATGACTGGCGTAAGGTGGAAGCGCGACTGAATGCTTTGCCACAATTCATCACGAATATCGATGGGGTCGACATCCATTTCATTCACGTCCGTTCGAAATACAAGAATGCTCTTCCGGTCATCATCACGCATGGCTGGCCCGGTTCAATCATCGAACAGATGAAGGTAATAGGACCACTTACCGATCCGGTAGCCTATGGTGGAAAAGCAGAAGACGCCTTTGATGTAGTAATCCCGTCCATACCTGGTTATGGTTTTTCGGGCAAGCCAACGTCTGTGGGCTGGCAACCCGAACGGATCGCAAAAGCATGGATTGAACTGATGAGGCGTCTGGGTTATAAAAAATACGTAGCCCAGGGAGGTGACTGGGGTAATGCTATTTCTGAAATCATGGCTTTGATTGCGCCACCGGAACTGCTCGGCATTCACACCAATATGCCCGCAACCGTTCCAGCTGAAATAGGCCAGGCTCTCCAGGCCGGTATGCCGCCTGCAGATCTTTCGGCCGACGAGGCGAACGCTTACCGGCAGCTGGATTTCTTCTATAAAAAAGGATTAGGCTATGCCAACGAAATGGGCCTTCGTCCGCAGACTCTATATGGAATTGCAGATTCACCAATCGGACTTGCCGGCTGGATCCTGGATCACGATGCAAGCAGTTATGAACTGATTTCACGTGTCTTCGAAGGAAAGTCTGAAGGACTAACAAAAGATGACATCCTTGATAACATAACATTATATTGGGTCACCAATACCGCGGTTTCTTCTGCCCGCTTATACTGGGAAACTTTCCAGGTGGCAAAAGGTGGTTTTTTTGATCCAAGGAACGTTTCGATCCCGGTAGCAGTAAGTGTATTTCCGGACGAGATCTATGCTGCGCCAAAAACCTGGGCAGAAAGGGCATATCCAAAGCTCATTCATTACAACCGGTTGAATAAAGGAGGTCACTTCGCAGCATGGGAACAACCTAAGGCATTTTCCGAAGAATTAAGAGAGTCTTTCAGGTCGCTGCGGTAAAGTCAATAGGGTCAATAAGTCAATAGGTCAATAAGTGAAATAGTTGAATAAATGAATGATCGAAGGACGCATAAGAAGATTTCACTTATTGACCTTTAAAAATGATAACAATGAAAACGATAAGCACCTTCCGGTCTGGGAATGTAACGGAAGAACACGAGCCTGTTAAGGGAGATCTCAATGACAACGAAGATAATACCGGATGCCTGGGTTGCCTGGGGTATGTCCTGTTTCTCATCGTAATATTTGCAATATTACTGTTGCATAGCTTGGTATAAGTTTGAGAATGCTACACGGAAGTCTACTCGACAAGCAACTCTATTCCTTTGGCAAAACGCATTAAATTTAAGAACTTAGTTAAGAGTGAAATAGTGAGATGCGTGATCAACTTCATTCAGCCACTACCAGGAACGAGAGGGATATCCTGCTTGATCTTGGGCAAGACCTTACCCGGGTCAGGGAGAAGAATGACCTTATCATCCTGCTGACTGAGCGGATGAAAACTTACTTCTACTTCTGTCATGCCTCGGTAAGCCTGATCGGCCAACAGGACAATACCTTCAGTGCTTTCTTGCTGGATAATACTTACTCACCGTTGCTGAAATATCCGGGATACGCGAAACTGGTATCTGCAAAATATCCGCTAACAGGCATCTTGCAGGCAGTATTGCAGGCAGAAGGACCTATCTTATACTTACTCGAAGAAATTGTCAACCAGCCAATGATTCCTGCTTTTGTGCCTGTTTATTACGAAGCCGGCATTAAGGAAGTGCTGATAATGAAGTTGATGAATGAAGAAAAGCCAATTGGTTTTTTTCATGTCTACTCCGACACGGCTGGCTCATTTTCAACTGAATTCAGGAATCTTGTTCAGTTTATTGCTCCCCAGATTTCAAGCGCCATCTCCAATATTATCAAAAATGATGAGATCCTTAAAGAGAAAAATGAGAAATCATTCCTGCTTGATTTCAGTGAAGGCATTGCAACTGTAAAGACCAAATCAGAGCTTGAAGATGCAGTCAGTAATGCTTTAAGAAAGCTAACGGGCCTGCGAGGTTATATTATCCTTAAGATCAACGACGATGGTCTCACAATGGGCTCATTTCTATATGATACTTCGGTTCCGATTCCCGATATGGATGAACTGAATGCCCTTGTTTCAACCAGCTTTCCAATCAATGACGGACTTCAGAGCCGGGTACTCGACAGTCAGATTCCTTTGCTCTTTAGTGTGGAACTCGAGATCAGGAGAGGCATTCAATCTGCATACCTGCATTATTGGAAGAAACTGGGCTTCAAGACTATGGTTGGGCTTCGGCTGCGACATGGCGACACAAACCTCGGCATCCTCTGGCTCAATATAGAAGAAATTAATATTGAACTGTTACAGGGGGTATGCTCCCAGATTTCCATAGCAATGGCCAATATCATTGCGAATGAACAGGTTATTGTAAAACAAGCGGAACAAACATTTCTGCTTGACTTCAGTTGTGAAATTGCCCGAGTCAGAACGAAGGCTGACCTGGAAGCAGCAATCTTCAAAGTGCTGGACAAGATCCTGCATGCGAAAGTTGCCATGATCACTGTAATCGCAGATGACGGGTACAACCTGGTTCGTTTTATGTTTGACGAAACCTTATTCGATCATGCCAGGGAAGTTTATGATGAAATGCTGGGTAAGCAGTTCACAATCGAAGAAACATACAATGCAAAGGTGCTTTCCAGCGAGGATGGCCTGGTGTTCAATGTTGAAGAGGAAGCAATGAGTGGTAATGCGCTTGCAGCTCTTTGGCAAACTACAGGATTGAAAAACGCATACAGCCTGCCGTTACGGGTGGGAGACAGGAATATAGGTACTATATGGTTGCTGGCTAACCACCTGAGCCAGCTGATACTCAGGGGAATTGCTGCGCAGATCTCCATTGCCATCGCTAACATCCAGGCTAATGAAAAACTGCAGAACTATAAAAAGCAACTCGAAAATGAAAACCTTTACCTGAAGGAACAGATCAGTAATATTTACAATTTTTCAGAGATAATCGGAAATGGAGCTGAAATGCAGGAGGTGTACCGGCTGATGTCACTTGTCGCGAACTCTGCAACCACAGTATTGGTCCTTGGTGAAACCGGTACTGGCAAGGAGTTGATCGCCCGCGCAATTCACAATGCTTCACCGCGGAAAGACAAACTGATGGTTAAAGTAAACTGTGCAGCCCTGCCTGCCAACCTGGTTGAGAGTGAGTTGTTTGGTCACGAAAGAGGCGCATTTACGGGCGCCATTGACCGGCGCATCGGTAAATTTGAACTGGCCAACCAAAGCACCCTTTTTCTCGATGAGGTTGGCGAATTGCCATTGGAAGCGCAGTCAAAATTGCTCCGTGCGATCCAGGAACGTGAGGTGGAGAGGGTAGGCGGTAAGCAAATCATTAAGGTGGATGTTCGCCTCGTCGTAGCCACCAACAGGAACCTTGAAGAAGAAGTAAAAGCCGGGCGCTTCCGGGCAGACCTTTATTTCCGGCTGAATGTATTTCCCATCATGCTGCCGCCATTGCGGAACAGAACAGAAGACATAGAAGCGCTCACGCTATTTTTTGTAGAGAAATACAGCAGGAATTCGGGTCGCATTATCAGGAAAGTCACTCCAGGCGTAATCCAGCAACTACGCAGCTATTCCTGGCCAGGTAATGTGAGGGAATTGGAACATCTTATCGAACGCAGTGTACTGCTTACTACAAACAGTACCTTACAGGAAGTATATATTCCCACGAATCACCTTTTATCCGAACGGTCTGAAAACAAAGAACAATTCAACCGTACACTTGATGAAGTTGACCGAACTTATATCATCGGCGTTTTAAAACGTTGCCGGGGAAAGATTTCCGGCCACGGTGGCGCAGCAGCAATTCTTGACATCCCCGGCAACACCCTACACTCCAAAATGAGAAAGTTAGGCGTTACGAAGACTGATTATTTCAGTAAAGAGTGAGATGCCATTTTATTTAGTGAGAAATGTAGTGATTTCATCGGATTTAGTGAAGGTTTTCCCTTGCTTACTTACACAATTAGTTGAATTTCAACACTGTGATGATTTGGCATTTTGTTGGACTTACTAAGGTAAATAAATACAACAAAAAAGTAGAATCATGAAAATTGTAGTCATCGGAGGCACTGGCCTCATCGGATCCAAGGTAGTTGAAAAACTCCGTCAACTGGGTCACCAGGTAATTGTAGGTTCTCCAAACACCGGTATCAATACCATAACAGGCGAAGGCTTGGCAGAAGCCATGAAAGGTACCGACGTAGTAATCGACCTCGCAAATTCTCCTTCATTTGATGATAATGCTGTAATGGAATTCTTCCGCACTGCCGGCAAAAATTTACTGGCATCGGCACTGAATGCCGGCGTAAAGCACCATATCGCGGTTTCAATTGTAAACGCAGACAAGATAACAGACAGCGGTTATATGCGCGCTAAAGTAGTACAGGAAAATATTATCAAAGAATCAGGGGTTCCTTATACAATTATCCGCAGCACGCAGTTCCTGGAATTCCTGGCTGGTATTGCTAATTCGGGTACACAAGGCAGTGAATCACATGTATCTGGTGCACAATTCCAACCCATTGCTGCAGAAGATGTTTCTGTTTTCGTAACACAGGTTGCATTATCCGCCCCAATCAACGGCTATATTGAAATTGCAGGTCCTGAACGCAGTACCATGGCGGAATTTGTAGGCCGCTACCTGTACTACATGAATGATCCGCGCAAAGTAGTTTCCGACAATAATACAAGATACTTCGGCGCTTTGCTCAGTGAAAATGCACTGGTGCCACTGGGCCTTGCAAAAATGGGCGGTATCAATTTCGACAAATGGATGAAAGGCCAGGGTGTAAAATCTTAAATGGATTGCCTGCTGACTGCGTATGCCAATCTTATTTTATTTATCAAAACATTTTTCTATGCCAGTGTATTTTTTGCATTACCTCACACCCGGTCGCCGGGAGCGACCGGAAAAAGGCCAGCTTGTAAAGCTGCATGAAACAGATTATAACACTTTTGAAGGTAGCGAATTCCTCGACGATGCTATCCGCAATGACGAATTTGAGCTAACCACTGCAGAAGAAAGTGCTGCATCCGGCAGTCCGGAATAATCATCAATTAAACATTTATGGAAAAGAAATTTAATTCTGCGAAAGCAGAAAACGGCCCTCCTTTGCTTATTGGTTTTATACTTGTTGTCGCTATTTTTTCTTTCACATTACAAGCTATCTCGCAATCAAATACAAAAGGAGTAAAAGCGGAAAGCGATCCCCGCATTTTAAAAGAGGTAAGGGCATTTTTGAAAGCACTTAATTCCGCTCCAGGCAAACCAATAGAACAGTTGAGTCCTGCAGATGCACGGAAAGTATTGGTTGATGCCCAAAACTCGGTGACGGTTGATTACTCGGGTATTGAAGAATCGGAAAGATCCATCTCACAAGACGGCGAGAGCGTTCGGATCCATATTGTAAAGCCCGTCAACACCAGGTCAAATGCACCGGTCTTCATATTCATACATGGTGGGGGATGGGTATTGGGGGATTACCCGACACACAGGAGACTGGTAAGAGATCTTGTTGTTGCAAGCGGGGCTGTTGCAGTGTTTCCTGATTACACACCTTCCCCGGAAGCACGCTATCCTACTGCAATCAACCAGATCTATGCCGCCACAAAGTGGGTATCGGGGCATGGCAGTGAAATCGGGGTTGATGGAAAAAATCTTGCTGTGGTTGGCAACAGTGTCGGCGGAAATATGACAGCCGCAATCGCACTGATGGCAAAGGCTAAAAAAGGTCCTGCAATTAAACTCCAGGTAATGCTTTGGCCGGTTACAGATGCAAATTTTGAAACCGCATCTTACAAAGAATTAGGTGAAGGAAGGTTTCTTTCAAGAAATATGATGATCTGGTTCTGGGATAACTATTTGCCCGATAAAAATGCACGCAAAGAGATTTATGCATCCCCGCTTCGGGCGGGTATTAGTGAGTTGAAAGGTCTCCCGCCTGCTTTAATTCAAACGGCAGAGAATGATGTGCTGCGGGATGAGGGCGAAGCCTATGCCCGCAAACTGGATGAGGCTGGCGTTCCTGTAACGCTAACACGGTATGGCGGGCTGATTCACGACTATGGTTTATTGAATCCGTTGGCAGAAGTACCCGCAGTTAAAACAGCCCTGGCGCAAGCCTCAGCGGCAATCAGGATAGCATTAGAAAACAATAACAGATAAAATTAAAACTAAAATTTATGGTTACTATCAAACAGTTTTTTACGGTTGTATTCTTTATTGCAGTCACTGCTTTTTTTCTTCCAGAAAGGGCAGTATCCCAATCAACTTCAAAAGGAATTAAAAACATCGTATTGGTTCACGGGGCTTTTGCCGACGGATCCTGCTGGTCAAAGGTTATTCCTTCCCTTCAGAAAAGCGGATATAACGTGGTTGCGGTGCAAAATCCACTCACATCGCTTGCGAATGATGTTACCGCGGCCAGGCGCGCCATCGCTCAAATGGACGGTCCTGTGCTGTTAGTTGCACACTCGTATGGCGGAATGGTGATCAGCGAAGCGGGAAATGATCCGAAGGTCGCCGGGTTACTCTATGTTGCTGCACTTGTTCCTGAAGATGAACAAAACGCCAACCAGGTTAACGCCATGATGCCTACAACTGGAATTGAAAAGGAATTCCTGGTCAGTTCAGATGGCTATGTTTCATTGTCGCAGCAAACCGTAAATGAGCGCTTTGCACCTGATGCATCGCTGCAGGAAAGGAAGCTGATCTACGCAACACAAGTGCCACTGGCTGCATCTGCCGGCGAAGAAAAAGTAACAAGCCCCGCCTGGAAAAGCAAACCTTCATGGTATATCGTTGCAAGCCAGGACAAAGTGATCAGCCCTGAACTGGAACGATACAAGGCAAAGCTCATCAAGGCAACTACGATCGAGCTTAATTCAAGTCATATTCCCATGATCTCGCAGCCTAAGAAAGTAACGGATTTCATTATAACGGCAGCCCGCAAATTATAAATGTTTCATTATTTTTTTTCAAACAATAAAAGCAAATCAAAATGAGTGAATTCTTAATTACGATCCACAGGGATCTCACGAGCAAGAACCCCCATCCATCACCTGAAGAGTTGAAGGAGGCGTTTAAGCCTTACCAGGAATGGATCGCCGGTATTGCTGCTGATAACAAATTAGTAGCCCCTGTAAAGAAATGGGACCTCGATGGTAGGGTAGTAAGTACGGCAAAGAAGATACAGCAGGGGCCTTTCACTGAAGGAAAATTGTCAATGGGTGGGCTGTTACTGATAAAGGCAAACGACTATGATGAAGCAGTCGAAATTGCCAGGAAATGCCCCATCATCAAATATGGCGCAATTGTGGAAGTACGCATGGCAATACCCGCAGCATAGGTATAATGCTATAAGGGTGTCTTTGGTCCGGACAAAGACACCCTTTACATCCAAAATTTGGGTTTGTCCACTTCGGGGCAGATCTCGTCTGCTTCACCAGTTTCCTCTTGTCATCCGCCTCTGAGCGGCGATAATTTCGTTCCGCGATACAAGCAGTACTACCTGTCAGGTATCCAATTGCATACTTGTAATTAATTGAAAAGAGAAACGATGACAAAGATGAAAATCATTTTATTAATGGGGCTGATTGCCTGGATCCTGGCAGGCTGCGCAGCTCAAACCGAAACACCACCACCAACACCCGCAGCTTTGCCTGTCCTGCAGATCCAGTCAGGCAACGCGATTACTTACAAGGATTATCCCGCTGCTATTGAAGGAAAAACAAATGTTGAGATCCGTCCACAAGTAGACGGCATCCTGCAAAAGATCTATGCCGATGAAGGTAGTTATGTGGTAAAAGGTCAACCGCTATTCAAAATCGATGAAGCTCCTTTCCGGGAACGTCTTAACCAGGCTACTGCGCAGATGCATGCTGCAGAAGGAGCTTTAGCAAATGCTTCACTGGATGTTGAAAAGTTTACACCGTTGGTGGCAAACAAAGTAGTTTCGGATTACCAGCTGAAGGCAGCGAAAGCGGCTCACCAGGTAGCGTTTTCCAATCTGCAACAGGCAAAAGCGTTGGTAGCAGCTGCACAGATCAACCTGGGCTATACCTTGATCAAAGCGCCCGTCAACGGTTATATCAGCCGGTTGTTCAAAAAGCAGGGGAGCCTGTTAAATCCTGCAGATGTTCAACCCCTCACTTTATTGTCAGATGTACGCCAGGTACATGTCTACTTTGCACTGGCAGAATCTGACTTCATCCGATTTAAATCTCAATATGATGGTACTACCTTACAGGAGATGTTAGGTAAAGTGCCCGCCATTTCACTTATCCTTTCTGACCAGAGCACATTTACCAATTCCGGTAAAATTGATATGATTGATGGTCAGTTCGACAAAACGACAGGCTCTATTACTTTACGCGCTTCGTTTGCCAATGAAGGCGGCGTGCTTCGCTCTGGCAATACCGGCAAAGTGCGACTGCCCTTAAAACATGATGGTATCGTGCTGGTGCCACAGGCAGCAACAATCGAGTTACAGGATAAAGTTTTTGTCTACACAGTAAGCGACAGCAATAAGGTCAGTAAACAACAAATCCAGGTTCTCGGCATAAGCGGTACCAATTACCTGGTCCGCGAAGGCGTTCGATCCGGTGATCGTATCGTTACAGAGGGCTTTGGGCAATTAAAGGATGGCCAGGCTATCCTTCCTGCTATTTCCAACAAAATCGCCACTTCAAATTAATTCCTGGTTTTATGTTCAAGAAGTTTATTGACAGGCCGGTTCTTGCAACCGTGATCTCCATTATTATCGTGATCTTAGGTGGATTGGCCCTGGTGAAATTGCCGCTGCAGCAGTTCCCTGATATTGCGCCTCCCGCCGTGCAGGTTTCAGCACGCTACCCGGGTGCAAATGCAGAAACCATTCTTCGCTCTGTTGCTCCTTCATTGGAAGAAGCGATCAATGGTGTAGAGAATATGATCTATATGAGCTCTACTGCCAGCAATGATGGCACACTGGGTATCTCGGTTTTTTTTAAACAGGGTACTGATCCGGATCGCGCGGCGGTAAATGTCCAGAACCGTGTGGCACAGGCGATCAGCCAGTTGCCGGCAGAAGTAGTGCAGCAGGGGATTGCCACGGCAAAACAACAAAACAGCCTGGTAATAGCCTATTACCTGACATCGGAGGATGAATCAAAGTACGACCAGACATTCTTGTCAAACTATGCATTGATCAACCTGATCCCGGAACTAAAGCGGGTGCAGGGGGTAGGACAGGCAGTAATCTGGGGAAGCAACCGGGAATATGCAATGCGTATCTGGTTGAAGCCCGCACAGATGGCCAGTTATAACCTGACGCCAAATGAGGTCATTGCTGCTATCCAGGACAAGAACCTGGAAGCTGCTCCCGGCAGGTTCGGCGAGCAAAGCCAGGAAGCATTTGAATACGTCATCAAATACAAGGGCAAGTTCAATAAAAGCGAAGACTATGAAAATATCATTATCAGGGCTAACGCGGATGGCTCAGTGCTGCGGTTAAAGGACGTGGCACGGGTTAAATTTGAAGCGTTCACTTATAACGGGATAACACGTGTTAATGGTAAGCCTGCTATTAATATCGGGATCTTTCAGCAACCTGGGTCCAACTCCAACGAGATCCAGATCGCTACCACAAAGTTCATGGAAAAAGCATCAAAGGAATTTCCGAAGGGAATTAGTTTCAAATTGCTGTATAGCACAAAGGAGGCGTTGGATCAATCCATAGACCAGGTGAAGCACACATTGATTGAAGCCTTCGTGCTTGTTTTCCTTGTTGTGTTCCTCTTCCTTCAGGATTTCCGGGCGACGCTAATTCCCGCCATTGCTGTGCCTGTCGCCATCATTGGTACGTTTTTCTTTATCCAGCTGATCGGTTTTTCAATCAACCTGCTGACACTTTTCGCGTTGATCCTGGTGATCGGGATTGTTGTGGATGATGCCATAGTTGTGGTGGAAGCAGTGCACACCAAATTAAATCGCGGTTCAAAGTCCGCCAAAGAAGCCACCCGTCATGCAATGAAAGAAATCTCGGGGGCAATCATTTCCATAACTCTCGTAATGGCAGCTGTTTTCATACCTGTTGGTTTTATTGAAAGTTCCACGGGGCAGTTCTACCGGCAGTTTGCCTTTACTATGGCAATCGCCATTGTGCTCTCTGCCATCAATGCCCTAACCCTGAGTCCTGCATTGGCTGCATTGTTTTTGAAGCCTAACCATAACCACGAGGGCCAGCATAAACTCAAAACATTTAAACAACGCTTTTTTGATGGCTTCAACAGCGGATTTGAAAACCTGACAAACAGGTATGTCAGGAGCCTGCGTTTTTTGTTCCGGCATAAATGGGTGGGCTTGTCTAGTTTAGCACTGGTGCTGGTTGCAACAATCTGGATGGCTAAGAAGACGCCGACCGGTTTTATACCGCCGGAAGACCAGGGGTTTATTGTGATCTCGGTAACACTGCCGTCAAGCGCATCATTGGAACGTAATGCACATATAACCGAAGAAATTTATAAGGCAATTGGTAAGCAGGAATTCAGCAAACAGGTGAATGTACTGGCAGGTTTCAATTTATTGACACAGTCGAGCAGCTCATCGGCAGGAACAGCATTCGTCGGGCTGAAACCATTTGATCAGCGTGGCCCAGTCAAAGACATTGATGCGATCCAGGATATTATCCGTCAGAAACTATCCGGGATCAAGGGGGCAGATTTCTTTGTGTTTACTTTTCCCACGGTGCCGGGATTTAGTAATGTAGACGGCTTGGATTTTGTACTGCAGGACCGGGCGGGAGGGGCGATAAATAAATTCAGCGAGGTGAGTCAGCAGTTCATGGCTGAATTAATGAAACGCCCGGAAATAGGTTTTGTGTTTACGCCTTTCCGTTCCGACTACCCGCAATTGGAAATGGAAGTAGATGATGTAAAAGCTGCCCAGTTGGGAGTAAGTGTTAAAGAGATTTTGCAAACCATGCAGGCTTACTTTGGTACAGCCCAGGCTTCCGATTTCAACCGTTTTGGGAAATACTACCGGGTAATGTTGCAGGCCTCAAAAGAAGACCGGGCTAATGTAGCAGCCATTGATGGTGTATTGGTGAAGAATGTGCACGGAGAAAGGGTTCCTATAAATACCCTTGTCAGCTTGAACCGGGTATATGGACCGGAAACCGTTTCGAGATATAACCTGTTCAATTCGATTGGCATGAATGCCACTGTAAAGCCGGGCTTCAGTTCAGGTGACGGGATCAATGCAGTAAAAGAAGTTGCTGCTAAAATCTTACCTGAAGGTTATTCCTTTGAATTTACGGGGCAGACATTGGAAGAAACTGCAGCCGGCAGGCAGACTACGATCATCTTCCTCCTTTGCCTGGTGTTTGTGTACTTTTTGTTAGCTGCGCAATATGAAAGCTACATCCTTCCGCTTTCCGTAATACTGACTATCCCTACCGGCATTTTCGGGGTGTTTGCTGCCATCGGGTTTACTGGCATTGACAATAACATTTATGTACAGGTGGCCCTGGTCATGTTGATCGGGCTCTTGGCTAAGAATGCCATCCTGATCGTTGAATTTGCGGCACAAAGAAGGCGGGGAGGTGAATCATTGGCAAGGGCAGCTGTAAATGCAGCTGGCTCACGATTACGGCCGATCATTATGACATCGCTTGCTTTCATTGTGGGACTGATACCCATGATGAGTGCAACAGGTCCATCGGCAAAAGGGAATCACTCGATCAGTATCGGGGCCGCAGGAGGCATGCTCAGCGGAATGCTGATGGGATTATTTATCACCCCGGTTCTTTTTATCATTTTTCAACACTTGCAGGAGCGCATTAGCGGAAAGCCTGAATCCCGATTGAACGGAAAAGGTCATGCTGCTGATCTCGAGGCAGCGAATGAGGTATTGCATTCTTAAAATTGTTTAAAGTTGAAAAACATGAAGTATAGCTTAGTGATGTTGGTTTTGGTTGTCGTGCTGAATGCCTGTACGGTATCGCGTGACAGGGAAACACCGCAACCGGATTTACCTGGTAAATTCAGGAATGAACAGGTTGAAGATTCTGTTGGGATAGGAGCGTTTCCCTGGAAAGTATTTTATACTGATCCTTTGTTACAGGTACTCATTGATAGCGGACTGGTACGTAACTATGATATGCAAGTTGCCCTTAACAATATCGAGATTTCCAGTTTGCAACTGCGACAGTCGATGTGGGGGAATATCCCGGAGGTGGGGCTCCAGGTAGGTGCATCGGCTTCCCGTCAGTCCGGTAAAAGCCTGAACGGTCTTAGCCTGGAGAATTTTTTGGGAAAAAAGCATGTTGAAAATTATACTGCTGCCCTGTCCGTTTCGTGGGAAGCGGATATCTGGGGAAAAGTAAAAAATCAAAAGAAGGCCGCATTGGCGTCTTACCTGCAAACGGGGGAAGCAAGGCGTGGCATCCAAACAAGGCTGGTTGCTGCTATTGCGCAAGGGTATTACAATTTGCTGATCCTTGATCAACAGGTAGACATAGCCGAAAGAAATTTAAAGCTTAATGATTCCACATTGCGACTGGTCCGCTTGCAATATGATGCCGGCCAAGTGACCATTGTGGGTGTTCAGCAGGTGGAAGCGCAGCGACTGGCAGCTGCCGGGATAATCCCGCATCTTCATGAGGCACGTTTGGTTCAGGAAAATGCGCTTTCCGTTTTGACAGGTAAATTACCAGGCGCTATCCATCGTTCAGCTAAACTGTCATCTGCGGCACTTCCTGTTTCCCTGTCGGCCGGCCTTCCTGCAGCCATGCTGAGCCGGCGGCCGGATGTTAAAAGCAGGGAATTGGATCTGGCAATTGCGAATGCGGAGGTGGGAATAGCAAAGGCCAGCATGTATCCCTCATTCCGGATCACAGCGTCCGGAGGAGCAGAGGCATTTCAGTTTACCAACTGGTTTAATGTGCCGGCATCACTGTTTGGTGTAGCCGCCGGAAGTATAAGTCAGCCCATCTTGCAACGTCGCCAATTGAAAACACAGTTCGAAATAAAACAGGTTGAGCGGGAAACTGCAGTTCTTAGGTTCCGCCAGGTTGTCCTGACGGCTGTTGGTGAGGTTTCAGATGCACTGGCACAGGTAGAACAGTTGGAGCATAAAGCTGATGTTGCTGGTGAGCGGTTAAACGTTCTTAATGGTGCAGTCCATAATGCCGGCTTGCTTTTTCAAAATGGGCAGGCAACTTACCTGGAAGTAATAACAGCCCAGGCTGGCTTGCTGCAAAGCGAACTTGAGTTGGCTGCTATTAAAAAGGCGCAGCTGGATGCGGCTATTGAACTTTACCGTTCATTAGGTGGAGGACATTAAGCGAATCCGCTGGCAGGTCGCAGCTACGGCGTCGTTGGGTAGTCCCAAACATCGGGAGGCAACTTATCCTTGAGCGATTCATACATGGAGTCGCGGAACAGTTTCACCGCCGGATACGGCCGGAGGGCAATCGTGCGCTCAACTATCAGTCCTTGTTCGTTGTCCACGATGATCTCCAGACTCTCGATCTTGTGGCCATCCATGGTTCCTTCCCAACGCAAAAAGGTGGTGCGCTCATCGAGCTTAAATTCAGCTGTGTAAGTGCCAGAACCTCGCGTAGAGCTCGACTGAGCGAAAATCGCCGCGATGATGTCACGACCTTCGATCGGTCGTATTAGGATCGGGCTGTTGAATACGACGTTTTCGGCAAGCAACATTCTCACCTGGGCGGGTGAAGCGTTACCGGATTCGCGAAGTTTGCGTAACGGATGCATAATGATTCCTCCCGTGTTAAATTCTAGGTGCTGAAATTAATCAAAGGCTTTCTCTCACCGCTGCCATCGACTGCTACAGACTCGTTTACTCAAAAGACTATTGAGAAGGTTTATTCTTTACCTGACAAATTTATACTAAATAAGATTCAAACTAAACGTTCAAGTTTGTGGCAGAAGGCTCGCCTGCATTTTACGCTGATGACGCATTGAATTAGAGGAACGTGAGAAAAAAGTGAGAGAAAAGTGAGACAGATTTCCATGACGTAAGAGTATAATACTCACCAGCTATCATTCTACATTTTAGTTTTCAATTTGCAATTTCTACCAGATCCACCATTCGGCTCTTACCCCGATATAATGGCCCCATTCCTTATTCCCGATCTCCCGGAGGTAGGGTGAGTAGGCATTTTCCGCCGCGAACTTGTTGTATTTCGCTACAGAGTAGATCAGGCGCAAATGCGGCCGTGCCCAGGGATCCGCTTTGGCAGTAGGAACAATCGTAGGCACCAGTGAGAACTTGGCCATGCGTGCATAATCCTGCGCGCCATCCTTCCTGGCCGCATAATGCAGCTCGGTAATGAGATGGAACCACTTTTTTATGTACCAGAAATTTCTGAAGCCGACTGCATATTCTGTCTTCCTGTTGAAGATTTGCCGGTCGAAATAATCTGGTGCTTTATTCAGGCTGTCGGCGGCGCCGCGGCTTTTGGTAAAAATCACATAACCATTAAGGCTATACTTTTTACTGAGGTTGAGCATCAGGTGCTCAATAACGTTAAAGGAATACGCCTCTTTAAATTTATTCGTTTCGAGATCAGGTGCACCATAGGTCAGCCATGTTCTCGAGTTCCCGCCATCATTGCCATTGGCAATGCCACTGCCATACCTGACCGAAGCATGGTTGAAAGAACCTTCGACCGCAGTTTTTAATCCTGTCATATGTTTAATACCGACGACCCATCCGCCGGCCGAAGGATAGTTAAACGCTGTAGCCGTGTCCTCTGCACTTGCATCTGAAAGCTGGTGGTATTCAGCCAGCAGTTTGATCTGCTGGTTATTTTCATCGAACGGAATGATATGTTCTCCAATGATCACGCTCCTGCTTCGTAATCCCAGTCGTGGTGTTCCATCAATTATCGTCACATAAAAATTCGGTGGCACAGAACTGGCAGTATCAACATTCCCCGGGAACATCACGGATAACGTGGTGTTTTTCCATGTTACGCCAAACCCCTGCGTACTGTGATCATCAAAATAGAAATGGTCGGCAATATGTATATCGTTCGTGCGGAAGAATTTTGCCCCAATCCACGCACTCCATTTCGATCCCATGATATTGTTTGCTTCCGCGTATAGTTCCGGTAATGCAAATGCTACCCCACCGTAGTTGGTACTGCTGACATTACCGATCAGTTGCCCGTTGCCGCTATACATGGCCACCCGCGCCTGTACATTGATGAACGTGGTATCGCTTTGCTGGTTGTGTGGTTTGAAATGTAATGCGCCGGCAAATTCCACATAGTCTGCTTCCTCCATTCTGCCCCCAATAGAACCCATTCCGTTCAGGTTAAAGGAGCGACCGATATTTCCTTTGATGGCAGGGGCGAAGCCGGCACCAACCCGCCCGTATGAGCCGAAGGAGAACATTTTGTTGGTGACCGACTGGCTTGCAACATAGTGGCAGTTAGTGACCAGAAGGAATAAACACAACAGTCCTGGTAATCGCGTTTCCATTTAGGCTGTTTTTAGGTCTGGCAATGCGCTATGTAAAAATAATACAGCATAGCCGCTACGGTCAGCCGAATAGCCTTTGCAGCCCTGTTTAACCGTAAACCCTAACAATTCAAATCGATGCCGGCACTGCAGACCGACCCATTTTGAATTTTCACCTCTGAATTTTTAATTTCATCCTACCTTTGCGCCGCACAGGAATTTTGTTCACAACGCAAGTGTCCTTAAAATTTCAACTTAATGGCAGTACTACACAACAGGGTCTCCCAGGAGGAGCTCAAGAAGAAATTAATGGAAGAATCCGAACCCCGGACCACCATCTCATTTTACCAGTATTTTTTTATTGAAGATCCCAAACAGTTCCGGGACGATCTCTACCGCAGTCTCACCAACCTCAAGGTATTCGGCCGGATCTATGTCGCTTCTGAAGGCATCAATGCCCAGATCAGCGTGCCTTCTTCTGACTTCGAGGCACTTAAGGAATTGCTTTACCGCATCGACGCCCTTAATGGCATCCGTCTCAATATCGCGGTGGACGATGACGGTAAGTCTTTCTGGGTGCTGAAGATAAAAGTGCGTGAAAAGATCGTAGCCGATGGAATCGACGACCCCAGTTTCGATATGCGCAATAAAGGCCGTTATGTGAATGCGGAAGAATTCAACCGGCTTACCGACGACCCGGAAACTGTGGTCATCGATATGCGCAACCACTACGAATTTGAGGTAGGTCATTTCGATACAGCCATCGAAGTGCCCAGCGACACTTTCCGCGAGCAACTGCCCATGGCTGCAGAAATGATGCAGGACAACAAGGATAAGAATATCATCATGTACTGCACCGGCGGTATCCGTTGCGAAAAGGCTAGTGCGTATATGCTTCACCAGGGATTCAAGAATGTGTTCCACCTCGAAGGTGGGATTATCAATTATGCCAACAAGGTGAAGGAACAGGGACTCGACAACAAATTCCGTGGAAAGAATTTCGTGTTTGACAACCGCCTTGGTGAGCGCATCAGCGATGAAATTATTTCGACCTGCCACCAATGCGGTGAGCCGGCCGATACGCATACAAATTGCCGTAATGAAGGCTGCCACCTGCTCTTTATCCAGTGTGAAAAATGCGCCGCAAAATACAGTGGTTGCTGCAGCACCGAATGCCACGACACGATCCAGCTCCCCGAAGAAGTGCAGCTGGAAATGCGCCGTGGGATTGACAAAGGCCGCAATGTTTTCAACAAATCGCGCTCGCGTATCAAACCACTTTTGAATAAAAAAGGGTGATTTGCCCGTTTTTTACCCGACGGGTGGCACCCGACGGGTGAACAGGAAAATACCCCCCTTTTTTGGGAATTTCGACCTTGATTTAGGGTGTTCGCGGAGTGTACTTTTGGTTCAGATCGATACACATTAATCACTCTGAAACCACAATCATGAAAAAGTCAGTTTTAAACCTCGCGACAAGTGTTATCCTGCTTTGTGCAGGTTCATTTTCAACGTTGTATGGCCAGGATAACCCTGTTGCCAGCAATACAAAGAAAGCTCCCAGTTATAGTAGCTCACCCGCGGCCGAAGCTGCCGATCCTAAAGGCAATGCCATGATCTTCCTCGAAAGCAATCTGCTGAAGAAGTTCAACAAAGCTTTCCCTGAAGCAAAGGATGCCGTTTGGTACCGCGACGGAAACATGACCCGTTTTTACTTCCATGGCGACGGTACTATTGTTAGGTCTGCCATGAATGAAAAAGGCAGGCTGCTGTTCACCATCCGTTACTATGAACCCGACCATCTTCCCCGCGCCGTTGCTTCCGCCATTCGCGACGCATTCCCTGGTTACAAGATGAGGCAGGTAACCGAAGTATCCATTGACGAGAAAATCGCCTTTATCGTTAAAGTTGACGGTATGGACGACTGGCTCCAGGTGAAATACCTCGATGGAGACGTCACAATACTCCAAAAATTCACGTACTGAAAACCTTGTTAGTCACGGCTTTAGAAACCGTTAAAACACCCCCTCTCACCCGTCGGGTACCACCCGACGGGTGATTTTTTTGCGCTAACTTTGCCGCTGCATGAAACTTTTTCCCGAATCGGCGTCCTTTCAGTTGGAGTTTGACAAGATCAGGACCCTGTTGGAACAGCATTGTAGGACAGAATATTCCCGCCATAAGGCACGGGAACTGCGTATCCATACCCGGCACTCATTTATTGAAACGGAATTGCGGCAGAGCCACGAGTTCAAGCAACTCCTCCTGAACGCGATCTATTTTCCGAACGATTTCACCCTCAACCTGTCGAAGGACATCAAGCTGCTCGGCATCCCCGGTGCGGTCATGTCAGGTGAGCAGCTGGTGCATTTCCGCAAGCTCGCAGAAAACATCAGTAATATTTTCCGCTGGTTCGACAATGAAAGGCGGCAGGTCTACCACGGCCTCGCCCAGGTAATTGATGGCACCTACTACGAAAAGGCCATCCAGGAACTGATCAATGACGTGATCGACGAGCACGGCGTCGTTCTCGACAGCGCGTCCGAGGACCTCAGGCAGATCAGGATGAGCCTGTACCGCAAACGCACTGAGCTGCGCCGCGCCTTCGAAAAAGTGGTGCAGCGGCTGAACAAGCAGGGCTACCTGGCGGATATTGAAGAGTCCTTCCTCAACGGCCGCCGCGTACTGGCTGTTTTCGCAGAGCAAAAGCGGATGGTCAAGGGAATCCTTCACGGCGAAAGCGATACCCGCCGTACTGCTTTCATTGAACCGGAAGAAACCATCAGCCTCAATAATGATGTCTACTCCCTCGAAAACGACGAGAACCGCGAAGTGCAGCGCATCCTTCGCGCCCTTACGGCAAAACTCTCCGTTTACGCCGAACTGCTGAAAACCTACCTGAATGTTACGGGCGAATTTGATTTTATCCGCGCCAAAGCCAGGTTCTCGCAGGACTATAATGGCGAGTACCCGGTGGTGATGGATAAAGCCCACGTACACCTGGTGAACGCTTACCACCCGCTTTTATACATCTACAATAAACGCTTACAGAAGCCTACCATCCCGGTTACCCTCACGCTCGACGATAAAAGCCGCGTCCTCGTGATCAGCGGTCCGAACGCCGGTGGCAAGACGGTGACCATGAAAACCGTCGGCCTCAACCAAATGATGGTCCAAAGCGGCCTGCTGGTTCCCGTGCATCCGTCCAGCGCCTTTGGTATTTTCAGGCAGCTGATGATCCATATCGGTGATACCCAGAGTCTCGAGTTCGAGCTCAGCACTTACAGCTCGCACCTCAAGAACATGAAGCATTTCATGGAAACGGCGAACGGCAAGACCATGTTCTTCATCGATGAGCTGGGAAGTGGTTCCGACCCCAACCTTGGTGGTGCTTTCGCGGAAGTGATCATGGAGGAACTGGCCCGCAAGCATGCCATGGGAATCGTGACCACCCACTACCTCAACCTGAAAGTGATGGCCAACAAAACGCCGGGTATCATCAACGGCGCCATGGCATTTGACGAGCAAAACCTGCTCCCGATGTACAAGCTGATCATCGGTAAGCCCGGAAGCTCGTATACCTTCTCCATCGCCGAACGCATTGGCCTCGACAAGAAGCTGATCGAGCGCGCCCGCAAAATGGTGGACGAAGACCATTTCAGTCTCGATAAACTGCTCAACCGTACCGAACAGGACCTGCGTGAACTGGAAAAGAAGGAAAAGGAACTCAATAAGCTGCTCAAAGAAAACGATAAGCTGAAAAAGGAGATGGAGCAGGTGATGGATCGTGAGAAACACAAGCAGCAGGTCGAGCTCCTCAAGCACCAGAACATGGTCACCGAGGACAGGATCAGTTACTTGAAGGATATGGACCGCAAGATGAAGCAGATCCTTATCGAATGGAAGAAATCCGACGACAAGGACAAAGTGATGAAGGAAATGTTCTCCCTGCTCTTCAAAAAAGATGAGAAGCAGGTCGTGAACAAACTGCAGAAAAAGATCGACTCAAAGTTCGACGAGGTCGGTGGCGATATCCAGGTAGGAGTTAAGGTCAAGATGAAACGCAATCACCAGGTCGGCACGGTCATCGAACTCCGCGGCAAACGTGCAGTGGTGAAAATAGGACTCCTTCCCATGCAGGTCGACATCAAAGACCTGGTGGTCGTGAAAGAGAAACAAGTTGAAAATTAAGCCCCCTTTTTAATTTTCACTTCATCATGAATTTATGTAGGTGTGGAGATGTGAAATCGTCTCCGCCTGGCTCGCGATCACTGCTTTAATAACGTCGTTAACTGAAATGATCCCAGTAAGTTCATGGCCGTGAAATACCGGCAGGTAGCGGATATTGTTCACGGACATCAGCTGCATACACTCCTCGATAGACGTTTCAGAACTGATGCTGGGCAGGTCGATCGACATGATTTCCTTTACCTGCGTATCTGTGGAAGATTTTCCTTTCAGGATCACTTTTCGCGCATAGTCGCGCTCAGTCATAATTCCCCGGTACTCCCCATTTTCCATCACCAGGATGGATCCGATATTATTATCACTCATGATCTTCAACGCATCGAGTACGGTGGTTGCGGGTACCACATAGATCAGGTGGCGGCTCTTGCGCGCCAGGACATCTGCTACTTTTTTCATTTGCAAGCTTTGGTTGGTACTCCATAAGTTACAGATTTATTCCTGAAAATGGAAAGTATGGCTATCCTTATCTTTACTGCCACCGAATTGAGCAAAACCAATTAAATGAACGTTGAGAAGCAGCGGTTGAATGACCCCCAATGGAAAAAATGGGGACCCTATGTTTCAGACCGGCAATGGGCAACCGTCCGGGAAGACTATACAGAAGACACCAATACCTGGGAAGCCGTTACCTACGACATGGCTCGCAGCTACGCGTACCGGTGGGGTGAAGATGGCATCGGGGGTATCAGTGATGAAAACCAGCTGCTCTGTTTCTCCGTCGCGCTCTGGAATAAGCAGGACCCTTTTCTCAAGGAAAGGCTCTTCGGGCTCACCGGCCCGAGGGGGAACCATGGCGAGGATGTAAAAGAACTTTACTACTACCTCGACAATTCGCCGACGCATTCCTACATGAAAATGCTTTACAAGTACCCGCAGAAAGCTTTCCCTTACGACCAGCTTTACCAGGAGAACGACAGGCGAAGCCGCGAGCAACCCGAATTCGAACTGGTTGATACGGGCATCTTCGACAACGGTGCTTACTTCGATGTGTTTATTGAATATGCGAAAGCTGGTCCCACCGATATACTGGTGAAAATTTCAGTTGCCAACCGGGGTAAGGCCCCGGCGCCAATCAGTGTATTGCCTACGATCTGGTTCCGGAACACCTGGTCATGGGGACGGGAGCCCTACCGCCCGGAAATGAAAGCCGATGGCCAGAATACCATCAGGATCGATCATAAACGGATAGGTAATTATTACCTGTATTGTAATGGCAACTGCGACCTGCTTTTTTGCGAGAACGATACCAACGCGAAAAGACTGCAGGGAAAGAAGGGCATTCAGCCTGTCTCAAAGGACGGCATCAACGACCATCTCGTAAATAAAAAACGCACCGTACTAAATAAATCCAAATCGGGCACCAAGGCATCTGCGCATTATAACCTGACCGTTGGCGCGGGGGAAACGGCTGTCATCAAACTGCGGCTATCCAAAGAAGCGCTCGATTATCCCTTCCATGATTTTGATGCCATCTTCTGGCAGCGCATTTATGAAACGGAAGAATTCTACTCCGAGCTTCAACGCGGCGTAAATGAGCCTGATGACCGGCGGATCCAGCGCCAGGCTTATGCCGGTATGCTCTGGAGCAAGCAATACTATTACTACGACGTGGAGGAGTGGATGGAAGGTGACCCCGCAAAACCCGCTCCGCGCAACCGGCGCTGGGGAAGGAACCACGACTGGTCACACCTGAACAACGCCGACATCATTTCAATGCCCGACAAATGGGAGTATCCCTGGTATGCGGCATGGGACCTTGCCTTCCACTGCATCCCGCTGGCATATCTTGACGCCGCATTTGCTAAGAACCAGCTGCAGCTGCTGACCAAGGAATGGTACATGCATCCGAACGGGCAGTTCCCTGCCTATGAATGGAACTTTGGCGACGTGAACCCACCCGTGCACGCATGGGCAACCTGGCGGGTCTACGAAATCGATAAGCAGACCAACGGGGGGAAGGGAGACATCCAGTTCCTGGAAGGTGTATACCATAAGCTGCTGCTCAATTTCACGTGGTGGGTCAACCGAAAGGACGATGACGGCAACAACATTTTCCAGGGCGGATTCCTCGGACTCGATAATATCGGGGTATTTGACCGCAGCGCTCCATTACCCGGCGGCGGCCATCTGGAGCAAAGCGACGGAACCAGCTGGATGGCGATGTATTGCCTGAACCTGCTGCGGATCTCACTAGAACTTGCCACACACAACCATATCTATGCGGATATGGCTACCAAGTTCTTCGAACACTTCTTATATATCGTGAAAGCAATGAACACGATCGGCGACAATAATTTCGGGTTGTGGGATGAGCAGGACCAGTTTTTTTACGATGTTCTCAAAAAGCCGGATGGCTCAGAACAGAAGCTGCGCGTGCGTTCCATGGTGGGACTGATCCCGCTGTTTGCAGTAGAGGTAATTGACCATTCCCTTTTTGAGCAGATCCCTGAATTTGTCAACAGGCTGGAGTGGTTCCTGAAATATAAATCGACATACGCATCCATCGTGTCTGAATGGAGCAGTACCCTGTCCGATTCCAAACACCTGCTTTCCCTGATCAGGTCCGACAGGCTTGTTGCCATTCTCCAGAAAGTACTCGACGAAACAGAATTCCTGAGTGAATATGGTATTCGCGCCCTTTCCCGGTATCATGAAGAAAATCCTTTTTCCATCGAAGTGGAAGGGAATGCCTTCAGGGTAAAATACCTGCCTGCAGAATCTGACAGCAGTATGTTCGGGGGTAATTCCAACTGGCGTGGCCCCATCTGGTTCCCGTTGAATTACCTGCTGATCGAATCGCTGCAGCGTTATCACTATTACTATGGCGATACGCTTAAAGTGGAATGCCCGAAAGGCAGCGGAAATTATTTAACGCTCGACCAGGTGGCAGATGAGCTTTCCCTAAGGCTGCTGCGCATTTTCAGGAGTGATGGAAACGGTAAACGCCCGGTGTATGGTGATTGCGAACTTTTGCAAAAGGATGCTTATTTCCGCGACTATATCCTTTTCTATGAATATTTTCACGGCGACAATGGCAGGGGCGTAGGTGCTGCTCACCAGACGGGGTGGACAGGCCTCATCGCCAAATTGCTACAACCCCGGTGAAAACATCATGACTAAAAAAGCGATCATAGTTGGTGCCGGCCCCGCGGGGCTCACCGCCGCATACGAACTTTTGCAGCGGACCGATATCATTCCCATTATCCTGGAAAAGTCAGGTGATATTGGCGGTATCAGCAAAACGGTCAATTACAAAGGCAACAGGATGGATATTGGCGGTCATCGGTTTTTTTCGAAATCGGACCGCGTCATGAAATGGTGGCTGAATATCCTGCCGCTCGACAATACCACGGGGGAAGAGATCGCATTGCAATACCAGAACCAGCGAACGCTGCTGAAAAATGCTTCCTCCACACCCGCCGGTGAAACCCACCGCATGCTTGTGCGGGAGCGACTTTCCAGGATCTTTTACCTCAACCGCTTTTTCAATTATCCTTTGTCATTGTCGAAGGATACCATCCGCAAGCTTGGCTTCAAAAAGCTGGCGCTGATCGGCTCGTCATACATGGCTGCTAAACTTCGTCCACGTACCGAAACCACCCTCGAAGATTTCTTCATCAACCGCTTCGGCAGCAACCTTTATCAAACCTTCTTCAAGGACTATACAGAAAAAGTATGGGGCGTTCCCTGTAACGCCCTGCCTGCAGACTGGGGCAGGCAGCGGGTTAAGGAATTGTCGGTACGCAAGGCCGTGGTGCATGCGATGAAGAAGAAGCCCGCCGCGGATCTCAAACAGAAATCGACGCAGACCAGCCTGATCGAGAGATTTTTATATCCCGCACTGGGACCTGGCCAACTGTGGGAAGAAGTTGCCGCGCGCATAGTTGAAATGGGCGGTGAGATCCACTTCCATCACGAGGTGAACGGTATAGCTCATTCAGGTGGCAATATCAGTTCCATCCAATCCACAGACACAAACGGAACAACACACACTTGGGAAGGCGATTATTTTTTCTCTACCATGCCCGTGCAGGAACTCATTGCTTCCATGTCGCCACAGCCTCCTGCAGAGATCCGGAGCATTGCAGCAGGATTGCCATACCGCGATTTTATGATGGTTGGATTGCTGGTAAAGAAGCTGCTGATGCATGACCGCTTCGCAAAAACAAACAGCGACGAGATCAGGGATAACTGGATCTATATCCAGGAAAAATCTGTGAAGTTGGGCAGGTTGCAGATCTTCAATAACTGGAGTCCGTATATGGTCAGTGATCCGGGTACTGCATGGTTAGGACTTGAATATTTCTGCAATGTGGGTGATGAATTGTGGAGCATGCCCGATGACGCATTTATCACTTTTGCCACCGGGGAACTGGAGCGCATCGGATTTATCGACAGGAACGATGTGCTTGACAGTAATATCGTGCGAATGGAAAAAACTTATCCCGCTTACCTGGGCACATACAACAGGTTCGACGAGATCCGAAACTATACCGACACTTTCCATAACCTGTTCCTTGTTGGCCGCAATGGAATGCATAAGTACAACAACAGTGATCATTCCATGCTTGCTGCAATGACCGCAGTCGACAATATTATCGCCAACATAACCACGAAAGAAAACATCTGGGAGATCAATACGGAGCAGTCATATCACGAAGAAGAATGACGTTCACGGCGGTTCCAGGTGTACAGCAACATGCAGCCGATAAACAGGCTTTCAGCCACGACCAGGTTAACGGGAATCAGATCCAGCACGAGCAGGATGCAAGCCGTGTTGAAGACATAACGTTCCGTCCTGTTCATCTGGAAATAATTCCCTGCAAAAATCAATATGATCGGAAATACTTCCGGGAAATAATAGGTCAGCCTGAGAATGGGAGAAGTTAATGCAGCCATCCAATAAGCGAAGTATCCAATGAAAAGGGCGTCGTGCATATTGCGGAACTGGTAACGGAATGAAAACCATACCAGCACGGCAAATGTGCAGATGAAAACGACCAGCATCGGCAGGGGAGGAACGGAATAATTCCACTTGCTTTGCACCAGGTGGAAAATATTTCCCTGCTCGCTTTGGTTGGAAATGTAATCCAAAGCACGCGTTGAGCCTTCGAGGCTTTTTCCTTCTGTTACAATGTCGCCGTGACAAAAGATGACGGTGATATCAGCCACGTTATTCTTTACCCATTCCCTGCAGGTATGATAGAAACTCACCCAATCATTAAGATGAAAATACCATTCCATTGTGCCGAGCAGAATTGCGGCTAACGCTATTGCACCGAAAAACTGTTTTTTATCGAGCCGGCAGAACAACAGGAAGGGCGCCAGCAGAACGGCATTCGGTCTTAACCAGACAGCAATACTCAACAGGAGCCCGCAGATGAAATATTTATACCTGCCGTTACCTGCTGCGGTAAAGATCATCAGCGACATGGCTGTAGGTAAAATGAAATGGCATTGTCCCTTCAGGATGGTTTCCGACCATTGTGGTGTCAGGAGGAGAATGATCGCGGCGGCGAGCACCCTGGACTTCGAAGCTTCGTCCCGGAATGCCTGGTGAATAGGCAGTACTATGAGCAGGAAAAAAACGTAATGCAACAGCACCCAGATATAACCAATGCTCATATAGTCCAGTCTCGCGATGGGCCTGATGAGCCACAAAAGGCTTGGCGGACTCGTGGTCAGGTTGTTCCTGAAATTGCAAATGTCAATCGGGTCGCATAAAGTCAGCGGCCAGGCTTTGCTCCATTTGAAGTAGTAGGGGTCCATTCCAAGGTCCATCAGCCTGGAGCCGATGATACGGTTCCTGAGGTCGACGAAATAGTTGATCTCGGCCAATCCCAGGTAATAAACCAAAGTGGAAATAAAGAAATAACAGAAGAAAAAAAGTAAGTATCTATGTAACCGCATCGTGACCGTGAAAATAGGTAATGACTATCTAAATTATCAAAATGAGTATGGATTATGCCATTATCAATGGCAAATTGATTGAAGCAGGGGAAGCGGCTTTGCTCGTGAATGACTTGTCGATTCAGCGGGGTTACGGCATATTTGATTTCTTCAAAGTGGTGGATGGTGAACCCGTGTTCCTTGGTGAGCACCTCGACCGCTTTTATGCTTCTGCTGCAAAAATGCGCCTGGAGCCATCGGTCACAAGAGCCCAGCTGATATCAGACATCCATACCCTGCTCGCAAAGAATAATGTGCCTGAATCCGGAATCCGGCTGACGCTGACGGGCGGATATTCTGAAGACGGTTATTCGCAGTCTGATCCAAACCTTGTGATCACCCAATCTGCACTTAGCCTTAACCGTGAGCTGCCTGCTGGCATGAGCATCATTACACATGAATTTCAGCGCCAGTTACCGCAGGTGAAAACGATCGATTATCTCATGGCCATCTGGCTGCAGCCGCTGATCAAACAATCAGGCGCTGCTGATGTTTTATATCATTCCGGTGGAAATATCACGGAATGCCCGCGGGCCAATTTTTTTATAGTGACAAGTGATGGTGAGATCGCCACCCCAAAAGAGAATATTCTTGCGGGAGTGACCCGGGCGCACGTGATAAAACTTGCAGGCCGGAAGTACAATGTGAGAGAAAGAGACATTCATCTTTCAGAACTGGAAGATGCGTCGGAAGCATTCATCACGAGCACGACGAAACATGTGCTGCCGGTAACTGAAATCAACGGGAAAAAGGTTGGCGATGGCAGGGCAGGTGAGATCACAACCTGGCTAAGCGACGCCTATAATCAACTTGTTTTCCCGGCAAAGCTGAGTAAATGAACAGGATTGACAGGTTAACTGCTATATTGATCCAATTGCAGTCGCGCAGGATCGTGAAGGCCCAGGAAATTGCTGACCGGTTTGACATCAGCCTGCGTACCGTGTACCGCGATGTCAAGGCCCTTGAAGAATCCGGCATCCCGGTAATAGGTGAAGCAGGAATGGGCTATTCCATTATGGATGGCTACAGGCTGCCACCGGTAATGTTCACGCGCGAAGAAGCAATGGCCTTCCTTACTGCCGAAAAACTGGTGGAAAAACTTACCGACCGGAACAACAGTGCCAATTACCAGTCTGCCATGTTCAAGATCAGGGCAGTACTGCGCACCAGTGAAAAAGATTTCCTCGAAACAATTGACGACCATATTGAAGTGCTGCAGGCCCGTCATGTACAGGCCGGTAACAGCGACCTCAACCTGCACCAGACCATTCTCAGGAGTATTGCAGAAAAGAAGGTTGTCCATATCCGTTATTTTTCATTGTATAAACAGGAGCAATCTGAACGCAGCATCGAGCCGGTTGGCATCTTCTTCCTGAACAATTACTGGCACCTGGTTGCCTGGTGCAGGCTGCGGCAGGATTACCGCGATTTCCGGATGGACCGGATCAAATCGCTGACCATGACGGAAGAGATTTTCCGCCAGCAGCATCCTTCCATCAGGACCTATTTAAAACAGTGGGACAAGGGGTGTGAGCTTACCGAAGTAGTGATGTCTGTTGAAAAGAAATATGTTGGTTACCTGGGCGACCAGAAATATTACTATGGCCTCCTTCATGAAAAGGAGGAAGGGGATAGGATCATTATGACCTTTATGACCAATTCGCTCGAGGGTTTTTGCCGCTGGTTCGTGATGATAGGTGACAGAGCGGCTATCCATAAACCGGCAGAACTGAAAACCCGGATCAAAGAATTCGTGTCAAGCATTGCAGCAACCTTATAAGTAGCGAATTATTCTTGCAAGACTTTCCAGGTTGTGGACAGGTGCAAGGAAATCGATATGTGGGTACGCAGCTTTCATGCCGGCGGTTTCCGGCCTGTATTCAGTATAGCCGGCCAGTGGATTCAGCCAGAGAATTTTCCTGGACCGCTGGTGGATAAGATGCATGTTATGTTCGATCGGGGCGGTAGCTCCCTGGTCCCACCCGTCACTGATAATAACAACAATAGTTTTTTTGTCGACCATGTTGCCGTTTTGCTCAACAAATGCATCGAGGCATTCGCCAATGCGTGTACCGCCATTCCATCCCAGGGTCTGCTGGTGCAGCAGTGGCAGGATCTCATTGAACTTTGATTGTTGCAGGTAGGGCGTGATCCGCTCCAGCACGGTACTGAAGATGAAGGTTTCTGTTGCCGCATACACCTGCCTGAATGCATACATGAATAAAAGGAAAAAACCGGAATACAATTCCATCGAGCGGCTTACATCGCAGAGCAACAGCAGTTTTATTTTGTTGCGCTTCGGTCGCCGGTAAACGAGTTCCAGCAGTTCACCGCCCTTACGCATATTCTTCCGTAGGGTTCGCCTGATATCGGGAAGTGTCACCCGGTTTGTTTTTTCATAACGTCTTTTGGTCCGGCTCGCGAGTTTCCTGGAAAGTGAGTGGATTATCCTCCTCATGTCTTCAAGCCCGTCATCGCGTAAAACTGAAAAGTCCCTTCCTTCCAGCCGGCCCTCGCTGCTCCAGGTTGCTGTTGTTATGGGGTCGTCATCATTCCCTTTTCCATTCAGCCATTGGGAAATTGCGATCGCCTTGTTTTTCTTTTCGCGCTGTTTTGGTGGGGGAGGCGCGGATGAAGTTTCTCCTGTGAGCCGATCGCGCCAGAAGGATTTAAACAACGCGTCAAATTTTTCGAGGTCTTCTTTTTTGCGGCAAAAGACGGCTCGGAGCAGGTGGTAAAAGTTGATGTTGTCAAAGAGGTTTTCAGTTACCAATACCTGTAATGCCAAGGCCGATTCTTCATGCCCTGCCTGGTAACCGTTATGGCGGAGCAGGGTGCAGAACTTTAAAATATTTGCAGGCAGTGATGCGGGCATTTAAGTAGGTTGTACGCGGGGATGCACACCGGTTTTTTCCATGAGTTCGCTGAGCGACATCTGAACCTGCCGCGTGTCTTTCCAGTCTTTGATAATTACGCCCAGGGTTTGTTCAATCACTGTTTTATCCAGGTGATCCAGGTGCAGTGCAGCAAGTGCAAATGCCCAGTCGAGTGTTTCGGAAATGCCCGGGATTTTCTCCAGTTTCAGCCTGCGGACCTCCTGCATGAATGAAGTGATCGAAAGCGCAAGTTTTTCATTGATGCCGGGAACCTTCTTTTTAACGATTGTCAGTTCCTTTTCGAAGTCCGGATAATCGATGTACAGGTATAGGCACCTGCGGCGCAGGGCATCGCTCAGGTCGCGCGTCCTGTTGCCGGTAAGTATCACCTGCGGAATATAGGTTGCCGTGATGGTGCCGGTTTCGGGAATGGTGATCTGCCAGTCGCTCAGGACTTCCAGCAAAAAACTTTCGAACTCTTCATCGCTGCGGTCGATCTCGTCGATCAGCAGCACCGGCTTGCGGGTATGCGTAATGGCTTCGAGCAGGGGACGCTTCAGTAAAAACGATTCACCAAAAATGGTTTTCTCTTTTTCTTCGATTGTTCCGGTATCGTGCTCGGTGATCTTGAGGTGAAGCAGTTGCCGCTGGTAATTCCATTCGTACAGGGCATGTGTGGCATCCAGTCCTTCGTAACACTGGAGCCGGATCAGGTCGGTCTGCAAAACGTTTGCCATCACTTTGGCGATCTCGGTTTTGCCCACGCCGGCCGGACCTTCAACCAGCAGTGGTTTTTCCAGCTGGAGTGACAGGAATACGGACATGGCTACCTGCGGATCAGAGATATATCCATTGGCATGCATCATGCCGCTGATGTCTTCCAGTTTTATCATGTTTTATCATGCAATTTCCAGCAATGCTTTTCGGAGATAAACCTTTGCGAGATGTTTCCTGTAAACAGCAGATGCAAACCGGTCGCTCATTGGTTCGGTATCACGGAACGCGGCTTCAACGGCGGCATCAATGTTATTATCGTCAAGGGCTTTACCGGAAAGGATCTCTTCCGCGGCGGATGCCCGGAATGCCTTTTCAGTGAGGCCGGTGATCCCGATCCGGACCTTGCCGCCAGGTGTTTTGACTGCTGCCACTCCAACCATGGCATAGCGTGAAGCCGGTTGCGCAAATTTCTGGTATGTGCCAACTGTACCTTCGGGTGGCACGGGGATCCTGATCGCCGTGATGATCTCATTTTCGTCAAGGGCCGTTGTGAAGAAGCCGGTAAAGAAATCAGTGGCATTGATCCTGCGTTTGCCTTCGGGTCCTTTTACTTCGATCGCTGCATCCGTAGCCAGCACCATCGCCGGCCAGTCTGCCGCAGGGTCTGCATGTGCCAGGCTTCCACCAATGGTTCCATAATTCCTTACCTGCATGTCGCCGATGGTTGAAGTGCCTGCGGCCAGGAAAGGCAGTTGGCTGCGTAGATAATCGTCGGCCATTATTTCCGCGTAAGTAGTGGCGGCGCCGATCACGATCTCGCCATCTTCTTCATGGATGCCTTTTAATTCCTGGATCCTGCTGATATCAACCAGCATAGACGGCCTGCTCATCCGGAATTTCAGGGCAGGGATCAGGCTGTGCCCGCCTGCAAGCAATTTTGCTTCACTTAATGAAAGTGCCAGGATAGCTTCATCAACGGTGTTTGCCTTACTGTATTCAAATTCTGCCGGTATCATTGTAGTTCGTTAAATGGTAATTGTTTTGGTTATTGCATCGCCTTCCAGACACGCTCTGAGGTGAGCGGCATCGGGATATCCTTCACCGTGTAACCGCCTTTCCAGAGTGCGTCCAGTACTGCGTTCACGACAGCAGGAGTAGACCCGATACATCCTGCTTCGCCTGCACCTTTTACCCCGAGCGGGTTATGCGGACAGGGCGTAACCTGGCTGCCGGTTTCAATCATCGGCAAATCATCCGCACGGGGCATACAGTAATCCATATACGAAGCGTTGGTCAGTTGCCCGTTCTCGTCATAGTCCGCGCCTTCGAAGAGCGCCTGGCCAACTCCCTGCACCACACCGCCATGGATCTGTCCCTCAACGATCATCGGGTTGATCACGTTACCTACATCGTCGACGGCAATGAATCTCTTTAACTGTACTTTTCCTGTTGCCTTCTCCACTTCAACAATCGCGATATGGCAGCCAAAGGGGTAAGTGAAATTTGCGGGGTCATAGAATGAACTGAAATCGAGTCCCGGCTCCAGGTCCTTCGGGTATACATGGGGGACATATGCCGTAAGGGCAACATCGCCGAAGCCCATAGACTTATCCGTTCCCTTTACTGTGAACTTTCCATTGGCGAATTCTATGTCATCGGCACTTGCTTCGAGCTTGTGCGCTACGATCTTCTTTCCTTTTTCTATGATCTTCTCAATGCTTTTTACGATGGCAGATCCACCTACGGCAAGGCTGCGCGAACCGTAAGTTCCCATCCCGAATGCAACAGCTTCACTGTCGCCGTGAATGATCTCCACATCGTCCATAGGGATGCCTAATTTATCAGCGACCACCTGTGCAAATGTGGTTTCGTGGCCCTGTCCATGCGAGTGGGCACCGGTATACACGCTGACTTTTCCGGTAGGCTGCACCCGTACCTGGCCAACTTCGTACAATCCTGCTCTTGCACCAAGTGAACCGACTACGGCCGAGGGCGCAATGCCACAGGCTTCTATATACGTGGAGATGCCGATACCTATGAGCTTGCCGTTTGAATTTGCTTTCTGCTCGTTGCGGAAGTTTTCATAACCCGCCATTTCCAGGCCTTTTTTCAACACGCCTTCATAGTTGCCGCTGTCGTACTGCAGCGCAACCTGGGTCTGGTAACCGGGCTGGTTCACCCCATCAAAGGGCGGAATGAAATTTTTGAAGCGGAGTTCGGCAGGGTCGATATTCAGTTCCTGCGCGCCAAGGTCGATCAGTCGTTCGAGTAAGTAAGTAGCTTCCGGCCGGCCGGCACCCCTGTATGCATCAACGGGTGTGGAATGGGAAAAAACGGCAGTCACGTCTATATTGATCTTTGGGGTAGTATACAATCCCTGCATTAGTGTTCCGTGCAGGTATGTGGGCACGCAACTGCCGAAGGTGGAAAGGTATGCGCCGAGATTCGCGTAAGTTTTTACCCTGAGGGCGGTGATCCTGCCTTCGTTATCGAATCCCATTTCCGCTTTGGTAACATGATCACGGCCATGGGCATCCGTAACGAAGCTTTCGCTGCGGGTGGCGGTCCATTTGACCGGGCGACGGGTCTTCCTGCTGCACCAGGTCAACAGCGCCTCTTCCGTATAGTGGAAGATCTTGCTGCCAAAGCCGCCGCCCACATCGGGGCCAACAACCCTGACCTTGTGCTCGGGAATTCCTAAAACAAACGCACACATCAGCAACCTGATCAGGTGTGGGTTCTGGGTGCTGGTATAGAGGGTGTACCTGTCGTTGGCTTCATCATAGGAACTGTTGTAGGATCGCGGTTCAATTGCATTGGGAACCAGTCGCTGGTTTACGAATTCCAGCGTGGTCACATGCGCTGAGTTTTTAAGTGCCTCATCCACTTCTCCCGGCGGGTTTCCCAGGTTCCAGTCAAAACAGACATTCCCTGGAACATCATCATGCACCAAAGGTGCACCTGGTTGTGCTGCCTTCAGCGGGTCGATTACGCAGGACAAGTCTTCGTAGTCGACCATAATGGCTTCCGCTGCATCGACAGCATGTTCTCTTGTATCAGCTATAACAATGGCGACGGCTTCGCCCACGTGCCTTACCTTATCAACCGCCAGCAGCGGGTGTTTAGGTTCTTTCATAGTTGTGCCATCCTTGAAATTCACCTGCCAGCCGCAGGGCACGCCGTTTACTTCGCGCAGGTCTTCACCGGTGTAAATAGCTATTACGCCCGGCATTGCCTTTGCCGCTTCGGTGGTGATCTCAAGGATCTTCGCATGCGCAAATGGTGAACGCAAAAATGCGGCGTAGGTTTGTCCCGGTAGGATGATATCATCGGTGTACTTACCGCGACCGGTAATGAAACGTTTGTCTTCAACCCGCTTTACGGATTTTCCGATCAGTCCGTTAGTGCTCATACGGCTACCTCCTTTTTCATTTTGGTGGCGGCAAATTCAACTGCCTTAACAATATTGTGATAGCCGGTGCAGCGGCAAAGATTTCCTTCCAGCGCAGTGCGGATCTCTTCCTCGTTTGGATTGGGGTTGTGCTGCAGCAGGTCGGCCGCCGTCATGATCATTCCCGGAGTGCAGAACCCACACTGCAGTCCATGGCATTCACGGAATGCTTCCTGCAGGGGATGCAGCTGGTCGTCTTTTGCAAGTCCTTCGATAGTGGTGATTTCCATTCCGTCTGCCTGTACTGCGAGCAGGGTGCAGCTTTTTGTAGCCATCCCGTTCAAATGGATCGTACAGGCGCCGCAGTTGCTGGTGTCGCAGCCTATGTGCGTGCCCGTTAGTCGGAGTACATCCCGGAGATAATGTACCAGCAACAGCCGTGGTTCGACCGTATTGCTGTATTTCACTCCATTGACCTTAACATTGATTGTGATATTCATGGAGCCAGCTTTATATGGTGATTAAGTAGATGCCGACTGCTTTCTTTCCAGCTCAGATTCAAGGTTGGAAAAGAATTGTTTCGTCAATGTGCCCGACACGCCACCCACAACCCGCTGACCCATTGATGCCAGCAGTCCGGATAATTTTACAACCCCGTTGAATTCCATTTCTGTTTGTTGCTCGTTTACCGGCGACAGTTTTATTTTGATGGCTGAAGCTGCGTTGCCGATGCTGCTTTTCTGCTGAACTTTTAATACGAATGATTCAGGTTCCTTAAGTTCTTCCAATTCGAGACTGCCGTTGAATGAACCACTGACCGGTCCCAGTTTGATTGCAAGTGTTGAAGCGAAAGTGTTGTCCCCGGTCCTTTCCAGCCTTGATATACCAGGTACAAGCCTGGCAAGTACATTCTCATCCATGAGGAGATTCCACATGACGGAAGGCGGAGCGTTGAAGGTATGGTTACCGGACAGTTGCATATGGCGTTGATAGGCCCTAGCGTACGGATCGTTCTTCAAGTTATGAAATAAAACAAAGCAAAATATATTTGTATCTCAACATGCAAAAATGAAGAAAGTGATCATAACGGGTGCCAATGGTGCCCTCGGTACGGCAGTTACAAACAAATTCATTTCGGAAGGTTATACCGTTATTGCTGCGGTAGGCAGAACGGCATCTGTGAGTGAGTTGCCTGTCCATGACCGGCTGGAAGTGCACGCGGTGGACCTTACGGACGAAAACGCAGCAGGGGACTTTGTTCGCGATGCCATTAGTGCGCATGGCAGGATAGACGCAGCTTTATTGCTGGTTGGCGGCTATGATTATGGTGACCTCGCCTCGACTTCCGGTGAATTGTTACGAAAACAATTCAGTCTCAATTTTGAGTCCGCATATTTCGTTGCCAGGCCGTTGTGGGATCATTTTACGGCTAACCATTACGGAAGACTGGTATTCATCGGTTCCCGCACGGCGATTGTTCCGGCCCAGGCGCGTCATAGCCTTGCTTATGCGCTGAGCAAAAACCTGCTATTCACTTTCGCGGAAGCCCTTAACCAGTCGGTAAAAGGGGCAAATATTACAGCGACTGTTGTAGCGCCGAGTACCATCGATACGGAAGCGAACCGGAAGTTGATGCCCGACGCAGATCCTTCAAAATGGGTAGCGCCGTCGCAGCTCGCGGATATACTCGAATTTATCGTTTCGGATAAGGGAGATCCGCTGCGGGAGTCGGTTTATAAAGTTTACGGTAACGCTTGAGCGGAAATAATTAAACATCACTTTATGAAACAACTATTGGTTGGGGTTATCCTGTTGATTGGTGTGCAGGCATTGGGACAAAGGAAAACGGCGCGGGAGTATGGGGTGAAGATCGGCGTAATGAAACCGGGGACATTAAACGCTATTACAGACGTGGCGGGAGTTAAGGTCGGACAGGTTACAATTAATGTAGGTGATTCTGTGCGCACGGGCGTAACGGCGATACTGCCGCATGAGGGTAATATCTTCCAGCGTAAAGTACCTGCCGCTGTTTTTGTAGGCAATGGTTTTGGGAAGTTGGCTGGTACAACGCAGGTGAATGAACTCGGGAACCTTGAAACCCCGATTGTACTTACCAATACTCTGGCTGTACCCGTTGGCATGAATGCAGTGATTGAGCATTCATTGAAGCAAAAAGGAAATGAAGCCGCGCAATCTGTGAATGCTGTTGTCGGCGAAACGAACGACAGCTGGCTGAATGACATCAGGGGAATGCACGTAAAAACAGAGCACGTGCTTACTGCGATCCGGCAGGCGAGGAGCGGAGTGGTCGAGCAGGGAAATGTGGGCGCCGGCAACGGCACAGTATGCTTCGGCTGGAAGGGCGGAATCGGCACCTCATCCCGGAAACTCCCTGCGGATCTCGGCGGTTATACAGTTGGTGTTTTGGTGCAGACAAATTTCGGTGGCAACCTGGTTATCGATGGCGTGCAGGTGGGAGAGGCCCTGCAGAAATTTTCTTTCAGCAACAGTCTTTTGAATAACGTTGATGGTTCCTGCATGATCATTGTTGCCACTGATGCGCCCCTCGACGCCCGTAACCTTCAAAGGCTTGCCAAGCGCGCATTCATGGGACTCGCCAAAACCGGTGGCATCGCCTCCAACGGCAGCGGCGACTATGTGATCGCCTTCTCCACCTTCGAAAGCAATTTCATTTCCCACGACCCCACCGACCGAATCCAGCCGCTGCAGGTCCTCCACAACGATGTTGTCTCCCCGCTCTTCATGGCCGCCATCGAAGCAACCGAAGAAGCCATCATCAACTCGCTCTTCAAGGCCACGACTTCGAAAGGCTACAAAGGACATGAGGTCAAAGAGTTGCCCCTCAATGATGTGTTGCCCCTGCTAAAAAAATAACCCGTCGGGTCCCACCGGCCGGGAATCTCCCGTCGGGTCCCACCCGTCGGGTCTCACCCGTCGGGTGAAGTACCGTGAAAGCACTCTTTTTTAGTTGAATAATGTTAGTTGGAATTGCACTCCACGCGGTCGGTTCTTCTGTTGCCAGGGATAATTTCCCCTACGCCAACATTTTTTCACCCTATTTCGGTTCGGGAGAAACCTGAAAAATAATTCACCCGTCGGGTGCCACCCGACGGGTGAAATTAAAACAGCGTCAGCTGGTATTGGCCCGGGTTGGCAACCGTGCGGTCGAGGTGGATGCCGGTGAGACTGTTTTCGGAAATGTTGTAAACGGCGGTTTCGTTGTAGCGCGAGGCGACGACAACTTCCATGTGGTCATCGAAATGGCTGAAGAGCTTGCGCACAAGATCGGGGCAGTTATTGTTCTTCGAAAGGTGCGACAGCAGCAGGTGGCTCATGAAGGGCGGACGGTGCGCAAGCACGAGTTCGAACGCCTGGCGGTTGGACAGGTGCCCCTTGCCGCCGCGGATGCGGTTCTTCAGGTGCCAGGGATAATTTCCCTTCTCGAGCATTTCTTCATCGTAGTTCGACTCCAGAAACACGGCATGACATTGTTTGAAGTAGTGGATCAGCTGGTCACACACCACACCGATGTCCGTGAAAACACCCACTTTGATCGTAGCAGATGCGACCAGGAAACTGTGCGGGTCACTGGCATCATGGGCCTTGGGAAACGGGGTCACTGAAATGCCGCCGATCTGCACCTGTTCAAATGGCCGGAGAAAATGAATGCTGTAAGGTTCTCTGCCGAGGTTTAGGTACTTCCCGGTTTCGGCCGTTACATAAACCGGCAGCTGGTACTTTTTTGCCAGCACACGCAGACCGCTGATATGATCAGAATGTTCGTGGGAAATAAACACCGCTCTCACCCTGTCGATAGAGAGCCCCGAACGCTTCATGCGTTTCTCTGTTTCGCGGCAGCTGATTCCCGCGTCAATCAGCACGGCATCGCGCTCATCGCCTACGTAATAGCAGTTTCCATTGCTGCCGGAATTCAGTGAAGAAATATAAAGCGACATGAAGGTGTTTCTGCCGCGAAAATAGCACGCAATTTGCTTTTTTGGGTAACTTTAGAGAGTCCCACAGATCCCTGCCCTCTGCTGTTGATCATCAAATAAATACATCTTATGGTAAAGCTGACTATTAATGGAAAAGAGCATTCTGTTGATGTAAGGCCCGATACTCCCCTGTTATGGGTATTGCGTGATCACCTCGGACTTACGGGTACCAAATTTGGTTGCGGTATGGCACAGTGCGGCGCCTGCACCGTTCACCTGAACGGGGAAGCGGTGCGCTCATGTGTTACCCTGGTTTCACGCGCTGCCGGCCAGAAAGTAACCACCATCGAAGGGTTATCAAAAGATAACAGTCACCCGTTGCAACGCGCGTGGCTGGAAGATGACGTGCTGCAATGCGGCTACTGTCAATCCGGCCAGATCATGAGTGCGGCTGTGCTGCTCCGTGACCATCCCAATCCATCCGATTCAGACATCGATCAGGCGATGTCAGGGAATATCTGTCGTTGCGGCACGTACCAGCGAATCAGGAATGCCATTCACAAAGCCGCGAAACTCCAAAAAGAAGGAGGTGTAAAATGAGTAAATCAAACCTAACCAGGAGAAAGTTCCTACAGGATAGCACCATCATTGCGGGTGGACTGATCATCCCGTTTTCGGTTCCTGCCGGTAACAGAAAGACAGTACTTGCTGATGGCGCTGATGGCACTAAATTCATAACCCAGAATGCCTACCTGCACATCGGCACCGACAATACTGTCAAGATCCTGCTGGCACATTCCGAAATGGGGCAGGGCGTATGGACCACCATGCCCATGCTGATTGCGGAAGAGCTGGACTGTGACTGGAACAATATCAAAGTTGAACATGGTCCTGCCGGTGCGCCATATATCCACACTGCTTTCGGAATCCAGCTGACCGGTGGCTCTACAAGTACCTGGTCAGAGTTCGACCGTTACCGCAAAGCCGGTGCAACAGCACGGATGATGCTGACCCAGGCAGCTGCCGACAAAATGAACACTACGCCCGACAAGTGCAAAACAGAAAATGGATATGTGATTTCTGCAAGCAATAAAAAGCTGAGTTATGGTGAAGTGGCTGAAGCTGCTGCGAAACTGCCGCCGCCTTCGGATGTGCCCCTGCGTGATCCCTCCAAATGGAAATACATCGGCAAATCGAAACGCAGGCTGGATACACCCGAAAAAATAAATGGCACAGCCAAATTCGGGATGGATATGCAGTTCCCTGGCATGCTCACTGCAGTTGTGGCCCATCCACCGGTTTTTGGTGCTAAGGTGAAATCATTTGACGCCTCCAAAGCCAAAGCTATTCCTGGTGTGCAGCAGGTGGTTGAGATCCCTTCCGGGGTAGCAGTACTTGCGGATCATTACTGGGAAGCCAAGCTTGGCCGCGATGCCCTGAAAGTGGAATGGGATATTGACCCGGCTAAAGCGATTGACAGTCGCGACCAGCTCGATTCTTACAAAAGGATAGCTTCTACCACAGGTGTCGCCGCAGCAAAGGCCGGTGATGTAAATGCAGAGCTTTCGAAGGGCAGCAAAAAAATTGAAGCGGAATATTTCTTTCCTTATCTCGCCCATGCTGCTATGGAGCCAATGAACTGTACAGTGCTGTTGTCTGAAAATTCCTGCGAGATCTGGACGGGTACACAGTTCCAGATGCAGGAGCAAACGGCTGCTGCGAAAGTCCTTGGTATGAAACCGGAACAGGTAATGGTGAACACCACTTTCCTTGGCGGTGCCTTCGGCCGTCGTGCCAATAAGGATAACGACTATGTGGTGGAAGCAGTACATGTGGCAAAGGCCAGCGGCAAAAATGTGAAACTCGTCTGGAGTCGTGAGGATGATATGCGCGGTGGTTATTATCGTCCTGCTTTCCTTCATAAAGTGCAGGTGATGCCCGCAACCGACGGTAAACCAGGTGCCTGGAAACATACGATCGTCGGTCAATCAATCATGCAGGGTTCACCGTTCGAAGCGATGATCCAGAACGGAATCGATCCTGCTTCAACTGAAGGAATTTCCGATTCCCCTTACATGAAAGAGATTCCCAATCACCTTGTTGAGCTGCATTCGCCGGTTGTAAATGTTCCGGTATTGTGGTGGCGTTCTGTCGGTCATACCCACACGGCGTTTGTTATGGAAACCATGATCGATGAACTGGCATTTGCAGCGAAAGCGGACCCGGTTGAATACCGGCGTTCGCTGCTGAAGAATCATGGCAGGAACCTTGCCGCACTAAACCTGGCCGCCGAAAAATCAGGATGGGGCAAGTCCCTGCCTGCCGGTCATTTCCGCGGCGTGGCAGTACATGAATCTTTTGGAAGCAGTGTTGCGCAAGTGGCTGAGATTTCCATCGTAAACGATGCACTCAAAGTGCATAAGGTGACCTGTGCTATTGACTGCGGATTAGCAGTTAACCCGGATGGCGTAGCGGCGCAGATGGAAAGCGGGATCATTTTCGGTCTTACAGCACTGTTATATGGCGAAATCACGCTGGAAAAAGGCCGTGTGAAGCAACGCAATTTCCATGACTACAAAATGGTGCGCATGAATGAAGCGCCGGTGATTGATGTCCATATAGTAAAGAGCACGGAAAAAATGGGTGGCGCCGGCGAACCCGGGACACCGCCAATTGCACCGGCTATTGCAAATGCAATTTTCGCGGCAACGGGGAAAAGGATAAGAACACTTCCTCTGCGGCCTGAAGACCTGAAAACAACATGACAGCGAACCAATAAAACCCTTTTGTATGCTCAGTAAAATCATGGGTGGGATAATTATGCTTCTGGCTGTGCTGGTGATTTCAGTTTCCTTTCAGCCACGGGTAAACGAAGACAAGGCAGTACTCGATGAGCGGATCTCCAAAGAGGCATTTCTTGAAGTATATAAGGTGCTGATGAGTCCGCGTTGCATGAACTGTCATCCGAAAGGTGATGTGCCTTTGCAGGGGGATGATAGCCATCTTCATACTATGGGCGTCACGCGTGGTGACGATGGGAAAGGGGTGTCGGCCATGAAGTGCAGTAATTGTCACCAGGCAACAAATACACCGGGACTGAACCAACCGCCGGGCAATCCTACCTGGCATTTACCGCCTGCAGATATGAAAATGGTTTTCGAAGGAAAATCTCCCCGGGAACTTGCCGCGCAATTGAAAAATAAAGACCTGAATGGCCACAAAACCATGGCGCAACTTATTGAACATGTAAGCCACGATAAACTCGTGCTATGGGGTTGGGATCCGGGAGAGGGCAGGACCTTGCCTCCATTGCAGCATGTAGAGTTTGTCCGCCAGTTTAAACTGTGGGTTGATAAGGGCGCAGTATTGCCCGACTAAGCACATTATTTGCCTGGATCCGATCGTACTATTGCCGCAGTTACCAGTAACTGGCCGGTATGACGCATCGTGTGTTCGGCGGCATGGAACAGCAATCCTATAACTGTTGAGGGTAGTTGCTTTTTGCCTACCAGTCGTTCATCTGTAAGCGTTTCCGCATCGATCAGTCCGACTTTTTTTACAGCCTCGTCAATGCCCGCATTTAGCATGCTTAACAGCCTGGCAACATCCTGTGAGCTGTCATCTTTACTCTCTTCAGCCAAATATGCCCGCTGTGTGGCAGATAACTCCTGACCATCAGCATAAGTGAACAGCCTGTCCAGCACACCCGGGATATGTTTCAGGTGAAATGCAACCGAAGCCATCTCTGCGGGCTTCACCCATAACCCGTTTTCAGGGAAGCCCTCCATCGCCTGGTTGATCTCATCCCGTGCCTGGAGCAACGCATGTGCAACCGGTTGAAGCATTGAAGGTACGTTTGCAACTGGTCCCCGTAACCAATGTTCTGGTTGAATAATAGGGTTGTCTGACATGTTTATAATTTAATTAATACCATAGTTTTGACAGAAGCGATAATGCGTATCCATTAAAGATACTGACTCTTTATTGGGTCTTGAATGAATACATTTCTTTCCTTTTACAACCGGTAGCTTGACGTATATTAAAAATAAACTTTGTGAATAAATCAGATTTAATAAAGATAATTTCTGAAACGTTAGGAGATGAGGGATTTAAGAAGATAAAGAGTATGTGGTATTTGGAAAGTGAGGAATGCTTCGCAATTCTGGAACTCGAAAAGTCTCCCTGGGGAGGACAATTTTCTATATTGCTTGATGTTATCGTCAAGCAACTGGATAATTCGAATGTGCCAGAACCCATAAATGGCAATTTTATTAGCTGGGAATTAGGTCAATACCAGGTTGATCGTGAAATTGTGAAAAAGAATTTTGACCTGGAAGATGATTCTATACCACTGTTTGAGCGAAAGGCTTTTATACAGGAAATTCTGAAATACCGAGCCATGCCATTTCTAAAAAAGGTTAGTACAATTGAAGGAATTAAACACGAAATAATAAATAATAAAATGATAAGGCATCATACGATGCCAAAACTCTGGGATTTTCTAAATCTTGAAGTTGAACGATATCCGCCGGTTAACTAAACTGCAAATTCTGTTACTTTTTTCTATAGCCCAGATAGCGTTGTCCCGCCTTTAAGACGGTTTCACCCCCCCACGGCCGTCACTTTGCCTAGAAATTTGTTAATCACCCTCCCAAAACTGAACACTTGTTAGTTTGCGGCACAGATGTTGCGGTAATGAACAAACGAAAATCAATTCTGCATGAGCAAAATTATCCGGACCCTTACGTTAGCGGTAACGCTCTTTTCCGTTTCGGCGCTCGTAAACACTGCAATGGCACACGGCGGCGGAAAGAAAAAAGGCCACTACAAAGCCAGGAGCTGCGGTCGTTACGAACAACGTTACGAACCAAGGCACTGCGGTCGCACTTATGAAAGAAGCTACCAGTGCTGTGATGGCCATCGTCGCGTTTATCGCCTGCCTGCTCCTCCACGCCCGCCGCGTCCACCCCGCGTGATCATTGATCCCGGTGTGATCATCATCGGAGGATAAACAAGTCTCTCATGTTATGTGTCAAATACCCCCGCTGCCAGTCAGCGGGGGATTTTTTTTGTAGTAATCTTTCTACAACACCACCGCATGGTTTATTACACGCGATCTGTAACCCGTTCTATTTCTATACCCTGACCGGCGCCGTTACTTTGCAACAGGTTAAGGCTCTTTCTTTAATACAACTTATGCGTGCATTCACCATTTCCCAATCCATCACCAATCGTGATTCGCTAAGCCTGGAAAAATACCTGCTGGACATCAGCAGGGAGAAGCTCATTACAGTTGAAGAGGAAGAGGAATTGATGTTGCGCATCAGTAACGGAGATACGACTGCGAGGCAACGGTTGGTGCGGGGCAACCTCCGGTTCGTAGTTTCCGTTGCAAAAAGATACCAGGGTCATGGACTGCCGCTTTCCGACCTGGTTAACGAAGGCAACCTTGGGCTGATGCGGGCAGCAGAACGATACGATCATACCCGCGGATTCAAATTCATTTCCTTCGCTGTCTGGTGGATCAGGCAAAGCATCCTGCATGCAATCGTAACGCATGCCGATACCATCCGGCTGCCCATCAACAGGGTGTTGCTGAGAAACAGGTTGCACCAGGCGCAGGTGATACTGGAACAGCAACTGGAGCGTACGCCGACACCCGAGGAAGTTGCTGATTCCCTTGAACTGGACCCGGACGAAGTCATGCGAAGCATGTGCCGCCATACCAAAGCGCAAAGTCTCGATATGCCGCTTTCCGCTGACGACGAAGGTTCCATGCTCGACCTTATTGAAAATCCCAACGCTGAATATGCCGACAGGTCGGTAAACTATACAGAGTCGCTGCAGCGCGAACTGAGACGCTCCTTGAAAATGCTGGATGACCGCCAGGAAAAATTACTATGTTATTATTTCGGTATTGGAATGGAGCGGCCGCTCAGTACCGAAGACATTGCCGCCAAATTTGACCTGAGCCAGGAGCGCGTTAGGCAGATCCGCGATAAGGCTATTGAAAAACTGCGACGCACCCGTAATACCCACCTGTTGCGCGCATACCTGGGGTAAAACCATCACCCGAAATGCAGTTGCCTTTTAGTATATTGTTTATAACAATAATGTATAATGCATTTGGGTCGCTTCACGATATCCCTGCTGTGTTGCATCTGCCTGGCAACAACGACGTTCAGCCAGGAAAAAGACAGTACCGGTTTAAGTAAGAAAAAAGACAGCACCGGATTCGACAAGTTCAATAAAAAGATGGAAGCCCTGTTCAAAAAGATTCCCGTCCCGATCCTAACTTATTCTTCAGAAGCCGGCCAGGTATTCGGACTTGCAAAATTCAATCTCTTTACACTATCGAAGAAGGACACGATCTCCAATCCCACCAAGCTTTCAGAGGTGGTTACCTTTTCAACCAAGGGACGTATCAACGCTTCCGTAGCAACAGAGCTCAGCTGGAAGGAGAACAAATATGTGGCGATCAGCTACATCAATTACAAAAAGCAACCGGAATACATTTTTGGGATAGGCAATGATGTGGTTCGTGATAGTGTGGAAGAAGTAGAATACGACCGCCTGAAATTCTACCTCGCCCAGCTCATCAGGATAAAAGAAAAGTTCTATGCCGGCCCGGTTTTCGACATGTCAAACTATTTTACGGTTAAACCAGACAGCAACAGTTTCCTGATCAGGAAGGATGTAACAGGACTGAACGGAGGCTGGTCTGTTGGTCTTGGTGCTGCTATAGCATATGACAGTCGCGACAGTCGTTATAATGCGTATAAGGGATATTACGTCATCGCTTCGGTGATCCGCTTTCCGTCATTCCTGGGAAGTACTTATGAGTTCACCAAGTTTGAGCTGGATGCCCGGCACTTCATCAATCCCTGGCTCCGCCACGTGATCGCTTTCCAGGCAACCACCACTATGACAGATGGTGATGTACCTTTTTATGAATTGGCTAAACTGGGTGGCGACAGCAAAATGCGTGGTTACTATGAAGGTGCCTACCGCGACCTGGTAGCTGTTGATGCACAGATCGAATATCGCATGCCCGTCTGGAGTATTTTTGGAGTTACAGCCTGGTTTGGAACCGGGCGGGTTGCCGACAAATATGCCAACATGAACATTAATGGTTTTCACTTTTCCTATGGTGGCGGCTTCCGCATCCGGGTCGACAGTAAGAACAACACCAACCTCCGGGTCGACTTCGGCTTCGGTCCCCACGGCATCAAAGGCACTTACATCAACTTCGCCGAAGCCTTCTGATCTCCGCTCATTTTTTCATCCTGAATTTCAACACATACATATCCGCAGTTATATACAGCGTCTTGTCATCATCAGCTAGTGCACAATTCGATACCGGGACAGGGATCTTCAGCTTTCCCAATACTTTGGCATTTTTGTCGAAGATCCAGATGCCACCAGGCCCCGACGCAAATACATTCCCATGCTTGTCCACCTTGAATCCATCAGGTCCGCCCTTATCCGTCTTTGCAGCTTCAGTCGCATCGTAAAAGATGCGCGCATTCGTGAGCGAATTGTCTGCCGCAATATCATACGCATACCAGATCGCCCTTTCCGATTCTGAATTGGCAACGATCAGTGTGTTGTCGCCAAGAAAGGCAATCCCGTTTGGCCGCGGAATGCTGTCGATCAGCAATGAAACAACTCCGCCTTCAGTAACCCGGTAAACACCCTGGTAAGGAGCAGCTTTCAGCGGATCATCGATGTATTTTTCCAATCCATATGGCGGATCAGTGAAATAATAATCACCATTGCTTCGCTGGGCCACATCATTAGGACTGTCAAATTTTTTCCCGTTGTACTGGTCGGCCAGCGAGATGAAATCCGGTGCCGGGGCATCGAGCGGCGCATTCATCACGGCAAGCCTGCGGTCACCATGCTGGCACATCACGAGCTGGCCTTTTTTATTCAGCAGCAGCCCGTTCGATCCTGTTTCCCCGCCACGCTGGATCTGCCCTGTATATCCCGAAGGCTTCAGGTAAACCTTGTGTTCTTCTCCTTCCTTCCACTGGTAAATGGTGTTCTGCGGAACATCGGAAAACAGCAGTGTTTTCATGCTCTCGATCCAGACCGGGCCTTCGCTCCAGTCGAATCCTTCCGCGATGATCTCCGCTCTTGCCTCATTGTCGATGATGGCATCGAGTGCGGGATCAATTCGTTCTAACGTGCCGATGCTTTGCTTTTCTTTTGGTTTGCAGGAATTCATACAGGTTATTATGACAATTAAGATCGTTAAGTATTTCATGGAATGAATTTACTATATCTCTTCTTCATTCAGTATTTTACATATCACTAAAAGTCAGCTCATGCATAGGCGAAAATTCCTCAAAATGTCTTCTTCGGGCCTGCTCGTGGCAACCATGCCCATTGTTCCGCAATTGACGAAGTATGCGAAATACCGGACGGCGCTGATCGGAACAGGGTGGTGGGGAATGAACATCCTGCGGGAAGCCATTGCCGCCGGCCAGTCGCAGGTTGTAGCGCTTTGTGACGTCGATGAAAGGGCACTTGCACCGGCAATCACCGAAGTGAACCAGTTGACTAACAACAGGCCAAAAACGTATAAGGATTATCGTGAGCTGTTACAGAAAGAAAAACCGGAGATCGTAATAGTCGCCACGCCCGATCACTGGCACCCGCTGATCACGATCGCCGCGCTTCATTCAGGAGCGCATGTGTACGTAGAAAAGCCGATCGGTCACACGATCAATGAAGGCAAAGCAATGGTGAAAGCCGCGCGCGCTACCGGCAATGTAGTCCAGGTAGGCACGCACCGGCGCGTTTCGCCGCATAATATCTCAGGAATGGAATTCCTGAAATCAGGAAAGGCGGGCAAGATCGGGATGGTAAGGGCATTTGTGCACTATGGTGGCGACGCAGGTAAACCGGTTCCTGATGCTGAAGTTCCACTGGGACTCGACTGGAACGCCTGGTGTGGACCGGCGCCACTACGGCCTTATAATCCTGCCATGCATCCGCGGGGGTTTCGGCAGTTCCTGGATTATGCGAATGGGCAACTGGGCGACTGGGGCATTCACTGGATGGACCAGATCCTGTGGTGGACAGAAGAAAAAGCACCGCGGAAGATCTATTCAACTGCAGACCGCCGGATCCGTCGCGATAATACCGACGCGCCCGACACCCAGGTGGTGAACTATGAATTCGAATCATTCACCGCCGTATGGGAGCACCGGTTGTATGCCGCGAATGAAGCGGAGAAGACCAATGTGGGTTGTTATTTCTACGGAACAGAGGGCACTTTCCATATGGGCTGGCTGGATGGGTGGACTTTCTACCCGGCTGACAAGAACAAGAAAATCATCCATACCGACCCCGTATTGCATACCAAAGACGATAACAATATCCAGGAATTGTGGGCCGATTTCCTGCAGTCGATTGAAAAGAAAAAACGCCCGGTCTGCGATATTGAAATAGGCCACCGCTCTACGAATATGAGCCTGCTGGGAATGTTGTCGGCTAAAGCAGGCCGGAGCATTACCTGGGATCCTGAGAAGGAACTGATCATCGGTGACAGTGAAGCGTCTGCATTGCTGCAGCGTCCTTACAGGTCGCCATGGGTTTACCCGGTGTAGAATATTACGGGCAGACTGGTATGATATTTATGCCATGTTATATAACTCAAACACCATTAACATGGCTATCGATAAAAACCAGGGAATCCTGAAAACATTGCACAACTGTGCTGCGGCATGTCACTATTGTGCATCTTCCTGTCTCGATGAACCTACGGTTCAGCACCTGACCACCTGCATCAAAATCGACCTCGATTGTGCGGATATCTGCACAACAACTGCAGCCTTTGTAGCAAGAATTTCTCCACACGCGCCACACCTGATGAAAGAATGTACCGAGATCTGTCTCGCATGCGCCCGCGAGTGTGACAAGCATGCGGCAATGGGAATGGAACATTGCCGGCTATGCGCAGAGGCATGCCGGCAATGTGCAGAAGCCTGTTCCCTTTATATCGGGTCAGCGGCCTGAGATTATTTCAGTGTGATCACTGCCAGTACCGGGAAATGGTCTGATGGAAACTTTCCGAAGTAAGTATCCGTCAGTATACCCCATTTGGTAGTAGTGAACTGGCTTGTGGTGAAAATGTGATCGATGATATCCCTGCTTTGCCGCTTCGATAAACCAAATCCATTGAAGGAAGCATTGTTGGCATAAGGATGTTTCACTGCGCTATAGCTGTCATTCAGCCAGCCTGAAGTGGCAAGAACTTTATACCAGTCAGACTGCTGTGAACCATTAAGGTCGCCTGTAAAGATCACCGGGTCCTTACCTGCGATCTCTTTGATCTTCTGCAGGATCAGCTTGCTGCTTTCCTGCCTTGCCTGTACACCCTGGTGATCGAAGTGCGCATTGAAGAAATAGAATTTCTTGCCTGACTTTTTATCCTGTAACTGCACCCAGCTGCAGATCCGGTTGCAACAGGTTGCGTCCCATCCAAGAGAAGGTTTGTCCGGCGTCTGCGACAGCCAGAAGTCACCGCTCTTCAGCAATTTGAATTTGTCTTTCTTGAAATAAATAACGGAATGCTCGCCTTTGTCCTGGCCGTCATCACGTCCCTTACCATAGCGGTCGTATTCGGGCAACGCTGTGGAAATATCATCAAGCTGGTTCTTCAAACCTTCCTGGGTTCCCAGCACATCGAAGTCGTGAAACCGGATGAGGTCAACAACAACTGGTGCCCGGTCAACCCAGAGGTTTCCGCTGTCTTTTTTGTTGTCGAACCTGAGATTGTAAGTTCCAATGATCATCTGTTGTGCAAATGCAATCTGCACGGCAAGTAAAGCAATAATTGTGGTAAGGATCAACCTGGATTTGTTCATGTCTGTAATTAAATGTTGAAGTGAATTTATTACCATCCGGGATTCTGGCCAAGTGCCGGGTTCATCAGCAGGTCATTTTCCGGGATAGGATAGAGGTAGTTTTTGTTCTCCCACTTCCGCGGAATATTGTTCAGCCAGTTGATTTCTCCCTGTGTGTCACCACTCAACCGCTGCGGGTTGGCCGTTCCATTGATAATGTCTGAAACGTTGATGAATGTAACTCCCGCGATAGGCGCAGGCGCCGTGCCTTTGTAAAACAATACATCTGCTTTCCCGTCTTCGTTCAGGTCAATTGCCTGGTTGAGGTTGCTTACATAGAATCCGTTCCAGGACATTTCCAGTAATTCACCTTTCTTCCACCTTACCAGGTCGTTGAAACGGAGTCCTTCGAATACCAGTTCGATTCCTCTTTCCCGCCTGATCTCCAGCAATGCTGCATCAGCGATCCCGGGGAAGTAGTTGGATTGCAGGTAAGTGTCAACGATCACCGGTTTCATCGCTGTGTTACCGGTAATTCCCGCTCTTCTTCTCAGTGCACCGATCGTTTTGTTCCAGTCGTCGTCAGTCAGTGTGCCGAGTTCTGCTTTTGCTTCTGCATAGTTCAGCAAAACTTCAGCATACCTGATGATCGAAATGGAATTGGTATTGCGGGTGCCGCCATCAAAATACGTATCATCGAGCGTCCACTTGATGGGCTGGTAACCGGTATAGGTATACGAAAAAACGGGAGGAGCAGCTTCTGTTACGCCACCGTTGATCCGCTTGTAATCACCTGAACGGATGGTTTGCTTCAACCTGAGGTCACGGTTCTTTACCTCTTCTGCAAACGGCATTGTTTGGTATCCAGGAGTTTCAGTGAACGGTGTTCCATCAAGCTTCAGGTAGGTGTTGACAAACGTACGGGTGAGGCTCACCCTTGCGCCATAGGTTGCGCTGGTCCACCACCAGTTGGCATCATTGAGCACGTTCAGCGTCGCATCTGCAACTGCCGACAGGATGATCTCATTCGCTACCGGTGCATTGCTGATAAATAACTGGCGATAAGCTTTGTCAGCGCCGCCTGCAGTATTGAGCGAATAACCACCCTGTGCCATTACTGTTTCTGCAGCTGTAGCAGCTTCCTGGAGCCAGGTTTGTGATGTGCTACCCAGGCCTTCTGCGAGTCCGCCCGAGTAGTCATGGTATTTCCTGAATGTTCCTTCAAACAGGCAGATCCTTGACTTCACCGCATTTGCAACCATTTTGTTGATGGAGCTCCGCGAATTCTCCTGCGTTGCGCGCAGTTTGTCACAGGCAAAATTGATGTCTGCAAGTACTGAGTCCATCACCAGCTGACGTGAATCACGCTTATTGAAAAGTGACGGATCGTCAACGTTCATGGTCTTGCCGATCCAGGGTACTTCACCAAAGCGCTTCACCTTATCGTAGTAGAACCAGGCCCTGAAGAAGCGTGCCAGGCCGGTGTAATGGTCTTTTACGTCCTGTGGAAGGGGAGATGTACTGATATTCTCCAGGAAGTAGTTGACATTCCTTAAGGCAGTCCAGCTCCAGCCCGAACTTTGCCGGGGTGTAAATACTCCCGGCCTGATGAAATCAGGTACCGTGTTGCGGGCAGAATAGTCTGCCATTTCATCGATCCTGAAGATACTGTTCCCATCAGGCAGGTTGTCGTAAAATGAATTGGTGTACAACTCAATGCCGCGTTCGCTTCCAAAGATAGCATCACGCGAAATCGTGGCTTCGGGCTGTTGGTCCAGCTTGTCACAGCTGGTAAAAGCTGCACAGAGACCGGCTATTATAATCAGGTTTCTCATCTTATTTTCTGTTGAAAATTATTCGTTTACTGTATTACGTTAAAAGGTCACTGAAATTCCCATAGTATATCCTTTCAGCATCGGGTAGTTGTACCCGTTACCGGATGTACCACTGGTAACCACTGCATCAGAACCGCTGGTGTTTTCGACATCGATATCTTTTGTAACGCGGTAAAGCGGTGACCAGGTCCAGATGTTTTCACCTGACACATAAACCCTGGCAGCAGTCATTTTCAGTTTGCTGGTGAGTTGCTTGGGCAGGTTGTAACCAAGCTGGATATTCTTCAGCCTGATGTAAGCGATGTTCTGCAGGTATTTTGTCTGCGTCTGGTTCAGTACGCCGGCGCCGTTCTGTGCCGTGTAACCACGCAGCCTCGGCAGGTATGCGTCAGGGTTCTCTTCAGACCACATTTCATCTAAATGCCATTTGGGCATCCGGTTGTATGGCCTGTTGTATAAGCCCCAGAAATAGCTGGCTTCGCTACCTGGCCACCAATCCTGTTTTCCAACTCCCTGGAAGAATGCTGCAAAGAAGAAGTTGTTCCAGTCTGCATCGAGGGCAATGCCATAGGTATACCTTGGAGTTGAGTTGCCGATTATTCTCCTGTCACCCGGATTGCCTACCGTATTGGTGCCATTGTCAACCACTCCGTCACCGTTCAGGTCTGCCAGCTTGATATCACCCGGCAGGTAAATTCCGCTGTTGGAACCTTTCATGATGATCTGTTTCGGCGACTTGCTCACATCTTCTGCAGAGGTAAAATACCCAACAGTAGTGTAGCCCCAGATCTCGCCAACTTTCTGTCCAACGTAATAATCTGTCAACCTCTTGTCCGGGTTATTATATCGCGTGATCTCTGATTGGTTGTCTGCCAGTGTCAGGCGGATACCATAGTTAAATGGTTTGCGGCCTGCGCGGAAATAATCCTTCCATGTTAATGTAAGTTCCCAACCTTTTGTTTCGAGGTCTGCATAGTTTCCTTTAGGCACTCCTGTTCCAAATACCGCAGGAAGAGAAACACCATTTGTAAACATGTCCGTAGTCTTACGCTGGTAAGCATCGGCAGTAAGCGTCAGCCTGTTCGATACCATCCCAAGGTCAAGCCCGATATTGGTAGTAGTGGCTGTTTCCCAGGTGAGCCCGTCCGGTAATACGCCCGGCTGGCTGGTACGTTGCGGGCGGATGCCGTTGATGATCCGGCCCGACTGCGAAATGCTGAACTGCTCCTGGAATACATAGGAATTGATGTTTCCATTTCCCAGCGAACCATAAGAACCACGCAGCTTCAGGTCTGAAATAACCGTACGCGGCACATTCCAGAAGTTCTCATTGGAAACTCTCCATCCCGCTGATACAGAAGGGAAGAATGCATAACGCTCGTTTGCAGGGAATTTGCTCGATCCGTCATAACGTCCATTGAACTCAACAAGGTAACGGTCGCGGAAAGAATAGTTCAGTCTGTAGAATCCGCCCACGATCGCCCACTGTTCCCAGTTACCATTTGTAGTGATGGATTGACCAAGCGCGAGGTTGATATTGTCCGCATCCGGGTAAATAAGCCCATTGCGCTGTGTGGTTGACGACTGGTATTTTGATTGCTCATAGTTGAAACCTGCAGTGGCACGGAAGTTATGGCTGCGGCCAAATTTCTTTTCGTATTCGCCATAAATATTCGTTGCCAGGTATTCTGTTTTTGCATTGAACACCTGGATGTCGTTTGTGCTGGTTCCTACATATTCAATCACCCCCGGTTTCCGGCTATAGGGAACCGGTACACGCTTCTGCTGGTCGTTGTTATCGGTGTTGCGGATCGTGAAATCGCCTTTCAGTCGCAGTGTGTTTTTAATGATGTCTGCCACAAATCCTGTTGTGTTGCGGATCACCCTGCGGTTCATATCAATTCCATTCTTGCCATACCAGAAATCGCCGACAGTATATGCAGCAGAGTAGGAGAGTGTTCCATCAGGATTGAACATCGGCGCCATGTTATGGCCTTCATCTGCGATATTGCGCCAGATACTGCCCCCTTCGCCCACGTTAAGCGGGTTGTGGTATTGTTGTTTGCTGTAATCCATGTTGTTGTCGAACCTGAGCCAGGGAAATACCTGTATCGATCCTTTTGCCCGGAAGTTATAGGTCTTGAAATCATCCGAGTTATAACGGAACACACCATCCTGCCCGAAATATCTTCCTGTTACATAAAAGCTGGTCTTTTCACTGCTTCCCGAGAAAGCCAGGTTATGTTCTGTAGCACTGCTGTTCTTCTTATACAATTCCTTGATCCAGTCTGTGCTCCCGTAGTAAACGTATTCTCCATTGGCACCTACTTCCACTTTGGGAAGTGATGGATCCTTTGACCTGCGTTCGAATTCAGCGAGGTATTCCTGCGAAAAACGAACCGTCTTGTTCACATTCTGCGGGGTTTGTGAATAGTCGTTCCAGGCAGTCCATGCTTCGTTGAAATTCTTGGCAAACGTGTAACCGTCGGTAACAAAATCAGGAAGGGTCACCGGTTTTTTGATAGAATGGTTTACTGAGTAAGTGATGCTCATCTTTTCCTTTGCAGGACTTTTTGTGGTGATGAGTACAACACCAAATGAACCCCTCGCTCCATATACTGCTGCGGACGATGCGTCTTTCAACACCGTTACGCTGGCAATATCTGCGGGGTTGATCATACTGGGGTCGCCCTCTACACCATCGATCAGCACCAGTGCGCTTCCGCCCTGGCCGATAGAGGTAGTTCCACGTACATTGTAGGTGGGTGACTGGATCGGTTTTCCATCTGCAATGCGCAGGTTTAGGTTGGGGATCACACCCTGCAATCCCTGCGTAACATTCGGGAGCGCCCTGTTCTCAAATACTTCCGATGACACCTGTGCAACTGCGCCGGTGAGGTTTACTTTCTTTTGTGTTCCGTAACCCACCACCACAACTGCGCTCATGGCATCGCCCGATTGTGATAACTGGAATGGGAAACTGATGCTTTCACCACCATTGTAGCGGATGGTTGTAGACTGCAGCGTATACCCTACATGCGATAACCTGAACACATAAGCTTTGCCGGCCTTCAGGTTGCCGGTTGTAAAAACTCCGTCATTGTTGGTTGTAAGATTGTCAATAATGGTGCTGTCACTGTCCTTAATGGTAACACTTACACCGGGAAGCGCTTCTCCCTGTGGGTTTTTGACCACGCCTTTGACAGTGCCTGTCGACTGGCCAAATACAGCCAGGTTGAAAAGACATAGCAGGTAAATAAGCAGTTGTCTCATGTTAGTGAGGTGATTTTTGATTATTGTTATGGTGAGTAAATACAATACAGGTCCGGTCCCGGAATCGGGATTTTTTCAAATGGCCACGCAATACAACTTATAGTGGGAACTGTTAACCGGTTGGTTCGTGGCGCGAAAGTATAAGTGGAATGTTAAGGGATTGTTATTGGCAGATTACCCAATTATTACCAAGGAGATCTTTTCTTTTGTTCGGGTGTCGAATTGTAATCATAGATGGCATTTTAATCGTTTTCAAAGGCTATATGTAATAAATGTACAATGCCCGAATTGCGTTGCCAAGGTCAGGAAGGATTAAAAATTTGATTTCGGTTATGCATCAGCGTAAACCTACCTGTTAAACCTTTGTTTTTACCATAATTACCAGATTTTAGTCGGTTAGTAATGATTTACTTTTTATTTTTAGTCTGCCATGAAAAAAACAAAGGTTGCCCTGCTCGGTGCAGGTTTTATCACCGATATACATTTTGAAAGTTATCACCGCTTCATTCCCGAAGCGGAAGTAGTTGCCGTATATGCGCGTAATGCCGATAAAGCGAAAGCATTTGCACAGAAACATAATATCCCCCAGTGGTACGATGACCTGGATAAGATCATCAACGAATCCGGCTGCGAAGTGGTGGACATCTGCCTGCCGAATTTCCTGCATGCCAAAGCCGCCCTTTCAGCCGCCAAAGCAGGTAAACATGTGATCATTGAAAAGCCGATTGCCCTCACCCTCGAGGAAGCGGATGAAATGATCGCGGCCTGTAAAAAGGCCAATGTTAAACTGATGTATGCGGAGGAACTGTGTTTTGCCCCCAAATATGAGCGGGTACGCAGCATGGTGAAACAGGGCGCGGTCGGCCAGCTGTATATGCTGAAACAGGGCGAGAAGCATTCAGGTCCGCATTCAGACTGGTTCTACGACAAGGACCAGGCTGGGGGCGGGGTACTGATGGACATGGGATGCCACGCCATTGCATGGTTCCGTTGGATGTTAAATAATGCAAAAGCCGTAAGCGTATATGCCACAATGGCAACAGTTTTTCATAAAGGTCGCACGGTTTGTGAGGATAATTCAGTTGTGATCGTTGAATTTGAGAACGGTGTTACGGCAGTTGCGGAGAACAGCTGGGCAAAACATGGTGGTATGGACGACCGCTGCGAAGTGTACGGTACCGGCGGTGTAGTGTATGCCGACCTGTTCATGGGAAATGCAGCCGTGTCATACAGCCGTGAAGGTTATGACTACGCAATGGAGAAAGCCGATACGACTGTGGGCTGGAGTTTTACGATCTATGAAGAAGTTTTCAACCAGGGATACCCGCACGAACTGAAGCATTTCATTGAGTGTATCCAACAGGATAAGCAACCCCTGGTAACGGGCGAAGACGGTCGCGCCGTACTTGAAATTATATATGCTGCTTATGCTTCCGCAGCAGCGGGAAAAAAGATCATGCTTCCCTTTGAACCAAAAGTGTCGAAACCAATCGACCTTTGGCTCGGAACCAACCAATAGCTCGCTGTTCAAATTATAGCCGATGAAAGTTTTTGTAGCAGACAATTACGAGGAAATGTCAAGGATGGCATTGCAGGATGTTTTACAACTGATGCAATTGCGGACCGAACCTTTGATCTGTGTGGCGTCGGGTGATAGTCCCGCAGGTCTTTATAGTCAACTTGTCGATGAAGTGCGTAACAAACGCATTGACGTCAGTCACTGGAACTTCGTCGGACTCGACGAATGGGTTGGACTGAACGGCAGTGATGAAGGCAGTTGCCGGTATCACCTCGATAACCAACTATTCAATCCTTTGCATGTTGCTGAAGCAAAGCTCCGGTTTTTCGATGGCAGGGCCGCCGATATGGAAAAGGAGATCGAAGAGGTTGAATCATTTATCGAAAAAAATAATGATATCGACGTGGCAATCGTTGGACTGGGACTGAATGGCCATATCGGGATGAATGAACCCGGAACGGACGCCACATCCCGCTCACATATTGCAAAGCTTGATCCCACAACCATCCAGGTTGCGCAGAAATATTTTACGGGCGAACAGGAACTGACTTTTGGCGTTACGCTGGGTCTCGAAACCATCTTCGATGCGAAACACATTTTGCTGCTGGTTAGTGGCGCAAAAAAAGCAGCCATAGTCAAACTCATGCTGGAGGCAGAGATCTCCACCCAGATTCCGGCCACGCTGTTTCGCACGCACCCGGGCTTGCGCATTTACCTTGACAAAGAAGCCGCCACATTGGTTGCTGACCAACTGGAAAATGAATAACCAATTGCATATAGGAATTGACCTGGGCGGCACGAATATCCGTGCGGGACTTCTTGATGGAAAAGAACTCACATCCATCCATTCCAAACGGATCAATGCCAAAGGTAGTGCTGACGAAGTGCTGGATGATGTCTTTGAACTGGTGGAAAAACTTCGGTCGGAAAATGTCGGCTCCATTGGAATCGGAGTACCGGGCCTGGTGGACCTTGATAAAGGTGAAGTTTTTGATGTGATCAATATTCCGTCGTGGACACATATTGCCCTGAAACAGATCCTGGAAGACAGGTTCAAGATCCCCGTGTTTGTAAATAATGATGCGAACTGCTTTGCGCTGGGCGAATATCATTTTGGAAAAGGATTGGGAACCGGGTCCATGATCGGGCTCACGATCGGGTCCGGACTAGGTACCGGGATCATCATCGATGGGAAACTCTATGCAGGCAGACATTGCGGTGCGGGGGAGTTCGGGATGATGGATTATAAGGATCATTATCTTGAATACTATGCCAGCGGCCAGTTTTTTTGGAACATTCATCATATAGATGGTGAAACTGTCTTTAAGCGGGCATCAGCAGGAGACGCGACGGCACTTGCCATGTACGAAGAACTTGGTGGCCACCTGGGCAATGCCATCAAGCGTATCCTGTATGCGCTCGACATCAATCACTTTGTACTGGGCGGATCAGTTCGTTTTGCATATCCCTTTTTCCGCGACAGTTTATGGAGTTCACTCGAAACCTTTGCATACAGGAATACTATCGAGACGCTTAAGATTGAAAGCTCCGAACTTGAAAACGCCGGGCTGCTGGGCGCCGCAGCGCTTTACCTTACCTGATCATTGTTTAGTTTTATAGTATTAAACATGTGGCTATGGTAACTGATTCCCATGCTGCACAATTTGCCGTGCAGCTTGCCCTCGGATTCCTGGAACGCGTCTGGGGTCCACAGCACGAGCTTGATGCAATCGATGAGCTGATGACAGAAGACTACAGCATTGTCAGCGGCGGCACTCTTATCGAAGGCCGGAATGCCTTCAAGGAATGGGTCCGTGAATTCCAGCGGGTACTTCCCCAGGCCCGCACAGTGAACCAGGAAATATTTGCGAATGCTACCGGTGACCTGGTCGTTAGCAGGTGGATCTGCACCGGCAGCAACAATGGAATATTCGGACTGCCACCCGACGGCCGGCTCGTTTCATTTACCGGGATCTCTATCTGGAAGGTCCGGGACCAACGCTTATCGGAATGCTGGGTGGAAAGAAGCGCCCTCGAACTCTATAAGGAGCTTAGTGCGCTTGCCTGAACATTATGCTAAGCCAAAGCTTTCTTAATAGCTGCCGCTGCATATAGCAATGCAGACTGCACTGCAGGGACATGCGCCAGCGGGTTTAGCAATCCATAATCATGGATGAGTCCCATATACCTCACCAGTGTGACATCCACACCAGCTTCATCCAGTTTTCGGGCGTATGCTTCTCCTTCGTCACGCAACACATCGTTTTCTGCTACCTGCACAAGTGCCGGTGGCAAACCCTTAAGTTCACTCAAAGAAGCCTGTAAGGGTGACGCATATTTCTCTTTCCGCTTCTGGGCATCGGCGAGGTAATTGTCCCAGAACCACTTCATCATATTCTTCGTAAGGAATCGCTGGGTCGCAAATTTATTGTAAGATTCAGTTTCAAAATCAGCATTGGTCACCGGCCAGAACAGCACCTGGAGTTTGATCGCCGGACCTTTTTTATCGTTTGCCATCTGTGCGACCACGGCTGTCATATTCCCGCCCACACTATTGCCTACAATGGCAAGCTTGGCTCCGTCAACATTGATCTCCTTTCCGTTCGCAGCCACCCACTTTGTTGCGGCATATGCTTCGTTAATAGCTACAGGATAAGCAGCTTCGGGCGACCTTGTATATTCCACAAATACGGCAGCTGCACCAGATGCTACCACAAGGTCACGGACAAATCTCTTATGCGTGGGAAAGTCTCCCAGCACCCAGCCACCACCATGGAAGAACATGAAAGCAGGAAGTGTACCGGAAACCCCTGAAGGTCTCATGATAAAAAGCTTGACGGAAAGTCCGTCTGCACTGATCGTCTTCTCGCTGATGTCCACACCTGAAACATCAACTTCTACTGAGGTCTGTGCACCCTCAAGTACCGCGCGAGCTTCACCGGGTTGCATCTGTTCCATTGGCTTGCCGCCACCACTGTTCAGCGCTTTGAGAAACGCCTTCGTTTTTACTTCGATCGCGGGATCATTTGCCGCGTCAATTGACTGTGTGCCCTTGCTTTCCTTTTGGATAGTTGAGTCCATAAATAATGATTTACTGGGTGACAAAACTAGTTCCCATGCCAGGCCGGATCAATGGTCAAAAGGTACATTCAAAGGTACATTTCGTATTAAAGGGAATTTGTTTTAAATTCAGCAGGCCATGAAAAGGAAAACTTTTCTCGCAGCTTTGAGCCTGCCGGTTGTCTCTGCAGTAATTCCTGGTAAAGAGATCCCCGGAATGGAGGACTTTTGTAAGACACAACGCGACCAGGAAGGACCATTTTACAAAGCAGATGCGCCGCAGCGTTCCATGATTGAAAAAGACGGAGTTCCCCTTACCATAGAAGGCAGGATCTTTAAAGGATCCGACTGTAAATCACCTGTAGCAGGTGCAGTAGTTGATATCTGGCATTGTGACCGGAACGGTGATTATGACAATGAGGGTTTCAAGTGCCGCGGTATGGTAAAGACTGATTTGGAGGGCAGGTATACGTTCAGCAGTATTTACCCGCCATCTTATGGTAACCGGCCCAGGCATATCCATGTTAAGGTGAGGGCCGAAGGTTTTGAAGAGCTGACGACACAGATCTATTTCAAGGGTGATAAGAATATCCGGAATGATTTTGCGAGGAATGCCGACGCATCGCGGGTGATCGAACTGGTTACGGAGGGGAATATGCGAAAGGGGCATTTTGATATCTACCTGTAAGAAAAAGTCATCATCAATTAAATGCCATGAATAACAGAATCCTGAAGTTTACCCTCGTATTGGGAACGATCCTTTTGTCCACAACCGGTATTAAAGCGCAGGAGCAGTCTGCAAGTCCTGCCGCAACCACCGCCGGTAAAGTAGGCGGTGCAAATGTTACCATCACTTATAGTAGTCCATCAGTAAAAGGCCGCCAGATCTGGGGCGGACTGGTTCCCTACGACAAGGCCTGGCGTGCCGGAGCCAACAAAGCGACTGTACTGATGACAGACAAGGACATCCAGCTGGAAGGCCAGACGCTGAAAGCCGGTTCATACAGCCTGTTTGCCGTTCCTGGTCAGCAGGAATGGAAAGTGATCCTTAATTCGGAAACAGGTCAATGGGGCATAAAGCGGGGCGGTGAAGCCAACCGTGATCCGGCGAAAGATGTAATGACGCTTACGGTGAAGCCGGAGAAGAACGCGATGACAGAAAAGCTGACTTATGAAGTGGCCAATGATGCGATCATCCTGAAGTGGGAAAACTTACAGGTGCCCATTAAGGCCAAGGGCTAATCATTGATGTTTCCCGGGCAGCATAGGCACAAAGGAGAAAAGGTCAAATTCCTCTTTTAGAACTCCGTCTGCCTGCCTCGTGATCCGCATCATGCGCTGGAAGCCGGCCTTCCCGACAGGTAAGACCATAAAGCCACGCATGGACAGCTGGTTAACAAGGGAAAACGGAATTTCAGGTGGTGCGGCCGTGATCAGGATCCGGTCATAGGGTGCGTGATCCGGCCAGCCAAGAAAGCCATCTCCATAACAGAAGTGCAGGTTCTCATATCTTTTGAGGTATGCCAGTTCCTGCACTTTTTCATATAGTTTCTTCTGTCTTTCAATCGTATAAATTTCTGCGCCCATTTCTGCAAGTACAGCCGCCTGGTATGCACTGCCGGTACCGATTTCCATGACTTTGGTACCCGGATCAACATCGAGCAATTCGCTCTGGTAGGCAACCGTATATGGCTGGGAAATGGTTTGTCCTTCCCCAATGGGAAAGGCCCTGTCAACATATGCCTTGTCGTGTAGTTCTTCCGGCATGAAAAGTTGTCGCGGTACTTTTGAAATGGCGGCCAGCACCCGTTCATCATCGATCCCTTTCCTGCGGATTCCGGCTACCAGTGAGTTTCGCCGGACGATATCTTTAGGTCTGTCATAATATTCTTCCAATGGAGATAGGGTTATCCCTGGAAAGGATCAAAAATTATTCCATGGCGGCACCGGATGCAACCAAAAAGCCTGTTCCTGCTTCTTTGGTATATCCGCATTCTTTTACTAATTTGTTAATATGCCGGCCAGGTTTTACGATATCATTCAAAAGTTCCTGCGCGAGCCTGTTGCGCTCGACCTGAGTGATGTGTATACCTGGTCATTTCCGGAATTTGTTCCATTCTGCCTGCATCTCTATTACTTCTCCAGCTTCAAGGCCTTTAAAGGCATTACCCAGGCCCGATAACCTGAGCTGTCCAGGCCTGGGATGATTTGCGTGTACCTTCTTGTTAATCCGGAAATTCTAATGACATGCAGCAAAATCAAGAACCTGTTTCAATCGCTGGAAGCTTTGTGCAGATCCTGGTACTGTTAAACGTAATAGTGATCAAATACGCCTTTATTTATAACCTTGACTGGTACAAAGTGGAGTATTGCTTCCTGCCCCTGCTGGTAATAGCTATGCTGGCGCAGAAAAAGAAGGCATAGGACCGGGGGACGTCAAAATAACATCAGTATTTAGCAAATTCCAGTCGGATCAGGATGATGAAATGAAATAGTTTTATCAGTTATGGGTAAAAATATTTCAATAAGTTTTTTATTTATTGCTGCACTATTCTGTGCATTGAATGCAGCAGGTCAATACAGCTTTACTACCGATTATTTCAGGATCAGTATCAATAACAAAGGTTGGGTCACAAGTATGAAAAACATTACCGTGCAGCCCAATCGTGAATTCAGTCCAAAGGACAAGCCTTCGCCCTTAATGAGTCTTTATGATAGCAAAAGGAAAATCTACTATCAACCTGTTAAGGCTTTATATGCAAACGAAAACAAAACCCTGGCACTAAATTATTCCAACGGATCAGTAGCGAAGATCACCATTCAATCAGAAGAAAAATATTTCAAATTGACGCTTCAATCTCTCACTCCTCGGAGGGGAATTGATGTAATTCAATGGGGATCTTTTCATACCAACATCACTAACCTGTTGGGAGAAATAATTGGTGTGAGTCGCGATACCAGCACTGCAGTGAATTATGCTATTGGAATACTTGCACTAAACGATAATACAATTGGCGGTTTAGCAGAAACAATTGGCGACGCCGCGCCATTTCAATATATTATTCATTCGCCGGATCCCGGGCGTTATCCATTGCCCGACAGTTTACATGAAGGGCAGGTCTTTACGCTTGGTGGTAATGGTATCAGTGATGTGGCTTTTTATGCGCACAAAGAGCCGTGGTACAGGATCATGTACGGCAATGCTGCTCTGGTTGACGACAAAGGAAGAATATCTATTGCTTACCAATCGAGGGAACGGTCCTTTGAAAGGGAAATTTCGTTTTCACTCATCCCCAATATGGCTGCCAATACGCCAAACCATTTACAGGTACAGCCATTGCCGGGAGTGGATTTTATCGGTTCATCAGTTGCTTTATGGGGTAGTGCTGATAGTACCGCTTTGCTGGATGTGGTACAGGATATTGTGCTGTCGGAAGGGCTGCCATATCCGGCGATCAATGGAAAATGGGTCAAAGACCCTGCCTCGTATGTTCCCGATGCAATTACCAGCGGTGGTTTATATGATAGCATTATATCGTATACCTCAAGACTTGGCTTAAAAACAATCAGTCTTTATGACCAGGGCTTTTTGCGGCCCGACAGAAGCAATGATGGCTATATTGATGGCAAAGAATTTAAAAACAAACCGCTGAAGCTTACAGCCGGAAATGTTTCACATAAAGAATTTGCAGGCATGGCCGCAAAACATAGTATCACTATTGGAAGAACATCGATCACCAACTCCCTGGCTCCCGGAACCAAAGATGCCAGTCCGGTGCCAGCCGATAGTTTGTGTTATCAGCAAAAACGTTTGCTGGCAAAAAGCATCAATGCAAATGACACGGTCATTATTGTGGATGACCCAACGCATCTTGAAGAGATTGCAAGCTGGGAAGGACACGCTGCGAATCTGAACATGATAAAAATCGGTAAGGAGCTTATTCATTACCTGGGTGTTTCTGATTCCAGGCCTTACCGGCTGTTAAATGTAAAACGGGGATACTGGAATACAATACCGTCAAACCATAGTAACGGAGATACAATTTACAAACTCCAGGTGACACTCAATTATGGGTACGATGGAGTGATTCCGAATATGCAGTTACAGGACAAAATTGCGGAATACTATGCAGATGTATGTTTCATTAACGGGTTGCGGTATTATGATTTTGACGGCCAGGAATTTTTGTTCAATAACGGCCACGGCTATTATTCAGCCAAACGCTTTTTTCATAAAATGTTTGACAGGGCAAAGGCTCTGGGTGTTTCCTATATCCGTTTTACCGGTGCTACATTGTCTGAAGGTTCGTGGCATTATCAAAGCATCTGGAATGTTGGCGGTGGAAAAAATCTGTATGATGTGAACACAAGGGAATGGGGAAGCACTACCAGCCAGGGCAAGGATCTTAGGGATGTAACATATTCCAATTATTTCCCAGTAGGTATGGGAGGAAATTTCGCTATAAATGCCGATTCAAAAGTGCAGGATTACGAGCATGTGCAGGCTATATCCGTGGGTATTGGCACAACATACAGCTTGTATCTGAATCAAAAAGATGTTGAAAGTTGCCCGCAAAAAGAACCAATTTTTAAAGTGATAAGAACCTGGGAAAATGCAAGAGCTGCCAATGCTTTTCCCCGATGGGTAAAAAAAGAACTAGCTGACGCTTCACAATCTTTTCACCTTGAAGAAGTGGATAAGGATCATTGGAATTTATATAAAGTAGATGCTAATGGGTCGAATAAGCGGTTTTTCGTCGGGTTGACAAGAGATAAATTGTAAAAGACTTCGTCGCAGTATTCACTTTTCCCTAAACGCAGTAGGAGTGGCTCTTGTCTGGGTTTTGAAAAAATTGGAAAAATAGGCATGATCTATAAATCCAAGTTCAAAAGCGATTTCTTTTATAGAAAGTTCTGTTGACTGGAGAAGCCGTTTGGCTTCCAGCAGAACCCGTTGTTGAATCAACTGAGTTGCAGATACGCCGAGGTTTTTCCTGCAAAGGATATTCAGGTAGTTGGCTGATATATTAAGTTTGGATGCATAAAAATTAACCAGCTTTTCTTCTTTAAAATGTCGTTCAATAAGCATTTTGAAGTTAGCGAGCCTAGGATTTGACTGGTACACTTTAAGATCTGTGAAAAGATTTTCGGCCTCTTTGCTTACAATTGCGGCAATGACTGCGGCCCTTGCGCTGATAATATCCTTAAGAGAGTTGCCTGTGCTGAGTTCATCCTTTATTGCATCAAACTCGTACTTCAACAGTTTGAAACTGTTATTGACCAGTGGAATCACCGGGTGGTTCATATAATTCGTAAACGAAAACCGGAAGTACGGAGCAAAACGTTCAAAAAAAACACGATCAATCATTAACTGGTACCCGATTGTTTTGGGTTCAATATCCCATCGGTGTACCTGGCCTGGAAATAGCACGTGCACCTGCCTGTTCTCTATCGGGTAATCATGAAAATCTATAGTGTGTATGCCTTTTGCCCTGTCAAATAATATGATAATAAAAAAATCGTGCTTATGTGGTTTGTCAATATGCTTTTCCCCACGCAACTCGTTAAACAGCAGTTCGTCCCGGCCTGCCAGTTGACCTTTCCTGAACTCCTGGATACCTAAAACCGGTACATATTTACCTTTACCCGGTAGCTTCGCCATTAAAACTGTTTGCTGTTGTTAAAGTGCCCATGGGAAATTAATAAAAATAACAGCACATTCTTTGCGAAATCCATCCGGATACTTGAGGAATTTGTCACTGCATTACTGAATAGTGATAAATCTTTCAAGGGTTGGAATAAATCCTGCACACAGCAATCGGCTTCGTTAACTAGCTTTGGCCAAATTTTTTCATCCCATGCGTAAGTCAGACATCTCACGTAAAGATTTTTTGAAACAAACCGGGTTAGGTTTCGCCGGAATGGCAACGGTGCCCGCGCTATTAAATACCCGGGATATTTCAACTCAACAATCGACAGGCAAAGAGAATCGATATGGGAGAAATGACTTTACATTAAAAAACGTAAGACTGGAAACCGGGTTCGGGTATGATGGCGACGAGGTTACTCATACCACAACCGGTTTATTTTCAGTTGCCATCAGTAATGGCAGGTTCAAAAGTATTTCGGCTAATACGCCGACTAATTCCCATGCCATTGATGCCAGGGGATTGTTGATGCTTCCGGCGTTCAAGGATATGCACATTCACCTGGATAAGACTTTTTATGGCGGGCCCTGGCAGGCTACGAAGAGAATAACTGGTGGTGTAAAAGGCATGATAGCATTGGAGCAGCAAATTCTACCTGAGATGCTGAAAACATCCACCGATCATGCAGGGAGATTGATTGAACTGCTTCAGTCAAAGGGGACTTCGTTTGCAAGAAGCCATGTAAATATTGAACCTACTTCAAAATTGCAATCGCTGAAAAACCTGCAAAAGGCGGTTGAAAATAAAAAGAACTGTTTTGGAGCAGAGCTGGTAGCCTTTCCGCAACATGGTGTTTTTTATACAGATTCGGTTCCCTATTTAAAGGATGCTGCACAGATGGATATCGATTTTATCGGTGGCCTGGATCCTTACAGCATTGATGGGTCTATTGAAAGAACAATTGATTTTACAGTTCAATTGGCATTAGATAATAATAAAGGAATAGATATCCACTTGCACGAATCAGGAGAATCAGGTTTGAAAACAGTGGAATATCTTATTAAAAAAGTAAATGAAAATCCTGTTTTAAAGAAGAAGACTTACTTAAGCCACTGTTTTGTTTTAGGAAAACTGGAAAAATCAAAGCAGGAAGAAATTGCAGAACAATTGGGCACAGCCAATATCGGTATCGTATCTACCATACCCTTTGGAGGACTGATAATGCCGATACCTGTTTTATACAAGCACAACGTTACGGTGCTGACCGGCAACGACAGTATCATTGACCATTGGAATACCTGGGGAAGCGGGAGTGTATTGCAGAAAGCCAACCTTATGGCACAACTCTATGGCTATTCATCCGAATTTTTATTATCAAGAAGTTTGAAACTGGCAACAGCTAACGTACTTCCTTTAGACGATAAAGGCGTGCAGCAATGGCCTAAAGCAGGTGATGCTGCCGACGCGGTGCTAATTGATGCAAGCTGTTCGGCAGAAGCAGTTTCCAGGATATCGCCGGTAAGATCGTTGATAGTCAAAGGAAGTATTGTTTACAATGATCAACCTTAAACCACAATGTGGGGGCTGTTAAACAGTTTTTATACGCCTCTGTTCTCTCAGGTGAAGCGACTTGTGATAGATGATCGGGAAAACAAGCAGGGTGAAAACAGTAGCTGTGACCAATCCCCCGATTATAACGATCGCCAGCGGTTTTTGGCTTTCGGAGCCGATGCCTGTGCTTATGGCAGCCGGCACCAACCCAATGGCCGCCATCATGGCCGTCATCACAACAGGCCGGGTCCTTACTTTCACCGCATTCACAATTGCCTGGTTCAGGTCAGTTACCGATTTTGCCTGTTTATGAAATTCAGAAATCAGTATCACGCCGTTTTGTACGCAGATTCCGAATAAGGCGATGAAACCAACGCCTGCCGAGATGCCGAAATTTATCCCGGTTAAATGGAGTGCAAGAATACCGCCTATCAATGCGAAGGGCACATTGATCAGCACGTAACCTGCATCCCTGGCGTTCCCAAACATGACAAACAGCAAAACGAAGATGAGGAGCAGGCTTATGGGAACGACCTGCGCAAGCCTGTTACTTGCCCTTACCTGGTTTTCAAATTCGCCTGTCCAATCCATGGAGTAGCCTGCAGGTAATTTGACTTTCGCTTTTGCATTCCGCTGCGCCTCTGCTATGGTACTGCCCAGGTCTCTTTCCCGCACAGAAAATTTCACGCCGATAAACCTTTTCGTATCACTGCGATAGATAAATGCCGGACCCGTAATTTGTTTAATGGAGGCCACTTCCTTTAAGGGGATCCGTTTGCCGGTAATGGTGGGGATCATCAGCATCAATATATCCTCTTCATTCTTGCGGAATTCCTTGTCGTATCGAATGCGGATATCAAATTTTCGCTCTCCTTCGTACTTCGAAGTGGCTGTTTTTCCACCGATTGCCATTTCAATAACTGCTTGCGCGTCAGCTTTGGTCACCCCGTAAATGGCCATCCGTTCCTCGTCTAGCAATACGCTGATCTCCGGCTGGCCTACGTTGCGGAGAATGCCAACATCCTTGATGCCTGGCACATCCTTGATCTGTTCCAGCACCTGGTTTGCGTATTCATCCAGTTTCCCGAGATCATCACCATAGATTTTGACCGCGTTTGATGCGTTCATTCCCGCAACTGCTTCTGCCACATTATCAATGATCGGTTGGGAATAGTTGTAGTTGATGCCCTGGTATTTCTTGAGCTTACCATCCATTTCTTCAACAAGCTGATCCAGTGTGATCTTTCGTTTCCATTGTTCTTTCGGCTTTAAGTTTACCTGCATTTGCACATAGTAAAACCCACTGGGGTCCGTTCCGTCATTGCTGCGCCCGGTTTGCGATAGTACTCCATTGACCTCCGGGAATTTGGTTAATTCTTCCCGTAGTAACCTGACCGTGTTTACGGTGTTATTCAAGGAATAACTCATCGGCATTTTTGCTTCTACCCAAAGGGCGCCCTCGTTCAACTGGGGCAGGAATTCGGAACCCAGCCAGCGGGTAGAATATACTGTCAACCCAAAACAGGTGAAAGCAATAATAAGCGTCAATTTTTTCCTGGCGAATGTCCAGCCAAAAGCCTTTTCGACAGTGTTATTGACCATTCGGGTGAAGAAGTTATTCTTCTCCCTGACATTTTTCCGTAGCAGCGCAGCACTCAAAACCGGCACCAGCGTAAGCGTAAAAATGAGTGCGCCTAACAGTGCGAAGCCAAGCGTGTAGGCGAGGGGCGCAAACATTTTTCCCTCCACTTTTTCAAATGAAAAGATGGGTAACAGGGCAGAGATGATGATCAGCTTAGAAAAGAAGATCGCCTTGCCCATCTGGGTGCCTGTTGTTTTTATCAGTCCCAGTTTCGAAAGCTTATTGAATTTATCCATCCCTCGTTTATGCGCCTGGTGATCCAGTGCTACAAATAGTCCTTCCACCATTACCACGGCTCCGTCTATTATTATCCCAAAGTCCACCGCTCCTAACGACAGCAGATTTGCGCTCATGCCTTTGAGCTTGAGCATGAAAAAGGCAAATAACAGCGACAGCGGGATAATTAAGGCTACGATTACAGTAGTTCGCCATTCAGCCATGAACAGGAACACGACCACTGTTACCAAAATGATTCCTTCAACCAGGTTATGCATCACTGTTTTGGTACAGTATGCCATCAGGTTGTCACGGTCATAGAAGGTTTCCATTTTAACATCGGCCGGCAGGACTGACGTATTCAGTTCGGCGATCTTTGCTTTTACCCTCGATAGTACTTCACTCGGATTCTCGCCTTTTCGCATCACCACTATGCCTTCTACCACATCGTCATTGTTGTTGAGTCCCACCTGGCCGACGCGGGGGGCACTGCTTTCCTGCACTTTGGCGACATTTTTTACCAACAGGGGATTGCCATTGAAAATGTCGACGATTGTATTTTCAATATCCGCTTTGGAGTCGATCAGTCCTATGCCCCTGACCACAAATGCCTGGCCGTTTTTCTCGATCACATCACCGCCGACATTCAGGTTTGCTTTATGGATAGCCTCGTATAACTCAACAGGAGTGAGGTCGTATTGCTGTAGTTTGACGGGGTCGACTGAGATCTCATAGATTTTTTCCTGTCCCCCGAATGCCACTACATCAGCAACTCCCGGTATAGCCCTTAACTGCCGGTCGATCTGCCAGTTTTGGATGGTTAGCAGGTCGCGGGTGTCTCTTGTGTCACTTTTCAGGACATAACGGAATATTTCACCTGTTGGTCCATATGGTGGTTGTACATCCGGTTCAACCCCCTCGGGCAACTGCACGTTCCGTAACTGGTTATTGACCTGTTGCCTGGCAAAAAAGTCTTCGACATCGTCTTCGAAAATTACTTTGATCACTGACAAACCAAACATGGTGATACTGCGCACATTGGTCTTGCGCTGTACACTGTTCATGGAGATTTCGATAGGCGAGGTGACAAAGCGTTCAACCTCTTCTGCGCTTCGTCCGTTCCATTCCGTTACAATGATGATCTGGGTATTGGTAACATCCGGGAATGCTTCAATCGGGATCTTGATAAAGCTTATTATGCCTGCTATGACCAATAATCCCACCCAAAAGAACGTAAAGAATTTATTCTTCAGTGAAAATGCTATGATATTCTTGATAAACTTATTCATCCTTTAGTCGTTTAAGGCATCGTAGATCAACAGCCCGTTTTTTGAAATAATGGTCTCACCGGCATTCAGCCCCTCACTTATATACGTGACATCTCCCAACTCCCTGTAAATGGAAACTTTCCGGGTTTCTATGTTGTGTTTGTCGTTGAAGACCATTACCCAGTACTTGCTCTTGTCGAAGATGACCGATGATGCAGGTACGGAAATCATTTGGCGGCCTTCTGTATAGCTGATTGCTACCGTACAGCTCATCTCAGGTTTAAGCTTGAAGTTTGCGTTTGGGATCCTGACACGGACTTTCATTGCCCTTGTTTCCGGGTCAATTGCACTGAAGATCTTATCAATTTTGCCATTGTAAACTTCGTCGGGGAAGGCAATGGTCCGGACTTGGGCATCATAACCAACCTGCACTTTTGCAATATCGCTTTCGGTTACATTGGCCAGCGCCCATACTTCATTTATTTCGGCGATAGAAAAAATCGGCTCGGTATTGTCGGACCGGATCTGCTCATTCCTGTTGATCTTTTTGGTAACGACAAAGCCATTGATCGGGGCTATCACGTTGTACACAGATCCGCCTTTCAGGCTATAAATGTTATAGATCTCCTTTACCCGGGCCAGTTCTGCCCTTGCTTTTTCCAGGTCTTTTTCTGCAGCTGTTACGTCTTTTTCGGAGTTGAGTTTGCCTGCAAAGAGATCTTTGGCCACCTGGAGTGATTTTTCGGCAACTGCTACATTGCTTACCGCATCCATCTTTTCTTTCTGGAACTGCGCAACCTCGCTGCTTCGGATCGTTGCCAGTACCTGGCCCTGCTTCACATAGTCACCTAATTCAACGTTAATGGCGGTTACTACTCCGCCCACTATGGGATAGACCTGTGCCAGTTTATTGTTGTCTGCCGTTATCTTCCCAAATAGGCGCACTTCGTTCTTTACATTTTCCATCGATACTTTGGAAAAAGTACAGTTGGCCATCATGGTATCGCTTAATGAAAAGGTTGTCATTTCTTCGGCCTTTGCATTATTATGGCAGCCGGTATACATTAAGGCCGGTATCGTGATCAAAAGAAGTATTGCTGCGTTGCGCCGGTTTGCAAGCAGTGATTTTGATTTATGGTTCATGATTTCTTTTTTCAGGTGAGAAGATGTCAATCAATAGATGTCGGTACCTATTGATAGATTGAGCTGTTCGGCAGAGGTGACCAGCTGGCTTTTTATCCTGGCCAGTTCCGCTATGGTTTCATTATAGGCTTCGAAAAAGTCAACGAATTCAATAAGGGATACATTCCGCTTCTGGAAGTTGTCTGACATACCTTTCAGGGTAATTTCAAAGTCCTGGTTGTACAGCTTCGTAGCTTTCTCAAACTCCTGGATAGTGTGCGTATAAAGCGCATAGCTGTTCTGGAGACTGCTGATAATTTCCTGTTGTTTTGCGTTCAGGTCATACTCTGATTCTTTGAGACTGAAGCGGGCTGCTTTGATATTGCCCTGGTTCCTGTTCCATAGGGGAATTGGAATTGCGATACCGGCATTGACCTGGTTGTTGAAAGCGCCACCACGTTGATCGTATGCAGTAAACAGGTTAAGGTCCGGGATTGCGGTTCGTTTCTGGTAGCTGAGGTACTGGCGGGCAAGATTTTGGTTTTGCCGGAACAGGATCAGCTGCGGGTGATTATTTTGGGCGATCGTTTTTAATTCGTCTAAACTCTTTGTCTTGATATAGGACCTGATGTCGTCATCAGTAAACCGGAATACTACGAGCTGGTTGGTTTGCAGCAGGGTCTGGATATCTGCCTGGGCTTCGAAATATTGCTTTAACAGGTCTGCCCGGTCATTATTGAGCCCCAGGTATACCCCCTTTAACCTGACAAGATCCTTAAGTGGCATATTGCCCTTTGTTACCTGGATTTCATATCCAGCCATTATAGAATCCAGTAAGGTCAGTTGGCTATTGTATTTTTCCAGCAGGTATTGATATTGACCCAGGGTAAACAGGTTCTTGTGCAGCCTGAACTTAAGCTGGCGGACCAGATCCTGGAACTCCAGCTGGGCTATCTCCGTGTTGGACCTGGCTATTTCGATTTCTGATTTTCTTTTGCCGCCAAGAATGATCAGCTGTTCCAGTTGAAATGATTTTTGCCCGGTCTGCCCGATATGCAGAACTTTATTGTTCTGCGGATCGTAAGCGTTAAGATCCATAGTCAGGATGGGATTGGGGTAAAGCTTTGCCTGGAGTACCTGCGCTTTTTTGGCTTCTACATTCATCGAAGATGCCAGCAGGTAATAGTTATTTACAAAGAAGATACTGTCTGCCTGCTGGATGTTGATCCGTAGCGTATCAGCAGCAAACAGACCGTTAGTAAGCGCAATGCCGCCCAATAGTAGAACCAGGAACCGTCGGTTGAACCCCATGTATTTTGCCTTTTTTTAAAGGCACGAATAACCTGGAATCGGGCTTAAAAACGCATTAAAGCGAATAAAAATCAGTTTAAGGGTAATACGATTGTGAAGATATTAACATCGCTGCCTTCGTTGTGATATGACACTGAGCCGCCATGCAGTTTGATGATCCGGTCAATAAGCACCAGTCCCAAACCGAAGCCCGGCTTGTCTTTGCTGTTTTCCCCGCGGAAGAAATGCTGGAACAGGTATTCTTTCTCACTCTCGGTAATAGTAGCCCCTTGTGATAGAAATTCAATTTTCAGGTTTTGGGAAGACGGGGTGATAATTATTTTCGCCCGTGAGTTGTTACTATACCTGATGCAGTTGATCATTAAATTCATCAATGCGGCCTGCAGCAGCCGCGGGTTGGCTGTTATGGTGAGCAGGCTGTCGTCTTCCGTTCCGGGAGCGTATTCGATAGAAAACAGGAAATCTTTATATAAGGTGTTAAGCTCTTCTGCAAGATCAAAAAGCATTTCATCAATCCTGAACTTCGTTTGCGAAGAATTGTCGCCGGATTCGACTTTGGCAATTTCCAGTAAAGAGTTGATAATTTCACTCAGGTTCCGCGTGCTTTCTTTCTGGTGTTTTACCAACTGGACTATGGTTTCTTTCTCTGTTTCTTTTTCTATTCTTTCAAAGTTGGATACCAGGATCGCTATTGGCGTTTTCAGTTCATGTGAAATATGATGGATAGCGTGTTTCTGGAATGAGAAAGCATCATTCAGTTTCTTCATGAGCTCATTGAATCGCCGTGCGAGCAGGTGGATTTCGTCATTCTTGTCCTCGATGCTAAGCGGGATATAACGATTGTTGAAGTCATAGTCCTTGATCTGGCCTGTCAGGTCAACAATTGACCGGGTAATCTTTTTCGATAAGAAGTATGATACCAGTCCGATTACAGCAGAAATTCCAAAAAAGGTCAGCAGCAAGATGTATTTCAGGTACCTGATTTTTTTATACCCGGAAATATCGAAGGCTTTGCTGATCCCATAATATTCTCCGCTTTTATGATTAAGGTAAACGCCAACCACGTCATATAGCCCGTCTTTTTTTTCAATCCATGGATGTTTTGTAGATAAGGATTCCAGGATAGCGGTCGAAACCGGTATAGGGGTATCATCCACGCTGGAATAGATCAGCCGTTTGTCTTTATTGAAGATCAGCAGCTTTTCATCATAGAGGTGGTGGATGGTGACTTTATCCATTGTCTGGATCAGGTCTTCATCCATTTCCCTGGCCTGTGTCAGGAAATTTAATGTTGTGGTGATCTTGTCCTTTTGCCGCTGCTGAAATTCTTCTTCCCGGTATTGCGAGAATAGGATGTAAACGAAAAAAAATGCAATGCCTGTCAGGAGAACAACTGCAATGGAGAAATAGAGTAGTATTTTTTTTCTAATGCTCATCGAAGTAATACCCGAAACCGATTTTGGTTTTTATTGAATCCTTGCCGAAGGGCTTATCCAGCTTCTTACGGAGAAAGTTAATATATACTTCGATTGTGTTGCTGTTGGAGTCGAGCGCTACTCCCCAGATTTCCCGGATCAGCTCTTTCTTGGATACCAGTTCTCCATTTGACGACACCAGTTTCACAAGGATCTGGTATTCCCGGGGAGTCAGGTTTATTTCCGTTCCCTGGCGGGTTACTTTACTTGTGGACCGGTCTATTACGATATCCCCGGCAGTAATCTTTGGATTCGCTTTATCTGCACCGTTGAATTTGCTCCTTTTAAGCAGCGCCTGAACCCGCAGTAACAATTCTCTTGTATAGAACGGTTTTGTCAGGTAGTCGTCCGCACCGCTGTCATATCCCTGGATCTTATCTTCCAGTTCATTGAAGGCTGTTAGCATAATTACCGGGGTGACTAAATTAATTTTCCTGAAGTCCTTACAGATGGCGTATCCTGTTTTGCCGGGAAGGTTTATGTCCAGTATAATACAATCATACTCCTGCTTCCGCAGCAGCTTTTCCGCCAGCAGTCCGTCATATGCACTTTCGACGTAGAACCCTTCAGCAGACAGTGCGTCCCTGATATTTGCGCTAAGCGTCATATCGTCCTCAACCAGCAAAATTCTTTCCATACGACGGTATGTCTTTATGTTATGCGAAATTGCAACTATTCATTCGTAAAAGTAGATTTTTTGGAAATGCTACTGCTTCATAGAATTCACCTGGGTCAGAGATACATGAACCATCCAAGTTCATGAACAGGGGAGTAGGCGTAGAAGAAGAAATCTGACATTTCATTGAGGGTTTCTCCAACATAGCCTGCAATGGCAAACTCCCAGGCAATTTCATTGCTTGGAGCTCCTGGCCGGCTTTCCTTGCCTGTAATTAACAGGATTACCGGGCAGCTACCCGGCTGCGCAGGAGAGGTAGCCCTGCAACGCCTCCCGGTAAGAACTTGTTTTCGAAGGCCTGGGGAATAGCCGCTTCAAGCAGGGCAACCATAGGAAGAACGTATGAAGAAGCTAAGAAGAAGCTAAGAATACACTACAAAAGTGCGTGACGCGAACATAAAACACCGGTGAAAGCATATAGCGAGCTTATAGCGGAGCTTATACAATCACCATAGAAAAGTGCATGAACGGTAACTCCTATGCATGTACGAACGACAACAAAGCAGTACTCATTACGAGGCAGACAGGATCTTGTCGCCAAAACAACAGGCTGCCAAAGAAGCCTTCCAACGCGCTGCAATGCCATTTTCGCCCTGGCTCAATCAAATGAATTCGTGGTCAATATTACCATTGTGCCCGGAGTTTCCGTACCGGCATTGTCCTCTGCAGAAATATAGACTCTTACGGGTTTAAATGTACTCACTGTTTCAATTGAGGCTTTTTTCGTTTTTGAAAACATGCTGCTTGAGCTATGGATCTGGCCGATGTTTTTAGTGCCGTTTTCTTTTGTCTCAAGCCAGACTACGTATGCATTTTTTGCAGGGGTGAGTTTTTTTGAATCTGCCAGATGTTCAATGTATACATTGATTAGATAATTATTGTTTTTATCCTTTTTCACTTTTACAGTTCCTTCGGCTCCCGGCACAACTGTTGAAGCATTAAAAGGAACTTGTTTTGTAGTTCCGCAGGATGCCAGGCAGAATATGATAGTCAGTGATACCAGGGAAAACTTCGCCTTCGTATATAGTAGAGTTTTCATTGCATTTGTTTTGTCAAATTTATTTTTTAGGCTAGCTATTTCTGTATGGTTTACAGTTAACCATGTGGGATTTACTGTTAAACGACTGGCATTGGAACAATGCTGTCTTCCGCTTTGGCACTATGGTCAACTAGTGGAAGAAGCTTTCATGAAGCAATGAAGAAGCAATGAAGAGTAGTCAAAAAGCAGTGTCAGAAACATAAAGCACCAGAGCCCGACTAGTGAAAGACTAGTGCCAACACTAGTGATTTCACGGAGAAACAGTAGTGAATTTGCGTGAACGACATAGTCAATATTAGTATGAACGACCATGTTCTGATCACACTCAGTTAGGTTTGAACTCCGACGAAGCCAGCTACACTAATCGCTTCTTCAGAAAAGCAGTGCCGGAGCCGGATTTGAGATATTTTTCGAATGCAAATGCCTTGTATTTGTCCATAAACGCGGCATAAAACAGAAGTTGTACAGGCAGATTTTGTGCCGTTGCCTGAACCTCGCCAGCCCGGTGACGGGCAATCCTGGCTTTCAAATCAGAGGTGCATCCCTTATAATAATCGCCATTCGCACAAAGAAGAATATACACATAATACATGCCTGAAAAATAAAACACGGTTTACTTTTAGAAAACCGTGTTTTAACTGATTTCTCTTGCATAGCTGTTTTAACTAGCGGACTTCGTCCGCCGTAGCCCACCGGCTGAGAAGATTGGTTGCTATAAAAGCAAAGCCCACCTAAGCTAAAGCTTCGGTGGGCGAAGGCGGAGAGAGAGGGATTCGAACCCCCGGACCTGTAACAGTCAACGGTTTTCAAGACCGCCGCATTCGACCGCTCTGCCATCTCTCCGGGCGCAAAATTAGGGTTTGAGATTAATTACCAAAATATTTTTTAAATTATTCTGAAATTCCTGACACGTATAGGTGAAAACTGTAATAGTTTGGTGCGGTTAATTTTAGCAGATAAAATGGCAGATTTCACGATGTCGAGAACATTGGAGCTCTGTATTTTACACCCCTTAATATCATATCATCAACGTCATTGCATGTCGAAAAAGAATCAATACTTACTGCCTTTCATCCTGGTAACCTGCCTGTTTTTCCTGTGGGCATTTTTGCATAACATCAACCCGATCCTCATTCCCCACCTGAAGAAAGCTTGCCAGCTCAGTGATACGCAATCCGCACTGATCGACTCTGCGGTTTACCTGGCATACTTCAGCATCGCCCTGCCAGCAGGTTGGTTCATGAACAAATATGGTTTTAGAAATGGATTGATCCTGGGTCTTGTTCTTTATGGTGCGGGAGCATTATTATTTTTACCGGCAGCGGGTACCCGAACTTATGGCGTATTCCTATTGGCGCTTTTTGTGATCGCCGCAGGAGCAACCTTTCTTGAAACTATCGCTAATCCATACATAACCCGGCTCGGTGATCCTAATACCGGAACGCAACGATTGAATTTTGCGCAGTCATTCAATGGTCTTGGTGCGGTAATCGCACCAATTATTGGTGGCAAGTTTATCTTCAGTGGCATCGAGCATTCAAAGGAAGAACTGGCACAGATGGAGGCTGCGGGTACGCTCAGCGCATACCTGCAGACAGAAGCCAACACCATCAGGATGCCTTATCTTGTTATTGCTGTTGTGGTACTCGTTCTTGCAGTTGTCTTTTACCTGGTCAGGTTGCCGGAAGGAGAAACCGGACAACACCACGTTAAGGAAGAAGATGATAAATTTTCATTTTCTATTCTTAAGAACAAACAAGTCCGCTGGGCAGTGATCGCACAATTCTTTTATGTCGGCGCACAGGTTTGTGTCGGCAGTTTCTTTATCCGGTATTCCAAATTTGTAATGGAATTGCCCGAGAAGCAGGCAGCGGTCTGGCTTTCTATGGCAATGTTCGGTTTCATGGCAGGACGTTTCACCGGCACATTTTTCATGCGATACATCAAGCCGGCAAAACTGTTGCTGTTATATGCCACTATCAGTTCTGCATTACTGCTGTTCGCCAGCTTTATGAAAGGATCGGCCGCAGTGTATTGCCTCATGGCTGTACCGTTCTTTATGTCGATCATGTTCCCAACCATTTTTGCGCTGGGAATTTCAGGCCTCGGCCCTGCAGGCAGGATGGCTTCTTCACTGCTGATCATGGCCATTGTAGGCGGCGCGATCTTCCCACTCGTGATGGGCCAGGTTTCTGACCTGACCGGTGGTAATATCCAGCTTGCATACTTAGTGCCGATGGTTTGTTTTGTAGTGGTGGGCCTGTTTGCATGGACGCAATCAAAAGAAGAAATGGAAGTCGTAAGCCTCAGCGCAGGACACTAAAAACTTAATTATGCTCGACTACTCAAATAAAACTGTACTTGTAACCGGTGGCGCCAGTGGTATCGGCCGCGCGGCAACCCTGGCCTTCGCACGCCAGGGTGCATCGGTACAGGTTATTGAACTGAATGATTCCGCATGGCCAGCATTGCAGGAAGAACTAAAGGACCTGGAGGGAAACGCAAATCTCCACACCTGCGACGTGAGCGACCAGCAAGCCGTTGTTGCACTCTTCAACAAGATCGGAAGGGTAGATGTGCTCATCAACAATGCCGGTGTTGCCCATGTCGGAAAAGTAACCAACACCCCCGAAGCAGACTTCGAAAGACTGTTCAGGGTGAATGTGAAAGGTGTCTACAACTGCATGTATGCAGCTATCCCGTTGATGCAACAGCAGGGCGGCGGTGTAATCCTGAACATGAGCTCGATCGCGGCATACGTAGGACTGCCGGATCGCTTCGCTTACTCCATGACGAAGGGTGCCGTGAGTGCCATGACCATTTCCGCCGCACGCGATTACCTGGCTGACAAGATCCGCGTGAACAGCATTTCACCGGCCCGTGTGCATACACCATTCGTTGATGGCTTCATCGCCAAGAACTATCCCGGTAAAGAAGCCGAGATGTTTGAAAAGCTCTCCCATTCGCAGCCGATAGGCCGCATGGGTAAGCCGGAAGAGATCGCAAACCTTGCCCTTTACCTCTGCTCAGATGAAGCCTCATTTATTACCGGAACTGATTACCCGATCGACGGGGGATTTATAAAACTGAACACCTGATATGAAACTGATAAGATTTGGCGAACCCGGCAGGGAATTACCCGGGGTATGCATTAACGACAAAAACTATGATGTATCGGCATTCGTGCACGATTACGATGAGAAATTTTTTGCAGCAGGTGGACTGCTTGAACTCGAAAATATTCTCGAGCGTCATGGTAACACACTGCCGGAAATCCCGGCCTCAGTTCGCTTTGGTGCGCCTGTTGCACGTCCATCGAAGATCGTCTGCATCGGGCTGAATTATGCAGACCACGCGAAAGAAACGAATGCGAATCTTCCGCCCGAGCCGGTAATCTTCCTGAAATCAACTACAGCGATCTGCGGACCGTTTGATAATGTGGTAATTCCCCGCGGCTCCGAAAAAACCGATTGGGAAGTTGAACTGGCTGTAGTGATCGGCAAGAAGGCCAGCTATGTTTCCGTGGAAGACGCCATGAATTATGTTGCCGGGTATTGCCTGCATAACGATGTAAGCGAAAGGGCTTACCAGCTGGAACGGAATGGTACCTGGGACAAAGGCAAGGGCTGCGACACGTTTGCACCTCTTGGTCCCTTCCTGGTTACCAAAGACGAGATCCCCGATATTCACCAGGTAAAGCTGTGGCTGACTGTGAACGATACGCTCATGCAGAATGGAACTACTTCAAACCTGATCTTTGATATCCCATTCCTGATTTCGTATACCAGCCAGTTTATGACCCTGCTTCCGGGCGATATTATTTCAACCGGGACTCCTGCCGGTGTGGGACTCGGGATGAATCCGCAGGTATACCTGAAACCGGGCGACATAATGGAACTGGGAATTGACGGGCTGGGCGTATCCAAGCAAACCGTGGTGGCATATGCTGAGAATTGATGCACACAATCATTTCTGGACCTTTGACCCGGTTCGCGACAGCTGGATCGATGACAGCATGAGTGTGATCGCCCGTGACTTTCTTCCATCCGACCTGGAGCCATTACTAAAGGCAGAAGGAATAGACGGATGCGTTGCCGTACAGGCCGACCAGAGCGAGGAAGAAACCCGTTTTCTTTCCGTGCTCGCAGCAAACAACCCTTTCATCAAAGGCGTGGTGGGCTGGGTAGACCTGCGGTCAGAGACGATCGAAAGAAGGCTACAATATTATCAATCCATCCCTGTCATTAAAGGCTTCCGTCACATCCTGCAGGGTGAAAAGCAGCGCGACCTGATGCTGACGCCGGAATTCAAAAACGGGATAGGGCTGCTGGGGAAATATGGATTCACGTATGACATTCTCATCTATCCTGACCAGTTGGGATATGCATGGACGTTATGCAAAGAATTCCCCGACCAGTCATTCGTTATTGATCACCTGGCGAAACCGGCTATTAAAAGCGGCGATCTCGGGAACTGGAAAAAAGAAATGGAACGATTTGCAGACCTCGAAAATGTGTATTGCAAAGTATCGGGCATGATCACGGAAGCCGACTGGAAACAGTGGACTGCCGCTGATTTCCGCCCGGCCCTGGACACGGTCACATCAACCTTTGGCACCGATCGGTTGTTATTTGGTTCGGACTGGCCCGTGTGCCTGGTTGCCGGATCCTACAGCCAGGTGGTCACCCTGACAGCGGATTATTTCTCTTCATTTTCAAGCGAAGAAAAAGCGGCGATCTTTGGTGGCAATGCACAAAAATTTTACAGACTATAACTAGAAATATGGACCTCTCTTTACAAAATAAAATAATCCTGGTAACCGGTGGTGCCAAGGGAATTGGTGAAGGAATCGTAAGGCTGCTTGCAGCCGAAGGTGCTATTCCTGTGATCATCGGTCGCGACGCAAAGGATAACCAGCGGCTTGCTGATGAGCTTAAAGCCAATGGGAACAAAGTGTTTACGGTTACCGCAGAACTTTCAGTTCCCGAAGATTGTAAAATGGCAGTTGATGCCGTATTGAAAGAATTCGGCAGGATCGACGGTGTAGTGAATAACGCCGGTAAGAATGATGGAGTAGGATTGGAGAGCGGCTCTTACGAAGATTTTGTTGCTTCCCTGCACCGCAATCTCATCCACTACTACCTGGTGGTGAAATATTCCCTTCCTTCCCTGATTGAATCAAAGGGTTCTATCGTCAATATCACCAGCAAAACAGCTGAAACCGGCCAGGGCAATACTTCTGCCTATGCAGCGTCAAACGGTGGCAGAAATGCCCTGACCCGTGAGTGGGCTGTAGAGCTCCTGAAATACGGCATCCGGGTCAACGCTATTGTGGTAGCGGAATGCTGGACACCCCAGTATGCCAGCTGGATCGAAACTGTACCCGACCCGGAAGCAACCCTGGCAAGAATCACGAAGCGAATCCCGCTCGGAAACCGGATGACCACTACGGAAGAGATTGCCAACACGACCGCATTCCTGTTGTCAGATAGGTCAAGCCATACCACCGGCCAGCTCATCCACGTGGATGGCGGTTATGTTCATTTAGATAAAGTAATAGACTACTAATCAACCTTACCATGAAACAGAGTGTACTGCAAATACATCCGTCAGACAATGTGCTGGTGGCGCTCGCTGATCTCCCAAAGGGAATGATCATCGAGTGGAACGGCGACACGATCGAGTTAAAAGATAATATTCCCGCAAAACATAAACTTACCCTCCACGAACTGAATGCCGGAGATCCGGTACATATGTACGGCGTGCTGGTGGGGAAGGCGCAGGTAACTATAGTTAAAGGCGGACTGCTTACTACCGAGAACCTGAAACATGCTGCAGATCCGTATGACTACCGCGGCGTAAAATACAGCTGGCATTCTCCCGATGTTTCTAAGTTCGAAGGCCGGACATTCAATGGGTACAGGCGGAGTGACGGTCGCGTCGGCACAGCCAATTACTGGCTTTTCATTCCAACCGTTTTCTGCGAGAACCGCAACCTCGACGTGATCCGTGAGGCCCTGGTAAATGAATTGGGATATGGTGTAACTGACAAGTATAAGCGCTATACCCATTTGCTGGCTGAAGCGGTAAAGAAGGGTGACGACCTGGGCAGCATCAGCTTTGCACCCTCGGGTGAAGTGTCACAGGAACGCCTCTTTCCCAATGTGGATGGCATCAAGTTCCTGAACCACGACGGCGGTTGCGGTGGCATCCGCCAGGACTCTACCGTGCTCGGAAAACTGCTCGCCGCATATGCGAACCATCCCAACGTGGGTGGTGTAACGATTCTCAGTCTCGGTTGCCAGCACCTGCAAACAAAAGAATTACTCGAAGGAATAAAAGAGCTGAATCCCGGGTTCGATAAACCCTTGCTGGTGTTCGAACAGCAGCAGTCGGTAAGCGAATCACAACTGATCAGCGATGCGATCAGGACAACATTTGAAGGTCTGCAGCAGATCAACAGGCTGGAGCGCGAACCTGCATCACTGGATAAACTTTGCGTAGGGGTGAAATGCGGTGGCAGTGATGGTTTCAGCGGCATCTCTGCGAACCCGGCTGTGGGCTATTGCTCTGACCTGCTTGCCGCACTTGGTGCGAAAGTGTTGCTAGCTGAGTTTCCTGAGCTCTGTGGAGCCGAACAGGAAATGATCGACCGCAGTGTGGATGAAACTACTGCCCGGAAGTTCATGCGCCTGATGCAGTCGTACGACGCACTGGCACACCAGTCAGGTTCCGGCTTTTTCATGAACCCATCGCCCGGCAATATCCGTGACGGTCTCATTACCGATGCGATCAAAAGCGCCGGCGCCGCCAAGAAAGGTGGTACATCTCCTGTCGTGGATGTGCTCGACTATACAGAGCCTGCAGTAAGGCCGGGATTGAGCCTCGTATGTACACCGGGTAATGATGTGGAAGCTACAACAGGCAAAGCGGCTTCCGGTGCAACTCTGATCCTGTTTACCACAGGACTGGGTACACCAACCGGCAACCCGGTTTGTCCCACGATCAAGCTCTCTACCAATTCGGCGCTCGCCAAACGGATGCCGGATATCATCGATATCGACACCGGTCCGATCATCACCGGGGAAAAGAGCATCGAGCAGATGGGAGAGGAGATCCTGGAATATTGTATCAAAGCTGCAAGCGGGGAAGTAATTCCAAGTGCGGTGCGACTGAACCAGGATGATTTCATTCCATGGAAAAGAGGCGTGAGTCTTTGACGCAGTAACTACTCTTGGTATCTTCGGCCTGATGAGTACAAAGGCAATTAACCGGGTCAGGATAAGCAAAATAATAGTTGAAGCAAAAGACGCCAAAAGCTTCGTGCTGGAGCCGCTTGATGGCTGGCAGCCGCAATACCGCCCAGGCCAGTTCATTACGCTCGTCTTTTATACAGCGCATGGTGAGAAGAGAAGGTCCTATTCCTTCTCTTCTGCACCAGGCCTGGATGAACCCATGACCATAACCGTTAAAAAGGTCGATAACGGTGAATTCTCCAGGTGGTTGGTCTATGAAGCTGTGCAAGGTGATATCCTGTTTACTTCAGGTGTATCGGGATTTTTCCAGCTTCCCGATATTCCCGATACCGTAGAGCAATATGTATTTCTTGCGGCAGGAAGCGGCATCACACCCTGTTTTTCACTGATCAAAACATTGTTGTTTACCACCACGAGCAAAGTGTTGCTGATCTTCAGTAACCGGACCCGGGAAGACGCCATTTTTTATGAAATGCTGAAAGATCTCGAGGAAAGATTTCCTGCGCGAATGCATACGCGCTTCCTTTTCAGCAACAAATTCAATGTGTATGAAAGCCGGCTCAGCAAATGGCTGTTGCTGCAATTGCTGGAAAAACACGTGATCGCTGACCATAATAAAGTGTTGTTCTACCTCTGCGGTCCGCAGGATTACATGCAAACGATCACGATAACGCTGCTTGGAAAGGCAATCCAGGCTGCGAATATCCTGAAGGAAAATTTCAGCACCTTACCCCGCCTTGTCGTTCCCCGTCCTCCGGATAGTGATCCCCATGAAGTAATCATTCATTTCCAGCACGACGTGCACAGGTTGATTGTGCAGTATCCCAAAAGCATTATTGGCGCGGCAAAAGACAAAGGCATTGAACTGCCCTACAGCTGCGAAGCCGGCCGCTGCGGTAGTTGTGCTGCCACCTGCATCAGCGGTAAGATCTGGATGGCTTACAATGAAGTTTTGATGGAAGATGAGATCGCCCGTGGCCGGGTGCTGACCTGCCAGGGCTTCCCGGTAGGCGGAAATGCAGAGATCATATTTTGATCCCAAGGCACTATCTTTAAGAGTATATACATGATTGTTATGCGAAACCTGCTGGTACTTATACTCCTGTGCATGGCCGTTACCTCACCTGTCTCAGCCCAGGACCTTTCCCAATTTGAAAAGAAAGAATTTGTCAGCTCACATGGCGATACCCTGCTTTACCGGGTGTTGTACCCGGTCAATTACGATCCGGGGAAGAAATACCCGCTTATGCTGGTCCTGCACGGAGCCGGCGAACGGGGGAACGACAATGAGAAGCAATTGACGCATGGGGGTAAACTGTTCCTGGCCGACAGCAACAGGAGCAAATATCCCGCGATCATCCTATTTCCGCAATGCCCGGAAAACAGTTACTGGAGTTCCGTACAGATCGACAGGTCTACACAGCCGCTCACTATTGCATTTGATTATGCGTCCTCACAAATAACGCCACCGCTGCGGTCGGCAATTGAGCTTACCAAAACATTCATCAATGACGGTAAAGCGGATAAAAAACGAATCTATATCACCGGCCTGTCGATGGGTGGCATGGGCACATTCGAAGCTGTTTACCGCGAACCCAAACTATTTGCAGCTGCAGCACCGATCTGCGGTGGCGGTGATACCAAAGCGTATAACAAGCAGGCTGCTAATGTTCCCTTCCGGATTTTCCACGGGGAAGATGATGCTCTTGTGTCAGTAGACCTGTCGCGCGCAATGCTCGGCCGGCTTAAGGAACTGGGCGCATCCGTGCAATACGTGGAGTATCCCGATGTAAATCATAACAGCTGGGATAATGCATTTGCTGAACCTGATTTCCTTGATTGGTTTTTTGCTAAAAGACGTTAACAAATTCTCGGTTATTCATAACAGTTGTTAGCTTATTTTAAGGCCTTTTTAATGTGTGCGCAACCAGTGCGGTAATCAATACATCTACCTTTGCGATGTAAAAAAATCGCCAGCCACAGGAAATGTCATTTGCGTTCAATAAGAGGGTTTGCAGGCTTATCACACTGGTTGGCTCGATCGGATGGCTGTTATGCTGTATCCCTGCGAATGCTGTGAAGGCTTCCCAATCGCAGTCCGTTGACTGGAGTGAATTCTGTAAGGGAGAAATGGTCAGCAAGCTGAATATTATCTTTGGTGAGTCAATTCCTGAAGCACTTCATGTTGCTTTTGTCCGCCACGTTAACCTGCGTTCCAATCCTGATTTTTGTCCGCCAACTTTTTCAACACTTCGTCAATTCGTCTTTCCGCCTATACCGGCAACCCATCATTCTTACTCACCGGATTTTGTTGGTTTCCTGTTCCGCCTCAAGCCTTTCTGATCATCGGTTGCATAGCCCGGCTTCAACCTATTGATCACATCAAATTCATTTCATGAGCGGTTCATTTCGATCCCTCCGGTGGCTCGTATTCTTTGCCATCGCAGGATGTACAGCAAATTCAGCAGAAAACAATACTAAAGACGTTCCCGAAATTCCCGTAATTAACCTTGCAGATTCTGATACCACGTTGTATACAGGATATGTCGCCAATATCCAGGCTGTTCAGCATGTGGAGATCAGGGCCAAAGTAAAAGGCTTCCTCGACAGGATCCTGGTAGATGAAGGTGCCATCGTTAAAAAAGGCGAAGTGCTTTTTCGTATCAATGGCGACGAGTACTCCAACGCGGTTGCAAAAAGCAAGGCCCAGCTGGCCAATGCGCACGCCGATGCCCAGGCTGCTGAGCTGGAAGTAAAACGCGTGAAGCTACTTGTAGAAAAAAATGTGCTGACTTCTTCCGAACTCAAATTAGCCGAAGTAAAGCTAATGGCTGAGCAGGCGAAGATCAGGGAGGCATTGTCAGCCAGCGAACTCGCGGAGTTGCAGCTCTCTTATACTGCAATCCGTGCGCCCTTCGACGGAATCGTAAACAGGATGCCATTGAAAGTCGGCAGTTTACTCGACGAAGGCACATTGCTCACAACCATTTCGGATAACCATGCTGTGTATGCGTATTTCAAGGTTTCAGAAATAGAATACCTGGACCTTGCGCGTAATGACCAGGAAAAGCTCGGTGGCAACAGCACCGTGCAGATGATCATGGCAGACGGTCTGCCTTATGACAGTAAAGGAAAGATAGAAACTACCGAAGGAGAGATCGATAGAAGCACCGGTTCACTGGCCATCAGGGCAAAATTTCCCAATCCTGACAGGATCCTTAAACACGGTGCGACCGGCCGGGTTAAACTCAGCAATGCGGCTCACGATATTGTGACCGTGCCGCAGAAGTCGGTGTTTGAAGTCCAGGACAAACACTTTGTTTTTGTCGTCGATAACAGCAACCGGATCAGGCAGCGCAGTTTCGAGCCTGAACGGAGATTGGCTTCCTCCTATATCGTTGCCTCGGGTCTCAAGGCCGGCGACAAGATCGTTTATGAAGGCATTCAGCACCTGCGCGACGGCATGGTGATCAAACCCCGCTACACTGTTGTAAAGCTTTAATTTTTTTCCCATGGTAGAAATGTTTATCCGGCGGCCGGTGCTGTCGCTGGTGATCTCTATTTTCATTACCCTGCTCGGTTTGCTGGCACTGTTCCAGTTGCCCGTAACACAGTTTCCCGATATCGTGCCACCCTCAGTTGTGGTTAGTGCAAAATATACCGGCGCCAACGCCGAGGTATGCGCGAAAGCCGTAGCCACCCCGCTTGAGAGGGCCATCAATGGCGTTCCTGGCATGACGTACATGTCATCCGTTTCGAGCAACAACGGCAACACACTGATCCAGGTATTCTTTGAAGTCGGTACTGACCCTGACCTCGCGGCCGTGAACGTGCAGAACCGCGTGACCACCATCCTTGATGAACTACCAGAAGAAGTGATCAAAGCCGGTGTTACGACGGAGAAGGAAGTGAACAGCATGTTGCTTTACCTGAACGTGATGAGCAGTGATCCTGCTGCCGACGAGGACTTCATTTACAACTTTACAGACATCAATATCCTGCAGGAACTTAAAAGGATCGATGGCGTTGGTTTCGTGGAGATCATGGGGCAGAAGGAGTATTCGATGCGTGTGTGGCTGAAGCCTGACCAGATGCTTGCTTACAATGTGTCAGCTGATGAAGTGGTGCAGGCACTTCGCAACCAGAACATAGAAGCAGCGCCGGGAAAAGTGGGCGAGAGCTCCGGTAAGGAGACCCAGCCATTGCAATATGTACTGCGTTACACCGGTAAATTCTACGAGCCCGGGCAGTATGAAAATGTAGTGATCCGTTCGAAGGAAGATGGTTCCCTGTTACGACTGAAAGAAGTTGCGGATATCGAGTTCGGTGCCATGACCTACAGCATGGTATCGAAGACGGATGGTCGTCCTGCCGCTTCCATCATGCTGAAGCAAAGGCCCGGTTCAAACGCAAGCGATGTAATTGAATCTGTAAAGGCCAGGATGGCAGAACTGAAAACAACAAGCTTTCCCCCCGGCATGGAATACAACATGGCCTATGATGTTTCCCGCTTCCTTGACGCATCCATCCATGAAGTGATCAAGACCCTGGTGGAAGCATTCATTCTTGTTTTTATAGTTGTATTCATCTTCCTGCAGGATTTTCGTTCCACGTTGATTCCCGCCCTGGCTGTGCCTGTGGCATTGATCGGTACTCTTGCATTTATGCAGGCAGTAGGATTTTCGATAAACCTGTTGACATTATTCGCGCTCGTACTCGCAATTGGTATTGTTGTGGATAATGCCATCGTTGTGGTGGAAGCAGTGCACGTGAAAATGGAGAAGGAACATCTTCCGCCAATGGAAGCAAGTATCAGCGCCATGAAGGAGATCAGCGGGGCGATCATTGCCATTACACTGGTGATGTCTGCGGTGTTTATCCCGGTAGCTTTCCTGTCAGGTCCCGTCGGCGTCTTTTACCGGCAGTTCTCCATTACGCTCGCTATTTCCATTGTGATTTCAGGGATCAATGCGCTCACGCTCACACCTGCGCTTTGTGCCCTGTTGCTAAGGCACCAGGTGGTAAAGGAAAAGGGACTCATCAACCGGTTCTTCAAAGGCTTCAACCGGCGATATGAACAAACCGAACTGGGCTATTCAACACTGATCGCCAAGATGGCGGCGCGCAAGGGGCTTACGCTGGTCCTGCTGCTTGTATTCTGTGCCGCTACTTTCGGGATCACGCGGATCCTGCCATCAGGATTTATTCCGACTGAAGACCAGGGAATGATCTATGTGAATGTGACCACGCCACCAGGTGCAACTGTTGAACGTACGGAGAAAGTGCTTGACGAGATCCAGCGCGTTGCGGATTCATTGCAACCCGTTGAGACCGTTGCCACGCTCGCAGGTTTCAGCCTCATGAATGATGTTGCCGGCGCGTCTTACGGAATGGGAATGATCAACCTGAAGGCTTGGGATGAGAGAAAGGAATCCGTTCAAGACCTGATGGAAACCATGCGCGAAAAAACAAAACATATTCACGACGCAAAAATTGAGTTCTTCCCGCCGCCAACAGTCCCGGGTTTTGGAAATGCCAGTGGCTTTGAATTGCGTGTGCTCGACAAAACCGGTACCGGCGACCTGCAGCAGACAGCGAAAGTGACAAATGAATTCCTTGCTGCCTTGCGGGAATCAACCGCCATCAGTGATGCCTTTACAGGCTTCGACCCGAGCTTCCCGCAATACATGCTTCATGTCGATTATGAAATGGCGGCTAAAAAAGGAGTGACGGTCGATAATGCGATGAGCACATTGCAGACACTACTGGGAAGCTTCTATGCAACAAACTTCATCCGCTTCGGCCAGATGTATAAGGTGATGGTGCAGGCCTACCCGCAGTACAGGAAGAACCCGGAGGATATCCTTGACCTGTATGTAAAGAACGACCGGAATGAAATGGTGCCATATTCCACATTCGTTACATTGGAAAGGGTTTACGGTCCGGAGCAGCTGACCCGGTACAATATGTATACGTCGGCGATGGTGAACGGTGATGCCGCGCCAGGATACAGTTCCGGTGATGCGATTGCTGCCATCCAGGATGTGGCGTCTAAACTCCCGCGCGGCTACAGTTATGAATGGAGCGGGATGACACGCGAACAGATCCTTTCAGGGAACCAGGCGGTGATGATCTTCCTTATCTGCCTGTTGTTTGTATACCTGCTGCTTGCAGCGCAATATGAAAGTTTCCTGCTGCCGCTGCCCGTTTTGCTTTCGTTACCCGCAGGGATCTTTGGAGCCTTCTTTTCACTGTACCTGCTGGGACTGGAGAATAACATTTATGCCCAGGTGGCACTGGTGATGCTGATCGGGCTTTTAGGCAAGAATGCCATCCTCATCGTGGAGTTTGCCATCCTGCGCAGGCAGCAGGGAGTATCCGTGTTTCAATCTGCGATCGAAGGAGCCGTCAGCAGGTTAAGGCCGATCCTTATGACTTCCTTTGCATTCATCGCCGGGCTCCTGCCGCTGTGTATGGCGAATGGAGCAGGTGCAATGGGCAACCGCTCGATCGGAACAGCAGCAGCAGGGGGAATGCTGATCGGGACAATCTTTGGTGTGCTGGTCATACCAGGACTTTATTTCCTGTTTGCCTCGATGGTTAAAACCAAACAACAACCCGTAACCGAAAATTTACAAGTAGATGGTGATGCGTAAAATATTGAAGTGGTCGCTGATTGGATCCTGTGTTATCTTTTCAGTTGCGGCGTGCCGTACTCCGCAGTTGCCGGCAACGCCGGACATGGCAAAGTTGCCTGCAGCTTTTGTGACGGACAGTTTACCTGCAGACACAGTGTCTTCCGGGCAAACCGGCTGGCAGAAGTTTTATACCGATGAATTTTTAGTGCAGCTGATTTCGGAAGTACTGGAGAATCACCCCGACCAGCAGCTCGCCTTACAGCAGGTGGAGATCATGCACCAACAGGTTCTGCAACGACGCGCAGCCTTCCTCCCGACCTTTGATGGTGTGCTTTCGGGTAGTTATGACAGGTACGGAAAGTACACCCTGAATGGTGTGGGTAATTTCGACACGAATCTTTCCCCGAACATCGATAAGGACCAGCGGATTCCCGATCCCACTCCCGACCTGTTCATAGGGATCCGGAGCCGCTGGGAGATTGATCTCTGGGGCCGTATGAAGTCGGAAAAGAAGGCCGCGCTGTCGAGGTTGCTGGCTGCTGAAAAAGGTCGTCGTTTTGTAAGTACGCAGCTGGTTGCGCACACCGCGTCCCTTTATTACGAGCTGGTGTCGCTGGACCGTGAGCTGGAGATCCTGCTGAAGAATATCCGGCTGCAACAGCAGGCTCTTGACATGGTGCGGATCCAGAAGTCTGCAGGCCGCGCGACCGAACTTGCCGTTTTGCAATTCGAAGCGCAGCTCGTGCGCACGAAGTCGATGGAATTCATCACCAGGCGCCAGGTCAGCGCCATAGAAAACGAACTTAACTTTTTGTGTGGCCGCTATGAAGGTACCATCGTACGCTCGGGTAAAGTGTTGGCACTTGCTCCTGAAATTGTGGAGACCGGTGTGCCCGCGAAAGTGATCAATAGCAGGCCCGATGTGCAGGAAGCGGAATGGTTGCTGGAAGCCAGTAAAGCAGATGTGATTGCGGTTAAGAAAGCCTTCCTGCCTGCCCTCACCATAATGCCGTATGCAGGACTGAACAGCTTCAATATTTCCAAATGGTTCAGTCTTGAATCAGCTGCGCTGGGAATTGTAGGTGGACTTACGGCGCCGGTACTAAACCGCCGTATCCTGAAGACCAATTTTGGAATTGCTTCCGCCCAACAGCGATCCGCATTCGAAACCTACCGGAAAACATTGCTCAATGCCTTTTTCGAAATTAATACCGGTATCAGTAACTGGAGGAACCAGCAATCGCAGTATGAAATGAAACAGAAGGAATTCCTGGTACTGGAAGCAGCATTGCGTACTGCCAATGACCTTTACATCAGTGGTTATGCGAGTTATCTTGAAGTAATTACTGCCCAGAAAGGTGTGCTGGACGCGGAACTGGAACAGGTGAGGACGCGCCTTCAGATGTTACAGACGAAAGTAGGGCTGTATCGCTCTTTGGGAGGAGGCTGATTGTTTAGTCCTGGCTCCTGCGGATGGCGGAAGAACCGTTTGCTCTTGCCTTTTTCATCCCGAGGGCTGTCAGCCGTACGATAGTAAACCGGTCGTATTGCTGGAGACTGACCATTCCTTCCTCGTCAAGTTTCCTGATATTAACCAGGATCGTATCCCAGGGCAGGAATTGCCTCACGATGATCTGCGCCGGCTTGCACGGGTAGCTGGTAGGATCGGGGTCGTCCTTTACGATCTCGTAGATAGTCCTGAGCGTTGAGTAGTGGCTGTCCATAAACTGCTTTAAAATACTCTCTTTTTACAGCAGTCAAAAGAGAAGTTTTCAACATATGTGGATGACCGTTAATTTCAATTCATGAAAAAGCGGTTGCACACCCATCCTTATGCGCTGATTATCATGGTTCTGTCCATCACTGCCTGCCATTCGAAGGTAGACCGCGGCAACGCACCTGGCGCCGCCGCGGAATTTACCAGCGGGGCAGATCTTTCGTATGTGAACCAGGTGCAGGATCATGGCGGCAGGTATTACCTGGCTGGCCGTGAAACCGATCCGTTCACCATTTTCCGGTCTGCAGGCTTCAATACCGTGAGGGTGCGGCTATGGCATAACCCGAAGTGGACCGCGGCCCTTAACGAAGGAAAAATGTATGGCGACCTTGCCGATGTAACGCGTACCATCAGCCGGGCGAAGTCGGCAGGCATGAAAGTGAACCTGGACCTTCACTATTCAGACGACTGGGCAGATCCGCACAAGCAGGCAACGCCGGATGCATGGAAAGGTCTTTCTCCAGCTGTACTTGGCGATTCTGTCTACCGGTATACCCTGGGGGTACTCGAAACACTTCATGCAAAGGGACTCACGCCCGAAATGATCCAGGTCGGAAACGAGACCAACGACGGAATGCTGTTCCCAACCGGTAAAGTCTCCGTCAATGGCTGGAAGCCCTTCGCATCCGTGGTTTCCGCTGGCATCAAAGCAGTACGTGATTTTTCAGCTTCTCATGCTGTCCACATCAATATCATTCTTCATGTGGCACAGCTTCAGTTTGCAGGCCACTGGATGCAGCAACTTGAACAGGAAGGGGTGAGAGATTTTGAGATAATCGGCCTTTCACATTACAGCAAGTGGTCTGCTGTCAATTCCTGGTCAGCGTTTACCGATACGATCGCCATGTTGCGCGAAAGGCATCAGAAGAAAGTGATGATCGTTGAAACAGCGTATCCATATACAGCAGATAACGCAGATGCATACCCGAATGTGATAAATGGTGCAGATACAGTTCCGGGCTACCCCGCAACTGTAGCCGGCCAGGCAGCATATCTCCGTGATCTTGTTGCTGCGATCCGCAAAGGCGGCGGAAGTGGTATGATGTATTGGGAGCCAGCCTGGATCACCAGCAGGCTTCGCGACCAGTGGGGCCAGGGCAGTTCCTGGGATAACTGCACCTTATTCGATTCCAAAGGAAATGCGCTGCCGGTGCTGACCCCGGCTTCCCCGCTTTTTATTCCTTAGTTTCGCAGTTCCATGAAGCACCTTTCGTCGTTAAATAAATATTTCTGGAAGTACCGGTGGAGACTGATCCTGGGCATTCTGTTTATCCTTATCTCGAACTATTTCAGTATCCTGGCGCCACAGATCACCGGCTTTGTGATCGATGCAGTGGAAAAGCAGCTGCCTGGTTATTCTCCCCGTAAGAGCATACACGCATATGATCCGCTGGTTAAATCGATCGTAAGCTTTACAAACGATGTAAACTTTTCCAGCCTCGTTATCCTCTGCGGGGTTACCCTGCTGCTGCTTGCCATCCTTCGCGGCTTTTTTATGTTCCTGATGAGGCAGACGATCATTGTGATGAGCAGGCATATTGAATTCGACCAGAAGAATGAGATCTATGCCCATTACCAGCAGCTTGACCTGGGCTTTTATAAACGCAACAGCACGGGCGACCTCATGAACCGGATCACGGAAGATGTGAGCCGCGTGAGAATGTATGTGGGCCCCGCGGTCATGTACTTGATTAACCTGGCATTCACGATAGGCTTCAGTGTGTTCTATATGTTCAGGACCAACCCCAAACTTACGCTGCTTGTACTTTCGCCGCTGCCGCTGCTTGCACTCACCATCTACCTGGTAAATACCATCATCCACCGCAGGAGCGAACGGATTCAGAGGTTGTTGTCGGAACTGACCACAACAGCACAGGAATCGTATTCGGGTATACGCGTGATCAAGTCATTCGTGCAGGAAAAAGCACAGCAGAAATATTTTGCGGAAAACAGTGAGGACTACCGGGCGAATGCTATTGGTCTCGCCAAAGTGGAAGCAATTTATTTTCCATCCATGGCATTGATGATCGGACTGAGTACACTGATTACCATTCTCGTAGGCGGTATCTATGCCATGCAACCGGGAAGCGGCGTCACTACCGGTACACTTGCAGAGTTCGTAATGTATATCAACATCCTGACGTTCCCGGTGAGTGCAATCGGGTGGACAGCCAGCATGATCCAGCGGGCCGCAGCTTCACAGAAGCGGATAAACGAATTCCTGGAACTGAAGCCCGATATCCGCCAGCCGCAGGCGGCACTAACCTCGCCGATCAGTGGAAATATTGATTTCAATCAAGTAAATTTCACTTATGCGCAAACAGGCATCAAGGCGGTTTCTGACTTCAGTCTCTCTGTCAGGCAGGGAGAGAAGATAGCGATCATCGGTCGCACCGGCAGTGGTAAAACGACACTTGCACAATTGCTGTTGCGGATGTTTGACCCGGACTCAGGAACGATAGAAATCGATGGAACAGACATCCGGAAATTCAACCTGCAGCACCTGCGCAGCAAAGTGAGTTATGTACCGCAGGATGTATTTCTTTTCAGTGATACGATCCGTAATAATATCGGCTTCGGGCTCGACGACTTTTCATCGCAGGATGTGGTGAAAGCCGCCATGGCAGCGAGTGTGGACAGGGAGATCGAAGGCTTCAGCAACAAGTATGAAACGATAATAGGAGAGAGAGGCGTTACACTGAGCGGCGGCCAGAAACAACGCATCAGTATAGCCAGGGCACTGGTAAAAGATCCGGGAATAATCATCTTTGATGACTGCCTGAGCGCAGTGGATGCAAAGACAGAAAAGCAGATCATTGGTAACCTGTATACTTACCTGCAGGACAAGACAGCAATCATCATCACGCACAGGATCTTCTCACTGTTCGCTTTCGACAGGATCATTGTGATGGATGACGGCAAAATAACGGAGATGGGCACCCATGAAGAGTTGATTCGCGTCAAGGGATATTATAATTACTTATATGAACACCAGCAGGAAGAGCCGGAAGAGAGCGAATAATAAGAAAAAGTATAGGGAAAACACTTTTCCTGTATAAAAGTTTTGTAAAAGTTTTGCAAATTCACAAACAACCCCTTTATTTGCTTCTACATAATTAAACAGCAAAAACACAACAACGGTGGCGTACGAGAATAACGACAAAAAGATGGAGAGCGTTTACAGCAAGCGCATCAGAGCAGGGAAAAGAAGAACATATTTTTTTGATGTAAGAGCGACCCGTAGCAATGATTACTATCTGACCATTACAGAAAGCCGTAAGAAGTTTGATGACAATGGTTATGACAGGCACAAGATCTTCCTGTACAAAGAAGACTTCAACAAGTTTCTGAAAGCGCTCACAGAAGCAGTTGATTATGTAAAGACTGACCTCATGCCGGATTTTGATTTTGATGCATATAACCACGACAACATTGAAGAAGGTGGGGAAGTGATCGAAAGCCTGGAAAGGAACGCAGCAGTTGTAGCTGTTGCCGCCGCCCCGATCGTAGATACTGCAGTTGAACCTGCTGCAGGAAACGACGAAGAAGTTGACAAGTGGTAAGAACCAACCAATTGCTTATTCAAAGTGGTCCCATCCGGGACCATTTTTTTTTGCGGTACTTCATAAGTTTCAACACAGGTTCGCATGACAGTTACATTATATATGCCTGTGAAAGCAGCATGTTTAACTGTAATTGCGGGAAACATTATCCGACCTGGAATGTCCGCAGGATGCAGGTTTTTGCCTTCATTTTGACTTTTGACTTTTGAATTTTCGCGTAATATGACTTTCCTATGACTTTGCTAACTATTTTTGTGCAAATTTTTAAACTGTAGCTCCGTATGAAATGGTCTGACTTCTTCACCTCATCGGTTGGCAAGAAATTCGTAATGGGTCTTACCGGTTTGTTCCTGATCAGTTTCCTTATTATTCATGTGGGTGTAAATGCATGCATGTTTGCAGACCTGTCGATTTTCAATCCGGCGGATGATGGTACCATGTTCAACATCGCCGCACATTTCATGGGTTCGATGGTAGTTATCCGTCTCCTGGAATATGTGCTGTTCCTCGGCATCATTCTTCACATCGTGCAGGGTTATGTGCTTGAAGCAAAAAACCGTGGCAGCCGCTCGGTAGGTTATGATGTGAAAATGGGTAACCGTGGCAGTAAGTGGTACAGCAGGTCTATGGGGCTGCTTGGAACACTCATCCTACTGTTCCTCGTTATTCACCTCGCGCATTTCTGGGTGAAGGCACGCTTCACTGAATCACTTGAACCCGTTTCTTACCGTGGTGTTGAAATGCATAACATGTTCAAGGAAATGCTGATCGTCTTCAAAGAACCACTGGTTGTGGTCATTTATGTGCTTGGCTGTATTTCACTTGCTTACCACCTTGCACACGGCTTCCAGAGCGCCTTCCGCTCAATCGGTGTGCACAACAAAAAATACAACCTGATGCTGACAAGCCTGGGTTACGGTTTCACGATTATCGTTACACTGTTGTTTATTCTCATGCCAATCGCCGTTTATTTTGACTGGGTAGGATATCATAATTAAGTTACTTCTCCGTTCATTCAGCGATTAATACCAAACAAAACCTGTCTAATTTTCGAAATATGCTCAACTCAAAAATTCCCGCAGGCCCGCTCGATCAGAAATGGACCGAATTCAAGGGGCACTGTAAACTGGTGAACCCTGCGAATAAGAGAAAGCTGGAAGTGATTATTGTAGGAACAGGACTGGCAGGCGCGTCGGCGGCCTCGTCACTCGGTGAGTTAGGTTACAAAGTAAAAGCATTCTGTTTCCAGGATTCCCCGCGCCGTGCCCACAGCATTGCCGCACAGGGAGGAATCAATGCAGCAAAGAACTACCAGAACGACGGTGACTCTGTCTTCCGTCTTTTCTATGATACTATTAAAGGAGGCGACTATCGCGCAAGGGAAGCCAACGTGCACCGCCTTGCTGAAGTAAGTGCCAATATTATTGACCAGTGCGTTGCACAGGGTGTTCCGTTTGCACGCGAGTACGGCGGACTGCTCAGCAACAGGTCATTCGGTGGAACACAGGTACAGCGTACCTTCTACGCCGCAGGCCAGACCGGGCAACAGCTCCTGATCGGTGCTTACCAGTCGCTCGAGCGCCAGGTAGCCCTCGGAAACGTGACCATGTACAACCGCCACGAAATGCTCGACGTGGTAGTGATCGACGGAAAAGCAAGAGGCATCATTGTACGGAACCTGGTAACTGGTAAACTCGAAAGACATTTCGGTCATGCCGTACTGTTATGTTCCGGCGGATATGGAAACGTGTTTTATCTCAGTACGAATGCAATGGGCTGTAACGTAACAGCAGCCTGGAAAGCACACCGCAAGGGTGCCTACTTTGCGAACCCCTGTTTCACACAGATCCACCCGACATGTATCCCCGTTAGCGGTGATCACCAGAGCAAGCTGACCCTGATGTCGGAATCATTAAGGAACGACGGCCGGATCTGGGTTCCGAAGAAGCAGAACGATAACCGCAAACCTTCAGATATTCCTGAAACAGAAAGGGACTATTACCTCGAAAGAAGATACCCCGCGTTTGGTAACCTCGTACCCCGTGACGTGGCGAGCCGTGCAGCGAAAGAGCGTTGTGATGCAGGTTATGGTGTGGGAACCTCGAAGCAGGCGGTATACCTCGATTATGCAGATGCGATCCAGCGTTACGGTGAAATTGAAGTTAGTAAAAGGAACCTGCAGGATCACTCAGCGGAAACCATCACCCGCCTCGGAAAGGAAGTAGTGAAAGAGAAATACGGTAACCTCTTCGATATGTATGAGAAGATCACCGGTGAGAACCCATATGAATTGCCGATGCGTATTTACCCTGCGGTACACTATACCATGGGTGGACTGTGGGTCGACTATGAACTTATGACAACGGTACCCGGACTTTATTGTATGGGAGAGGCGAACTTCTCTGATCACGGTGCCAACAGGCTGGGAGCTTCTGCGCTGATGCAGGGACTTGCCGACGGCTACTTCGTGATACCGTATACTATTGGTAACTACCTCGCAGATGAGATCAGGACGAACGCTATCCCAACGAATCACCCCGCGTTCGATGAAGCTGAAAAGTCAGTGTCTGACACCATCAGCAGGCTCATGAACATCAAGGGCAAACAGACCGTCGAAAGCTTCCATAAAAGACTCGGCAAGATCATGTGGGACAAATGCGGGATGGCCCGTAATGCCCAGGGACTGCAGCAGGCGATCCAGGAGATCCGTGAACTGAAAAAAGAGTTCTGGTCAGACGTCCGCATTCCGGGTGCTATAAACGAAATGAACCCGGAGCTTGACAAAGCCAACCGTGTAGCGGATTTCATCGAACTCGGTGAACTGATGTGCCTTGATGCACTTAACCGGAATGAAAGCTGTGGAGGTCACTTCCGCGAGGAAAGCCAGACAGAAGAAGGCGAAGCAAAACGTGACGATGCCGAATATTCATATGTATCTGCATGGGAATTGAAGAGTGAGCACGAATGGCAGTTGCATAAGGAAGATCTCGTATTTGAAGTAGCTAAACCTTCTCAACGCAGTTATAAATAAGCAAGGGACGAATAAGAAATTATAAAAAAACCGGAGTATGGAACATTATACTATGAGCCTCACCCTGAAGGTGTGGAAGCAACAGAATAGCCAGGATAAAGGCCGTTTTGAGACCTACCAGGTGAAGGATATCTCCTCTGAAATGTCATTCCTGGAAATGTTCGATGTACTGAATGAACAACTGATCAGGGAAGGGAAAGATCCCATTGCGTTTGACCACGATTGCCGTGAAGGTATCTGTGGCACATGCTCCATGTATATTGATGGCCGTCCTCACGGTCCATGGCATGCGAATACTACCTGCCAGCTGCACATGCGCGCTTATAAAGATGGCGACACCATCGTGGTGGAACCCTGGCGTGCAAATGCATTCCCCGTTATTAAGGACCTGGTGGTAGATCGCTCTGCTTTTGACCGGATCATCCAGGCGGGTGGCTACATTTCCGTAAATACCGGTAATGCCGTTGACGCCAACGCGCTGCCGGTTGATAAGGATAAAGCGGATGCATCCTTTGCCGCCGCAGCCTGTATCGGTTGCGGAGCCTGCGTTGCAGCCTGCAAGAACAGCTCTGCGCTGTTGTTCGTGGGTGCCAAGGTATCGCACCTGGCCCTGCTGCCACAGGGTGATCCTGAACGGAAGAACCGCGTACTGAATATGGTTGCGCAGATGGACCGGGAAGGATTTGGTGCCTGTACTGCGACCGGAGCCTGTGAAGCTGTTTGTCCAAAGGAAATTTCCCTCAGCAATATCTCCCGCCTGAACAAAGAATATCTTGCGGCAGGACTGGAGAAATAAACGCTAAAAGCGATACCAGGAATACTGTATTGAAAAAGGCCGTCAATTCTGACGGCCTCAATTTTTTAAACTAGCTGAAAGGACAGGGCCTGTTACACGACTTTTTCTTTTCTACCTTCTTCTCAATCTTCTTTTCAGGTAAGCTCTTCTTTGAATTGGTTCTCATACTGGCAAATCCTACTCCAGCAATAGTTGCTAACAAAATTCCGCCAATGACTACCTTTTTCATAGTAGAAGTTTTTCATATCTAAAAGTTACGATAAATACCTATTTAAGAAATTCTTAAAGTTTTATCACCTTTCGGGGTGCTGTTTACCCGGGGAATAAAGGCCTAAACTTGAAACTTATTCGTACTTTTGCGCCTCCAAAAAGTTACTCGAATATGATTTCTGTAAATAATGTGACACTGTCTTTTGGTAAGCGTGTGCTGTTTGACGAGGTGAACCTCAACTTTACCAAGGGCAACTGTTATGGCGTGATCGGTGCAAATGGTGCGGGCAAGTCGACTTTCCTGAAGATCCTTTCAGGTGAAATTGAACCATCGAAGGGTTCTGTAAACATTACCCCCGGCGAACGGATGGCAGTGTTGAAGCAGAACCACTTTGCGTTCGATGAGATTTCCGTGCTTAATACCGTGCTGATGGGCCACCAGAAAATGTGGCAGGTGATGCAGGAGCGTGATGCTATTTATGCCAAGGCTGACTTTACGGAAGAAGACGGCATGCGTGCCGGTGAACTGGAAGGCGAATTCGGCGAAATGGGTGGATATACAGCGGAAAGTGATGCCGGCAGTATGCTTATCGAACTGGGTGTACCTGAGCAGTTCCATTCCAGTCTCATGAAAGACATCCCGGGTAACCTGAAAGTGCGGGTGCTTCTTGCGCAGGCGATCTTCGGTAACCCAGATATCCTGCTGCTCGATGAACCGACCAACGGACTTGATATTGAAACCATCAGCTGGCTGGAAAATTTCCTTGCCGACTATGAAAATATCGTACTGGTAGTTTCCCACGACCGTCACTTCCTGGATGCGGTTTGTACCCATGTTGCCGACGTAGACCGCCAGAAGATCAAGATCTTTACCGGTAACTATACATTCTGGTATGAGAGCTCGCAGCTGATGAGCCGCCAGATCAACGACAAGAACAAGAAAACGGAAGAGAAGCGTGCTGCCCTGATGGAGTTCATTGCCCGATTCAGTGCAAACGCCTCTAAGTCGAAGCAGGCCACCAGCCGGAAGAAGGCCCTCGAAAAACTTACGATTGAAGAGATCGAGCCATCGACCAGGCGCTATCCGGGTATTATATTCCAGCCCCAGCGCGAAGTGGGTAACCAGATCCTGAATATAGAAAAGCTTGCTTCATCTGTTGATGGCCGTGTGCTGTTCGACAAAGTGAACTTCAGTGTGAATAAAGGCGATAAGATCGCTTTCCTCAGCAAGGATCCGCTTGCCGTTACCAATTTCTTTGAGATCATCACCGGTAACAGGAAAGCTGATAAAGGCCAGTTCGAATGGGGTACAACCATTACAAGTGCCTACCTGCCGTTGGAAAACAATGAATTCTTTACACAGGGACTGAACCTGCTCGACTGGCTGCGCCAGTTCGTACCTGCAAATGTTACAGATGCAGACGAGCCTTTCCTGCGTGGCTTCCTGGGTAAGATGTTGTTCAGTGGTGATGACATTATGAAGAAAACGAATGTGCTCAGTGGTGGAGAGAAAGTGCGTTGCATGATCAGCCGGATGATGTTGCAGAATCCGAACCTGGTGATGCTCGACCAGCCAACCAACCACCTCGACCTCGAAAGTATCCAGAGCTTCAACGAAGGTTGCCAGAATTTCCCCGGAATCGTGCTCCTGACCTCGCATGACCATACGTTCATGCAGACAGTAGCCAACAGGGTGATTGAACTGACACCGAACGGCATTATCGACAGGCTCATAACCTTCGACGAATACCTGGAAGATGGCAGGGTTAAGCAATTACGCGAAGAACTCTACGGCGAAAAAGTATTGGCTTAATCGCCATGTAGCATAGAATTATTTCAGCCGGAAGCTGAGTCCAAACTGGAATCCGGCGAAATAGTTCCCGAACCTGCCTGAAAAGTAGGTGGTAACATTATCACGGGTGAAATGAAATGTCTGGTAAAAATACCGCGGCCTCAGGTAGCGGTATTCTTCTGTATGGGAGACCAGCCGGTTGATCCCGGTTCCCCAGCCAAGCTGGAAGCCGAGTCGCACCTTAGGGTTTGATGGCCGGAATACCCATTCTGTGAACCCACCGAGAGTCGCAGGCCATTCACCCTTGTCTACGAATGTTACTATACTGTCCGGCATCATTTCCCTGAATTGCATGTAATCCCCAAACTCCCTTGATACGGAACCTTCCACTCCGAAGATCCGCCATTCATGCCTGCTTCCCATGGGCACAACAAATGCAAAACCGCCGTTCAACCCGGCCGCACCTGTATACTTTATGCCCGACGCGTTGTTGATTTTCGGGATATCCACATAGTAAGGCAACTCGCCTTCAGATTCGCGGATCGGCCGCACTTCATAAGTGCCGGCACTGAACTGTGCACCAATGAATCCCTGCACGTTATTGGCGATCTTCATGCTGTAATGCCATTTGGCCTGGCCCACAAAAACATAGTCTGTAAGCTGGTCATTTGCACCTGCAAAATTTGCACTCATAGTCAGGTAGTGCGTATTCCGGGAGGAATCGCTGATCATGGGCATTGCGTGGTAACTGTTCTGGATATTCGGGTAGGGGCTTCTATAATAGAATTCGCGGGAGCAACCGGTAGTTATAATGAAAAAGCATAATGCAATAAGGCTGTATTGCAATTTTCTCGTAAGCATATTGCATTGACAGTGGTTTTAGCAGCATCGCTGCACTAATCGAATGGGCAATAAATACTAATTTTAACCGCTTATTAGGAAACCTGGCCGTTTGGGAAAATTACTGTTGATATGTGTTCTGGTCGTATTGTGCACGGGAATCGTGAGCGGGCAGGTTGCGGAACCGGTTTCCGGAAAATATCCCGTTTCCAATCTTCGTTCCCGCTACCTTAAAGTGCTTCCCGGCAAAACGACGCTGGACAGTTTGAGTCTTGTCCCTGGTTCCATGCATATGCCCGGGATTGCCGATAGCACATACGAGGTTGACTGGCTGAATGGAACTTTGACATGGTTTAGTGTTCCGCCGCTCGATTCAGTCAGGGTCACTTACAGGGTCTTCAGTATGAAGCTGAATGCACGGCGTCAACAGATGAACTTCGATAGCCTGCTGAACAGGGCCGTGAGCCAGCATACCATCCAGGCTTTGACAAACACGGTCAGCGAGCCTGATTTTTTCAACTTCGGCAACATCACGTATAACGGAAGTTTCGGCAGGGGAATCTCATTCGGGAATGCGCAGGATGCAGTGGTCAGTTCAAACCTTAACCTGCAGATCAGCGGTTACCTGGCTGACAGCATTGAAATTGCAGCAGCTATAACGGATAATAACATCCCTGTTCAACCGGATGGAACAACACAGCAGCTCAACGAATTTGACCGCATCTTCCTCCAGTTTAAAAAGAAAGGCTGGCAACTGAGCCTCGGCGATATCGATATCCGGCAGAACCGGAATTACTTCCTGAATTTCTATAAACGACTCCAGGGCGGAGCATTTGAAAACACTTCACAGATCTCACCAGGCATTCTCAACAGGACGCTTGTGAGCGGCTCAATTGCAAAGGGGAAATTCACGCGGAACATCTTCAACGGCATTGAAGGTAACCAGGGCCCATACCGGCTCACAGGCGCAAACAATGAACTGTATTTCGTGGTGCTGGCCGGTACCGAAAGAGTGTACATTGATGGAGAACTGTTACAGCGGGGGGAAGACATGGATTATGTCATCAACTACAATACTGCTGAAATAACGTTTACCCCCAGGCGAATGATCAATAAGGATAGAAGGATCCAGGTGGAATTCGAATATGCCGACAGGAACTATCTCAACACCAACCTGTACCTGTCAAATGAAACAGATTTCGGTAAACGTTTCAGGTTTCGCATGGGAGTGTTTTCAAACAATGATGCAAAGAATTCGCCGATCAACCAGAGCCTTGACGCAAAGCAGAAACAATTCCTGGGCCTCATCGGCGATAGCGTTCAGAAAGCATTCTATCCTGTCGCAAGTATCGATTCCTTTTCTGCAGATAAGATCCTGTACATGAAGATCCCGAATCCTGTTGACCCTGCTGCTGATTCCATCTATGTATATTCTACAAACCCGGACAGTGCCAGGTACAATCTTTCATTTATAGATGTGGGAGACGGGAATGGTAATTATATTCCTGACCTGAATGCAGCAAACGGTAAAGTGTATAAATGGATAGAACCGCTTAATGGCCGTCCGCAGGGGCGTTATGAAGCCGCGACATTTCTTGTTACACCCAAGCGGCAACAGGTGCTGACCTTCGGGGGCGATTATTTTATTTCGGGTAAGACAAGTATAAGTGCAGACATAGGAATGAGTAACTACGACATCAACTCATTTTCGCACCGGAATAAAGGCAATGACCGTGGATTTGCAGGAAGGGTGCAGGCTAAACACATAGAAAAGATCAGCAGCAAATTAAAGATCCAGGGCGATGGATCTCTCGAGTGGGTAGAACATACTTTCCGGCCAGTGGAAAGGCTCAGGAATGTCGAGTTTACCCGTGACTGGGGACTTCCCCTTGTGGTACAACCTGCAGATGAAACCATTTATACAGCAGGCCTGGAACTGGCTGATGAAAAAGAAAACCGGTTACGGTACCAGGTTACGGGATATAACAGGAATGACAACTTCAACGGGATCCGGAACAGCCTCTCGCACCAGCAGGCTGTGAGTGGCTGGAAATTCAATAACATTATCAGCATTACCAAATCCTCGAGCCTTGCAGACAAAGGCAATTTTTTCAGGCCCTCGATCGACATTGCCAAAACACTTCCTTCATTACGTAATTACACGCTTGGCTTCAATTATGCACTCGAACATAATGAAGCGAGGAACAAGGCGACAGACACGCTGACACCCTACAGTTTCTCTTTCGATGTAGTTAAGTTTTACCTTAAATCGGATGAAGAGAAAACGAATAAATGGTCGGTAAGTTATTATACGCGGAGCGACCAGGTGCCGATGGGAAAGAGCCTCGTGAGGACAGACCGCAGCCAGAACTTTACGGCAACGGCTGAGCTGATGTCGAATGAAGCACACCAGGTCAGGTTGAATGCCACTTACCGGACTTTGCAGGTATACCAGAAAACAGCTCTTAACACCGGGTCGGATAAAAGCCTCCTGGGCCGGATTGAATATATGATCAATGAATGGAATGGTGCAGTTACCGGTAACCTGCTTTATGAACTGGGTTCAGGACAGGAGCAGAAAAGGGATTTTGCCTTCCTTGAGGTGCCGGCAGGACAGGGAGAATATACCTGGTTCGATTACAACAATGATGGCGTTCAGCAGCTCAATGAATTCGAAATTGCCCTGTTCCAGGACCAGGCAAAATTCATCCGCATTTTTACCCCGACAAACGAATTTGTTAAGGCGGCCTATAACAGCTTTAATTACAGTCTTGGCTTCAACCCGCGATCGCTCTTCGACCAGGCGACAGTAAAGGGTATGCGTAAGTTTATTTCGCGGATAAACCTGCAGTCGTCGCTCCAGTTGTTCAAAAAGGAAATTTCAGACGGCATGGCCCAGTTCAATCCTTTCAGTGATGCGCTGAACGACAGCTCGCTGATCAGTCTTGCCAATATCTGGGTGAACAGCGTATCATTCAATAAGTTCAGTCCCAAATGGGGTTTTGATGTAAGTAATGCCCGGAATAAAGGCAAGGTGCTGCTGACATATGGACTGGAAAGCCGTTTGCTAACGGAATGGACTATGCGTACGAGGTGGAACATGAGTCGCAGGATAACACTTGAGCTGGTGGGAAGGGATGGTTCAAATGGATTGGTCTCAGGCAATGAAAAATTTGAGAATAAAAATTACCAGGTTGAGCAATATTCACTTGAACCGAGGCTGACCTTTACCCGCGGTGCCACCTTCCGCATTATCGGTTCATATAAGTACAGCAACAAGGAAAACACGCAGGGTGCTAAAGAAAAATACAGTTCAAACGCCTTTGCCGCAGATGCAAAATATAATATCCTGCAAAGTGCATCTGTGCAGGGTAAGTTCACTTATAGTGCGATCCGGTTCCCTTATGAAACAAATAATACGGTGAGTTATATCATGCTTGATGGATTGAGACCGGGAAAAAACCTGTTGTGGTCACTTGACCTCACAAAGCGCCTCGGTAAAAACCTTGAAGTGAATATCCAGTATGAAGGCAGGAAACCCGGCGAGACAAGGGTGATTCACGTGGGGCGTGCGGCACTGCGGGCGATATTGTAATGCGGCGGGCATTAAACGAAATTCCTTTACTTTGCAGCACCAAATTTTGACGTAAAATTAAAACCTGTATGAAAAATCTATTCTTATCAGTTCTTTTGGTTTGTGGAATGCTGGGAACAGCCTTTGCGCAGAGTGATTATAAAAGTGCAATAGGTGGCAGCATTAGATCCGGGTACCATGAAGTTGTTTCAGGATCATTCAAAACATTCATAACAGACGCTGGCGCGCTCGAATTCAACCTTGGCGGAAGAGGAAAGAAGTATGGCGATTTCGATTGGGTCACCGTTGCATTCTCTGCAACCTACCAGCATCACTTCGACATTAAGCCTGTTCCCGGCCTGCGCTGGTACGTTGGCGGTGGATTGATGATGTACAATTCATTCTCTGACGACGACGCCTACAAAGGATTCGGTATGGGCATCTATCCGACCGGTGGTATTGACTACAAGTTCGCCAACATCCCGCTGAACCTGTCGGCAGATATCCGTCCGACCATTTCTGTTGTTGATCCATATGACAGTCATGAACACGGTTACGACTACCGTACATTCAATGGTGACAACTTCGGGATCTCAGTTAGATACACCTTCTGATAACCATTATTTGAATGAATTAAGAAAGCCACTTCGTTATGAAGTGGCTTTCTCTTTTAACAGTGCTTTCACGATCTCGTTAATCGCGACCAGGTGATGGTCATCATGTTCGGCATCGAAAAAGGCGAGGTCTACAGGCGTCATCATAACCTTTAACCTGGGATGAAGTGAAGCCATTTGCAATTGCTCCTCTGTAAGCTTTTCGTAATGCGAAAGGTTCTCCTTCCTTATCCTGTCGAAGTGATCAAGTACCTCCTGCAAAGCCCAGGTGGAATAATCCTTCGGCTCAAATACTGCAGGTGAAAGTTCCGGTTTGCCCGAAACCATTTCAACTATCCTTTTGGAAGCAACCTGGTCAACTTCTGCCAGGTGGCCGATATGTTGTTTAACTGACCACTTACCATTGTATTTCTCAGACAGGATACTATCGTCAATTCCATCCAGCTTTGCCCTCATCCTGGTGCTGGTACCAGCAAGCCGTTCCAGGTAGAAGGGGAGCATAGCATTGGGAAGTCCAAAGGTGAAATTTCGGTCGAACCATTTTAGAAGAGTCATGAGTCGGTTTTAGAATGGAAAGTTAGGATACAGTACAATAAAAAAGCCATCCCGACTGGAATGGCTTTTTTATAAGAAGTTGTGTTCGATTAACCAAACAGACCACCTTTCTTAAGTTCACGTGTACCTTCACCAATTTTGAAACCATTGTGGTAGATTTCAATCTTGTAGTTACCACGCTGGAAGTTTTCTCCTGGCTTCCATGCGAACTCAACCGGAGTCTTTTTGCCTGTTTCGATCTTTACAGGAACTTTTGCAGTGAAAGGCCTGTCACCTTCTTCACGGGTAGTGAAAGTGCCTGAACCCAGAGTTTCCTGTGAAACCGGCTTACCATCAGGACCAGTTACCAGAACATATACGTCTGACTGACCTGCAGGAGCAATACGGTTGTCAACATCGAAAGAGATAACGAGTTTGTCTACACGCTTAGCAGTAGAAGTTACCTTCTCTTTGCCGCCTTTTTTCTCGTTGATAGGAGTGATGGCGATGTTGTAAGCGTTCAATGTAGAAGCTACATCCACTTTCTGCTCGAGCTCTACTTTTTGGGAAGTTGTAGTTGCGAGATCAGAAGTAAGCTGGGTTGTTTTTGTCTTTTCAGAAGTCAGGTCTGTGTTCAGCTGCTGGTTTTCTGTAGTCAGACGGGCTACTTCCTGCTCCAGGTTAGCAACCTTTTCATTCATTTGTGCAATGAGTTCTTTAGCGCGCTTCAGTTCTGCTGCAGTAGCATTACGCTTATTGAGGATGCTGCGGATTTCTGATTTCAGCTTGGTAATTTCACTGTTCTTTTCGCTGAGTTTACCTTCCAGTGCGTTGTTGTTTCCGGTTACGGAATCCAGGCGGGCCAGTGAAGCATCGAAATTGCGCTGCAATTCAGTTTTCTCATCTGTTACCTGGGCAATAGTAGCTTCTTTCTGCTGGATGGTTTGTTCGTTTTTATTGTTGTTCCACAATAAATAACCCCATGTACCAAGAAGGCCAGCGGCCAGTAATGCGATAATCAGGCCTTTGTAGTCCTTTTTAGGCTCCTGTGAAGGGGTTGCTGAAGGATAATTTGAAGTACTCATTCGTATTTGTTTTTCTGAATTTAGAAATGGTTTGATCAGTTTTTATGTTGATTTTGATTCCCCGTATTGATGCCCATTCTAAAACCGTGCCAAAAAAAATCTCCTTTTCCTACAAACACTGTCTCAGCCAGTTACGCGGCAGGTAGTCGCTAATTTCCAACTTTTTTCGCAGCTTTCAAGTATTATTGCAGCCCATAAACTGAATCATGTCCGTAGAACAAATACTGGCCGACTGGAAGCAGAAAAAATTCAAACCGGTATACTGGCTGGAAGGGGAGGAAGACTATTACATCGATAAATTGATGAAAGAAGCAGAAAGAAACCTGCTGACAGAAGCCGAGGCAGGATTCAATCTAACGGTGTTCTATGGACGCGAAGCCAACTGGGCAGATGTAGTGAATGCCTGCATGCGTTACCCCATGTTTGCCGAGCGGCAGGTGGTGCTGCTCAAAGAGGCCCAGCAGATGAAGGAGCTGGACAAACTCGAAGGATATATCTCCAATCCCCTCAAATCAACTGTTTTTGTCGTAGGTCACAAGGAAAAGAAGGTTGACGGCCGCAGCAAGCTGGCCAAAATGCTGAAAGACAAGACCGAGTTGCTGCAGACGAAAAAAATGTACGACAACCAGTTGCCGGGGTGGACCGAAAAACTTATTTCTTCCAAAGGCTACCAGGTTAACCAGAAGGCGCTGATGCTGCTTGTCGACCATATCGGAAATGACCTCAGCAGGATCGATAACGAGATTGACAAACTGCTGCTGAACCTGGGCTCACGGAAAACTATAACCGAAGACGATATTGAACAGTTTGTCGGCGTCAGCAAGGAGTTCAACGTCTTCGAATTACAGGACGCCATTGCAAAAAAGGACCTGGCAAAAGCTATCCGGATCATCAACTATTTCGGGGGTAATCCCAAGGCCGGGCCCATCCAGATGGTGCTGCCTGCGTTGTATAACTTTTTCAGTAAGGTCTTCCAGGTATTCGGCGTACCGTCACGCGATGAAAAGGCTGTCGCTTCTTCATTAGGTGTTTCCCCGTTCTTTGTGAAAGATTATCTCGCTGCCGCCCAGCGTTTCGACTACGAGGGCATTGAAAGGATCCTGTTGTTATTGCATGAATACAACCTCAAATCAGTTGGCGTGAATGATGCAGGTACCGAAGATGCCTCATTGATGAAAGAAATGGTGGCTAAGATGTTTTAGCGAGGAAAGACTGGCTTGCTTCCCGGTCGAGTGCCAGTTGTTTTTTCAGGGCATCAAGTCCATCGAATTTCTTCTCTTCCCGCAGTCTTTTGTGCAATGTCACCTGCAGGCTTTCCCCGTAAATATCCTCATCAAAATTGAAGATGTTCACTTCGATGACCCGGTTGAGGCCGTCGACAGTTGGCCGCACCCCGATATTCATCATTCCATTGAGATGTTGCCTCAGCTCAGTGGTCTGGTTAAGCCTTTGTACAGTAACCGCATAAACACCGTTGGCAGGAATGAGTTTTTCGTTATCAGTCAGTTGCAGGTTGGCTGTGGGAAACCCCAGTGTTCTTCCGAGCTGGTTTCCTTTGACCACAATGCCTTCAAAAAAATAATCGTATCCCAGCAGGTTGGCTGCAAGTTCGGAATCGCCCTGCAGCAGCGCCTGGCGGATCCGGGTGGAACTGATGGTTGATTCCTCCAGCAATTTGCCCGGGATCTCTACAAGCTGGAAGGCATGTTTCTCCGCATATGCTTCCAGCAGGTGAAAATCACCTTCCCGGTTATGGCCGAACCGGTGGTCGTAACCAATTATGATCGTATGCGGGTTAAAGTGCCTGATCAGGAAGGATTCGACATAGTCCTGCGGCGACTGGGCAGCAAACTCCTGGTTAAAAGGCACCACAATAAGATGGTCGATTCCCGCCGCCCGCAACAGGTGGATCTTTTCCGGAAGGCTGGTCAACAGCTGCACTGGTTGTGCTTCATTCCCCACGATCCGGCGGGGGTGCGGGTGAAAGGTAATAATTACCGTTTCGCCGTTGACGCGGGTCGCGACTTCCTTCAGCTGGCCTATGATACTACAGTGGCCCAGGTGAACACCGTCGAATGTACCGATAGTAATGACAGCGTTCCGGAATATCGGAAGGTCTTTGATATTTCTGTGAACTTGCATTCGAAGGGAGCAAAGCTAATTGAAAGTAGGAGATTTTGAATTTTGGGTTTTCATTCTCACCTTCGCAGTTCGAAATCAACAACATGAGTCTTTATTCGCAAAGGGGTGTTTCTGCTCAGAAGGAAGAGGTACATAAAGCAACGGAAAAGCTTGACCAGGGACTATTTCCCTTTGCATTCTGCAAAATTTACCCGGATTTCCTGGGTGCTGATGCAGAATGGGTAAATCTCATGCATGCCGACGGGGCCGGAACAAAAAGCATCCTGGCCTACCTCTACTGGAAGGAAACCGGTGATATTTCGGTATGGAAAGGCATCGCGCAGGACGCGATCGTGATGAATATCGATGACCTGCTTTGCGTGGGGATCAACGACAATCTCCTTTTTTCATCCACCATCGACCGTAACAAGAGGCTGATCCCGGGGGAAGTCCTGGAAGCCATAATTTCCGGGACCCAGGAGTTTTTTGACGAAATGAAGGGCTACGGGGTGAATATCCACTACCTCGGCGGGGAAACCGCCGATGTGGGCGACGTGGTACGGACGATCGCGGTGAATGGCACCATGACCGCCCGCTGGCCAAAGAACAGGCTGGTGACCAATGACCGGATCAGTGCGGGCGACGTGATCGTTGGTTTTGCCAGTTCCGGGAAAGCCAGCTACGAAAACACTTATAACAGCGGGATCGGCAGCAATGGCCTCACCAGCGCCCGCCACGATGCACTGCATAAAAGTTACGGATCAGGGTTCCCGGAGTCTTTCGATACCGGGCTTAACGACCAGGTAGTATATATTGGTCCCAATAAGATGACCGACACCATCGACGTGGAAGGCTTTGGCCGGACCGACATCGGTCACCTGCTGCTGAGCCCGACCCGGACCTACGCCCCGCTGATGAAACAACTGTTGAGCGGCTTTTTTGAGGAGATCCATGGCCTGGTTCATTGCAGCGGTGGTGGACAGACGAAATGCATGAAGTACCTGCCCGGAAACTTCCGGATCACCAAGGATAACCTTTTCGCGCCCCCGGTAGTATTCAATCTTTTACAGCAGGCATCCGGGTCCGACTGGCGTGAAATGTACCAGGTGTTTAATATGGGTCATCGCCTGGAAGTGTTTACCACGGAGGCAGCGGCTGAAAAGATGATCCTGGCCGGAAAAGCGCTCGGACTTGAAGGGAGGGTTGTCGGCAGGGTAGAGGCCGCAGACAAAAAGGAACTATTTTTGCATGCTCCTGATGGTGAGGTGATCACCTACAGCTAATGGTTTCCATATAATAATTATCTATTAAAAGCAGATAATTATCCACATAAGCTATGAAGTCTGTATTTTCGTGATTACTTTTGCAGACAGTTCTGGACCATTTTCGCCTTCTTTTAACCTTCACCGTTGCAACTTCCGGCGAACCGTATGCGTCATTAGAGCGTTATTCATTAAATTAACAGACAGGCATGAGGCAGCTTAAAATTGCTACACAGATTACCAACCGCGACTCCCAGGCGGTAGAAAAGTACCTACAGGAAATTTCCAAAATTTCAATGATCACTCCGGAAGAGGAGACCACACTGGCCCAGCGGATCAAAATGGGCGACCAGCGTGCGCTTGACAAACTTGTTCAGGCCAACCTCCGTTTCGTGGTGTCCGTGGCCAAGCAATACCAGCACCAGGGTCTTTCACTCAGTGACCTTATCAATGAAGGTAACCTGGGTCTGATCAAAGCTGCCCAGCGTTTCGATGAAACAAAGGGTTTCAAATTCATTTCATACGCTGTATGGTGGATTCGTCAGTCGATCCTCCAGGCATTGGCTGAGCAGGGCCGTCTCGTTCGTCTGCCCCAGAATAAGATCGGAACATATAATAAGGCCAACAAGGCTTATATGGCATTCGAGCAGGAGCATGAGCGTGAGCCATCAACTGAAGAGCTGGCTGAGATCCTCGAAATGAGCGAAACTGAGATCAACAATATTTTCCAGAGCAATACCCGCCATACCTCCCTTGACGCCCCGGTTCACGAGGCAGAAGACGTGGCAATGGGCGACCTGCTGGAAGGAAGCGACGATACCGACGAAGACGTTATGCAGGATTCACTCCGTAACGAAATCCGCCGGGTGCTTAAATCCCTGAGTCCCCGCGAAGCCGAAATTGTGAACGCATATTTCGGACTCGACGGTGAAAACGGGGTAACCATCGAGCAGATCGGTCAGAAATACGATCTTACCAAAGAACGTATCCGCCAGATCAAGGAAAGGGCGATCAAACGCCTCCAGAAAGCCCGTTACAGCAACGCGCTGAAAGCATATTTAGGATAATGATACCGGTTATATAGTTTAATGACACGTCCCGCTGCCTGCAGCGGGATTTGTTTTATAACCATTTGGCCGGTACCTTGTTATAGTTCAAAACCTGACGCCTGAAAATGATGCGGAGATCCATTCTCGCGGTAACAGCCGCCATCTTTCTTAGTGCCTGCGAAAAGAAAATTGACTTTGATCTGGATGAGCAGGAACCCAAGCTTGTGGTGGAAGGAGTTATCGAAGCAGGCCAGGTACCGGTATTCATCCTGAGTAACAGCCTCGATTATTTCAGTGAGATAAGCCCGGAGATCCTCGCTGGCTCGTTTGTCCGCGGTGCCGACATCCGGGTGTCAAATGGCGTCACTACTCATAAACTCAAGGAATATTCCGTGCCCTCACCGGCAGGGGAACTTTATTATTATTCCGTTGATTCGGCTGACCTCGCCACTGCCTTTGCCGGTGAGGAAGGAAAATCTTACCAGGTGACGATAGAGTCGGCAGGGAAAACATATAACAGTTCCACTACCATTCCTTTCCTCACGAAAACCATAGATTCCCTCTGGTGGAAGCCATCACCCAACAATCCGGATACTTCGCTTGTCATTATGATGGCCCGGGTCACTGACCCGCCCGGATTCGGAAACTATATCCGTTTTTTCAATTCCACCAACGGTGGTCCGTTTAACCCCGGCTTCAACTCGGTGTTCGATGACCAGGTTGTAGATGGCACTACCTATGATATTGAAGTGGAGAAAGGTGTTGACAGGAACGAGGAAATTGATTTCGAAACCTACTCTTTCTTTACCAGGGGCGATTCTGTTGTAATGAAATTCACCAATATCGATAAGGTTACTTTCGATTTCTGGCGGACCATGGAATACAACTATTCCAGCATCGGAAGTCCATTTTCCTCACCTACAAAGGTGCTTGGCAATATCTCGAATGGTGCCCTGGGATATTTCGGCGGTTATGCGGTCCAGTATACCACACTGGTTATCCCCAAATAATCCCGATTTGCATAACCGAAAGCTTACAGCATATAAAAACGATTTGTATAACCACTATTTTTGATGGTTCTATCAGTAAAAGATTTTATGTATGGCAAATAGTTCAGCAGAGCACGTTCATTGTTTGATTATAGGTTCAGGACCTGCAGGGTATACAGCCGCGATATATGCGGCCAGGGCTGCGTTGAAACCTGTACTTTACCAGGGTATCCAGCCGGGTGGTCAGCTTACCATAACGACCGAAGTAGAAAACTATCCCGGTTATGCAGACGGCATCCAGGGACCTGAAATGATGATCGATTTTGAAAAACAGGCCGTGAGGATGGGCGCAGATATCCGGTTCGGGCTCGCCACAAAAGTGGATTTTTCGGAACGTCCTTTCAAAGTTTGGATTGATGAAGAAAAAGAGATCAGGGCAGATTCGGTGATCATTGCAACAGGTGCCTCTGCAAAATGGCTGGGCATTGAAAGTGAGCAACGCCTGAACGGCTTCGGCGTTAGTGCGTGCGCAGTTTGCGACGGATTCTTTTTCCGCGGTAAGGAAGTGGCAATTGTTGGTGCGGGTGACACGGCATGTGAGGAAGCAGTATATCTCTCCAAGCTTGCTACCAAAGTTCACATGATCGTGAGGAAGGGTGAGGACGGAATGAAAGCATCGAAAGTGATGCAGGACCGGGTTAAAGCAACTTCGAATATCCAGGTGTACTATCACAGTGAAACAGAGGAAATAGTTGGTGACCAGAAGGTAACTGCGGTACGCATCCGCAACAACCAGGATAATTCCATAACCGAAATACCGGTGAACGGATTTTTTGTAGCCATCGGGCATCAGCCAAATTCTGATATTTTCAAAGGCTGGCTGACCATGGATGAAGCCGGTTATATCCAGACCGTTCCAGGTACTTCAAAGACCAATGTGGAAGGTGTATTTGCTTCCGGCGATGTGCAGGATAAGATCTATCGCCAGGCCGTAACAGCTGCCGGCAGTGGTTGTATGGCAGCCCTGGACGCAGAACGGTTTTTATCAGCCAATGCTGTTTAATGCCAATGTTCTGATGCGTTTTTTACTTTTGAACTTTTAATATTGAATCTTGCTTACCGTCCACCTTCATAACCTCATTTTTTACGGTTACCACGGCTTGTATGCCGGCGAAGAAAAAGCCGGCAACGACTTCGAAGTAAGCCTGGATGTGAACTATGAAGCTTCAGAGGACCGGTATAACAATCTGAAGTACCTGGTTAGTTACGAAGAGGTGTACCGCATCGTAAAGGAGCGGATGCATGTGCCGGCTCCATTGCTTGAAGAGCTGGCAGACGCCATCATCCGGCAGATCCGTGAGCGCTACCAGCAGGTGACTTCTGTCCGGATCACGATTTATAAACTTAATGCACCGATTGAAAGTTTTCACGGCAAGGCAGGCATAACCCTTTTTAAGCAGTTCAGCTGAGACAATGGTAGGGCATGGTAATCAGATTACCTTGCCCTTCCATCTTCCACTGCGTATATACATGTATGATAGGGTGAACATGATTCCCCAGTATAACCATTCAGACATCCAGCCATAAGTAATCGGCAGCTGGTAAACCTCAAGTACCACAAAGACATACAGGCTGTAAAAACAGATTGCCACTACTTCAATCATCAGGTTGATCCGCGTGTTACCTGTGCCCGTTACGGAATTCAGCCATACATTGGCAAATGACATGATCACCAGTGCAAGCGAAACAATTCGCAGCACCGGTATCGCATCAGCAATAAACTGATCACCCTGTCCATACAATGCCAGGAATGCCTGCGGGAAAACATTCAGCATTATACACAGGATCAGGGAGAAACTCATACTCAGCTTCACGATGCTTACAATGAGTGCTTCAACCCGTTCCTGCATACCCTGGCCGATAATGTTACTTACCATCGTGTTGGCAGTGGCTGCGAAAGCCCAGGTGAATACACCGAAAATGCCGAAGATGTTCCGCATGGTATTGGAAATGGCGAGTGCACGTTCGCCATGGTGTTCCACAAGCACGTAAAAGAATTCCCAGCTGATGATGCTGATGGCATACTGGAAGATCAGTGGCGACGACTGAACAAGAACCAGCCGCGTTTCATCTGCATTGAACTTAAGATCACGATACAGTCCCAGTTGCTTGCTGATTCCCTTCCATTCGATCACGGAAAATACGACGAACATGCCCAGGAACTCTGCAATAATGGAGGCGATTGCCGCGCCATTGAAACCGATTTCGGGCAACCCCAACTTACCGTAGATGAGGCCATAATCGAGCACGATATTGGCGATGGTTTCAGCCATTGTTCCCCAGATCAGGTATTTGCTCTGGTTCGTTCCGACAAGCAGCGCATTCCGCATCTGGTAGATGTACAGGAAGGGTAGTCCCCAGATGCGTATATACAGGAAGTCCACACATTTGGCGGTGAGAACATCTGATTTTAATGCCAGTCCCAATATATATGGTGCAAGCAGGTAAGTGATCAGGATCCCAAGTGCCGCAAATGCAAGCGAGATATACACACCCTGGATGAAAAGCTTACCTATTTCGGAAACCCGGTTTTGCCCCGCCCTTCTTGAAATCAATGCCTGGAGGCCGTTGTTGAGACCGAAGCCAATGACTGCGAAGATCAGGTAGAATACCCCGGTAATACCCGCTGCGGCCAGCGACTCTTCTCCGAGTCCGCCGAGGAAAACATTATTCGTTACAAAATTGATCTGCGGGATAAAAATGGAAAAACTGATCGGTAGTGCAATGGAAAGAATCTGCCGGTTGCTGGTATTAACCCGTAGATCTGAAATGGGAGCTGAGCTGGACATAAAGCCCGAAAATAATGCTATTATTGCAGCCATTGATATGGTTTATACTACAAGATTTGATGTTTCATTCAGCGATGTGGCTAATCCCGCAGATCATACCCTGCTGTTGCAGGTTCATGATACCGGCGTTCAGCTGTTTGCAGTAAATGAAAAATGCCAGCCGGTTCTATATAAGAATATCCAGTTCGACAGTAGCAGCATGGAGTTCGGAACACCCCTTACTGAATGGCTGAAAGAACAAAAGGACTGGTTGAACGGGTGGGGCAGACTGGTGGTGGTTCACTACGCTCCGCAGGCCGCAGTGGTACCTGCTGCCCTTTATAGTGTCGACAATGGCAAGGAGCTCCTGGACATCCAGTTCGGTGACCTTTTCCGCGGCACTTTGCTGGCAGAACAGGTTCCCGGAAGGAATGATTATACTATCTATCGCATACCGACCTCGTTATACCAGGAATTGTCTGCCATTCACGCGAAGGTGCAGCACAGGCACCTGTTTTCGTTATGGATTGCATGGCTCGACAAGCAACATGCCTCCGCCAACGGCGACGTATACCTGCTGTTTGAAACCTCCCATGTGGCAGTTGCCGTCCGGAAGCACGAGTGGGTGCTGATGCAGCTGTATGAATACAATGTTCCTGAAGATGTAAGCTACCAGGTGTTACATGCGCTGGAACAACATGAACTTTCACCACAGTCCGTAAACCTGCATGTGGATGGCTGGATTGACAAGGATTCTGCACTTTACCTGGAGCTGTTCAAATATTTCAGGAATATCCGGACGGCACGTGTCCCTGATAGTATGGAAGTTGACATCAGCAGGCTGCAGGAGCAACCCGAACATTATTTCACTCCCTTAATGCAAATGGCGACATGCGTATAATTAGCGGAAAGCTGGGCGGGCGCAGGGTGAATCCACCTTCGAAGATGCCGCATACGAGGCCTACTACTGATATAGCAAAGGAGGGACTCTTCAATATCCTGCAGAACAATATAAATTTTGAAGGCATAACTACACTCGACCTTTTTGGGGGCACCGGCAGCATCAGTTATGAACTTGCTTCAAGGGGAGCTGCTGACCAGACCATAGTAGAGAAAGATCCTTCCATGCATGCCTTCATCAAGAAGACTGCTGAGAGCTTTGGGCTCACACAGCTCAAAGTGATCAGGATGGATGTGTTCAAGTTCATCGATGAATGCAACCAGCAATTTGATTTCATCTTTGCCGGTCCACCATATGCACTTGAGACCATTGATGACTTGCCCAGGAAGATTGTGGAGAAAAACCTGCTGAAGCCGGGTGGTATGTTTGTCCTCGAGCACACGCCGCGAAACAACTATGCGGAATTTGATAAGTTCGTTTCCGAAAGGAATTACGGGACCACCCTGTTTTCATTTTTCATCAACCGCTGACCGCTGACATGTCAAAGCCGATTTTTATTACAGGCATCGGAACCGGGATAGGAAAGACGCTTGTTTCTGCTATCGTGACAGAAGCGCTGCAGGCCCATTACTGGAAACCTGTGCAGGCAGGGTTTGCTGATGGCACCGATACGGGTTGGATTAAGGCAAACACCAGTGAATCAACTGTCGTTCATCCTGAGGTTTATAAACTCGCCATGCCTGCATCTCCTCATATCGCTTCACGTGAAGAAGGAGTGGAGATTGACATTGACAGGATTGTTTCCAATAAGCCGCAAAGCAAATGTCCGTTGGTAGTGGAAGGTGCGGGGGGCTTACTCGTTCCTCTAAACGACAGCCAGTTTGTGGCCGACCTTGTTATAGCCCTGGACGCAGCTGTGATCCTTGTCAGCCGGAATTACCTGGGCAGCATCAATCATTCCCTGCTCACAGCAGAAGCCTGCCGGGTCCGCGGCATCCCCGTGATCGGCTGGATCTTTAACGACCACTTTGGAAGTTATGAAAACGAGATTGCGGGGTGGACGAAATTGCCTGTACTCGCTTCCATTCCATTCACTGACCATTGTGACAGGGATTTTGTCCGTGACCAGGCGAATAAGATCCGTTCATCGCTCACTCATTATATATGACGAAGGCTGCATTACGAAAGCATTACAGGGAAAAGAGATTGTTACTCGGAGATCACGGGAGAAATCGCATGGACGACCTCCTGCTGATCAATTTCCAGCAATGGGAGATCCCGGATCATGTGCAAACCGTGTTGTCCTACTGGCCGATAAAAGAGAACGGGGAGGTGAATACTTTCCTGGTGACAGATTTCATGGAATTCAGGATTCCGGGAATGCAATTGTGCTATCCCGTCAGCGATTTCCGGCATAATCACCTCCAACCTGTTGCCGTGAATGATGATACAAATTATAAGCGGTCAGAGTTTGGAATAGCGGAGCCTGTAGATGGGCAACCGGTACCGGTACACGAGATCGACATGGTGATCGTTCCCCTGCTGGCGTTTGACCTGAAGGGTTACCGGCTGGGATATGGCCGCGGGTTTTACGACAGGTTCCTGGCAACATGCCGGCCAGACGTGATCCGCGTTGGATTCAGCTATTTTGAACCTGAGCCTGCACTACCGGGCATCGATCAATATGATATACCTTTATCTGCCTGCATAACTCCAGAACAGATTTATGAATTTTAATTTTCCCTTGCTGAAACCGTTGCGGATCATTCTCTTTCCTTTTTCACTTGTGTACCTGTCGGCGGTAGCTATCCGCAATTTCCTGTACGACAAAAAGCTGCTTCAGTCGTCATCATTCGGGCTGCCCATAATCTGTGTCGGAAACATCGCAGCAGGGGGCACAGGAAAGTCACCAATGGTGGAATACCTGCTCCGGACATTCGGTTCAGAGTACCAGCTGGCAACACTGAGCAGGGGATATAAAAGGAAGACACGTGGTTATGCGCTGGCAACATCTTCCACCACAGCACTCGAGATCGGGGATGAACCTATGCAGTTTCACCTCAAGTTTCCCAAAGTTTCAGTAGCAGTGGGAGAAGAAAGGATTGTGGCTGTACCGCAGTTGCTTCATGACCGTCCATCGACCCAGGCAATTGTTCTGGATGATGCCTTTCAGCACCGTGCCATTAAGGCGGGGATGAATATTGTACTGACGGATTTTAATAACCTCTATACACGCGACTGGTACTTGCCTACCGGCGACTTGCGGGATGAAAAGCGCAGTGCAAAAAGAGCGGATATCATTATCGTGACGAAGTGTCCCGAAGACCTGGAGAGCGAACAGGCAGATGCCATCAGGAAGGAGATTGCGCCACACGCCGGCCAGGAAGTCTTCTTTTCCACTATCCGGTACGGTGAGCTTTATCACATTGTCAATAATTCGCATTACGGGATAACGCCGGATGTGGAAGTGTTGCTGGTCACCGGCATTGCAAATCCCAGGCCACTTAAAAACCTGCTTGCTGACCGGGCTCATTCCTACGATCAGCTGGTGTACAGCGATCATCACATCTTCAGCATCGATGACCTTAATGAGATCTCAAAGCGCTTCAGCCAGCTCACGGGAGCGCATAAAATTATACTGACAACGGAGAAGGATGCTGTAAGGCTCGTGAAATTTGAACAGGAACTCAGGCAGCTTCCCGTGTATGTGCTACCGGTCGAAATGCAGTTTTTGTTCGGAAACGCTGATCGGTTTAACACATTAATCGGTACATTTATTAAGCAATTTTCAGCCAGTGCTTAATAGAAAAGAATGAGTAAAAAGAATCAAGGTAAAAAGAAAGAGAAGAGCAAATCCAACGCTGCTAATATTGTAAAAGGAAGGCTTGATGTGACCCGTAGTGGTATGGGGTTTGTGATTGTGGATCAGCTGGAACAGGACGTTCTGGTAAGACCCAATGATTTTAATACAGCCATGCACGGTGATACCGTAATGGTAAAGATAAAACAACCGGCCCGTCACAACGGGCGGATGCAGGGCGAGGTTACCGAAGTGCTGGAAAGAAAGCAGAATATCTTCATGGGAAGGCTTGAGGTCAGTAAGACTTTCGCCTTCTTCATCTCCGACAGTGATAAACCGATGCCGGATATATTTATCCCCCTCAGCAATCTTAATGGTGCAGTGAATGGTGCGCGGGTATTGGTTAAAATGGTGGAGTGGGAGCCCAATAAGAAGCCCCTGGGTGAAGTGATCGAAGTGCTGGAAGAAATAGCCGAGAATGATCTCGATATGCGTGAGATCATCATTGAAAATGGTTTCCCGATGGCTTTTTCAGAAGAAGTGCTTGAGGAAACAGCCCGCATTCCGGAAATACTTTCAGGTTCCGAAATTGCAAAGCGACGCGACTTTCGCGATACACTTACTTTCACGATTGACCCCGTTGACGCAAAGGATTTTGATGATGCATTGTCCATCCGCAAAGTGAAGAGCGGTTTTGAGATCGGGGTTCATATTGCTGATGTCAGTTATTATGTGGAACCCGATACCTCACTCGATAAGGAAGCATACCAGCGGGCGACCTCTGTATATCTGCCTGATCGCGTTAATCCCATGTTGCCTGAGAAGATTTCAAATGAATTGTGTTCACTGCGGCCGCTTGAAGACAAATTCACTTTCTCAGCAGTGTTTCGCATGTCTGATAAGGGTGATGTAAAAGATTACTGGCTCGGGCGCACAGTAATCCATTCCAATCACCGGTTCACTTATGAAGAAGTGCAGGAGATCATTGAAAGCGGTGACGGGTTATACAAAGAAGAAATCCTGTTGCTGAACAAGTTTGCCCAACGGTTCCGCAAGCAACGGTTCAAGAAAGGGGCAATCAATTTTTCATCGCAGGAAGTGAGGTTCAAACTGGATGAAAACAGGAAACCGATTGGCATCATGGTGAAAGAAAGCAAGGAAGCACACCAACTCATCGAGGAATTTATGCTGCTTGCCAACCGTACGGTTGCGGAGCATGTTGATAAGTTTGGCGAATCGGCAAAGAAGAAACTGCCATTTCCATATCGAGTGCACGACCAGCCGGACGAAGAGAAGCTTGCGCCGTTTGCAGCATTCGCAAGGAAATTCGGGCATAGTTTCGATACACGTTCACCGGAGCAGATCGCTGAGTCCTTTAACCAGCTGTTGAAAGATGTGGCGGGTAAGCCCGAACAACATGTGCTGGAGCAGCTTGGGATCAGGACAATGGCCAAAGCAATCTATACGACGAAAAACATCGGTCACTATGGATTGGGCTTTGAACATTACTGCCACTTTACATCGCCCATCAGGAGATATCCTGATGTAATGGTTCACCGCACATTGCAGGATGTGCTGGATGGAAAATTTGCGCCGGATAAAAAGATGGAAGAGAGATGTAAGCATAGCAGCGAACGGGAGCGTGCTGCAATGGAAGCGGAGCGGGCAGGCAATAAATACAAGCAGGTTGAATACATGCAGAATTTCCTCGGTGAAGAATTTGATGGCGTGATCAGTGGTGTGTCTTCATTTGGATTCTGGGTGGAAACAGTTGAACATAAATGTGAGGGCCTCGTGAGCATTGCCAGCCTTTCGGAGTATGATGATTTCAGTCATATCGAAAGCGACTATATGCTCGCCGGGCGTCGCACCGGCCGGATGTTCCGGATGGGCGACCGCGTACGCATCACCGTTATAGCAGCAAACCTCGAAAAACGCCAGCTGGATTACGAATGGGTGATCACCTCCGCGTTAAAGGAAGAAACGGGTGAAAGCAGGTACCAGAAAAGGGTTACTGCAAAAGCAACAGAGAAAAAAGGTTCCCGCAAGTCAAAGAAAAAATAGGAATGTCTGAGTCAGTCAGTTTAAACAAATTCATTAGTGATACCGGTTATTGTTCCCGCAGGCAGGCAGACGAACTGATCCGCGCCGGTCGGGTTTTACTTAATGACAAACCGGCCCAGCCGGGTAACCGCTATACGCCAGGTGACCAGGTGGAAGTCGATGGAAGCCTGATCACGCCTGATAAAAAAGAGAAACCGGTTTACCTCGCTTTTCATAAGCCCGTAGGAATAACGACGACCACCGAAGAGCAGGTCCGCGATAATATCATCAGCTACATCAATTATCCAAAGCGGATCTTCCCCATCGGGCGGCTTGATAAAGATTCATCAGGACTCATCTTTCTCACTAATAACGGTGATATCGTTAACAAACTACTTCGTGCCGGAAACGAACATGAAAAGGAATATATCGTTCGTGTAAATAAGCCGCTGGCCACCGGGTTTGCAGAGAAGATGTCAGGCGGTGTTCCACTGTCGGAGGGGCGAACGCTTCCATGCAAGGTGCAGGTACTGGGACGGCAGCAATTCAGGATCACGCTCGTACAGGGACTCAACCGGCAGATCCGCAGGATGTGCGAATACCTTGGGTACAGTGTAATGACCCTGCAGCGCGTAAGGATCATGAATGTGCAACTTGGGAAACTAGCCATCGGGAAATGGCGTTACCTCAGCGATACTGAACTTTCCGCACTATTGGAATCCATCAAACATTCAACCGGCATTGCTCCCAAAAAAGTGAAGACCGGAAGAAAAATTCCGGCTTCGCATGCGCCGAAATTTGCGCGACCTGGTAAACCGGCGCAGCCCGGTAAACCGCTGCAAACTGGCAAACCGGTGCAGCCGGCAAAAGCTGCAAAGCCTGCCAAATCCACAAAGCCTGCTCAAACTGCCAAGACGCCGGTGAAGCAGGAAAAGGATAAAAAGCCAATAGGGAAATATAAGGCGTTCCGGCAGAAAGGCAGGTCGCGGTAATTGATATCTAAGCCACTGTTTCCCGTTCTTTTAAATTCATTACCATTTTGAGAACCCGGAATGATTTGTCCTGGAACACCATGTCGGGGATCGTTTCATCTGTAAACTGAAAGCCGATCTTTTTATAACAGTTTGCGGCGGCCACATTACTCTCGAGTACAAAGAGGCAGATGTTCCTGGGGTTGTGCAGCCGTACACATTCATCGACAAGTTCCCGCACGAATCTTTCTCCAAGGCCCTTTCCCCGCTTGGCCTGGTCACCCACCAGGATCCTTCCCAGCCTTGGAGAGTGTTCATCATTTGTAATTATTTCACCGATCGCAACCGGTTCATTCCGCTGGTCATAACCGATATATAGTTGTTTATGGGGATGATCGAGACGGTGCCGGTTAATCTGCGTCGGAGTAAGCGGATAGGTCCAGCTCGAACCGGCAACCTGGAATAGTGTTGTGGCATCAGTAATCCACGACTGCAGGAGGAAGAAGTCTTCCTCTGTATATTTCCGGATCATTTCATATCTAAGTTAACCTTCAAATTGCTGGTGAAATTGGGGCAGGATCCTGCTTTTGGCAGCTTGTTCGAAGTCATAGGACATGGCGATTAGTTGTGGTTCAGTATATGGCCCGCCGAAAAATGATAATCCTACCGGCAGACCATACACGAGTCCAGCAGGCACGGTGATGTGCGGATAACCGGAAACAGCAGCAGGCATGGTCAGGAAAACATCGCCCCAACGATCGCCGTACCAGCGGTCGATGCTGCATGACGGTCCCATCGTAATACCACAGATTGCATCGAGCCTGTTGTCTTTCATTACTTCGTCGATAATTTTCCTGGAACCGGTATTGCTTTTTGCAAGTGATTCTTTGTATTCAGGCGAATCGAGTCCACCCAGCTTTTCACAGGCCTCAAGTGTATCCTGTTTGAAATAGGGCATTGCCTTGTCCTCGTTGGCTTTATTGAAATCGATGACTTCCTTCAAAGACCGAACCCGTGCGTTGGCCGTCGACAGGTATTTGTTGACCCCATGCCTGAACTCAAATTTCAGTACGGCAAATTCATGGTCGCCCATCTGGGAGATTTTATCGAGGTATTCGATCTCTATAATTGTTGCGCCCCGCTGCTGAAGAAGATCCCTGCATTTTTGTAACAGTGAGTGAATGAATTGGTTTTCACCAGGCAATTTTTTTTCGATCCCGATCCGTTTTCCCTGCAGGGCATTGGCCTGGAGGAATGTTGTGTAGTCGGCATGTACTTTTCCCTGGTTGTCATGCGTGGCTTCATCTTCATCATCCCTGCCGGCCAGGATCCCGAGCAGGATGGCGGCATCACGTACCGTTCGGCACATGGGACCAGCCGTGTCCTGGGTGTGGGAGATCGGGATTATTCCGGACCGGCTCACCAGTCCGACCGTAGGTTTAATCCCAACGATGCCGTTAACGGCTGATGGACATACGATGGATCCGTCTGTTTCAGTGCCCACCGCAATGGCGCAAAGGTTCGCGGCGATGGCAACGCCTGAGCCGGAACTGGAGCCGCAGGGATTGTGGCTAAGAAGGTATGGACTTTTTGTTTGTCCGCCCCGGCTGCTCCACCCGCTGCATGACTTCGAAGAACGGAAGTTTGCCCACTCGGAGAGGTTAGTCTTGCCGAGAATAACAGCACCTGCGTCTCTCAATTTCTTAACGAGGAAAGCATCCTTCGAGGCAATATTTCCTTCCAGTGCCAATGATCCTGCAGTTGTCTGCATTTTGTCTGCAGTATCTATATTGTCTTTGATCAGCACGGGAATCCCGTGAAGCGGTCCGCGGATCTTTCCGTTCTTCCTTTCTTCATCAAGCTGACTGGCGATAGTAAGCGCGTCCGGGTTCACTTCAATGACGGATCGGAGTACCGGGCCGTTTTTATCAAGTGCTTCAATCCGGCTGAGGTATTTCTGCGTTATTGAAAAAGATTTGAGTTCGCCTGAAGCCATTTTTTCCTGGAGACCATCGATGGTAATTTCATTCAGGTCGAATTCATTCGTAGTTGCGATCTTCCTGGATTCGTCGTTGGTTACGTCGGTACAGCCAGGCAGGGTTGCAATGGAGAGCGACAGCCCTGCCAATGATCCATTCTTCAGGAAATTCCGTCTGTTCATTTGATAGGAGTTAGTTGTTTGTTTGCCCTTGCGCTCATGAATGCCTCCAGTCCTTTCATCGCCTTTGACCTGATCTTGCGCCTGATATAAGGTGTCCATCCCAATAGCAGGCCTGCTGTAAATCCAAGCGCCTGCCGGGCCCAGTTATAGAATTCGAACTGGTCAGTCTGCCTCGATATTTTTCCATTTGCGAACTCGAAAGCGGAATGGATCCTGTTTACCACTTTTTCGCCGGTTGCTGAAAATGTGTACTCGGCTACCCATTCTGCTGAGCCCCTGGAATCATCTGCCCGGATGCTATCAAAGCTGATGACGAGGTCCTTCGCTTTCAGCAGCAGCATTTCCCACATGGCCCTGACTTCATCGGCATCAAGGTCAATGAAGACAGGATCATTGAACCTCGCATTGTCCGAATAACAATGTTGCATACCCTTATAGTCTTTCTGCTGAAAGCAGGTATAGAAATAAGTCAGAAGGACTTCATTGGGGTGCATGTGCAGGGATTTATGCTTCTGCCAGTTCTTTTATTTTTTGTGCGGCACGATCCGCGAATTCAACGGATGCTTCGTAAAAACTTTCACCGTTGGAGAGTAGTGAAAAATCGCCGACCCTGATGGATAGCAGCGTTGTTGTGCCGTTGTCTTTCAGGATATAATGGTAGGCAATATCACCGGGCGACGGAAGCTTTTCCCAGGTTGATACATAAAGCGATTGCTGGAGGTATTGCTCAGGCTCCCAGGCGGTGACAGTAAGGGTCGTGAACTTGTCAGGTTCTATGGTCCATTTGATCTCTGTTCCCATTTCCAGCCTGCTTTCATTAAAGTCCTTAGGAAGGTCATCCCATGACCTTATGTAGTCGGGACTTACCAGAATGTCCCAGACCCGGCCCCGTTCTGCATGAATGATTATGGTAGTTTCAGCGAACATAAATCTGGAAATGAATTTACCGAATATTTTTAAGTAGTGAACAACATCAGCGGCCTTTCCTCGCCCGGCCAATCGATCAGTTTGCTGAATCGGAGTCCCAGCTTCAAAACCAGTTTTATGGAAGCATCATTGTCCTGCGTTGTTATTGCGACGATTTTTTGCAGGCCAAGCTGTTCCCGCCCGAATGCCAGGATTGCACTGGCCGCCTCATAGGCATAACCCTGACCCGCAAACGAAGGGAGAAAAGCAAACCCGATGTCAACATCTTCCAGTTGCTCGCGTTTGATAAGGCCGCAGATTCCCAGTACCGTACCATCTTTTTTCAATGACACCCGGTTGATTCCGAATCCGTTTTCACGATAACTTTTCATCGGTCCATCCTGCACATATTTTTCGGCGTCTTCAATTGTCTTTACGCCCCTGTCGCCAATGTATTTCAACCATCCCGGGGAATTGAGTAATTCAAGCAGAAATGCTGCGTCTTTGGTGCTGAGCTGTGAAAGGACCAGGCGTTCAGTCTGCAAAACCTTCATGGAAATGGCTTTTCCCAAATATACTTCATATCGCAATGGATGCATCTCATCCTTCATTTCAGGCATTTCACACCTTATGACGTTAACCTGTATGCGTTTTTGGAATAACTATGCACACTGAACGACGACAACCTTATTACTATGAATATCTTTACACGCTTCAAAGCCATGGGGAGGCTTTTGATTTGGCTTCCCCTTATTCTTACCTGCCTCACTGTTAAACTGCAGGCGCAGGAAGAACTGATCGGTCTCTCTTCGAATGGTGGACAGGAAGGCAAGGGAACGGCCTTTTCCATCATGACCAACGGCACCGGTTTTTCCATTATCAAAGGATTTGCAGACTGGGGCGCAGGCCCACTGGGTCACCTGGTTCGCGGCGCGGACGGCAACATGTACGGCACGTCTTACCAGGGCGGTACCTATGGACACGGGACTATTTTCAAGGTCACGTCTGCCGGTGTTGTTACGGTGCTGAAACACCTTAACCTCTCGGTTGATGGCGGTTATCCCAAGGGGAGCCTGTTGCTGGCTTCGGATGGCAATTTTTATGGAACAGTTAGTGGCGGCAGTCCCAATAATGGCGGAGCCATCTTCAGGATTACCCCGGCTGGTGTATATACGATCGTCAGGAGCCTTAGCATCAATACGGATGGCGGAAGGCCCGCAGGATCGCTGATCCAGGCGACAGACGGCAATTTATACGGATTGAATTATGCAGGCGGCGCTTCGAGCTACGGCACGATCTTCCGGTTGTCCTTAACAGGTGTTTACACCGTTCTCAAAGTTTTCAATAACGTGGATGGAAGTAATCCTTATGGAAGCCTGGTCCAGGCAACGGACGGAAATTTTTATGGAATGACTTATGGCGGTGGTGCGACGAAGTTTGGAGTGATCTTTAAAATGACGCCCGCAGGTGTTTACACAATATTGCGTTCTTTCAATGGCACCACAGACGGTGGTTACCCGTTGGGAAGCCTGGTGCAGGGTAAGGATGGACTATTGTACGGAATGGCCACTGCACGTGGCGGCTTTTCAAATGGGACAGTTTTCAAAATCAGCACCGCAGGCGTTTTTACCTTGTTGAAGGCCCTGAGTGCGACGGTTGAAGGAGCGGGCCCAGAAGGTCATTTGATCCAGGCCAGTGATGGCAATTTTTATGGAATGACAGCATATTCCAGTGGCGGAACAAACGGAACGGTTTTTAAGATGACGCCTGCCGGCGTGATCACCGTGTTGAATAAATTCGTTTCAGCTACAACTGGTGCGGGCCCCGCCGGCAGTTTGTACCAACACACCGACGGGAATTTTTACGGCATGACCAACTCCGGTGGAACTAATTTTTATGGAACGATATTTAAGATAACTCCTGCCGGTGTAACTACGGTGATCAGTCACCTCAGTGGTGCATCGCATGGTAACGAGCCGCAGGACAGGCTGGTCCTGGGAAAGGATAGCGCCTATTACGGCACCACCCGCTTTGGGGGAACGAAAAACCACGGCACAATCTTTAAGATCTGCGGAGGAATTACCAGCGTATTACGTCATCTCGATAAGAACATCACGGGAGGTAACCCGGTTGGTAGTCTTCTGAGAGCTACTGACGGCAACTTTTATGGTACTACCGAAACAGGCGGTACAAATGGCGCTGGTACGATTTTCAGGATCACCCCGACAGGCGCATTAAATGTTATCAGGCACCTGGTAGCTAACACTGATGGCGGTTATCCCAAAGGATCGCTGGTACAGGGCACAGATGGCGCTTTATACGGAATGACAAGTTCCGGGGGAACCGGGGCAGGGGGAACCGTGTTCAAAATCACTACTGCTGGTGTGTTTACAGTGCTCAGGCATCTGGCTTATGCCACTGATGGCTCAAATCCCGAGGGTGACCTCGTGTTTGGGAAAGACGGGAATCTCTATGGCATGACCTACAATGCCAGCAGGTTTTTCCGGGTAACCACTGCAGGAGTTTTTACAGTGTTGACAACCTTCAATTCCACTACGCAGGGATCATACCCGACGGGCGGACTGATCCTGGCTAAAGACGGAAATTTTTATGGAACGCATACTACCGGTGGTACAAACCGGGGCGGCACAATTTTCAGGATCACTACGGCGGGTGCGGTTACTGTCCTCAGGCACCTGAATCCTGCAACAGATGGAAGTGTGCCGAAAGGGACCCTGTTGCAGGCAACAGACGGAAACCTGTATGGCCTGACATCTGCGGGCGGCACGTTTAATTCCGGAACAATTTTCCGGGTTACAACAGCCGGTGCATTTACGGTGTTGCGCCAGATGAATATAGCTACTGACGGTGCTGCTGCTTTCGGTGGAGTGATACTTGCGCCTAAGAATAACCTGGTTGCATTGCCGCAGGCCAATCTCGCCCTTAAAGAAGACGGCACCCTGGCAGTTGTTCTGAAGGGTACCGGAACCACAACTCCAGTTTTCAATATCGCGGTAGCTCCCAGGAATGGCACACTTACAGGTACTGGTGCAAATCGTGTTTATAAACCAAAGTTGAACTACAATGGTCGGGATTCATTTGCGTTTACTATCTCTGTTGGATGCCTGAGTTCAAAGCCGGCGTATGTTTCATTTAATATCGCAGCGGTAAATGATACACCGGTACTTGCACCCATCGGGCCCAAAACAGCAACAAGGGGAGTGGCTATGACTTTCCGTGCGACAGCCACTGATGTGGATGCAGGGCAAACGAAAACATTTTCCCTGCTTACACCACCAGCAGGTGCTTTGATCAATGCAACGACAGGCACGTTTACCTGGACTCCTGCCGCAGCCGGAAAATTTAGTGTGAAAGTTCGCGTGACAGATAACGGATCTCCTACGTTGTATGATGAAGAGACGGTAGTGGTTACCGTGGCAAACCCACCAACTGGACTGGCTTCAGGATCCGGTGCGATGACCAAAACGGGAATCGTTCAAACCAACACACTCTATCCCAACCCGGTTAGCGGGGGGCAATGCAGCATTGTCCTTGAAGAAAATTTTGAACACGTAAACACGATCATTACAGATACCAAGGGTACTGAGGTATTGCGTAACATACATTCCATCGCAGGTGGAAACAGGCTGGACCTTGATGTGGCTAAGTTGCGGCCAGGTATTTATATCGTACAGGTGAGAACTGAAAACTCCCAGCAGAGTTTCCGCTTCATAAAACAATAAAAGCAGTTAGTACAGGTTGGTTTTCTCAGCATTCCGGGGCTATAACAGGCTCCGGTTTGCTTTTTTAAGCCGGTACCTATAAACCAATTTCCTGTTTTGTTTTTTTGGGAAGCTTTGACGCTACCAGGTTGTAGGATTGATTAATAAAGTGTTCCCATTCTTTACGGGTCAGTTTGCTGATGTCTTCAACCATTACCCAAAAATAACGGCCAAGGTGAGGGGCTTTTGTAAAGCCTTCACGACTGCACATCTCATCAAAATCTTCTTCAGGAACTTTAAATGTTGCATTCGTCGGATCGCCTTCGAGGGTTGTAATCAGGTACATTTTAGCGCCTACATTAAAACAAAGGTGGTCTTCCCACTTGATGTCTTCCGTTGTTCCTTTCAGCTTCGAGGAAATTTCTCTAAGGATATCGATTGTCATCTTTGTAAATAGTTATTGACTTTTGAAAACCCGGTTCATGATTGTGAAGTCAGCTCCACCCACACCTGTAGAATCATTCAGCCGGACGCCATAAAATCTGCCTGTATAATTATAAATGTTTAGTTGGGTATTTCCGGTAATGGTCAGTCCGGTCAGGAATGCTCCCTGGCCCTGGGGAATGGGAGTGAACGTAAAAGGCGTTGTCAGGTTACCGTTTGTTGCGGACAAATACACCATGTTTTCATTATTGGCAGCGGCATTTTCTTTTACACTCCAACTGCCAACAACTCCACTGTTCAGGTTGCAATTCTGCAAAATTAGTTTTCCATCTTCGCGAAAACGGTAGATCGTGTTTTGTCCACATGCGTTGGCTAAGAGTGGCACCGTTCTGCCGGCAATGGGAGGCAATGGTGAGCCAGCTACGAGGTGTACAGTATCGTAGTAAGTATAGGTAGTATCATAGTCCTCGTTAAAATACCAGTTCACGGTAGTGAGGTTCTGGAATTCAGCAGGGATGTCAATCTTGTCCGGGTCCGAATCATCTTTGCTGCAGGCAAAAAATGTAAATACTATGGCAGACAGGAGCGGGATGATTTTTTTCATAAGCAGCTGGTAGCTTGTCGCTAAAAATACATAAAAGAGCGGTATGTTATTCCCTGCCCGGTTTTGCGCCTGGTAACCGTCCTTTGAGCCAGGTGATCTGCCCTCTGTGATTTGACTCGTGCTCGCAAACATGGAACCATTTCCAGTAGGTATTGAATTTCTCTCCACGACCGAAGTCAGGATCAACGGCAAGAAGCCAGGTGTCGTCGCGTTTTTTGAACTCTTCGAGTGTTCTGTTCCGGACTTCCGTAATCAGGTCGATGTAATATTTCAATTCCTTTCCCTTAATGTTTTGTCTTCCTGCGTCACCAAGATTTAACCCCGCGTCCCAGAGCTTTTTTTCTTCTGCATTGAATTCATTTCTTTTTTCAAATGAATTGATCTGGTACCATTTTTCAACCGCACCAAGGTGCATAAGCAGTGCTCCGATAGTGTTGGCATTCGGGTCGTGCAGGTGATCAAGTTCTGACATGGACAGTGACTTTGTTGTCCTGACGATCGTATCGCGGTTGTAATTAAGCATGGAAACCATTGTACCAATATGGGGTGTATACCCCTCCATAGGTCCGATCACATACAGACCTTGTCCATCGGTCGCAGCTGCCTGCTCTTTCGCCCATGCAGGTACGCCGGCACCAGCAATTACCGACGACAGCAACAACGACTTCCGCAAAAACTCCCTCCGCCCTCCGGTTGGTGCAACTCTCTTCATAACAGGAACTTTCTCCTAAAATACCGTTTTTTCGCCCATTCTCACCCGACGGGTGGGACCCGACGGGTGAAAAAAAGCCCCGCAGGGATTTTGCGGGGCTGAGGTTATTGGTTCTGTTGGTTTAGACGAATTTGGTGACACCGGGAACCGCAACGGCGTAGTAACCATCGGAGTTTGGAAGTACGGGCGGTGTGGCGTCCCAGGCATAGGATTTCGGCGCCAGGTCGATGCCGCTGTTGATTGCTTTATCCCACTCAACGATCTGGCCACTGTAGGTAGCCATCCGACCGAGGATAGAAGTCATTGTGCTTTTTGCGCCATTTTCGGCGTCTGCGAACAGGTACTGACCTTTTGCAATAGCAGCAAACAATTCATCATGTTCAACCTGGTAGGGGTTAGGATCATTCTTTCCAGAGTGCTTGAAAAGTGATTTGCCCTTGCTGTCAACGATGTTTGCAGCATTGCAGTAAATTTTGCCCTTTGTCCCGATCAGCAGCTCGTCAACACGGCTCATTGTTCCGGGAATATGACGGCACTGGCTATTAAGGATGGAGCCATCCGCATAAGTGAATTCTACGAAGTGGTGGTCAAAGATTTCACCATGATCTTTTCCCTTTCTCACCTGGCGGCCTCCCATACCCTGTGCTTTCACCGGGTAGCTGCCTTTGAACCAGTTAATTACATCGATATTATGGATATGCTGTTCGTTAATATGATCACCGCAAAGCCAGTTGAAGTAATACCAGTTACGCATCTGGTATTCCATTTCGTTCTCGTCTGCCTTACGTTCGTGAACCCATACACCGTCATTATTCCACCATGCCTGTGCGGAAATGATATCACCGATCAGGTCTTTACGTTTGAAAAGTTCGCGGTATGAATTCTGGTAATGACGCTGTAATCCAACAACTACGTTCAGTTTCTTTTGCTTTGCAACAGCGGCGGCTGCCAGCACTTTCTGTACACCAGCAGGATCAACTGCGACGGGTTTCTCCATGAACACATGTTTTCCCTGTTTGATCGCCTCTTCAAAATGAACTGGCCTGAAACCGGGAGGTGTAGTCAGGATCACCACATCTGCGAGAGCAATTGCTTTCTGGTATCCGTCGAAGCCTGTAAATTTCCTTTCCTCCGGAACGTCGATCTTATCCTTTACATTAGGAACGGCACTTGTCCAGTCAGAAATGTCATCAGCTGAAAGAATTTTATAACAGCTGTCGAGGCGGTCGCGGAACGCATCAGCCATGGCAACCAGGCGAACATTCTGTTTGCTCAGCATTGCCTGCATGGCAGCACCGGTTCCCCGGCCACCACAACCAACCAGGGCGACTTTAATCACATCGGACGAACCGGAAAAATAATTTGCATTGGAGATAAGTGGAGCAGCCATCAGTCCACCTGCGAGTATACCCGACTGTCGTACAAATTCCCTGCGGGAAGTTTCTTTTTTGTTGGAAGCATCGAATGTCATGTTCAGGATTTATGTATTGTCTAAAATATTGAATTTTGGGCGCCAGCTGTTGTACTTTTTTACTCTTATTTACCTAAATATTGCTCAAAGAAGGCTTTTGCTGCTTCCGGTGTCGGCTGCTGCTGCGGCCTTACAATGCGGAATCCGACGGAACCGGCATCGGTAAGCCACCACTTGCTCTTTGGGATCTGGGGATCCCGGCGATTCCAAGAGGGATCTGATTTTATCCTTCCGGCACAGCGAAGGGTGGTAGCCTCATCGCTAAATCCACCTCCTTTCAGCACTTTCGGATAACGGGAAGAACTGAATGGTGGCTTTGGGTCAGTGACCCCTTTCTCCAATTTTGCAAGGGCATCTTCATTGTAGTGATCGAGCGTCCACTCACTCACATTTCCGAGCATGTCATAAAGTCCCCATGCATTTGGTTTTTTCTGGCCGCTCTTATGAAATTTATTCTCGCTATTACTACTGTACCATGCGTACTGTGCCAATTGCTTTTCGTCGTTACCGAAATAATATTTCCCGCTTGCACCGGCCCTGCAGGCATATTCCCATTCCAGCTCTGTCGGCAGCCGGTAAAAAGTGCCCGTTTTTTCGTACAGCCAGCGACAATACATCAGTGCTGCATATTGACTGAGACTATTTACAGGGTATCCGCCTTCTTTGCCCATCCCCAGGCTGAAATCGATATATTGGGGACTAGGACGCGTAACTGCGTCCACCGCAGAATTCTGGCTAGTTTTGTCATCTTTGTAAAACACATCAAATGCATCACGGCTTACTTCCATCGAAGCCATCCAGAATGCAGATAAGCGTACGGTTTTACCAGGTCCTTCATCTTTATTCCGGTCCTTTTCCGAAACCGGGCTACCGGGAGTGAAGTCGCCGGCGGGAATCGGAACCATTTCAAAACTGATGTCTGAACCGGGAATGGATTGCTTGTATGCCTTAAAGGATTCACTGCTTTGCGCAGATGAAAAAAGTGGAAAAGCAAGGCTGACAAAAACGAGTGATGTGGCAGAGGTTAATAGAGATCTTCTCACAACAAATTCGATTAATAATTTTCCCAAGATAAGTTATAATTAGTTACGGGGCAGATTGCTTCCAGTAGTTCCGGAACAACCGGTTACTATATGTTTTCAGTTTTCCGTTTTCCAGTTCGGCGATCAAAAAGCCCGCCTGTAGCCGCTTTGAGAGCTTCCTGGCTTTTTTTAGCGGCATTATGCTGCATGCTTTTGTGAGCCAGTCGGCGGTAGTGCAATCGTTTGCGATAACTGTAACATTCCGGCTGCTGGTAAGGCCATAACCGGTTCGCGGATCGATCACATGTGAATATTTTTTACCGTCATGGACCATATACTGGTAAATGTTTCCTGAAGTCGTCACTGCTTTATTCTGAATATGCAGAGTCTTGGTCAAAAGTTGCTCACCATTATCCGGCACATTGATTCCAATGTTCCATCCGGCCGCCCCTGGTGGTGTGCCGATACAGATGATATCGCCGGAAACATCTACAAGCGCACCAGTGATTCCCGCAGAAGAAATCAACCTGATTACCTGGTCGGCAATATAGCCCTGTGCAATTCCCCCAAAGTCAAGCTGCATATATTCTTCCAGGAGCACAACCTTTCGTGTCCTGGCATCCAGGACAATCTTGTCTGACCCGATAAGCTGCAGTTTTGCAGTCACCGTTGAGTCAGCTGGCCATTGTTTTTCTTTTCTTGCACGGCGCCAGAGGCGTGACAATGGACCTAACGTGATATCGAAACTTCTTTCGCTGAGGCGGTATGCCTGCAGGGAAATTTCCAGCAGTTCGAATAACGCCGGCGACACAATGAAGTACTGCCCCGGTTTGCCTGCCGTTGCGCATAACCTGTTTACTTCACTGCTGTCGATATAGTCACTGAAGATCAGCACAAGCGAATCGACCAGGCTGAAGCAACGTTGTGAAATCGTCGCTGCCTGTAAGCTGTCACGAGCATACATAGTGATCCCGAATGGAGATCCCATCTTTTGTTCTGTAAAACGAAATCTCTGTAGGTGAAGATTATCGTTGATCTGCGTTTGTGCCCCACAGTTACAGGTGGTAATTAACAGAAGCGCAGCAAAAATTAACCTGTTAAACAATATATTTACTTTTTAAAACGGAAACCCGGTAAATTTAAGACTCAAACCGATTTGCATGCAAAGAAGAAAATTTGTTCAGCAGTCACTGCTCGCAGGTGGCGCACTTTTTACATCCGCATCAGCTATGGCCAAAAATGATAAATTAAGGTTGGAAGATCTCGCAGCTGAGAAACCTTTCCAGTTGAATTATGCCTTTCACGACGGGATGTTTAAAAACCATGCGGGAAATGACTTCGTTGAACAGATTAAATTTGGGCACAGCATGGGCTTCAGGGCGATTGAAGATAATGGCATGATGTCAAGGTCAGTGGCAGATCAGAAAAAGATCGGTGAAACCCTTGCAAAGCTGGGAATGACTATGGGCGTTTTTGTTATTACTTCACAGAACTGGCATTGGAAGACTTCCCTCACTACCGGCAAGCAGGAGTTCCTGGACCTGATGATCAAAGATTGTAAGGAAGCTGTTGAAGTTGCTAAAAGATGCGGTGCAAAATGGATGACTGTGGTTCCGGGAAACTATGACCGCAGCCTGTCAACCGAATTCCAGACATCAAATGTTATCAATGCACTGAGAAAGGCATCCGACATACTGGCACCTCACGGGCTAGTTATGGTTCTTGAAGCACTTAGCGACAACCCGGACCTGTTTTTACGTCATTCGGACCAGACCTTCATGATCTGCCAGGCAGTAAACAGTCCGTCGTGCAAGTTTCTTTTTGATATGTACCACATGCAGCGCAATGAAGGCGATATCATCAAGAACATTGACCGGACATGGAGCGAGACCCCATATTTCCAGATCGGGGATAATCCTGGCCGTAATGAACCGGGAACAGGTGAAATGAACTACCGCAACATTTTCAAACATATTCACGGAAAGGGATATAAAGGTGTACTCGGAATGGAACATGGAAATGCAGGTGCCGGCAAAGAGGGTGAACTTGCGCTTATCAAAGCCTACCGGGAAGCAGATACTTTTTAATTTCCCTTTACCTTTTCCTATAACCCGAAGTCCGCATTACATGAAAAAAATATTCCTTGCCATCCTGATCATGGGTTCCGGTTTATGCGCCGTTGCACAGACCTTTCAGCCCGATTGGGAAAGTCTCGACAAACGCAAAGTTCCTGACTGGTTCAGCCACGACAAATTTGGAATTTTTATTCATTGGGGCGTTTATTCTGTCCCGGGATGGAGCGGCAAAACCCAGTATGCGGAGTGGTATCAGAATGGTTTGGAATCGGGCGATACGGCAAGGATTAAATATCATAAAGCGAGGTTCGGCAACCGCTCTTACTATGATTTGGCCAAAGATTTCAAAGCGGAGTTATTTAACCCGGATGAATGGGCCAGTCTTTTTGAAAGATCCGGTGCGAAATATATTGTATTAACAAGCAAACACCACGATGGTTATTGTCTTTGGCCCAGCAAAACTGCCAGCCAGACCTGGGGCTTTCCCTGGAATGCAAAAGAAACAGGGCCCAACCGTGATCTTTTAGGAGAACTGTTTGCTGCGGTAAGAAAAACGTCGGTACGTCCCGGAATGTATTATTCACTCTATGAATGGTACAACCCGTTATGGAAAACGGACAGGACGCGATATGTCAACGAGCATATGTGGCCGCAAATGAAAGAACTGGTCAATACCTATAAGCCCGATGTCTTCTGGACTGATGGTGAGTGGGATGCTCCGGCCGAAACCTGGAGAAGCCAGGAATTCCTTGCCTGGTTATACAATGAAAGCCCCGTGCGTAACAGCATCGTAACCTACGATCGTTGGGGAAGTGGGGTTCGCTTTCATCACGGAAGTGTATATACACCGGAATACCAGCCCGACCTTGACTTCGAGAATCACGCCTTCGAAGAGAGCAGGGGAATGGGGCACAGCTATGGTTATAATCGTGGTGAAGATGCATGGGATTATAATTCTACGCAATCATTGGTCGTAGCGCTGGTGGACAAAGTCAGCAGGGGCGGAAATTTCCTGCTCGATATCGGACCCGATGAACACGGTAAAATTCCACCGATCATGCAGGAAAGATTACTGCAGATTGGTGACTGGCTGAAAGTAAACGGTGAGGCAATCTATGGCACATCCCGCTGGCGCACCCCATCACAGGGCCGCGATCTGTATTACACCTGGAACAGCAAAACGAATTCACTGTATGTGATCTTTCCAAAATATCCGTCAGACCGGAAGCTGACTTTAAAGAATCTCACGCTTCCCAACGGTACACTTGTAAGGATGCTGGCAACCAATGAACACGTTTCATACCGTAATGAATCAGGTAATCTTGTTATCAATCTGCCTGAGTATGATCCGAACAGTTATTCTTCGCCTTATGCCTATGCCATCAAGATCCTGGACTTCGGCACATTTGCAGAGAAGCCTGTTATGAATGTCCTGTACCCCGATGGTTCCCTGCAGCCAATCATCCAGTTTACCACCGCTACCACAAACCACGATGAGATCCGGTATACCACTGACGGCACAGAGCCAAATGATAGTTCAATCCTCTATATGGGACCTGTCGCACTGGAAAGATCTGCTACCATCAAGGCAAAAAGATTCCGTCATGACCAGCTGCCAAGCAATACGGTAAGCAACGAGGTGAAACGTTATGAATGGCAGAAGCCGGTGAAACGGAAAAAGCTGTCGCCCGGTATCAGCTGGAAATATTTCGAGCCTGAAGGAAAAATTACGTTGAATTCCATCGAAACATCCAAACCGGTCAAACAGGGTACTGCCAGTGAAATTTCGGAAAAGGTTAAAGTACGTGCAGAAAAATATGCACTCTCTTTCGATGGATATATAAACATCAAGGCCGACGGGATTTATGAATTTTTCACCCTTTCGGACGATGGCAGCAAACTGTATATTAATGACCAGGAAACAGTTAACAACGACGGCGAACATGGTTCGGTGGAAAAGTCGGGAGTGGCCGCACTTAAAAAGGGCTATCACCGGATCAGGGTGGTGTACTTTGACAGCGGCGGTGGCAATGAGCTGAAAGTATACTGGAGTCCGAATGGTGGACAAAAGGATCTGCTACCCGCCGGGATCCTGTTTTCAGAGCCCCGTTAATGTTTTAAATTTGGGTATTAACGGTTGCCTTGAAGCTTTTCTTCACCAGGAAAAAGTTGCTCGTGATTGTGGGAATGATCGTACTCATAACCTGCGCAGTAGCTTTTTTGCGTCCTTCACCGGTTGACTTTAGCTCCCAGGTAAAACCAATCCTTAACAAGAAATGTATCACATGTCATGGTGGTGTCAGGGCAAAGGCCGGCTTTAGTGTATTATTCCGTGAGGAAGCGCTTGCAGCGACCGAGTCAGGTAAACCAGCGATAATTCCGGGAGATCCCGGGTCAAGCGAGATGATCCGCCGCATTACTTCCAACGATGAAGAGGAGAGAATGCCGTATAAACACGAGCCATTATCCCATGAAGAAATAAAAACACTGAAACGCTGGATAAGGGAAGGAGCGAAGTGGGGCGATCATTGGGCTTACCTGCCGGTAAAACAGACTGCTGTTCCCGGGATAGAAGATCCCTGGGTAAAGAATGACATCGATAAGTACATCCTGCAAAAACTCAACGGGGAAAAAATAACACCTTCTTCCGAAGCTCCAAAAGCTACCTTGTTACGCCGCGTTAGCCTTGACCTTATCGGTATCTATCCTTCAGATAGTATATGCAGGAATTACCTGCAAAACAATAGCGGACAATCGTATGAAATATTAGTCGACTCATTACTTGCCAGCCCGCAATTCGGCGAGCGTTGGACTTCTATGTGGCTGGATCTTGCACGGTATGCCGATACAAAAGGATATGAATCTGATGGAGGCCGGTCGATTTGGCAATACCGTGACTGGGTAATCAAAGCATTTAATGAAGACATGCCATATGACCGGTTCCTTACAGCGCAGATTGCCGGGGATCTGTTACCGGGTGCATCGGGTGAGGATTTTATTGCAACAGCATTTCACCGCAATACCATGACCAATGACGAAGGAGGTACCGACAATGAAGAATTCCGCGTGGCAGCAGTGACAGACAGGGTCAATACCACCTGGGAAGCGATCATGGGTACAACCTTTTCATGTGTGCAATGTCACAGTCATCCTTATGACCCATTCAAACATGATGAATACTATAAATTCCTGGCCTATTTCAATAATACCCGTGATGAAGACATTGATGAGGAGTTCCCGGTAATGCGTCAGTTCACGGACACAATGCAGCGCCAACTCAATGACCTGTCTGATTGGGTCAGCCGGCACTCATCGAAAGAAAGATCACAGCAAATTGAATGGCTCATCCGGACACATCAGCCTGCCATCAATTCCACAACTGCGGACAGCCTGGTCAATGCCGTTATCATTTTGAACAATCACGGGTTGTTGTTACGGAACCATTCAATAGCCCGGATCCGAAATATGGACCTCAGCGGAAACGATCAGTTCATCTGGCAGTTTTATTCACAGCGGAAGGGAGGGAAGCTGACATTCCGTAAAGATTCCATCCACGGACCTGTAATCGCTGTTTACACAATTAAACCATCGGCAAACTGGCAATATGGATATACCGGGTTTTCAACGCAACAGGGAGTCCATGACATTTATCTCAGTTATGAAAATTCCCTGATGCCAAAGGGGAAATATGAAGACGGAATGTCTTTCGGTTGGATAGCGGCAAGCGTGAAATTGCCGGGGAAAGGAACAAAAGAATACAGTAAATATCATGACGTCTACCGTCAACTGCTTGAGGCCCCGGTTCCCGGAACACCCATCATGCTGGAAAACCCAGCGAACCTGGCGCGAAAAACGCAGGTCTTTGAAAGGGGAAATTTCCGGACGCCCGGGAAAGAAGTGACCCCGGCAGTTCCCGCCGCCCTGCAATACGCCATGCCGGAGAATGCCCCGGCAAACCGGGCAGGACTTGCACAATGGATTACCAGCGATAAGAACCCGCTGGTAGCCCGGACTATCGTAAATCGATTGTGGGAACAACTGTTTGGTACGGGCATTGTGGAAACACTTGAAGACATGGGCACGCAGGGCATAGCTCCAACGCACCAGCAGCTGCTCGACTACCTGAGTTATAGACTGGTGCATGAATACCGTTGGAGTCTTAAATCCCTGCTTAAAGAAATGGTTATGAGCGCAACCTACCGGCAGGATTCACGCCTTACTGATGAGATAAAGGAAAAGGATTTCTTCAACAGGTTTTATGCAAGAGGCGCAAGGGTCCGGTTAACAGCTGAACAGGTGCGTGACCAGGCGCTGCAGGCTAGCGGGAAACTGAGCGTAAAGATGTTTGGAAAACCCGTGATGCCCTGGCAGCCTGACGGCATCTGGCTGTCACCGTATAACGATGCACGTTGGGAGAAAAGTACGGGCGAAGATCAATACCGCAGGGCTATATACACATACTGGAAGCGTAGTTCGCCGTATCCGTCTATGATAAGTTTCGACGGCGCACAGCGGAATGTCTGCAGTGCCAGGAGAATCAGGACCAACACACCCTTACAGGCTTTGGTAACCCTTAATGACTCTGCATATCTTGATCTTTCACGGCAATTTGCTTTCCGGATGAAAAAGGTGGCGGGACAGGATCCTGCTAAACAGATTGCAACTGGTTATACATTATTGCTGTATAGAAACATGCCGGCTGCCAAACTGGAACTGTTCCTTGAACTGTATGACAAGGCCCTGAAAGATTTCAGGAATGACAAGGATAGAACCTGTGAAATGACAGGATTGCTGGATGAGAATAATAATCCGCAAACGGCAGCGCTAGTGGTTGTGGCCAATGCTATGTTGAACCTGGATGAAGTTATTATGAAGAACTGAGTAAATAGTTTTTATGACCAGGCAGGAACTCATTGATCAGCGAATGGCGGGGGAGGCCCGGGAGGCGCAACTCAGGTTGCACACCAGGCGGCATTTTATCAGGGAAAGTGCCATGGGACTTGGCGCACTTGCAATTGGTTATATGATTGGTGGTTGTGGCAACAATTCCTTGCCTGCAACCACAGCTGTTGCTTTTGATCCGGCTCATCCATTGTTACCCAAATCACCACCATTTGCAGGGAAAGCAAGAAGTGTTATTTACCTCCACATGGCGGGAGCGCCGTCGCAGCTTGAATTATTTGACTACAAACCCGAATTGATGAAGATGGATGGCCAGGATTGCCCGCCGTCACTCATGGAAGGAAAACAATTCGCATTCATCAGGGGTGTCCCAAAAATGCTTGGGCCGCAGGCCAAATTCAGCCGGCACGGACAATCAGGCTCGTGGGTAAGCGAAAACCTTCCGCATTTTTCAACGGTTGTGGATGAAGTTTCTTTCCTGAAGGCTGTTACAACAGATCAGTTCAATCATGCGCCCGCACAGTTACTGATGCACACAGGCAGTCCGCGGCTCGGCAGGCCAAGCATTGGCAGCTGGGTGACATATGGACTTGGTACCGACAACCAGAACCTGCCTGGCTTCGTTGTGTTAACCAGTGGCGGAAGTTTTCCCGATGCAGGTAAAAGTGTTTGGGGAAGTGGCTTCCTGCCTTCTGTATACCAGGGCGTTCAATGTCGCAGCGAAGGAGATCCGGTCCTGTTTATAAACGATCCGGATGGCATGAGCAGGAATGTGCGCAGAGCCTCGGTCGATGCGATCAATGCGGCTAACATGCAGGAGTATAAAGAGTATAATGATCCGGAGATCCTGTCGCGCATTTCTCAATACGAAATGGCTTTCCGGATGCAGATCACTGCACCGGAAGTCATGAACATAAACGACGAGCCTTCTTATATCCATGAAATGTATGGCACAAAACCAGGCGAAGCATGTTTTGCGAACAACGTGTTACTTGCCCGTAAGCTGGTAGAAAAAGGTGTTCGTTTTGTGCAGCTTTTTGACTGGGGCTGGGATGCTCATGGCGATAATGCTTCTAACTCATTGAACATAGGCATGATCAATAAATACCGCAGTATAGACAAGCCCGTAACGGCTTTGCTGCTCGACCTGAAGCAACGTGGACTCCTCGAAGAAACGCTGGTGGTATGGGGAGGTGAATTCGGCCGCACACCAATGATGGAAAACCGCAATGGAGCCCAGAACCCATTCAAAGGCCGCGATCATCATACCGATGCATTCACCATCTGGATGGCAGGTGGTGGAATAAAAAAAGGAATTACTTATGGTGAAACCGATGAAATTGGTTATTATGCCATTAAAGGAAAAGTGGAAGCCTATGATATACAGGCAACCATCCTGAATCAACTTGGTTTTAATCACGAAACATTTACATATCCGTTCCAGGGACGACCTTTCCGGCTCACTGATGTTGCCGGGAAAGTGATCAATGAAATAATTGCATGAGTATAAACAGGAGAACTTTTATCGGATCCGCATCTTCCGCTTCGCTGGGCCTTATGCTTTCGTCGCTGGATAGTTTTGCTACGCCAATTTTAAACGCTCACATGAATAAAACGTATGAACTTATAGTCCTGGCAACCAACTGGGGCTTTGAAGGAACTACCGACCAGTTTTGCGCAGCTGCAAAAAAAGAAGGTTATGACGGAATTGAAATCTGGTGGCCGGGTGATGACCAGAAGGCGCAACAGGAATTGTTTGCTGCACTTGAAAAGCACAACCTGCAGGTAGGATTTCTTTGCGCCGGATGGCAAACCGATCCCCGTGAACACTTTAATACCTTTCGTTCTGCAGTTGATGCCGCTTCTGAAAACCGCTTCAGGAAACCGCTGTATGTCAATTGCCATTCGGGGAAGGACTTCTTTTCTTTTGACCAGAACCGCATGTTTATAGAGCATACCATTGCACAGTCGAAGAAAACCGGGATCCCGATCTGCCACGAAACTCACAGGGGAAGAATGATGTTTGCTGCAAACATCTGCCGCCAGTTCATAGAGAAACTTCCCGAACTGAAACTTACGTTCGATGTGTCGCATTGGTGCAATGTCCACGAAAGCCTGCTTGCGGACCAACAGGAAACTGTGTCCATGGCGCTTGACAAAGTAGAACATATCCATGCACGGATCGGCCATGCCGAAGGGCCCCAGGTAAATGACCCGCGCGCACCTGAATGGAATGAAGCTGTGTCACAGCATTTCGGGTGGTGGGACAAGGTCGTCGACCGCAAAAAGAAAACCGGCGAACGAATGACCTTCCTTACCGAGTTTGGTCCGGCCGACTATATGCCTACTTTGCCATACACGCGCCAGGCTTTGTCAGACCAATGGGCAATCAACGTGCACATGATGCAATTGTTGCGAAAAAGATACCAGTAAAAGATACAGCAAGCCCTATGACAATACTGTCAATTACGGAATTTGTTGGTCACCTGCATCCCATGCTGGTACATTTTCCCATTGGCATTTTATTGATGGCTTCCATTTTCAGGCTCGTTGCAACGATTGGAAAATCTCCTTCATTACAACCTGCAGTCCCTGTGATGATCTTTTGGGGAATGCTTGCTGCTATTGTTTCCTGTATAAGCGGACTGTTACTTTCCCAGGGGGCAGATTATGACCAGGCTCTGATCACCAGGCATAGATGGCTGGGAATTGGCACTGCCGTAATAAGTATAGCTTTATACATTACATATAAGCGAAGACTGAATCCAAAACTTACTGCCTGGATAAGTGCGCTGCTGGTAGTCCTCGTCGCTACAACCGGCCACCTGGGAGGCTCACTAACTCATGGTGAGGATTATTTATCGGCATCTTTCGGTAACGTAGTGGACACAGGCCCCGCACTACCGCCAATTCCGCAAGTGCAGGAAGCCCATGTTTATAACGATATTGTACAACCGCTCCTGGAAGCACGCTGTTACAACTGTCATGGTACAAACAAACAAAAAGGCAAACTGCGGCTCGACCAGCCCGGACTTATCCTCAAAGGTGGTGAAGATGGGAAGATAATATCGGACAGCAACCCCGACGAAAGCGAAATGATCAAAAGGTTGATGCTGCCCATTGATGCAAAAAAGCACATGCCGCCAAAAGAACGTGCCCAGCTGACGCCGGAAGAGCTCGCTTTTCTTCATTGGTGGGTAACTAACGGAGCTCCATTCGACAGTAAGGTGAACCAGTTGGCCATGACTTCCGGAATACAACCTGTATTGGCCGCCCTTCAATCAGGAACAACAGCCGGGCCGGTGATCAACGATGATCTGCCTGCGGTACCGGTAGAACCTGCACCTTCAGAGATCGTAAACAGGTTGAAAAAAGCCGGGGTAATGATAGTGCCGGTGGCCCAAAACAGTAATTACCTTTCAGCGAATTTTGTAACGGCGTCTTCCACAACAGACAGTATAATCAGCTTGCTCGAATCATTGAAAGGTCAGCTTGTCTGGCTTAAACTGGATGGAGCCCGGCTGAGCGACAGCGCCTTCCGTCTCATTGGCAGGGACACTTTACTCAGGCGTTTGCAGTTAAGTAATACAACCCTGACGGATCAAAGTATCATTCACCTCCGTTCGCTTAAAAATCTCAGGTCGTTGAATATTGTAAATACGCGGGTAACATATTCAGGAATTCAGGTACTCAGGGAACTGAAGCATCTCAGGCATCTTTATCTCTATCAAACAGAAATAAGCAATGCCGACTGGCCGGCATTGCTGCGTGCATTTCCCGATGTTGCACTTGATTCTGGAAATTATTCATTGCCCATGCTGCCTGGTGATACAACAGTGATCAGGCTTCCCTAGCAGAGCGATACATTTTTACCAGTTTAAGGTTGAACCGTCCTTCGATAATCACGTTCTCCAGGTGTTTGCCTGTGCCTGAATCAAATCGCCCTGCAGGTCCGATCACAAAGGAACCACTCACTTCGTCACCTTCCTTGCCGATTGATTTAATATTCAGCAACCCGCCACTCGTTTCCTTTGATTCATTATTCGACCTGAAGCCGGAAACGTAGTAAGTGTTGTCGGGAAGGAAGTAAGCAAAATTTATTCGTGCCGGAACATTCCCGGTGTCACTCCACCGGAAATAGCCTTCGCCGCCAGGCCAGTTGATGTTAAACATGGACGATCCTGAATTGCTGCTTATGCCGAATTGGTGTGGTGCAGAATTGGCTGCAAGGCCATCAAGGCTGATCCAGCTGCCACCGTTTATGCGGATCTCGAGGTATTCATCTGGCGCTTTTCCTCCCAAAGGAATCTCAGCTCTGGCCGGCTCCGCATTGTCTGATTTGCTGCATCCTGTTGCCAGCAGCAGAAATACTGCCAGCACCAGTCTGCCCGCAAGGGTTAGAAAAAACTTTTTCATAATAAGGTTTAATAGTTCTGATAATTGCAGGGCAAAGTTCGCACGCGGAAAGTCCCGCGGCAATAACGCATTGCGTGAACTGAAGGATTTTCAGTCTGAATTGAAGAAAGCAGCTAAAACAGGAAGAATCGGCGTTACAGGAAGAACACCTGGCCAAAAACGGCTATTGCAGTAACATCTCCGGTTATTTTGTGTTTCACCTCGCGGTAAACCACATGATCTTTTATGCTGATCGATTTTTCCGCAGCCAGCTTTGCCAGTCCGCCGGCAATAAATTCCCTTGTCGAACCTTTTGGACCGGTATCAGCCTTTGCAATAAAATGTTCGCGCACTTCTTTGCGGATATTCGCTTCCGTTGGTTTGGTAAAATATGCTACACAGGCAACCAGCCCAAGGAATATGAAGAGTTTGAACAAGGTATTCATCTGCGGATTTTGCGGGTAAATTACATGGTTATACGCAATTAATCCAATTCAGTTAGTAAAATGTTCAATTCAGTCACTTCGCAGGTGTTGATGTGATTATGCGCAAGTAATATTGCGGCCATAACTCACTATTCAAACCTTCATTTATGAAAAAAATTTCAATGCTCCTGCTGTCGTTAACTGTTCTTGTCATTTCATCCTGCAGCAAAGACGACGATGCTCCAGGAGGCGGATCAAACGGCGGATCTAACGCAAAGCTTCTAAAGAAAATGATCAAAACGGAAGATGGCGTACAAACTACCTACCAGTTTTCTTACGACTCTAAAAAGCGGGCTACCTCAGTTATCAGTACGAACGGTAAAGAATCTACGAAATTCACCTACGATGGGGACAATCTTGTTAAAGTGGAAGAAATGGACGAAGAGTTCGTGAACGTTTACACCTATGCCTATGCGAATGGTAAACCGGTTTCCGGCACTTTCAAAAGCTGGCAGCACCATGCCGGAGAGCCTGATGAACTGATCGAAGATGACGTGCTGACTTATACGGTTCAGAATGGCGTGGTAACAAGAATTCACCTTAATATGACCCAATCGGAGCTGGAAGCAGATTTCGACCTGACCTACACCAACGGTAACCTTACCAGGGTGGCCACAGCAGGTGATAATTTCTACACTGCAACCTTTACTTTCGGAAATAAGAAGCCTGTTTTCCCGGTGATTTCTCCCTTCATCCTGGATCATGCGGGCTTTTCACTGCAGTTCGCGGCAAAGAACGAACTGTTGTCGGCTCATTATGATTTTACGGGAACGGAAATGGACCGCACCATTACCAACCAGTACACGTACGATGACAAAGGCTATGTGCTCACTTCAAATGATGGCTCTGCACAGCTGAAGTTCCAATACGAATAATGGGTATTAATCGATACAGGGAAACATTCAACCGATCATAAATTTAAAAAACCGGGCTGGCCCGGTTTTTTTTATATCCTGGAAAATGACATGCAATGGGAAACAATTCAGTCATCCTTTTCCTTGTATTTTTCCTCGTAACTTTTAGTGGTTGCTCTGTAATCGGTGACATTTTCGAAGCTGGCGTCTGGGTAGGAGTACTCGCAGTTATCGGCATCATTGCCCTGATAATCTGGCTCGTTGGCCGCGGGTCGAAATAGACTTAGCGCATCAGTATTACAACACCTCTCTTATTTATGATCCCACAGGCAGAGTTGCCCTGCACTTGGTATACATAAGTTCCGGCCGGCTGTGCTTTCCCCCGGAAGGAACCATCCCAGCACTTTGTCTGCGTTTGCGTTAAGAAGACTACCTGTCCAAGGTTGTTCCAGACTGTAAGCCTGTATTGGTTCAGCTTCCCCCAATGAATGGTACCAAAACAATCATTTTTCGAATCCCCGTTCGGACTGAAAGCATTCGCCAGCTGAAATGCGAGCATTTTATCAGAAAGGTCCAGTGCCACCCGGATTGAATCCATGGTCGTACAGCCGTTTGCCCCAGTCCCTTCCAGGTAGTATGTAGTGGCTTCCTGTGGTGCGACCACTATTTCGCCGCCATTGTTTTCAGTTATCGAGGAATGGGGTAGCCACCGGTATTTCGTAGCGCCACTGCCGGAAATCTTTGATTCGGTTACCTGGCAGCTTACATCATTTGATTTGGATATGGTTATTTGCGGTACTGGTAATACCGTTATAGGGATAACGATATTTTTGAACTGATTGCAAACTGAATCTACCAGGTTAACCTCGACTGCCGTGACCCCTTCCGGATTGAGTTGGACCATGCTGTTCGTTCCAATCTTCGTTTGATCAATAAACCATTCATAACTGTCCGCTCCCTGGGCTTTCAGCTCAATACTTTCCCCTTTGCATACGATAATATTTTCCGGCGTTACACGAAAATCGGCCGGCGGCTTTACGGCCACTTTTACCGTATCGGTAACGGCACAACCAGATGGGTTAGCCGCACTAATAACATATTCCGTTGTAACGGTTGGCGAAACAACCGGGTCTGGTGACAGGGGGTCCGATAATCCAGCTCCGGCGATCCATTGCAGGGTATTACCAACTTCTGCTTTTGCATTCAACCGGAAACTGCTTCCATAACAGATACTGGTATCACTGCCCGCACTTACACCAGGAGCGGGAGATACGGTCACGCGAGCAGAGTCCCGTACGATCGTGAAAGTGGAAAAGGAAATGTCATCCACCCCAAAGCTGTTTCCTGCCTGGCTGGTAACTTCATTTACAATTGAAATTTCCACATTGGAAAGATCTCCTGAATTCCAATACAGTGAAATATTCTCCGGGCTGCAGGGCACCCGGGTTAACTGGATACTTCTTCCTAATGGCAGGCCATTAAAATAAACCTGTAGACGGGCGGGACTTAACAGTTGCAGTGATTGTGCGTTGAATCGGAATACATATCCGATATTTTGTTGAACCGGAATTTTTTGGGACCAGACCTTTTGGCCAGGAACGGTATGGCCTTTAACCATCAGCATCAGGTCATTTACACCGTTGCCGATACAGCCTTCCATTCCTGTTCCCCAGATATGCGGCTCCGTGCCTGCGCTGGCGCTGCCCGGACTGTTTCCGGTTGATGTTAAGTGGTAGTCGGAAATAAATCCTGTATTCCCGTCAGTGAAATCACCGTTTACAATAAGGTTGTTTCCGGCTTCGTACCTGTTAAAAAAATAGGTAGTGGTTACAGCCGGGTCCACCAAAGGTGACTGGATGAACCTGTTGTAGATATTGGGCGAAGCTGACCAGCAATAAGCCCATGACTTCGGCGCACTCAGGATAACTGATTGCCCGGTGCAGATGGAAGTATCGAAAATTCGGGTTGGATTTGGTGCAATTAAGAGTTGCGGAGTAATCTGTTTTGTGAGGGTTCCGGTACAACCATTCTTATCTGTAACAGTCAGGGTTACCTCATATGTATTACCGTATGATTTAAAATCAAACACCGGCGTTGCCTGGTTAATAATGGTTCCCAGGCTGCCAAAGTCCCAGGTTATTGCTGCCAGGTCCCCTGACTCTATATGGAACCGGTACTGCGAGGGGAGACAAAGATCCGGCTCGAAAGAAAAATCAATTTTCCGAGTGCAATTTGCCCGGTGTGAGCTGCTATCGCCGGCAAAGACATCCGGCAGGGCCAGTATGCAGCAGATCAAAACCGGGAACGAATATTTCAAGGAATTCATTTCTGGCCAGATTCAACACTCAAACCTGAGAAGAGAATTAACAAAGTGATTGGAAAAGTCAATATTTGCATAGGTAAGGTTTGCCACCAAGATAATGTACTTTTCTTTACGTTGAAACCTGCAGACGAAGGTCAGAGTTGCACAGCCCTTTTTTCCCTGCTGCTCTGCATAGCCAGTTCTATAATCTGGATCGTGTCCCTGGCCTGTTCCGCCTTAACGATCAGTTCGGCAGTCCCCCAAATGGCATCACGTACATTGATAAAGTAATCTGTATAATTACCTGCCTCGCTTTCTACAATTCCTGAAAACTGGAGTCCCTTGTGTTCTGTCTTTATCTTTCCCCACATTTCCTCGGGTTCCTTTCCCCAATCCGGTGAACCCTTTGGCATCTGGCCCGCTTTGAGGGCATTTTCCTGCACATCCATCCCATATTTGGTGAAAGTGCCGAGGTCGCCGCAGAGCAGGAAATGCGGCCCGGGATCCCTGACCAGCATACCGGCCTTTAGAATGACCTTAAGTCCGGGATAGTAGAGTATAACGTCAAAATTGTCGATTGCTTTGGCACCTTCCCGCTGGATGCGGATATCAGCCCGGACTTCATCCGGCTTACCGAATAATACCAGCACCTGGTCGATCAGGTGGGAGCCAAGGTCATACAGAATGCCTGAACCCGGAAGGTTTTCCTCGCGCCAGGCATTTGCTTTCAGCATTGGACGATAACGGTCATAATGTACTTCATATTCAACCAGCCTGCCAAGAAGACCACTGCTGATCACTTTCTGGATCGTGCGGAAATCGCTGTCAAATCTTCGGTTGTGGTGAATGGTAAGAACCAGGTTTTTCTTGCGGGCCAGGTCGATCAGAACATCTGCCTCGCCGGTATTAATCGTGAATGGCTTTTCAACTATAACGTGTTTGCCGGCCATCAGGCATTCCTTGGTCAGCGGGAAATGCGCAGTGTTCGGTGTACCTACTATAACCAGGTCAATTGCCGGATCATCAATGATCTCATGGGCATCGCGCACTACCTCAGCTTCAGGGTAATGGCTATGCGCATATGCGGCCGACTCCCTGTTGGCAGTACTGATCTTCGCAAGATGCATTCCTTCGGTATTTTCAATGAACGGCGCATGAAAGACCTTTCCGGCGATTCCAAATCCGATCATGCCGACATTTATAGTTTTAACATCCATGGTTTAACTTGCTGGTATATGAATTGAAACGATTCAGGCATGGAAAATAATGTTTTTCTGTTACTCGGCATATCACTCGGACTGGGATTGCTGGTTGGTATGCAGCGGGAATATTCCAATTCACGCATTGCGGGGATAAGGACCTTTCCATTGATCACGTTAACCGGCACCATCTGCGGGTTACTCGCGGATGAGCTGGGGATACTTGCCATTGCTGCAGGCCTTGCAGGTATCGTTGCTATGATGATCATGGCCAATCTTCAGAAAACAGGGCAGGAGAAGGAGATGAGTGGTATGACCACTGAAGTGGCTGCCATTCTCATGTATTCAGTGGGTGCTTATATGGTTTTCGGACCATTACCGGTTGCGCTGGTAGTAACAGGTGTAGTCGCAGTATTATTGCATGCAAAGCCGGAGCTGCATGGACTTGTAAGTAAACTCGGTGCCAAAGACCAGCGGGCCATCATGCAGTTTGTTCTTATCTCACTGGTAATTCTGCCGGTATTACCGGACAAGTCATACGACCGCTTCGACGTCCTGAATCCGCGGGATATCTGGCTGATGGTGGTATTGATTGTAGGCATCAGCCTGACCGGTTATTTCATTTATAAAATCTATGGTGAAAAAGCAGGTGCATTGCTGGGAGGGATACTGGGGGGATTAATATCCAGCACTGCAACCACAGTTTCCTTTGCGCGCCGCGCCAGGGGAGCAGAGCAAACCGTAAGGCTTGCTGCCTTTGTTATCCTAACGGCCTCAGCTGTTTCCGTGATCAGGGTGCTTATCGAAATTGGGATTGTCGCACCGCAGTCATTCCGTGTAATGGTGTTTCCAATCGGGGCCGAACTTCTGGTGATGATAATCCTGACAGTTTTATTATTTATCCGGAATGCAAAGGAAAAAAGCGAACTGCCTGAGCAGCAGAACCCGGCTGAACTCAAAAGCGCACTTGTTTTTGGGATCCTGTATGCCGCTATCAGCTTTGCATCAGCCTGGGTGAAAGCACAATTCGGGCAGGGGGCACTGTTTGTTGTGGCAATCGTGTCCGGACTTACGGATATGGATGCGATCACCCTGTCAACCGCAAAAATGGCCGAAAACAAAAGCATTGATACCACCCTTGGCTGGAAACTGATCCTCATTGCTGCCTTGTCCAACATGGTGTTCAAAGGGGCTATGGCAACAGTCCTCGGGGGCTGGAAACTGGGGCGCCAGGTATGCCTTCTATTCGGAATAGCGCTTGCCGCAGGAATCGCCATCCTGCTTGTCTGGCAATAATGTCCGCTCATTCTGGCAAAATCTTTTAATTTAGCCCCTCGCATTAAATGCCAGATACAGTATGCATTCTTTTGAAGAGTTGTCCAGAGATTTTGCAGCGCATTTTCAACAAGCCCATTTTCCTGATCAACCCCAATCTTTATACGCACCCGCAGATTATTTCCTTTCACTCGGCGGAAAGCGCGTCAGGCCGGTTTGTGCCCTGATGGGCAATGAGCTGTTTGATACCATCAATCCCGATACATGGCAGGTTGCCACGGCAATTGAGCTGTTCCATAATTTCACGCTTATCCATGACGACATCATGGATAAGGCGCCCCTCCGCCGTGGAATGGAAACGGTGCACATAAAATACGGTGAGCCGACCGCCCTGCTTGCGGGTGATGTAATGCTTGTGGTAGCGTACGATTACCTCAATAAAGTGAAGTCGGAGCATTTTCACCGGATCATCAGGCTGTTTAACAACACAGCGAAGCAGGTATGTGAAGGGCAACAGATCGACATGGACTTTGAAAAGTCGGAACATGTTGGTATGGACGCTTATTTGAATATGATTGAGCTGAAGACCTCGGTATTACTTGCGGCGAGTTTGAAAATGGGCGCCATTCTAGGTGGTGCCGGTGAAGGCAACCAGCAGCATATTTACCAGTTTGGCCGTAACCTGGGCATTGCCTTCCAGGTGCAGGATGATTACCTGGATTGTTTTGGCGATCCGGAAAAGTTCGGCAAACAGGTAGGGGGCGATATCCTCGCTAACAAAAAGACCTTCCTGCTTATCAAAGCCCTGGAAAGCTGCAATGAGAGTCACACGCAGGAACTGAAGGAGTTAATGCGATCGGCTGACCCTGGGAAAGTCGAAAAGGTGCTGTCCATTTACCGGCAATGTGGAGTGGATGACTGGGCCAGACAGTTAAAGGAAAAATACATCAATGACGCCCTATACCACCTCGATGAAATCGCCGTAGTGAGTAAACGAAAGGAGCCACTGCGCCTGCTCGCAGAGTTTCTTGTAAAGCGGGAGTACTAGGTTCCCGAAAACTTGGTAGTGGAAATTAATTATTTATCTTGGCGCACTAAACGAACTGCATGTCGAATTCGCTTTTCCGTAAAAAATCGATTGAAAAAATAATCAGTGATCATCAACAGGGACTGGCAGACGGCCATATCGGGGGGATGAAAAAAGTGCTCAATGTGCGCGATCTGACCCTGATGGGAGTAGCAGCAGTAATTGGCGCAGGTATTTTTTCCACGATCGGTTCGGCAGCGTTCAATGGTGGACCGGGTGTTATCTTTCTCTTTATTATCACAGCCATAACCTGTGGGTTTACCGCACTTTGTTATGCTGAATTTGCAAGCCGGGTTCCGGTCAGCGGTAGTGCATATACTTATTCTTATGTGACCTTTGGCGAACTGATCGCCTGGATACTGGGGTGGGCACTGATCCTCGAGTACAGCATTGGTAATATTGTAGTGGCCATCAGCTGGAGCGCCTATTTCAATAATATCCTTGAAAATGTGTTTCATATCTCGCTGCCTGCTCACCTTACCACAGGCTATGAGACCGCAAAACATGCATATGAAGCCGCACTGGCAGCCGGTCAACCAACCGGTGATCTTATTTATACAAATGCGCCGAAACTGCTTGGTTTTCCCCTGATCGTGAACCTGCCCGCATTCCTGATCGTTTGCATTATCACCATGCTTGCGTATATCGGTATCAGGGAGAGTAAGAACACCGCCAATTTCATGGTAGGATTAAAGATCGTTGTGTTACTTTTTATTGCAGCAGTGGGAATCTGGATAATTTTTACAGATGACCTTACTGGTAACTGGACTCCTTTTTTGCCTAATGGAATGGCAGGTGTACTCAAAGGAGTTTCCGCAGTTTTCTTTGCCTATATAGGGTTTGATGCCATTTCGACAACAGCGGAGGAGTGCGCCAATCCACAACGCGACATGCCACGCGGCATGATCAACAGCCTGATCCTTTGCACTGTCATCTATGTGATTACCACGCTGGTTATTACAGGTATGGTGAACTATAAAGATTTTGAGGGCGTAACAGACCCGCTTGCCTTTGTTTTTGACAAGATCAACATGCAGAAGGTGGGAACCTTTATTTCCATCAGTGCCGTTATTGCAGCCACCAGTGTGATGCTGGTTTTCCAGATCGGTCAGCCAAGGATCTGGATGAGCATGAGCCGTGATGGACTGCTTCCAAAATCATTTTCTAAAATTCACCATCGTTTTCAGACGCCTTCATTTGCGACTATTGTTACCGGTTTTGTGGTAGGAATTCCCGTGTTGTTTGCCGACGATAAGCTGATGACAGACCTTACTTCGATCGGTACGCTCTTCGCCTTTGTGCTGGTTTGTGGTGGCGTATTGGTGCTGCCGCGGGTTGCCAGTACACCAGGTAAATTCAATCTTCCATACATCAACGGAAAGTTTATTATCCCTGTGCTGGTAATTCTCTTCACCATTCTTTCCTGGAATCGGTTAACCGAAGCTGTTGGAAACATCGGTACAGAGGGATACCAGGAGATTCTCTTCCTGGTGTTCATGTTTGTCGCCTGGCTGATAGCAATTGTTTCCTTCATCCGTAATTATTCACTCATCCCGGTGCTGGGTATGCTTTGCTGTATGTACCTGATGATCGAAATCCCGGCAAAAAGCTGGCTGGTATTCTTTGTATGGATGGCACTCGGACTCATGATTTATTTCTTCTACGGGTATCGCAACAGCAGGCTTGCCCGGGCATAAAGGGAAGTAAGTGAAAGCATGCTATCTTTGCCTGCATGAAATTCGAAGTAGGAGACAAGGTAGTCATCAGGATTACCAATGAAGACGCCGAAGTGATTGATATCATCAACGACAAGATGGTAATGGTTGATGTGAGGGGTGTGAAATTCCCCGCTTACACTGATCAGCTTGATTTCCCGTATTTCAAAAGGTTCAGCCAGCAAAAACTTGTTCCTGAAAAAAAGGAGCGGCCAAAAACCTTTATTGACCAGGTTCCCAGGGAAAAGATCAGCCAGTTACCTAAACGGCCGCCTAATGGAACCTGGATCACTTTCATTCCCAAATTTGAGAATGATGAATTTGGTGATGAAGTGGTGACCCTGCTTAAAGTGCACCTGCATAACCAGAATGATGAAGGATACCAGTTCACCTACCAGGTAAAGTATTTTGGCAACCCTGACTTCGAATTAAAGAACCAGGTGCTCGCCTACCAGGATTTTTACCTGCACGATATTCCGTTTGGGGATCTGAACGATAGTCCTTCTTTTCATTTTGAATTTTCCCTGGTTACAGCAAACAAAAAGAAGGCACCTTACTTTGAAGCGGCGCTGAAGCTTAAACCGAAACAGATCTTTAAGAAGATCCAGGAGATCCAGGAAAAAGGAGAGCCCACATTTTCATACCAGTTGTTCAAGGACTATCCTGATAAAGTGGAAGAAGAGATTGTGGAGCTGGGCAAACTTGCCGCAGCCGGCTTTAAATTGTATGAGGCTTCGAAAGCAAGGCAGCATTTGCCGCCGGCCCGTACAGTGGTTGACCTGCACATTGAAAAGTTGACGGACGACTGGAAGAACATGAGCAACCACGAGATCCTGACCCTGCAGGTAGAAGAATTTGAAAAGTTCTACGAACTTTCTCTGGCTCATTATCAACCAATGCTCACTATTATTCATGGTGTCGGCAGTGGACGACTTCGTGATGAGATCCATGATATCCTGCGTCACCGGAAGAATGTGAAATATTTCATCAACCAGTACCATCCCAGCTATGGCTATGGTGCTACAGAGATCCATTTCCAGTACTGATATTTTCCTACTTTTGCAGATCTTCTCTCCGGGCTATCGCGGACTGCGCTGCAGGTCGAGGAAAGTCCGGACAGCATAGGGCAATACACCGGCTAACGGCCGGGAAGCGGGTAACCGCTTACAGACAGTGCCACAGAAAATGACTACCTCCAACGAGGAAAAGGTGAAAATGTAGGGTAAGAGCCTACGGTACCCGGCAGTAATGCCAGGTACGGGTAAACCTTGTATGCTGAAATGCCATGTATACCGGTGGTAGAGGGTTGCCCGCCCGATGACAGCCCGACTGTCAACACCGGAGGGTAGGCAGATAGATCGTGCCAGTAATGGTACGGCCAGATAAATGATAGCCCTCACTTTCGGGTGAGACAGAATCCGGCTTACAGGAGAGAAGATTTTTTTACCTCATTCCAGGTGAAAAGGCAGTCGATCATATTCCTTTCCATTGATGATCACTGATACCTGGTGCTGGCCGGAGTAATACCTGCGTGTGGTAATTGGTCTGAAACTTTGCTTCCTGTTAATTGTAGTTTCTTCCCCCGGAGCATAGCTGCGTTCGCTGATCTTAAAGACTTTTTTAGAGATCCTTCCTTTCTGCCGGAGAAAATAAACAGCATATTCCAACCTGATAACTTTTGCTTTCCTGCCGGTGTTGCGGAATGAAACAGAGAACCGCAGGTCACCGCCATTGCTTACATTATTTTCAGCAAGTGAAAATTCCCGGAGTTCCACCGAAGAGCCATTTAAGCCAAACAGTTGAAGTGTCTCCCTGTTTCCCTGCTTCAGCAATGTCCGCGTACCATGACGGACGATTGCATCTGTTGTTTTATTGCTCCCTTTCCATTTCCTGGCCAGGTCAATTACAATCTGCGGATGGTCGCGCGAAATATCATTGAGGTTATTGGCTACACTCCGGCGCACATATTCAGAAGGGTCGTTTTTCAGGTTTTCGAGAATAGGAAGCAAGGGCGTCGGATCTTTCTTCAGGAACGGTAACGCGATAGCCCAGGGGAGCCGTGGTCTTATTCCTTCCGAAGCAAGCCTGCGCACATGATGGTCCTGGTTAGTTGACCATTGGGTCATGATCTCTATCATCCTCGCGCCATAATTTAACAGGAAGGGCCTTACTGCGAATTCGCAACTCGTGAACGATGTTATTTTTTCAAATGCCCCGACCGATTCGTCGAAATGCTTTAATCCATAGGTCTCTATGTAATGAGGGAAAAACATGAATTCCAGTGCTGCAGTGAAGTCGTTGGCCTTTAATTCATCTATCGTATAACGGATGACATTGAGCGCGTCAGGGTATTGCGGTGGCAGAAACTGGTGTAAGACACCTGCGATATGTTTCATGCGCTGCTTCAGTTCCATCTGGTGCCAGTCGTTATGAAAGACATTCTTCTTGAAGCGGGCAGGCTTAAACTGCGGGTTTGTTTTTTCCATAATGGAAGCAAACCGGTCTACGAATGCAGGCGAATAGAGGTCTTTTAAAAGTGATGACATAATTAAAATAAGATTAATGAATTCACTGGCGTGAAGGTATGCTGGGGCTGTGACAGCCCTATGTCAGCAGTAATCTGCATATTCCGGCACTATATGTGTTCCAACAATAGTAATGGGAAAGCAACATACGCGGCCGTAGCATTGGGTTACTGCGGCGAATAGCCGTTAACTGGCTCGGGTTTATCGTGTAATGTGGCAACAAACGTGGAATATATTCCTCGTTGCCTCCCCATCCTGAGCAGAATGGATTATTGACGTGAACTAAAGGATTAAGATTTATGGCGCTACCTGAAGTTAACCCTGGAACCACCTTGAACCGCGACTTTTCCGAGGTCTACCAGTTCATGGATGATTTGCCGGTTGCGATTTATTCCTGTGATAAAAACGGTTATATCACCCGGTATAACGAGGCTGCCGTCAACCTCTGGGGACGCACACCCGAACTCGGAAAAGACCTGTGGTGCGGTTCATGGAAAATTTTTGATACTGATGGTGTCAGCCCGGTGTCATTGGATACCTGTCCCATGGCTATAGCGTTAAAGACCGGGGTAATTTTAAAGGAGAGGGAAATAATCATCGAGAGACCGGATGGTTCAAGAAGAAATGTTATTCCTTTCCCCCGGCCTATTTTTGACGAGAAGGGAAATATCACGGGCGCATTCAATATGCTCCACGATATCTCGGAACATAAGCAGACAGAAAGCCAGAACGCCACCCTGATTGCAATCGTTGAATCTTCCGACGACGCCATTATCAGTAAGAATTTTGACAGCATAGTAACGAGCTGGAATAAGGCTGCAGAGAAGATCTTCGGTTATACAGCAGAGGAAATAATCGGCCGCTCCATTACCATCCTGATTCCACCAGACCGGGCATACGAAGAAGCGGAAATCATCAGTGCCCTGAAAAAAGGGAACCACGTTGATCACTTTGAAACGAAACGCAGGCGGAAAGACGGAAAGATCATCGATATCTCGCTGACCATCTCACCGGTGAAAGACAGCTCGGGAAATGTAATCGGGATTTCAAAGATTGCGCGTGACATTACGGAACAGAAACAATTACACGATGAATTGAAAGTAAGCGAATTGAAGTTCCGCAATCTCTCCGAAGAACTCGACCTGCGCGTTACCATGCGCACCAAACAGTTGCATGAATCCAACTCGCAACTGGAAAGTTCAAACCGCGACCTGGAACAGTTCGCATTTACTGCCAGCCATGACCTCCAGGAGCCGTTGAGAAAGATCCAGACATTTACAAATATTCTTTCAGAAAGGGTGTATGACAAGGTTGATCAGAAATCAAAGGAATGCATTGAAAAAATCAATGCCGCTGCGCTTCGTATGTCAGCATTGATCGGCGACCTGCTTAATTTTTCGCGGATTACACGGAATGAAAAAGAAAAAGAGATTGTCAACCTGAACGATGTGGTCAGAAATGTAACAGGGGACCTGGAACTGATGATCGAAAGGAAGAATGCAACTATTCATATAGACAAACTGCCAGTGGTAAGGGCTTATGCATTGCAGATGAATCAGCTGTTCTACAATCTTTTGGGAAATGCGCTAAAATTCTCCCGTGCCGAAATACCACCGCAGATCACGATAACCTCGGAAGACCTGTTGAAAGAGGAGTTAAATAATTATGGACTCAACCCGGAACGCCGGTATTTCCGGATAGAGATCTCAGATAACGGCATCGGCTTCGACCCGGCTTTTGAAAAAAGCATTTTTGACCTGTTTCAACGGCTGCATATGAAGCACGAATATGAAGGAACAGGAATCGGACTTGCGCTTTGCAACAAGATCGTGAAAAATCATAACGGTCTCATTTACGCGAAGTCAGAAGAAAATAAAGGGGCAACATTTTATGTGATTCTGCCCCTTTAAATCCATTGATCATTTTCACTTATGCGCCTTCAGAGCAATGCCCAGGTGAATATCGTCCCGGATCAGGTCATCCGGTTTGCCGGGATAAACGATCCCCCATTGTTTGCGATCCACATTGAACTTGGCAAGTGCGTCTACTGATTCACCATTGATGGTGATGCGGGCGGGAAATTCAACATTCTTGGTTACTCCTTTAATTGTCAGGTTGCCGCTGATGGTGTGAGTGGGATCAGACACTTTGTACTCACTGATCTCATCCTGCCTTGGATCAGTCGTATCTTTCACCTGGCCTGTAAATGCCTGTACGCCGGTAATCTGGAAAACGGCTTCCGGGTATTTGTCCACCTCGAAAAAATCGCCGGAACGCAGGTGATTCAGAAGTTTGTCGTTGTCCTTCTGCTTGGAACCCTGGGGCCCTGAAACTACTATTCCCTGCATATTAAGCACAATTGTTCCTCCGCTGAGAGCTGTGCCATTCACCTGCAGGTCGCCGCTTTTAACAGGTATGGTTCCTGTATGGTAGCCGGACACTTTAGTGGCAACCCATTCTACTTTGCTACCCGTTGTGTCCACATTCAGGTTAAGGGCGGTTGTTGGTTGTTCAGTTACTTCTTTGGCCTCCGAGGTTTTGGCCTTATCACTTTCCGGGGCGTTTGTACAGGAAAATAAAAAACTGGTTATCAACGCGGGAAGTGCTAACATTCGGATGTTTTTCATGTTGACTATTTAATGGTATAAAAAACAAATGGTTAATGCTACTCTTCGCGGTGCAAAAAATGTTCCTTAAAATTCGCCGGGCTTCAGTCGTCTCCGGTTTTGCTTGACTGCCGATTGCTGTTTCTTGTTGTCCAGCCTGTTTTCCTTTGAACCGGGCGACGGTTTTGTCGCTATCCTGGCTTTCTTTTTTACCAGGGCCTGTGCTACCAGGGCGTTCATCTTTTTGATTACTATCGCCTTGTTACCCTGTTGCGTACGCTCGGTCTGCGACTTTACCAGCAGGAATCCTTCAGCTGTTATACGGGAAGAAAGTTTTTCTGATACCAGTTGCTTCTGGTGAGTATCCAACAGCATGGTCTGGCTCACATGCCACCTTCCTTCGACCATGGTTTCAACCTTATTCACATTCTGGCCACCACTACCACCACTTCGGGCGGTCCTGAACATGATTTCCTTTGAGATATCCGGTTTCATCAGGCAATATTATCAAATTAAAGACCGCTTCGCCATGCCGCAGCCAATTCCATCATCCATGCCAGGCCGAGGTGCACCACGATGCCACCGAAGATCGATTGGGAGTAACAGGCTACAGCCCCAAGAATAATTCCGCCGAAATAAGATGAAATACATTCAAGCATTGGCTTCCCGAAATGGATGGAACAATAGAAGACCGCCATTGGCAATATTGCAACAGCCCCCACATATCGGGAAAGCGCTACGACCAGGAACCCGCGGAAGAATAGTTCAATGGTCAAAAAGTCACTTCCATAAGAAAGTTCATAAACCAGCTTCTGCCATAAAGGTGCGGCAGGCGGACAGATCCTGTCCAGTACTTTCACCTTCGGATAGGCATGCAGGAAATCGGGCCGGGTTGCAGCAAACGCAACAAGGGGTATCATGAAAGCAAGCAACAGGAGGTAAGGCCACCAGCTGAAATTCCTGGTGGTAAGGCCATAAACTTCGTTAGTTCCCGGAAACATCAGCTTCTTCAGCACCCATAACAGGCTAACGGTTATAACCAGCCGCAGCGGCCAGTCCACGAGTAAGGCCATAATCCTTCCCGTGCTACCGGCAAAGGCTGATCGAAGCAGCTCATTCCATCCGCCGGCGGTTACTTTTATGGCAAAGATGGCTGGTGCGACAAGAACAGTTGTAATGACGAGGTTTTGGTGACCGGGTTTTTGACCCAGCAGGAAACAGATGAGGTATGGAACGGAAAATGCAGTTAAATATAACAGGTAGAAGGCCCCGAACCGGGCAGTCCGGCTGGCTATTCCCTGGATCATTTTAGTCTCGATGCCCCACTTATAGTTTGCTGCCACAAGCAGGGCCGCAAAGAGGGTACAGCAAAGCAGGTAAACCTTGTTGGTCTGTTGTAAAAATTCGTTGAGATAGGAGAGGATCTGTTGCAATGTACCTTACACTAGTATCATACTAAGATAAGGCTGAAGGAGCAAATGCCTGTTGCATTTGTTCGAACAGATTGCTGTTGATCATTTTTGAAGAAAGGGAAAGCATGTTTTTGAATGCTTTCGCATGAGAAATGCCATGCCCGATAATGACAGGCTTGTTGATGCCCAGCACTGGGGTACCACCGTAATTCTCGAAGTTGAAACGGTCAAAATATTCGTGCTCGATGGATTTGCGTTGGGTAATATCATACAGCGACTCGGCAAGCTTTAGAATGATGTTGCCGGTAAATCCTTCACAAACCATTACATCAGCGCTGTCGATAAACACATCACGGCCTTCCACATTTCCGACGAAATTGATCTGGTTGTTTTCTTTAAGCAGGGGATAAGTGGCCTGGGCAAGGATGTTTCCTTTACCTTCTTCCTCACCTATATTGATGAGACCTACACGTGGTTGCTCAATGCCAAGGATATGCTTCGCATAAAGGCTGCCAAGCAACGCGAACTGGTTGAGGTTCTCAGGCTTGCAGTCTGCATTAAGACCAACGTCCAGCAGGAGCCCGGTTTTACCATCTTCCTTTGGGATAATTGTGGAAATGGTTGGTCGTAAAACACCTTCGATGCTCTTGAGGCTGTAGCATGCGCCAACAAGCATGGCCCCGGTATTTCCGGCACTGATGAAAGCGTCTATTTTACCACTGGCCAGGAAATGGAATCCAACGGTAATGGATGACTGTTGCTTTTCCTTCAGGGCCTTCGTCGGATGTTCGTGCATGCCGATCACCTGGGGAGTATGAACGACAGTAACCCTGTCCAACGGAACCTGGTGTTCCTCGAGGAGCGGGCGAACCTGCGCCTCATCACCAAACAAAAATACATTTGCCGGAGCTTCTTCCTGACTGGACAGGAATAACTGAAGACCCTTCACCGCTTCTAGCGGCGCAAAGTCTCCACCCATCATGTCCAGACCGATTTTCATCTCCGGCAAACTATAAAATTGTGTCCTGGTTAATTATTTTTTGATGGGAGCTTTCTCAGCTACCAGCTTACCCTTATAGAACAATTTTCCTTCACTCACGTGAGCGCGGTGACGTACATGCAGTTCACCAGTAGTGCTGTCTGTGCTCAGGGTAGTTGCTTCTGCTTTGTAATGCGTTCTTCTCTTGGCACTACGCTGCTGTGAATGTCTGCGTTTCGGATTTGGCATATCTCAACAGTTTATTAAATACAAAAATCAATTATCTAAATCCTTAAATTTCTCAAGTCCTTTCCAGAGCGGGTTCCTCACGTTTTCTCCTTTTTCCTGTTCCCTGTTCTCTCCGCTTCCCAATTTCTTAAGCATTTCCAGGGCTTCCTTATTACAGAAAGGCTGACCGATCTCTTCCGGAGCGCACATCTTCTGCATCGGCAGGCTCAGCAGGATGAATTCATAGATCCAGTCGGAAACATGAAGGTGGCTTTCTCCCCTTGATATATAATATACATCAGGATCTTCCTCCTGGTCGTTCATTTCTTCAGGATTCTCTACCAGCTTTACTGCGATGTTGAATTCGTCCCAAAGTGTCCAGGGAAGGGAGGGACTGCCACACCTGTCGCAGGTCACTTCCACTTTTCCGCCGATCTCAAACTTCAGCAGCATAAAGCCCGTCTTTTTATCGAGCGTAAGCTTCACATGTGCCGCCATGTTTTTGAAATCCTGTTGCTGGTAATGCTCAAAGAACCTGTCCTCAATATGATACTCGAAAGAATGAATGCCGGGTTTCAATCCCACAAAAGCGATATCAAATTCCCGTCTGCTGTTCATGAGTACCTTTTTAAAAGGTTGGCAAAGGTAGTAAAATATAATTGGAATCCAGCCTTTTTTTTGTTCTAAACACTTAATTTCGACACCGTAATTCAAAAATACAGTTTTCACAGGCATGAACGCTTACGTAAATATATTCGGCGCTTACCTGGCCTTTTTACGGTCTGCCTGTGCTAACGTGCCATGATTTCCGCCCGCCCGGATGTGTTACATATGGTTCTGCAGGTGGGGCATGGCGTTGTCTTGCTCAAATAATATACAGACAACTTCATTTGTCATTCCCGTACTGCCGCACGAACCCAACTCATCGTCATTTACTGATACTTAATTACTTACACACTAAATCTTCTATTTAACATGAAGCATGTTGCTGTAATCGGTCTCGGCAAAGTGGGTTCCCTGGTAGGGACATTGCTGAGCGATATTTTCACCGTTACCGGCTTTGACCAGTCTAAGCCTGCCGCTGAAGTTCCCTTTGAAATAACCACAGGATCAATCAGGGACACTGCAGCCCTGGAAACGTTTTTATCCGGGCAGGATGCCGTTGTTTCCTGTCTCCCCTATAATCTTAACCTTCCCGTGGCACAGGCTGCCCATAAGCTCGGGATCCATTATTTCGACCTTACCGAGGATGTACCCACCACTGCAGCCATCCGTGAAATGGCCAAAACCTCGAAAGGGGCAATGGCACCACAGTGCGGACTGGCACCCGGTTTTATTGGCATTGTAGGTGCAGACCTCTATAAGCGCTTTTCCCGGCTGCGCGACGTGGAACTCAGGGTGGGCGCTTTGCCTCGTTACCCGAACGGACTGATGGGATATTCCTTCACCTGGTCGCCTGCAGGTGTGATCAATGAATACATCAACGACGCCGAAGTGATCCATAATGGCGAACGCAAAATGGTGCCCTCACTCGAAGGCATCGAAATGATCAATATCGAAGGACAGGAATTCGAGGCCTTCAGCACAAGCGGTGGACTGGGTACCATGTGCGAAACCCTCGCCGGCAAGGTGGATACGCTTAATTATAAAACAATGCGTTATCCCGGGCATGCAAGATTAATGCGCTTCCTGCTCTATGAACTCATCCTGAAAGAAAAAAGGGAACTGGTTGAACAGATCCTCACCGAAGCCAAACCTCCTGTACGGGAAGATGTTGTTTATGTATATGCAGTTGTGGAAGGCTGGAAAGGTGACCAGCTCGCCCGTGAAGAATTCTATCATGCCTATCATCCCATCCTGATAGGTGGGAAGGAATGGCGCGCGATCAGCTGGACCACCGCCGCCTCCGTGGCAGCCGTTGTGGAAATGGTGGCAAATGGCACACTTCCGCAGCAGGGATTCATCAAACAGGAGGAAATTTCTTTTGAATCCTTCCTGGAAACCAAAAACGGGAAACTGTATTCAAATCACCAATAAAACATTCCAGATGTCAGCAGTACCACAGGATAAAGCGAGAGGCAGCAGGGAAGGACTGGAGTTCATCCTGGGTGGCCTGATGCGTCGCTACCAGGAAAGGGTACCCGATGTACAGGCTATCATGGATGCAATGGTAAAGCAGGGCATTATCGGCAGTGAGACGGAAATCGAAAACGACCATATTGCTTTCCGCACAATGGGCGTTCCACAACTGGGAATCCAGTCGCTGGAAAAGATCTTCCTTCACTTCGGCTATGAACGCCGCGACCATTATTTCTTTCCCGAAAAAAAACTTGACGCATACTGGTATGCCCCGCCTGCCCCGCAATATCCCCGCATTTTTATCAGTGAGCTGCGGGTGAGGGACCTGTCGCCCGAAGCAGCGGAGATCATCTACAGCTATACCGACACAGTAAGCACCGACCCTGTTACCGAACTGCACCTCGATGACGCAAAGGAAGTGGACTGGTTTTTACACAGCAGTCTGTGGAAGCTGCCCACCTGGGACGATTACCAGCGGCTTGCCCGGGAAAGCGAATACGCAGCATGGGTGATTTACAACCGATATTACCTGAACCATTTCACCATCAGCGTTCATAACCTGCCCGAAGGTTACAATACCATCGAAGGTTTCAATGCCTTCCTGGAAACGAACGGGTTTGTCCTGAACGATGCCGGCGGCAAGATCAAAACAAGTCCCGATGGCAAGCTGTCGCAATCTTCCACAGTAGCCAGGATGGTTAAAGCCACTTTCGCCGGGGGCGAAGAACAGATGATAGCCGGTTCCTATGTAGAGTTTGCCGAACGAAAACTGCTGGATGCCTTTTCGACCCTCGCAAAAGCCGAGATCCGCCGCGAACACCGCAGGGAAGGCTTCGAGGCAGGAAATGCAGACAAGATCTTCGAGAGCACCTACAGCAGCCAGACGAATAAGAGCGAATAGGTCAATAAGTCAATGAATTCAACATTCAGAAATGGACCCCATTTTTGAATGTTGAATTTTTCTTTTTCAATTGGGTCCCCGTATTTCGCAATTCATCCCCTAAATTAACAGTTCATTCCCTGCTTGAAGAGCCACTGCGGTTAAACCGGTATATTGAACCAAAGGCCGGGAAATGTTGAACAGTATGGCATTTTTACGTTACTCTAAGAAGGAATCCTGGATTGCCCTGATTCTCCTGCCGCCGATAGCGGGGGTGGTGAACTATTTATTGTTTGGTAACCGCTATTTTGAATCAGCTGCTAACTTCCTGGTTGCAACTTTCATCACGCTTACCGTCATCTTTCTTGTTTATGTGGCATGTGGCATGATAGCTACTGTGCTGGCGCATAAGTATCCCCGTTACAGCCAGACCTTCAGGCGAATAGCCATCGGGTTGATGTTTTATATCCTCATTATGGTGGCTGGTATCAGCATCCTGTTCTGGGGCTATGATTACCTGGGTTTCCTCGGGTACTCGATCAACACGAAGGATTATATTATTGCTTTAATTGTTGGTGCCGGTACAAACCTCCTGGCAACGAGTTTCAATGAAGGCGCGGCATTTTATGAAAAATGGAGAAGCCTGGTTGACGAAGCGGAACAGCTTAAAAAGGAAAACCTGCAGAGCCAGCTCGAAGGCCTGAAGGGCCAGGTTAACCCGCATTTTCTTTTCAATAGTCTCAATTCACTTTCATCGCTGATCAGTGAAAACCCGGCAAAAGCGGAGAAGTTCCTGGATGAAATGAGCAAGGTGTACCGCTACCTGTTAAGGACAAACGAAGATGGACTGACCACTCTCGATACGGAGCTTCAGTTCATTCATTCCTATTTTCACCTCCTGAAGACCAGGTATGGTGACGGACTCGAACTCGAACTTAAGATTGACGACAGGAGCCTCGGCTACCTGCTGCCCCCGCTGACGCTCCAGATGCTGGTGGAAAATGCCGTTAAGCACAATATGATCCTGCGGGACAGCCCGCTTCGCATCATGATCCTGACCACCAACAGCAACCGGCTCGTGGTAAGCAATAACCTGCAGCGTAAGGACAGGATGGTGTATTCAACCAGGGTTGGACTGAACAATATCCATAATAAATACCGGCTGATGAAACAGGAAGAGATCATGATCCGTGACGACGGCAAAGAGTTTGCGGTTGCCGTTCCCCTGATCCAGCCATAACCGGTATTAACAATTCATTCGGTAATTTTAACAAGTCGTACACAGGCCGAAAGCTGGAAACGGGTTCACCACTAATTTGCAATCAATACTAATACCTTTCTATGAAAGTGCTTATAATCGAAGATGAAGACCTGGCAGTCAGGAAATTACAGAAAACACTCCAGTCAGTTGACTCCAATGCTGAAGTTGTCGGCGTTACGGATAGTATCCGTTCCTCCGTTAAATGGCTGCAGGACAACCAGGCCCCCGACCTCATCCTCATGGATATTGAGCTTGCCGACGGCCAGAGTTTCGAAATCTTCGACAAAGTGGATGTTAACAGTACTGTGATCTTTACCACTTCCTACGATGAGTATGCACTGAAAGCCTTCAAGGTAAATAGTGTAGATTACCTGCTTAAACCCGTACAGAAAGAAGACCTTGAAGCTGCACTTGAAAAGTTCAGGAAAATGAAACAGCTGCTCGGGGTAGGTGAATCACAGGGTAACCTGAACGTCGACAGTCTTGTCAAGGAATTGCAGCAGAGACTGCAACCACGCGAATTCCGCAAAAGATTTCTCGTGAAGCAGGGCCAGAAACTGGTTAGCGTGGAAGTGGATGATATCGCTTATTTCTACAGCGACGGACGGGTGAACTTCTTCAAGACAAAAGACAACCGCAAATTTATTGTTGATTATACCATGGACGAGCTCGAGGACATGCTCGATCCCGACCGCTATTTCCGCATCAGCAGGTCATTTTATGTTTCCATCGAAAGTGTTGACCAGATCCACGATTACTTTGGGAACCGTCTTCTGCTGAATCTCCAGCCAATAGTAGACAAGGAAGCGATCGTGAGCCGCGAAAAAGTGGGTGATTTCAAGAAGTGGATGGGCAAGTAAAAAGCTAGCGGGCGCGCAGTTTCATTTCCAGCCTCACGATACTCCCGGTATTTATTTCTGAAAGGATATCAAGGCTTGCGCCCACGGCTTCCGCGCGGCGCTTCATATCGTTGATGCCACGCCCCAGTCCAGCTTTGGTGAGATCGAATCCTTTACCGTCATCCTGCACAATAAGGATCAGTTTGTTCTTCCGCAATCTTACCTGTACATGAATGTTTTTTGCTCCTGCATGTTTAACGGCATTGCAGATGGCTTCCTTGTACACTGACAGCAACTCATAACGGTGCTCCATATCCGACTCCCGCTCCTTAATGGCAGGATCGGCATCTATCGTGATGTTGGTTTCATGCGTTGATTCCATCTCCATCGCGTAATGCTTCATCCGGTCGAGCGTTTTATGCATCTGGTCGTTCTGCGGATTTATGCTCCAGACCATATCATACATTGCCTGCGTCATCCGGTTGCTGGTTTCACTGATGTGGTGGATGTAATCCTTTGTCCGGACAGCATCGGTATCAACCTTGGTCTTCGCCAGCTCACTTGAAATATTGATACTGCTGAGTGAATTGGTCAGGTCGTCGGTCAGGCTGGTCGCAATGCGTGTGCGAATGCTTTCCGTAGCCCGAATCTTCTGCATCCGCAACCTGTCGAGCCAGTACAGGAAACCGATACCCAGGAAAACCATCAGTCCCATGAACCAGTAGGAACGCCAGAAAGGCGGCCGTACCTGGATGGACAAATTCGTGATGGAAGATGATTCGAGTCCGTCACCATTCACACATTTGACCAGGAAATTATATGTCTTGTAAGGCAGGTAGTTATATACGGCTTTATTGTTTGTAGATCTTACCCATTCTTTGTCAATTCCTTCGAGCTTATGGTAATAGGCGAGCTGGTCGTGTTCGAGATACTGCAAAGAAGAATAATCAATAGTAATGGAATTGTTGTGATGGTCAAGCTCAAGTCGTTTTTCTTTCATCACCGAATCTACCGGCAACCTTTTCTGCATTACCTGTAAACCCGTGATCGTTACCGGCGGCGGTGCATCAGACTGCAGAACATTGGTGGGATCGAATACCAGGAAATTGTGATCGGAAGTAAAAGCAAGCCTGTTGTTACTGAGCGGATAAGCACCGCCTGCTGTGAGGTTGTCAAAAATGATCCCGTCTTTCCGGTCGAAGAGGGTAAAGGTATTTTTCTCAAAGTTCCACCGGCATAGTCCGTTCTGCAGGGCGATCCATAACCTGCCACGCACGTCCTTTTTGATGTAATAAGCAGTGTTTGACGGAAGTCCTTCATCCAGGCTGATCACCCGGTTCGTACGATTTCGGGTATTGATCACGGAAATGGTATAACCTGCAACGATCAGCAGGCTGTCGTTATACCTGACCACGTCAGTTGGTGAGTCATTTCCAAGTTGCCACCCGCCTTTTGTGGTGCTGGTGATATGATCGGTGATCATGGATTTACGGGGGTCGAAGTGATAGAGCCCGTTGCCCTGCGTAGCGATCCACATAGTTCCATCTGTGTCCGTATATAGCCGCGTGATCAGTGACAACTTCGTAACCAGTTCATAGCCCTTGCCAGGATCTCCGCCCGAAGCCTTGTAATTCCATTTGATGAGTTGTCCCCCATGTGTGCCGAACCACAAATTCCCTTCTTCGTCTTCAGCGATTTGCCGGATGGTCTTCTTTTCGAATACCGGCAGTTGCATGTCTGTCAGTTTTTTTGACACGGGGTCGAACACTTTCAGTTTGCCGGTTTGTTCCCCGATCCAGATCCGGCCATCCCGATGCTGGTGAATATACCAGATCACCAATATGTCTTTCACGTGGTTGAAAGCCGCAGGTATCGGTAAGGGATTCATGTTTTCATCGTAGGTGTACAAACCGAAACCCCAGGTTCCCACCCAGATCTGCTTATTGCGTAATTGCGTTACACTTGTTACCGGTCCGTCAATTGGTTTCGCTCCGGGTCGCAGCAGGTAATAGGAATTGAAATGCTGCGACTGGGGGTTAAAAACATAAATGCCGTCCGACGTGGAAAGCCAGAGATTGTGTTGCCGGTCCTCGAAAATATGATTGGCCCGGTCGAACCGGAGTTGCGGACTGTATGGTGTTGCCTGTGACAGCACCGCAAATTTTTTCCCGGAATGATCAATCGATCCGATAAAGGGCATTCCATAGATCCAAAGGGAACCATCTTCCTGTTCAAAATGACCTTTCACTTCATGATAGGCCTTTTCCAGATAGTCCGCAATGTTGTAAACATCCGGTTTCTTCTTAGCCGGTTCATAATAATAAACAAATGGCTGTCCGCGGTCACGCGGCCAGTTATTACACGAAAATCCATCTCCGCGCTTCAGGGGAGTAACGCCACTTACATAACGGAGATCGCTGAACGCTTCTATTATGGAATCACGGTTTGGATTGTGACCACGGTAGCTGAGTTGCCGGGTTACCGGGCTATACTGTGCAAGTCCCGAATCGGCACCAAGCCAGAAAACTTTCCGCTTGCTGTCGGCCGCAATATCGTGCAGGTGCCAGTTGGATGGGATTCCAAACCTGTCAACGATCGGTTCAAAGACCGTTGCCTGTTCATTCAGCAGGAAAATCCCGAGCGACTCGATGAAGAGGTAAAGGCGCCCATTCCAGTCCTCGAGCATCTTGGCAGGCAGGTACATATTGGACCCCCTCGGTTGCGTTACGATCGGCACATTTGAATAGCTGAAGTTAATGGTATTAAAGATGCCGACTGAATTGTCCTCATTGATCACCCATACTCTCGATTGCCTGTCTGTATACACCGCGACAACATTATTTGCAGGCAATGAGCTTTTTGAATTGCGGTTATGCCTGAAGGTGATGAATTCCTTACCGTCAAATCTTTGCAGCCCGTTTACGGTAGCAATCCAGATATAACCCTGTTTGTCCTGGGTGACATTATACACCTGGTTACTTGCCAGCCCATTCGTTGTGCTGTAATGGGTAAAAGAATATTGTCTTGCCTGCTGCGCGTTCAGCCGGCAAATGATCAGGAATAGGATGCTGCAGACGATGTAAAGCTTCTTCAACTGAGGAATAGTATCCTTCAAATATAGTCAGGCCCGGGTCAATTTCAAACGACCACCATATCGACAGCATGATAGGCAGATGAATTGGTGAAATCCGGGTATCAATTGTAATAGTGATTCTGCCCCTACAATTGGCGCAGCATTATTGGAGGTTCATCCACGTGTCGCTTCTGCGGCGCGTAATACCGTAGTAATATTGCTTCGTCAATGTAAACCTTATCAATTGAATCTATGAATCACAAACATTCCAGGAAGATCCTGATGGCCAACGTGCCTGCGGATGGCCACTTTAATCCGCTGACCGGCATCGCGGTTCACCTGAAGCAGCAGGGCTACGATGTACGCTGGTATGGCTCGGATGTTTACAGCAAAAAAGCCGCAAAACTGGGTATTCCTTATTTTCCTTTCAGCAAGGCTCTTGAAGTAAACAGCGAAAATGCCGAAGAGGTCTTTCCGGAAAGAAAACGCATTAACAGCAAGATTGGCAAGCTGAATTTTGATCTGCAGAACTTCTTTGTTCGCCGCGCACCGGAATATTATGCTGACCTGATCGACATTCACCGCGAGTTCCCTTTTGACCTGCTGATCGCTGACTGTATGTTTACTGCCATACCGTTTGTTAAGGAACTCATGCAGATTCCTGTGCTGTCGATCGGAATTGCGCCACTGCTGGAATCTTCCCGCGACCTGGCACCGTATGGCCTGGGCCTTCATCCTGCCCGCAGCTGGGCCGGCAAGTTTCGCCAGGCAGGCTTACGCTGGGTTGCAGACAATATCCTTTTCCGCAAATCCATCAACGTCATGTATGACCTTTTTGAAGAGTATAATATCCCGCACAACGGGGAGAATTTCTTTGACATGGGTGTAAGAAAAGCTTCCCTGTTCCTCCAGAGCGGAACACCGGGATTTGAATATAACCGCAGCGACCTGAGTGAACATATCCGTTTCATCGGCGCATTGCTTCCTTACGCCGGAGAAAGAAAAGAAGAGCCCTGGTTCGACAGCCGCCTGAACAAATTTGACCGGGTGATCCTGGTTACCCAGGGAACTGTGGAACGTGATGTGACAAAGATCATTGTGCCGGTACTGAAAGCCTTCCGTGACAGTAACTACCTCGTGGTAGCCACTACCGGCGGCAATGGAACCAAATTGCTGCGGGAGCAATACAAGGCAGATAATATCATCATCGAGGATTTTATTCCTTTCACTGATATCATGCCCTATACGGATGTATACGTTACCAATGGTGGTTATGGTGGTGTAATGCTGGGGATAGAAAACCAGCTTCCACTTGTTGTTGCAGGCGTTCACGAAGGGAAAAATGAGATCAATGCAAGAATAGGCTATTTCAGGCTTGGTATAGACCTGCGCAACGAAAGACCGACACCGGAACAGATGCGCAATGCCATTGAAAAAGTCATTGCAAACGGTGAATATCGCAGGAATGTGCAGGCACTGGCCCGCGAATTCAAAACCTACGCACCGCTTGAATTAACGGAAAGGTTTGTGACAGAACTGCTGCTCAGCAGGCGACATAAACTGGTTCCGGTAAACGACGATGCGCTTATTTACTAAGTCAAACTGATATACTCATGCGCAGGTTCAATATTTTCCAGCATTCACACAGTGCACTACGGTCACTGCTACTCGATACAAGCCTGTTGATCCAGTTTACGGACTTCAGCGACCCCGGGCAGGTTCAGGCTACTTTCGACCAGGTAACCGAACTGGTACTTGCCTGTCAGCGTCAGGCGGAAGAAGAAGCCAGGTATATCATTCCCGCGATCAGTGTGCTGCATGGCAGGGTAGAGGAATGTTTCGCTCACGGGGACGAACAAAAGCCTTCAGCGTCCATGAAAATGCTTAACAGGATGAACCTGTATGAGCAGTATGCCGGTACGCCAAGGGCTGCAAGACTTGCGGCCAGCATCGCCAACACGAGCTTCCAGAAGTTTGCGGAGCAGGTAATTGCAGGTATGCAGTTACAGGAAGAAATACTGAACCCTTTGTTATGGTCATATTATTCTGATGATGCACTGCGTCAGCTTCACATGCAGATCGAAGGCCGCCAGACAATAACCGAATGGCTGAGCCTCTGCACATGGATGATGAAAGACATGTCAGATGAAGAAATTGTCAGCTGGTTGCTGAACGTTCGTCCAACACTACCACTCCAGGTGTATGAAATGTTGCTGGAAAGGATCTCGGGAAAGATGCCGATGATGAGGTGGGACAACGTTCAGACCGGCATGACAGAAGAAGCTATGGTAGCATAAGGTGCCACAGCATGGTGATTTGTGTATAAAAAAAGTGCGCTTTTGCGCACTTTTTTTATTGGAGGTTAAGATCTTAGTTTGGCAGGTGGCACCACGTTTTTAACTGGTTTCGTCGACTGGAGATATTGGAACATTGCACCCAGGTCTTCGTCGGTCAGTTTGGCGAAGTTTGCCCAGGGCATAGGTGGCAGCAGCGGGCGGCTGTTGTCCATTCCCTTATACTTCCCTTCACGCATGGCCTTTATGAATTGTTGTTCTGTCCACGTGCCGATACCGGTAGAGTCAGAACTGATATTGGCTGCATAGGAAATGCCCCAGGGGCCGGCGGCAACAGTAAGTTCCGGACCGAAGAGTGCCCATCCTTTTCCCAACGCTGCAGTATCGACCTCGGGAATCGGGTGGTCGGCAAGATGACCGGCAAAGCGGTTGGCCATGTCTGGTTCAGGGCCTCTCGGACCAAAATTCTTCGGCGTGTGACAATCATCACAGCCAATGGTGTTTACGAGATATTCACCCCTTTTGACCTGCTCCTCCTGCGTAAGAGGCTGTTTGGCAGAAGCTGTTTCCGTTGCTGCTTTCGAACTGTCCTGGCAGGCAATCAGGCCGCTGATCAGGATTGCAGTCAATCCCGCAGTAGTGAGCATGATCTTTTTCATGTTGTCTGGTTTTCGGTTTTATTCTGCCAAAGTAATCGCCGGGAAAACTTTCTTCCAATGCGTCAGGAATGAATTGTAGAAATGAGAGGATGAATTGAAAGTTCTTTTCATAAATTGGCGAAAAAAAATCCCATGCCCCAGTTTTTCATGCAACAGACAATGCGTTGGTTTGGTCCAGATGATACTGTTTCACTTGCCGACATCAGGCAGGCTGGTTGCACTGGCGTTGTCACAGCATTGCACCAGGTCCCGGTCGGAGAGGTATGGACAGCCGGAGAGATCACAACACGAAGGGAGATGATCAGGGCTGCCGGTATGGACTGGAAAGTCATAGAAAGCCTGCCGGTGCATGAAGACATTAAAAAACGCTCGGGCGATTATAAGAAGTGGATAGAGAATTACAAGGAAAGCATCAGGAATGTGGCAGCTTGCGGACTTGAAGTGATTACCTACAATTTTATGCCCATCCTTGACTGGCTGCGTACTGACGTAGCATATAAGTTGCAGGATGGAAGTACGGCGCTGTATTTTGAAAGGAGCGCATTTGTCGCCTTCGATCTTTTTTTGCTGCAAAGGCCCGGTGCTGAAAAGGACTATACAGAAGAAGAGATCCGGCTGGCAAAAGAAAAGTTTTCAGCCATGGGCGAACAGGAAAAAGCGGACCTGTTCCGTAATTCCATGCTTGGGCTTCCCGGCAGCAAGGAAGCGTTTACCCGCGAACAGGTGCTCGAAGCGCTGAATACCTATGCAGGCATCGATGCCGAAAAACTGAAACAACACCTTTTTGAATTCCTTCGCGAAGTAGTGCCGGTTGCGGAGCAGGTTGGTGTCAAAATGGCCATTCACCCCGACGATCCGCCGTACCCGATCCTCGGCCTTCCCCGGATCATGAGTACAGCAAAAGATGTTGATGAAATGCTCCAGGCAGTACCATCCACCACTAACGGGTTGTGCTTCTGCACGGGCTCTTACGGGGCGCGGGCCGATAATGACCTGGTCAGCATGCTGAAGAAATATGCGGCTCATATCCACTTCCTGCACCTGCGCAATACCTCGCGCGATCCCCAGGGGAACTTTTATGAGGCAGACCATCTCGGGGGTGACTCCGACATGTATGCGATCGTCAGTGAGATCTGGGATATTATGCAGGCAAGAAAACAATCTATCCCTATGCGACCTGATCATGGCCACCAGATGCTGGATGATCTTAAAAAACAAACTTATCCCGGCTATTCGGCAATCGGAAGGCTCAAAGGACTTGCTGAGCTCAGGGGCCTGGAGTATGGCGTGAGCCGGGCTTCCGGCGGAAAATAGTTGTCCATTTTCCGGTAGGCATTTAGTAATTTTAGGTCAGCAGTTCTTTTCTTACTTACCTAAAACTTAACTATATGAACCTCCTTCACCGCCTTGAATTATGGGGCGACAGGCATCACCCCCGTTGGATGGATATAGTACGCGTTGCACTGGGTATTTTCCTCTGTATCAAAGGAATTCAATTTGTGTACAACATGAGTTCCCTGATGGCCGAAGTGGATAGTAAACTGCCCATGCCACCATTTGCCCTGGTTGTTTTAGGACACTATGTTTTCGTTGCCCACCTGCTGGGCGGCATTCTCTTCATCCTGGGAGCATACACCCGGGTGGCTGCTCTCTTCCAGATCCCAATCCTTATCGGAGCAATTTTGTTTGTAAACTCATCACGGGATCTCTGGAGACCGTTTCCTGAACTTATCATTTCCGTCCTCGTTCTTGCACTGCTGGTTTATTTCCTGATAGCCGGCGACGGACCATGGTCTCTTAGGGGAGAGGATGAAATGAATAGGAATTCACCAGGGAGATCCAGCTAAAATATTTTCTTCAACCACTCAAAGTACCGGTCACAATGCCGGTATTTTTTTTGCCGCTTTCGCTAACTGTTATTATTAATCTCAGTATGTTGCACCGCTTTTTTTAATTTTCAATTTTGAATTTTAAATTATTATCGTGAAGAGAAGGAAATTTATTCAACAGTCCGCATTTGCAACAGCAGGCGTAATGATAGGCTCAGGCGTTTTCGCCAATGGCCGCAACCAGTTTCCCGAGGTGCGAACTCCGCTTGCACAACGTAAATTCAACAGCAAAGCGGTCGAAAAACTAATCGCCGATATCCGCCGTAACACCGGCAATAAAGAGATTGGCTGGCTTTTCGAAAACTGCTTTCCCAATACACTGGATACTACTGTCGAGTTTGAGATGATCGATGGAAAACCGGACACCTACGTAATAACCGGTGATATCGATGCCATGTGGCTGCGCGACAGCTCCGCACAGGTCTGGCCCTATATTCCTCTCTGTCACGAAGACAAAGACCTTCAGCAACTCATCAAGGGGGTGATCAACCGCCAGGTGAAATGTATCATTAAAGATCCCTATGCGAATGCCTTCTATAAGGATGAAAAGAAAGTAAGCGAATGGAAGGAGACAGATATTACTGACATGAAGGCGGGTGTCCATGAACGTAAGTGGGAAATTGATTCCCTCTGTTATCCCATCAGGCTCGCTCATGGTTATATTAAAGAAACAGGTGACCTTTCCGTTCTCGATGACCAGTGGGTGGAAGCCATGCGCCTGGTGATCAAAACATTCCGTGAGCAACAGCGGTTCCATAACGCGGGCCCTTATAATTTCCAGCGTAAAACTGCCTGGGCGACCGATGGCGTTCCTATGGCCGGTTACGGTTATCCGGCGAAACCAAACGGGCTCATTTGTTCCATGTTCCGTCCGAGTGACGATGCAACTATCTATCCTTACCTCATACCAGCCAATTTCTTTGCCGTTGTGTCCCTTCAGCAGATGGCAGAACTGTTTCAACGGAAAGGAGGACTGGAGAAGGAAATCAATGAAGCAAAATCTCTTGCTCAACAGGTATCAGCAGCCTTGAAGGAAAATGCAGTCACTCCACACCATAAATATGGGCAGATCTATGCATACGAAACAAACGGTTTTGGAAGTTTTAACCTGATGGACGATGCAAATGTGCCATCACTGTTAGCGTTACCATACCTCGGAGCAATACCTTCTACCGATAAACTGTACCGGCAAACACGCAGTTACGTGTTGTCAGAAGATAACCCGTTCTATTTTAAAGGGACCAAAATGGCAGGTGTCGGTGGCCCGCATATCGGCCTCGACATGGTGTGGCCAATGAGCATCGTGATGCAGGGACTCACCTCAACTGACGATAAGGAAATAAAAAATTGCCTCAGCATGTTGCAGCAATGCCATGCAGGTACCGGTTTCATGCATGAGTCTGTTCACAAGGACGACACCGCAAAATTCACCCGAAAATGGTTCGCCTGGGCAAATACCATTTTCGGGGAATTCATCTGGAAAGTGTACCGTGAGAAACGCGGATTACTTGCCTGACCGGCTATGATCCTGTTTGTGCTTCTCTGATTTGGTCTCCTTTTTATTGTGGGTAACATCGTCGCCCTTAAAGTCCTGCTCTTCACCTTCACGGTGATCCAGGTTGTCTTTATTTTCAGGACGGGCATTTTTGTCCTTCAACACCTGGGGTTTGATATTTTTTGTCTGGTCCTGTTTCATAACTAACATTTACAGAGAACGGTCAAAAAAACATACCAGAAAGAGTGTGGAGGTTGCTCTACAGATCCGGAATGCCATGGACTTACGACTTTTCGATCCCCATGGTCCACGGATTGTATTCTCACCTCTATGAGCTTAAAGGAACTTATTGTCCAACGCATTAAAAACGACGGCCCGATTACATTTTGCGATTTCATGGAGATGGCCCTCTATTATCCGGGGTTAGGATATTATTCCTCGCCCCGCAACAAATTGGGCAAGGACGGCGATTTTTATACCAGCCCGCTTTGCAGCAGTTTGTTTGGCCGGCTGATCGGTCGCCAGCTGGAAGAAATGTGGTTGTTAATGGGCGGCGGCCCTTTCATTATTGTTGAATATGGTGCGGGTACAGGCGAGTTATGCCGCGATATCCTTGCGTATATTGAACGAAACGGTCGCTTTTCCAGGCATGTGCAATATTTCATTATTGAAAAGAGCGGCTACATGCGCGAACTGGAAAAGTCCATCCTGCCCCAAAGGGTAAAATGGGTCGATTCCATTTCTGAAATTCCCTCTTTTTCAGGCTGCGTCCTGGCCAATGAACTGCTGGATAATTTCTCAGTACACCGGGTATGTATGCAGCATGAGCTTATGGAATTTTATGTTGATTACAAGGACGGGTTTAAAGAAATCCTGTTGCCCGCCGGTGATTTATTGCAGGATTACCTGGCACAGCTACATGTTAAACTGCCATGGGGATACTGCACAGAGATCAACCTGCAGGCCAATGATTGGGTAAGTGAAATTGCTAACCGCATGAAACGCGGATACATGATCACATTTGATTATGGCTTTACTTCATCCAAGATGTATGAAGCCCAACGCAGTACCGGAAACATGGTTTGCTATTACCAGCATAAGGCAGGTTCCTGTCCCTATGATAATATTGGCGACCAGGATATTACAACTCATGTGAATTTTTCTGCGCTCGCACACTGGGGCCGCCTGAATGGCCTTAACGTGAACGGCTATACGAACCAGCTCCATTTCCTGCAGGGACTCGGACTCGCAGGTGAGTTACGGACCATGCAGGAAGCTGAGTCATTGAAAGAATCGGCACGGCGAATGGATATTTCCTTTATCCGGAATTTTGTGATGGAACTGGGAAGTCGCATTAAGGTGCTTGTTCAGTCCAAAGAAGTCAGGAGCCCGCTCTCGGGCCTGCAATTTGCAATTCCGCTAACCTAAAACGGCTATATGGAATGGAATTGGGAGAAGTTCTGGCAACGTGCATCTGACTGGGCGGTAACGCATTTGCCGTTATATGCGCTCGCGATCGTATTGCTGTTTGTTGGTTTCTGGTTAATCAAGCTTTTCAATAACTGGCTCCGGGAAAGGTTTCAAAAGAGAAAATTTAATCCCTCACTGGTCTATTTTCTGCAGAACCTCATCGTTATCGCCCTGCAGGTAATGCTCGTGATCAGCGTATTCAATATCGCGGGCATCAGGCTTACATTCATGACCGCGATCATCGCCGGTTTCAGTGTGGCCGCGGGCCTCGCATTGTCGGGAACGCTGCAGAACTTTATGTGTGGGATACTCTTACTGGTTCTTCGTCCATTCAGGGTGGGGGATGTGATTGTTACCCAGGGATCGGAAGGGGAGGTGAAATCCATCCAGTTGTTTTATACCATCATCCTGACTTTCGATAACAAAACCATTATCATTCCCAATGGCAAATTGTCGAATGAAGTGGTGATCAATTTAAGCCGGCAGGGACGCAGGCGGATCGACATCGACCTGAAATTTCCATATTCCAAAGATTTCAATGAAGTGAAGGCTGTGCTGGAAAAAACGATCGCAGAAAACGCGGATATCCTGAAACAACCCCCGCATAAAGTCGGCGTTGCAGACCTGGAAGCCGACAAATACGTTTGCAGGCTGGAGTTATGGATCAATGCACACGATTATCCAAAGCTTCAACTGCAGCTGTTTGAAGAAATCCTCCGCGACTTAAAAAGTAAAGGATTGGTTTAAAGACCGGGATCGTCAGTATGCAACTGAAGTGCGTGAAATGGCGTAGTTGTAAAAATCCTGCACCGTTTTCATGTCTTTAAAATCTTCCGGTTTTACCTTGAAATTAAAATTGTATTCGATCACCACGGCAAGGTCAATATAATCCAGGCTGTCGAGCTCAAGCGCTTCAGCCAGGTTTGCATCGGGTGTTATCTTTTCTGGATCAACTTCGAATTCCTCAACCAGGAACGAATTGATTTTCTCAATAATCTCTTTCTCTTTCATATCACAATAAGGTAGCGAAACTTCACTAAAATCTCTTTTAATTTAGCAAATTTACAAATATTGCGAACTGTTCTGTAATTTCCTTGCATGCAAAGACCTGGATTGAAAGATCATTATGATGTTATAGTAATTGGAGCGGGTGTAGGCGGACTGACGGCGGCAGCTTTGCTGAGCAAATGCGGCTATTCCGTTTGTGTCCTGGAAAAAGAACCGCACGTTGGCGGCTACCTCGCAGGATTCCGGCGGAAAAATTTCATTTTTGATACAGCGATCCACTGGTTGAACCAATATGGCCCTAACGGCATGGTCACCAGGCTTTTTAATGCGATTGGCAATGACCATCCCTCCGCTGTATGCCAGAAACGCATCCGCCGCTACAAAGGCGAAACTTTTGACTACCTGCTTACCGATAATCCCGACGAATGGCGTGACCAGCTGATCCGGGAATTTCCGGCGGAAGAAAAGGGCATCCGGCGTTTTTTCGCAGAATCAAAAAAAATTGGCCGGTCCTTCGATAATTATAATACGGTCTTCCGCTGCGGTGAAACGCAGAACTTCTTCGAAAGGCTCGCCAAGAAATGGGGACTGCTGAAATTTGCACTTCCATTCATTCCCTACGTAACATACAAGGGAGAAAAAGGGCTAAAAAAGGGCCTGAATAAATTTTTCAGGGATCCGGCTTTGCATAGAATTTTTACATCCGAAAACGAACTGATCGGATGCATGGTTCCCATTGGCTGGGCATATTATGGTGACTTCCAGAGCCCGCCAAACGGTGGTGGACAAATGATCCCCAAATGGCTGCAGCACGTGGTTCAGTATTATGAAAACACCGTCATGTTCCAAAGCAGGGTCACTAAGATCGATGTGGAAAATGGTGTCTGCCGGGGCGTAAAATTTGAACATCGCGGGAAACCTTACGAAATCACCGGGAAATATGTAATTGCAGCAAATGATATCGAAACGCTTTACGAAAAAATGCTGCCTGCAGATGCAGTTCCCGAAAAACTGAAAGCGAAGCTGAAGAATGCAGAATTGTACAGTTCCTCCGTTACGATTTCCATCGCCCTCGATTGCCCTTCTGAGGAACTGGGATTCAATGAAGAACTGGTTCACCTTGCAGATGAAGGATTGCCTTACAGTGACTATTCCAGCGGTGACCCAACCAAAACGGAGATCAGTATTCTTGCACCTTCCGTACGCGACAAAACCATGGCGCCGGAAGGAAACGGAACACTTACGATTTATATGCCTGCCTGCATCAGCTACATGAACGAGTGGAATACCAGTAAAGATGACAAAGGGAATTACGTTCGTGGTGAATCATACCGTGAGCTGAAATCAGAGCTTGCTGAAAAGATCATCAAAAGGGTGGAAGAGCGTGTGGCACCCGGGCTCCGCAGTCATGTACTCTTCTATGATGTGGCTACACCGGTTACCCATTGGCGATATACCGGAAACAGGAACGGTACCATGATGGGCGCAAAACCCGGCCGGGAAAATATGCAGAACAATATTGCACATTACCTGACACCGGTCAAAAACCTCATTCTCGGCGGACACTGGGCAGAACTCGGCGGCGGTGTACCCATAGCTGCAAAAGCCGGGGCAAATGCATGCCTCCTTGTGCTGAAAAAAGAACGCCATGCAGCATTCGATGTGCTGGCTACTTATATGGATGGCAAAACTTCGCTCGACACAGTGCTTGCACACCCATCATTGCGTCCATACGATAATTCATGGGTACGTCCTTTAACACCTGCCCAAAAACTTCAACGCGCACAGGCAAACGAAACAATATAGTCTGCCGAAATTAATTTAACTATGAAACGAGTAATAATAGCAGGCCTGCTGTTGGCAGGATGCATCAATGGCTTCGCACAAAAAAGCCATGTGTTTACCGAGGGATTGTATGTTGGCAACGTAAGTCATTACGGCAGGGAAGCAGTGTACAGCGATGTACTTGCATACCGCTTGTATACCAATTCAATGGCAACGCCAGCCGGCGGCCAGGTGTTCGATACAGTAAAAGGAAAGCCCGTTAGCTGGCAGCTCATTAAAGCGGACAGCCTCAACAGGATGAGGGGTAGCCGCGGTTTCGGTGGAGGTGGCGGATATTTTTATTTGACTTATACATCCGGTAAGCAACAGGTGGCATTGCTGAAAATGGCCGGTAACAGTGCTGTGTACGTGAATGGCGAACTGCATACCGGCGATCCTTATGGATCGGGCTGGCTATATATTCCCGTTACCCTGAAAAAAGGATTGAATGAATTTTATGCAAGGGCTGGCTTTCTCACCGCATCACTTGAGTTTCCGGCGAAACCGGTTCATCTCAATATCCAGGATCCTACGATGCCTTTTATCGTTGCAGGGCTGAACAATAATGAACTTATGGGAGCCGTGGTGGTAACCAACACTACTTCGAAAAAACTCAGTGGACTGGAAATCGCGACCTCGCTGAACAACAATAAACTCAGGTCATCCATTCCTGAGATCCCGGCCATGAGCAGCCGGAAAGTAATTTTCCGCTTCAATGGCCAGGACATTTCTGCGAAGGGAAAATATGCCTGTGACTTGCAGCTCCTGCAATCCGGCAAAGCATTGGACGACACTTCCATCCAGGTGGAAGCAGTTGATGCAAACGAGTCCTACAGCCGCACATTCATCAGCAATATTGACGGCAGCCTGCAGTATTACGCAGTTACACCAACATCAGGCAAACCGGACAACGCAGCTTTGTTTCTTTCCGTACATGGTGCAGGAGTGGAGGCAATCGGCCAGGCGCGTGCATACAAACCAAAGGATTGGGGTAATCTCATTGCTGCGACCAACCGCAGGCCCAGGGGATTCAACTGGGAAGACTGGGGCAGACTGGATGCACTGGAAGTGTTGAACATCGGGCTGAATCAGTTTAAGCCAGACCCACGGAAGATCTACCTTACAGGTCACTCGATGGGTGGCCATGGCACCTGGTTCCTTGGTGCTACTTATCCCGACAAATGGGCCGCAATTGCTCCATGCGCGGGGTATCCTACATTGAAAGGTTATGGTTCGGCAGATGGACTTGTTCCTGACAACAGCAGTGTTCCCATTGAACAAATGTTGCTGCGTTCAAGCAACCAGAGCGATGTTCCCAGGCTCGCAGAGAACTATAAACAATTGGGCGTATATATTTTTCACGGCGACTCAGACCGCGTGGTTTCGGTTAACTATGCCCGCCAGATGCGCGCGCAGCTCGGTGGATTCCATTCTGACATGAGTTACTACGAATATCCTGGTGGTAGTCATTGGTTCGGGGATCATAGTGTGGATTGGAAACCCATTTTCGATTTCTTCCAATGGCACCAGTCAAAAGCCGACAGCGCTGTTAACGAGATCGATTTCCAGACCGCCAGTCCGGGTATTTCGCCCGCATATCGCTGGGCTTCCATCCTGCAGCAGGACCTTCCCCTGCAGTATAGCCGCATTAAACTGAATCGGAATAAAACTGCCGGAACAATTACAGGTTCCGCAACCAATGCAAGACTCCTGAAGTTCTCGCTCGAAGATTTTGGTGCCAATAAATCGATCCGGATAACACTCGACAGCCAGCAGGCCATCACATACACGACGAAACAGAACGACAGTATCTTCCTCGTAAAAGCTGATGGTAAATGGACAATCGCAACTGCACCCACAGCCAGCGAGAAAAACCCTGCCCGTTATGGTACGCTGAAGGATGCATTTAACCATCGCATGGTATTCGTCTATGGCACAACAGGCAACCGCGAAGAAAATGAATGGAGCTTTAACAAGGCCAGGTTCGATGCAGAAACCTGGTACTACCGCGGTAACGGTGCGGTTGATATTATTTCGGATAAAGAATTTTCTCCCGAAAAATATAAAGACCGCGGGGTGATCATTTTCGGAAATAAGTCCACCAACTCGGCATGGAAATCATTATTGAGTGATTGCCCGATCCAGGTCGATCGCAACCAGGTAATTGCAGGAGGAACAACGATGAACGGTGATGACCTGTCAGCTTACTTCGTTTGGCCGAACAGCAGGTCGGCTGTTGCCTCCGTAGGAGTTGTAACAGGTACAGGAATCAAAGGAATGAAAGCTGCAAATGCCAACCAGTACTTCGCAGGCGCAAGCGGGTTTCCCGATTTCATGATCCATGACCTGCGCATGTTGCAGAAAGGAGTGGAGGGTGTAAAGATGGCCGGCTTCTTCGATCACAACTGGAAACTGGTGCCGTCAACGGAAATGGTAATCGTTCCCTGATCGATTATACAATTGTTTGCACGGTTTGACTATGTACCGGCGCGCATCGCTTTTATAGCTTTGTGGTCAAATCCCGTTGTTTATGTCAGCCGCAACAAAACACCCGGTATTATTTGTGACAGGCGCATTCGTTTCCAACTCATGTTGGGACGAATGGAATACCTATTTTCAAAGTAAGGGCTACACAACTATTGCGCCGGCATGGCCATTCAAGGAAGGCAGTCCTGAATCGTTGCGCAATAAGCAGCCGCACGATATCGAACTGGCCACGCTGACATTGAAAGAAGTGATTGATCACTATGCCAGCTATGCAAATAAGTTTACCGAAAAACCCATCATAATTGGTCATTCTCTCGGCGGCATGATGACACAGGTTCTGGTGAACCGTGGTTATGCCGCCGCAGGTGTGGCCATTCACTCTATACCTACATTGGGAGTGTTCCCATACGAATTCAGCTTCCTGAAAGCCGGGTGGAAATCACTCGGGGTCTTCACATCGCTGAAGAAGACCTACCTGATGTCATTCAAAGACTGGCAATATGCTTTTGTGAATGGAATGCCTCTTGATGAGCAGTATGATGCATATGAAAAATATACCATCCCGGAATCAAAGACCGTCGCCAGGGGCGGACTCACCAGTGCGGCCAGTGTGGATTACGACAAACCGCATGTGCCATTGCTGTTCACCTCCGGCAGCGAAGACACGATCACACCTGTGCACCTGAATGTCCGGAATTTTAACCGGTATAAGAAGAATGGTTCGGTACTTGAGTATAAGGAATTTCCCGGCCGGAACCATTTCGTATTGGGTCAATCTACCTGGAAAGAAGATGCAGACTATATCCTCGACTGGCTCGACCGCCGGCTTAACTGACCAGCTTTACACGCAAAGCCTTGAGACCGCTTACCCCCTGCAGGTCCTCGACCTGCAGGTTTTCTATTTCAGTTGTCAGCAGGTTTTCTTCCTGCAGGATCCGGATATAGCCGAGGTATTCAATTTCCTCGGCACGGTTCGAATAAACAATGGTGATCTTACCTGTTTCGGTTATCCGTTCGGTACTGTTTAGGATCCGCGCTTTGTCAATTCGCTTCTTGACGATCTCAAACCGGGCGTTGTAGCTTCCATCCACATCAAACCGCTTTTCATCCATCCGGAATCGGATCGCTATCGTTGAACCGGACACCATGATCAGTGTGGTGACGTCCAGCGGGAACGGCAGTGAAGGTTTGAGGCGATGGTGTAAACGTTCCATTTCACATAACACCCTTATCTGCCACAACCGCAAAGCCTGCAGGTGTCGATGATCAAATACGTGTGTCGGGGATATTGACCGGCCAATATACAGATTGTGTTCAACGCCGTCTGTTTTGAATCGTTCATAGTAATGGGGAAAGATCAGTTGTGCTTCACTCTGCCGCTGGTCAAGCAATGCGGCCAGCTTTTCATTGATCAGCCTGATGGAATCCTCATACATTCTCACGTTCCGGCGGAAGGAACCGTTCTCAGTCATTGTCTCATCCAGGTAATTGTTCACCATTACTGACAGTTCCCCCTCATTTACCTGCTTCAGCTGCGGGTGGATGCGCGTGTCGATATAATTCTGGATATACTGTTCAGTTCCCGCCATGATCGGAAGATCCAGTTCCGCAAGCAATTGTTTCACCCTTTCCGTTTCACGTACGAAATCATGAGCACCATTGATATTTTCCAACAGGGTAAGTAACGATGCCAGTTGGTGTTTGAGGTCATTCTGCACACTGAGGTTGCGGACATCCGACGAACCTTTGATATCAACCTGTCCATATAACGGGTAAACATCCGGGAAAAGGATCTCATCCGCCTGGCGGCTGATGCCGGATTGATTGTGGTAGATCAGCTTTTTTGCGACTGCCCTGAACTTCCAGTAAACGCTGCGATGAATGGTAGTATAATGATCCTGGATAATGGCTTCCACCTGGTTCTGGAATTCAGCAACAACCCTTTCTATGGAATCAGTCAGGAATGGCATCACAACATCCAGCTTATTCGCATTGATGCTGTTAAGTTCCTTGGCGTTTTTTGACACCAGTTCCAGCACGCCAAATAGTCGCCTGTTCTTGACCATCGGGGCGAGAATGAAGCTCTGATACTTTTGTTCATAGAGATACTTTGAAAGTATGCTGTCAGGATTCGCCGCGAGGAAGTCACTGATCTTTGAAACAGCGAAATATGTTTTCTTCTCCAGCAGGTGATGGTAGGCTTGTTTGTTCAGCATTTCTTTGGCCTTCCTGTCAACACCTGACTGCACCAGGAAACTCTTTGCCTGTCTGCCGAATGCGTCAGTGGAAAAAGTTTCTTCTTCGTCATCGTAAATGCAAAGGCCGACTTCAAGTTCGGGCAATCGGAAGATTGACCTCAGTATGGATTCTGTCCGCAAATGCAGGCTGCTGCTGGTCAGCCCGAGCAACTTCTCCTTGAAAATGGAAACGGCATTTTCAATCGTTGCATCAAACAGCGACATGATGGTATATCCTTTCAGGAGGAAACTCTCCTTCGGGAATTTCTCTTTCCATAATGCAATGTCGTCGTAGTTGTCCATCAGGTGGTCAATATCCTCCGGCGTCAGGGCCAGGCTTTTTTCCGTGGGAAGAATATCCAGGAAATCGGCATTGTACAAAATGCGGTAATGTTTGATAATGCCTTCCGCAGTCGGGATATCGTAGAACAGCGGTTTGGAAAAGTCTAGGTGTGTACCGTAAAATTCGTTCAGGATGAGGCAGCAGTTCATTATATAGAACTGGTGTTCATCAAAATCACGGATAATGATATCAAAGTTTTCACCGGCATTCCGGAGGATCTGCCTGAAGCGTTCGGTATGGTTGAATATAAGGCCGGTATAAGGAATGCTGATCGCCTTGATCTCGTTGCGTGTAAGGGCAGGAGGGAAGACGGTTTCCAGCATCCGGCTGAGAAGGTCTTTGTTTTCGTAGATCTGCGATATATCCGTAATACCATCCCGGATTTCGGGGTGTTTTTCGATTTCCGCAAGAAGTGATTTTGCACGCATAAAGCATTCATGCGTGGGATCTGCCGCCTGCTTTTCGAGTTCGTCTACCAGGTCAGGAAAACAGAGCAACAGTTTGAATGGTGTTTCCCAGTAAAAGGGAAAATTCATAGTAGTGATTCAGGTATTAAAGCTACTGGAAATTATAAAAGAACTACCTGACTATGAAAATGCTGATCGGTAATGCGTAAAAATAGAAATGGGTTGTAAGTTATTACAACCCATTTTTTCCGTGCCCAGAACAGGAATCGAACCTGCACTACCTTGCGATAACCAGATTTTGAGTCTAGCGCGTCTACCAATTCCGCCATCTGGGCTTATGTCGCTCCGCCTGTGAAGCACCTGAAAGTGCGGTCACTTGCGGGTTGCAATATTACGCGATGAGGCAATCTTGTCCAAAATTCGCTGTAAGTATTTTTTACGGTAGTAGTAATCCTTTACTCGCAGCAACGCTTTTTCGGAAGTAACAGCTTCCTGATAACCTGCCATATCCTGCTCCACTTCATCGTATATCGATTTTAATAATTCATTCGCAGCTGTCTCAGCCCGCTCCAGCAGCTCTGGATCCTCTTCCATTTCCCATTCCATCAATTGTTCGTTGATGTCCATAACCTCCGACAGGAACATCGGGTCCAGCTGGTACTTTTCCTCGGGTTCCACGAGGCCCTTCATTTCAAGCAGGTATTGCATCGTGGAATCCTTATCGCGGAACGCCTTGTAAGCTTTGTTTACCTGCGACGATTTTTCCAGCACATCTGCCTGTTCTTCCGGGCTTGCCTGCGTGAAAAAATCAGGATGGTAGCGGCGACTTAGTTCGTAATATTTTTTCTTCAATACACCGGGATCAACTTCAAAAGTTACCGGGATCCCGTAGAGTTCGAAATAATTCATGCGGTGCAAATGTACGATCAACTTACCATTTAAGGCGGGCAACACGCCCATTCCCGCCGGCAAGGTAAACTGCCCTTCCACTCTTCGACCTTTGGGTTACATGATATCCCGTTTTGCTGATATTCCGCCAGGTACGCCCGCCATCGGATGACACATCAACCCCCGAGGTTCCACAGGCTACCAGCTTGCGGCCATTTAAAAACACAACTCCTGAACGATAACCAAAAGGGGGAACATCCGCAGCCTTCCAGGTGCGGCCACCATCTGTAGTTATGGCAATATTTGAGGCACGACTCGTATCCTTTGCAAAATCACCACCAACAACGACCCATTTCCTGCTGTTTTTCTTCCTGCCTGCTTTCCGTACCGCAAGCCCGTTTGCACCGGTTGTGGCCTCACCCTGAACCAGCGGCAAATTCACCACCTTCCCATCCACAAATGCTCTTGATTTCCTTCCGCCGCTGACAAAGGCAAACCTGCTCCCCGACAATAACCTGATATTGCTGCCGCTCGCAGCAAAACACGCTTCGCCGGTATCCGCAAGTGGGCGTTCCTGTTCCGGCAGTTCGCGCCAGCTGCGGCCGCTATCATCAGTCTGTAACAAAAAGAAACGGCCGTCGAGCGGGTCACCGATCACCATGCCTTTCTCATCTTTCCAGAAGGTCATGGCATCGAGGAAAATGCCACTGCGGTTGTTCCGGTATACCTGGTTCCAGGTTGCACCGCCATCATAAGTACGGAGTATAAGTCCGGGTGAATCAACGGCAATCACCACCGCTGTCACCGCATCAAATGCTTCGATATCGCGAAAATCACGCTGCTCATGTCCCTTCACGGTCATCCAGGTAAAATGTTTGCCGCCATCAGTGCTACGTCCCACTGTTCCCTTGGATCCGCTCACCCACAACATCCTTTCATTCACCACGCTCAACCCCCGCAGGCTTACACCGGGCTTACCGGGAAGCTCAACCAGTTCCTGCGCGTCAGCAGTTACAGCCAAAATAAAAAACAATAACAAAAACGAAATTCGTGTGTTCATGACCGGAAGCTACGGAATTCACTGCAATCGAATGCCTCTATTCAGTTTCTGCGAAATACGTCCGTGTCTGGTACCAGCGCAGCACCAGGTAAAGCAGGAACCCAAACGGCCCGAACATGAATGTGAAAAACAGGCAGGGAAGAAGGGGCCAGAAGCCGATGCCGATTTTCCTGGCCTCTGTTACGATATAGATACCCGTTAGGAGATCGAATGCGAGGTAATGCACCCATCCTGCCAGCAACGCCTCCCGGCTGCGGAATAAACTGGCTACATTGTCCAGCGAATTGAAACTGTCTGACTGGAACGCGCCCAGGTTTGAAGCCACAAGCCAGGTGTATAACAAAGCCAGGAAGGTCACGATGGTGCCGACGAGCACTTTGGAGATCCACAAGGTTTTGTGAAAGCTCAGCAACAGCACCCAGCCCAACAGGGCAATGCCACTGCTCAGGCGGAATAGTACGTCTGATACCATATAGTGATAGGTTTTAACCTGCTTTCACCATCAGTTCCTTTTCAATCCGCGCGTTGGTTTCTTCGGGGGTCAGTTGCTGTGGTACGAACGATTCACCGATCACCTGTTCATACAGCTCAATATATCGTTTACTGATGGTATCGATCCATTCGGGAGTCATTGCAGGAACGGTCTGGCCTTCCTTGCCCATGAAATTGTTTGCGATCAGCCATTCCCGCACGAATTCCTTGCTCAGCTGCTTTTGCTTTTCACCGGCAGACTGCCGTTCCTCAAATCCGTCTGCATAAAAATAACGTGATGAATCGGGCGTGTGAATCTCGTCCATTAAATAAATGGTGTCGCCGATCTTCCCGAATTCATATTTTGTATCAACGAGGATCAGTCCGCGTTTTGCTGCGATCTCTTTTCCGCGCTCAAACAACTGTAGTGTATATTTTTCCAGAACAGCCCACTCTTCTGCAGTGGCCAGTCCTCCCGAAATGATCTCTTCTTTTGAAATGTCTTCATCATGCCCTTCAGCCGCTTTGGTCGAAGGTGTGATGATCGGGGTGGGGAAGTAGTCATTTTCCTTCAGCCCCTCAGGCAATGTTACTCCGCATAAAACCCTTTTTCCACTGCTGTATGTACGCCATGCATGACCGGTAAGATTTCCTCTTACCACCATTTCAATTTTAAAGGGTACGCACTTTTTCCCGATTGATGCATTTGGTGCAGGTACGGACAACAGCCAGTTCGGGCAGATATCTGCAGTTGCTTTGAGCATGTATGCAGCGATCTGGTTCAGCACTTGTCCTTTATATGGGATGGGTTCAGGAAGAATTACATCGAATGCTGAAATACGGTCCGATGCAATCATCACCAACAGGCGGTCATTGATCGTATATACATCGCGAACCTTTCCTCTGTAAAATGCAGTCTGTCCGGGGAATTGAAATGTTGCCATGGCGCGAAGTTACCAAGCCGCAGCCTAAAAAAATTTGTCTGAGAAAAGAAATCCTTATTTTGCCCTGAGAAACTCTAACTAAAACCTACGAGGTATGAGAAAAACCACCAGCTATTCTGCTTGTATGCTGTTGGCCCTTTTTCTGTCGATTGCTGCCTTTGCCCAAACCGTTACCATTACCGGAAACGTCAAAAACAGCTCGAACCAGGATATAGTGCCTGCAGTATCCGTAACCTTAAAAGGTACCAGCTCCGGTACTTTTACGGACGATAAGGGAAATTTTACACTAACTACTGCACAGAAGCCTCCTTTCACGCTTGTATTCTCCTCGGTTGGATTTGAATCGCAGGAGGTCACGGTAAACAGCGCGTCTCAAGCCGTGAATGTAAGCTTCCGTCCTTCTTCCACTCTCGGAACGGAAGTGGTAGTATCTGCCAGTCGCGTTCCTGAACGTATCCTCGAATCACCCGTTTCCATTGAGCGGGTTGGTGCCGCTGCTGTGCGTGCTTCTCCTGCTGCTTCATATTATGATATCGTCGCCAACCTGAAGGGGGTGGATGTGGTGACTTCTTCCATGACTTTCAAAACCCCGACCACCCGCGGATTTTCAAAAAGCGGCAACACGCGTTTCAACCAGCTGGTGGATGGAATGGATAACCTGGCCCCCGGGCTTAACTTCTCCGTTGGTGCGATCATCGGGTTGTCTGAACTAGATGTTGATAATATGGAACTGCTGCCAGGTGCGTCTTCTGCGTTATACGGACCTGGAGGAATGAACGGAACGCTGCTCATCTCCAGCAAGAACCCATTCAAGTATACCGGCCTCTCATTCCAGATTAAAGAAGGGATGATGAATACGGATGGTCGTTACCGTGACATCTCTGCTTTTCACAACTGGACGGCCAGGTGGGCTGAAAACATTAATAACCGTTTCGCGTATAAGATCACCGCAGATTTCATCCAGGCAAAAGACTGGGTAGCTGCTGATAAACGTAACTATGCCGGTCGCCCGACAGGAAGGGGACAGATCGTTCCGGGAACCCGTGAATCAGATCCCAACTATGACGGCATCAACGTGTATGGCGACGAAACTACGGCAGATATCCGCGCTGTGTTCAGGGGTATAGCTGCACAGGCACCTTTCCTGGCGCCATACATCAATTCAATCTCAGCTGATCCGATTAATGTAAGCCGTACCGGTTATGATGAAAAAGACATCATTGACCCGTCGACACTGAACTTCAAACTCGGTGGTGCGGTCCATTATAAGTTTACTGATAAGCTGGAAGGCGTTATCGCTGGTAACTGGGGAACCGGAAACAGCGTTTATACGGGAAATGACCGTTACTCCTTCAAGGATTTCAAGATGGGCCAGTACAAACTCGAGCTGAATCACCGCAACTGGTTCTTACGGACTTACACTACACAGGAAAACGCGGGCCAGTCGTTCGCGGCGGTAACAGCTACCAGGCTGACCAACGAAGCATGGAAATCGAGCACGGATCCTGTCAATGGCTGGTATTCACAATACGGCCAGGCTTACCTCGCATCCAAGATGGCCGGTTTATCTGATGCCCAGGCGCATAGCCAGGCACGCTCGGTTGCTGATGTAGGTCGCCCTGCAGCCGGCAGCGATGAATTCAAAGAGCTTTTCAACCGCGTTCGTTCCGTTCCCCTGTCGCAGGGCGGAGCGCTGTTTATTGAACAGTCCGATATGTACCAGACCGAAGGCCAGTACAATCTTTCCGATATCACCGGCAAGGTTGCCGATGTGCTTGTCGGTGCCAACTACAAAGTGTTTAACCTCGATTCGAAGGGAACACTGTTTGTGGATACTGCCGGTACCATCAAGATCCGTGAGTATGGCGCGTACGTTCAGGCATCAAGACGTTTGTTCAATGATGTGCTGAAGCTTACCTTCTCAGGACGCTACGATAAGAACGAAAACTTCGAGGGAAGATTCACCCCGCGAGCAACTGCGGTGATCAAGGTTGCAGAAAACAACAATGTTCGTGTTTCTTACCAGACCGCATACCGTTTCCCTTCAACCCAGGCACAGTTCATCAACCTGTTCATTGGTGGCGGAACGCAGCTGATAGGTGGTGACAAGAGCTTCCAGACTTATTATAATTTCACGAAGAACAAACCTTACGATTTCAATGTCGACGGTACACCAGGCGGCACCCACAACTTCAAGGAGTACAAACCGGAATCGGTTTCTTCCTATGAAGTGGGCTACAAGGGACTCTTCGGCAACAAGCTGCTGTTTGATGTGTACGGTTACTATGGCAAATACACAAACTTCCTTGCACGTACCATTATAGGACAACCTGCATCTGAAGGTGCAGCGCCCAACCCGCTGACCGACCGCAGGTTCTCAGTTCCCTACAATGTTGACCAGAAAGTGAATGTATATGGTTTCGGTATCAGCATCGACTACCGGCTGCCCGCGAATTTCGTGATCGGTGGTAACCTGTCATCCGATGTACTGGACAATGCAGATGATCTGAAGAACTCAGGTTTCATCGCCAATTTCAATACACCGAAATACCGCACCAACCTAAGCCTGAGCAATAATAGTCTCGGTAAGAAAAAACTCCTGGGCATGAGCATTGTGTACAAGTGGCAGGATGCGTTCTTCTATGAAGAGGATTTCGGAAACGGTGGTATACCCGCAATTCATACCCTGGATGCACAGGTCAGCTACAAGATTGTGAAATACAAATCCGTAGTTAAGCTTGGCGCAAATAACCTGCTGAACCAGTACTATTACAACGGGATCGGCAACAGCTTCGTAGGTGGATTGTACTACGTGTCATTCGGGTACAACATCTTCTAAATGCAACAAGCAACCGCATTCGAAAACTTACAAATCAAGAGATCATGTTTGAGCATATAAAAAAATATTCAAAACTGGTACTGGTGACGATGGCTGCCGGTTTCCAGTTGACTGCCTGCAACAAGATCCCCGAGGTGGAAGAGATCCAGCCGGAGATTCCCGAGGGCAGGACAATCGCAGAGATCATCAATACAGAACCACAGTATTCGCTGATGAAGCTGGCGGCAACGAAGGGTGGCATCATGGCAACACTAAGCAATCCTGATGCACAGCTTACCCTGCTGGCGGTGGACAATGACGCATTCGCCCTGTCAGGCATAAACGAAGCTATCATCAATGCACTGCCAGCCGCTACTGTTGCAGGGATCGCGCAGTATCACATCATCCCGCAGGCATTGCCCACTACCTCCATTACAGATGCTTACCCGAATGTGCAGATGCCCACACTTATCCAGTTACCTGGCGCACCTGCAGTTATCAAAATGCCGACTTTCCTGTCCAGGCGAGGCGACATGGCTTTTGTGAATAACATACCAGTCAAGGAAGCGAATATCCAGGCTTCAAACGGTGTGATCCATGACGTATTCGCAGTTGTTGCGCCACCAACGCGGGTGGTGATGGACTCTATTGCCCGCGACACTTCACTCACTTTCTTTACGGCTGCAATCGCCAGGGCGGACGAAGGTTTGCCGGATGGTTCAAAGTTCAGCCAGTTGCTTGCCAACCCGCTTGCCAACTTTACTGTTTTTGCCCCCGATAACAATGCATTCAAAATGTTGCTGGCAGGTTTGGGATTGCCTCCTGATCCTTCTGTGATAGGCATGCTACCCATTCAAACTGTACAGGGTATTGTCGCATATCATATCCATATCCTTGATGGCAGTCCACCCGCAGATCCAACCAAGATCAAGTTCGCGCGGGCTTTCACTGTGAACTTTCCTACAACACCGTCGCCCGTAAAAACTTTCCTGAACGTGGTGATCGATCCGGCACCGCCGTTAATTCTCGATGCAGCCCAGGGCGTGAAGGGTTGGGTAAACCCGACTTTCTCTAAGATCATTGGTGCAAACCGCAACGCAGTAAACGGTGTGGTTCATAAGATTGACCAGGTGTTGAGGCCACAGTAGTGAACTGCAATTGGTCGATAAGTGAATAAGTCAATAAGTCAATAAGTGAATAAGAGGGTCTCAGATCGGGATCCTCTTTTTTTTGAATCAGGAATTTAAGGCCGCCCGTTCAATGCTTGCAGCAAACAATGGTGTTTCCATCCGGTTGTGATAGATGGAATTGGGCTGGCGTTGTGCCCGGAATACATCAAAAGGGATCCCCTGTTTATCCAGGCCTTTCATCATATCCTCAGTTGCATGGGAAGTTACATGATTGGTGAACTCACATTGGGTATCATTGATTGCTTTAACACTGAGTTCCCAGCGGACATAAAGAACAACTCTGCCTGTTGGGGTGAAAACATCTGAGAATGAGGTGAGCACCAGGTGCTGTGGTTCCGACACTTCTTCCTGGTAATGTTGTACCATAAGACTTCCGCCAATCATTTCCACATTGATCGACATCCGGCGGCCGTCAGCACCAATGGTTTTTGCCGCAGTGATATGGGCTGGTGAACAATCCTGGTATTCTTTCTCCGGTAAATTGAAGGCCCACTCCGGGAGATTTATTTTTTCTATGGGCGTGTTGATTACCGCACTGAAACTGGAATCAACGATCTGGTCTGCTATTTTCATAAATTATTATTGTATTGTCCGAATGTATTATTTCCTGGCCCGGAGTATCTCCAGCAGTTCTTCAGTGCTTAAAATGGCATGGGCGAAAGTCGGGCCATTTAACTGGTGAGCTGCATTCATATGATCCCAACTGTATGCGGCTGTTGCATCGTTTACAAGCGTAACGTGATATCCCAGTTCCATTGCCATCCTGCCGGTTGCTTCAATACAGGTATTGGCGATCAGTCCCACCAGTATTACCCGGTCAATATCATGTTGCTTTAGCTGTTGATCAAGGTCTGTATTGGCGAAGCCATTTTGTGACCAGTGTTCCTTGATGATGATGTCACCTGGCTGTGGCTGGAAATCATCATGAAACGTTCCACCCCAGGTGTCTTTGGCGAAAACCTGCCTGTCTCTTGTTGACAGCTGGATACTGGTTGGGTATTTCCAGTTCATATAGTCTGTGGGTTCGGAACGATGATGTGGCACGTAGAACACTTTAATTCCCAGCTGGCGGGCCTCGCCGACCACTTTCGACATATTTTCCAGTAGGTGAACGGCTTCTGCGATTTCTTTTAACCTGCTGTAGGCTTTTCCTTCATGGTGTAGGAAGTCATTGTAGGGATCCACTAGCAGGATGCCGGTCCGGCTGGGTTGATAGGTACCATACCTTTCAAATCCCTGTTCTGTTTGCTTATCCATATTTTACTTTTTTCACTGTTACCCGAAATCCTGTCCCGCTATGAGACCTGCATCACATTTAAATAAAGACACTTTCCGTCGCTTTCAGGCTCCAGAAAGAAATAAAAAAAAGGCGCCCGCACCGCGGACGCCTTATAAACTTTCACTTTATAATTTTTGTGTCGATCAGACATTAAACCTGAAGTGCATCACATCACCATCTTTCACGATGTATTCTTTCCCTTCAATTCTCAGTTTGCCGGCATCCCTGCAGGCAGATTCTGAACCATATTGAATGAAGTCATTATAGGCGATTACCTCAGCCTTGATGAATCCTTTTTCGAAGTCGGTGTGGATCACGCTGGCGGCCTGTGGCGCCTTCCAGCCTTCGTGGATGGTCCAGGCACGAACTTCCTGTACACCAGCAGTGAAGTAAGTCTGCAGGTTCAGCAGTTTGTATGCAGCACGGATCAGTTTATTCAACGCAGGCTCGGTCATTTTATATTCATCCATGAACAGTGCGCGGTCGTCAGGATCTTCCAATTCCGCGATCTGCTGTTCGATGCTATTGTTCATGATGATCACGTCCGCGCCTTCAGCCGCAACAGCAGCTTTCAACGCATCGGAGTATTTATTACCGGTATGCATGGATGCTTCGTCAACGTTGGCAACATAAAGCACAGGCTTCTCAGTAAGCAGGAAAAGGTCGGCAATGGCAACACGGTCTTCCTTGCTGAGGTTTAACTCGCGGATATTGCGGCCGGCTTCGAGGTGCGCATAACATTTCTTGAGAATTTCCAGCTCCACTTTCACTTTGGGTTCACCGGTACGCACCATCTTTTCCGTACGCTGCATTTTCTTCTCAACGCTTTCCAGGTCTTTCAGCTGCAGCTCTGTATCAATGATCTCCTTATCGCTGACCGGATTGATCGCACCTTCTTCGCGGAGGATGTTTTCGTCTTCAAAACAACGAACCACATGTACAATTGCATCCACTTCGCGGATGTTGGCCAGGAATTTATTCCCAAGTCCTTCGCCTTTGCTGGCACCCCTTACGAGGCCGGCTATATCAACTATCTCGATCTGCGTTGGCACAGTGCGGTTAGGCTTCACCAGTTCTGCCAGCTTGTCGATCCGGTAGTCGGGCACGTCCACGAGTCCTACGTTTGGTTCGATCGTACAGAAGCGATAGTTGCTCGCCTGCGCTTTTGCGCTGATGCTTACTGCGTTAAAGAGGGTGGATTTTCCCACATTCGGCAATCCGACAATACCTGCTTGTAATCCCATGAATAAATGAATTTATATATATGTACTTATATATTTCGGGCCGCAAAGATAAGAAAACTCCGCGAGGCGCCTTTTTTCACTTTTACTTTTTACTTTTAACCTTTACCAACCCGTTCGCACCGCTATGGCTTTAAATTACGTCTGGATTGCATTTTTCCTCGTTGCCTTTGTTGTGGCCCTGTTCAAACTGATCGTATTCGGGGATGTGGAGATCTTCAAGAAACTTGTGGACGGACTCTTCGATTCAGCGAAATCGTCGGTTATGGATGTCGCTTTCCCGTTGACTGGTACCATGGTGTTCTTCCTCGGGTTACTCAATATTGCGGAGAAGGCTGGAGCTGTGCGGTTCCTGGCCCGTTTCCTGGATCCATTGATGCGAAGGATCTTTCCCGGGGTTCCGGGCGGCCACCCGGCAATGGGCCAGATGGTCATGAACTTTTCGGCTAACCTGCTTGGACTTGATAACGCTGCGACACCATTCGGGCTCAAGGCCATGGAAAGCCTCCAGACCCTTAACCCTGAAAAGGAAAAAGCCACCAACGCACAGATCATGTTCCTGGTGCTGCATACCTCGGGGCTCACGATCATCCCGCTTACCATTATCGCTTACCGGATCTCGGCAGGAAGTACGGAACCGGCTTCCATCTTTATACCGTGTGTGATAGGCACTTTGATGACTACCCTCGCTTCTGTGATCGTAGTAAGTTTCTGGCAGCGGATCAAATGGGACCTGGTACTGATCGGGTGGGTAGCTTCCGCACTCGCTGCTGTTGGATTGTTGCTATTCTATGTGAACAGCCTGTCGCCTGCAAATAAAGAAGTGTTTTCAAAAGTGGCAGGAAATATTCTCCTGTTTGTGATCGTGGTGAGCTTTATTGTTGGCGGTGTGCGCAAGAAGATCAATGTGTTTGATGCCTTTATAGAAGGAGCGAAGGAAGGATTCAGTGTCATTCTCAAGATCATCCCTTACCTGGTGGGCATGCTCGTTGCCATCCGCGTGTTCCGTGATTCCGGCGCGCTGGATTATGTCATCAATGGTATTTCCTGGTGTATCGCTGCTGTCGGTATTCCTACTGATTTCGTACCTGCATTACCGGTAGCCATTATGAAACCTTTCAGCGGCAGCGGCGCCCGCGGCATGATGCTGGATATTTTCAACAACCCGGCCCTGGGCCCTGATTCATTCGTCGGTAAAACCGCGAGTATCTTCCAGGGTTCTGCCGATACCACGTTTTACATTATTGCACTTTACTTCGGAAGTGTGGGGATCAAGAAAGTCAGGTATTCGATCTGGGCTGGAATGATCGCCGATTTTATCGGGGTGATCGCTGCGATCTTCATCGCGTATATTTTCTTCAGGTAATAATTTATTGTTGATTTTAATCAATGCCATTTCTTACCCAAACGCAAGTGGGACGCTATGGTGGTGGTTTAGCTTTGTGTAATCAATTTTGCTCCAAAACACATTATGGAAAAAATATTCATTTATGCTGCATCATTGCAAAACACTGGCATTCATTTAGCCCGTGTCGGACTTGTGATCGTGTTACTATGGATAGGAGGGTTAAAGGCATTCCGATATGAAGCCGTTGGAATAGTTCCTTTTGTTGCCAACAGTCCTGTGATGAATTTTTTATACAAGTATGAAGCACCCGAATATAAAAAGTACATGAACAAGGAGGGGGAGTACAAGCCGGCAAATATTACCTGGCACGAGGATAATAATACCTACCTTTTTTCCTATGGCTTAGGTGCTGTAATAATGCTGATCGGGGTGCTGATTGCACTGTATCCGGTTTGGCCCGCTGTTTCAGCAGTTGGTAGTTTCCTTGCCTTTATTATGTCGCTGGTTACGTTGTCATTTTTGATCACGACACCCGAAACATGGGTTGCGGACCTGGGTGACAAGGAATTCGGGTTCCCTTATTTGAGTGCCGCGGGCCGATTGGTCATCAAAGATGTGATTATGATGGGTGCAGCAGTCGTCACAATGGCTCAGGCTGCTAAAAAGCATATACTTTTAAAACGGCAAGGCTGTTGTCGCCACGTTTAAAAAACTTACCTCCCCGAATTTCCTGTTACAACAGGTTTATTCCCGCCGCCCTGTATTGCTGAAGCTGCGGGTCAGCTGAATCAAGTTCTGTAATCAGTAAGTCTACGTCTTTGAGATCGCATACATGGAGTGGCTGTATGGATTCCATTTTTTCGGAGATAGTGAGGCACACTACTTTCTGCGAGGCTTCTATAATGGCCCGTTTGATCATGACCACTTCCCAGTCGTTATCAGTTACGCCGTGATTCAGGTCAATGGCATTTATCCCAAGAAAACAGATATCGGCCTTGATCCTTTTGATCTGGGAAATCGCTTCTGACCCAACAGTGATTCGTGAACTCTTGGATACTTTATCACCGATCACAATCACATCGATATTGGGATGGTTCATGTATTCAAGTACAGCCGGGATACTGCCGGAAATAAAAGTGGCTTTGAGCCCGGGATGCAATGCCTTTGCCAGTTCCATAATGGTGGTACCGCCGCTGGTTAGTACAAACATGCCGTCTTTGATCAGGCTGGCTGCCTTGCGGGCAATACTCATTTTATTTTCCTGCGAATAGACTTCTTTTGGCGAAAAGGTTACCTGGCTGAAAGAATGTGACAATGCCCCGCCATGCACTTTGATGAGTTTCCCTTCCTCCGCCATTTCCTGCAGGTCGCGGCGGATCGTATCTTCTGACACCTGGATCTCTTCACATAGCTGTGTGGATAATACCTTGTTGTGCAGGTTGACCTTGTGCAGGATATAGGCTTGTCGTTCCTTTTTTAGCATGGCAATAAGGATAAGCAGTTGGGTTAAAATGGAAAAACGCATAAACCCGAAACAGATTGCAGGTTCTTCGCGCAATTTCATGTTTAAATTAAGATTTTTTTGCGTGTTTCTGCAATGGTGGGATAAAAAGAAAGCTGCCTGAAAAAATCAGGCAGCTCGTATGTGTTTTCAGAAAACCGGGTTTATGCTTATTGCCAGCCCGGGTTTTGTTTCAGTTCATACCCGTTATCCTCGTATAGCTTGATCTGGTCAAGGGGAATAGGATCAAGGTAAACTTTGGGATCAAGGAAAGGACGCTGAGATTCGGCCTTGGTTGCAGGAATAATATATCCTTCAGCCGCACCGCCTTCAATGAATACATCAGTATTGGGATAATCCGCTTTACGGATCCATGCTCCTTTGTTAATGTCTGCATTTGCTTGGGTATCGGTATAATCAAGCTTTTTCCAGCGCCTGAGGTCGTCATACCTGAATCCTTCCATCATGAGTTCAATCCTACGCTCACGGCGGATTTCCCAGATAATTGAGCTGACAGTGGCATCCCTTGAAGGGTCATCATATAACACACCATTGATAGCAGGCTGGTCGCCCATAACCTGGAGGTTAGGCATATTGATACCTGTTCTCTTTCTCAATACATTGACAGATTTGTCCAGGTCAGCCTGCGTAAGCTGGCCAAGTTCAGCAGTTGCCTCTGCGTAGTTCAGCAATACCTCCGCGTAACGGATAATTGGTGCGTCTGTCTGGTTCAGACTACCACCGCCCTCCGGAAGATTTTTAACTGACTCGTTGAGGAACTTGTGCAGTGAAAAACCTGAGGTGGAATAGTTTGAAGCATACTTGCTTATCCTCAGTTGATTTACTACTGTGGCATACATCCTGGGATCCCTGTTGGCCATAACCTTGTCAATTCCATTATCACCCTGGTAAGCAGTTGATACACCAATTGGAAGTCCATCGTTTGCCAGGTAGCTGTCAACCGCATCCTTTGAAATTCCGGTCTGCGGTTCCAGGTAGTTATAACTTGCGAGAGCGTGAGTGATCATACCTGTTTCATATTTCCGATACATGATGATCTCTTTCGCACTTGCGAGGCTGAGTGAACTGAAAAGTGAGCGATACTCATCTCCAATAGTATACTTTGCTGAAGTGATCAGCTGATCAGCTGCCCACTTTGCTGCTTCAAGGTAGATGGTAGCCTTTGACTGGTCAATATTATGGTACTTAAAGTAAGTTCCTTCATAAAGCATGATCCTCGACATGAAAGCAAGCACAACAGCTTTATTTACATGAAGGCCTTTATCACCGTCGCTTTCACGAACATTTTCAGCTGCATATTTAAGGTCATTCAACATACTGTCAACCACCAGTGCCCGGGAGTCGCGTGGCTTATACAACTGATCAAAGTCAGTTTCACCCAATACTGTACCGTACCAGGGAACATCGCCATAACGCTTTACCAGGTTGTGGTATTCAAGGGTCCGGAAGAAACGTGCTATACCACTCCAGTGTTTCACTGCTGCTTCTTCCATAGGCACAGTCTGGATCCTGTTCAGGTACAAATTGGCCTTCCTGATCCAGGAAAATCCCCAGCTGGTTGAGGAAGCGGAAGTCGGTATATTTTTGATGAACTGCGTTGGAGCAGATGGTGCGAAATCATCATTCAGAGATTGACCGGAAAAATATTTTCCCCAGGTAAATCCTGAACCATAACCATCGAAATAACGGGGATAAAAGTCCCAGGCAAAAATGCGGACATTACTTTCGCTGGTCCAATATGTGTCGTCGGATAGTTGGTCCTCCGGCGGACGATTGAGAAACTCTTTCTTACAGCCCGCAAATGCAAGTGCTGCGGTAGCTATAAATAAAATATATTTTTTCATGTTGTAGCCAGATTTTAAATATTATAATGTTGCCTGGATTCCGAAGGAAACCGTTCTGCGGTATGGATAAACACGGCCGAAAGTGGCAGCCTGGCTGCTGGCGTTCTTAAATCCAACTTCAGGATCGATTGGCACACTCAGGTTTTCTTTTTCAAACAGGTTTTCACCATTCACATAGATGCGCATACGCTGCAGTTTAGCTTTTTGAGTGAGATGTGCCGGGATCGTATAACCGATACCAACAGATTTCAACCTCATGTAAGCCATGTTCAGCATGTATTTGTCCTGTACCAGGAAGTTTTGAGCATCATTAGATTGACCGGTATTGGAAGGACGCGGATAGAATGCATCCGGATTTTCAGGAGTCCAGTAATCCATCTGGTGTGCATACATGTTGTCACTGGGATTGAAACCAGGAATTACGATCATACCCGTTCCCCAATAATCGCGCTTGCCGACACCCTGAATGAACAAATTGAAATCAATTCCTTTCCAGTCTGCACCAAGGCGGATGCCATACTGATAGCGAGGTGTACTGTTTCCAATTACTACCATGTCACCATGATCATCTAATGTTTTCGCACCGGTAAAGATTGTTCCGTCACCGTTAAGGTCTTTATACTTTATGTCACCAGGTCCATAGAAGAACCAGCTCGCTTCGTGCTTGGACTGTGTTGGCACTCCTTTAGCGGGAATGTAATGGCCGCTGGCATCAGTGATCAGGTTTCCGCTCGCATCCTGCTCAAAATCATCCTTTGTAAAGAAACGATCGGTTCTATATCCCCAGATTTCGCCCAGCTGCTTGCCTTTGTAATACCCGTTGATATTGTTTCCATCGTACTTGGTGATCTCTTCTTTGAAATCAGAGAAAGACAGTGTACCGTTGATATTCAGCCCGTTGCTGAAACCATGGTTGAGGTCAATTGCAATTTCCCATCCAGTTGTCTGCATTTCACCGTAGTTCCTTTTAGGAGGTGTTGCGCCAAATGTAGCAGGAAGCACCTCTCCGGATGTGATCATATCACTGGTTGTTCTACGATACCAGTCGAAGCTCACACCAACTTTGTTATTCAGTAATCTTGCATCAAAACCGAAATCAAGTGATTTGATGGTCTCCCATTTCAATACTGGCGGAACCAGTGCAGGAGTGTTAACAGTCAGCATGTTGGTGCTGCCTATCCACCATCCTGAGGTTGAAGAAGACATTGAGGGCCTGAAAGTAGCGCTGCCCACGTCTGTATTTCCCAACGAACCATAAGAAGCACGGAGTTTCAGGTGACTGAGCACGGGTGCTGCAAAGTCCATGAACTTTTCATCAGAAATAATATATCCTGCAGATACAGAAGGGAAAAATGCCCAACGGTCATTGGATGGGAAATATGAAGATCCGTCAAAACGACCATTCACTTCGAGGAGGAATTTATTTCTGAAAGTATAGTTGATCCTTCCAAAGAATCCCTGTGTTGTCCATTCCCGTATTCCTTTCCAGTCGACACGTCCACCTGAAGTGATCATATTTCCTGTGGCCAATGGCAATTCAGGTTGGGTTTGGTCAATCAGGTTTTGTTTTTCAGAACCTTGTGAAAAGGGTTTGTAAAGGTCAACATCCATACCCGCAATAACCTTGAAATCATGATCCTTGATATCTTTCTGATATGTTGCAAATGCTTTTACAGTATGCAGTTCATTCCATTCGGAATAATATGCGATCCTGTTATATGTTGCAGAAGAATACGGTCCGTATACCCACACAGCGTTCCACTGGTTCCATGCTGTGGCAACACCGCCTGGATCTTTGATGTGGTTATTGTTGTTGGTATAAGTATAGTTTGTATTCAGTGTCAGACCCTTTGTGATCTTGAATGTTCCGCCAACTGTTGTCCGAAGAAAGTTGCGGGCTTCTTCAACCATGTTAGCCTGCTGCATTTCTGTGATCACGTTACGGAAAGGTTTGCCCTGGAAAGTTCCGTAAGGATATACTCCATGCCAGCGATAGAGGTAATACAAAGGATCAAATGCAGTACCGTTATATGAAAACGGAGTCTCCTGTTCTGTTTTAGACATCATCACCTTTCCAGTCAGGTCCAGCCATGGAGTAACTGCGGAGTTGATGCTGAATGAAGCATTATACCTTTTGAAAAGATCAGTTTTTTCGGTCAGTACACCTTTCTGATCGAGGTAACCGAGATTGACGTTGTAAGACGTTTTATCATTGCCTCCTGTGAAGTTGAGGTTATGGTTTTGTTGCGGCGTCCATTTCTTCATGTACAGGTCAACGGCATCCCATGGACGGTAGAAATACTTCTTACCGCCGATGTCTTCAAAGTCACGTCCTTCAACCATTTCGGGTCCAAGATCCTGGCCACCGTAGGTCTTTTGCCAATCGCGGATCTTCTGAATGCTTGCTTCATCGAATGTCATCCCAACAGTCCCGAAGAAAGTGTTATTGGGGTTGGTACGAATCGCTGCTGCAAGCGCATATTCCGGTCCGTCAGCAGCATCTGCAATCTTAGGCGTTGTAGTTGGTGTGCTCCAGGAAAAGTTGTTGGAATAGGTGATCCTGCTTTTTGAATTCTTCTTTCCCGTTTTTGTAGTAATCAGCACAACGCCAAATGCAGCCCTGCTTCCATAAATTGATGTGGAGGCTGCATCTTTCAATACAGAAATAGCTTCAATGTCTTCAGGGTTTACCAGCATCAGGCTTGGAATCTCCACGTTATCTACGAGGATAAGAGGCTGTGCACCATTGGCAGCATTCAATGATCCCGTTACACCGCGCAGGCGGATCTGTGGATTGGAACCCAGATCACCTGTTGTAGTACTGATGGTAAGTCCTGGTACTGCGCCCTGCAATGCACGCGCAGGATCCGTCATCGGCCTTGACTGCATTTGCTTGGTAACATTTACTGTTGAAACAGCACCGGTAAGATTGGCTTTCTTTTGGGTGCCATAGCCTACAACGACCACCTGTTCCAGTGATTTGTCATCGTGTTCCAGCTGGATACGGATATTTCCGCTTCCAACTTTTACGGTAATTGTACCATAACCAACTGATGATATGGTAATGGATTTTGTTCCATCCGGAGCAGTAAAACTGAATTTTCCGCTATCATCGGTGGAAGTACCGGCATCCCCGGCACGTACAGTTGCCCCCGAAATGGGTTGCTGCGAGGCTTTGTCCACAACCTCGCCGCTGATCGTTTGTCCCACCGCCAAACCTGATATACAGGTTAGCAGCAGCACTACCAGCAGAGACTTTAAATTTCCCATGTTGACGTGTTTGGTTTGGTTTGTTATTATAGTGATTGATTGAAACGCTGAATTTTTCCTTCGATGAGACTGATCCAGATCTCATCTTTTTTGCCGGTACGGATAGCATTGATCGATGAATTGCCTGCCTTGTATTTCCAAAGCATCTGTCCCTTCTTTTCGTCGATGGCCACCAACTCGCCGTTCTTTGTTCCGGTGAACACCACACCGTTATGGACGGTAATAGGACAGGGGTTATGCTCATATCCGAACGCGGCATTGACGATCCATTTTACCTGCATGGTATCCGGGCTGGTCGCTACCGCGATTACCGTATCCATCATGGTTTTCGCGTAAACAGTCTGGCCGTCGGCTGAAATGCCGAGTGATTCACGCACCCGGTACTGGTTATTGCGCCAGATTGTTTTCCCGGTCTGCAGGTCAATCGCGGTCATATACCTGTCAGGAGCAACGATGATCACTTTATTGCCTGCGATGGCAGGTACCACGTTGCCGGGAGAGTAAAGTTTGGCGCGACTGCCATTGTTCCATTTCCATTTCAGTTCGCCATTGGTTGCATTTAGGCAGTAGAGGTGAGTGTCCCACGCTCCGAATACCAGTTGCTTTCCATCTTTGCTTAGTGCAGGTCTTGCCTGCAACTGGCCTTCAATGCCTTTGTACGACCAGATGATCTTTCCGTCGCGCGCATCCATGCAGTACATGGTTCCGCTGCCCACGCCGAGATAGATCAGGTTGTTATGTTGAATGGGCTCGCTGATCAGTGGTTCATTGAATTCGAGGGTCCAGGCACGTGTACCGTTCTTCTGGTTCCAGGCGATCAGTTGGCCGCTGATGGTGCCGGCAATGATGTATTCCCCGGTATATAACGGGTTGGTATAAATGCTTCCGAATACACTGTCTTTCCAGAGCAGTTTACCTGTAGTGGCATCAATGAGTTTTAGATTCCCATCCGATGTGCCAAATGTGATGGCTTTCTTTCCGGCAGGAACTGCCGCAGTGAACAGGGACGCATTGTCCTGGTAAGAAAATTTGGGCGCATGCTTCGCATACTTTTCGTTGATGGAATAGTCGGGAGCCGGACCGGAGATCTTTTTCTGCAGCGCCTTGTTTTCGGCAAGTGACATATGCTGGAACAGTCGCGGCTTTGCTTCGCCCACGATCTTTTCTTCTATCTGTACGGAGTCATTCTGAAGCGTAATGATGTTATAACCGAGTCCCGCCGTGTTTTTAGGGAGACTGCTTCTTCCCATTACACCGGTGATGCCGTCGAAATTGTGCAGCGACAGGCGATGGCCATGACCGCAAAGGATCAGTTTCGTCGGGTACTGTTTGAGGATTGCCGTTACATCGAACCAGTTATCGAGGCCGTCGCCGATAGGATAGTGGGCGAGTGAAACAACGTCCATTCCCGGTTTCAGTTTTTCGGCAAGTTCCCTTTTCAGCCAGAGCAGGTCTTCCTGTTTTACATGTCCGTCGCCCATTTTCAGGTATGGACCGGTATTGAAGCCGATAAAGAAGTACCGGCCATGGTTAAATGAAAAGCGGTCATTCTTCCAATGGTCCAGGAATGTTTTGCCGGCGCTCTCAGACCAGTTCGTCTCGTGGTTGCCAGGCAGTACATGGAACGGATGCTTCAGCCTCGTAAGGATCCGCTTCACTGATTCCAGTTCGGCATTGGAACCGGTATTGCTGACATCGCCCGTCACGACAACGAAGTCGAAAGGAGTACGGTTGATCTCATCCACGATCGATTCAAGACCGCTTTCGCTGTCGATACCCGGACTCACATGCAGGTCAGTCAGGAAGGCAAAACGGAGCGGTTTCTCGGTCGCAGTTTGCGCATATCCCAGGCAGTTGGCCAATAACAGGAATGCAAGCAGCAGTTTGCTTTTTTTCACGTGTGTCTGTTTTCTATGTGTTTCGAGTGCCAGATCATAAAAGGCGCAATCCCTTGTCAGAATAGGGTTTGAGCCTTTCATGATCAGCCGGTAAATCCGTTATAAGCGTATGTAATCCACTCACCGGGCTGAGGTGAATGGCTTGTATCGTATTGATTTTCTCTGCGATGCTGAGGCCGACAACATGCCTGGAAGTCTGGATCATGGCCTTTTTCAGCATTACCACATCCCAGTCGTTATCCGAAATGCCATGCTCAGGGTCAATGGCATTAATACCCATAAAACACAGGTCCGCCTTGATTGCCTTAACCTGCGAAATCGCCTGCGGTCCTACCGTTATTCGCGCATTACGTGATAACTTGTCACCAATCACGATCACTTCAATATTGGGATGCTGCATGTATTCAAACAGGGCAGGAAGGCTGCCGCAAAGAAACGTGGCTTTGAGACCGGCGGGTAATGCCCTGGCCAGCTCAATGATGGTAGTGCCGCCTGTCGTTAGCACGAACATGCCGTCTTTGACGAGACTTGCGGCTTTTTGAGCGATTATCTTTTTGCTGTCGGAAGCGTAGATGGTTTCATTCTGCGCAGTGGTGTGACTGAAGGAGGTGGACATGGCACCGCCGTGCACCTTAACGAGTTTTCCATTGGTGGAAAGCTCCAGAAGATCACGCCTGATGGTGTCTTCTGATACGTTCATCTCCTGGCACAGGTTGGCAGAAAGGATCTTGTTATGAAGATTTACCTGGTGCAGGATATAGGCTTGTCTCTCCTGTTTAAGCATTTTCTATTTGGCAGCGCAGTTTAGGATCGCGGGGCCAAATTATGCAAAAACCGCATAAACTTGCATTAAACTGTAAAAAATGCGGGATTATGCGAAAATGACCAGCAAAAAGCAGTTCTTCACCCGTCGTGTCTCACCCGTCGGGTGCCACCCGACGGGTGAATGAGTGTTAGTTCTGGTTTTTGCGGGGAATTGCAAGTAGTACCAATCCCAATATGATCGACAGAATTGCCCCGAGCAGTATTGAGATTTTAGAGATGTTTTGCGCAGAAGGGTCGGCAAAAGCCAGCATAGTGATGAAGATGGACATAGTAAAGCCGATGCCGGCAAGTGCACCTATGCCTACCAGTTGGACCCAGCTGGTTCCGGTTGGTGGCTCACTCAGCCCGCTGCGGATCGTGAGCCAGGAAAACAGGGATATCCCGAGTGGCTTCCCCACTACAAGCCCCGTAATGATGCCCCAACTCAAATGTGTCATCAGTGCTTCGGAAATATTATCAGGTATCACTATGGCGGTATTGGCCAGGGCAAACAGCGGAAGAATGATGAAGTTTACGAAATCATGAAGGGAGTGTTCATAGTGACTTAGCTTGCCCAGGGGAACCAGGAATGCAATCAAAACACCGGCAATGGTGGCATGGATACCCGAATTCAGGATACAATACCATAACAGGATGCCACCCACCAGGGTAACACCCCACCTTTGCCAGCCAAACTTTGTAAACAGGTAAAGCACCAGCACCAATACCGCACCTGCCAGCAGGTACATCCAGTTGATAACACCACCGTAAAAAACAGCGATCACCGCGATGGCGCCGAGGTCATCGATTATTGCCAGTGCCATGAGGAAGATCTTAAGCGAAACAGGCACCCTTGACCCAAGCAGAGATGCCACTCCGAGCGAAAATGCAATATCTGTCGCCATTGGGATGCCCCAGCCGGAATGGTAGGGACTCTGGCCGTTAAAATAGAGAAAGATAAGGGCAGGAACAATCATTCCCCCGAGTGCAGCCGCTATTGGCAGGCTGGCTTTTTTAACGGACGAAAGTTCGCCCAGTAAAAGTTCCCGCTTTATTTCCATTCCAACCAGGAAGAAGAATAAAGCCATCAGCCCGTCATTGATCCAATGGAGTATAGTGTGGGGGAGCAGAAGTCCCTTCACCGGATGCACCTCCCGCTCAATGATCGAAAGATATTTTTCGCTGAACCCACTGTTCGCCAGCACCAATGAAACTACAGTACAAACCAGCAGGGTTACGCCGACAGCGCGGCTGTCTTTGATGAACTCCTGGATCGGACTTATCAATTGTTTCCTGATGATTCGTCTTAGCCGGATGAGCGCTGTCATGGTCGTTGTACGGTTGGTACCGTTGGTACTACTGGTGCGTTAGGTACTGAAGGTGGCGCATCCTCGAACAATTCAAACTTGGTTTTCGGACGCCGGCTCTCCAGCCACTGGAAACCGCGTAGTCGCATTTCTTCGTGATTCACCTGGCGGAACGGGTACATTGTTCCCTGTACTTCGCTTCGGAATACAACCCGGCTCAATTCCTGGTTGCGGAAAAACATATCAATAACTCCGGCTGTGGAACGGTTAACGCCTGCATAGGCACTGTCTTCATCCTGCGCGTAATAAATACTTTCAGCTGTTCCGCGGGCACGCATATAATCGACATTCCCTTCAGTAAAATAGCCGTTGATAGTATTGCCTTTCAGCTGGTTGTAAAAATTGTCGGAAGTTCGGTTCACTACCAGTGCGTTCTCAAAAACCCTGATCCGCAATGGCTGTTTGTCCCTGGTATACAGGTACATGGTGTCTCCCGTTATCTGGCTGTTGCTTGCCCATGCCACAGGCTGTTTGAATAACCGGAACACAGAATCTACTCCCGAATAGAAAAGGCTGTCGCATACCGCCTGCAAAGAATCGGAGAAGATGCGCACATGGTGGAAGGCCTGGAAATAACGGTTTCGGTTGGTCGTATCTGTTGGTTCCACCTGCCAGGGGTAGTGCAGGGTATCATAGCGGACTGAATCCGGCACAACAGCCAGTGAATCCGGAACCGCAGCAACCGTATCCCGCCGGACATTCAGCGAGTCTGGCTGAACAGCCAGCGTATCCGGTTGGATTGGCGCCCCTGTACTGTCTACCAGTACTCCCTCGGCAGTCGGAGCTTCAGCTGCTGCACTGTCAACCGGAACGGTATCATTCAGTAAGTAGGTTCGCTTGTAGTCAGGTATGGACGTCAGTCTTCCGGAATAAAGCGTATCCGCAGTAACATAAATGGAATCATTTTTCTGCTGGATGATCATCAGCGGTTTCTCGGTTGCAAACAAGGTGTTGTTTATCTTGTTCGCCTGCAGGTTGTTTGCGAGAATGGAAATGCCCTGTGCCGTATCGCGGAACACTGCATTGCCTCGTGCGTAACTTTCTCCGGTAACATCGTCAAAGCCTACATCATCACCGGTCACGTACGTAGTACCGTCCTTGATCTGCGGCCGGCTGCCGAAGCGCGCATTCTTGTTGGCTAAATCATAATATCCTTCGGATGTCACGATATTACGGCGGCCCGAGTCGGCGCGGATATGCGTTTGCGTTATGAAGGTCGCAATACGGGTATCGGTGTTGTAAAGCAATGAGTCCGTGTCGAGCTCATACTGCGGATCACGCATCTTCACATTCTTCTTGAAGTAGACGTCTTTCAGGTCGCCATAATAGATGGCTTCTTCACTTGTAAGTGTAGTGGTTTCACTCACCACTTTTCCACCTTTGAAATACTGGCCAATCTTCAAATTGGTATCATATATCAGTTCATTGGTAGTGAGTACACCTTTGCCGTCCGTCAGCTTTACATTCTTCCGCAGGTAGGCTTTCCGTTCATTGGAATAATAAATCAGGTATTGAGAATAAGTGTGAATACTGTCGGCATCATTGATATGAATATTGCCGAAGGCTTCAACTATGCCTTTATTATTATCGATTACCGCACTGTCGCAATAAAATAATGTGTTTTCCTGTTGCAGCAAAACATTTCCGGCCAGCATCTGCAATTGTGTGGCGGAATCAATTTTTTCAAAACGCAGGCGATCCGCTTTCCTGATCATTACAACGGATGTGGTATCGGCGTGCGCCGAAGGTGGCGGCACCGGGATCTGCGCCTGCAGGTTAAGCGCGGGCAGAAAGCATGCACAAAGCATCAGCACAATTCCTATGGTCCTCATGCTTATTGTTTAGGTGCTGTATTGACAGAATCTGACAGGGGAGCGGATAACGGTTTGCTTTTGTCTTTCTTTCCAAAAACAGATACGCTCACATACCGTTTGGGGTGTGTGCGGAAATCATCAAGCAGTATATTCAGGCTCCTGGAAGTGCTTTCCAGGTTGGTGTACAATTTTTTATCGTTCAGCAGCAATCCAAGTGACCCGTCCTTGCTGTTTGCTTTGTCGAGCACACCATTCAGCCCGGAAACCGTTTTATTGAGTTCATCAATAGTTTCCTTGAGTTTGGCATTGGCCAGGTTTTCACTGGTCTTCTCCAGGTTCGCCAGGGTATTGTTGATCTTTGGGTTGTTGCTGGCCAGGTTGGAAGTTACGGTATCCAGGTTTGCGAGGGTCCGGTTCAGTGAACTGTTCTGCGCTGCAATCAACCTGTTCAGCGAAGTTGATGCCGCCGAGAGGTTGGCAACGATCTTTTGGAAATTATTTTTAGTGGCCGGATCGAAATAAGTGCCCGCAACTTCTACGAGGGAATCCAGCGAATGCAAAGTGCCATCGAGGGTACGCAGGGCAGGATTAAGGGTTGCTGTAACCTGGTCAACAAGACCCGGTTTCATGGTTGTTTGCAGGGTATCGCCCGGCTGCAGGTATTCATTGGCGTTACCCGGGTCAATTACCAGCTGTGCACCGCCTAGCAGGTCGGTGCTGATAAATCCCACTGAATTGGCCGGGATATTCACATCACGATCGAGGTGAACGGTAACAATGATCCCGTCAAAGATATTCTGGCTGCGCTCTTCGATGTTCTGCACCATTCCGATCTGCAGGCCATTGATCAGTACCGGGTTGGAGTTTGTTAACCCCGTTACCCGCGGGAACACAGCGTAAATTTTTTCGTTTTTCTTGAAGAGGTTTTTTCCTTTCAGGTAATTGAAGCCAAGTATTAAAGAGGCAGTAGCCACAACAGCAAGGAGACCAATCTTGGTTTCATTATTGATTTTCATGCGGAAAGCGTTAGGTTCAAAAGTAGGCAATTTTTGCCTGCTGCATTACCGTGAGGTACTGCGGGGTGCTTCCAGTTCCTGTTTGTATCTTCTGAAAGCATTGAGAATATTCTCTACAACCTCCTGCTGTCCTTTCTCACTGTTGAGATATTCTTCTTCTTCTTTATTGGAAATAAATCCTGTTTCAATCAGGATGCTTGGCATACCCGTAGCCTGTAACACCCAAATTCCCTTATTGTTCCGTTGTTTTACACCATAACTTTTCCTGCCGTTGTTGCCAAACTCTTCCTCCACCATCTGGGCAAGCAATGCCGAGTTACGGAAGAAATATTTTGTGTAAAGCTGTGCCCTGATCTTTGCTTCCGGCGTAGTCAGGTCAAGTACGTTGTGCGGGTCATCTACGGGTTCTTCTTCACCACCTTCTTCTTCGGGGACATATTCACTTTTCGATCCGCTGCGGTCGGCAGCCCAGATATAGGTTTCAGTACCCACACGTGTATTCTTTACGTAATAGGATTCGTAAATGGGCTGTTTAACATACTTCTTTTTGCGTCGTTTACCCGTGCCCGTGTACACAATTTTATTCTTATAACCTGTGATCCTTTTTGCATACCAGCCGCCGGCTCGCTGCCCGGTAGCATTCAGGTGGATGCTGATAAAGAGATCACCCTTTGCTTCGTTTGCCATTTCCGCCCGCACCCGGTTGGCCTTGTTGGGATCCGACTCGCCACGGGGAAGATTGTGGTCAGTTCTTGTATAAACGAATTTTATTTCAGGATATTCGCGCTCAAGTTCCTTACCAAGTTTGAGGGCGATGTCAAGCGCTACTTCCGCTTCTGTGGAGATCAGGCCACGCGCACCCGGATCACGACCGCCATGACCTGCGTCTATGATCACGGTTCTAAGGGCGGACTTGGATGTTCCCTGGGCAAAAATAGATTGACAAAACATTAGGAAACATCCCGCAGCAGCCAGTATATAAAGTTTGGTCTTGATCTTTTTAGTCATAAGATATCCTTTGATAAATGGGTTTTAACTTTCATTACTACGGATTCACTTGTGAATCATTATTTTTGCCCCCATTCAATAGTATGATTAACGGCGGCAAATTTAGTTTAAAATACACTTCATCCGGGGTTTTTACGCTGCTACTTTGCACTTTAACGCTCCTGGCTTCGGGTAATTATCATAAATCGACAAAATTTTATAAACCGTTTCTACAGGTCCGCGATACCATACCTGTCAAACGCGATACTGTTCCGGTCAAACGGGATACCATTCCATTAAAACGTGATACCATCCCGCAGGTTGACACTACCAATAAGCAGACTGATTCTTTGCGGTCAAAGTTCCAGCTCATCGATACTTTAAATGTTAAAATTTCAAAGGACTCGCTGGATGCGCCTGTTTCCTATGCTGCTTCTGATTCCATGGTGCTTGATGTCCATACCAAGAAAATCACCTTATATAATAGTGCCAATACCAAGTACAAAGACCTTGACCTTACCGCCTACAAGATAGAACTCGACCAGACAAGCCAGACGGTTGTGGCCACTTATATGGTAGATTCAACCGGTAACCTTGTCGGTAAGCCTAAATTCCTGCAGGGTGAAAGTAATATGGATGCCGATTCCATAATATATAATTTCAAGACCCAGAAAGGAATTACCAAGAGCACCTTCACGCAGCAGGGAGAGATGTTCGTATATGGTGAACGGATCAAAAAAGTGAACGTGACGGATTTCTTTGCCTTGAAAGGAAGGTTCACCACCTGTAACCTCGATACCCCGCACTTCGCGTTCCGTACCAATAAGATGAAACTGGTGAACCAGAAACTGGCGGTCAGCGGACCCATCCACCCCGAATTCGAAGGGGTACCGGTTCCCATATATATCCCGTTTGGTTTCTTCCCGCTCTCGCAGGGAAGGCATTCCGGCATCCTGCCACCCCAGTTCACTGCCAACGAACAGTTCGGGCTTGGGCTAGAGGGACTCGGGTACTACAAGGTGCTGAGCGACATGTTCGATATGATGCTCCGGGCGGACATTTATTCTTATGGCGGTTATCGCCTGAACCTGACGCCGACCTACCGGAAGCGCTACCGCTATTCGGGCAGGATGAACCTGGCCTACCAGAGCACCCGGATCCTCAGTGACGATCCAGAAAAAGAATTCGACGTTTCGAAGAGCTTCAATATCCAATGGAGCCATATGGCCGACGCCAAAGCACGCCCCGGAACGAGTTTCCAGGCAAGCGTAAACGCCGGTTCAACCCAGTATAACCAGTTCGTGGGGGTGAACCCGACCATCAATTTTCAGAACCAGTTGTATTCATCTATTTCATACAGTAAGAACTGGGACAATAAGTTCAACCTTAGCCTGAACGCAGGCCACGACCAGAACAGCAACAGCAGGCTGATCAACGTGCGGCTACCGGACGGTTCCTTTACCGTCAACAACTTTTATCCCTTACAACAGAAGGAATTTGTTGGTGAAGCCAAATGGTATGAAAAGCTGGGTATAGGCCTGAACACCCAGTTCCGGAACCAGGTGTCCTTTTATGATTCTGCCATGTCGATGAACCAGATCCTCGATACCCTGCAGTGGGGCGTGCAGCATAATATCCCTATTACACTGGCGCTGCCCTCACTCGGACCCATCCAGGTTTCACCAGGGATGAGTTATACGGAAAGATGGTACAGCTCTCATTTCGACCAGAACTGGAACCCCGCACTGAATAAAGTTGATACCTCTTTTACCAAGCAGTTCAGCGCTGCGCGGGACATTGCGTTTAGTCTTGGTGTGAATACCGCCGTGTTTGGAACTTATAATAAGTTCGGCAAGAACAGCCGGGTGCAGGCAATTCGACATGTTATCCGTCCACAGGTCAGCGCAAACTATAAACCTGATCTCAACGGTAAGGATTATAAGACAGTGCAGGTCGACTCAACGGGTCGCACCATACGGTACAGCAAATACCAGGGAACCTTATATGGACCGTTCGGGGAAGGCGAGTTTGGGGGAATGAGCTTTACACTCGACAACAACCTCGAAATGAAAGTACGGTCGAAGAAGGATACTACGGAGGAAGGGATCAGGAAAGTAAGGCTGCTGGATGGTTTCGGTGTAACGGGCAGCTATAATTTCATGGCAGATTCATTCAAGCTTTCCACTTTTAATTTCTACCTGCGGAGTACGTTATTTGAAAAGGTGAATATTACAGCGTCGGCAACAGTCGATCCATATAAAACTGACCGGCAGGGATACCGGGTAGATGAGTATGCGTGGACAGGCGGTGGCTTCTCCCTGGGCAGGCTGACATCAGGTAACATCGCGATCAGCACATCGTTTACCAGTCAGAAGAGCACATCGAAAGAACAGGTGTCACAGGTACAGGATGACCTGGCAAGCGCGGCGCTGCCAATGACGCTGGAGGAACAACAGGCACAATTGAATTATGTACGCAACAACCCGGCAGAATTCGCCGACTTTGATATCCCCTGGTCAGTAAACCTTTCCTACTCGCTCAGCTTTACCCGCTTCCTGAAGGGGGATTATTCCGGTTATGAAACACAGATCTCATCCAGCATCAACGTGAGCGGAGATTTCAACCTGACCCCAAAGTGGAAGATCGGGGCCAATACCTACTATGATTTCCAGGGTTCCTCACTACAGCAGCTAACGATGTTCCTTAGCCGCGAACTTCACTGCTGGCAGCTGGGCATCAATATTACACCGGTTGGATTATACAGGTCTTTCAATATTACGATCAATCCGAAATCAGGGTTACTGCGTGACCTCCGGATCAACAGAACACGTTATTTTTATACGCAATAACCTAAACAGCCCGCACATGCGGAAAGATTAACCAGGCCGAGTACAGGCCGGGGATGCATACCACGACCTCCAGAAAAGAAACCAGGATTTTGGTTACGTTTTAATCAACAGTGGTGTTTAAGGAACCGGATCGTATTAGCTAATTACAACGCCCGGTGTCTATGAATGCGCGCAAATATTCTATCAGCGGAATAGAGTTTCTGATTGAGTTATTCCACGACGCAGATCCTGAATTCATTTATAAAGGTACCCTGCTACGAGTAGGCGACCAGGTTAATTCAATAGCCCAGGAGTTTAAGTTTGCAGGAGCTTCCCCTAAACATCTCGCAATAACACCGCTTTTCCCTGTGCTCGAACAACTTGCCATCATGACGGCTATTGAAGACTTTGAAAAAGGAAAGTATTGAACTAGTGTTTTAAAGGTTATCACCTTTAACCGGCACTTTTGATTTATCCAATTCACCAATGAAGGGAATATTGTTCATGATATATAACCGGGTGAGGTTTTGCAGGTAGGTTTCAAGCTGGAACAGCTCGGCCGACTTTTTGCCACCGATTACTGAACTGAATTTCTTAAAGTAGGCCTGGTAAAGGTTGTTGTATTTGGAATCGTTTGCAAATGCAGAAGAAGCCAGCTGCGCCGCCTTGGCATCATCAAGCTTATCATACTGATCCGCGTATTGCTGCAACAGGCCGATTCTTTCCCTGCCAAGGGCTTTCCTCTTGGCTTCATATTCATCGTACAATTTCCAGAAAGCAACACTGTCCTTCGCCGCGATCTGCATGACCTGGCCTATCAGCACTTTTTTGTCTTTTCCAAAGGCAGACTGGATAATATCGATGTCTTCCTTATTGCTTTGCGCGAAAGTTGAGATGTTCAATGTGGTAATCACAATGAATAACAGGAGGGGGAGTTTTTTCATATATGTGTTATTTGGAAATCAGGGTTGGAGGCAAGACCAATATGAATTTAACTATGGCTCAGGATCCCAGCTGTAACACATGTGCCTATTTTCTTACCACAGATTCTGCTACAGGAAATTCGCCGGATCTTACAATAACCAGAAATTTTTAAATAACAATTAGTTGAATATTAATATTATATGGATTTTAACGGCGATTTTACGCGACTTGATTCCCCTTTCAACCACTTACCGGGGTTCGTCCGGCTGCTGGCCAGTTGCAGGCCAAAAGCTAGCACCCGTCATAACGGCAAAAAAACGGCAAACAAACGGCAGACAATCGGAATAGAAAATATTTGGCCCGGGGCCTGGGGTGTTCTCACCTTTCTGCAAAAAGTTCACAATCGTCTTATCCGGAAAGCAGTCGCCTGTTCAAAATAGCGGACAGGGAATCACCAAGGCTCCCGGCAGGGAAGTGGGTGCAAAGTATTCATTGATTCCGCTAGTGAAGAAAAACGAGGAATAATTGGCTCACAGTTTCAAAAAATTGGCTCTGGAAGGCTAAAAATTGGCTCATAATCGAATAATTGGCTCACGCCATAAGATCTGAACTCCCAAAACTGTTGTAGATTTAAGTGAACAGCCGTATCGTAAACTCACAAAACTACCCACCCTTTTTTCTGCGCCCTCTTCATTTACTTCCAAAATAAAAAGGAGGCTAACATGGCAAATGTATTGATCACCGGGGCCAGCAGGGGAATCGGAATGGCTGCCGCATTAACCCTTGCCAGGGCAGGTCACAAAGTACAGGCAACTATGCGCAATCCCTCCGGATCACCGGAACTTTCAAAGATTGCTTCGCAGGAATCATTACCTATCATAATTTCCGAAATGGATGTTGATTCTGATGTGTCTGTAGACGTCAGGATCAGCACAATCTTACGGGAAAATCAGCACATCGATGTTCTTATCAATAACGCCGGGATTGAGGAACGCGGCACAATGGAAGAACTTGAAATGGACCGATTCCGTGCGGTTATGGAAACAAATTATTTCGGGCCGGTTCGCTGCATCAAGGCTGTACTACCGCATATGCGTGAACGCAGGAATGGATTAATTATTAACATAGCATCTGTTGCAGGAAAGATCTCATGTTCCCCGCTCGGACCTTATTCAGCCTCCAAGTTTGCACTGGAAGCCATAAGTGAATCTCTTGCCCAGGAGGTGAAGCCGTTTAATATCCGGGTCGCCATTGTAGAACCGGGCATTATTGACACGGCTATGTCAAGGGGAATCGCAGATCATTTCAGGGAAACAGCTTATCCCACATCTGAACGTTTTAGCAACCTGTTCAGGGCCGCCCTCGAAAATCCTTCTTCAACCTCGTATGTAAGTGAAAAGATCCTCGAGATAATACAAAGCAAAGATTGGAAACTTAGGCATCCCGCAGGTCCGGACGCAGAACCATTCCTTCAATGGCGATTATCCATGTCTGACGAAGAATGGGTCGACTGGGCGGCTGCGGACGATGAGACCTGGTATAAAAAGGTAGAACAGGACTTCGGCCTGAAAGCAAACCCAAAAAAAGTAACTGCAGGCACCTCCTGATAGTCAGTACCGGTAACAGGCGGCATTGATATTCATACCGGCTCCGACTGAAGCAAACAGTATGATATCGCCGGCATGTAAACGATGTGATTCTAATTGTTCCTTCCGGACTAGATCCAGCAGGGTAGGAACTGTTGCAACCGAACTATTGCCCAGCCAGTGAATGCTCATGGGCATCACGTTTTCTGTAGGCTCATTGATCCCATAGAGCTGGAAAAGTCTTTGCATAATGCCCTCATCCATTTTCTCATTGGCCTGGTGAATGAAAATCTTTTTTACTGCCGAAATATCAATTCCACATTTATCAAGACAGTCTTTCATCGCTGCCGGTACATAGGTCATCGCATACTCATAAACTTTCCGTCCATTCATTTTAATGTAACGCACATTCGGATCACTATCCGGGAAATCCGACTTGCCCATATTGATGTAATTGACTTCTTCAATCGTATGTGTTTGTGTGGAGCTTCCGAGGAGTCCGCTGTCGCCAGGGCCCGTCTCCCTGAATTCAAGAACAACTGCTCCGGCGCCATCGCTGAAGATCATGCTGTCGCGATCGTGAACATCTATAACGCGTGAAAGGGTTTCCGTGCCAACTATTAATGCCTTTTTTGCAAGTCCCGCTTTAAAAAAAGCATCTGCCTGGATCAGCCCCTGGATCCATCCCGGGCATCCGAACAAGATATCATAGGCCGTACATCCAGGGTTCCTGATACCTAAAGTATGTTTGATCAGGCTGGCTATCGATGGCACGGCCGCAGTCTGGATGGTGTTTTTGAGTACGTCACCGAAATTGTGTGCGACAATAATCTGATCGATCTCTTCCGGGTTTACCCCGCTGTCAGCCAATGCATTTTTTGCAGCAATGGCCCCGATATCCGATGCATTAAGATCTTCCGTAGTATATCTTCGCTCTTCAATTCCGGTTATTTGCCTGAATTTGCTAACAATTTCCTCTGGCGCCGTCGTCAACGCATGCCCCTTCGAATAAAATACCTGTTTCGTAAAATCTTTGTTCGTTTGAATAAAAGGAGGAATGTAGGAGCCTGTACCGGTAATAATGGATCGAAACATATGTATAACTACTTTGGTAGGTTGAGATTACACAAATTAAGGAAATTGCGCCTTTTTGATCGTACCTTGTCTCCCTAGTATAAATATAATGGGTAAAATCTCCTTCAATAATAAGAACGCTACATTTTTTAAATCCCTTACCGAAGAAACTGATTCATATTTCAGCAGTCAAAAACTATTAAAGACCGGAAACTGGCGATTATATGCTAAAACGGTTATCCTGATCTTCTCCGCAGTTTCAATATATCTCCTTGTACTCGTAAAACCGATGCCAATCCTCTATACGACTGTACTTGGTTTAGCACTGGGTTTTATTTGTGCATGTATCGGTTTTAATGTAATGCATGATGCCAATCACGGCAGTTATTCCTCGAAAAAATGGATCAATGAAACACTGGGACTTACCTTAAATGCTTTAGGTGGGAACAGTTTTATCTGGAAGTATAAACATAATGTAATTCATCATACGTATACCAATGTGGATGGTATGGATGACGATATCGCCAAAAGTCCATTCATCCGGATGTGTGAAACGCAGCGATGGGTGCCGGCACACCAGTATCAGCACTTTTACACGCCATTCCTGTATGCGGTGAGTTCTGCTTTCTGGGTACTGTTCCAGGACTTTGAAAAGTATTTCAGGCCAAAACTGAATAATGTGAGCATTGCAGAAAAAATGCCGCTGAAAGATCATCTTATATTCTGGGTAAGTAAACTGTTGTATGTTCTTTTCTACCTATTGATTCCTGCCATGCTTATCGGTTGGTTGCCATGCGTTGTCTTCTTTATCGCTTTGCATATAGGTCTGGGATTCACCCTTGCAATCGTTTTCCAGTTGGCACATGTGGTGGATATTACTCATTTTGAATTTATGATACCCGGGGAAGCAAAACGGATCGACGACGAATGGGCAATCCACCAATTAAAAACAACTGCAAATTTTTCACCTTCAAATCCTGTAATTACCTGGCTGGCAGGCGGATTGAATTACCAGGTGGAACATCACTTATTTCCGCGGGTGAGTCATATTCATTACCCCATGTTAAGTAAGATCGTACGATCCAAGTGCCAGGAGTTTGGCCTTCCTTACCATTCCATACCCACCCTGGGCAAAGCAGTAACAGCGCACTTCCGGTACCTGAAGATTATGGGCAATAAGCCTTCGATAATTTATTGAGACAAACCTCTTTATGGATAAAGACATCAGGATCAGCCATGCCGAATTCAATGAGCAGGCCATGCGCATTTTCTTTCCACTTTTGCGTGAATTCCGGAATGAAGCAAAAGCAATTGAAAGAAATGGTTCTGAAAACATTTTCCAGTTGCTGCGGGCGAGATATGTTAATGTCCTGAAACAACGGCTTGAAAGAAGCGCCGGTTCCTTATTGGATCAATGTAAGACTGCTCAATCACAAGGTCTCCTGAGGAATGGTTTCTCAGAGAGGATTTCATATTATCTGAAGGAATTTACCCGGAATTCCGAGTCATTCTGAGTGAATCAGACCGTTTCAATCTCTATTTTCACGACATAAACTGACTGCATGAATAAATTCTTTATTCTGGCATCCATTTTTTTACTGTCCGCCTGCGGACAGTCTAAAACTGATTCAAAGCCAAATACAAAACTCGATGATCTCGCCCATCAATACGTGAAGCTGGGCCTAACAATCGGCCAGTATGATACAGACTTTGTTGACGCATATTATGGACCTGATTCACTAAAACCAACGTCAACGCCAAAAGGTGAGTTCCCGAAGGACAGCCTGCTAACTGCTGTGAGCAACCTGGTAAATGAACTGAACACAATTGACAGCACCACTGGCGATACCCTTGCCATGCGCATAGGATGGATCAAATCACAGTTAAGGGCATTCGACAGGCGCATCAGGATCTTCGCTGGCGAACAAACTTCCTTCGACCAGGAAACGCAGGACCTCTTTGGGGTAACGGTACCAAAAAAATCCGAAGCGCATTTCAAAGAGCTGGTGTCGAAACTCGACAGCATGTTACCGGGTAAAGGAGATATCAACCAGAAGTTCCAGCAGCTTGCCAACCACTTCATTATCCCGAAAAACAGGCTGGATACGGTTTTTAAAGCGGCTATTGCTGAGTGTCGCAAGCGCACCAAACAACATTATACACTCCCCGAAAATGAAAGCTTTACCCTGGAATATGTAAATAACAAACCATGGAGTGGATATAACTGGTATAAAGGAAATTATCGCAGTGTGATCCAGATCAATACCGACATGCAGATCTTTATCGACCGCAGTATTGATGTGGGTAGCCATGAAAGTTATCCTGGTCACCACGTTTACAATATGCTGCTCGAAAAGAACCTTTACCGCGATAAAGGTTGGGTCGAAATTTCTTTATACCCGTTGTTCAGCCCGCAAAGTCTGATTGCAGAGGGTAGTGCGAACTATGGAATTGCAGTCGCTTTCCCGGGCGATGATAAAGTGAAGTTTGCTAAAGAAGTGCTGCTGCCTTTGGCCGGGCTGGATACCGCCGGCATCAGCACTTATTTCAACGCAATGTCCGTTAGGGACGAACTGAACTATGCACGGAACGAAGTTGCCCGTGGATTGCTCGACGGCTCCATGACGGAAGAAGCAGCCATCAAATGGCTGATGGATTACAGCCTCATGAATAAGGAAACTGCTGCCAAGTCGATCAGTTTCATCCGTCGCAACCGCAGCTATGTGATCAATTATAACTACGGAAAGGATCTCGTAAGAAATTATATCATGTCAAAAGGCGGGGAGCAGTCACCAGGTAAACAATGGGAACTGTTTGGCTGGTTGCTCAGTAACCCGGTTAGGCCTGCTGATCTGCAGTTGAACGCGCAATAATTACACTGCGATTCGCTCCACTGCAAGATCAAAGGCTTTGTCCTTCAGGTCCGGCAGTGCCACGCCTTCCACGCGGAATACAGTGATGTCGCTGATGCCGATAAAGTTCAGCATGTTCCGCATATATGGCACGCCGAAATCGAAAGATTGCATGGGACCATCACTATAGATTCCACCGGAGGATGCAGCGAGGTATACCTTTTTACCATTGACGAGACCGGTAACGCCGCTTTCCGTGTAACTGAAGGTGACGCCGGCCCGCGCCACATGATCGATCCATGCTTTCAAAGTAGAGTGGATAGAAAAGTTGTACATCGGAACACCGATCACGATAATGTCGGCATTCATCAGCTCTGCAATGGCGTCGTCGGAATGTTTTACGGCCTCGTCGAGTTCGGCTGATCTGCTTCCGGGCGTTGTAAAGAAGGAAGTGAGGTGAACTTCTTCAAGGTGAGGGAAAGGCGTATCCGTCAGGTTATGTGTATTAACTGTACTGCCTGGATATTTCTTTATTAACCGCTCTATGATTTCTTCTCCCAGCTTAACACTAAAGGAAGCCTTTCCTCTCGGGCTTGAAATAAGATGCAGGATTTTCATTACTGTAAAATTTTGACTGCAAATTATTCACACCCCTTGTCGGAAAAGTCAAACTATACTCTAGGATAGTGGTAACCTTTTGTATAGTAATCCTGTAAGTTGTGAGCGATAAGCAATGGCAAGAATGAGGCAGCAGATGAATACGATCAGTGCATAAATAAACAGTTGTCCCGAATCGTTTTGAACCACAATTCCAAGTTTGGTAAGGTGGAAAAAGAGGGCGCCACTCATGAGTCCAAGTCCCATTACTGCGCCGAGGGCTGTGGTTCGTGGAATTACCAGCAGTACAGATGCTACCAATTCCATAACCCCGGTTCCGATCCTGCCCCATGGTTCCATTCCAAGTGTTGTGAAGATATAAATTGATTCCGGTGCTCCCGTGAACTTGAAGAAGAGTGTCTGTAGCATTATTACTGCTGCAACCAGCCGGAGAATCCAGTAAGCGATGTTTTTTGCGTTGAAGGTCATGGCAATAAATTGATCAGTTAACAAATTTTGTCCAGTTCTTGTCTGCATTAGGTTTCAGCTTTGCCTCATCCTTGTTCCAGTAGTTGAGCGTATTGGTCTGCAACTTATTGTAGAACAGGTAAAGCTTACCGTTTACGATCTTGAATGTTTCCGGATCCACTTCGACTTTTTCTCCCTTCGCGCCCATTGCGTAGGCGCACCAGCCACCATACTGTGGTTCATACCTTGCAGGATCCGCCTTGAATAACTGCAGGTTTTGTGCGCTGGCAAAGCGATAGGTCACGCCATTGAAACCTGTAGTGAATTCTTTTTTTCCTTCAATGGCCTTTTGGCTGGTAAAGTAGGCAACCGGGTCATAGCCCTGGATAGCTACCCCGGACTTCTCCAGGTTATATTGCTTTTTGCGGATTTCGGGTTGCTGGGCGGTGGTACTGCCAATCAACACCAGCATAATAACCATTGAACCAAGTAGCTTTTTCATTGTTGTTGATTTTTATTGAATCAAAGCTACCATTGGAGGCGCCCCGGAAAAATGCCCGGATTTCCCGAACACTTCGGCAAACTTCCCGAACGCAGCTGCCTGCACCATAAAATTTTTACTTTTACTTTTTACTGCAACTGTGAACCTCAGATTTGTTAACCACAAAACCACGGGTGAATGCCGCCTGACGCTGGATGAAACCATCTTCGACCGGGTATTTTATGGCAAAGATCGTAAAGATAAATTCCTGACAATTGCCTGGAATAAAGGCGAAAACCAGCAGGTTAAGATCGATAGTGTGATGTATGATTTCCCGCAGCATTCCATTCTTTGCCTGATGGTTAACCAGAGTTTCGAGTTTTCAAATCCCGGAGATATCATTGCCTGGCAATTCAACCGCGATTTTTATTGCATTGTGAACCATGATAAGGAAGTCAGTTGTGTAGGGTTCCTGTTTTATGGATCCAATAAAACCATGTTCACAGCACTGGAAGAAAAGGTGCAGCTGAAAATCGGACTGCTCCTTAAAGTTTTCATAGAAGAATTTGAAACCGTCGATACCGTGCAGGAAGAAATGTTACGCATGTTATTAAAGCGGTTGATTATTATCATTACCCGCCTGGCCAAAGAGTGTTTCCTGAAAGATAAAGACCTTAGCGACCAGAAACTTGACATCATCCGCAAATACAACCTTTTTGTTGAAAACCATTATAAAACACAGCATCGGGTGAAGTTTTATGCCGACCTGCTGAACCGTTCTCCCAAAACCCTCGCCAACCTGTTTGCCATCTATAATAATAAATCGCCTCTTGCGGTGATCCAGGACCGCATACTCCTGGAGGCAAAGCGCCTGCTCATTTACACCGATATGTCTTCCAAAGAAATTGCATATGAACTGGGGTTTGAAGACATCGCTTATTTCAGCAGTTTCTTCAAGAAACTATCTTCAGTTTCCGCATCGGAATTCCGGAAAGGAAAGCTTGCCGATACGGCTGTTAGCTGACGGCAACGGGACAATTTTACAATTTACAGGGAAGTCTGTCTATTCTTCCCGGGCCTATCATGATGGAACTTTGTTCTCACAATCAATAACAAAAAACAATCATCATGAACACGTTTCCCATTCCGCAAAGAGAGAATGTTTCACCGGCAAACCAGGCGATTTTCGATGGAATCAAAAAGTCAGTAGGATTTGTTCCGAACCTGTATGCGATTTTTGCACATTCAGAGAATGCATTGGGTAATTACCTCAACCTGCAAAGCGGTAAATCAACTCTCCGTGCGAAGGAAAAGGAAGTGATCAGCCTGGTGGTAAGCCAGCTGAATAATTGTGAATACTGTTTAAGTGCACATACGGCGATTGCCAGGCTGAACGGCTTCAGCGACGAGCAGATCCTGCAGATCAGGAGAGCTGAGATTTCCTTTGATAGGAAGCTGGATGCCTTGGCGAAACTGGTGAAAGCAATTGTTGAAGAACGTGGTTTCGTGCGCGACGAACTGCTTCAGAATTTTTATTTTGAAGGTTATACAGAGGCGAGCCTGGTAGAAACAACAGTTGTTGTTGGTGATAAGGTCATAACAAATTACCTGCATGCATTAACGAAAGTTCCGGTCGATTGGCCTGTCGCCCCAAAACTTGATGAAGCAGCGGCAGCTTAAGCATTTTTTGAATAGTAATCCTTCATGATTTCAAAGGATCTGTTCCGCAATGATTCAACTGTGTCGCCCGGTTCTACAGCAATGGGAGGAAGGAAATCCATGTAGAGCCGGTGCGGCATGATATAAAAGAACTTATCTGCCGGATTCACCTTCCGCGTATTGAAGATCATCCCGGGGATGATTGATTTCCTGGTATCTAATGCCAGCCGGAATGCACCATCATGAAAAGCTTTCAGGGGCTGTTCGGTTTTATTGCGGGTACCCTCGGGATAAATACACATATGCATGCCCATGTCAAGCACCTTCTTCATATTCAGGTAGCTCTCCTTGCGGCTCTTGTCGCTCTTGCGGTCCACCAGCACGGAGCCCATTTTATAGATCATACCAAAGACCGGGATTTTCGCCATTTCTGCTTTGGCTATGGTCTTGTTTGCACCGGGGATGGAAGGGGAGGACACAGGTACGTCCATCAGCGCATTATGATTGCAGATAACAATATACTGTTCACCCGGGGCGAAATTTTCCTTGCCGCTGATGCGTAACGGACAGCCGATCAGCCTAAGGTAAATTGCCATCCATACCCTTGCATATTTGATGAAACGCCGCGTGCGTGCCGGTTCAGGAGCCGTGGCGCAAAATGCCAGCGCCGGCAGCAGGAAGGGGATCATCGTAACAACAAAGAGGAGGAGTACCCATAACGCCCAGACGCGACCGAAAATTTCCCTGAAGATTCTCATGCTGTGAAATTAATTACAATGACCAGTCGATCGGATCAATTCCGTTTTTTGCAAGGTATTCGTTTGTCCGCGAAAAATGCCGGCATCCGAAAAATCCCTTATCTGCACTGAAAGGCGAGGGGTGTGCTGCTTTCAGCACCAGGTGTTTGGTTTCATCGATAAGGTGTTGTTTTTCCTGCGCGAACTTTCCCCAAAGCAAAAATACCACATGTTCCTTATCGTTACTGACGTGCCGGATAACTGAGTCAGTAAAGTCCATCCAGCCGATCTTCGAATGACTGGCAGGCTCGTTTGCACGGACCGTGAGTGCAGCGTTCAGTAATAAAACACCGCGTTCCGCCCATTTCTCGAGATTTCCCTGGCGAGGCATCGTTACCCCGATATCGCTTGCAATTTCTTTATAAATGTTGATCAGCGACGGCGGTGGTGTAACACCCTCAGGTACGCTAAAGCTTAATCCGTGCGCCTGACCGGGATTGTGATACGGGTCCTGCCCGAGAATTACGACTTTCACTTTATCGAACGGTGTTTTGTCGAAAGCATGAAAGATCATCGAGCCGGGCGGGTAGATCACTTTTCCCGCCATCTTTTCCATTTTAAGATGTGTAACTACCTGCTGGAAATAGGTTTTTGTGAATTCCGGCTTCAGAACTGCCTTCCAGCCTGGTTCAATCTTTACATCCATTCCGGTGATAAGTTTTCGTAAAAATAACAGTAAATTACATCACTCTCTCTTAGTAGCAGCCTATCCGTTACGCTTCATTTTACGTCATTCGATAACCATTAAAATATTCAGTCATGTTGGATCAACTAATGAACCTGATCCGGGAAAACGCCGGTGACAGCATTGTCAACAATCCCGATATTCCCAATGAGCGCAATGAAGAAGCTATTGAAACTGCAGGCTCATCGCTGGTGAGTGGCTTACAGGGAATCCTTGCACAGGGCGGAACGAAAGATGTGCTGGGGTTCTTTACAAATGAATCCAACGCAAATGCGGGCAATCCGATGGTGCAGCAGTTATCCGGCGGCGTGATGGATTCATTGATGAACAAATTTGGATTGAACAAGTCACAGGCAGGAGGAATTGTAGGCAGCCTGTTGCCGATGGTACTTGGAAAGTTGATCGGCAGGACCAATAATCCAAACGACAGCAGTTTTAATATCCAGGATATTTTTAATAGTCTCAGCGGCGGGAAAAGTGCGGGCATCAACATGGAAAGTATGCTGGGAAAAGCCGCGTCAGGCGGGTTGGATAAGGATCGTGACGGAGATGTGGACCTGCAGGACCTGACGGCGATGTTCAGTCGATAATTACGGATGTGTTTACGGAAATATTCAACAGGACTGACGCAATTGTACTGACGGTTGTGCTGTTTTTCAGCATGCTGCTGATTTCATGGTTCGGGAACCGGGTGAGGAAGCTGGTTGATCAGCGCTTGCCGGTTTCAGATGCAGATGGAATCAAAGGCCTGGAAGGCGGGATGCTTGGGTTGCTGGCATTTGTATTGGCGATAACATTCGGGATTTCAGCCAATAAATACGAAAGGAACCGTGACGTGATCATTGCAGAGGCAAATGCGATCGGAACAGCAGTGCTGCGTGCAGACCTTTATCCCGACACCATCAGGCAGGCATTCAGGATAGATTTTGAACAATATGTAGAAAAGCGGATCCGGTTTTATACGACAGGTGCAGACGTGCAAACGATCATCCAGGCGAAAAAAGAAGCGGCTGTTATTAGCGACAGGATCTGGAAACGGGCGGCTGGGGCTTCCAAACTGACCGGTATGCTGATACCATCCAACCAGATGATCCCATCCCTTAATGAAATGATCGATATCACGACAAGTATTGAAGCGGTTCAGAAAAGTCGTGTTCCGGACATCATTCTCCTTACCCTTGGGATACTGGCATTGACCAGCTCTTTTCTTGCCGGGTTTGAAGCGAAGCGTATGGTTTTGAGGGATTGGCTGGTGATGACCGGGTTCTGCCTGCTGACCTGCCTGGTGATTTATGTGATCCTGGACCTGGGCAGGCCGCGTCGCGGATTGATCCGGTCTGAAATTGGTGAGCAGGCGATGATTGAATTGAGACAGATGTTTCACCCTTAAAATAAACGGCCATGAACATACGCACTTCTGCAATGTTCCTTGTTTTACTGCTTTCCTTCAACAGTACAAGGGCCCAGGATACGCTGATCGTCGACAACGGTAAGCCTTATCCCAACATAGTCAAGGTCAGTCTGACCAACAGTCTTCTCTACAACAATGCCGTTCAGCTGTTATATGAAAGAGTGCTTAATAAGAAGCGGTCTTTCGTACTTTTTGGCGGATATGAAGAATTTCCGCTCGATATAAAGCTGGTCAGAAGCGACGTAAATCTCGGCCGGTCTGTGAGCAAGTCTGGCTTTTCTGCCGGCTTTGAATACCGGTTCTATCTTGCCAAAGAAAATAAATACCATGCCCCTCGCGGCGTATTTATCGCTCCGTTTGTCAGTTATCATGGATTCAAGGGAGAACGTATAGTTAACGACAGCGCTCATACTCAATCGGTCACTCTCAATACAACCGTAGGTTTCGGGAATATCGGGGCCTCCCTCGGGTACCAGTTTGTACTATGGAAGCGCTTCGTGATCGACGCCGTTATGTTTGGTCCCGCTATTACTTCTTATCGCTTTAAAGCCAAAATGGATGGTCACATTGATGGCATTGAGGATAATGAACTTCTCCAGGATATCATCGATGCCATGAAAGAAAAGCTTCCCGTCCTGGAACGCCTCACCGAAGGAGGCGAGATCAATTCATCCGGGGTGGAAAGTTTCTGGTCAGGTGGTTTCCGTTATAATATCAGCATCGGATACCGATTTTAAAAAACACGCGGAACTGCCTAACACGCTGGTTTTCATAACATTTTAATTTTTGCTTTCCATTTTGATTTTGCATTATCTTTGCGCCCCATGGTCCGGTAGCTCAGTTGAATAGAGCAACTGCCTTCTAAGCAGTAGGTCATTGGTTTGAATCCAATCCGGATCACGAAAGCGCAGGTAGATACTGCGCTTTTTTGTTTTGGAGTAGCTAAGGGAATCAAAGCTTCTGGGCTGCGCAAACTCAGTGAAGTGACTGACGGTCGTCATTTAAAAGAAACCCTGGTTACGCTACATTGGGGTATGTCTGCTTCACATCTTGGCATAATTGGCTTCCTGGTTGCAACAATATGTTCAGCCTGCAACAGGCACCAGGTGATCTACCCGGAAAGGAAAGATATAATTGAAACTGTTTATGCTTCGGGGAAGATCGTTTCTCAGAACGAATACAAACTTGCGTCACTGGGAAATGGCACGATCATCAAAAAGCTGGTCAAAGATGGTGACACGATTCAGAAGGGTCAATTGCTGTATGTCATCGGCAATGAAGCTGCAAAGCTGAAATTTGAAGCTGCCAGGAAAAATTACGATTACGCATCAGGCAATCTTTCAGGTGATTCCCCGTTGCTGAATGACCTGGAATTGTCATTACAAAACGCAGCCGTAAAATGCAATAATGATTCGTTGATTTACCACCGTTATAAGACTTTGTGGGAACAGCACATCGGCACCAGGAACAACCTGGATTATGTATTTGCCAACTACCAGTTATCATTAAACCAGAAAAAGATTGCCGAGCAGAAATATCATGCTGCCATCCGTGAACTGGAAGTATCACAAAGCAATGCCCGCAGTCAGTTGACAGCAGCAGGAGAAGATTTTCAGGATTATTTTATCAGGAGCGACCGGACTGGTGTAGTCTTCCAGACCTATAAAGAAATTGGTGAAACAGTCTACTCAAATGAAGTGGTTGCACTGGTGGGTGAAGCCGGTAAACAGGTAATCAGGATGGCTGTTGACCAACAGGATATTAATAAAGTGCGAAACGGTCAACAGGTGTTGCTGCAAACTGATGCAACTGGTGAAACGGTATATGAAGCGATTGTAACAAATATTTACGCGGTTATGAATGAACAGGACCAGACTTTCCGTGTGGACGCATTATTTACCGGCCAGACAGCGATCTCTTTTATTCACACATCCATTGAAGCCAATATTGTTGTCCTTAAAAAATGTAATGCATTGGTACTGCCAGTCAATGCCCTGGCGGGTAAAGACAGTGTGTGGATCCAGGAGAAAAAAACTGCGAAAAAAACCGCCGTACAAACAGGTATTACTACGCTCGAAGATGTCGAGATCATATCCGGCCTTGACGAAACAACTCCGGTTTTGGTGAAGGCACAAATTGAAAAGCCATGAAGTTGCCTGTAAACCTGAAGATCGTTAAAGTGCATATGCTTTCGCGCAGGCGACAGACCATTGTAGCGATGATGGGCGTAACATTCGGAATTGGCATGTTCATCCTGATGATGAGTTTTATGAAAGGGATGAATGATTTTTTCGAAACTATTATGCTGTCAGTTACACCGGATATCAGGATCTATAATGACTACAATACAGATTACACATCTTCTGTTGCGGATAAGTACTTTGGAAAAAAGCAGGAAACATGGATCATTGTCCGCCACCCGCGCCCCAAACAGATCAACCTGAACCTGAAAAATGCTCCCGGTATTATAGAAGACCTGAGAAAAAATAAAGAGGTGGAGGTAGTGTCGCCTCTTGTTTCCTCGCAATTGCTGTTCAATTATGGCCCTGTTCAACTTGGAGCGATGGTCGATGGCGTAAATATACTGGAGGAAGACCGGCTGTTTGGTTTGTCAGAAAAAATGTCAAACGGGCAACCGCAAAACCTGCTGACAGCAGATAACGGCATCCTGCTCGGATATAAACTGGCCGACAAATTGAATGTGACAACCGGTGATCTCGTTACAGCTACCGCACCTTCCGGGGCCAGGTTACGTTTCAGGGTAGTGGGTACTTATAAATTCGGCATCGCCACTGTAGATGAGTTCAAAGCTTATGTGAGCCTTACTGACATGCAACAATTACTGGGGAAAGGCCGGGATTATATCACAGATATTCGCCTGAAGCTGAAAGATATGAACAGGGCGCCTGCGCTGGCTCCGGCATTGGCTGTCAAATATGGTTACAGGGCGGAAGATTGGGAAACCGTGAATGCATCGGTTAAAGCAGGCAACATGATCCGCGATACCTTCACTTATGTACTAAGCTTTACGCTCTTGTTGATAGCAGGTTTTGGTATCTACAATATCATGAATATGGTGATCATCGGTAAACTGAAAGATATAGCCATCCTGAAGGCGGAAGGTTTTGCGCGAAAAGATATCGTGCAGATCTTTCTTTCACAATCTTTGATCATCGGCCTGGTAGGAGCAGTAGCTGGACTGTTACTGGGTTTCCTGCTATCGTATGCTTTATCGCAGGTTCCCTGGCCGGAAGATGAATGGATTATTATCAAACATTTTCCGGTAAATTTTGATGTGCTCTATTATGTGATAGGCCTGGTCTTTGGCCTGATTACAACTGGCCTGGCAGGTTTGATGCCTGCACTGAAGGCATCGAAGGTGGACCCTGTCTCAATCTTAAGAGGATAAAACCGGATGTATGTCACAAGAAGTATTGACTGCAGAGAGGTTGAATAAATATTTCCATGTACCGGCAACCACACATGTACTGCATGATGTATCACTGTCAGTATATAAAGGTG
>NZ_JSVC01000008.1 GCF_000814475.1 Flavihumibacter solisilvae | reverse complement strand
AATATATATAATCAATTTCCTCTATAATGCTGATTTGGAGCGGGTTCCAGCACTTTCTAACAGTGTATTAAAAAAGGCAAAAAAAAATTTGTTGGAATCAAAAACCGTCTATATTTGTTCTGCTTAAAATTCTAAAATTTCACACTATGAACAAAGCTGAATTAATTGCAAAAATTGCCGATGACGCAGGTATTACCAAGACCCAGGCCAACGAAGCACTGGATTCATTCATCGAAGCGGTGACTAAAACGCTGAAAGGTGGAGGAAAGGTTACGCTGGTAGGTTTCGGTACTTTTTCAGTTTCTAAAAGAGCTGCACGTAATGGCCGCAACCCCCAAACCGGTGCTGTTATCAAGATTAAGGCTAAAAAAGTTGCCCGTTTCAAGGCAGGTAAAGAACTGTCTTCCAAATTATAACACTGCGCCCAAAGCATTTTAAGAAAGGTGTCCGGCAAATTAACATGCGTCGGGCACCTTCCTTATTTTTTGCCTATTTTTGCAGCTTCACATTAAAACATTACAACTATGGGTAGAGGTGATAAGAAAACCAAGAAAGGAAAGATCTTCAAAGGTTCTTTCGGAAAAAGCAGACCTGCAAGACCTGCAGCAGCCAAGAAAGCCGCAGCTAAGAAAACTTCTGCATAAGCAGTAGCTGAATGTAGACGGCTGGCTGATTATGGTGCCAGCCTTTCTATTTTCCAATCCCCATTATCTTCAAGGGTGTATTGGATCCGGTCATGCAGCCGGCTGGGCCTGCCCTGCCAGAATTCAATAGTGACCGGTTTTACGCGATAGCCACCCCAATGGAGGGGACGGGGTATATTCTTTCCCGAAAAGGCCACACTCAGTTCTATTTCCCTGGATTCAAGTGATTCCCTGTCTTTAATCACCTGGCTTTGTGGTGATGCCCATGCGCCTATGCGGCTGGTTTCCGGCCTGCTGTTGAAATAGGAATCGCTTTCCTCTTCAGATACCTTTCCGATCAGCCCGGTTATCCTCACCTGTCTTTCCAGTTCTTTCCAGAAAAACACGAGGCAGGCCCGTGGATTTTCTTCCAGTTGTTTTGCCTTGAAACTATTGTAATTCGTATAGAACACAAAGCCCTCGTCATTAAATCCTTTCAGCAGTACAATGCGTGCCGAGGGCAGTCCATCTGATGATGCGGTGGCAAGTGTCATGGCATTAACCTCATCAATCTTGCTGCTGACTGCTTCTGACCACCAGCGGTCAAACTGCCGGATAGGATTTTTGGCTACGTCATTTTCAGTAAGTGAGAGTTGCTGGTAATCTTTCCGGAGATCGGCAATGGAGGAAGTCAACATAGAAAAGCTTTGGTGCAAAGGTAACCAAAGTGAAGAGGTCAATAAGCGGGTTATTCACTTATTGACCTCTTCACTTATTGAATTATTCTGATTCGCCCCGGATCAAAGTGCGGGACCTTCTTTGTCTGGCGATGTCAGTTGTGTTGCTTTGGCGAGCAGTTGTTCTATTTCCGTAATTCTGCGCATCTGGCTGTGCAGTTTGTTGTGGTGTTCGGCAACATGTTGAAGGTCCTGGTTCAGTTCTTCCAGGTAGGCAACCTTTTTCTGGAATTGTGTACGTTGAAAATTTGATTCCCTCAGTTTGTCCTCAACATCAGCCAGGTTGCGGGTCAGTCGCTGGCTTTCGTCGAGCATCACGAGGTATTTCATTTTGAATTCGTCAAGTTCCTTGGTCACTTTGAAATATGCATCCTGCAGTTCGGCATAAGAACCACCTTCTTTCTGGCTGGTTGCAATATGCGCTTCCAGCTTGCTCATTTTTTCAAGGAGGGCATTGTAGTCAGCATATACCTTCTCCAGGCGGCTTTGCATTTCTTCACCGAGGCGGTTTTGCTGGCGAAGCGACCTGATGTCATTGTCTTTATCAACGAGCTGTACCCTGAGGTCGGTCATCTGCCGTGTAAGCAGTTCATTTGCCTGAACAAGTTCAAGATGTTTCTGTTCCATCTGCTTGAGCTGTTCTATCTGTGCAAGCAATTGCTGCATATGCTGATTGTGCTGAAGCATGTGCTGTTGAGCATCCTGCAACTGGCCGAGGTAATCAACAGTCTGTTTTGCCGGAGATACCATTTCAGCCTGCGATTCAAGTAATTCTTCACGTTCCTGGCGAACAGATTCAACTTCGAGTGAAAGGAAATTCTCATTGTCCCTCGATTGTTTGAGTTCATGCTCAAGCTTTCGAATCTTTTTTTCGAAATCTTCGGTGTCGTTGAAGTATTTGAGTTTCCATTCATCCGCTTCCTGGGCTGCGGCAGTTTCGTGTTCCTGCAGCATGTGCAGGCGTGCGCTCTTACGGGAAGTAATAAAGAGGTGAATAGCAAATCCAAGCGCAATGGCCCCAAGCTGGAAAATAATGATTTCGGCTATCCCCACGGAGATCCTTATTACCAATAAATTGAATAACATCATAAAGGTCGGAGTTTTCGGACTAAATCCGGTTCGGGGCTTCCAGAGGATCTTCAGACAGGGGATTAAAAAACCACCTCGATAAGGTGGTTTTTCTATGTGCAATGTAGGAAGCTTTGCCGAAATATGCAAGCGGGGTAAGGCTTTCGCGTAAAAGTACTCGTCAGCCCTGAACCAGCGTACCCACCCGTTCTCCCATTACGACCTTCATGAGGTTTCCTGGCTTGTTCATATCGAACACAATGATAGGGAGGCTGTTTTCCATGCATAGGGTGAATGCAGTCATGTCCATCACTTTCAGGTTTTTATTAATACATTCCCGGAAGGTGATGGTTTCGTATTTGGTAGCCGCCGCATCCTTTTCAGGATCAGCAGTATAAATGCCATCTACCCTGGTTCCTTTCAGGATTACATCCGCCTTGATTTCGATCGCCCGCAATGATCCTGCTGTGTCTGTGGTAAAGTAGGGGTTCCCTGTTCCGGCACCGAAAATAACCACGCGGTGTTTTTCGAGGTGACGGATTGCGCGGCGGCGGATATAAGGCTCTGCTATCTGTTCCATTTTGATCGCGCTTTGCAACCTCGTGAACACGCCTTCTTTTTCCAGGCCGGCTTGTAGTGCCATTCCATTAATAACCGTTGCCAGCATTCCCATGTAATCACCGTGTGCTCTTTCAATCCCGGTTTCTGCTTCATTCATGCCGCGGTAAATGTTACCACCGCCGATAACAAGTGCAACTTCAACACCTTCAGCTGCAACCGCCTTGATTTCCTTTGCATATTGTGCTATGATCGAATGGTTCAGCGGTTCATACCCGTTCTGTCCTCCCTCTCCCATCAGGGCCTCGCCTGATAATTTCAACAAAATTCTTTTGTACCTGGGTTGCATAGTCTGTTAGGTTTTCAATGTGGTGCAAAGAAAGGATATTTTTATCTTACAGGAATTATGGAAGCGATTATCCGCATGGAACACCTGTATAAATCGTATGGAGATAAACAGGTGCTGAGAGACATTAACCTGGAAGTGTATCCAGGACAGGTAATTGGTTATATCGGGCCGAATGGGGCAGGCAAAAGCACAACAGTAAAAATCCTGTGCGGACTACTTTCCGACTTCGAGGGAAGCGTGGTCGTAAAAGGATTCGACATGAAGCAGGACCCGCTTTCTATTAAGCGGATCATCGGTTATGTGCCGGAATTGTCCGATCTCTATGAAGTGCTTACCCCTGCAGAGTACCTTGAACTTATTGCCGGCTTGCACGAATTGCCCGCTGAAATTGCCAGCACCCGGATTCCGAAAATGCTGGCGGCATTCGGATTGGAAGGCCAGATTCACCAGCGGATGGATACTTTCAGTAAGGGAATGCGGCAAAAGGTTTTACTCATTTCCGGGTTGCTGCATAACCCCGATATCCTGATACTCGATGAACCGCTCAGCGGACTCGATGCAAACAGCGTCATTATTGTGAAGGAGTTGATCAGCAGGCTCGCTGCTGAAGGGAAGACAATCTTCTACTGCAGTCATATGATGGATGTTGTAGAAAAAGTGAGCGACCGGATCGTTCTCCTTAATGAAGGCACTATTGTGGCTGACGGAAGCTTTGAAAGTCTCAAGACAGAACTGGGCCAGGGAAGCCTGGAAAATATCTTTGCCCGACTGACGACACAGGGATTACACCACGACGCCGCATCTGACCTAGTATCCGCATTTGACCTTCCTTATATTTCAAGAACGGCAGAAGATGAATAAGATCAGTGCTGTACTATACAGGCTTGCGCTATTGCCTTCATCCGTTTATGAAAGGTTGGGAATCAATACAGCCCAGCTGTCGCTGATTCTCCGGTACAAACTAATAATGGATGACCGGTATCCGAATAGTTTCCAGCAGGCCCGGTCAGCGTCTCGTAAGAAGAACATTTCGAATGCGACATTCGGCACTATGATCATGGCTTTCCTGATGGGGTTGATCTACATCGTATTCTTTATTACCGGCAGGGATCTGCTGACCCACCTGACCTTCTTCTTTTCTGCATACCTGTTTATGCTGGCATCCATGCTGATCAGTGATTTTACGTCGGTATTGATCGATGTGAGGGATAACCAGATCATATTGCCGGCACCAGTAAATGACCGCACAGTTGTAACAGCAAAGTTGTTGCACATAATGGTACATCTGAGCCGGCTGGTTATCCCGATGTGCCTGCCTTCACTGGTAATGGTGTTTATTCAATATGGGGCATGGGATAGCATAGCTTTCCTGCTGCTTATCGTCCTGGCCAGCGTGCTTAGCATTTTCCTGATCAATTCACTGTACCTGCTGGTGCTCAAATTTACCACCCCGTCAAAGTTTAAATCATTTATTGCCTGGTTCCAGATCGGCTTTGCGGTTCTCTTGTACATGTCTTACCAACTTGTGCCCCGAATCGCCGATATGGAGGTGTTCCAGCAGTTTAGTATAACCGAAGTCCCATATGCTGTACTGCTTCCGTCTTACTGGTTTGCCGGTGCACAGTTATTCCTGACCGGCATCGACATGTTGCATACCTGGTACTGGTTCCTGCTGACCGTAGGTACCACGGTCTTCAGTACAATACTGGTGATACGGTGGCTTGCCCCGGCGTTCAACAGTAAGTTGTCATTGATCAGCGGAAGTGGCGGAGATGCTGATTCCGGCCAGGTAGCAGTCATAAGCAGGCGACGGAAGGGTATCGGCGACTGGTATGCTTCAATATTCACCACTGCTCCATTGGAGAAGGCTGCATTCTTATTCAGCTGGAAATGGACAGCCAGGAGCCGGGAATTCAAGCTGCGGGTGTATCCTACAATGGGGTATGTGGCGGTATGGATGGGACTTACGATTTTCCGTAAGATTGGAAATGTTGCAACGGATGATCCTTCTGTACAAAACCTGTCTGCATTTATCGCATTGCTATATTTCAGCGCATTTGTGTTGATAAATGCCATTTTCCAGGTGAACTATTCTGAACAGTACAGGGCGGCATGGATCTTTTTCAGTGCGCCGGTTGAAAAGCCCGGGCCCATTATTACAGGATCGTATAAAAGCATGCTCTGTAAATTCTACCTGCCTGCTGCAATAATACTGGCGGTTTTCGGCATGGCATGGTATGGTCCTGGGGTTATACCAAACCTTTTGCTCGGCCTTAGTAACGAATTGGTGATCTGCAGCCTGCTAGTAACGCTAGGTAAGAAAAAACTTCCAGCCTCCCTGCCATCGGCCAATAAGGTGCGGTCGGGTGCTTTTTTGCGCGGCTTCTTTATCCTGCTGATTTCCGGAACCGTGGCAGGGATTCATTTCCTGTTACACCGGTTTACCGCTGTAGTTCTTTTGCTTTTCGTTCTCTCGGTTATTGCGAACTGGTTGCTGCTCAACCAGCTTAGGGAAACAAAATGGGCGGAGGTAAAAGTTGAATAGTGTGTAAACGGTCAGCCTAATGGAAATAAAAAAAGCGACCCGAAGGTCACCTTTTTTTTACTTTATCCGGATAACATTAAAATGTTGATTATCCTAATGCAACGCGTTTGAACGCAGTGATTTTCAATTCTGGGCTAACGCTCTTCAGGTAGTCTGCAACGCTAACGCCGGCATCCTTTACGAAAGCCTGTGCGAGCAGTGTATTTTCTTTGAAGAAGGCATTCAGCTTACCGCCAGCGATCTTTTCAATCATCTCGGCAGGCTTACCAGCCATTTTAGGATCAGCAGCAACCTGGTCAGTGATAATTGCCTTTTCACGGGCAACGACATCAGCAGGAACTGCATCAGCATCAACTGCAACAGGGTTCATAGCAGCGATCTGCATGGCTACGTCTTTACCTGCGTCAGCAGCTTCGGTTGTCATACCTACCAATACACCCATACGGTTTGCACCGTGGATATAAGAAGCAACGTAAGGAGCATCGATACGCTCGAATTTGGAGATACCGATCTTTTCACCGATAGAAGCGAGCTTGTCGTTAACCAGGTCAGCGATTTTAGCGCCGTTGATGGTAACGTTGTTCAGTTCATCTACGTTGTTAACGTTGTTTGCGATGGCTGCATCAATGATGCTTGTAGCGAAGGCAACAAAGTCAGCGTTCTTGCTAACAAAGTCTGTTTCACAGCTAACGCAAAGAGCGATACCGGTTTTGTTATCAGCTGTTGTCTTTGCGAGAACAACACCTTCTTTTGCTTCACGGTCGCTGCGCAGGGCTGCAACTTTCGCACCTTTCTTACGCAACCAGTCGATAGCTGCTTCGAAATCGCCATTGTTCTCAGTGAGTGCTTTACGGCAATCCATCATCCCTGCACCAGTTGCCTGGCGGAGTTTATTGATGTCTGCAGCTGTTATAGTAACGGTAGACATTTTTACAAATTAAAAAGTGAAAATAAATAACTCAAATAGGTACATGTGAATAGATGAATAAGTCAACAGGTGAAACGGGAACCATTCACTTATTGACTTATTCACTTATTGACTTATCTTGCTCCGGTTCTTTTCGGGCTGTTGGGAACGCGACGCTTTGGTGCATTGCCACCGCGTGAACGACCGCCACGACCTGCTTCAGCCTGGGCTTCAGCTTCGAGACGAGCTGCGCGCTTTTCGTTCTCATCGCTGCTTTCTTCAACGTCCTCATCTTTTGCGGCCTGCCTTTCAGCAAGACCTTCTGCGATAGCTGCAGTGATGTATTCGATGATGATTGCGATACTCTTTGTAGCATCGTCGTTAGCGGGGATTGGGAAATCAACCTTGTTCGGATCGCAGTTTGTATCTACCATACCGAATGTAGTGATGCCGAGACGCTTGGCTTCTGCCAGGGCGATGTGCTCATGACCGATATCAATGATGAAGAGGGCAGCAGGAACACGACCCAGCTGGGCGATACCGCCGAGTACTTTTTCCATTTTCTCCTTATCACGTGTCAGTGTCAGGCGCTCTTTCTTGGTAATGTTGTCGAAAGTACCGTCATTCAGCATTTTATCGATGCTCTGCATTTTCTTCACGCTCTTACGAACGGTGTTGAAGTTGGTGAGCATACCACCCAGCCAGCGTTCAGTAACGTATGGCATATTCACACGCTGCGCACACTGAGTTGCAATTTCTTTAGCCTGCTTCTTGGTACCAACGAACATGATTTTCTTACCGCTGCGTGCGATCTGCTTCAGTGCTGCTGAAGCTTCCTGCAGGCTCTCGGTAGTCTTGTTCAGGTCAATGATATGGATACCCTTCTTCTCTGCGAAGATATAGGGAAGCATTTTGGGGTTCCACTTCTTCTTAAGGTGACCAAAGTGTACGCCAGCCTCAAGCAATTGTTGTTGTAAAGAAGTATTGTTTTCCATTATAATCTTATTAGTTGTAGTAGTGTAAGGTTAACGTTTGCTGAACTGGAAGCTTCTGCGTGCTTTCTTGCGGCCTGGCTTCTTACGCTCAACACCACGTGGGTCACGATGAAGGAATCCTGCTGCTTTCAATACCGGGCGGTAGTCAGCATTTACTTCGAGCAATGCACGGGCAATCCCAAGCTTTGCAGCTTCTGCCTGGCCTTTTACACCACCACCTGTTGCGTTGATTACCACATCGAACTTATCGATAGCTTCAATCGCTTTCAACGGGGCTTCCACCTGGTTCTGCAGGTAAACCAGCGGGAAATACACTTTGTAGTCTTTTTCGTTTACAGTGATCTTGCCATCGCCCTTGCTGAGGAACACGCGTGTCACAGCTTCTTTACGACGACCTAAACCATTTTTTTGCTTTTCCATTTATTTGGAATTAGATCCCTGACGGGAGTGAAGTTTTTAATTAGAATTTCAGTTCTTTCGGTTGCTGTGCAGTGTGCGGATGCTTGCCATCAGCATAAACAAAAAGTTTCTTATACATTTTGCGACCGAGACGGTTTTTCGGAAGCATACCTTTAACAGCACGCTCAATAATCACTTCCGGACGACGCTTCAGCAGGTCCTTTGCCACTTCTTCTTTCAAACCGCCGGGATAACCCGTGAAGTGGTCGTAAACTTTCTGCTCAAGTTTGTTACCGGTGAACTGGATCTTGTCAGCATTGATCACGATAACGAAATCGCCACAATCAACGTGGGGGGTGAAATACGCTTTGTTCTTACCACGAAGTATGGCCGCGATTTTGGCGCACATACGACCTACGGTTTGATTGGTACCATCTACAACGTACCAGTTACGCTGCACGGTAGCCTCGTTCGCATGCTTGGTGGTGAAATGCAATTTGCTCATTTAACTTAATTTAGTCCGCCACCGCCAACCCGGTGACTGGAATGATGAAATAATTCGGAGCGCAAAGGTAGCGGAGACGCTGCCTTAATTCCAAGCAAATACCGGACTATTTTTAAAGCACTGTTTGTAACTGACTGATTTTCAATAAATATTTTTACATCAAAATTTCAGTGATGGCAATTCTAAGCCTCGGTCGTACAGATTTCGGCAATCCTGTGAATACAGGAAACACTCTTTCTGAGGAAGAAACTCTCGGGATTCTCAACGAATGGGTGCCCAATGAACGGCTCCGTTTACACATGCTGCAGGTCGGGGCTGTAATGAAAGCCTGGGCATTGGAACAGGAGGATCTGCCGCCTGACGAAGCACAAAAATGGTGGGTAGCGGGTGTACTTCACGACGCCGACTGGGAAAAATACCCCGACAGTCACTGCCGGATGATCATCGAAGAACTGGAAAAGCGGGAAATAGACCCGGCGATCATCCGTACAATCGCCTGTCACGGACCCCGGTATTTTGGCGTAGAACCGGAAACCAGCATGGAAAAAATGATCTATGTGTTTGACGAACTGTCCGGCTTTATACATGCGGCAGCACTTATCCGGCCTACCAGGTATGAAGGCATGGATGTGAAGTCAGTAATGAAGAAACTGAAAACTCCGTCTTTTGCGGCACAGGTAGACAGAACAGATATCGAGGACGCACTGTCACGGATCGGGACGCCATTGGAAGAGATAATCTCGTTTATCATTGAAAAACAAAAGGATGTGAAAATTTAAGTTGCGATCGGGGGTTATTGAAAAACCTTTTGAATATCATCAAGAGAGACCCCCAAGATTTTTTGTGCGATTATATTCAATTGCCCCGGGGCTCCCTGGAAGTGATATACATTATGATCATGGACAATTGACGCACCGGGCTTCAATTCTGCCGCCGGCGATACACTTTCTATCTCATAAAAGGGGCCCAGTTGTCCGCCATTGGCCAGTGGGCCATCGTTGTAAGCATTCATTGCATCGCCGCTGAAAACCGGCCTTTCCGTGTTCCATTCCTGGTTTAGATAACGAGCCGTGTTATCAATGTCGAAGATGGTGATAGTCAGCACATGGTTAATAGCATCGTAGCTGCCTGCTTTAGGCAGGACATACGGAGGAAGAATCCCTAATTTACCCCTGCTTTTTCCATCGGCTTTGAAGAAAAGCGTGTTACCGGTCATTTTAATGCGATCGGCAGGGATCTCACCAAAATAGCCGGTGGTGGCCACTTTCACTGTGTCGGCAGCAGGTTTATATGGAATGACAACTGTAGTAGCAGGCGAGGGATTGAACATGTCAAGGATCCAGATGCAGGGCATGCCCGTTTGTTCAGTCCATCCGGTTCCGCCCGTGTTGGTCAGTTGATTGGAAGTGGAATAACCTACAAAGCTGATAGAATCACCAAGTTGTAGCTGCAGGTTATTTTCAATTTCAGTTTTAGAAAGGATGGTAACGGTCCTGTTTATCTGAAGATCGAGTTTGTTGCCGGTATAATTGGTGACCTGCATTTGTTTCTTCAGGGTTACCGACCTGTCACCTTTTGATGCGAGATCCCAGCTCTCCGTATCGATTGCTGCAGGCGTTTTCCAGTTATTGAAAATCATTGTATCACCTGGCCGGAAGAAGACCGAATATTTACCGCCTTCCGGACCCAGCCAAAGCCTGTTCTCACCACCGTATGCATTCATATGTGAATCCTCAGGGGCGGTAAAGGCTTTGTAATTGATCCAGCCAAAACTCCTCCCCCCTTTACCATCGGCGGAAGAAGTGAATACTTTGCCCTGGTATTTAGGGGAAACCAGCACGCCTGCTTTCCCGGCTTTTAACTCAACCAGGCTGCTATCGTGCCGTAAAAGGAAATTATAGTCGTAAGCAAAGCTGCCTTCAGTTGGTTGTTCACTACAGGCAACAGTCATTATTGTTCCAACAAGAAGTGATATTGATGATTTTTTCATGCATGCATACATTAATTAACTTCCAGCAGGTCCCTGCCATTCAGCTTGGGGTAGCCAGTATGTGGTTCGCGCTGATACCAGTATGCAACGGTGATAATGTCGGACTGCTGGGGGAGGTAACGGCCACCATGTCGCCAGCCGAGGTCCTGGATCGTTACTTTAAGATCGCCATCGAAACGAATGGGGTCCATGATGTGCCAGCGATACATTCCGAAACGTTGTTGTGAGCGGTAAACGCCGTCAGGACGAATAACCTGGTGCAGCCCTGCATAGGCAGTTGAAAATTCCTGGTATTGCCTTGTCACCTTATTCTCAAAATTGTAGGAACCACAGAAATAGTCTTCTGTACCGGTACCTACTATTGTAGCATAGTCTTTGTCCCCATCCATGAAGAACTTGATCTCCCCTTCGCCCCACCAGCCGTTATTGTTCACTCCCACGCCCATATAGGTTCCCACGTAATGTCCTTTGCCTTTGATGCCATCAATTATTGTATGTTCCGCACCTTTGGTCGGGTTGGACCGACGATATTGCGCATGAAAATATGCTTCATCATCGCCCACTTCTGTAAGAGTGTAATTGATCTGGTAGTAAAGGCTCATCCTTTCGGTTGGATTTACATTTTCCATCGTAACACGACACTTTTTACGGAAGGGCATTTTCCAGTAGCAGTTGAATGCACTGCCAGGATTCACAGTAACTGCAAGCGAATTGAGCGGAGCGAATTCATTCCATCCCATTCCAAAAAATGCACCAACAGGTGCTTCAATTGACGGAGACTTTTCATCGTCCCAATAAAACCGGATAATCGAAAAATTCCAGTTTCCGGTTGGTGTCATCCAGATCTGCTGAATAGCGCCAGGACCTTCCATTTCAGCAATCGTAATTGTTTCTCCTGGTTCAATAAGGATGAATGGATTCACTTTCCAGCCTTTCCCGAGATCACGTGCGGCATTACTTGCATTTGCCACATTTCGCTTATCCTTTTCCCTGGGATCAGCCATACCACCCTGCCCTTTACCACCACTGAAGTTCTCCGGACTTATCGAACGGGTTTTTGCATCTGAGAGACGCGACAGGTTGGAAAGATTCATGTCAAGTCCATTGAACTTCTGTTGTGAAAAAGCTGCAATACAAAAAAACAAACTGGCAAACAATAGTATATTCTTCATTACGTGGGGATTGTTATTTCGTTTATGCTATTCTTTGAACAGGTACCGGGTATCCCGGTTTGAACAATGCAGCATGTTTTATTATTACTTGTACCTCATTTCCTGCTGACAGGTTACTGATAGCATCACGGACGATTTCGTCGAGATCTTCAGGTTCTGCTTCTACCCTCGCATTAATCAGTATGGACGCACTCATAACCCCAGGTTCCTGCGTATCAGTCACATCCTTATTGCTGGCTGCAGTAAAACCCAGTTTGTCGGTTCCGTTAATCCAGAACTTCAGGTGACCTATGGGCATTTCTTTTGCTTTGATCCTGGCTACTATGTCGCCTGCAAGCTCACGGGCCATGATATTTGCCATACCGGTTTGGGATTCTATAATCAGTTCTTTATCAAGCCAGGCCATTTTCGCTTCTCCCGCGGCATAACGGTCATAGTCAAGTTCAAGTGACGGCAGCCTTAGAGAAGTCTTTTGTTTTTCCAGCCATGAAAGCCAGGCACTTGTTCCATTGTCAACCAGGCTGTTCTGTTCAAGAATTGTTTTGTCCGGATAAGCCGATTGGAGGTATTGCCTTACTTCCTTTAATTCGTTTTCGTGTAAGAGGTCAATTTTGTTCAGGACGATCACGAAGGCTTCTTCAAGTTGTTTATGATAGATATACCCGACATCGTCCGCATAAATTTGACCACCGCGAATAAGGTTCAGCAACAATCGGGCATCGGCAAAGGATGTTACAGTAACAACAGCCCCTGGAAGGGAATTCAACAATGGCTTCATTACCGTTGCCACAATATCTGTACAGGAACCAACTGCCTCAGCAAATACTATTGACCGTTCGGAAGCTCTGGTCATAATGCCCGCGATCATTCCCTCGAGTGTCGTATAGTTGCAACAATAACAACCACCGCTGATCTGTAATGCCTGAATTCCTTTGCTGCAAAAAAAATGGGTATCAACCAGCAGGCGACCCTGGTCGTTCGTTATAACGATGGGCTCTGATCCGTTAGCCTGTAATGATTTGCAAGCCTGGTAAATAGCCGTAGTCTTTCCACTTCCGAGAAAACCGCTAACCAGGTGTACTACCAGTTGGCTTTCTGTATTTCCATGCCCGGGCAGATGATGCCCTGCTACCATTTCTGCTGATGTGGCGGGCCGGACAGAATCTATCACCACATCGAAAAAGATCTTTTTCCCCAGGGGGTTTTCCGATTCAGCCAGGAACACACGCCGGGAATCACCGGCAGAAAGTCCGCATAGCTGTTCCTGTAGCGCCCGCATGATCAAATCGCCGCCGTGGAAGTAGCATACCGGCGGAGCATCAAATCCTGCTTCCAGCAGCTGACCGGATTCATCATACATGTTAAACCGGATGCCTACGATCATCTTGACGCCTACTGTCATGCAGGTATAATCTTTGAGTCTACAATGAATTTCCTTACAGGGATCTTGCCGGAGACGACGTTCAAGGCGGGACGTCCGTCTTTAAGTTTAACTGTTCCGAAACCTCCGGCAGTAGAAAGGAAGCAAGTAAAATCTCCAAACTGCGAATGCATATATAAACTTTGAGCAACAGCATCGTAACGCAAACCTGTGAGTGCCTGCAGAAGGCTATAACTGGACATCGCCCGCGCATACCAATGACCGCATTCATATTCGTTGAATGGATTCCTTACCCTTCCATCATATCGTTTTCTGCATTCGCGGACAATTGAAAGTCCCTCATCCTGTTTGCCCATCATCACCAGGTGCGCGGCAACCTGGTATTCGATGCCGGTCCATACTTCGTCACTGTAAACAAAAGGAAGTGAAAGTTCGCCACCTTTCGGCCATGTACATAATAACAAACCGCCTTCGTTACCGAGAGCATATGCGGGGCGCTGTGGGTTATCATGAGTACTTAGATCAACTTTGAAATTATTTTGATGCACCGATAGCAGATGGCTGGTTACCTGGCTTCGATTAAATACTTCCGGCAAACCGCAAACCTGCGCCATCCATGCGCCAAGAATACCATCACTCAGGCATCCCGTTCCATACTGATATTTCGGCCCTTCTTTCTTCAGTAATTCAACTGCCTCCCGGGAATATTCGCCACCGAAAGACTGTGCCTTCGCGGGATCAGGTGCATTGAGTCCATCCACTTTTATTTGTTGATAATAATATTCGCCATTAAACAATTCTTTTTCCAGGTAAGCTTTCCCTTTCTGAAGGAGTATGGCATATTGCTTATGATCTTTTTTAAGGAAGACTGACATTTCCACCATGGCATGCAAGGCGCCAAGGTAGAAGCTGGTACACATTCCATCCGGGCCCCAGAACTCAATGTCATATGTATTATGATGGGGTTCTTCGACGATACCCTTTCCACGGGGATCCCAGGTTTTTATAGAGTAGTCCATGCTCGCTTTCACCCTGGGGTAGATCCTTTGCAGCCAGTTAACGTCACCACTGATGCGCCAGTCGCGGTAAACCTTCATTATACCGCCGAGCTGACCATCTGCTGCAGCATGGAATTCGTGTTTTACGACTGTAATTGGCAGGTTAGCCCGGAAGCCCTGGTGTCCCGTCATGTCCTGGTTCTCACCGAATTCGGTTTCACGCAGGCTTCTTTCCAAAGCAGGAAACAGATGTGGTATTGCCTGGGCGTAGTTCCAGACATGTGTACAGGATCCATGGCAGCAACCACCCTCGTCGCCACAACCTTCCCAACTCCACAACCTGCCGTCCGTCTGTCTCATTACTGTCGGGGATTTGAGAATTGTCAGGTTGGCGGCAACGGCTTCCATTACTTCGGGAGGTAAAGTGCTTGCATAAAATGCCTCGGAAAATGACCTGCTTCCTGACTTGAGTTCATGGTAGTTGTTTTGCCAGTAACTTATTAGTTCATTAATATCCTTAAATCTTCCTGCGTACCAGGGTTTGTAAAACAATTTTTCTGAAACGCTCTTCTCACCAATCTGGAGATCAGATTCCGGTGTAAACCAGGCAAAGCACAGGCGGATACTACGTTTTTCACCTGGCAGAAGTTTGAAACGGACAAACAGGGAAGCCCCCGGGGCGTCTTTGTCAACCGGAGGATTTTCAACTATGCCTGCCTGTTTAACAGTGTTCCATGCCATAGTCAAAGGATCCCACCATCCGCCACGAAACCAGCAATGGTCAGTCCTGGTATCCGGTTCATTCGTGAAGACGGCAAAATCCGTATTCTCCTGTGGCTTGCCTGCGTTTTCGTTTTTAAGTATAAAACCGTTTGTTGCAGCGCGAACCGAGTTGGTTGCTTTATCGGTGGCAAGAAAGTTTTTGGAATTGAAGGAAAAGACGGCGTCCTGTACATCGGGGCTATTGTTGTGGAACGTATACTCGAAAGCGCCAACTGGAAGTGATGATGCATCTGCATCGCCCGGGATAATAGGACTCCAGCCGATGATGGTGACTGAAAGGGGGAACTGATGGTCAGAGAGCTCAACCTTTCCGAATGGGAATTCCGTTTTAAAACTCGCTTCCCCGAATCGTGGCAAGCCGAAGGTAGTGCCAGCGGCTCCGTTGCCGGTTCCTCGTTGCCCAAAGAATTTCCATTCAGGCACAGGTCCTTCCAGCACTTTTGCGCGGGGGTTGTCACCTTTGATTGACACTGCGGCAAACATTCCCGGCTCATGAAATATTTCCGGCCGGTGCCTGATGCTCATGTGTGAAATAGCACCTGTTCCTTCCATGCAGAACATTCCTGCACCAATACCCCCGATTGGAAAAGCAAGCCTGGTGAGAAATTTACCGGAATAAGTGCCATTAAATGAGTGGGTCTCCTGATCAATGGGGGCACGATCTGCATTGCCTGCATTTTCATGTAATTCGCCCTGACCAATCGAACCCGGAACGGTGACAGCGCCCAGGCCGCCCAATGTTATATTTTTCAGGAATGAGCGGCGTTGATTCTTGCTCATACAAACATTGTTTTTTGGCACAAGTGATATTCAATATTATTAAATATCAGCTTAACCGTTTATGTTTAGCGGCAGAATTTTTATTTCAACTAAAAAGGGTCGCCCGATCCGGGCAACCCTTTCTAACTAATGATGCAATTTTTGAAAACTAACGGAAAAGGAAGTGCAGTTGATTATTGTTTTGTCACAATGAACCTGCTGGTGGCAAAATTGACGTTGATCTTATAAGTTCCATCTGCAGAAGGGCCAGGAAAATTCTGGCTTAGATCATAGCCGAATTTTCCACCTTCCGCGAGGCCGGTTAATGTATTGTCATCAACTGAATACTTGTGGCTCCAGTCGCCGTTCACAGGGAGGAACAGGTATTGTTTCCCACCAAATAAAGGCAGCGTAATTTCCCATTCAACAGAATTGATCCGGGTGAACTGTTGACCAGGAACAGGAACCGGGTTTCCCCAGTCGCCGGCCGTCGCATTTCCAACGATGTACAGGTTTGTTGGAAGATTATTTTCAGAATATGGAGTTACACTGAACTTACCAGTCTGGAAATTCACCACGATCTTATACATTCCATCGTTGGCAGGGCCAGGGAAATTGCCTGGTTTGTTATATCCGAAATCGCCACCGCTGCTCAGCCCTGGAATACTGTTGTCTTCCACGGAATACTTATTATCCCAACTACCGTTTACGGGAAGAATGAGATATTGCTTGCTACCGGTCAGGTGAAACACGCCTTCGAATGTTGTTTCATCGAGTCGCGAAAACTCCTGTGAAGGAGCGGGAACCGGGTTACTCCAGCCCCCATCAGAGGCGTCACCGACCAGGAAGAGTTTACCGGATGAAGGCAGTTCAACACGTGGCGGTATTTTGTAGGGAGTCATCTTCATAGCAATGACATTGGACATTTTTTTATCATTGTTATTACTGTAGGAAGATGTTATCCGTACTTCCATGTCATATGGCTTACCGAATTCAAAACCAAATCCAAGCAGGATTTCATTGATCTCTTTGGAGAGATAAGTTGAACTTAAGGCGCCTGTAACCACCCGTTTTGATGCATTGGAAAAATTTCTGCCTGCAGAGTCGATCTCTATCACATACTTAATACTGGATGAATCTGATGCGTAGGCAGGATATGACCACGTAAATGTAACCGCGGGCTCAAGTGAATCAGCCGGAGCCGGTGCAATTGCACTTACCGATGTAGCGAGCGCGGGGGCGTTGCCGCTTTCATATTCCGGCAGGTCGTTTACTTTGTCGCAGCCAGTAGCGAACAATACTGCCAGCAACACAACAAAAGAATATTTTAAAATGAATTTCATTTTCTGTTGTTGAATGGATGAGGATTATTGTTTCACTACAGTGAACTTTCCACGTTGGAAGTCAACGGTAATCTTATAGTTACCAGCAGCATCAGGGCCAGGGATATCCTTGGCCTGTTCTGCACCAAAGTCACCGCCCGATTGAATGCCTGCGGCTTTGTCATCTTTCACATTGTATTTCGCCCACTCACCGTTTCGGGGAATGAATAGGTATGCGCCGCCTCCTTTAAGATTTACCGTGATCTCGTAAATCGTTTCACTAACCTGTGTGAACTGCTGTGAAGGAACCGGAACGGGATTTGACCAATCGCCCTGGGTCGCACTGCCGACAATATAGAGTGTTCCGGACGAGGGGGGTGTCACCTTGGGCGGGATAGAATATGGCGTAGCGGTCAACTGCATTACATTTGAAAACAAGGTGGCCGCTGACACTGCAATATTCGCTTTGACCCTGATTTCGATATTGTGTTGCATAGCTGGTTTCAGTTGCAGCGAGTTTAGCAGGATATCGTTGAAATCGCCGATCGTAAATGATTTGCTAAGGTCCTTGCTGATGGAAACAGAATGTTTAACGGGATTGGTAAAATTCGCTCCCACCGTATCGATCTCAATGACGTAGCTGACATCATGAGAGCTGACCCCGGTCGTGAACTGGTAGTCCGGATTGGTCCAGTTCAGTGTAAACGCCTCCATTGCTGAATTGTTGAAGGACAACTCAGGTGCATTGTCCGTGATAGCAAGCACCGGCGCCGTGCCACCTTCAAAATTGATCCTGTTCTCATCTTTTTCGCATGACCACATTGTGGCAGCAAACAAAAAGAGTACGCATATTTTATAAAGCATTTTCATAACTGTGTGCTTTTTTTAAATTGATTAGTAACCTGCATTCTGGTCGAGGTTAGGGTTGGCTGTTCGATTTGCGGAAGGAACCGGGAAGAGTTTATATTTGTCATCCACTGCTGTACCGGATGAAACACCACCTTTCCATGGCCACAGATAAGACGCAGAGGTAAACTTGCCAAAGCGGATGAGATCTGTACGCCTGTGTCCTTCCCAATATAATTCGCGACCCCGCTCGTCAAGGATAGTCTGCAGGTTCAGGTCCCCACCGTTCAGCTTACCGACATCACCGGTTCCAAAACTTCCGCCGTATGCCCTGTAACGAAGCTGGTTCAGGTAGTCAAGTGCAGTTGAAGCATCACCTCCACCACCACGTATATGCGCTTCGGCATAGATGAGCAACATTTCTGCCAGGCGGAATATGGGAAAGTCTATGTCTACGAAATCACGCTTTGGATCATTTACGGGTTTGCCGTCTGAGCGGATATTGATAAACTTCCGCACATGAATACCTTCAGCAAATGCGCTTACGGTTGTGATTTCAGGATTACCGAGATTAGTGAACAGCGCGCGTTGATCAGAATTTCCTGATTTATCTGCAAAAAGGTTTGCAAATGCCTCAGTGGTACGGTATCCTGACCAGCCACCTGCGACCCCGTATTCATCGTGGTCATCACCGCAAGCTGCATGCACCAGGAAAGTTGTATTACCATAACTCTGGATCCTGGCACCATCGCAGGCTATAACATAAATGAATTCATTCTTGGCCTGGTCGTTATCGGCCATAAATACCTGCCGGTAATCAGGGTGCAGGGAATAACCCGCATCAATAACTTTCTTAGCGTAAGTAAGGGCGTCCGCATAACGGGGAGTTCCGGTATATGTTTCGGCATTCAGGTAGAGCCTTGCAAGCAATGCCCAGGCTGCCGCACGGTCAACGCGTGAATACTCCATAGATCTCGCTGCAGCCAGATCATTCTCTATAGCCTTCAATTCTGTTTCAATGAATGCGAACAGTTCGGGGCGTTCGATTTGCCTCGGTAGGTCTGACCCAATCTTATCCTCTTCGGTTACAAAGGTTGATTTACCAAACAGATCCAGCATTGCCCAGTAGTTGAAGGCTCGCAGGAAACGTACTTCAGCACGGGTTCCCCTGATCTCTTCCGCATCCGAACCGGTTATCCCGCGACCTGCGACCTTTTCATCAGTAGACTCCCGCAGGTACTCATTTGAAATCGTGATGTTGTAAATTGGACGTGCATACATTCCCAGGAGGAACGGATCGGCACTTGTCCACCGCATGTTGTGAAAATCATGGATCGTCTGGTCATTCCAGGTCACAATTGCCTCATCTGTAGGCAGCTCCTGGCAGTTGAAGAATCCACGAATGAAAGGGGACTGTGAGCCTTCATCAAGTCCTTGTATATCGGAGGCACCTGAAGGACCCTGGTTACCTGTAGTAGCCATACCACCGTAGATCTTGGCCAAAACAGCTTTGTATCCCGCTGCTGTTGAATAGGTGGTTTCAGGTGTCAGATCATTCGGTGGAAACAGGTCAAGCTTCTTGGCACATGATGTTACCATTGCAGCTGCAACCATCACTATTGAAAGTTTTTTTACAATCATATTTTTCATACTGCAAACAATTGTTGATTAGAAATCGAGGTTCACACCAAGTGAATAAATGCGCGGACGAGGATAGATCGTATTATCTATACCATCGTTTGCAAGCTCAGGATCAAGTCCTGTGTATTTTGTAACCACAAATACATTCTGAATGCTTGCAGCAAGACGCAGATTGGCTTTCCCTTCCAGCACACGTCCAACTGTGTAACCGAGGTTAATGTTGTCAAGACGGAAGAAAGAACCATTCTCGATGTAATAATCAGAGTTATACTGGTTGTTGAAGAATTTGGTGTCGAAGTAGCTGGCTGTTGTGTTCTGAACAAAGCCAATCGGATTCTGAACATTCCTGAAAGTCGCGCGTTCACTGTTTACGTTGTTGTACAAATAGTTTCCGGCCATTCCGTGTGCAGCGATTCCGAAGCTGAACTTCTTATAACTTACCTGTGTATTGATACCAAACAGAAAGTCAGGTGAGCCATATTTATAGATGCGCTTGTCGAGAGGATCAATTTTTCCATCACGGTTGATATCCTCATACAGACCTTCAATCGGTAAACCTGAAGCCTGGTCATATACCTGCTGATATGCATAGAAGGATTTTGGACGGTAGCCAACTGCGTCGATCTGGATTTTATTTCCCGTACCACCGCCTATACCACCGGTTTCATTCCCGATAAAATTCGGGTCCTCCTGTTTTTGCAACCGAGTTATTTCTGATTCCTGCAATGCCAGGTTGAATCCAAAATCCCATTGCCAATCATTCTTCCTGACAGGAGTGGTATTGATCACCAGTTCGATGCCTTCGTTCTCAATATTTCCTACGTTGGTAATTAGCAGGTTGGTGAAATTAGAACCGGGAGGAGGCGTTATCGCCGCGAGCAGATCGTGTGTCTTCTTCTTATACACATCTACCGATCCGGAGATACGATTGTCCAGGAAACCGAAATCGAGGCCAAGGTTCACTGTTTCAGTAGTTTCCCATTTCAAATTGGGATCGTATCCGGCCGGGCGCAAATAAGTATAATATGTGTTGCCGAACTGATACTGGGCTGTTTGGGAACTGGTGGAATAGCGTGGCAGGTAACCATAATAATCGCCGATATCCTGCTGACCGGTAACTCCCCAACTACCACGCAGCTTCAGGTCGCTGATTACATTGCTGCCCTGGAAGAACTCGTGATTCAATCGCCATGCAAGTGCCACTGCCGGGAAATAACCTATGCGGTTTTCTTCACTGAATCGCGAACTCGCATCGCGACGGATAGATGCGGTTAACAGGTATTTGTCTGCAAAAGTGTAGTTTAACCGTGCGAGGTAAGATTCAAGACGGTAGCGCGCCGGGCTAACCTCATTAGTGGGTTTTGAATCTTCGATGCGTACACCGTTCTGGCCGTATGAGTAATAATTTTTGTTGTAAGTATAAAAATCCTGGTAACTGTGGCCCGCCAGCACATCAAACTTACTGCGAAGGTTATCGAGCTCTTTTGTATAGAACATGGAAAAATCTGCCAGTGTGTTCCGCTTTACCTGTTCATAATGTGTGAATCGTCCTGCAGTCTTATAGTTAGTAGCGCTAACCGAATCTATATTATCGTTACCGGCACCTTCATTATATTCGATACCCAGGTTTAGCAATACATGAAGGTCAGGTAAGAAATGAAGTTTGTAATCTGCCTGCACATTGCCAATGAAACGAAACACATTTGAATTGTTGTTCCGCAACTGTAGAAGGGCGAGAGGATTTCTCGTTGCGAGATCGACAGGCTTCTCATTGGCCTGGAGCCACTCATAAAAACCGCCAAACTTGTTTTCCGCATACACAGGCTGTGTGGGATCAAAAGTGACTGCCGAGCCAATCGCCCCTTCATCTGCAAACCTGTTGGAAGTATGGGCAGTTTTTGCTGCAACGTTGAGGATTAAATGATCTTTAAACAATTTAGGATTCAGGTTCAGCGAGGAAGAGAAGCGATCGAACTCATTCGTACGCAGAGTTCCCTCCTGATTGAGATAACCGATTGACAACCGGTAAGGTAATTTTTTGGCAAGTGAACCAGCCACACTTAAGTTATTATCAAACCCGACTGCCGTCTGGAAAATCTCATCCTGCCAGTCCGTATTTGCCGTTCCAAGCATATTCTGATAATCGGCAGTTCCCTGTTTTCCAAGCAAGTCGCGCAGTTCATCGCCCGTCAGCACATCCACTTTACCAGTGAGCACTCCGGCAGAGAGTGTCGTATTAAAGTTGAATTTTGGTTTTCCTGTGCTACCTTTTTTTGTCGTGATAATGATTACTCCATTGGAAGCCCTGGACCCGTATAGAGCGGTAGCAGAAGCATCTTTCAAAACACTCATCGATTCAATATCATTTGGATTAATTGTGTTCAGGATATTAGAGGAACCTGCAATACCGCCGGCATCTGTTGGAACTCCATCGATAACGATAAGCGGATCATTGCTGCTGTTCAGTGAGGCGCCGCTCCTGATCCGGATTTTGCTTCCTCCACCCGCAGCTCCACCTCCAGTAGTTACCTGCAAGCCAGCCACTTTACCCTGAAGCAATTGTTCGGGTGAGTTGTTTACTCCTTTTTGAAAATCCTTTGCGGATACGGCGACGACTGACCCAGTCAGGTCTGCCTTTTTCCTGGTGCCATAAGCCACTACCACCACTTCACCCAATGCTGCATTGTCTGGCGCAAGGGTAATGTTGTAATTCACTGCCTGGGCAATGACAATTTCCTGTTTGGCAAATCCAATTGAAGAAATTATCAGCGTTTTCGCTGATTCGGGCAATGTAATTGTGAAGTTTCCATCGGAACCGGACTGCGCACCGGATCGGGAACCTTTCACCATCACAGTTGCACCGGATACGGGATGACCGTCCCTGTCAGTAATCTTTCCCGAGATAGTTTTGGTTTGTGCAGAAATGCCCTGCTGCAATGCTAAGTGGAATAGCAATGGCAAGGCAATCATAAGCAAGCGTTTCGCGGACATAATCAATAATTGTAGCGTTTATAATGAAAGAAAAATTCGGCTGATGACTATGTGTACTAATTACATATTAACGATGTGTAAAAAGTACACAATTATATGTACTTTTTCGAAGGTTGTTAATTTTTTTTAAAAAAAATTTTGAGGGATAAGTTGAGGGGGGCAGTTCGGCCCTGAAAGACTGATTCTAAACTAAAGGAAGCAGTAAGAACATGATAAGATCAGGAGACCTTTTTTGGCTTCCGCCCGAATTTTGCCTGGTTGAATTTATAGAGTTTTCCCGGGCGATGGGGCACATCCTGCTCGAGTTCGTCGAGGTCCACGAGCCAATCCATCATAAAGAATTTCTTCCTGAAATTCCTCCTGTCGAGTTTGATATTCAGAATGGATTCGTACAGGCTTTGCAGTTCCCGAAGGGAAAATTTTTTGGGAAGAAGGTTAAAAACCACGGGATGATCCGCTACTTTCTCACGCAACCGCTCCAGGCAGGTGCTGAGGATCTCCTTATGATCGAATGCCATTTCGGAGATGTCATTCACAGGGTGCCAATGGAGTTCATTATCTGAAAGTTTCAGTTGGTGATCCTTAATATTAACCAGTGAAAAATTGGCGATCGTAATTACTCTTCCGGCAGGGTGCCGGTTTACTTTACCGAAGGTCTGGACCTGTTCCAGGTAAACATCGTCCAAACCGGTTCTTTCCTTAAGGATCCGGTAAGACGCACCTTCGAGATCCTCGTCCGGCCTTACAAGGTCACCGAGTAAGGACCACTTCCCCTTATATTCCTTGATGTTACACTTGATCACCAGCACTTTCAGCTCATCGTCTTCGAATCCGAATATTACACAGTCAACTGAAAGGGCAATGCGGAAATAGTCTTTATCACTTAATTCACCTAAATGACTGAACCGGGAAATTTGCTTCATATGGTCTTTCTGAGGTTTACGTCTGGTCCAAAAATAATATGAAAGTTCAGGGCAACATAAGTTTGATGACTTTTCTTTTTCCATTTGACTGCATATGGAGTAAATACAAGCCACTTTGTACTGATAAAGGCAACACAGAATTCAGCTTTTGCCGGTACTGGCCGGGAGCCTTTGTTCCTACCCGTGTTTCCTGTAAAACTCTGCCATTCAAATCCATGAGGCGGAAGCCGACAGCACTGGTTTCAGAAACGGTGTAATGTATGATGCTGGCGGATCCCACGGGATTTGGATAGACATTTACCTGCAAGTTATTGTCGTTAACAACTTCATTTACCGCTGTAGGTATGGTACCATTAAGATTCCTATTCAGAAAAAGGCGGTAGCTGCCAGCCGGCAGTGTAATCGACTGTGCGCCACCGGTAGCCGACAGCAGTTCGCCGGAAAAGAGATCGAACCAGACACCTGGCTTTGGAAACGTCACTGTGCCGTTGGAGCTATTCAGACCGAAGTTACCCACAGCCATCAAAGCAGACGTATCAGTTGTGACACTTAACCATTTAATGCCTCCCGAAAGGTCATAAGACGTTGTTCCACCGATGAACAGGTTGTGGTAATATGGGTTCGTCCTCAGGTTAATCATAGCCTTATATACATTTCGCAATGTTATTCTGTTTGCCATGGAATAATAATCCCACCGGATCGGTTTTAAGTCAGTACGGCAGTTGTTGTTCACTGTTCCGTTGCTACACTGATTAATGGAGTAGTCGTATCCCAGTTCACCAAATTGCCAGATAAGTTTAGGTCCGGGTATTGCGAGCAAAAACGTGGCTGCCATGCCGTTCCTGCGCAGGGCTGTGTTCTCGTCCCGGATATTATAACCAGACCCGCTAAGTCCTTCTGTCTCGCACCTGTACATGGATCTTTCCTCATCATGACTTTCCATATAGCTGATAAGATGTGGCCTTTGCCAGTTTCGGGCATTATACAGGCCCCCTGAAAAATTTGAATTAGTCACCTGGCCTTTTGTTGCCTCGGTAAACTGGTAGTTCATATTTCCCCATAGTAACATGCCATAATCTGCAAGTTCAGCTTCCTCATTATTCACACCAAGATGTTCAAGGATGACATAACAACCAGGTTCTTTTTTTTGCAGCGTATCGTAATATGATTTCCAGATCGCCACGCGGCTGGCATCATAAGCACTCCAGGCATTCACATCACAATTTCCACCATTGTCATCGCATGTTTTTTTCTGTGTGAAACCTTTTGACAGGTCAAAACGGAACCCATCGAGCCGGTACTCAGAAAGCCAGAAGCTGCATACATTTTTGAAGAATCGTTTCGTGTCAATGCTCTCATGGTTCATATCATAACCGACATTGAAGGCATGTCGCGCAACTGGATTGAACCATGGATTACCGGGAGCCGGACGATTTTGCGACCCATCGAAATACAGTTGAACCATTGGGGACTGACCGAAAGAATGATTCAGTACCATATCCATGATTACCGCTATTCCATTTTTGTGACATTCGTCGATGAAGGCCTTCAACGTATTCTTTGTTCCATAGTATTTATCCGGAGCGAAATAGTAGGAAGGGTTATATCCCCAGCTAAGATTCCCTTCAAATTCATTGAAAGGCATGAGGTGAAGAGCGTTCACACCAAGCGACTTAAAATAACCTATGGAATCCTTAAGGGTTTTCCAGTCATGTTTTTCAATAAAGTCACGCACCAGTACTTCATAGATAATCAGGCTTCTCTTATCCGGCCGCTGAAACTGGTTAACCTGCCAACTATATGGCGCCTGATCCGTCTGCAGTACACTCACAATTCCAGTAGTCTTGCCGGTAGGATACGCGATGAGGTCGGGATATGTTGATGACGAAATGAAAGGATCATTTACCGGGTCCAGGATCTTTTCACAATACGGATCACCAATTTTCATTGAACCGTCAATGAGGTACTGGTAAGCATATTCCTTTCCAGGATCTAATGCCGTAAGCTTCAACCAGAAATATTTTCCATCCGGGCTACGGTTCATCTGGTAGGCTGTTGTTTCCGTCCAGTTATTAAAATCACCCAAAACATTCACCCTGGTTTTGCCAGGCGCAAACAATACAAGTGTAGCTGCATCACTTCCCTCGTAATTAATACCTTCCCTGACACCTGGAGGCAAGGGTTGCACTGTGACAGGCGCGGCCACGAAAAACTTCAAGGTATCGCCGATAGTCAGGCCATTCGCCTCAGAGCTTGCGATGAGCACATTTTCACCCGGCATTGTAATCGTCGCATCAACAGAAATGCCTGTACTGTCAGCCTCCTCCCTGATTACCGTTCCATTCAGCTTCACCTGCATCAATCCACTTTTACTTGCCTCTGCCCGGAAACCGATATAGTCGCCAGGGGATACGGCGGGCGGGAAAAAATGCGGTTGGTAACGCGGCTCAGAGATTGGGCTGATAATTTTTACCGCATGGGTACCGGATGGGTAAACGTTCCAGTAAATATTCCCCTGGTCAACAGAAAGATCTGAGGCTTTACCTTCAAGTACATTTCCTGAAGGGTTATAACTTCTGAAAACAAATGCCATTTTCCTTATGGCTTCGCCTGCCGGTACCTGGTAAAAGTTTCGGATACCATTGATGGTAAAACTGTACCGGTTGCCTCCAAGGGAAGTCAGGCGATGGGCTGCGTTATTGGAGTTCCAGCTGGTTGGCACATATTTCCAGTCACCTGCAACGGTGCTCTGGCTGGTGATGACACCGGTATGCACGTAAACGTCACCGTTATAATCAAAGAGTCCCCTGTTTCCAAGCGAAGCATCAAAAACAATAGTAACTACATCATCATCATCCGGAAAAGCGGGGCTAACTTTGATCAGCTGGGCAGACAGGCAGAAATACAATAAAGTGCCGGTTACCAGCAGCAGAAATTTTCTCATGGCAGTTCAATCCTATAATGTGTTAAAAATACACAATTGAACCAATTGTCCAAATTAACTTAACGCCAACCCGTATTATGTATACGCCGCAACAAACAAATGAACTTCAGCAACAGACGACAAAATTGTTATCGCTGGTCACTACACTGGGAGTTGATGACATAGAGCAGCTGAGAAATATTCTCCGGTTTCACGAGTACCGGTATTACGTGATGGATGAGCCGCTGGTGGCAGATTACGAGTATGACCAGTTGTTTAAGGCACTGGAGAAGCTGGAGAAGACGGATCCATCGCTGATCCGGACAGATTCGCCAACGCAACGGGTTGCAAGCGGACTTACATCTGCGTTCCCTACGGTTGCGCACCTGGTACCGATGTTATCTCTTGATAACTCCTATAATGCTGATGACCTTCGTGACTGGGACCGCCGGGTCAGGGAAGGCACAAAGCAGAAAACTGTTGAATACAGTGTAGAGCCGAAGTTTGACGGAGCGAGCATTTCCCTGATCTATGAAAATGACCTGCTGGTGCGTGGTGCAACGCGCGGTGACGGTGTTCAGGGTGATGATGTGACTACCAATATCAGGCAGATCCGCTCAGTTCCATTGTCAGCACGATTCTCATCATATGATATTCAGCAAATAGAGATCCGGGGCGAAGTAATGCTGACGAAGAAAAACTTCAAGGCATTCAACGACAAACTTGCCGAGCAAAATCTCCCTCCGCTGGCGAACCCCCGAAATGCGGCTTCGGGGTCATTACGCATCAAAGATCCCGGGGAAGTAAAGCGGCGTAACCTGGAAGCGTTTTTGTACCATGTAAGCTATCATATTGATTCGGGTGAAACGAATCCGGCATTACTTACCCATTCCGGAACGTTGGAAATGTTGTGGCAGCTTGGATTCAGAAGTCCAGCCAAAGAGAAACGCGTTTTTTCCGGAATAGATGAGGTAATCGCCTGGTGCAGTGACTATGAATCAGGAAGAGATGATCTTCCTTATGAGATAGATGGCATGGTAATAAAGGTGAATAGTATTGAGCTGCAGGACATGCTCGGAATGACGACGCATCATCCGCGCTGGGCAATCGCTTATAAATTCAAGGCACGCCAGGCAACGAGCCGTTTACGGGCTGTTGAATTCCAGGTTGGCCGGACAGGGGCTATTACTCCTGTCGCGAAGATCGATCCGGTCCCTATAGGTGGAGTAACCGTTGGCTCTATTTCGCTTTTTAATGAAGATGTGATTAAGGAAAAAGATCTCATGATAGGCGATATGGTACTTGTTGAACGGGCGGGAGATGTCATTCCCTACATCGTAAAATCGCTTCCGGAAGCACGTAACGGAGACGAGCAACCGATTGTTTTCCCTAAGGATTGCCCACGCTGTGAAAAGCCGCTATCCCGTGATCCGGGTGAAGCGGTATGGCGCTGCACGAACATTGATTGTCCGGCCCAGGTGCTTGAGCGCATGATTCATTTCGTGTCAAAGGATGCAATGGATATCAGGAGCTTTGGTGAGGCCAATATTCGTAAATTCCACGAGATGGGTGTACTAACTGACATTCCGTCTATATACAGGATTCCCTTCGAGAGGTTACGCGGGCTGGAAGGATTCGGTGAAAAATCGATCAGCAACTTGTCGAGTGCAATAGAACAATCTAAGAAACAGCCACTGCACCGGTTGATTTTCGCCCTTGGTATCCGTTATGTGGGTGAAACGACTGCCAAGACCCTGGCGCAGGCAATAAATCACCTCAATGATCTTGGCGAACTGAGTATTGAGCAGTTGCAACAAATGGAAGACATTGGGGTGAAGGTGGCCGGCAGTATATTCCAGTTTTTCAGGAACCCCGCCAACCGACAGTTGATTGAAGACCTGGAGTCGCTGGGATTGAATATGAGTAGTGACAAACGTGAAAAACTGGGCGGGGGCAGCCTGTCAGGGCAGACCTTCCTGTTCACGGGAACCCTCAACCGCTTGAAGCGGAATGAAGCGGAATCGATGGTGGAGGCACAGGGCGGGAAGCTGCTGAGCGGAGTGAGCAGCAAGCTCAATTATCTGGTGGTAGGTGACGATGCGGGCTCGAAGCTGGAAAAGGCCAAAAAGATCCCACAGATCCACATTATAACCGAAGAAGAATTTTTGAAATTAATCGGGAATGGGTAAACGCATAATAGTTTTGCTGCATATCTTTTCGTAACTTTAGAAAAAAGGGAACGATGATTAAACCATTATCTGGCGAATCATGGAAACCACTTCAGTTTCCAGGATGGAAACATCTTCGCAAACAGTATGCATTGTCCTCCAGCGGCCGGGTTGCCAGTTACACAGATTCCGTACAGGAAGATGGGAAATTGCTGAACGGTTCATTGACAACAGGTTACAAGACACTGAATCTGCACAGGCCTGGTAATAATGGAACATTGTATATCCACCGCGAAATTGCCCGCCTTTTTTTGAAAAAAGCTTCAACGAAGCACCGTTATGTGATCCACGTGAACCACAACAAGACTGACAACTCAGTAAAGAACCTGAAATGGTCGACACTAGAGGAGATGATCGAACATCAGCAGAGCAGTCCCGCTAAAGTGGCTTATAAGAAGATCCAGGCTAACCGTGCAACCGGTTTGAAGCTGAATGCTTCTCAGGTACGGTCCATAAAGAAGACATTGAGCAGTAAGAAGCGTACGCTCACTATCCGTCAGCTAGCAGAAAAATACGGAGTAAGCGAAATGACTATGTACCGCATCAAGAGTGGTGAAAACTGGGCGAAAGTGAAATAAAATGTTTCCGTGCATTGCGCAATGCCAGCGAAAAAAATTACCAAGAACCGGTAGCCAACCGGTTCTTTTTCTGTATGATAAACTACCGGAATGTTACAGCCGTCCACTCTCACATTTCTGAGATCGCTGAAGAAAAATAACAATAAGGTTTGGTTCGATGAGCACAGGAAGGATTATGAATCAGCGCGCGCGGATGTGGAGCGTCTGGTACAGGCCATACTTGACAAACATGCGAAAAATGATCCGTTTGTCGCTACCTTAACCGCAAAAGAATGCATTTTCCGCATAAATCGTGATATCCGCTTTTCAAAAGACAAATCACCCTATAAAACGAATTTTGGCGTCCGGATCAGGACTGGTGCGAAGAAATTTCCTTTTGCAGACTATTACGTTCACCTGGAACCCGGAGGAAGTTTTGCCGGCGGGGGTTTATACCAGCCGGAAGCTACGGAGCTGAAGAAAATGCGTCAGGAGATCGACTATAACCCCGACGAGTTCCGGTCAATAGTTGAATCAAAAAAATTCAGATCGGTTTTTGGAACGCTTGACAATGACCCGGCTTTGAAAATTTCACGGGTTCCAAAAGATTTCGATAAGGAATCGCCGATAGCCGAATACCTGAAGTATAAAAGTTACATCGCATTTATTGATCTCCCCGATGAAATGCTGACAGATAAAAACCTTGTCAAACTGATTACAGATGCTTTTGTTGTTCTTCAGCCACTACTCGCCTTTATTAATCGCAGCATGGAATGAGGAAGTAGCTAACTTTACAGTAAGCACTAAGTAGTGGCATACTTACGCCATGAAATGGGTACCACGATACAGGTATTTCCTTTCTGCAGTTGCAACATTAATCTTTGCCGTATCGTTGTTCTGGATTCTATCCCGCAACCGTTCGCGCATTGCCGACGTTTCTGCAACCCTTCCAGCCTCCGGCATCTGGCAGGCTCCTGACATTACCAGGCTCCGGGCACACGAAAACGGCGACTTGATCAGGTATGGACGGGAACTGATTGCCAACACTTCGCGATACCTCGGACCGAAAGGTTCCGTTGCATCAATCAGCAATGGCATGAATTGCCAGAACTGCCATATCGATGCCGGCACAGTGCCATTTGCGAATTGTTTTTCCGGTGTATCGTCGATGTACCCGATGTACCGGCCCAGAAGCGGCATAATTGAATCAATAGAATTCCGGATCAATGACTGCCTTAAAAGAAGCCTGAATGGCTCTACTATTGACAGTACAGGAAAAGAAATGCAGGCAATGGTTGCTTATCTCAAGTGGGTAGGCCGAGATGTTCCGAAAGGTAAAAAACCTGATGGGGCGAATATTGCCGAGCTGCCATATATCGATCGTGCAGCAGATGCTGGTAAAGGACATCTTGTTTATTCTTCAAAGTGCATGAGTTGCCATGGTACCAACGGGGAAGGTAAGTTCAATGAAGATTCGTCCGGATTTGTGTATCCGCCATTGTGGGGGGAACGCAGCTATAATACCGGGGCGGGACTTTACCGCCTGACACGCTTCGCCGGCTATGTGAAAAGCAGTATGCCTGTCGGAGCCTCGCATGCGAAACCGATTTTGACTGATGAAGAAGCCTGGGATGTGGCGGCTTATGTCAACACACAACCCAGGCCTGAAAAAGACTTTCCTGAGGATTGGCCGGACCTTGCCCGCAAGGCAATTGACTACCCCTTCGGTCCGTATACTGATCCGTTTACTGAAACGCAGCATAAATATGGGCCATTTAAACCCATCGCAGAGTACCGGAAAAATCAGCAGGCAAAAGCAAGAAAATAATCAGCTGGCATAAATATATGCACAACCCTTTTCAGCAGCACGTCCGAGTGCCCAGACGCCGGACGGCACGACCTGGATACCGGGCAATACACCTTCCACCCAATCTTTTCTGACTGTGGCCGGATCCTGGTTGGTTTTACCTGCAACTGCAGCACTATATACGGTAAGAGCCATATCACAAACGCAGAACATCACTCCACTACTCTGGAGTTCATTAATTCCGATTGCAACGGGTCCAAGTCCCGGCACATTAAAAGTTCCTTGTGCAGGTTGCCAGAAAGGGTTTTTGGCTGCAGGATTTTTGCCGCCAGGCTCTGGAATTTCAAGTGCCTCTCCGAGTTTGTATTTGCTCCAGACGTTTTCATTCAATGCATATCCCATAGCATTGTGGCGTAGCACCACAACTACACTGCAATCTTTCTCCGGTGTACCTGTTTTTGAATTGGTAACCAGGAAAATGCGTGGCCATGCAAATGGAAAAACGCCATTAGGTTCGGGTACATCAAAAACTACACGATGTTTTCCTCTGATTTTGTTAAACCATTCATCAGGATCTGAAAAGGTATCGGATGCCAGGTGATCTGCTGCAGCCTGCAGACTTAATGGAGCAGATAAAGTGGCGATGCTGAGGGCTGCCGCTCCGGTGGCCAGTGATTCCAAAAAACTACGACGACCGGTTTGATGGGAATGCTTATTCACTGACATAACATAGGCTTTAAATGAAGAATGGAAAAGAACTTGCATCTATGGGGATGCAGAGAAGATACGAAAAAAAAGGCATAAATTATAGTACACAAATGTTACGTCATGAAAAAGTACAAGCTCCTGACAGCGCTGCTTTTACTGGCGGCAGCCTACTGTTATCCTCAGGCTTCGGCACATAGGATTCTTCTTGACATCACCAGCAAGGACACCGCTGATCATCATACGCTCGTGCGCCATGTAGCCGGCACCAGCAAAGCATACCCGGATTCCAGGTTGGAAGTGGTCATCTATGGCGGAGCAATCAATATGGTGCTGAAGGATAAGACTGTCGTAGGCGATGACATCCGGAAACTTGCCAATCAGAAGAATGTTGACATTGTCGTATGTGCTCAAACCATGAAACGATACAATGTTGACCAAAGCCACCTTGTAGCCGGGGTGAAAGTTGTTCCCGATGCAATCATCGAAATTGTGGCGAAACAAAAGGAAGGCTGGGGCTATATCAAGGAAGCGAACTGATAAAATAAAAAATCACCGGTAGTCTCTTCGACTACCGGTGATTTCAATATTAAACCGCAAGAAGATTTTTTTCAACCAGGTATTCAGCTATCTGAACAGCATTTGTTGCGGCACCTTTTCTAAGGTTATCACTGACGATCCACATGTTTAGAGTATTCGGCTGTGATTCATCGCGACGCAGGCGGCCAACAAATACATCATCACGCTCATGTGCGTCTTTGGGCATCGGGTATTGTGCGTTGGCAGGATCATCCACCACTACCACCCCAGGTGATGTTGACAGGAGTGATCTTACTTCCTCCAGGTTAAAGTCACTCTCAAATTCCACATTTACGCTCTCACTATGTCCACCCATTACAGGTATGCGCACAGTTGTAGAAGTTACACGGATGCTGTCGTCACGCATGATCTTTTTGGTCTCATTGACCATCTTCATTTCCTCCTTTGTGTAGCCGTTGTCCAGGAAAACGTCAATCTGAGGAATTACGTTAAGATCAATTGGATATTTATACGCCATCTCACCTTCCACACCATTGCGCTCGTTCATCAGCTGAGTAACAGCTTTTACGCCGGTTCCTGTAACACTCTGGTAGGTAGAAACCACCAGCCTCTTGATGTTATATTTTTTGTGAAGTGGGTTCAACGCAACAACCATCTGGATGGTTGAACAATTAGGATTTGCAATGATCTTGTGGTCCTTTGTAAGAATATCAGCATTAATCTCTGGAACCACAAGTGCTTTTGTAGGATCCATCCTCCAGGCGGAAGAATTGTCGATAACAGTTATACCTGCTTCTGCAAATTTCGGAGCCCACTCAAGTGACGTACCACCACCGGCTGAAAAAATCGCAACAGCGGGTTTGGCAGCAATCGCGTCTGTCATGCTAACCACCTTGTATTTCTTTCCCTTGAATTCCACTTCTTTTCCAACGGACCTTTCAGAAGCTACCGGAAGAAGTTCGGTAACGGGGAAATTACGTTCTGCCAGAACCTGTAACATTTTGGTGCCGACGAGACCGGTGGCACCGACAACTGCGACTTTCATTTTCGTTTGTATGCTTTTGGTTTAAAAAAAAAGCCTCCCCGTTTGGGAAGGCTTGAGTCTATTTTGAGAACATACACTACAATTATACACCTTCCTGGTTGGGGAGCTGTTTCTTAATCTTCGTTGTATGTTTCATCATTGTCATAGTTTGCGAAAATAAGGTGCAGGGTGTTTTCACCCAAATAATTCTTTGCTATTGCAAATAGTGCCGGAGCCTGTTAGTTTTGGTTTATGATGAGAACATGGTTTTGTGCGGTTCTGGTAATGTTGGCGGAAAGCCTTGCTGGTCAGGCATTTCAGGTGGTGATCAGTGAGGTCTTCCCAGACCCCTCGCCTTCTGTTGGATTACCGGAAGAAGAATTTATTGAGCTAACAAATGTCAGCGGTGTAGAGCTGGATATTTCAGGCTGGACTGTTTCGAATGGGCGAACGACAGGCAAATTACCAGACAGTTCGGTGCTCTTACCCGGGGATATAGTGATCATTTGTTCAATTAATGGCAAGGCTGGCTTTTCAAGGCTGGGCCGTACAATTGCCATTTCCCCTTTTCCGGCCCTTACTAACGCAGGTGACACCGTGATCCTATCAGATCAGAACAATAAACCGGTCCACACTGTCGGTTATAATGAGCAACTGTATGAAGGGGTAAAACGCAATGGAGGGTGGAGCCTGGAAATGATTGATCTCAGCCGCGCATGCAGCAGGATTGACAATTGGCTTCCAAGTAATGCAGAAAGCGGTGGTACACCCGGGCGAAAAAATAGTCATGAACCCCAGCCAGGTACGGCCCCTCCATTCCAACTCCGCCATGCCTGGTGCCCCGATAGCCTGAGTGTAATCCTGGTATTTAACGAAACTGTCAATTTCGCAGAAGCGTTGGTGGCATCATCATTTTCTGTTCTTCCAGGACTCACTGTCCTGTCTTCCGAAGCGAGTGGGATTTTTTTCAGCGAAGTAAAATTGCTGCTCGACCGGCCAATCGAGCGCAACCGCATTTATGAGATCGGTCCCGTTAAGCTCCGCAGTTGTATGGGAGTACCTGCTGATGCCAACAGCGAGGCCGTGAAGGTGGCACTTCCTGATAGTGTCGCGAATGGAATCGTATTGAATGAACTCATGACCAATCCTCCTGCGGGCGGATCCGATTTCATTGAAGTTTACAATTTGGGAAGCAATATTGTAAATCTGCAGACCCTGGTTTTGGCTACCCGAAATAATCGTGGGGATATTACTTCGCCCCGACCTGTAAAATGTAATAACCGGAACCTTTTCCCAGGCGAATACGCAGTTTTTACACCTGATGCAGTTTGGTTACAAAAGCATTATCATTCCCGTTACCCGGGGGCAATCATAAGTCTGGAATCGTTACCACCCTATCCGGATAAAAATGGCTCTGTATTACTGGCGACTTCGGATGGTAAGATTCTTGACGAGGTCAATTATTCAGAAAACTGGCATGCCCCACTGATACGCGTGCGTGAAGGCGTTTCGCTCGAACGATTGGATGTGAATACAGCTTCCGGTGACAGAAATAACTGGCACTCTGCAGCCATGCATGCTGGTTATGGAACGCCGGGTTATATTAATTCGCAGGTTCTTTCCGCATCAGGAAAGGAGGATGTAAAAATAGTACCGGAATTTTTCACGCCGGACGGAGACGGTCTGGATGAAATCTGCGAAGTACGTTATCAGTTCAGCGAGCCTGGCACTATATGTAACATCCGTATTTATAACTGGAACGGGCAACTTGAAAAGATACTTGCAGATAATGCCCTGTGTGGTACGAGTGGACGGTTCAGCTGGAGAGGTGAAAATAAAAAAGGAAACCGGCTGCCTGCCGGAATATATATTGTAGTAACGGATATTTTCCGGTTGAATGGAAAAACCCGGCGTTACCGACATGCGGTAACGCTGGGCTTTCCATAGAGCTTATTCACTGATTACAATCTCGAAATTCACCAGGTCAACGAACTGCTGCACCCGGGCATCGATGTCTTTCTTTGTGATCTCCTTCATGCGGGTTGCACCAAATTTTTCCACGCAGAAAGATGCAAGTGCAGACCCTTTGATGATGGCTGTTTTCATGTTTGCAAAAGAGATGTCCTTTGTGGCAGCAAGATGCCCGATAAATCCACCGGCAAATGTGTCACCAGCCCCGGTAGGATCAAACACTTCTTCAAGTGGAAGCGCCGGAGCAAAGAACACTTCGTTTTCATGGAAGAGCAGTGCGCCATGCTCCCCTTTTTTGATAACCAGATATTTTGGCCCCATTTTGCGGATGATTTTGGCTGCTTTAACAAGGGAAAACTGGCCGCTGAGCTGACGGGCTTCCGAATCATTGATCATCAGAACATCAATTTCTTTCAATACAGCCTCCAGGTCTTCCATAGCCGTATCCATCCAGAAATTCATAGTATCGAGGACAATGAGCCTGGGGCGGGTTTTGAGCTGGCGGATAACGCTGAGTTGCAGCTTCGGCATCAGGTTTCCCAGCATCAGGAATTCAGCACCCTGGTAGCTTTCGGGTACAACCGGCTCAAAACCGGCGAGTACATTCAGTTGGGTGTCAAGCGTATCCCTGGTATTCATATCAAGGTGATATCGTCCAGCCCAGAAAAATGACTTTTCGTCCTGTTTGATCTGCACACCATCCAGTTTTACCCCCCTGGCTTCCAGCGCGTCAAGTTCTTCCTTCGGGAAATCGTAGCCTATTACAGACAGCTGGTTAACGGGTTTTACAAAATTCGAGGCACTCCAGGCTAAGTAGGTGGCCGATCCGCCTACGATCTGGCCGCTTTTTCCAAAGGGTGTTTCAATAGCATCAAATGCCATGGTACCAACTGCGATTAAAGACATGGGGAGCAATGAATTTTGAAGGTGATAAGAATAATTTCCCGGATTCCGTACAATTTCCGGTTTTCCGGCCGCGAAAGTAGCCGTTTTTTTCCAATAATCGGGCGGTAGAGCGGGTTTACGCTCTACTAACAGCCGTTCGTTTGTATATTTGGAAGTTATGGCCAAGATCAAGAGCAAAAACAACGGCACGAAAAAAGAAGTGATCGTTGAAGCCGCAACCCGGCTATTCAGGGAAAAAGGGTTCAAAGCTGCATCCATGCGTGACCTTGCGGAGGCTGTGGGCGTGGAAGCTGCCAGCCTTTATAACCATATCCAGTCTAAGGAGGAATTGCTACAGGAGATCTGCTTCAAGGTTGCGAATGAATTCAACCAGAAGTTCGATGAAATTGAGAACAGCGATCTTCCGTCAATTAAAAAGGTTGAAGCAATGCTGCGTTTTCACATCAGGCAAATGTTTCAACATTACGAAATGGTCATTGTTGCGGATCGCGACTGGCGCCACCTCAGTGATCCATACCTTTCCAACTTTCATAATCAGCGCAGGGCATACAGGAAGAGACTGGCGGGGATAATTGAAGCCGGCATTGCCAATAATGAAATTAAACCGGTAGATGCCCCGACTGTTGTTCTGATAATGCTCCATGCCGTTAATGGCATTGAAAGCTGGCACCGCAGCAGAGAAAAGATCAGCGCGAAGCAACTTGAAGACAACATGGTACTGATCATGACCGAAGGCCTGAAGGCCTGAACATCCAAAAGTTAGAACGTTCATTATGTCCATCCATTTTCATCCACTTACTATTTGCGATATCCGAAACGAAACCAATGATTGCGTATCAGTCGCATTTGAAGTTCCTGAATCCTTAAAGGACGTCTTTGCATTCCAGCATGGGCAAAACATAACGCTGCGAATGTCAATAAATGGTGAGGACCTGCGCCGCTCGTATTCTATCTGCAGCTCACCGTTGGACAATGAACTCAGGGTTGCAGTCAAATCCGTTGCCGATGGACGTTTTTCGGCTTTTGCAAATTCGCAGCTAAAAAAAGGAGATACACTTGAAGTACTGCCTCCTACCGGGAAATTTTATACGGAGCTTCACCCGGGAAACAAAAAAGAATATGTTGCTTTTGCTGCCGGAAGTGGTATAACTCCGATACTAAGTATAATTAAAACCACTCTCGCAACTGAACCGGAAAGCAGCTTCACGTTGGTGTACGGCAATCGCAACCGGGCTTCCATTATTTTCAGGGATAGCCTTGAAGCGCTCAAAAACAAATACATAGACCGGTTCAGAGTAATCCATGTGCTAAGCCGGGAAAAAATGGATGCCGACCTCAATCATGGCCGGATTGATGTTGAAAAATGCGAACAGCTTGGAAGGCATATCATTGACTGGCAGAAAGTTGATCACTTTTTTTTATGCGGACCGGAATCCATGATTTTTTTGACACGTGACTACCTGGTATCCAAAGGTGTTGATCCGGGAAAAATTCATTTTGAGCTATTCAATACTCCCGGGCAAAACCTGGCAGCGGCTGCAAAAAAAGAAAAATCAACCTCAGATAAAGGTGAAATTTCGAAGGTAACTGTGCGGCTGGATGGGTCTTCCTTCGACTTTGACCTTCCCTTCGAAGGAAAAAGTATTCTTGATGGAGCTCTGCAGCAGGGAGCCGATCTCCCCTATGCCTGCAAAGGCGGGGTATGCGCCACCTGCCGCGCCAAACTGGTGAACGGCGAAGTGGAAATGGATCTCAATTATGCACTCGAGCCGGAAGAGATTGAGGCGGGATTCATCCTGACCTGCCAAAGTCATCCCCGAAGTACAACCGTGGTAGTCGATTTCGATTCGAAATAATTCCAGTTCGTCAGACTCAGATAATTGCAGTAACAATAGAATGCGGAAGGCTTATAACTTCCCCTGTCGCCTTCCCGTTTATCCATAACCGGTAGGGAATACGCTTGCCGGATTCATTCATGACTACTATTGCAAGTTTACCATCCGGATTAATGAATGCGGTGGTAAGCAGTTCGCTACGACTGGAAGCTGCACTGATGCGACGGGCACCCGGACGTACAAATTTTGAAATATGACCAATGTAAAAATATGCACTGGTATAAATCAACTCGCCTGAGCGGGTATCAGCGTGAATCGGGGAATAACAGAAATTCTTCACATGATTCGGTCCACCGGTCTCATCAAGCAATATGTTCCAGTCTGCCCAACCCACTGTACCTGCGTTGAAATCGTTGATCATATTCCGGCCATAGATCTCTCCCCAATGCCATTCCCTGACACGTTCCATTTGAAACGGGCCATTGCAACCTTCAGTAAACATCAGGTTTATGTTTGGAAAAGCTTCCTTTACCCGTTTCAGGTTGTCGATCTGCGGCATACCACCGGTCCATGTTTCATACCAATGGTGTCCGATACCCCAGATATACTTAGCCGCATCCGGGTCACTCAACAATGTATTTGCCCGTTGAAAAACCAGGTCACGGTTATGGTCCCAGGCAATGATCTTCTTTTCACCCAGGCCTTCTTTCGCCATTGTTGGTCCGAGAAAGTTCTTAACAAAATCACGTTCTTCTTCCGCCGTATAAATACATGACTCCCAGATCTGTTTTGCCATCGGTTCATTCTGCACTGACACTCCCCATACGGGAATTCCTTCCTTTTCGTAGGCCTTGATAAACCTGGTGTAATAATTCGCCCAGGACTGGAAGGATTCCGGTTTCAATTTTCCACCATGCAACATGTCATTATTGTCCTTCATAAATGCCGGGGGACTCCATGGACTTGCGAACAGGGTTAGCTTACCACCAGCTGCCTCAATTGCCTTTTTAATAAACGGGATCCGATATTGTTTATCGTGGTCGACATTGAAGCTCGTTAACTCATTGTCATTCTCCCTGACATAAGTGTAACTTCCACTGGAAAAATCACAGCTGTGAATATTCGTCCGGGCAAGCGAATACCCGATCCCCTTGTCCGTGTTGAAATACGCCTGCAGAAACTCCTGTTGTTTTGGAACAGGTAATTTAGCAAATGTTTCAGCTGACGCGTCTGTTAGAGCGCCGCCTACTCCCAACAGTTCCTGGAAGCGATGTGAGGGGTCAATAAAAATACAAGGCTGCGTTTCGAGCGGTTGACCGAAATCGGTGAACGTGAGGCTATCTGTACGCGACAACCTGTAATTGGTACTATCGGCAGTTGTGTAAATCAGGGCGCCCTTCCCTGTTACATCGAATGACTGCTTTGTGTCCGGAGACTTTGTAGAAGCAACTTCTCCGGCACCACTATCTCTACCTGAAGGGGATTGGCATCCGGCCAGTGTTGCGAAAGCAATCATACCTGCAGAAAGTATCTTTTTCATTTCGTTCCGGTTTTATTTTGCTTTTGAGCTTACCAAATATATGTTGCAACAGCACCACCAATCAGTGAGGTCGTTGCCCACTGACCCTTGAACCTTATCCTGAAGTTGGCTGTGTTTTGAGAATCGTTTAATACGATCAATACTTTTTTCCCATCGGGACGAAGGAACGCAACGTTCTGGATACTGCCACTGACATTGCTGGTAATTCGTTTTGAACCTGAAGGAACGAATTTCGACGCGTGGGCAACTATATAATAGGCTACATTTCGTTTAAAAGAATTGCCGTCAATGGTAACTGCTCCTTTACATGTAGTGCACCCGCCGGGAGTATGCGGACCGAATTGCGGATCGTTAGCCAGGTTCCATTCCAGTGCGACCCTGCTCCAGTTACGGGTTGAACCGATGATTATGTTCTTAAGTGCCCATTGCAGGTCACCACTGAACTGACCTTCGGAACCGGTGTATTGCTCAGTAAAATATAGTGCTTTATCAGGATATGCAGCATGCACATCAGAAAGCACTTTAATATCACCGGCATACAAGTGAAACGCTGATCCATGCACAAACTCACGGGCTGCAGCGTCATTAAGAATAGTCAGTGGGTAATCAGGACGATCACAGTTATGATCGTATACAATGATCTTAGTTGTAATGCCGGCATTCCGGAACGCAGGTCCAAGGTGATCGCGGATAAAAACTGTCTGCTGCTCCGCAGTCATGTACATGCTTGGGTTATTGCCCGGATGCAGGGGCTCGTTTTGCGGTGTGATCGCAGAGATGGTAATGCCTTCTGCCTTCATAGCTTGGATATACCTGACAAAATACTGTGCATACACACTATAGTATTCCGGCTTGAGACTTCCACCTTTAAGGCTGTTATTATCTTTCATCCAGGCAGGCGCACTCCAGGGGGTAGCCAATACCGGAAGACCAGGATTAAGCTGAAGCACTTCTTTCAGAACAGGTATAAAATCTGTCTTATCTTTTTCAAGACTGAATTTATTGAGATTCAGATCAGTCTCACCGTCAGCGAGGTCATCATAAGTAAATGCTTCTGCGTTGAGGTCAGATGCGCCGATACTGACCCGGATATAACTAACTCCGATGCCGTTGTTTTCAGTAGTGTATATTTCCTTCAGCAGCGCGGCCTTTGCTGCCGGAGTCATTTTGTTGATCACATAAGCACTTCCACCTGTTAAGGTAAATCCGAAACCTTCTATAGGCTGTAGCTGTTGTGAGCTGTCAACATCAATTACCGTATAATCATTGGACAGGGAATTGAATGAAAGACTGGCTGCCTGCTTTTGCAGCAGAACTGTTGAATCTGGTTTGGTGATCCAGTATTCAACAGGCACAGACTTATCATCTACAGGTGGCGTGGGTGGTGGGTTTCCCCCTGATGAGGTTTTGGAACAGGTCGCAAATATGAATGTGCACCAGATAAATAAGAGTGAAAATCGGAAAATGTTTTGCATGCCTGGAAAAAATAATTCGTTGGCCCGCAACCAGGGTCACAGACCAACGAATGTTAGGAAATCAGGATAACATTAGTATCCCGGGTTTTGAGTGAGCTTGTTGTTCTTGTCGCGTTCTGACTGCGGAATTGGCCAGAGCAGTTTCTGCTCATTCAACCCATAGTTCAGGTTAGCGCCGCTGCCATCGGTTACTGCATTCATTACTGGAATAGCGCGGTCTGTGCGAACCAGGTCATACCAGCGATGACCTTCAAATGCAAGTTCAAGCCGTCTTTCCTTTTCAATAGCCAGGCGCATATCCTGCTGGGAAGCGGCAGTAGTTCCTTCAAGATTTACGCGATCCCTCACCTGGTCAACCAATGCCCGCGCACCTTCGAGGTCTCCAAGCTCATTAAGTGCTTCCGCTTTGAGCAAAATAATATCTGCAAGGCGAATGAGAATGTAGTTCTGACCACCGCTGAAATCACGTCCCTTGTTTATAAATGGATAGGTTGTTGCGGGCCAATACCTGTCGGTCCACTTGCCACTGACATCGAGAAACTGAATAGATGAATTTTTTCTTATCACATCCCCTTCCGCATCGAATGCTCTTACCAGGTCATTTGATGGTGTGTTGAACTTTTTCCAGTCATCACCGTAGAACATGAACACTCCCCAATTGCCGCCTGTTCCCCAATCGATACAGTCAATTTCGAAGATGGCTTCTACTGAGTTTTCATGGGCACCATCCCACAACCAGTCGTAGTTTGGCAGAAGTGCGAACCCGGAACCGAGAACTGCATCTGTATGTTCTTTCACTTTATTCCAATCGTGCGGTTCAATAGTTGCGTAAACTTTGGCGAGCACCGCGTGCGCAGCCGCCTTTGTTGCTACGAACTTGCTTGCGCCGGAAGCTGGTCCATCGGCGATAGCAGTATTCAGGTCAGATATGATCTGCTGGTATATTTTCTCAACAGAATCACGAACAGGATACAGTAACGGATACACTTCATCGAAATTCTCTGCACTGATACTTTGAACCTGTTTCAATACCAGTGGAACTTCGCCCCAGATGCGTACCATGTCAAAATACAGGTAAGCCCGTACGAATGCTGCTTCTCCTATCATCTCCTTTCTCCTCGATTCTGATAGTGCGGGATCGGTCACAAGAGGAACGTTGTTTATCACATTGTTTGCACGAGCTATAAGTGCATAGTAATATGCCCAGTCGCGACTCACGTTCGCATTGGTTGACACTACTTTGAATTCATCGATCTGGAAATTGGCCGGGTTATCTGCACCGGCATAACTGTCGTCAGAGCGTGCATCGCCATTTACAAAAATGTCCAGCATGAACAACTCGCTCTGGTCGGTTTTGAAGCCTGAATAAACGGCCTTCAGACCATTTTCTGCATCATCAGCAGTTTTATAAAGTGCGCTGTCCCCGGTAGGATTGCTGATCGGATCTGATATAGGCTCCTTTTCCAGGAATTTGCTGCAGGAAGCCATTGTGCCGATGACTCCGAGTATGGATAAATAAATAATCGTTTTTTTCATGACAATCAGTTTAGAATTCAACATTTAGTCCAAAAACCACCGTGCGTGTCTGCGGATAAGTTCCATAATCCACCCCCACTTCTGTTCCTTTGCTGCTGTTTCCGAAGGCGTTCACTTCAGGATCGAACCCGTTGTAGCTGGTGATTGTGAACAGGTTCTGGGCTGTAGCGTAGAGAGACAGGCGCTGCAACTTCACAGATTGTAACATCTTTTGCGGAAACGAGTAACTTAAAGTGATGCTTTTCAGGCGCAGGAAGGAACCGTCCTCAATAAAACGTGTTGAGTTGTTCGAGTTATTGATATCACCGGCCCCGGGTACACTTGTAATGTCACCAGGTTGCTTCCAGCGGTCGAGAACAACTGTTGACTGGTTCTTACTGTCAAACATACCTTCCAGGTCAACACGGGTAGCATTGAAAATATCGTTGCCCTGTACTCCCTGAATGAAAATATTCAGATCCCAATTCTTGTAATTAAGCGTATTGGTCATACCATAAATGAATTTGGGAGCGGCATACCCGATGAATGTTCGGTCGTCAGGAGTAATAGTGCCATTCTTGTCAAGATCTTCATAAATGATTTTTCCAGTTTGCGGATCAACGCCCCTGGAGATATAACCGTAAAAGGCACCCAGAGGTTGACCTACAGTCGCCCGGGTGGCATACTGATTTGTAGAATAGATGTTAGCCGCGTCGATGACAGGCATCAGGTTCAGACTCGTGATCTCATTGGTATTCCAGGAAATGTTCAGGTCGGTATTCCAACGCAGTTCAGTTACAGTGTTTTTGCTTGAAATAGCCAGTTCAAAACCCTTGTTTTTCAACTCCCCGTCATTCCTAAGGAATGGTGCGGGAATACCCATAAAATCCGGCAGCACAACTTCCATTATCAGGTCTTTTGTATGTTTCCAATACGCATCCGCGGTTAGTGATAGCCTGTTGTTCAGCATGGACACATCAACCCCGATGTTAAAAGAAGTGGTTTTCTCCCAGGTCAGGTCGGGATTTGCAATACTGTATGGCTTAACTGCAGGACCGGACAGCGGGTTCGTGGGCGGCACCCTGCTGAAGCTTGAAAGCCCGAAAGAAGTATAATCAGAAATTCCTTCCTGGTTGCCATTCTGGCCCCAGCTGGCCCGGATTTTAAGATCATTTATTGCATCCACATTCTGCATAAACGATTCGGACGAGATCCGCCATCCTGCAGTGAATGCCGGGAAAAAATCCCATTTATTCCCGGATGCCAGTTTGGATGAACCATCATAACGGAAAGCTGCCGAAAGCAGGTATTTACTGGCGAAGTCATAATTCAGACGGGCAAAGTTAGAGACCAGGGAATTTGAAGTCTTGGTATTTCCTGCCGCATCGATGATATTACCTGCATTGGTGGTCGGAACGGTTTCATGCAAGTCGTGAGTATTGATCCAGGAAGTGCCGAAGTTATTTTCCTGGGCTGAAATGCCGGCGAGAATATTCAGGTTATGATCTCCTGATCTTTTGGTATAATTTAACGTGTTCTCCCAAATCCAACTGAAGAAATCATTACGTGTAGTATTCGCAACGCCATTCTGCTGGCGACCATACACAGTACGTTTCGGGTCTATATAAGTATCACCCTGAGTATTGGAAATATCTGTACCGATGTTCATTTTATAGGTAAAACCGGGAAACAGCCTTACATCGGCATTGAAGTTTGCAAGAAGCCGATTGGTTATGGTCTTTTCAGAACGGCTCATGTAGGCAAGCGGGGATTCCCATGACCCCTGGTATGGGTTCTGCTCGAATTCGCCGCTTCCATCGTCTTTGTAAATTCCAATAACCGGCGGTGTGTTAAGGGCGCTCATGATCACACCACCACGACCTGAACTCAGGTTATCGCCCGTATTCGTAGTACTGTTACGGTTATAGTTGATATTGGCTGCGACCTTAAGCCAATTGTTAACCTTGTTATCGAGGTTGAGTCGTGCAGTATAACGATCGAACCTTGCAGGGTCCACCATACCCTTATCCTGCAGGTAACCAAGGCTCAGGAAATACTGGGTTTTTTCACTGCCCCCGGTGAATGAAAGCTGGTAGTTCTGGTTAACACCTGTTCCAAAAGTTTCGTCGACCCAATCGGTGTTCTTGTCATATGCCGGATCAACAGGGCCTGCACTGGGGATCTCGGTCATCAGTAACTTATATTGCTCTGCATCCAGGACATCAATCTTGTTGGCCAGCTGGTTAAACCCAAGATAAGTATTGAAGCCAACTGTGGAACGGTTAGCTTTACCGCGCTTAGTTGTGATCAGCACCACACCGTTGGCAGCACGAGCACCATAGATCGCAGCGGAAGCAGCATCTTTTAACACCTGCATGTTTTCAATGTCGTTCGGGTTCAGACCCCGGGTATCAGTAGTCGGGATTCCATCGATAACATACAACGGGTCATTATTGGCATTGATAGAACTGGCTCCGCGGATTCGCACGGAAAAATCAACTCCAGGTTTACCGGAAGGCTGCGTTACCTGCACACCTGCCGCTTTACCCTGTAAGGCCTGTGCAGTAGTAACCACCGGCCTGTTTTCAAAATCTTTTGCTGTAACAGTTGCCACAGCGCCGGTAACATCCCTGCGTCGCTGGGATCCATATCCGATCACCACTACCTCGTCAAGTTTCTTATTCGATGTGACCAGTTTCACATTCACCACTTCCTGGTCACCCACAACCACTTCCTGTTGCTCGAACCCGATAGCGCTGAGCACAAGGGTTGCATTTGGCGGAACCGTAATCATATAGTTCCCATTGACATCGGAATTAGTGCCACGTGTTGTGCCTTTTACAATCACACTGACGCCGGAAATGGGTTCACCGGCATCGCTTGTAACGCGGCCGGTTATGCGTTTTTCCTGTTGATCAGGTGCTGAGGAAATGACCGCAACCAGATTATTTTCAAGTACACGGTAAGTGAGATCTGTGTTCGCAAAGAGGTTGTCAAGGGTTTCTTTCAGGCTGGCATTCTCTACATTAACATCAACTTTTTTGCGAAGACTTTTCAGATCGAAGTTGTAGAGGAATTTGAATTCGCCGGATTTCTGAATCCTGTTCAGAACCTTTTCAATTTCTGCCTGCTTCATGGAAAGCGTAATGTTTCCCTGAGCAAGTACATTAGCCCGAACCTGCAGTACCCCAACAAGCAATAAGAGCAAGGATAGCTTCATGATCACCAGGGTTTTAAAGAGCAATCGTTTTGTCCCCCGCCGTAAAGGGGGTTGACATTTTTTCATACATTTACAATTGTGGGTTTACTAAATAGGAAACTTGCCTGTGCGGTCAAACACACAAGTTTCTGATCAAAAATCCATCAGCGGGGAATGCGGCAACATTTCCCGTTTTTACCTTCTTATGGCGAATGTGTTTTACTTCTCATATAGTACGACCTCCTTTCCGTTGATCTCATATGAATAAGGTGTGATGATCTGCAGTGCCTGCAGGGCCTGCTCGAGTCCCTCATTATCAAAGACACCTGATAATCTTATGTGCTGCAAACGTTCATCCCTGAATACAATTTTTACATCGTACCATCTTTCCATTTTGCGCGCCAGTTCGGCAAAACTGTCGCCCTCGAATACCAGTCGGTTATATAACCAGCTGGTTTCCGATTTTTCGCTGTCAGGAATAGAGCCGGAAACAGGTGTAATTGAAATCACCGGAGACATCGGTACGGTATCTGGTATTTTATCGGCAGACCGCACGCGAGCAGGAGTTACTTCTCTTGAGAATATCAGTTTCTCGTTCGGTTTCAGGATTACTTTCGGCGCTGACGGATCGTCTTTTCTAACCACTTCAATCTGTCCCCGCAGCAATGTGGCTTCAATATTATCATCCCCGGCATATGATTTAACATTGAAGGCTGTCCCCAGCACCCTGATGTCAATATCTGATGTATGGACGATGAAAGGCATTTTAGGATTTTTTACGACATCAAAAAATCCTTCGCCCTCAAGTTCAACTTCTCGCAGTTTTTTGTTGAAGTCTTCATCATACCTGAGCTTGCTGCCAGCATTTAGCCAGACTTTGCTGCCATCGGGCAGCACCATCATAGTCCGGGCTCCAGACCTGGTGACCACTTCTTTCAGCTTCCCCGGGTTCCCTGCAACCTGGCGTGGTAAGGGCTGATGAATCATCACTTCTTTTTGATGGAAGAAATACCATCCACTTGTGAACATAATCATGAATACCGCTGCCGCAGCGAAATACCATTTCCTTCGGCTCTTGAGGGATGTCAGCCCGACAACATTCTCTTCGTCCCGGGCAAATGCATCACCGGCATGAAGTATGCGTTGAATTTTTTCCTCCTGCGATATATCGCTCTCGGAGTTATAATTATGTGGCGTGTTGAAATAGGCAGATAAGATTTCAGCCTGGAATTGTTGATCGGTGCTGGCTGCCAATAAATCCTGCAAACGTTCCAGTTCTTCCGGCGTGGCTTCACCCGACAGTTTCCTGGATATGAGCAGATAGATATGGTTATTTGGCATGGCTGGCGCAATCTCCGTCTACATAGACAGTTTTTTGGCGCCTTTCTACTAAGCTGGATTCAAATATTTTTTAACCTCAGCCTTTTTGACGCTCCACTTTTTTGGCCGGTGGGGTGATTTTCCATTCTGTCTGAAGTGCCAGCATCAGCCGCTTTACGGCTATAGCCATCTGTGCATCGATGGTATTAACGGAAATATTCAGGATCTCTCCTACTTCTTTGTATTTCAGACCGTCTTCGCGGATAAGTTTGAAGATCATCTTACATCGTGGCGGCAGTGACTCAACAGCAGTATGGAGCCTGGCGAACATTTCCGCGGTAATCATGATCTGGTCGGGTAAAACTGTTTCTTCCGCAATCTGGATATCGATTTCATCGAACGGAGCAGTAATATTTCTTCGCGCTGCAGTCGAAACGTAGTTAAGTGAACCATTTTTTACTGCTGTATACAGGTAGACCCGGAGGCTCCGGACCTCTCCGAATTTCTCCTTTTGCTGCCAGATTTTTACGAACACATCCTCTACTATCTCTTCCGCAGATTCGGTGTTCCGGGTAATCGCAGCAGAAAATTGAACGAGCCGGGAATAGAATGCATGATACAATTGCCTGAAAGAAGCTTCGCTTCCCGAAGCTATCTGCACGGCAATATTCTCAGGGAGTGGCTTTTTTGAATCGTTACAGGAATTCATGCAATCGCAGGGATATGAATTTGTTCGGCAAATTATGAAGTTTTAAGTAATCGTTAGCTTCAGGTGTTTTCACCTATCCTCACCCGACGGGTGAGACCCGACGGGTGGGACCCGACGGGTGGGACCCGACGGGATATACTAACATTTGTTAGTATGGTAGCAGGGGATTGACTACATTTACATAATGAACACTGCGACAGAAACGGGGGCGATTGCCCTGACACCGGAACAGGTGTTTGACAGCAAGGTTGACCAGGAAATCCGGATCGAACCACGGGACTGGATGCCTGACAAATACCGTCAAACCCTCGTGCGCCAGATCTCACAACATGCCCACAGTGAAATCGTTGGAATGTTGCCGGAAGGGAACTGGATTACCCGCGCTCCTAGCCTACGTCGCAAGGCCACACTCATTGCCAAAGTGCAGGATGAAGCAGGGCATGGTCTTTACCTGTACAGTGCAGCAGAAACCCTGGGAACCAGCCGCACTGAAATGATCGAACAACTGCATAACGGAAAGGCAAAATATTCCTCCATTTTTAATTACCCGACAATTTCATGGGCAGATATGGGGGCAATCGGCTGGTTGGTTGATGGTGCGGCAATAATGAACCAGGTGCCGTTGTGCCGTACATCATACGGACCCTATGCCCGGGCGATGGTAAGAATTTGTAAGGAAGAAAGCTTTCACCAGCGGCAGGGGTTCGAAATCCTGCTTACCCTTAGCCGTGGCACTGAAGCGCAACGACATATGTGCCAGGATTCCATCAACCGATGGTGGTGGCCAAGTGTTATGATGTTTGGACCATCAGACGATGCATCGCCTCATACGGCACAGAGCATGAAATGGAAGATCAAGCGGTTTACCAATGATGAGCTGCGTCAGAAATTTGTCGACATCTGTGCAGAACAGGTAAAATTACTTGGCATGACATTGCCTGATCCTTTATTGAACTGGAACGAAGTTCGGCAGCATTATGATTTCGGGCCGATCAACTGGGAAGAATTCTGGAGTGTGATCAGTGGTAACGGACCATGTAATAAAGAACGTCTTGACGCAAGAGTGAAAGCACATGAAGAAGGAGAATGGGTGAGGCAGGCAGCCAATGCCTATGCAAAAAAACACCGCCAATAAGGCTATATCTGAACCAAGAAACTATATATATGAAAACTTTTATGGTCAAATATTTATATGGGGACTACGGCGACCGTGAGCAGGTAAAAGCAGGCTCAGGAGAAGTAACACTGGGATCGGCTGACTGGCCGCTTTGGGAGGTCTTTATCCGCAGCAAACAGGGACTTGACCACAAGCATGTCGGCAGCCTGCATGCCGCAGATGCGCAAATGGCCATCGAGAACGCCCGTGACGTTTATACACGACGCCAGGAAGGGGTAAGCATCTGGGTTGTGGAAAGCAAGCACGTTCATGCTTCCAATCCTGATGAAGCCGAAAGTCTTTACGATCCGGCAAACGATAAAATTTACCGTCATCCTACTTTTTACAATCTGCCGGACGAACTAACTCACATGTAGGGAACAGCTAAAAGTGAAAAGGCAAAAACGGTCAATCAACTAGTTAATGCACAGAAGAACAAAATGAATTTCGAGTTTTTATACACGCTGCATCTGGCTGACAACGCACTGATCCTGGGTCATAGGAACAGTGAGTGGACGGGTCACGGGCCGATCCTTGAACAGGATATTGCCATTTCCAATATTGCGCTGGATCTGATCGGCCAGGCGAGAAACTTCTACCAGTATGCGGCAACATTATACAACGGCAATAAGCCAGAATTAAACGGTCTTATTAAAGCCCCGGCTTTCCAGCAGGTCACCGGAGAAATTGACGAAGACGACCTCGCCTACCTCCGCGACGCCAATGAATTTTATAACTGCCTGCTGGTAGAGCAATCCCGGGGCGACTGGGCAAAAACGATCCTCCGCCAATTCCTGTTCAGCTCATACCAGCAATTGCTATTCAGCAGGCTGGAAGGTAGCGCTGACACAACACTTTCGGCGATTGCGGAAAAATCTCTTAAAGAAATTACCTACCATGTTCGGTGGAGCGGGGAATGGGTGATCCGGCTCGGCGACGGAACGGAAGAAAGCCGGGAGCGCATGATCAATGCCATTGACGCGCTCTGGAAATATACTGGCGAACTGTTTCTTTCCGCACCTTACGAAGAAGAAATGGCGCGCAGGGGAGGCGGTTTTGCACCCGAATCACTTAAAGAAGAATGGCTGAAAAAAATTACCGCAACCCTGGAACAGGCGACATTGCCCATCCCAAAAGAGGGCTGGATCCAGCAGGGCGGTAAACAGGGCATTCACACAGAACAGCTAGGTTTCCTGCTGGCCGAGATGCAGTACCTTCAAAGAACCTACCCCAACAGTGAATGGTAAATACCGCTGATATATCACCCGTTGAAAAGGAAATCTGGAAGGCGCTGGAAGAAGTAATGGATCCGGAAGTTCCCGTTCTTTCGGTAATCGACCTGGGTATTGTACGTGCGGTGCATGTAGAAGGCAGGGCAGTAGAAGTGACAATTACTCCTACTTATTCCGGATGCCCGGCAATGGACGTAATCTCCATGCAGATCCGGTTACTGATCCGGGCGAAACACTATGATCCCGTTACCATAAAAACCGTACTTTCTCCGGCATGGACAACCGAATGGATGACAGACGCCGGTAAAGACAAACTCCGCTCCTACGGAATTGCGGCTCCCAACCCAAAACAGCAGGTTTGCGATAACGAGTACTTCAAGCGTGAGGAGGCCGTTCAGTGCCCGCACTGTCAGTCCTGGCACACCAAAATGATCAGTGAGTTCGGATCAACGGCATGCAAGGCATTGTACAGGTGTGAAAACTGCTTAGAGCCCTTTGATTACTTCAAATGCCACTAAAAATCGAGATATGAACGTAGTTGACTTCAGGATCGAACAAGCCGTTGGTTATATTACACTGAACAGGCCGGACAAGCTCAATAGCTTTAACCGTCATATGGCGCTGGAAATGCAGGACGCTTTAAAGGCGTGTGAAACAGACCTGGTTCGTTGCGTATTGATCACTGGAACAGGCAAGGCCTTCAGTGCCGGCCAGGACCTGGCGGAAGCCGTGGATCCTAATGGTCCGGGTATGAAGAGAATTCTTTCCGAACATTATAACCCGATCATCCTGGCCATCCAGGACCTCAAAAAACCGGTGGTAGCAGCTGTGAATGGGGTTGCAGCCGGCGCAGGCGCCAATATAGCACTGTGTTGTGATATCGTGGTGGCATCTCGTTCAGCGTCCTTTATACAGGCTTTCTCCCGCATCGGACTTATTCCCGACAGTGGAGGTACATATTTCCTTCCACGCCTTATCGGCCACCAGAAAGCAAGCGCCATTATGATGTTGGGCGATAAGATCAGTGCAGAAGAGGCAGAACGGATGGGAATGATTTATAAATATTTCGAAGACGAGGGCTTTATGAACGAGGCGAACAAGATTGCCAACATGCTTGCATCGATGCCAACTGCCGGTCTCGCGTATACGAAAAAGGCTTTGCAATGGTCGTTGACCAATTCACTTTCGGAACAACTTTTGAATGAGGACACGCTACAGCAACGGGCAGCTGCAACAGAAGATTTCAATGAAGGTGTACTCAGCTTCCTGGAAAAAAGAGTTCCCGTTTTCAAAGGAAAATAAACATGGAAACTATAAATATGGTCAGTCATCGCCAGGTTGTGGACCAGATGATGAAACAGGATGCATTCAGCCAGTGGCTGGGCATTGAAATCCTTGAAATCAAAGAGGGTTACAGCCGAATCAGAATGGTGGTTCGTAAAGAGATGGTCAATGGTTTCAATATTGCTCATGGGGGAATTGCCTTTTCCCTGGCCGACAGTGCTTTCGCCTTTGCCTGCAATAACCGCAACAATTTGTCTGTAGCCCTTGATGTCACCATAACATTTACGAAACAGGTTGTCATTGGTGATACGTTATTAGCAGAAGCAAAGGAAGTTCACAACGGAAAGAGCACGGGTGTTTACCTGATCACTATTCACAACCAGCGTAACGAGCAGGTGGCACTTTTCAAGGGCACCTGTTTCCGAACCGGCAAAACACTTGTATAAGATGTTCTATGCGTACAAGGGCTTTACGCCCGTCGTCGATCCTTCATCTTTCGTTCATCCACAGGCTGTGGTAACTGGCAATGTAATCATAGGCAAAAATTGTTACATAGGTCCCGGTGCAGCGCTAAGGGGCGATTGGGGCGGCATTGTCCTTGAAGACGGGTGCAATGTGCAGGAAAATTGTACCATCCATATGTTCCCGGGTATCACGGTTCGCTTAAAGGAAGGCTCGCATATTGGTCACGGCGCGGTGATCCACGGTGCTCAGATCGGCCGTAACTGCCTGGTGGGCATGAACAGTGTACTGATGGACCACGTGGAACTCGGGGACGAATCTATTGTCGGCGCCCTGAGCTTTATCGGGGAAGGAACAATAATTCCGTCCCGGAGCCTGGTGGTTGGAAATCCGGCCAGGATAATCAAGGAAGTGAGTGATGAAATGATCGGATGGAAATCGCGCGGCACCCGGCTGTACCAGTCCCTGGCAGCGGAAATGAAGGCCGACTGGTCACCCTGCGAGCCTTTGGAATCGGTTCCTGAAGACCGGCCTGACCAGGAAAAGCTTTATGAAACGTGGAAGAGTTTACCTTCGCATCCTAACAGCGTTTAAACGTGGCAGAGAAATCAAATTTTGTCGATCAGATCAAGGTGTTTTGCCGAAGTGGCCATGGTGGTGCGGGCAGTAAACATTTCATGCGTACCAAATTCAATCCAATGGCCGGTCCCGACGGCGGCGACGGCGGACGGGGAGCCCATATTATCCTCAGGGGAAATAAGAACCTTTGGACCCTCCTGCACCTTCGTTACCATAAAAACATCCTCGCTGAAAATGGCGAAAGCGGCAGCGGAAACAACTCTACTGGTCGCAGCGGAAAAGATGTTTACATAGATGTACCTCTCGGAACTATTGCCCTCGATGAAGAAACCGGCGTCAAAGAGGCCGAGATCCTGGAAGATGGCCAGGAAGTAATCCTGATGCCGGGAGGCAGGGGCGGACTCGGGAACGCACAATTCGCCACTCCGACCAACCAGGCACCTGAATATGCCCAGCCAGGAGAACCCGGACAGGAAGGCTTCAAAATCCTGGAACTGAAAGTACTGGCAGATGTAGGGCTCGTAGGTTTCCCCAACGCCGGGAAATCCACATTGCTGAGCGTAGTTACTGCCGCAAAGCCCAAAATCGCAGATTACGCTTTCACAACCATCAACCCGCAACTGGGAATGGTTGAATACCGTAACGGCACTTCATTTTGTATTGCGGACCTCCCCGGCATTATCGAAGGCGCAGCAGAAGGCCGCGGCCTTGGACACCGCTTCCTGCGCCACATTGAACGGAACAGTATCCTGTTGTTCATGATCCCTGCAGATAGTAAAGACCACAAAAAGGAATATGATATCCTGCATAACGAACTGGAACAATACAACCCGGAAATGCTGCAGAAAGATTTTGTGATCGCGGTCAGCAAAAGCGATATGCTTGACGATGAATTGAAAGAAGCAATCAGCCGGGAACTACCGCCGGATATTCCACATGTCTTTATATCTTCGGTTACCCAACAGGGTTTGTCCGAATTGAAAGACCTGTTGTGGAAAGTGCTGAACCAGCCATCCCCATAAAATTCAATACATGCGCAACAATTACCTGGTACAATTTCTGGCTAATCTGTTACGCTGTATCTGGCTCTTCTTCCCTTCGCTGTTGTTTGTTGCACTGGCGCTCATCTGCCTTACCCAGTTGGGCCAGGGAAAAGATATTTTAATTGCTTTCACTGAAACGAAGGGGTCGCCGGGCAATAACCTGCTCACAAAGTTTATTTTCCTGGTTGCCATAATTTTCTGGGTATATGTCAGCTGGTATGCATCCCGCATGGTAGCATACATCAAGACCAGCCAGCGAACAGACTGGAACCGGATGGAATTGCGTTTCCTACACAGGTTTCCACGTATTATCGGCTATTCATGCCTGTTGGTAATTGTGCTGGCGTTACTGACGTTATTTGACCAGCTCACCTGGCTTACCGCGCAACCTTTTCTCTTTCTCATAGCTGGAATGATCCTGCTCTGGCTTGCCGACAGGCAGATGATACGCCTGAGCGGGTTTGCAAGGGAAGGCAGGATGCTCAAAGCCCTGCTGCTCACCGCTGCCATACTTGTTCCCCTGCTGTTGATAATTTTCTCTTACTCTGGCCTTTTCCGCAAACCATTTTTTATAATCCTGCTCATATTAATCCTGCTGCTGGTGTATATGTTGTACATCAACCTCCGGCGACACCGGATGCAGGAACTCGAAAGACGGTCTGCCCGTATTACGCAGGTACACTATCACGGATGGCGAAAATATGCAGACAAGCTGATGGCCTTTCTCCATCTGCCAAAGGAAGAAAGAGGATACTTCGCGGCATTCAACCTGATCTGTCTCGTGGGCCTCTCTGCATATCTCTCGGTGGTGCTGTTCATGGGTGCAGGCGCATTCGTCGGGCCACTACCCTTCATGTTACTGGCTTTTACAGTATTAATGGGGTTTGGCAATATCGTTTCAGGACTGTCCTGCAAGATTGGACTCAATCTTCACTTCTTCATATTCATACTGGCGGCATTTCTTCCTACGCCAGATCACCACAGGGTCAGGAATGAAAAACTCAGTACCAGGAACGTCCGGCCCGATATTTACAGGCATCGGCAGGACCTGTCAGAATACTTAAACCGGTGGCTTCGTGACCGGCCGGAGATTGATACCATGAATTCCTACCCGATGTATGTCGTGCTGGCCAATGGAGGCGCATCGCGTTCGGCATATTGGGTGGCTTCCGTATTGGGCAGACTGGAAGATTCTTCGATCCGACGGGGTAGTACAAGATTCTCCCGGCAGCTCTTTTGTTTGTCGGGCACTTCCGGCGGCGGAGTCGGCATAGCTACCTACTACAATATGCTGATGCACCAGCAGGAAAAAGCTCCGACAGTCGGATTTGAAACTGCCGCGCGCAACTACCTGCGGCAGGATTTCCTGACTTACACAATGGGACGCATGCTGGGAGCGGATTTCTTCAATTACATACCTGTTCTGAACCTTCTCATCCCGGATGAAGACCGCGCAGAAGCTCTGGAACAGGCTTTCGAACGGGCACGCGACGACAGCTATTATTATGTGGGTTTCGACTCTACCTGGTTTGATGAAGCCATTACCCTCAAAGGCAGGCAACACAACCTGCCAATATTGTTCATCAATACCACGAGAGTAAAGGATGGCAGTCCGGGTGTCGTCTCCAACATTTCGCTTTCCCCGGAGATCTTCAACCGCAGGGTTGATGTGCTTGGACTACTTCAACAGGATAAAACAATCCGCATGAGTACTGCGGCCATCCTGGGTGCACGTTTTCCATTCATAAGCCCGGCCGGCAGGATAGACAGTTACCGTCCGCCCCGCGACTCAACGAAACCCGGCGACACATTGCGCGCCAATTATTTCGTCGACGGCGGATATTTTGACAACTCCGGTGCAGGAGTTGTACAGGAAATGATCCGGAATATGTTCCAGGTTATGTCTGCTTCCAAAGACAGCATTCTCAGGAATCGCTTCAGTAAAATCTCGTTGCGGGTAATTCACATAACGAACAGCCCGCAGGGAACTGTACCACTCGTTCCGATTGGCCCGTTCAAGAACGATGTACTGGCACCATTGTTAACCATAATCGGGGCCTACGACATGCAAACAACAGTCAACGACAGGCGCATCATTACTTATCTGAAGGATATTAAAGCGACATATTACCCCATCCATTTATACAATGACCTTGAAATCAGGAGTGACACATTGTCGAATGGACCATATGCCATGAACTGGTTCATGTCGGATAGTGTTCGCCACCAGATAGATAGTCGTTTGAAATCACAGCCGCGCTTAGAAGCACTGCTGCTACGCGGCACGGCCCAATGACACTATCGGGTATATTTAAATTTTTACCGCAGTTCCGGAAGCAATTACCATCAGCATGCTACCGTTTGAACCGATTGTTTCAAAGTCGAGATCCACGCCAATGATCGCATTTGCACCTAACAAATGTCCTTTGCTCATCAATTCCTGGAGCGCGGTGTCTTTAGCTTCCTGCAATACGCGTTCATAAGTCCCGGAACGACCACCGAAGAAATCGCGAAGTCCCGCAAATATGTCTTTGATCACATTTGCGCCGATAATGGTTTCAGCAGTTACCACGCCGAGGTATTGTTGAACCGGGCGGTTATCTAGTTGGTTGGTTGTAGATAGTATCATGATAGTTTGAGTAGATATATTTCAGATGACTACAACTGTATATACGTTGCATGCCCCATTGAAAATTTACGTGTACTTTGCAGGGTGAAATCTTCGCGTTATGAAAAAACTGGTAGTAGCAATTGTTCTTTTGTTTCATTTCGTACGCGGTTATGCGGACGAGGGTATGTGGCTTCCGCTGCTGCTGGGAAAGCAAGTGTATGCGGACATGGTTAAACGCGGGCTGAAACTTACACCTGAACAATTGTACAGCATCAATAAGGCAAGTGTCAAGGATGCGATCATCATTTTCGGTGGTGGTTGTACGGGAGAAATTGTGAGCAGCCAGGGCCTCATCTTCACCAATCACCATTGCGGTTATGATGCGATCGCAAACGCCAGCTCAATTGAAAAAAATTACCTTAAGGATGGTTTTTATGCAAGGAACAGGCAGGAAGAAATTCCAGCACAGGGAATGAGTGTTCAGTTCCTGGTGCGGATTGAGGATGTTACAAAAACAGTTGACTCTGCATTAAAGGGATTGTCGGGATCAGACCGCTGGAAGAAACAATCGGAAGTGATCGCAAAGATCAATGCACAATACCGGGATTCAGTGAAAAGTATTGAAGCACGGGTGAGCCCTTTGTTCAAAGGCAACCAGTTCCTTTTATTCATATATCAGCGATATAAAGATATCCGGCTTGTAGGAACTCCTCCCGAGAGCATTGGCAAGTATGGCGGGGATACCGACAACTGGGAATGGCCACGTCATACCGGTGATTTCTCGGTGTTCAGGGTTTATACCGGAAAGGATAATGCGCCTGCCGACTATTCGCCGGATAATTCTCCCCTGAAGCCGAAACATTATTTACCCGTTTCCATCAAAGGTGTAAAAGATGGCGATTATGCCATGATCTTCGGTTATCCTGGAAGTACCAACAGGTATGAAACTTCCTATGGCGTAAAACTCAAAACAGAAGTTGAAAATCCCTCTCTCGTTGGCCTTCGTGATATCCGGCTGAAATATATGTTTGAAGAGATGAAAAAGGATCCGGAAGTTAAGTTGAAGCTTGCATCTGATTATGCAATGATCGCCAACTACTGGAAGTTTTTCGACGGCGAGACCAAACAGCTGCTTAAATATAAGGTCTACGAACAGAAACAAAAGGAAGAAGCAGCATTCAGGCAATGGGCTAAAGGAAAGCCTGAGTTTGAGAATATTTTTACAGAATGGGAGAAAGCGTACCAGGATTGGGCGCCTTATACCAAACTCCGTACTTATCTGAATGAAGGCGTATTTGGATCTTCACTTGCAGCGCTTGCGGGCTACATGATGAATGTTGAGCGACTTGCCGTTACACCAAACACCAAGGCAGAAGACTTAAAGAAAACAATTGAAGAAGCGGAAAAGCGTCGCCACCAGATCCTGGAAAGTATTAATCTCGTCGCCGATGAAAAGATCCTGGCTACAACTGCCCGGATGTTTTATGAGAACGTAGACAAAAGCCAGCATCCGATTGGCTACTTTGAATCATTGAAGGCCAATTATGGCGACCTGAAAGATGAAGCTACCTGGCGCAAATGGGCAGCTGATATTTTTCGGAATACAGGGCTCATAAACGACGACAAATGGGAAGCCATCAAAAAAAATCCGGCAAGCATCCAGCAGGATCCGGCATTTGCGTACACTTCGGCCTTCGTGAAGAACTGGACAGGTAAGTATGCGCCACTATCGCAACAATTCATGAACAGGAATAATGACCTGGCGCGGTTATACCTGAAGGGCATTATGCAAATGAACCCAACAAAAAAGTTTTACCCGGACGCAACATTTACCATGCGGGTAAGCTACGGAAATGTAAAAAGTTACAAGCCCCGCGATGCGGTTACTTATGACTATGTCACCACGATGAAAGGCGTACTGGAAAAATACAAAGCGGGTGACTATGAATTCGATCTGCCGAAATCACTCGTTGACATGGCCTCCCGCAAGGATTATGGGCAATATATAGACAAACAGCGGGGCGATCTTGTAGTAGGATTTATAACTACCAATGACATTACGGGAGGTAATTCAGGATCACCTGTTATGGATGCGAACGGAAATCTTATCGGCCTTGCTTTCGATGGCAACTATGAAGCGCTGAGTCATAAGATTGCATTCGACAAGGACCTGAACCGCACCATCTGTGTTGATATCCGTTATGTACTCTGGTGTATCGACAAGCTCGGTGGAGCAAAACACCTGGTTGATGAACTGAAGCTGGTCAGGTAATCTTCAGTAGTCCATTCCGCCCATGCCAGGCATGCCGCCGGGCGGATAGGATTCATCTTTCTTCGGCTTGTCAGCAACTGTACATTCCGTGGTCAGGAGGAGACCTGCAATGGAAGCCGCATTCTCAATTGCTATGCGCGTAACTTTTGCGGGATCAATAACGCCAGCTGCATAGAGGTCTTCGTATTCCTCGGTGCGGGCGTTGAACCCGTAATTACCTGAACCATCCTTTACCTTCTGCACCACCACACTGCCGTCCAAACCGCAGTTGAGCACGATCTGCCGGAGTGGTTCCTCCAGTGCACGTTTCACGATATTAACGCCGGTTTGTTCATCTGCATTAATCCCCTTAACCTCGTTCAATGCCTCCAACGCCCTGAGGTAAGCAACCCCACCGCCGGGAACAATCCCCTCTTCAACCGCTGCACGGGTAGCATGAAGTGCATCATTCACCCGGTCCTTTTTTTCTTTCATTTCCACTTCTGTTGCAGCGCCGATATACAATACTGCAACTCCGCCACTAAGCCTGGCAAGACGTTCCTGGAGTTTTTCCCTGTCATAATCAGATGTGGAAGCTTCAACCTGTGATTTGATCTGGCTAACCCGTAGGGAGATGGAGTCCTTATCCCCACCTCCACCGATAATTGTAGTTGTGTCTTTATCAATAGTTACAGATTGCGCTGCCCCGAGGTAGTTCATGTCTGCATTCCCCAGCCTGTATCCCTGCTCCTCACTGATCATGACTCCCTTCGTGAGAACAGCAATATCCTGCAACATTTCCTTCCTGCGGTCACCAAAGCCCGGTGCCTTAACTGCTGCCACTTTTAGCGTTCCACGAAGTCTGTTTACGACCAGAGTTCCCAATGCCTCGCCTTCCACATCCTCGGCAATAATCAGTAAGGGTCGTCCGCTTTGAGCAATGGGTTCAAGAATTCCAATGATATCTTTCATTGAAGCTATCTTTTTATCACAGATTAAAATGTATGGCTCTTCGAGAACTGCCTGCATTTTTTCCAGGTCTGTGGCAAAGTATGGCGAAATATAACCGCGATCGAACTGCATCCCTTCAACAACGTCTACAGTAGTATCAATTCCCTTTGCCTCTTCGACTGTTATAACCCCTTCCCTGCCCACTTTTTCGAAGGCTTCGGTGATCAGTCGGCCGATCATTTCATCATTGTTGGCGGAGATTGCAGCAACCTGGAATATTTTACCGGTATCGCTGCCTACCGGAATCGACTGGGTTTTGAGGTGGGCGACGATCGCGCTTACGGCTTTCTCAATTCCGCGTTTCAGGTCCATTGGATTTGCCCCTGCTGTTACGTTCTTTAGTCCCTCCCCGATCATCGCCTGAGCAAGTACAGTTGCAGTAGTTGTTCCATCACCTGCGATATCAGAAGTTTTGGAGGCGACCTGCTTTACCATTTGCGCGCCCATGTTCTCAATGGGGTCTTCCAACTCAATGTCGCGCGCAACACTCACGCCATCTTTCGTTATGGCAGATGCGCCGAATTTCTTTTCCATTACTACATTACGCCCTTTGGGACCTAACGTTACTTTCACGGCATTGGCGAGTATGTCAACGCCCCTTTTCATTTTGCTTCGCGCATCTATGTCAAAGAATAGTTGCTTTGCCATGGTAATAAGAATAAGGGTGACAAAGAAAATTCTCACATAATTTACGAAAGCTTCCGGTAATATCAGCGGGACCCAGCCTGTTTCGCTGACCAGGGTTAAATTCCCTTTGGCCCGGTTGGCGCTTTAGGATTGGTCGGCTCCGGTTTCTTCCTGTCTGGCACACGCCCCGGTCTCCCCAATTCTTTATTTACCTGGATGATCACCCTTACAATCTCGATTACAGGCGCACCTACACCCAATCGTTGTGCATTTGTAAACGCCGGATAAGCCTGCTGACCAGTGGGATCAAATACTACATAATCGCCGCCCGATTTATTGTCCGCATCAAGGAGACCATCCGGTACATATACCTGGATCTTTACTCTTTTATAACCCAGAGGGAAATAACGCACATAATAGTTTTCCTTCTGCCGGTACCACTGGTCTGCTTTTACGCCTGACCGGAGTACGCGTGATGGTTCTTTCAATACAGCGAGTCGTTCAATGGTTTCGTAAGAACTTGACCCGAATTCAAACAGCCTTTGAATGTCCTTATTCGCACTTAAAATTCCGGTCGCATTGGATACAGTCTGGATCACACCTATTACACCGCCTTTCAATTCAAAGATCTGTTTTGGCGTAAGCAGCCTGGCGGCATCGGCCTGCACTTCCGATGAAAGTTTATTGAAATTTGATCCGCTGACTACAGACCACAAAAGCAACTGTACATTCCGCTGATTTACCGAAGTATAATCTCTTGAATTCATCAATACCGATTCAACTATTTCTTTACGGTAACCAGTTACAGGGCCCTGGATATATGCATCGCCTACAGAAGGATCAGGCGTACCAGGTTGAAGGCAATAAGTCTTGAATTCCGCTTCATAAAAACCTGGCGCAAGAACAAAACCGCCATGCTGGCTTTGCGGAAGATCCATCAATGATAATGGTTTCCGATCCGTGGCAATTTTCGGTTCTTCGTAAACGGTAGTATCAAAAATTACAGGCTGGGAGTTTTCCCTGGCGGTGTTTTTTGAGCTGGAAGCACATGATGCCAGCAGCATGAGGAAACATAGGTTTCTGAGTAGAGTTATCGTCATAGGGGTAGAATTGAATTCTTCATCAAGATGAAAAATGTTCCTTTCATTTAAAAGCTACGACAGGATAAAGTATTGTTAACTACGACGAATAGAAACGTATGAGCAGGCCCGTTATTGCAGCAAGCAGGATTAAAAGCGGCTCAGGCAATTTCCTGAACTTCAACAGTAACAGAATGGTTATTAATGCAATGCATATCGAAGGGAGATCGGTAAGTTGTCTTTTCCCCAATACAAACACTGCACCTGCAATAGCGCCGATCGCCCCGGCAGTAATGCCGTCGACCCAGGCTTTAATTCCCGGATGCTTTCCGTATTTCCGGAAATAAGGTGCCGGCAACACAGTGCATAGATAACAGGGAAGAAAAGTTGCCAGTGCAGCGACACATGCACCCGGCACTCCGGCAACAAGGTAACCGATAAAGCCAACCGTTATAACTACCGGTCCCGGGGTGATCATCGCAACAGCAACGGAATCGAGGAATTGCTGCTCATTCAGCCACTGGTAATCTTTGACAACTCCACCATAAAGAAATGGGACGATAGCAAGTCCGCTGCCAAATACAAATGCTCCGGCCTTGAAAAAAAACCAACCCAGTGATGCCAGCTTTTCATCCTGGAAAAAATTCTGTTGCACTTGTAACAACATCGGAAGCGGGTACCAGGTACCTAGGATCTTGCGTGCCAACGGCTCACGGTAAAACCATACCGCTGCACCACCTGCAAGAATCAGCCAGATATTTTCTTTCTCAGTGAGTGCTGTAGAAATTGCAAGTACAATGGAGATGATCCACAAAAGCTTGTCACTCCCGAGGCTTTTCCGCACCAGTTTATAGCCGCTGATGGTTATAATTCCGATCACAGCTGCCCCTATCCCGTAAAATATTGCCTGCATCCATGGCAGCCCACCTGCATGTACGTAGGCAAATCCGAGTGCAAGCACGATGATGAAAGAAGGCAGGACAAAGGCAAGCCCTGCAAGCGTAGCGCCTATGATCCGATAATGAATGAACCCGATATAAATGGCCAATTGCGCAGCAAGCGGACCGGGTGCTAGCTGTGACAGCGCCATCCCTTCCCTGTAGTCTTCTTCGGTTATCCATTGCCGTTTCTCCACGAGGTCACGGTGCATATAACCCACAAGGGCTACAGGACCACCAAAGCCTATGGTTCCAAGCTTCAGGAAATAGACCACCAGCTGCTGCAGCGTATATCTTTCCATGTCCCTTTAATTATACACGATATTCGCTTTTTTCAACCTGTCGAAATAGAACAGGAATTCCGTCTTGTACAAATTTTACTTTGTTCTGGATATGTCCTTCGCCTGACTGTGCTAACCGATGAATTTAAAAAAGATCACAACGGCTGCAGTAATCGTTCCAAAAACAACCATATTTTTTCCGTGCCCGATTGTCTGCCTGTCATAGATCTGAACCAGTTCACCGTCAGGCAGCGCTTTCTTTGCCTGCGTGATGGCGAGGCCAAAAAACACCCCAAAAATAGTAAGGCAACTTAAGGCATAGCCAACCATGATCCATTTGAATTCCAACGTCTCAGGCCGGTATGAAAATGCGATTTGCATGTCAACAGGGGAAAGTCCACCGGTAACCCGATTTAAGAGAAGCACTGCCATCCGGTGGTCGTAGGCATTCCAGTCATTCGGGTTCCGGATTACTTCCTCGAGCTCATGCTGATCATAACCCCTGAAGTAGTGATGGAACTGAGGGTGTTTGATATCTGCATCTGCCTGTGAAGACAACAACTTGTTTACACCACGAAAATCCTTCTGCTGAATTTTAATTACGAAAAGCGGATCGAGGCTTTCACCTAAATAAATTTTGTCCAACTGGTTTGCTTCATGCTCTATTCTGTACTTCACGGAGTGCCTCGTAAGCATATCCGTGAGCATTTCCGCATCATCCATGGTCTGGAACCGGGCATATGTGAAATAGTTGGACATAAGGTTATTTGATCGGAATATAAAAACAATCATTCACTTCTCAAACTGTCGACCGGGTTCGCTAAAGCCGCGCGGATCGCCTGGTAACCGATGGTAAACAGCGCTATTGCCAGCGAAATGAGTGCTGCTGAAAAGTAGATCCACCAGCTAATTGTAATCCTGTAAGCAAAATTCTCCAGCCACTTGTTCATCAGCAACCAGCTTAATGGCATGGTCATCAAAAGCGCTAAACCAACCGGCTTGAGGAAATCGAAAGACAAAATGCCTACAATATTCATTTCAGTTGCACCCAGAACTTTACGAATCCCGATCTCCCGGATGCGAAGCCGGGCCGCGAACAGGGATAGTCCAAACAATCCCAGGCAACTGATTACAATAGCCAGCAATGTGGCATATCCGATGATCCGTTGCCAGAGCTTTTCCTGCTGGTACTGGTTCCTGATCTCCTCATCAAGGAAACTGAACTGGAAAGGGCTGTCCGGAAGCTTGCTTTTATATAGTTTTTCCAGCCTGCCCAACGCCCGTACAGATTGGCCGGGCTGCGTTTTCACAACCAGGTTTCCATAGTGTTTCATGACCAGCACCTGGGGGCCTATCTTTTCACGCATTGAGCTGTAATGATAATCTTTTATGACACCGATTACCGTCCTGTTAAGTTCTCCTTCCCAATCTGTTGTCTTCACCTGTTGACCGATCGCATGCTGCCATCCCGCCTGTTTTACAAATGTTTCGTTGACAATTATTGATTGAAGCGAATCTGCTCCCATGGAAGAAGAAAAATTTCTTCCCGCTGTCAATTGGATTCCCATTACCGGGATAAACTGCTCATCGGTCCGCAGCTTCACAGTCGCGATCTCCCGGTCACCGAAGCGCACCGGGTTCCCCGTACCCCATGAGTTGCTGCCGGAAACACTTAACACGGAGGGCTCTGAAACAAGTTCATTACGGAACATATTTACCAGTTTGTCCGGGTCCCGCTGCGGTGGCAGACTAACCTGGATCAGACCCTGTGGCGTATAACCAAGGTCTTTGTTCAGCATAAAATTCATCTGCCTGTTATACACGAGAGAAGCGATTATCAGCCCGATCGCAAGTGTGAACTGGAAGATGACGAGACTCTTTCCTACCCATCCGCGCGAGGATAACTTCTGCCTGTTATAAAGTACCGCAACTGCATTAACGCGGGAAACTATCCATGCAGGATAAAGCCCGGTAAGGATAGTACTGGTTACCACCACACCCGCCAGTACAATCAATGTGGAAGTCTCGTTGAGCAGGTCAAAGCGGATCTGCCGGTTAGTGAGAATATTGAAAGTTGGCAGGAGCAGGAAACTAACGGCAATGGACAGAAGGAATGCAGTCAAACACAGCACACCCGCTTCCAGCATGAACTGGCTAACAAGTTGCCGGCGACTGCCACCATTAATCTTCCGGATCCCGATTTCCCGGGTCCTTTTAAGCGATTGAGCAATTGCCAGGTTCACGAAGTTGATGGTTGCCATCAGGAGGATAAATGCAGCAATGCCAATGAGCATATTGTTCGCAGTATGACTGCTCCCCAACAAGACCGCACTATCATTTGAAACAGACTCAGTACCCAGGTGCATGTCACTGATAGGCTGCAGCCCCATTTTCAGCTGTACAGGAAAGCCCTCTGTCTGCCTGGGATCTTCCAGTTGTTCTTTCGATTTCCCTGCAAATACTGCATTGAACTTCTTTGCAACATTTGCTGGGTCGGCACCAGGTTGAAGCAATATGAATGTGCTTAGGTATTGATTGAACCAGAACCCGTCTTTAAAGAATGTCTCGACGAACCGGAATGGAAGCAGGGCATCAAACCTGATGGAAGAATTTGGTGGAATATCCTTCAGCACGGCGGTAACTGTCAGCGGCTGAAAGCCCTGTTCCTCGATTTTAAGAACTTCCCCCAACACATCCGTACGGCCGAAATATTTGCGTGCAGTGCTTTCCGTTAACACTATGGATGCCGGCTGTTTGAGAGCGGTACCTGCATTCCCATACAAGGCCGGAAAATCCAGCATCGTCAGGAAACTGCTGTCTGCGAACAATCCCTGCAGTATAAACGCTTTCTGGTTGCCGATGATATTAAACCCGCCCACATTCCAAAAACGGGTGAACTCCTGCACTTCCGGAATGACTTCCCTGAATGCCGGTCCCTGGACCTGGCCGGTGGAGCCTACCGTTTTTACAATGCCTTCCTTGTCTGTGATGGTAGTTGTAATGCGGTACAATCTTGACGAATTCGAATGAAAATTGTCAAAGCTGAGTTCAGTCCTGACAAATAAAACAACCAGCAATACACACGACATTCCCAATGCAAGACCTGTTATATTAATTGTCGCATATAGCGGGTTCCTGCACAGATTGCGGAATGCCACCTGGAAATAATGGCGGATCATAGGTCTTCAATTAGCGGAGGTTGTGTAAGTTTTCTTAACTTTCATCTACTGGAATATAACAAAAAATGATCAGAAAAACCTTCCTTGTAGTATTCCTCATCACGATAAGTCTGGCATGCACAACGGTAATCAATGCACAGGTTACACCGCGGACTGACAGCACGACATTAATAAAAATCGAATCCTACCTGCAGTCGCTTATAGATACCGGCGGGGTGCCGGGTATCACTGTTGCGATCACCCGTGGACAGGATATAGTCTATGCCAATGCATTCGGGGTAGGAAATGTGATCATGGAAGAAAAACTTACGCCCAGGAAGATCTTTCATGTGGCATCCATCTCGAAAACTTTTACGGCAACAGCGGTGATGCAACTCGTGGAAAAAGGCCTGGTAGGCCTTGAAGAACCACTGGTTAAATATCTACCTTACTTCCGGCTGGCCGATGATCGCTACAAACAGATTACCATACACCAGATTCTCAATCATACTTCCGGAATGCCAGATGTCGAAGATTATGAATGGGAAAAGGCTGTCGCCGATGCAGGCGCAGCCGAACGTTATACCAGGAGCCTGACAGGTAAAAAGATGGTCAGCGCGCCTGGAACTGAATTCCACTACAGCAATATGGCTTACGATGTGATGGCCGACCTTATTGCCAAAGTTTCCGGAATCACTTTCGAGCAATACGTCAAAGAAAATATCCTGATTCCATTAGGCATGAATGAGAGCAGTTTCTACTACCCTGAGATCAAAGGGACACTGCGAACCAGTCCACATACCGGCATACCTCCCACTGTGAGGCAATACTATCCATATAACCGGATGCATGCACCAAGTTCCACACTGAATTCAAATGTGCTTGAGTTATCGCATTGGGCGATCGCAAACATGAACCATGGGGTTTATAAAGGCAAGCAGATCCTGACGCCTAAGACGCACGCCATGATGATGACACCAGGATTTATTGCCCGCAAAGAACAGCAGATCTCCATCGGCCTGAGTTGGTTTCTTTATAAATACCAGGGACAGAGCATCGCAGAGCATTCCGGCGGCGATGATGGCTACAAAAGTCAGCTCATGCTTATGCCTGATGCCGGCATTTCGTTTGTATTATTGAGCAACACGGACGACATCAACATGCATAGCGTTATGAAGAAGGTCCGTGATTTTATTATGGGTGTTGCCACTGCAGCCAATTAGCCAATATTATTTTCCTTTTCAAAATCGAGCAGCCACTTCTTGCGCCATAGACCGCCACCGTATCCCGTCAGGTTGCCATCCGATCCGATTACGCGATGACAGGGCACAAGGATGGAAATGGTATTCATTCCATTCGCCTGCGCAACCGCACGCACTGATTCCGGGCTGTGTAACAGAGCGGCCTGCTGCCGGTAAGAGCGAGTATGACCATAGGGAATTTCACCCAGGGCCTTCCAGGCCTTTTGCTGGAACGCAGTACCGGGAGTAAAGAGTTGAACAGTGAATTGTTTGCGTTGACCGTCGAAATATTCAGCAAGCTCTTTCCGCAACAATATAAAATGTGGATTATCACCCTGCAGGATTGTTGCATTCAGCCGGGTTGACAGGGTCTTTAACTCTGTCTCCAGCATTTTACGGTCAGAGAACTCGAGCAGGCATAAGCCTTCTGTTGTTGCGCAGGCGATCATCGTGCCCAGTGGAGTTTCAATCCTGGCCAGGTCTATCACCTGTTGTTGCCTGCTTTTTTTGGGCGAGATCCCAAAGACCGATTTGAATGAATCGCCGAATCCGCTCAGTGATTCAAATCCCGATAAGTAGGCGGTATCCGTTATTTTCTCCCCATCCTGGATTTTCTTAAATGCTGAATTGATCCGGAACATCCGCTGGTAAGCCTGGAAGGTGATTCCATGGTTTTTAAGGAACCAGCGCCTGAGGGTAGCTGGTTCTATGCCACGCTTCCTGAGATCAAAATCTTTGAATTTAACAGATGGATCATTACCCAGGTCGGCCAGTAATTCCCTCACATATGACGGGGTTTCACCGGCCTGTTCTAGCGGACGGCACACTTTACATGGGCGGTACCCTTTCAGGATCGCCGTTTTCGTATCCCGGAAGAACTCTACATTCTCCCGCCTCGGCTTCCTTGCTGTACAAGTCGGACGACAAAAGATCCCGGTAGTCTTAACCGCAGCAATGAAGGTTCCTTCGTAGGAACTATCTTTTGCAACTAACGCCTCGTAGAAGATGTCGTCTGTCTGCATTTCCCTGGTCATTGTCTTTTCCATATGCAAAGCAACCCAAAATTGCAGAGTAGAACAACCGGAAAATGGACAAGGAATTATAAAGATTTCAGGTATTCTGCGAGATCACGTTTTTCCGAATCACTAAGTTTAAGCCTGAACTGTTTGTTATAATGATTAATAAGTTGATTAAAGTCAGCAAACCGGCCATCATGGTAAAGTCCGCCTTTGGTTCTCGTAAAGAGTCCTCCCAGTGGTGGAGTCCTGTACTTTCCTGTCGGTGACCGCATGGCTTCGAAATCGTCAATGCCCAATTCTTCTGCCGAATGAAGGATTGTGCTTTCATTCTTAAGCAAATGGTCTGCGTGGCAGGTTGCACATTTCGCTTTCCCGGTGAATAGTCCCTTACCTCTTCCGGCTGCAACTGAATTATAGTCCCGGGATGATGGCTTTGGAACTTCGAGTGAGTGCTGGTACAACCTTAATGCAGGCAACTTTGCTGTGATAAGATCGGGATCGTTTCTCACATTCCAGAAGCTGTTCTCCACTGCGATCGGGTATTTCACCGGGTCGTTCAGGCGGGGATCAAAAAATGTTCCTTTGCCATGCATTTCCAGGTTGGCAACAAAAGCGTTCCAGTAAGTGATGTCACCCCAGCCGGTATAGGTGGTTAGCGCCACGTCCCGGAGTCCAAATGCCGCGGGGATGAGGTTAGCCGCAACCTTGCCATCGTCGCGGAGTGCTTTACCATCCATAAACAGGATAGCAGAGAATTTTCCGGGACCCCAGAGACCAAGAACCGTTCTAAGTGTGCCCTCGTCGACGTGCAACAAATCAGCTATTGGTTGCGCATTGTCTGTCAGTGAAATGATCGCTCCCACATTCAGGTCGCGGTTTGGCCATCCGTCGAGCCGTTTCCCAATTCCCTCCCCGAAGGAATTATCAACTGTGGAATGGCAGGAGGCACAGGTGATCCCGATATTCTTCAGAGAACCGTCTTCATTGAAATTCCCTTTGACGCCTACTACTGCATTTAACTTAAGCAATGCCAGGGTGGACGCAGGATTGTCAAGGCTGATCTCCCCGGATTGTATTTTGGCAACAACATCCGGAGGCAGTGCTTCCGCATCAACCTTCAGTCCCACTTTCAGGGCGGTGTTCGGACTTACACCATCGCCAAAGCCACCATTATCCCTTCCGGCAATAGCTTTGTCGATGTGAAGCAACCCCGACCAGAATTCCTCGTCGCCAAAGGTGTCGAAGCGGAAGATGTTCTTTCCTTCATTCACCAGTTTGGGAGGTGCATGGTGGTCCAGGATCTTGTCGATGTCTGTACGGGTACAAACGGTCATTGTCACCACTGCGAGCATTGATAAAATAACAAGCAGTTGTTTCCTGTAGGTCATGATGGATTCGTTTTAATGTTACCTAATAACAATTTTTCCTTTCATTACCGGGTGAAAGCTGCAATCCGGGGCAAGCACGGACGACGACCACTTCCCACCCGAAGCATCTATTACATTGTGGTTCACCAGGTCATGGTTGACAAAAACGACTTTATCACCTTTCTTCACTTCCAGTTCGGCAGGAATAAACTTCATGTCCCGGATGTCAACCCTATATGATTTTCCCGCGCAACCGAAAAGGACATAAATCTATTGATTAGATAAAGTCGACATGAAAAGGTTACAAAAACAAGTAATTTTGTGTTGTAACAATGAGAGAAGTTCCACCTGCATTAACCCTCCTTTCAGACCAGGAGATTATTGAAAGAATACTCCATGGTGAAAATGAATTATACTCTGTCATTGTGAAACGGTATAACCGCAGGCTTTACCGCGTTGGTATGTCTATTATCAATGATGATGTTGAAATTGAAGATGCGATGCAGGTAGCATATATGAATGCGTACTTTAGTCTTTCAAAATTCTCTTTTAAGTCCGGTTTCGCAACCTGGCTGACCAGGATCATGATCAACGAATGCCTGCTTCGCTTAAGGTTGAGAGGTAGAACAATCATCCTGGATGATTCTGCAATGGAACAGGAATTACAGGAACGCCTGCCCGGCCTCAACAGAACACCGCTTAACAACCTGGATAACACTGAATTGAAGGCACTGCTGGAAAGATCGATCAGGCAGCTACCCGAAATATACCGGACAGTGTTCATTATGCGTGAAATTGAGGACATGCATATTGCCGAGATCCAGGACTGCCTGGACATCAGCGAAGTGAATGTAAAAGTCAGGCTTAACCGCGCAAAGAATATGTTGAAGGAGTTATTGTCTGCTGTGTATGATAAGGAGGAATTGCTTCAGTTCCACCTGGACCGTTGCAACCGTATTACCTTACAGGTATCGTCACAGGTTGCGGCTGACAGACAGGTAAGCTGACCAACATTGCAACGAAATACTCGTAAAACTTGTCTATTGTCAAAACTGCTTTATGAATAAGCTCCCGGCCTTCGTGGTTATCGCTTTGGTCATAACCGGCGTTACATGCAAAAAACAGATGGACTGTGGTTGCGTTCCGCCTCCAGGCCCCGATGGCTTAACGGGTACGTGGGAATTGCGGGAGGTTTCCAGCAGCATGCCAACCACTACCCTTCCTGCAGGCAACGGGAATACAATTAAATTCAGTGGCAATCAATTCGAAATTCATGCGAACGGCCAGCTTGAGTCAAGTGGTACTTTTGTGATAGAAGGTGACGATACCTTTGAGGAATCGGTTTGCCTGGTTTTCCCTGACAACCAGTTCCGGCAGCGGATCATCTTTAACAATAATCGTGATGCCAAGAAGACGTTTTTAAATCTTGACAAAACAAATCTTATGCTGGCGTCCGGTTGTTTTGCAGTTGATGCCGGGGTGCTCAAAAAATATGAGCGACAATAAATAAAGTGAGTACTACATGGTGGAAGACATTACAAGACCTTGTCCAGACCTTCACCAGACCTTTACGAGACATTTACGAGACTACATTCCGTCTACGTCGGCACTACGATAGCATCACGATATCACCACGATTGCTCAACGTTCCGATTCTTTTTTCCCATCCTTAAATTCCCAGAGGTGAAGACATGCAAAAGTGCGAAAAGGGGCCCATTTTGCGGAAATCCGGAGCATTTTGTCGCGGAATGATTTCTTGTCCGAGTTGTCCAGTTTATAAAGTTTGATCATTGCTGTCTGGATCCCCAGATCGTCTATGGCAAACACATCTTCCCTGCCAAGTGCAAACATGAGCAGCATTTCGGTTGTCCATCTTCCGACTCCTTTTATCTGGGTCAGGTGAGTGATCACTTCCTCGTTGCTCATTTTCTGCAACTGGGTCCACTCCATTCCATGATCAATGGCAAATTGCGCTACATTCTGTACATACCTGACCTTGGCATTGGACAAACCGATGCCACGTAAAGTATCATAAGGCGTATTCACGATTTGTTCCGGCGTCGGCTTTCCATCTTTATATAGTTCGAGGAACCGCTTCCAGATAACTGCCGCCACTTTTGTGCTTAGCTGTTGGCTCATAATTGACCCGCAAAGCTGTAGGTACACCTGCTTTTCTTTTTTGAGTTTGAATGGATCTTTTGAAGGACCATTAGCGAGGATTTTGGCCAACTTTTTATCTTTCGACAGGTGTTCGATATAAGACATACCCCGAAAGTATGCAATAACTTTGTGGCATGGAAAGAATCGTACAGGCAACAGCCGATGGCTCACATACCATTTCCATTCCCGGGATGCAGGTGACCTATCACAGTCGTCATGGCGCCATCCAGGAATCATTACATGTCTTCATAAACGCTGGCTTCAGGGAGCTAAACAGGAAGGATGACAAGCCCGTTGCCATCCTTGAAATGGGATTTGGCACGGGGTTGAATGCGCTGCTGACATTGATCGAACAAACGGAATCAAGACCGGAGATCGCCATCAGGTATGAAAGCGTGGAAGCATTCCCGTTGGAACCATCGGTGGCAGTAAACCTTAACTACTGCGAACAGTTGCATCATCCTGACATGAAGGACTATTTCGATCTCATGCACAATTCCGAATGGAACCAGCCGGTTGCAATTACTCCACAGTTTACGCTAACGAAACACCTGCTTAAATTGGACAGGTTCTGGTCAGAATTTCCCTTCGACTGTATTTATTTTGATGCCTTTGCACCGAATGCACAGCCGGAGTTATGGACTGCTGAAGTGTTCACACAACTTTACCGAATGACCGAACCCGGTGGAATACTCGTTACCTATTGCAGCAAGGGTGATGTGCGCCGCGCATTGACCGCAGCAGGCTACCAGGTAGAAAAAATTCCTGGTCCCCCGGGTAAACGGGAAATGGTCCGTGCACGAAAAGCATGATGAGTTGCCCTTTGTGAATTGACAAATTATTTATTCCCCATTTTGCCTTCTGGCAAGGAATTTGAAAAACAGGAGAAGCGATTACAAAGAATATTTGAAATAAGCAGGTAAGGGAGCAACTTTTGCAGCGCCACGTATTAAGTTTTTTGAAGACATAGATCTGGCTACTTCGACCGCTCCCTTACTTCACTATTTTTTTACTATGAAATTGTATTTGCCGGAACCGGTTTCGATTACAACATATCCTTTTTCCCCACCGTTGATTTTAATTCCCGCGATTGCAGACAATGCTTTACCGGATTCAGTAACCGACTCCGCATTAGCAGCAGGAATGTAGATTTTGGCAGTTGTATTAGCAGGGATCTCAACAGTCATCTGCAACTCGTCATTTTCTTTTTTCCATCCACCTGATACTGTACCGTAATATGTTTTAAGGCTGGCAGACGCATGGGTGAAACCCTCACCAATATGCGGTTTTACCCTGATATGCCGGTAGCCCGGTCCATCTTCCTCGGTATCGAGCCCGACCATTGACCTATACATCCAGTCACCAATTGCTCCATAGGCATAATGGTTAAATGAGTTCATACCCGGTGTCTGGAAAGTACTGTCCGGCCTGATGCCGTCCCACCTTTCCCAGATAGTGGTAGCGCCCATTTTTACCGGGTATAACCACGATGGATATGAATCCTGCAGCAACAACCGGTAAGCAATATCCGAATATCCATATCGGGTCAGTACATGACAGAGATAAGGGGTTCCCAGGAAGCCTGTTGTCAGGTGATAGTCATACGACTCAATGTTGTCTGCGAGCCTTTTAGCTGCCTGCTCACGAAGTTGTTCAGGGAACATGTCAAATTGCAGGGCAAGCACGTAGGCGGTCTGTGTGCTTGAAACCAAACGGCCCGAAGGTGTCAGGTATTCATTGACGAAAGCTGTCCTGATGCGTTTCAACAGGTCTGAATAAGAAGCCGCATCTTCTGTCTTACCCAGGACTTTGGCGGCGTTTACAAGCAGTTCAGTGGAATGCGCATAGAAGCACTGTGCGATGAGGTATTTATCGGTAACCGCAGCACGTCCGTCGTTATCATCACCCGGACGATAAAACAACCAGTCCCCAAAATGAAAGCCGGTGTTCCACAAATCGTTTTTTGCGATCTTCCGCATGCTTTCGACAAATTCCTTCATACTGTTGTACTGGGTCTCCAGCAATCTTTTATCACCATACGCGAGGTACATATTCCAGGGTGCAATGGTTGCCACGTCGGCCCAGCCGGCGCTGTTCACTTCATTTTTTCCCAGCACGTTGGGAACCACAAACGGCACTTTCCCTTCAACCTGGTCGGCCTCAACATCCCGCAGCCATTTTGCAAAAAAGCTGTTCACGTTCATATTGAAGGAAGCGGTCCGCGAAAACGCCTGTGCGTCACCGGTCCAGCCCAGCCGTTCGTCGCGCTGCGGGCAATCAGTCGGAACATCCAGGAAATTGCCACGTTGCCCCCATTGGATATTATGCTGCAGCTGGTTAATCAACGGGTTTGAAGACGTAAACGTGCCGGTAGGTTCCATATCGGAGTACAACGCAACGGCTTCAAAATTTTCCGGCAGCAGTTCACCCTTTATGCCTTCAATCCGTGCATATCGGAATCCCTGCCACGTGAAGTGAGGCTCAAAAACTTCCTGTTGTCCACCTCTGAGTACAAAGATGTTCCTGCATTTCGCGGAACGCAGGTTGTCAATATAGAAGTTCCCCTGTTTGTCGAGCACTTCGGCATGCGTTATAAAAATGCTGTCGCCTGCTTTTCCGTTGAACCTCATTACTACCCAGCCTACCAGGTTCTGGCCGAAGTCGATCACTTTCTCCCCTGCCGGTGTTGTAAAGATCTTTACTGGTTTGAAGGTCTCCTGTTTTCTTACCGGTTCATTGATGGTAGAGATGAGCGTATTTTTCGGGAACCCGGCTACCTGCGCACTGCTCCATTCCGAATCGTTATAACCAGGATTCAACCACCCGGCTTTCTCCTTCCTGTGATCGATGGTTTCTCCATGGTAGATCTCAGCGTATTGGATCTCCCCTGTAGAAGTTTTCCAGGATCCGTCAGAAATGACCAGTTCTTTGGTGCCGTCGGAATACTCAATCTCAAGCTGGAAAAGGAGGGCAATATCTTTTCCATATACATTGTACTGGCCGGAGAAGCCGATATTTCCCCTGTACCATCCGCTTCCAAGCTGTACACCGATCGTGTTCCTTCCCGATGCCAACTGGTTGGTAAGGTCATACACCTGGTATTGAAGGCGATTATGGTAAGATGTCCAGCCAGGGGTCAGGTATGCGTCGCCGATTCTTTTACCATTGATGAATGCTTCATACATTCCGTGAGAGGTAACATATGCGATCGCAGACCTGAGCTTTCTTTTTGTTTCGAACTCTTTCCGGAAAAGGGGTGACGGTCGGTTCTCATCCTCGGTAAAACCCGGAGTGATCCAACTGGCTTTCCAGTCCGCTTCATTCAGCAATCCCATTGTAAAAAATGCAGGCTTACTCCATGCTGATGGCTTTCCGGAGTTGTCCCAGGCCCTGACCTGCCAGGTATATTTCTTCCCTGATTCCAACGGCTTGCCATTATAAACGACATGAACCGACTGGTTGCTGTTCACTTTGCCTGTTGACCACGCAGTGGCTGAGCCCTCCTTCAGGTTTATCTCATAAGCAGTTTGAACTGTATTACGCTTGTCGCTCTGTAACCGCCAGCTGAAGCGCGGCTGAGCAGAAACCACGCCCAGGGGATTTTCACGATTTTCTACCCAGACTGCTGTAACAGCAGATTGTGCGAATCCGACAGTGGTTGACATGAGTAATACCAGGGGAAGCAGGAAAACTTTTCTCATAACAACAATTTTATATAATTAGCTGCTAACGACTATACTGCTCCGTACTGCCCCGTCAACCCGTTATTCGTATGGTGAAGGACTGATGCTGGTCCACCCGCCATCAACAACGAGACTCTGGCCGGTGACATGCCTTGCCTCGTCAGAAACCAGGAACAATGCCGCGTTGGCAATATCCTCTACTTCGGCAGGATGACCGATTGGCGTGAGACGCGACCATGTTGCACGATATTCCGGGTCGTCCTGTGTACGACTGGTCAAAGTTGCGCCGGGCGCAATGGTATTGACGCGGATATTAAATGGCGAAAGTTCGATCACAAGGTTTTTTGCGAGCATTTCCAATGCGGCTTTGCTCATGCCATAAGCTGCGAGGTTCTTGTGTGCCTGGTGTGCAGTGACAGAAGAAGTGAATAGGATCGATCCCCCCGACCCCTGCTTTTTCATTTGCCTGGACGCAGCCTGTGCCAGGAAAAAACTTCCGCCGAGATTCACCTGCATGACCCTGAAAAAATCATCGGGTGGATATTCCATAAAGTCGCCAAACAGGGTGATGCCCGCGTTGGCAATTGCGATATCAAGTTTACCGAACCGGTTAACTGCCGTGTCAACCATTTCACGGACGAAGCCAAGGTCAGCGGCATCACCGGCAAGCGGAATACAATTGTTGCTTCCATTGCTGATCACCGCCACTGCCTCTTCGGCCAGTGCGGCATCGATATCATTCAGTATAACTTTTGCGCCTTTATCTACGAGCTGCCTGCACATTTCCCGGCCAATTCCGTCTCCTGCTCCTGTTACAATAACGACCTTGTTGTCAAACCTCATCCAAAATGATTTTTTGCTTCAGTGTGAATTGCTCAGTGTGAATCCCTGGTGACGCCGCTTCCTGAACCGCCTTTCAGAAAATCAAGGTCAGCACCCAGGTGTGCCTGCTCCACATGCTGGCGGTACAGGTTAACATATCCACGATTTCCAATTCCCGTTTCGGTTACCCTTACCTGTTTCCTGCTTTCAATTTCATCATCGCTCAGGTGGAGGTGCAATCTGCGCCCAGGAACATCGAGGGAAATGATGTCGCCGTCCTGCACAATCCCCAGAGTTCCCCCGGCTGCAGATTCCGGCGAAACATGCAACACAACGGTCCCGAACCCGGTACCGCTCATCCTGCCGTCCGAAATGCGCACCATGTCGGTGATTCCTTTTGAAAGGACTTTTGCCGGCAATCCCATATTTCCCACTTCAGGCATTCCGGGATAACCTTTCGGGCCTACTTCTTTTAATACAAGAATGCAGGTTTCATCCACGTCAAGGGCAGGATCATCGATCCTGCTCCTGTAGTCTTCAATATTTTCAAACACCACTGCTCTGCCTGTATGTTGCATCAGGTGTGGACTCGCCGCCGACGGCTTAATCACTGCACCATCTGCACAAAGATTCCCTTTCAGTACGGCAATGCCTGCAACAGGGTTAAATGGTGAAGGCAGACCCGAGATCACCTGCGGATTATAGCCTTTGCTGTTACTATAGTTTTCTTCAATCGTCTTCCCATTGGCAGTTATACTGCTCCGGTTAAGTTTCTCCATCAATTCCCTGATCACAACCGGCAGTCCGCCTGCATAGTAGAAGTCCTCCATGAAATATTCGCCCGAAGGCTGCAGGTTGGCAATCAGTGGAATGCCTGTGGAATAAGTATCTATGTCTTTGAGGGAAAGTTCGACGCCGATCCTGCCGGCTATGGCAAGCAGGTGAAGGACAAAATTGGTGGATCCGCCGATCGCAGCATTTACCATGATGGCATTTTCAAAGGCCTCACGGGTAAGGATATGTGACAACCGCCGGTCTTCCTTTACCATGTTAACGATCTCCCTTCCCGACAGCTGGGCAAGTACTTTTCTTGCAGCATCGGCAGCCGGGATGGCAGCGTTATGGGGAAGGCTTAATCCGAGCGCTTCCACCATGCAGGCCATGGTTGAAGCGGTTCCCATTACTGCGCAATGTCCATCGCTTCTGCACATTCCGGCTTCTGCGAGCGTCATCTCTTCATCGGTCATTTTGCCTGCGCGGAGGGCGTCACTGAATCGCCAGACATCACTCGTGCTAATGCTTGCACCCTGGTGTTTGCCGGTGAGCATGGCCCCGCCACTGACCACTATGGTGGGAATGTCAACGCTGCATGCGCCCATTACAAGGGAGGGAGTGGTTTTGTCGCAGCCGCATAACAGCACCACGCCGTCTATCGGGTTGGCACGGATCGATTCTTCCACATCCATGCTGACCAGGTTCCGGTAGAGCATGGCCGTTGGCTTGATGAGTGTTTCGCCCAAAGACATCACGGGAAACTCAACTGGAAATCCGCCGGCTTCAAGCACGCCGCGTTTTACTGATTCCGCCAGTTCACGAAAATGCGAATTGCAGGGTGTCAGTTCCGACCAGGTGTTGCAAATGCCGATGATGGGTTTGCCAGCGAGCTCATAGTCGGGAATACCCTGTTTCTTCATCCAGGCGCGATAGATGAATCCATCTTTTCCTGAACGACCAAACCACTGACTGCTGCGATATTTTCTGTCTTCCAATTTTTGTAGGTTGTATCGGCAGAGAAGTTAATTATTTTTTCCTGAGGGCTGTGGCAATTCCTTTTTCAACCAGGGGCTCCATCATGCGGTAGCCTTCAAGGGTCGGGTGAATTCCATCGCCTGCGAGGTTAGCAGGCAGGCCTTTTCTTTCATCGGCCATGGCTGAAAAATAGTCCACGTAAACAATGTTATGCGCTTTCGCATAATCGCGGATCTTTTGATTCAGTTGAACTACTTTATCGGCGGGCGCCAGGCCCGGACGCCAGGGAAAATCATATGCGGGAAGCACGGAGCACAGTACCACTTTTATTTTGTTGGCGCGTGCAAGTTCGACCATGGAAAAAATATTGCCGGCGATCTGGTCAATGGTTGCCGGGCCGGTATTCTGTGCAATATCGTTGATGCCGGCGAGAATTACCACCACAACGGGCTTCAGGTCAATCACATCGGTACGGAAACGCAGTAACATCTGGGGTGTGGTCTGGCCACTGATGCCACGGTTCACATACGGCTTACCTTTAAAAAAATCCGGGTCCGCACCGCTCCAGCCTTCTGTAATGGAATTACCCATGAATACAACCCGGTCTTTTGCTACGGCCTGCCCCCTTAATTCTGTATTTGCCTTGCCGTACTTGTCAAAATTCGCCCACTCGGAATAAGTTGTCATCTTCTGTTGTGCCGCTAATGTGCCTGACAGCCCTAACAGGGTTGCCAAAACGAAAATTTTCATATGGTTCTGCGTTTTATGCGAAACTGATGCTGACACCGCCATCCTTCTCATCTTTGAGAAGAATGCCGAGGTCGAGCAGCTGGTTGCGGATCTTGTCGCTGGTTGCAAAATCCTTTCTTCCCTTTGCTTCTTTGCGGATGTCAATTAGCAATTGCAAAACACCGTCAAGCTTTCCGTTGTCAATGCCTGAAGCCGTTCTTTCGTCAAGCAACCCGAAAACATCCTCAAGATATGTCTTAAATGCCTGCTGCATTTTTTGGATAGTCGCACCACTAAGCGCATCGGCAGCAATATGCTTATCGCGGATGCCATTGATCACCGGTACAAGTTCAAACATCCCCGCCAGTACTTTAGCCGTATTCATATCATCGTTCATGAACTCATCGAGTTCATCAACGAGATTGCTGCAACGGGCATCAAGTTCCGCATCGCCTGCACTGGCGTTCGACTGGCTGAAAGTCTTGAGCACGTCATAGGCTTCCCACATCCTTTTCATTCCTTTCTGGGCAGCCTGCAGTGCATCGTTGCTGAAATCAAGTGTGCTGCGATAATGTGTCTGCAGGATGAAGAAACGAACCGCCATCGGGTGGTAGGCCTGTTCGAGCAAGGGATGATTCCCTGTGAACAGTTCGGATAATTTGATCACGTTGTTATAACTCTTCCCCATCTTTTTGCCATTGATGGTGATCATGTTATTGTGCATCCAGTATCGGGCAGGCACATGGTTGTTGCAGATGGTGCTCTGGGCGATCTCGCTTTCGTGGTGCGGGAACTGCAGGTCCATACCACCACCGTGGATGTCGAACTCCTTCCCAAGATATTTGGTTGCCATTGCTGAGCATTCGATGTGCCAGCCGGGGAAACCCTCACCCCAGGGACTGTTCCAGCGCATGATATGTTCAGGGGGAGCTGCTTTCCACAAAGCGAAATCCTGTTTGTTCTTTTTTTCATCCTGGCCTTCGAGCTCACGGGTAGTTTCGAGCAGGTCATCCATAACCCGGCCGCTGAGTTTACCATATGGATATTTCTCGGCGTACTTCTTCACATCAAAATAAACCGAGCCATTCTTTTCATAAGCATAACCTTCGCTGATGATCTTTCTGATCATTTCGATCTGTTCAACAATGTGGCCGGTTGCCGTTGGTTCGATGCTCGGATCCAGGTTATTGAATTGCTTCATCGCCCAATGGAACAAGTTGGTATATTTCTGCACCAGTTCCATGGGTTCCAGCATTTCGATGTGCGCTTTTTTGGAGATCTTATCTTCCGCAGCCCTTCCTTCCTCTTCGAAATGTCCCGCATCGGTTATATTCCTTACGTAACGGACTTTTAATCCCATGTGGGTAAGATAGCGGTACAACACATCGAAAGTGATGAATGGACGGGCATGGCCGAGATGACTTTCACCACTGACAGTTGGTCCGCACACATACATTCCGACATACCCGGGTACCATGGGTTCAAACTCTTCTTTCTGCCTTGTATAGGAATTATAAACTTTCAATTTTGTCATATGGCTACAAAAATAACAGGAAAAATATCGCATTATTCCGGCTTTTCAAGTACCACATCTGCGATTACCGGAAAATGATCCGATAAACGGGGATGTGGGTTCATACATTGCAACACTCGGAATCGCTTATCAACCATGATATAATCAATCCGTAAAGTGGGTGACAGGTAGCTAAAGGTGCGGCCAACGCCGAAGCCTTTGTTGGTGAAAACATCAGTAAGGTCGCCTTTGATGGTATGGTAGGCGTAGGAATTGGGAACATCGTTGAAGTCCCCGCACATCACTACAGGATATGGACTTTCATCCATCTGCTTCCGGAGGGTGGCCGCCTGCTGCATGCGCTGTTCGTAGGCGTTCCGGAACTTCCGGAAAATGTCTTTCGATTTTTCGAAAGTGCTATCATCGACCTGCCGGATCTCTTCGATCCGGCGGAACTCTGCATTGGTGAACAAAAGGGATTGCAGGTGCGTGGTGAAGACCCTTAAAGTCTTGCCATTTACATTTATATCAGTATAAATAAAACTTTCATTGGCCTTCATTGATTTGGGGCCGCCAAACTTTCTTCGCTGTGTGTGCCTGATGGGGTATTTGGAAAAGATGGCAATTCCATGTTCGTACACCGTATCGGGGCGCCGGTGATCCATGGCATAGAGAAAATATTTGTACCCGAGGGTATCGCGGAAATAAGGGATGTTGGCATCGAGAAGTTTCAGGTTGTTCGATTCGAGGAACTCCTGCATGCAGATGATGTCGGGATTTTGTTTGCGGATATACTCCAGTATTTTCTTTCTCTTCGATTTCCCCGAGCGTGGTTTTGCACTCATTTCGTCGAAGCGGGCAACATTCCACTGCATGATCCGGATACTGCCGATATCCTTGGCGACGGTCCTGGACACAAAGGGATGGAAAGCGAAGAATGAATTGATAGGCTTCCACCCAATCACCAGTGCGCCGACAGGCAGGAGGAACCATCGTGAGCGGAAAGCCAGCCAGAAAAGTGTAATCGCAAGCATGGCCGAAAACAGGAAAGCGAACCCAACTCCGAGCAATGCAACATACCAGTATTTCGCCGGTTCAATATACCACGACCCGCAGGCAAGCAGGAATAATGCCGTTACCACAATGGTAAGGATTATGAAGAACCTTTTTGTCAGGCTGCGGAAAATCGAAGGCATGCGTGAATTTACAACTCATCTTCGTTTGCTGCCCGGCGTAAAATGTCTTTTTCTTCATCCGTTAACAAGTGATATCCTTCCTGGTTGATCTTATCCAGAATCTGGTCGATCCGTTGCTGGGTAACATGAGGAAACTTCTTGAACGGTGCCTGTCCGCTGACCTTATAGAAGAAACTGTCTTTGCTCTTCTTCCTGGTGGAAGGCTTATCGGGATTGAAGAGATTATCGATCCAGTCAAAAAAAGCATTGAACCATGCACTCATGTCCCGTCCCTTACGCATCTGGTAAATGAACATGAAGCCCATTGCTGCGCCGGCGATATGGCTCAGGTAAACAGCTGCGTTACCCACGGAAATGGTGGCAAAGTCGATGATCACGAACAGGGCGGTCAGGATCCAGAGCGGTATGCCGCCATTGATCATGGGAAAAATGCGATAATCGGGGGCCACTGAAGTGGTGGCAATCGCAACTGCCATAACCGACGCATTGGCGCCAACCAGGGTTGCAGTGGCCAGCGTGGGCTGCAGCGACGGAACCAGGTTATGTGCCGTTACATAAAACAGGGCCCCCGCGAATCCGCCGAGCAGGTAAATCGGAACCAGTTTACGGTTGCCCGTGAGGTCCTGCAGGATATAGCCAAACAGCCAAAGCCACAACAGGTTGCCGATGACATGCATTACGCTGTCGTGCGTAAACATGAATGTTATAATGGTCCAGGGGCGGAATGCCAGTTTTTCGACATCAGCGGGAAGGATGAACCAGTTGAATACATTGTGATAGAAAGATGCTTCCTGCAGGTCACTCAACCTGTAGATTACATATATAAATTTCAGCAGTACGAATAACACCGCATTCACCACAACAAGGTTCACCAGTGCATTACCGTCTGACCCCAGGTAAATCCTGTTTCTGCTCTTTTCTTCTTGCACGTTCATAGCCATCAGATATCAATAAAACGTATTACGGTTGGTTTTGTTCCATAAAAGCACCAGTATAAAGCCGGCGACAGCGCCACCCAGGTGGGCAAAATGCGCAATGTTATCACCGGGCACCCGGGCGAATCCACCGAACAAATCAAGGGCCATGAGACCGGGAATCGCATATTTTGCCTTGATCGGGATCGGGATAAACATCAGGTAAAGCGGTGTATTGGGAAACAGGTATGCGAATGCTGCCAGTACTCCCATTATTGCGCCAGAGGCACCCACAGCATAACTGAAATTACTGTCGAAGACCAGTTGGGCAATACCTGCCACGATTCCGCAGATCATGTAAAAATTGAAAAACCGTTTCGCTCCCCACAACTGTTCCAGCATAGCACCGAACATGTACAGGGCGAACATGTTGAAAAGCAGGTGAAACCATCCACCGTGCATGAACATATGCGTTACCACCTGCCAGATCTTAAAATACGGAGAGCGGAAAGGGAAAAGGGCGAAATAAGCCTCAAGCGGAGTGGAGCTACTATGGAAAAACAATTGCGCAAGAAAAACCACCACATTGGCGATAAGAAGGTTTTTAACTACCGCTGGTAATGATCTCATTTATACTTCAATTTTAACTGTACAACATTTTCAATGTGGTGGGTATGCGGAAACATATCCACCGGTCGCACCCTTGTTACGGTGTATTTTTCATCAAGCAGGTTCAGGTCGCGCGCCTGCGTTGCCGGGTTGCAACTTACATAAACAACTATGGGCGCTTCCATATCCAGGATCTTCCTTACCAGTTTTTCATGCATCCCTGCCCTTGGCGGATCGGTAATGATCACATCGGGGCGCCCATGTTCGGCAAAGAACGCATCATCACAAACCTCTGCCACATCACCGGTAAAAAAGCGGGCATGTTCTATATCGTTAAGGGCTGCATTTTCTTTGGCATCCTCAATTGCCTCTGCCACTACTTCCACCCCGATCACCCGGGCTGCAGAACGGCTGACAAAGATTCCGATACTCCCGGTTCCGCAATAAAGGTCATAAACAGTTTCCTTCCCGGTTAGTTCGGCAAATTCCCGCGTAACCTGGTATAACCTTTCTCCCTGACGGGTATTGGTCTGGAAAAATGACTTGGGGCCGATCTTGAACCTGAAATCCTCCATCTGCTCGATCGCGTACCCTTTGCCGTAATATACAACAGGTTGCTGATCATGCAGGCTGTCATTCCATTTTGTATTGATGGTATACAATAATGTTGTAATGGCCGGTATTTTTTGAAGAAGATGGTCCAGCAATGCCTTGCGGGCGGACTTGTCCTCCCGACCGAAACAGATGTTTACCATCACCTCACCGGTAGTGAGTACCCGCACAATAACTGTGCGCAGGAATCCATGGTGTTCACGGATATCGTAATAGGAAAGTCCATGCTCAGCTGCATAATCCCTGATCGTATTCCTGACCAGGTTGGCGGGCTCATGCATAAGGTGACAGGTATGGATGTCGATAACCTTGTCGAAAATACGGGGGACATGGAAGCCGATCGCGTTCTCGATGGGAATTTCACCGCCCGCATCAACTTCCTCCTGTAATAAATACCGGCGATTGCTACAGGTAAACTCCAGTTTATTACGGTAAAAGCGGGTTTCGGTACATCCGAGGATCGGTTCTATCGGCGGCAAACTGACCTTACCTATGCGCCTGAGATTCTGTTCCACCTCGTGTTGCTTGTATTGTAACTGCTTTTCATACGGCAGCATCTGCCATTTACAGCCACCGCAGATCCCGAAATGCTCACAGAAAGGATTCACCCTGTCGTTCGAAAACTGGTGGATCCGGATCGCTTTTCCTTCTGCCCAGTCTTTTTTACTCTTTGTGACCCGCACATCCACCACATCTCCGGGTACGGCCCCTTCTATAAATACCACCTTCCCGTCTACCCTGCTCAGCGCCTTCCCTTCTGCCGCATAATCGTCAACCCTGAGCTTTTCCAACGTTAAATTCTTCTTTTTCCGCATTCGGCAAAAGTAAACACAATATTATTGTTGCCAATTCGTGAAATTAGCAACTCAATCAACCAGATGAAAAACCGGTTACAACAGCTTGTTATATTATTGATTTGTTTAATAGTTTTAAATGCAGGTGCTGTTTCACAGACGAGTGCAGGATACCGGGTCGATGTAAGCATCAACGCTTACGAGGGTCAGTGGATGTACCTGGGATACCATTACGGAAAGGTAAAAGCGCTGGCTGATTCGGCAATGGTCAAAGCTGGCAGGGCAGTATTTAACAGTAACCGGCCACTTCCCGGTGGAATCTATTTTGTGGTCTCGCCCAAAAAGGAGTTGTTATTCGAAGTGCTGGTTGACAAGGAGCAGCAGTTTTCAATAACGGCAGACACAGCACGTTTGGGCGAACCTGCCTTTTCCGGAACCAGGGATAATTACGACTTCCAGGCTTACACCAAATACATCCAGCAACGTGGAACTGCCATTTCTGCCTTACAGAAAAAACTGGCGGAGTCGAAGTCGGCCACAGATTCAGCCCAGTTGCAGAAGCAGATGAAGGAACTTAACAGCGAGATTTTCAAATACCGTACGGACTACATAAAAAACTCCCCGGGCAGTTTCTTATCGGCGCTTTTTTCTGCTTTACAGGAACCGCAGATCCCGCCGGCAGCCCAGCACCCGGGGGGCAAATATGATTCAGCGTATGCCTACAGGTACTTCAAAGCTCACTACTGGGATGGAATTTCATTGTCTGATGAGCGATTGCTGCGTACGCCGTTCTTTGAATCGAGGGTAGAAAGGTATTTCCAGACATTGGTATCACCAGAACCCGATTCCATTAAAAAAGAGATCGACCAGTTCCTGTTGCAGACTCGGCCTTCCCGTGAAATGTACAAGTTCCTGCTTACGCAGTTTGTACAGAAATACATTAACCCGCAGTATATGGGCCAGGATGCTGTGTTCGTTTACCTGTTTGAAAAGTATATCAATAATAAGCCGGATGTAGACTGGTTTACGGAGAAATACAAAAAGTACATCTACGACCGCGCATACTCCCTGATGGCAAATCTCATTGGCAACCCCGCATGGGATATTGCCATGAGTGACAGCTCGGGAAAATTGTCGACCCTGTACGAAACAAATGCCCGCTTTACAATCATCTGTTTCTGGGACCCGACCTGTGGTCATTGTAAAGAGATGGTCCCAAAACTGGATTCACTGTACCAGAACAAGTGGAAGAAGCAGGGGGTTAAAATATTTGGTGTGATGACGGAAGGTGGAAAGGACAACTGGCTTACCTATATCCGCGAACACAATCTGAAAGACTGGGTCCACGTTTACCAGACTGAAAGTCAGCGGCAGGCGGAGCGGGATTCAGGCAAACCTGGCTTCAGGCAACTTTATGATGTTTACCAGACACCGGTACTTTACCTGCTCGATGAAAACAAGCGGATCATTGCCAAAAAGCTGACCTATGAGCAGATGGACGAAGTGCTGACGCTCAAGCTAAAGCAAAAATCCGCCAACAGGTAATCTATGGGAAAACAGTTTCTCCTTTGCATACTCTTCCTGTGTGCCCTATTTTCTACCGGAAACGGTCAGGCGCTTTTTACCTATGGTCCCTACAAGGTTGACAAAAAGGAATTTATTGCGGCATACAAAAAGAACAATGCCGGCTCGCTGAAGGACAGTGCTGCAGTTAAGCAATACCTGGATCTTTATATCAGGTATAAACTGAAAGTACGTGCGGCATACGAGATGAAGCTCGATACGCTTCCCCAGCTTAGAATTGAATTCGGGGACTTCTGTTACCAGCTTGCGAAGAGTTACCTGGTTGATGACGGTGTTATGAATGCGTTGGTATCAGAAGCATTGGCCAACAGTACCCGGGACATCCGGATTTCCCATATCTACATCCCATACACTGGCAGCGACAGCGCAGCAGCCAGGGACAAAGCTGGCAAGGCCATGTCGCAATTACGGAACGGTGACTCGTTTGAATCCGTAGCGCTTTCATTTTCGGAGGACGCCGGCGTACGGGAAAACAAGGGCGACCTGGGATGGATCACAACCTTTACCCTGCCCTATGCCCTTGAGCAGCTTGCCTACCAGACAGCATTGAACGAAAACAGTGCATTGTACAAGAGCACCAATGCCTATCATCTTTTTCGCCGTACGGCAGAAAGGCCTGCCGCAGGAAGGATCCAGGTTGCCCAGATCCTTTTCGCAGTTCCGGCCGGATCACCAGGGAAACAGCGCGACAGTGTAATGCGCCAGGCTGATTCTGTGTACAATGCGCTGAAAAACGGCGCGGATTTCGCGCAGCTGGCCCTTGCTTACAGTGCTGACGACGCAACATATAACAACCAGGGATTACTGGAGGCCTTCGAGCCAGGAACCTATAGTCCCGCGTTCGAAGACCAGGCATATTCCCTTTCCGCCGATGGCGACATCACCAGGCCCTTTGAGACAAGTCGTGGCATTCACATCCTTAAGCGGATCATCACTTACCCATATACGGCAGATACAACTGATGAGCAGGTGCGGGCATCCATGAAAGCGAGAGTCCTCAATGATGCGCGCAGCAAACTGGCTACCAGCCTGGTTCTGGCCACCGCAACAAAGGCAATCGGTTTTAAGCGTGGTCCTGCAACTGATGTCCAGCTGGAGAACTACTGCCGTTATTATTTTGGAATCGATCCGGCAACGGGATCGCTCGCTGACAATATGCAGGTCGCTTCAAGTCGCAGCCGGGTATATTACATCCAGGACCTGAAAGACTACCTTTCATCATGGCAGGGGCCCTATACAAAAGGGCTTGCGGAAAAGTTCCTGGAAGACATGGTCCTGGTTGAATACCAGCAGACACTTGAGAAATATAATCCCGAATTTGCTGCACAGGTGAACGAATTCCGTGATGGCAACCTGCTGTTCGAAGCCATGCAACGCAAAGTGTGGGCGAAAGCCGGCTCCGATGACGCCGTGTTAAGAAAATACTACAAGGACCACGCAGGCAAATACAAGTGGAAAGAAAGTGTGGATGCGGTTATTTTCACGGCCGCTGATGCCAGCCAGGCAAATAATTTCCGTCAGCAACTGAATGCTTCACCCTCGGAGTGGAAAAAGCTGCTGCAGGAGAATGAAGCAACTGTTCAGGCTGAATCCGGCCGCTATGAAACTGATGAACTGGCGACCCTGGAATCCAACTCAAACAGCTTTGTTCATGTACTGAAGAAACATCCTGCCGGTGAAGCGCGAAGCTTTGAAGATTCGCGTGGACTCGTGCTCAATGACTACCAGTTGCAACTGGAAAATGAATGGATAAACTCATTGAAAAAACAATTCCCCATAAAGATCAGCATTCCCGTCCTGCGTAGTATTTACAGGTAATGGCATGGTTTGTGCGTATAGCCATCTTCGTTAAAACCCATTGAATTACTAAATTAACTACCATGAAGAAAACGATGATGTTGATGATGGTCGCAGGTGCCATTGCAGCGAAAACAAACGCGCAGGACAACAAGGTGTATATCAAAGGCGGTTTCAACCTCGCCAATATTTCGACTACCAAAGACGGAGCAATAGATGATGCGAAGTACCTTCCTTCATTTCACGCCGGACTGATGGCGGATCTGCCCGTGGCGTCGATGCTTTCCGTACAAACCGGGCTGTTGTTCACAGGAAAAGGGTCAAAACTCCAGAACGGCAGCAGTGATGATGCGAGTTATTATAAAGCCACAACAAGGCCTTATTACCTCGAAGTTCCATTGAACCTTGCTGTAAATATTCCGCTTGCCGACAAGGAATCAAAGTTTTTTATCGGCGCAGGTCCATACGCAGCTATGGGTATTGCGGGTAAGAACAAAGTGGAAGGAAAGATTTTCGGCGTCGGCTTTGAATCTGAAGACAAGATCGACTTCAGCAACGATGATCCTACTACAACTGAAACTGAAGAAGGTGCAGGCATGGGAAGGATGAAGCGCTTTGATTTCGGCCTGAACGGAACAGCCGGCTTCACTTTTCACAATGTATTGCTGTCAGTGAACTACGGACACGGTCTTACCAAGATCAATTCCGGCGGCGACAACAATGCAGACGACAAGAATAAGCACAGGGTGTGGAGTCTTTCGCTGGGATTCAGCCTTTAGTGGGTACGCACTTACTGGCGATTTAGGTGTTATTAAATAGCAAATAGGTCAATGAAGTATTTCATTGACCTATTCAATTATTGATTAAATCACTTATCGAATTACACGAGTTCTTTCACCACATTCCAAATCACTTTTGGCTTTCCGAGCGTATAATAGTGTAACACCGGAACGCCGGCTTTTTTCAATTCACGGCTTTGCTGCAACAGCCACTCGGTTCCTACGATTTCCACATCTGCATCTTCTTTACATTTCATGATCTCATTTGAAAGATCGGTTGGAAGATCAACATGAAAAATCCTGGGCAGGATGCTCATCTGCTTCTTAGAGGTAATCGGCTTTAACCCGGGAAGGATCGGCACATTGATGCCAGCGGCACGGCAGCTGTCTACGAATTCAAAATACTTCTGGTTGTCGAAGAACATCTGGGTAACAATATACTCAGCGCCTGCATCCACCTTGGCCTTCAGGTAGGCAATATCGGTTGCTTTATTGGGTGCTTCGAAGTGTTTTTCCGGGTATCCGGCAACACCGATACAGAACTTTGCATTTCCATGGTTCTTCACTTCTTCTTCGAGGTAGATGCCGTTATTCAGATCCAGCACCTGTTTCAGCAGGTCAATCGCATAGCGGTTTCCACCGGACTCAGGTTCAAAGAAGGTCTCGTTTTTCGCTGCATCGCCACGGAGTACCAAAACGTTATCAATGCCCAGGAATGCCAGGTCGATCAACGCGTTTTCGGTTTCTTCCTTTGTAAACCCGCCACAGATGAGATGTGGCACCGGGTCCACATTATAATGCTGCATAATGGCAGCGCAGATGCCAACGGTTCCCGGCCGTTTCCTTACCTCGATCTTCGCAAAGGATCCATCTGCCTGCTTTTTAAACATCGTCTCACTGCGGTGATAGGTAACATTTATAAAAGATGGTTTAAACTCCATCAATGGGTCGAGGTGATTATAAATTGCACTGATGCCCTTCCCTTTCAATGGTGGTAAGATCTCAAAAGATATCAATGTTTCCTTAGCCCCGTTTATATGATCTATAACCTTCATTTGTTTTGCTTGCAGATGATTAAACTATCTACAAACTTAGGACGCCATTATGAATTAACAAGGTATTTTTGCGAAAAGCCCGGACATTGAATCTAGTTATACAAACGAATGAGCTGGTAAAAAGCTATAGTAACAGGACCGTTGTAAATCACGTATCCGTAAACGTTCAGCAGGGTGAGATCGTCGGCCTGCTCGGCCCTAACGGAGCGGGTAAGACCACCACATTCTATATGGTTGTGGGCCTGATCAGACCCGATGAGGGCAAGGTGTTCCTCAACGAAGAAGATATTACCAGCCTGCCCATGTATAAACGCGCACAATTGGGAATCGGCTATCTGCCACAGGAAGCCTCCGTTTTCAGGAGCCTGACAGTTGAAGACAATATCCGCTCAGTACTGGAAATGACCGAGCTTACCAGGCAGGAGCAAAAAAATAAGCTGGAAGAGCTGCTGGACGAATTCCGCCTTCACCACGTTCGCAAAAACAATGGTGACAGTCTTAGTGGTGGTGAAAGAAGAAGAACGGAAATAGCCCGCGCACTTGCTGTTGATCCCAAATTCATCCTGCTCGATGAGCCGTTTGCCGGTGTGGATCCCATTGCGGTAGAGGACATCCAGACTGTTGTCGCCAGGCTTAAATACAAGAATATCGGCATCCTTATTACGGACCATAACGTAAATGAAACACTATCCATCTGCGACAGGGCATACCTGCTCATTGAAGGAAAGATCTTCAAACATGGCACTGCAGAAGAACTTGCAGCTGATGAACATGTTCGCCGGCTCTACCTGGGACGCAACTTTGAGCTTAAACGAAAAGACTACCTGCACGAGGAAGTGATGAAGGGCATGAGCGATTTCCCCAAGTTTTAATACTATTTTTCAGTATTTTGCCGGTGCTGTATGAAAATTATTTCACCGGCCATATCACGCCTGGCCAGGCTTCGGCTCTGGCAGATCGAGGAATGGGTGCAAGACCCCGTTTCCGCGCAGCGTGAAGTATTGCAGGAACTCGTTACTTCAGCACAGTATACTGCATTCGGAAGACAGTTCGGGTTCAACCGGCTGTTCAATGTCAGGACCTTCAAACAGACTGTACCGGTACACGAATATGACGACCTCAAACCTTACATCGAACGCATGATGCAGGGCGAGGAAAATGTTCTCTGGAATACTCCAATCAGTTGGTTTGCAAAGAGCAGTGGCACGACAAGTGACAAAAGCAAGTTCATCCCCGTAAGCGATGAAAGCCTTGAAGAAAATCATTACCAGGGGGCAAAGGACGTGCTGACACTGCATTACCGGTCGAACCCCGATTCAGAATTATTGACGGGGAAAGGACTTGTAATCGGGGGAAGTCACCAGGTAAGCCAGTTCACGGAAGATATCAGCTATGGTGACCTGAGTGCCGTATTGCTGCAGAATTCACCCTTCTGGGGTCACTGGATCCGGACTCCGGACCTGTCGATCGCCCTCATGGATGAGTGGGAACACAAACTGGAGCAGCTGGCCCTGAATACGATCCCGGAAAATGTTACCAGTATTTCTGGTGTGCCAACATGGACCCTGGTGCTAATGAAGCGCATCCTCGAAATGACGGGCAAAAGCTGCATTGCCGAAGTATGGCCGCACCTGGAACTATATATACATGGCGGCGTATCATTTGTGCCTTACCGTGAGCAATTCAGGCAATTGATCGGTAAGGACATCCAGTACCTCGAAATGTACAATGCGAGTGAAGGTTTCTTTGCTGCACAGGACAGCCCGGACTCTGACGGCATGCTCCTGTTCACCCGGCACGGAATATTTTTTGAGTTCATGCCGATCGAAGAGTATGGCAACAGGTTTCCGCATACTGTAGGTTTGAATAAGGTGGAAATTGGCAGGAATTATGCGCCTGTAATCAGCACCAATGGCGGCCTGTGGCGTTACCTGGTTGGCGATACCATCCAGTTTACTTCGACCCGGCCCTATCGCATCAAGGTGAGCGGAAGACTGAAACATTACATCAATGCCTTTGGCGAAGAAGTGATCGTGGACAATACCGATAAAGCGGTAGCAATTGCCTGTGAAAAAACAGGAGCCCTGGTAAATGACTACACTGCCGCCCCGGTATATTTCAGTCACCATGGCAACGGCGCACACGAATGGCTGATAGAATTTGAGCAACCACCCGCAGATCTTTCCCTGTTCGCGTATGAACTCGACACTGCCCTTAAAAACATCAACAGCGATTACGAGGCAAAAAGGCACAAGGACATCGCTTTAAGGATGCCCCTGATCAAGTCTATCCGTAAAGGGCTGTTCAAGGAATGGCTGAGCCTGAAAGGCAAGCTGGGTGGACAACACAAGGTCCCGAGACTTAGCAACGACCGCAATCTGCTCGAAACCCTGCTTTCTATGCTATGATTCCTTTAGTTTTGCCCTCACTATAAATCACATCAGATGAAGTTACTGGAGAATAAAGTTGCCATAGTTACCGGCGCTGCACGAGGAATCGGAGAAGGAATTGCCACCAAGCTTGCAGAACATGGAGCGCATGTGGCATTTACGTATGTAAGTGAAGGAAGTGCACAGAAAGCAGCCGATCTCGAAGAAAAGCTGAAGGCACTGGGTGTTAATGCCAAAGCCTACCGCAGCAATGCAGGAAGCTTTGAAGAGTGCGAAACCTTCGTGAATGATGTAGTGAAGACTTTCGGTACCGTTGATGTTTGCGTAAACAATGCCGGTATCTCGAAAGATAATCTCCTCCTTAGACTCTCACCCGACCAGTGGGATGATGTTATACTCACCAACCTGAAGAGCGTTTATAACATGACCAAACAGGTGATCCGGCCGATGATGAAGGCAAAGTCGGGCAGTATCATCAATATGAGTTCGATCATTGGAATCAAGGGGAATGCCGGCCAAAGCAGTTATGCTGCCTCGAAGGCGGGAATCATCGGGTTCACCAAATCGATCGCCCTTGAGCTGGGAAGCCGCAACATCCGCTGCAATGCCATTGCTCCCGGGTTCATTGAAACAGATATGACGCATTACCTGAAGGAAGGCAATGCCGGCGATGATTTCCTCAAGAAAATCCCACTCGGACGATTCGGCAAAACCGAAGAAATTGCGAATACAACATTATTCCTTGCAAGTGATATGGGAAGTTACCTGACCGGACAGGTGCTTAGTGTTTGTGGTGGCCTGAATATCTAGTAATTCACTTGTCGACAAACATCAGGTCTTTCACTTTTTCCTTGTCTTCCTTTTCTTTTTTGAGGTCGAACATGGTTCCGAAGACATGATCCCAGATAGTTGAACTAACTCCGAAGCCTTTATGGTCATCCTTGTAGTGATGCAGGTGATGGTTACGCCATAAAGGCTTCATCCATTTAAAGGGTGGGTTCCAGGCGTGGATGGCATAGTGCATGGATCCGTAAAGCAGGTAGCCGAACATGAAGCCGGGGAAAAACAGGAAGGCATAGTTGCCCAATACCAGGTACTGGATGCCGAAGATCGCTGATGAAAGGATAATGCTGGGAACCGGAGGCATGAACAGACGCTGCCTGTCACGCGGGTAATGATGGTGGTTACCATGCATGATATAAATAAACCGTTGTGTTTTCGGACTTTCAGACATGAGGTGAAACATCCACCTGTGCATGATGTATTCAAAAAAAGTCCAGAAGAATATTCCCGCGGCAATGATGAGTGCTAAATGCCATCCCTTATAACCGAAATGTGTTGACGCATACCAGGGAAGTCCAACGATCACGGGCAGGTACATTCCCCAGATAACCAAAGGGTGTCCTTTCGTCAGCAGTTCAAGTGCGGGGTTTTCAAATAATTTTGCTTGTCCTTTGTTATTTATCTTTTCAAACCTCATAGCATTAAATAAATTGGCTACTAATGCAGTTTGGCTCAAAGCAAATCGTCAATCCTAACCAGTTGATAACCTCTTTCTTTCAACTGGAAAATTACATTTTTGATTTCATTGAAAAAAGGCTTGTCGCGCTTAGAAGTAGCTCCAATGTGAAACAGAAGGATATAACCGTTAAGTCCGTCCTTTTGTTCTTTTGATCGGATAGATTCCAGAATCGTTGCATTGTCGCGGTAATTGGCATCCTGGGGTGCAGTATAATCAGCGTGACTCAGGGTACCCGGAGTGTAGTTGATAAGTTGTTTGCCAAGGCTGCCGGTCCATTTTACAATGCTGTCGTTATACCATTCATAAGGCGGCAGGAAATACTTTGTTTTCGCAACATCGATGCCATGTTTCGCCATAGCCTTTTCATTCTCCCGAAAGTCCAACAGAAACCGGCTTTTTGTAACCAGTAAGCTGTCCCTGTTTTTCCAATCACAGTACAGCAGGTGTTTATTACTGTGAGCTCCCAGGTAGTGGCCATCGTTTTTCAGTCCGGCAATCAGCGACCTGTTCCGGGCATTGGAATAAAAATCCCCTGTCAGGAAGAAAGAAGCTTTTGTTCCGCTCTCATTAAGTGCCTCGCGGATAGTACTGCCGCCATTCGCATATTCATGGCCGGTGAAAACGATCGCGATTCGCCTGGAAGCCGCATCGCCACGGGTGATGGCGCGGGCAGCACCCGACTCTGACTCGCAGGCCGCGAGCAGGTAAACCAGCGAAGCTGTTCCGTCCATGGTCGGTTCATTGGTACTATAATCGCCGTAATCGTCGTGGTAAGTAGCCAGGTCGCTCTGAAATGGAGCATACTCGTCCGGCTCATACAACGTAAGCCCAATCAGGCTGCGGGAAATGCTGGTATAAACAGGACCGTCGACCAGTCCACCGTCAATGGGGTATTTTTTAAGGTGGGTAAATGCAGAATGCGGATCAAGGGGAGTGTCGCCATTGGCGGGAAGGCCGTAAACCATACTCGTACCCCAGGGATTACAACCAAACAGCCAGTCGATATTTGCCTGTTCGAGCTCCGCATAACTTTTGTCGCCTGTCAGCCCGCGATACCATTTGCATTGAATGGCAAAACTTGTGGTCAGGTTATTACTGCACCAGATGAAGGGAACGCCGCGATAGAATGCATTCTGCCTTGCCTTGTTCCAGACTGCTTCAATTCCTTTTTTATAGTAACCGACCAGTTCGCTCTTTTCCTTTGCCGGGGCGGTTACAGCCAGTTCACGATGTCCCAAATTGATAAACGGGTACCATTGATAATGACGTGCCGTGTCCTTTCCCAGCCACGGGGTAGTCGTTTCCATCCGTGCATATCGCATGGCAGAATCGAGCATTGCCGGCTTGTTTCCTTTTGGCAGCCGGTATGCAGAGGCAAAAGCCAGTTCCATGTCATCGGCCCAGTTGTCCTCTTCATAAAAATAGGGTGCTTTCATTGGAGCGGTCTGGCAAACACCCGGGGCTGAGATCCCGATTTTCAAGGCACTCCCGGCCCGGTCGAGCAGTGTGGATCCATAGTCAGGGTCATATTTGTTCAGCAAAGAATATCCCAGGGCGAAGGCGCTGGCAAACTTTCCCGCCGTTGATGCTTTCCCGGTTGTCCGGTTCTTGTGTTTCCCAAGTCCCTGCGGCTGACCGGTAACGAAATATACGGGTCGCTCATAACCTTTCCCGTACTGGCTGTCGAGCGAAGGAATCCTCATACTGATATGATCCCTGTCATCTGCCAGCTGATTGAACATCCAGTCACTCCGCGGATGCATTTTCAGCAGCCAGTCAAGACCCCATTTCGCTTCGTCCAGCACATCTGCCCTGCCGTTAGTTCCTTCAAGCCCGTTTGCCAGGTGCGCATCCCCGAATACAGCCGGGTAATCGCGGTAAGCCATCAGCAGGTGATAGGTAGCATTTGCAGAAGTGGTTACATACTGGAGGTAATCACTCGCATCGTGCCAGCCACCGGATACGTCCACGTGGGTACTGTCGGGCATGGGACCATACATGGTGTATCCATCATGCGTGTGGCAGGAATCTTTCAGGAAAGGATTGAACCCGCTGCGCTGCTGGCGCATATAACGCAGGCAAAAGTCAGCACTTCCGGAATAAACCTTGTCATTAATCGGGAATGATGGAGATACCGCATTTCCTGCTCTCAGTTTGAAATTTCCCGTACCACGGAACGCTGAAAAATTCAACCGGTAAGTTTGGGTAAATGGCCCGTATGTCCCAAATGGTTTGCCGGCCCTGCCTCTAAACATTACTTTTCCGTTGGCAGCATCCAATAACTCAAACTCCGTAATAACAGCATCCCGTAATGCACCCCATACAGCCACCTTGGAACCTGCAGGCAGGTAGCCCAACTGGTTGATGCGGATAAACTGGTCGGTCGTCTGTTGACCAGACACCATTAAAGCGGCTAAAAGAACAGTCCAGGTAAGGAAAAACTTCATGTGCTTTTATTTATAACTGAAACGAAAAGAGGAGAGATCGGGTGAATACTTCCGTCTCCGTTTTAGTTCATGGTCATATATTATCATTCCCAATTCCCTGAAGAAAGGATATCCTATGGTCTCATAATCGTATTTGTTATCATTCAGGATCCCGTCACTGTTCACATAGATTGTTGCACTAAGCATGAATTCAACATTATTCTGGAAATCGATGATGTAGGCTACATCGGTAAGGTAGCCATACGACCAACCTGTTTTATTGAAACTACGGATATAAGAAGGGATCTTTTGCTTTCCATCTTTGAACCAGAAGAACTTGGTATAACTTTCGAAAAACTCGCTGGTATCATACTTTGGATAAGCACTTTCACCTGGCAGCTCAGACATATAATTGAGCAGCATATTCCTGTCAGCCGGGTCGAGGCGAAACCGTTTACCTGATTCGACAGACTCCGGGAAGATAACCGATTGCAGTATTTGCTGAAGGTCCGGCAGGGGCACCGAATTGTGCGTAGTAAAATCCATTGGTGTCCGGATCAGTGAATCGTAACGGTTGTAATGTGCGTTGCCGATCAGGATCTTCTTCGAAAAATCAAATGGCTGTTCGTTGTATGATGCGGCCTGCCCATAAACCAGGTTTCCGCCGGCATCCAGGAAACGCAATGGATTACCATGCCGGTTCTGCTCTTCCGTCATCGGTACAAACCGTCGTGTGATCCGGCCCGAAGAATATCCCATCTGCTGCAACCTCGCGTTCAATGATTCCTGGCCGACAAATTCATACAACCTGTTGTATGCATCATTGTCGCTGACCACGAAGATCTTTTTGACATAATGACCAACCGAGGGCAGGCCGGTTGCAGATGTAGAATCTGTTTCTACCCTGCTTTGTCCACCAAATGCCGAATCAGTTAACATCGTGGTTCCTGTACCAAGGTTCCGGATGTTGAGATCGTTCAGCTTTTCGAGTGCCATCAGCGCAACCGGGAGCTTGACCATCGAAGCCGGATTGAAATAATCTGTGGTATCGACCCGCAGGTAATGATTACTGAATTGGGGCCGGTTCCGGGCATCGCGATCAATAACTGTATATATGATCTGGTAGTGAAATGTTTCAGGATGATCGAGTACATTCAGCAATTGCGGACTCGCTTTTTTGCGGATAAGTTTTTCCAGCTGACGGCTATTTACTGCCTGCCCGCAAACATCCGCAGCAAAAGCGCACGCCATAAAAACGGAAAAAATAATCTTATACATTATTCCTGCTATTTTTGGCCACGCAATAATACACTAAAGCAAATTAGGATGAAATTAGTTTCTTACCTGCGCGAAGGACATGACCAGTTGGGCATATATGTAGATGGTTATCTCTATGACATGGAAGTTCTTCACCCCGATCTTCCGGGCAATATGAATATGTTCCTCCAGTATTGGGATGACTCCTATCCTGTTGCATTGAGAGGTGAGCAGATGGTGAAGAACGGGCAGATCTCAAAAGATCGTGGATTCGCGATTGAGGATGCTTATATACTCGCACCGGTTCCTTTCCCTGCTTCCTGTCGTGACGGTTACGCATTCCGCCAGCACGTTGCCGCAGCACGCCGCAATCGTAATGTGCCCATGATCCCGGAGTTCGACCAATACCCGATCTTTTACTTCACCAACCATACCAGCATCCAGGGACCAGGCGATATCGTATGCATGCCAGACCATTTCGAGAAACTGGACTTTGAACTTGAAGCTTCAATTGTGATCTGTCGCGCCGGACGTAATATTCACGCAGAAAATGCAGATGAATACATCGGGGGACTGATGATCATGAATGACATGAGTGCCCGGAGACTGCAGATGGAAGAAATGCTGCTGAACCTTGGCCCTGCCAAGGGTAAGGACTTCTCCACTGTAATTGGTCCATGGCTGGTAACGCTCGACGAGCTCGAACAATATGAAGTACCCGCGAAAGAAGGACATACCGGGAAGAACTGGAACCTTCGTATGCAGTGCCGCGTTAATGGCGTGCAGGTCAGTGACGGTAATCTTGGTGATATGGACTGGACATTTGCAGAGATCATTGAACGTTGTTCATATGGTGTGACCCTGCATCCCGGCGATGTGATCGGCAGTGGTACTGTTGGAACCGGCTGCTTCCTTGAACTGAACGGTACGGGAAAACTAAACAACCCCGATTACAACGAACAGTGGTTGAAGGATGGCGATACAGTTGAACTCGAGATTGACGGACTTGGCATACTGTCTAATACTATAGTCGCAGAGCCTAATGAATACTCTATTCTCGCGCGTAAAAAATAAGTGCAGATGATTGTAGATCCTTCCCAGTTAAATCCGGTCGAATGCCAGCAATGGCTGCAGACTGCCATTGCGCCGAGACCAATTTGTTTTGCCTCTACCATTGATAAGGATGGCAATGTTAACCTTAGCCCGTTTTCGTTCTTCAATCTATTCTCTACCCGTCCACCGGTTGTGATATTTTCTCCTTCGAGAAGGGTGCGTGATAACACTATAAAACACACACTGGAAAACGTGATGGAAGTTCCCGAGGTGGTAATCAATATTGTCGACTACGACATGGTTTACCAAACCTCACTGGCGAGTTGTGAGTATCCGAGACTGGTCAGTGAATTCGGGAAAGCCGGGTTTACAGAAGAGCCTGCAACCCTGGTGAAACCACCGATGGTCAGGGAAAGCAAGGTGAAGATGGAATGCAGGGTACTCGAAATTAAATCGCTTGGCAGTGAAGGCGGTGCAGGCAACCTGGTTCTCTGCGAAATTTTACGGTTACACGTTAATGAAAGTATACTGAATGATGCCGGCACTATGATCGACCAGCGAAAGCTGCACCATGTTGCCCGACTCGGCGGTAATTGGTACTGCAAGGTTGATCCAGCAAATCTTTTTGAAGTGGAGAAACCGAATGTTAAGTTGGGGATTGGAATAGACATACTGCCGGAAGGTATCCGCAGCAGCCCGATCCTTACCGGGAATAACCTCGCCCAACTGGGCAATGTGAATGAAATGCCGGTGATCGATCCTGCCTTCGAAGATGAACGGCTAAAGAATATTTTCCAGTATTATGCCATGAATCCGGAAGAAATGGAAAAGGAACTTCACCTGTATGCAAAGGAACTGCTCGATGCACAGCGTGTCAGCGATGCCTGGCAGGTGCTCCTTGCAATTTAGGTCAACATTGACCTAAATAATTACTTCGGGCATCAACAGGTCAAGTGGTACTCCTTTTACGGGATAATTGTCCATCAGGTAGCATAACATCTCCGGGATGTTGTTGCGATAATTCATTTCAGGGCGAGGGGAAAGTGCGATCCAATTCAGGAAGTGACGTGAAAACTGCTCATCAAGCCTGTCAATTACTTTCACGCCAAGTCTTTCAAGTGCAGCTGCATTGCATAGTTGTTCATACTGCCCCCTGATGGGGATCACCATTAGTTTCTTGCCAAGGTGAAGAACTTCAGCAGGAGTTTCAAATCCAGCACCTGTAATAACGCCATAGCTGTTGATCATGCTTTCATTGAACAGTTGTCCCGACACAGGCATGAGGGTGATATTGCCTTGTTTTACAGTTTGCCTTGTTTCTTTAGAAAAGATTTCAAACCGGAACGACTTGAGTTGTGACAGGTACCGCACTACAGTTTCGTCGTTATATGCTGAAAGGTAAACGGTGATGTGTCCTTTGTTTGCCGGGGCGGCCTGGAGGATCTGCTTTTTGATTACCGGTTCAAAAATAAAATGGTCATACGCCTGGAAATGCAGTCCGATATACCCTGAAGCTTTAGCGAAATGATTCAGGATGAATTCACCGATCGCTTCCTTTTTTGCCGGCCTGGGAACAAGGTCAGACCTGAAAGATGCCTGGTGCCCGAACTGTACAGATGGAACATTCTTATAAGCGCAGGCAAGAGCAGTGAGGCATTCGAAATCATTGATCACCACATCATACTTTTCCACGGGCAACTGCCGGATCTCTTTCCAGATTCGTTGTGGATTCAGTTGCTTCGCAATTTTTGTGTAATGAAGGCTGCCTTCCGTATTGTAATGAAGGCCGAGGCCCCTGCTCCGAAACCTCACTGGCAGATCACCCTGCAGCTGACTGTTACTGCCGCTCAGGAAAATATCAACCTTTCCATATCGCTGCAGGTAAGGAAGCAGCTGCTGTGCCCTGCTGATGTGTCCGTTGCCGGTTGCCTGAACGGCGTAAAAAATCTTCATAAAAGGTTTAATGGTTAAATGGCTAATGCATTCACGTAATAATTGACTTCGTCTGTGATCACATTCAGGATCGGCACCGTGATATCATTTTTTGAATTGGCGAATTTTGATTCGTCGTGTTCATAGATGTGCCAATCGTTCTGGTAAAATTCGAGTGCTGTCATGTGTTCGACCCAATCGCCGGAGTTGAGGTACATTACTTTTCCTTTTTCCGTTTCAACACATCTTTTCTGTGGCTGGTGAATATGTCCGCAGATCACATAATCATAGTTCTTTTCAATTGCGATCTCGGCAGCTGTCATTTCAAAATCATTGATTTTGGTAACAGCCTTATTCACACTTGCCATGATAGACTTTGAAAGGGAAACACGACCTCGTCCGAAGGTTTTCATAACCGCATTGATCATCCGGTTTACGAGGATCAGGAAACCGTATCCCTTGCTGCCCAGCTTCGCCCAGAATTTTGCTGATCCGCGGGTAGTATTGTCAAATACGTCACCATGGAAGATCCAGGTCATTTTGTTATTGATCTCGATCACCAGTTTATCGGTGAGCTGGAAGTTTCCAAGTTCTATGCCCGAGTACCGGCGCATGATCTCATCGTGATTTCCCGTTATATAGATCACGCGTGTTCCGTTGGTCATCATGAACAGGATCTCCTTTACTACTGCCATATGCGAGGCAGGGAAATAATGTTTGCTGAACTGCCATCCGTCGATGATATCGCCATTCAGGATCAGCATCTGGGGAGCGATGCTCCTGAGATAATGGAGCACTTCCTTTGCTTTGCTGCCGTAGGTACCCAGGTGCAGGTCGGACAATATGGCTACATCAACTGATCTTCTTTCCATAACACTGTTTTTCAAATTTCATAAAGCAGTGTTATGTGGCCATTAAGCGGATATTATGGAATTATGAATACCGGGGGGCTTTTTCCCCGGTAAGCTTTATTTTTGCGCTTCAAATTTTGGCGAATGCAATTATCTGAACAAGAACTGATCCGCAGGGAGAAGCTGCAACAACTCCAGGAACTGGGAATTGACCCCTATCCTGCCCCATTGTATCCTGTAAATACGAATGCTGTATATATAAAGGAAAATTATAAGGGGGAAGAGAATAAGGCATACTTCACTGAAGTGTGCCTGGCAGGAAGGGTCATGAGCATTCGCGATATGGGAAAGGCAAGCTTTGCCGTGCTGCAGGATAGTACCGGAAGGATCCAGATCTATGTCCGCCGCGATGATATTTGCCCGGGTGAGGACAAGAACCTATACGACAAGTTCTGGAAACACCTGGTGGATATCGGTGATATTATCGGGGTGAAGGGATATGTCTTTACTACAAAAACAGGCGAGACCTCTGTTCACGTTCAGGAACTGACCCTACTGACCAAATCACTTAAGCCATTACCCGTGGTGAAGGAAGCAGAAGGCCAGACCTTTGATGCTGTTACTGACCCGGAATTCAAGTATCGCCAGCGTTATGCCGACCTCGTGATCAATCCTCAGGTGCGCGATACGTTCGTAAAGCGTACAAAGCTGATCAATACAATGCGCGACTTCCTGAATGAAAGGGGTGCGCTCGAAGTGGATACACCTGTTCTCCAGGCCATCCCGGGCGGTGCTGCTGCACGTCCTTTCATCACGCACCATAACGCACTCGATGTTCCTTTCTATCTCCGCATTGCAAACGAACTGTACCTGAAGCGCTGTATTGTAGGTGGCTTCGACTGGGTATATGAGTTCAGCCGCAACTTCCGGAACGAAGGAATGGACCGTACACACAACCCGGAATTCACCATCCTCGAATGGTATACTGCCTATAAGGACTATTTCTGGATGATGGAAACCACCGAGCAGCTGCTTGAAAAAGTGGCGGTTGCGTTGCACGGCACAACTGATGTGCAGGTGGGCGAAAATATCATCAGCTTTAAAGCCCCGTTCAAACGCCTGTCGATCTTCGATGCCATCAGGGAGAATACCGGCATTGATATCAGCGAGAAAGACGAAGCAGGTTTGCGTGAGGTCTGCAAGCAACTGAAGATCGATGTGGCACCCGGCATAGGCAAGGGCAAGCTGATCGATGAAATCTTCGGTGCGACCAGTGAACACACTTTCATTCAGCCAACTTTCATTATCGACTACCCGGTTGAAATGAGCCCGCTTACCAAGAAGCATCGCAACAAAGCCGGACTGGTGGAGCGTTTTGAGCTCATGGTCAACGGCAAGGAGATCGCCAATGCTTATTCGGAGCTTAACGATCCCATCGACCAGCGCGAACGTTTCGAGGAGCAGGTGCGCCTGATGGAACGTGGTGATGATGAAGCCATGTTCATTGACCAGGACTTCCTGCGCGCCCTTGAATACGGGATGCCCCCAACAGCCGGCATCGGAATCGGGATCGACAGGTTGTGTATGCTTATGACCAACCAGCCTTCAATCCAGGATGTGCTGCTGTTCCCGCAGATGAGGCCAGAGCAGTTCGAAGATTGACCGCGAACTTATTTGTCGCAGTGAATGAGTGAATAGGTCAATAAGTGAATCGTTAATGCAACCTTATGCATATTCACTTATTAACCTATTGACTTATTGACTGCATTTCCAGATCGCAGTGCGACCTATCAAACAAACAGATCATTCATCAGCTTCTGCTTCGGGTTAACCGAGTAGCGTTCCAGGTCGGTAATACCCTCTTCAGCGAGCACCTGTTCGTCGATAAAGAAGTTCCCGGTACATTCAAATGAGGGTCGTTTCAGGATGTGAAAGGCGGCCTCAGCTACGATATCGGGCGTACGGCTCCGTTGAATAAGAAAGTCACCGCCCAGCAGGTTTTCCACGGCAGCAGTTGCAATCGTTGTTTTTGGCCATAGTGCATTTGCCGCAATGCGATGAGGGCGAAGTTCTTCGGCCAGCCCGAATACGATCATACTCATTCCGTATTTACTAAGCGTATACGCAAGGTGCGGCGCGAACCAGCGCGGATCCATATTAAGGGGCGGAGAAAGGTTCAGGATATGCGGGTTCAGCGCATTCTTCAGGTGGGGAATACAGGCCTTTGATACCAGGAAAGTACCCCGCACATTAATGTCGTGCATCAGGTCCCATCTTTTCGGTTCAGTCTGTTCCGTAGGGGTAAGTGTAATAGCACTGGCATTATTGACAACAATATCGATGCCGCCAAATTCCTTTACCATAGTTTCTACGGCCGCGTTGATGCTGTCTTCAAACCGGATGTCTGCCTGGATCGGAAGCACTTTTCCCGTTCCGGCTTTATCAATTTCTTCGGCGGCAGTATAAATGGTTCCTTCGAGTCGTGGGTGAGGTTCAACAGATTTTGAGGCAATCGCAATGTTGGCTCCTTCTGCAGCCAGGCGCAGGGCTATAGCTTTGCCAATTCCCCTGCTGGCGCCGGTTACCAATACATTTTTGTTTTCAAATACCATGTGTTCAGTGGTTTAGTTGGTTATACGGATTGAGATTAAATGTAACCTAACGGAAGTTAGGAGAGTTCTACCAGATTCAGCATCGTATTTTTACTAATTCCTCCGTAAAAAATGAAGACTGCAGAATCAGCAAATGTGCTCTTGTATACAGTGCGCAGGTATTTTACTTTTGTATTGTCAGTTGATCGATAACAAATCAACAAAATCCAGAAAAATCCAGCCGCCTAACCAACGGCAGAAAGACCAGGAATCCAATATCCAAAGCGGAAAAACCAATAGAATCCGGAATCCAACAAAACCAGACGTTATCCAAATCCAAAGAAAGACCCAGAAAGATTGGTATCCCTTAACTGACAAGTAGTTTAAAATCCATTATCACTAATTATCCAGATCCTAACGAACGACCTGAAAAATTTGTACCTATCGAAGACCTAGACCTGATGGTTCTGAATCGTACAAAAGAATTTAAAAAACCCCGGCAATGCCGGGGTTTTTTAGTATTTGAATGTTCGATTCACATCAGATTCAAAGTGGGCTTATTCTGCAAAATTTCGTCTATCCGGGTCATCACTTCAGGAGTCAGCACCGGCAGCACTTCGAGTGCGCGGAAATTTTCTTCGAGCTGTTCGCGCCTGGTAGCCCCGAGAATAGCAGTGGTAACATTCGGATTGGCGATGGTCCAGGCAATTGCCAGGGGTGCCAGTGGTACATTGAGCTCTTTGGCAAGTGTATCGAGCATCCGCAATTTGTTGGTTTTTTCCTCCTGGATCCAGCGGTCTTTTAGCCATTCAAATCCCTGCATGCCAAGCCTGGAGCCTTCAGGAAAGCCGGAAAGGTATTTTCCAGTCAGGAAGCCGGCTGCGAGCGGGCTCCAGATGGTTGTACCCAATCCCACGTTCTGGAATACCGGCTGGTAATCCATTTCCATCTTATACCGCTCAAACATATTGTACTGGGGTTGCTCCATAACAGGGCCGATCAGGTGATACTGCTGCGCAACCCGGTGCGCCTCCATAATTTCCGCACCGCTCCACATGCTGGTACCCCAATAAAGGATCTTACCCTGTTGAATAAGGTTATGCATGGTCCAGACTACTTCTTCAATGGGAACTGAAGGGTCGGGACGATGGCAAAAGAAAAGGTCGAGATAGTCGACCTGCAGCCGACCGAGGGCTTCGTGGCAAGCTTCAAAAATGTGTTTGCGGCTCAGTCCTGTCTGGTTTGGCTTATTGTTCTTTCCTCGCCAGCCAAAGAATACTTTTGAAGAAACAGAATAGGAACTGCGTTCCCAGTTCTTCATTTTGAGAACGCGACCCATCATTTTCTCGCTTTCACCAAGGGCATAAACCTCTGCATTATCAAAGAAGTTGACTCCCCTGTCGTAAGCGATGCCCATTAGTTCATCTGCTATACTGTCATCGATCTGCTTGTGAAAACTAACCCAGCTGCCGAAGCTTAATACACTTAGCTGGAGGCCGGTGCGGCCCATGCGACGATACTCCATAAAAGAAGTTTAGTTTGAATATACCTTATTGACTAATCCTGCCTGGCGGAACGGTGTCCGTTATAGGCGGAGTGGTTGAATCAACCGGTGGTGCCGCTCCGAATCCACTCCGGGGCACAGATACAAAACCTGTCGGTTTCTTGATCACCCACCAGTCAAATGACTGGTCGGCTTCAAGGCCTGTTCCGTAAATGATTTTATCGGGTTGGTGGATCTGTACTTCTTTCTCAGTAAAAAACATCTGGGTATTCCGGTCCCACCACAACTCCTTACAACGGAGTGTATCCCGGCGCAAATTGAAAACAACGACACTGTCGCGCAGGAACACTTTCTGTTCTTTTTCCCGGAACCGGCCGTAAAGGGCATCAAGCTGGCTTTCGATTACCAGGCTGTCGTTATAGAAATCGACATGAAGCTTTTTTGGAAATTCGATATAGGGGGAATCGGTCTGGTAACGGTTCATAACCGGGGCGGTCAGCCGCGCGCGCATTTTTCCTCCCTGGCTAAGGTAACTTTCGATATCAACGGCTTCCTCAACAGCGATCCGCTTGTCGGAAAGTGCTTTCAGTTCTTCAACACTGTTCTCACACGAGATGAGAAACGTGCCAAGTACCAACAATGTCAGAATGAAAGTACCCGGTTTTTTATGATAGAACCGATTAATCATACCTCCGCTTAACAAACCAAAGGTCGCTTAAAGTAAATCCAAGCGCAAGACGGAAAACATTTTCCTGCAATTGTGTGCTTGCTGAACCCCTTCTTCCATATTCGAGGGAAAGGTTCAGGTTGGTGTATTGGTTACTGAAGCGGTTGGGGCGGACAGGAAAACCAAACCCGGCAGTGATATTGTACTGGTTCAGCTCCTGGTTTTTGTACTTGATATAATCTGGTCCGAAGTTGAAACCGACCCTATAGGTAACACGGCCCCAGTAATTTGTTCCAAATGCATTAGGAATCAGCTGTGCGCCAAACTTCACTTTCCAGTTTGAAGCAACAGTATCTCCACGGCCGTAGATGGCGAAATCATCCCAGCTGGTTGTTACGTAATCTGCGCCGATCATCCATTTGTCCTGCTTTTCCAGGGTGAAACCACCGGAATATGATGCCGGGAAGGAGATTTTTCCTTTCACATTCTCTTCTGCATACACGCTGTCAACCCCGATTATGCCACCTGACCCGTCATATTGGAAGGTCTGGATAATGAAATCTGTGCTTGCATTGTAATCGTGCTTCAATGTAGCCGTTGCGCCAAGTACCAGCCTGAGTGAATTGCCCAGGTCAGCAGCATATTGAGCACCTCCATTCAGGAAAAACCCGCCGAAGCTGATCTTGGTCTGGTTGTTCAGCTTGTTATAGATAATGGAATCATTGACAAGTTCCTTACGGGTACTGAAGTCCTTGGTCCCAAAGAAATACCCAACGTTCGCACCGATGCTGAATTTCCCAAAAGCCTTGCCCAGCCCTGCATAGGCCTGGTAAGAGCCACCCGTTCCCTCATAAGTGGTCAGGCTCGAATCGATTGGATTTCCCGTTCCCGGGTTATCCTCCAGGCGATTAGACAAAATTTTATAGTTCACGCGGCTGATCGGACGAAGGCCCATAACCATGGCAAAATTGTGCTTCCTGCTAATGGGGATCCCAAGCTGCAGGTAAGAGAAGTTCACATAGCTCGCCTTATATTTTTCCGGGTTGTTCTGCTCGCGGAGAACCTGGTTTTCCACTTCGAACCCGAGGTCAAACGAAGTGATCTTCAACCTGGAATAAGATGCCGGGTTCAGGAAGTTTACAGTTTGCGAACGGGGATAAACATTCTTGAAATTATAGCGGGGATCGAAATCAACATAGCCGGCGCCTATGCCACCCATTCCCCTGGTGGCGATCGGAGTGCTGGGAACCAGGTTGCCCCAGCCATACCTTGAGTACGGGGAGTTTTCCTGGGCGTTTGCTGCCATTCCACACAGCAGCAGTACGGCTAGAAAGAGTTGATTTACAAGTTGTTTAGTTGCACTCACTGATCGCATACAGTCCTTTAAAGATTAAATTCTGGTCGGCAAATATCTTGTTTTTTAGATGCGGCACAAAATAGCCTGAATTACCCCCGGTTAACAGCACGTTAAAGTTCCCGTACCTTTCGGCGTAAGCATCGATAAACCCGTCGATTTCTTTCGCCATTCCCAGAATAACGCCGCTGGTGATATTGGTAACCGTATCATAGCCCACAAGCGGGAAATTCCAATCCTCTTTTACGAGGGGGAGTTTGGCGGTATATTCCTTCAGGCTTTTGAATCGCATGTCCATTCCCGGCGAGATGCCGCCCCCCAGGAATTCATGATTACTATTGATGAAATTGTAGGTAATACAGGTTCCCAGTGCTATTGCCAGGTTATTCTTTCCGGGAAACAGGTTCACTGCTGCAGCCGCAATCGCCAGCCTGTCCGCCCCAATCGTAGCCGGTTTTCCCACGGGAGTGGTAAAAGGTAGACTGGTCAGGTGTGACAGGCGGTGAAATTTCGACCGGCGTGCCAGCAGTTCTTCCACTGCAGGCTCATGATTGATCACTGAAGAAAGAATGGTCCTGTCCGGCTGGTGGGTGTCCATCACCCCGTTTATGACAGCTGCGTCAGTACCGTCGAGGTGGATAACCGCATCGAGCGCATCATCTTTAAACACCGCATATTTCTGTCGTGTGTTGCCAAAATCAAAGCAGAGAGTAGTAGCAGCCATTCCGGTTATAGATCTAAATCGAGCGAAGATAGGTTTTTAAAGTGCCCGTTGAGTTTCACCTTTTCCTTCAGCTGCTCCATTTCAGCTATTACGGGTAACACTTTGGCCAGGTGCCGCTTCAGGTATTCCTGCCGCTGCACTTCCTGCATCAGGCTTAGAAATTCATATTCTTCTTCAATAGAAAGACCGGCATGGTGGGCAACATCATAACTTAATAGCAGGTCATCGGGCTTCCGGAATTCTTTTTTAACCTGCAGCAACCGGTGCAGTTCCCTGATGCCGAAAATGACCCGTTGCATGAGGTCCTGTTTGCCATGGTCTTCGCGGTTATGCGGATAATTTACGATGGCGCCGCTGTAAAGCTTATCAGGAATCTCTTTCACAAGCTCAAGTATGCGAAATACTTTGGTGCCCTGGGTGCGGATATCCATTTCCCCGCCTTCATATTCCTTGCTTACTTCAACCACTTTTACAAGTGTGCCCAGTTCGCCAAGCTTCTTTTCAATAACGGCTGGAATTCCAAACGGCTTTTTTGAATCGAGGCATTCGCGGATGAGCTGGATGTACCTGGGCTCGAAAATATGGAGGTTAAGTTCCTCGCCGGGAAATACTACGATACCTAAAGGGAATATGGGGATGAAATTAGTCATGGCTGTTCGCTGTCACTTAAGCATTAGATTTGCGCAGTGGCTACTGAACCAGGCCCGTTACTAAATTAGGAACTAAAACGCTATAATGACTTCCATAACCGGATTGGTCATCACCTTTAATGAAGCAAAAATCATCTCAACCTGCCTTGATGCGTTACAACAGGTTTGTGATGAGATAATTGTGGTTGATAGTTTTTCCTCAGACGACACCGTTGAGATCTGTTCCGCATACCCGATCGTAAAAGTTATCCGGAATCGCTGGCCCGGATTTGGACCCCAAAAGAATTTCGGTGCCACACAAGCGAGGTTTGATCATATCCTTTCCGTGGATGCCGACGAGGTGTTATCGCCGGAGTTAATACATTCGATCATGGAAGCAAAAAGCGGTCAGCTCCCTGAAGTGCTCTGGCTGACGCGGCTGAATAATTATTATGGCAAGTTCCTGTACCATGGCCTTGATGCACCGGAACAAAAACCCCGGATCTATGACAGGCGGACAGTACAATGGAACCTTTCGCCGGTTCACGAGGAACTGGAAATCCCGTTATCAACACCCCGGAGGGTGCTGGATGGAAAACTATGGCACTATACCATCAGCAATCTTGGCGATCACCTCACAAAGCAGAACAAGTACACCAGCCTGGCCGTGCAGAAGATGGTTGACAAGGGAAAGAGACCCTCACTTTTTAAGCTCATCTTCTCGCCATTCTTCCGGTTTATAAAGGCATATTTCCTGAAACTCGGCCTGCTCGATGGCAGCAATGGGTTCATCGTAGCTATCATGCATTCCAATGCCAGTTTTCAGAAACATGCCAAGTTGTGGCAGCACTATTATTCCGCACAAAACAAGCCTGACCAAAAAGCTGCCTTATGAAGATCCTTGAAATCAACCTGGCCCGGAGCTGGCGTGGCGGTGAGCGTCAGACGCTATACACTGCGGTAGCCCTTGCCGATATGGGACACGAGGTCACAGTAGCTACGCGGACGGACAGCCAGCTTGCCATGCACTGCGAACTGAAAGGCATCCCTGTAAAGGATTTTTCGGGAGCTGCTTCACTGGCCGCGTGGCTGGCGGCAAATGGTTCGAAGTTTGATATACTTCATTGCCAGGGATCAAAGGAACTTACCTGGTGCGTCATCACAAAAAGCTTTCATCGTCGGCCGGTTGTCCTTAGCCGTCGCGTGAACTTCGCACCGAAGGGCGGGCTTACAAAATGGAAGTACGACCACGCAAGTGCAATAGTGGGAGTAAGCGAAGCCATCCGGCAGACGCTGAACAGGTTTGGCGTAAAAAACGTGTCGGTTATTCCCAGTGCCTTCCTCCCCGCTGAACCGGACCAGGCCAGGATCACTGAATTGCGCGAACAATTTGCCCCGGGGGGTAAAAAGATAGTTGCAACAGCAGCTGCCCTGACGATCGAAAAGGATCCGGCCACGATGGTTCGTGCCATTGCCGGGCTGCGTAAAAAAAGGGATGATTTTGTATTTATTCATTTTGGCGATGGTCCAATGAAGGAAGAGATCCGGCAGCTGGTAAGGAAAGAAGGCCTCGAAACAACTTATCTCTTACCTGGTCACACCCACGATCCGGAAACGATTTATCCGGCATTTGATGTGTATGTAATGAGTTCAGTTGAAGAGGGTCTCGGCAGCAGCGTTCTGGATGCGTTCTATAATCGTGTGCCGGTGGTGTCTACAGCGGCAGGTGGACTGGCGAACCTGCTGGATGAAGGAAGGGGCCTGCTTTGTGAAGTAGCGGATGCAGCCTGCCTGGCAAATAATATTAATGCCATTCTTTCATCACCCGAACTTTTTGAGACCATGACTGCTGAGGCGAAGGAATATCTTTTCCTGCATCACAGCATCAGCACCTGCGCCGCGCAATACGAAACTTTGTTCCATTCATTGCTGGCAACAACTTAATTTGCCCTGTATGCCGATCAATATGTTGCAACATATTTTACATGGTGATGTCAGAAGCATTGCACGCGCAATATCCCTGATCGAGAATGAAGTGCCCGGCTATGAAGAACTAATGGAGTCACTGCCGCATTTCAAAACGCCGATAATCGGGATCACCGGTCCCCCAGGTGCCGGAAAGAGCACGCTTGTTGACGCCCTGATCGGGTCAATTGTGGCCACCGATAAAAAAGTAGCGGTATTGTGTGTTGACCCCTCCTCCCCTTTTAACATGGGTGCGGTACTTGGGGACAGGGTACGGATGAGTGAATGGTACAATAACCCCGCCGTGTTTATCCGCTCACTGGCGACGAGAGGATCCCTGGGCGGATTGCATCCCCATATCATCGAGATCACTGAGTTGCTTAAGGTTGCCCCTTATGATTATATTATCGTTGAAACTGTCGGTGTTGGACAGAGTGAAATTGAAATCGTAGGACTTGCCGATGTTACTGCAGTTGTTCTTGTTCCGGAAGCAGGCGATGAAATCCAGACAATGAAAGCTGGCCTGATGGAAATTGCTGACGTCTTTGTCGTGAATAAGTGTGACCGTCCCGATGCGGACAGGTTTGTGAAAAACCTGAAAACGATGCTGGCGCCGGCCTTCAGCCGCCACACCGCCGCTGTTCCGATAATCAAGACTACTGCATCCGCGAAGGAAGGAATCCGCGAACTGCATGCAAGCCTCGAAGAACTATTACGCCACCACGAAATGGCTGACAGGAAATCCTGGCTGCTCGCTGAACGGGCATATCACCTGATCGAGCGGAACCGCATGAAAGACGTCAATAAACAACGGCTGAAAGAAGCGATCGAACAATTGCAGCAAAAGAACGCCTTCAACCTCTACAAGTTCGTCCAGCAATTTCACAATTAGGGGAGGTATCAACTCATTAAAACATATCCCTGTTGGCCTTCCACCAGCGGAAACCGATGATTCCGAGGATTACGAGGGGTGTGGCAGCGAGGTATACAATTCCAAGATTAAGGGCGCGGGCAGGTTTTTCACCCAATTGCTGCGCGGTTTTTGTGCAGATAGAACACTGGGCCCGGGTACCGGTATACGTTGCTAACAGAAGTAAAGTAAACAGTATGTAAAAGCTCTTCTTCATTCCCGGATATTTGTACAAAATTAAGGCAAGTGGCACAGTTTGCCATCGACCGAAATATGGTAATTTTCCGCACTATAAAAGAGTTTAAAAATAACAGGCTTATGAAAAAGATCTCCTTCCTGATGTTGTGCTTTGTGATGTCTATGCATGGTTTCTCACAAAGCCTGATCACGATGTCGAACAAATGTTACGAGATGATGAAAACTGGTAATAAGGCAAACGATGCCGGTCAGTATGATGAAGCATTGAAGACATTTGATGCCATGCTTTCAAAGTGTACAGCGAAGGATGCCAAGGAAAGCGGTAACGTGGGAAAAGCGCATGCACTTAATGGATTGAAACGCCATGATGAAGCAAAAGCGGCTGCAGATGCAGCGATCAAGGCATCTAAGAATACCAGCATTGCAGCCTTATTCGAAAGGGCTGATGCCAATTATTCCCTGAACCAGCTTGCTGATGCCAAGGCCGATTACGCGAAGATTACCGCCATGTCCGAAAAAAATAAGAATGTGAAGGACAGGGCCAGCATCTTTTCAAAACTCGCGGAGCTTGACTGGAAGCAGGGCATGAAGGAAGATGCATATAACAATATTTCGAAGGCAATTGAACTGGACCCGGGCAATCCTGATTACCTGATCATGCGCGGCGATTTCAAAGCGAAGGAAGGAGACCTTACGGCAGCATTCGAGAATTACGACAAAGCGCTGGAAACTTCTTCCGACAAACAGGCTGTTTATAAGCTCCGGGCGAATGCTTTTACCCGGGTGATGCAGGACAAACACAAGACCCGTGATGCCAAGGAACTGGGGCAGCGGATGTCGACCGCAGAGAAAGAAAAGTTCTGCCAGGAATGGAAGCGCGTGTTTGATGGCGGGTACAAGAATATGAAGGAGGAGCTGTACTTCACTTTGATCTGCGAGTAAACTCCTTCGTAAAAAATTCAAAAAGAGGCGGCGAATAACCGGGGTCTGCAAAGGGCCTGCAAAGGGGGTGGAAAGGGGGTGGAAAGGGCCTGGGCCTCTTCTTCCTCCGTGCACGCTCCCTGCAGCTTGTCTATTCACTCATCCGGCTTTCAGATAATTTCCCTGGAAACGGAAAAAAGTAAGGTCATTTTTCTGCAGGGAAGCTGACACGGACAAACTCTTTTCATCCGGATGGGTAAAACGGATCTGCATGTCTAAATCCTGGTGAACCCCGGGATCGATAAAGTGCAGGAACTTGATATTATCGCTCCTGAGCAGTTGTAATCTTTTACCGAGGGCGGCTTCCATGACTTCCATGACCAACTGGATCATACAGACGCCTGGCACTACGGGCTGACCCGGAAAATGGCCTTTGAAGATGGCATGTGATTCATTCCACTTTAGCCTGGTGACGACAGTGTCTTCTTTCAGCGTAGGCTGGCTGGTTGTGCAAAAATCTCCTATCAGCATTAGCGTTCAAGTTTTTTAAGGGTAATGGAAAAGTCGAAATTATGGTGACGGATAGTGATCGAGTCAGGAGATGATTTGCCTGCCGGCGTCCAGGTTGCTTCTGCCAGCGGTTTTTTTGAACTGCCCATTTCAGCACGGACGAATTTCTTACACAGGGTGTCGGTAAGGTAGTATACCGTCTTTTCACGCATGGGGTATGCATGGTAAAGCATGCCGTTACCTTTCATGACCTGTGCGGCAGTGGCCGGAATGTTATTCATGAGCAGGAAATTGAAATCGTTCCGCAATGCATTGATCACAACTTTCTTATCCAGCTTCCGCATTATGTAATGCACTTTGAAGTCTTCCTGTCCGCCAAAAGCAAAATCGAAGAATTTAACCCCGGTTTCGGTAGAAAAAACAACCCGGTATGTGGTATCTGGCATTTGTTTTACAAGCAGCAATCCACTTAAATGCCTGCCCGAAATATTTACATGGGTATTATACAATTCATTGCTGAACTCCGGCCTGAACTGCGAAGCACATAATTGGTCCGCGGGTAAACTGCGGAGCGACCTGTAGGGGTACGAACATCCTGCCAGCATAAGCATAACATTACTTAACAGCAAATACCGCATCGGCAATAGTTGTGTTGATCTCCTTCTGCTGAAAACTTATCAGTGTATTGTCACCGCCCTGTTCGATCATATTGATCTTTGAAACAGAGTAGTCCTTCCGGTCAACCGTAACCAGGATCATCGAAAAAAATTCTTTCAGGTCTTTCGCAACCGGTACCATTTCGATCAGGTAATACTGGCTGTTCTCAAAAGCCTTCGTTTTGAAATCCGTATTGGACAAAACTGTTCCTTTAACGCAATCAATGGTGATCTTATTGATCTTCTGGAAGAGTTTATTTGATTTTACCGAGATCCGGTTTTCCTGCTGGCCATCCTTGATATACACATTGTTACCATTTATAATCATCAGGTAATTAAATGGTTGCTGGTATTCCATCCTCACCAGGTTCTCTTTTTTGAACCAGAATTTGCCCTTTGAGGTGATCTTCTCCGACAGCAGGCTGAGGTTTTTTTCCTGTGTGAAATTGCTGGTGATGGAATGGATCGCTGCTGATGCCGTACTAAAGGCGTTACGGAAGCCATTCATATCTGCGACCGGCTGGAAGCCCTTATGCTGGGCCGTTGCCATCAGCACAGAAATAAGGGTTAAAAATGTCAATATTGTCTTACGCATATGGTTGTTCATTGATCAGGGTATCGAGCCTCACTATTTCATAGCCCTGCTTCCTGGCGTCATCAATGACAGACGGAAGGATCCTGAGGGTTGCATGAGCGGTATCATGAAAAAGGATAATTGAACCCGGCTGCAAAGATCGCATTACGCGGTCATACAATTTCCCGTCTTCCTTTATTACTGTATCCAGCGAACGGACATTCCAGCCGACTGTTACAAGTCCCTCCTGCTTTACAGCCCCCGCAAGATTCGGTGTGGTAACGCCATAGGGAGGACGAAATAACCTGGGACGCAAGCCAATTACCCGTTGCACTTCCGAGGCAGTTGCCGCCAGTTCATGCTTCCAGGCTGAAGTCATGGAGAGATCTATCCAGGCAGAGTGACTGTAAGTGTGGTTGCCTATTATATGTCCTTCTTCATGGATCCGTTTAATAAGAGCTTCTTTGCCACGGATCCGATTTCCTATACAGAAAAATGCCGCGGGTGTTTGCTTAGATTTCAGCAGGTCAAGTAATTCAGGAGTTTGCGGACTGACCGGGCCGTCATCAAAACTTATCGCTATTTGCTTTTTTTTACCGTCGCCGCTGCAAACAGCCGGCAGGAAAAATTGTGAATTCACCCGGTAACTACCGAGGTATAACATTAATGAGTAAACGAAAATAACTAATGCTGCTATATACCATGGAAGGTCTGCCAGCAGGACGACAAATAGTATCGCCAGGAATATGAATGATGTATTACGGAAGGTTAACATTTGCTGATCAGCATAATGGAGTGGTAACCTGATTTGTCAGCATTATATATTACGGCATAACGTACGTGGCTGGCATCAGTCATACCAGGCATCGTTTTTCCCTGCATGGTGATACAGGCCAGCCATAGTGCAAATGAAGTGGAAGTAGGGTATTCGCCGCAAAGAGCTTTAAACTGAATCACTGCAGCTTCGTTACCTATCGTTTGCTCCACAACGTTATAATACTGATCCATTGCAGTATCAGCAGTGCGACCGCTTAGCAGTAACTGGACATCATCGGCTCCAAGGCCATGAGTTTGTAAAAGAGTTTTCACTGCATCTTCCACCTGTTGCGTACCAGGGTTGATCAAAGTCCTTATCCCCTTCACTTCTGCAATTGCCGCATCCGGCGAGGCTTTCGCAACAAAGAATGCGGCTCCTTCACCTGCAGGCTGTTTCCTGAAAAGCCCGAAACGCTCGAGGATAATAAAACTCTGGTCTGTCAATTCATCTGCTGCACCTACCAAAACCTGCGAAGTACCATTCTCCTTCAATAACATCATGGTATCGAGCAATGCCGTTTCGAACGACAAAGCCCTGTGCACGTAGGTGTTGTTATATGAGTTACACTTCAACATGAGTGCGATCTGCGCGCCAACCGTGTTATGGGTAGATTGGATAAAGGCCGTTGGCGTGAGCATTTCTTCCTTGTTCTCCACCATCCGCTTTAGGAAAATGCCGGTGTCTTCCAGACATCCATAAGCGGTACCGGTTATGATTGCGGAAGGATCAGTTACACCTGCCTGCTGCAGGGCATCAATTGCAGTAGCTACGCCCATCCGGATGATCCGGCTCATACGACGGATAAGCTTGGGCTCGATCAATGAACTGTAATCGGGCTCCGAGCACAATAATCTATTGCCTCCGGTAAGGGGCACCGCAGTAAATCCATCGGCATTACGGAAACTCTTTTGTGGCGATATGGCTGATGCTGCTGTAATGAACATGTCAGATGGCTGAGAAAATCAGGGATGAACAATTACCTCCAAATCCAAATGAATTGGAGAGGATGTTTTTAACCGGTATACCGTTAGTAAACTCGTTTACCATTACACCTTCTTCTTCGATTACCGGTTTGGAGATCCGCAGACCAGGTAACAAGCACTGCTGTTCCATAGCTTTGATGGAATAAACAGCTTCAAGTCCGCCGCATGCTGCAAGAGTATGACCGGTGAAAGATTTAGTCGAACTCATGCGTGGAAGGCTGTTGCCGAAGATCCGCCTGATTGCCGTGCTTTCAGACGCATCGTTATTCTGGGTGCCTGTACCATGCAGGTTGATGTAATCAATGTCTGAAGCCTGGAGCCCGGACATTTCCAATGCCCCCTTCATCGCCAGGAATGATCCCGTACCGTCCGGTGAGGAAGCGGTCTGGTGATACGCATCATTGGCATTGGCATAACCTGTAAGCTTTGCATAGGCGGGTTTAGACAAATCTTTTGCCACTGCTTCACTGACAAGTACAATAAACCCGGCACCTTCACCGAGGTTGAGGCCACGCCGCTGCTGATCAAACGGCTGGCACAGCTGCTGGTCGAGAATCATCAATGCATTGAAACCGTTAAGTGTAAAGCAGGACAGAGCGTCTGTACCACCCGCGATAACGACATCGAGCAGCCCGTTCCGGATCATTCGTGCTCCCAACATTATTGCATTAGCCGAAGAGGAGCAGGCTGTACTTACAGTGGAAACGAAATCGGTTACCTGCAATGCTGCAGCCATTTTTTCAGTTACAGCACCGCACTCGTGTTCCACTACCTGACGCAGTTTACCACCGGAATTATTTGCCAGGAAGTGCGGGTAGAAATGTTCGGTCAGGTCCATTCCGCCTACAGAAGTGGCGGAGATCAGGCCTGTCCGGTAAGCCACAGAGCCGTTGATTCCTGCATCGTCGAGAGCTTCGCGGGCTGCAAGGTAGCCGAGCATTGCTGTACGGCTGTCGCTGCCCATCCAGCCACATCTTTCTGCAAGTTCCTCATTGGAGGATTTTACTTCACCGGCAGGAAAAGTGTTTTTATGAACAGTATCGAGGTAACGTATAGCACTGAGTCCGGCACGGCCTTCCCGTAGTGCACGAAAGTTCTCCGCAACATCGTTACCGATGCCGGAAATCGCCCCGAGACCTGCTATATAAACCGGTGCTGACATAATCAATTTTGTTCGGCCTGGTTTTCAAGAATGAAATCAGCCATCGTACCGATTGACTGAAATACTTTCGGCCCGTCTTCTGCATTTACAAGCCTGATCTTGTAGTTCTGTTGCATCAATACGATCAGTTCCAATGCATCAATGGAATCGAGTCCGAGTCCTTCATTGAACAATGGTTCATCTGCATTTATCGATTCCGGTTGCACCTGCAGATTCAATTGTGCAACAATCTGGCGTTTCAGGTCTTCAATTAACTGCTCCCTGCTCATGATATAGATATTGATATAAATTTTCTTTATTAAATGCGCTGTGTATAATGTTATCCTTTGTTTCCGGGCCGACCAGGAAAAGCACGGCCTCATAGTCATCCCTGAACAGGTCGATCCATCCTGTTATGCAGCGTTTTGTTCTGCCCTCCGCGAAAAGTGACTGTACATACTGCTCCATGAATTTTACATCGGGTGCGGCTGTCACAAAACAACCCTGCTCTCCCTTAAACCCATGCCGGATGCCGATCTCACCGATCATAATATTGGGCAACGTGTACACGAAAGTTGCAGGACTCGGAATGTCGGCCAGCTGCTCAACAAACCGTGCATCGGTATCGAGGCTCGAGTGACTGTTGGACAACACAATGGCCACTTCCGACGGATCATAGTCTTCACTATTGAAACTATCCTTAAGCAACAGGTCAACGGCAAGTATTCCCAGCTGTGACAACCTGTCCATCTTATACCACTTCGGATAATTCAGTTGCAATGCATGGTACAAAGCCGGCAGGAATGACTCCGTTTTAGGGTCCGGATGCCGGAATCGCTGCTGTTCATCCTTCCATGTAGTACCAGCAGAAATACGACTGGTCCCGTGAATATATAGTGGTGACGTATTACTCAAAATCAATTATTTTCCTCCAGCGCCTGTTTCATTTCTATAACCCGCGCCAGTTTTTTCACTTCATGCAAATGTCTCTTCACAAACGGGTTCTCCAGGTCCCACACATACCCTGCAAGTACTGAGCAGATCATCTTTTTGTACTCAAGAACCTGCTTCTTCGCAAAGAAGATGGTATCCAGGGTGCCATCATACCAACAGTTCACATAGGTGCGGAAAGTGTTCACACCCTGCATTACAGGTTCCATATATTCCTTCTCCCAATTCACTTCCTCTCCTTTCAGCTTTTTGATAACGAGGTGTGCAGCGTTCTGGCTTGAAACGGTCGCCAGTGTTACACCGGATGAGAATATCGGGTCGAGAAACTCCGTTACATTCCCCGTGAGCACAAATCCATCACCGTAAAATTTGTCAGTAGTTGATGACCACGACTCAAGCACCCTTGTCTCAAACATTTTCTCTGCACCACGGAATCGGTCTGCGAGATAAGGTTGTGACTCGATCAGCTGATCATACACTTCGGTATTGTTACCCTCGTAGTCCTTGAAAAAAGAAGGGTCGCCAACATAACCTACAGATGTTATGCCGGAGGAGAATGGGATCACCCAGATCCATACACCGGGCTTGTGGGTTACGATAGTGATCCGGTTTGGCTCATGAACGGACAGCCTGTTGAGGTCACGCATATGGGTGAACAATGCTTTTCTTCCTGGCAGGGAAGAAGGCTTGTCGAGATTGAACAATTTGGGAATTACCCTTCCGTATCCGCTGCCATCAACGATGAATTTTGCTTCGATTGTCCATTTGTTGCCTTCAATGTCTTCCACAGTTGTTACGGAATCGGTCCCATTGAATTGGATATCTGTTACCGTAGTTTCATAATGAAGGGGAATACCCATTTGCTCACAGCAATCTGCCAGCGTCTTATCGAATTCGGCCCGTGGTACCTGCCAGGTCCAGGTCCAGCCTTTCGTGAACTGATCTTCAAACAGATAATCGCATATAACACCGTCCTTTACGAACTTGGCACCGTATTTCTGCTGGAATCCCTTAGCTTTTACGGCATCGAGGAACCCGGCTTCATCAAGCGCTTCCATGCAGCGCGGAAGCAGGCTTTCGCCGATCACGAAGCGTGGAAATCGCAGTTTCTCCACGATTACCACAGAATAGCCAGCCTGTTTAATGATTGACGCAGCTACGGTACCGGAAGGACCGGCACCAATTACCAATACATCTGTTTTAATGCTTTTCACGTAAGGTGTTTTTTAATGTTTTGCAATCGGTTCCGGATCAGTTTTTCCGGCAGATGAGCAGGGTGTGGCCCGCTTCACCAATATGGTCAATTTGATTTTCAATTTTAAATCCGGCTGCATACACGCATTTCTTGAATACCTCTGAATGATACAACTGGCTGTTGCCATTAGCCAGGGCAGTGAAATACAGGGAGGTCATCTGGAGCGTGAATGCAGCGGCTGCGAACTTCTGGCAGTCCCAGAAATTCTCCATGATCAGCAGGTACCCTGTTTCATCGAGGGCATCGTAGCAGCGCCTGAGGATAGATGTTATTTCCTCTTCAGAGAAACAATCGAGGAACTGGCTCATCCAGATGGCATCATGTCCTTTAGGGAACTGCTCTTTTTCATCCAGGATGTTTACAGGATGAAAGTTGATCCTTTCGCCGAGACCGAGGTCGGCAATTTTCTTCTGCGCCACCGCAAGTTGACCGGGCAGATCCATCATAGTGATGTGCAGGTCAGGATTATTTGTTACCGCTGAGATTGCCCATTTGCCGGTATTGCCACCGATGTCGATCATTTTTCTCACTCCCAGGTCAAACACGTGTTTGCGAACGAGCGGGAATGAGCCGTCTGAATAGTAGTGATCGAAGGCGAACCAGCTACGCTGGATATTTTCAGGAAGCTTGGACAAGCCCTCATAGATAGTTGGCCACTCGCCGAAAACCTTAAGCCCGACCGGCTTGCCGGTAGCGACGCTTTCTTCGAGGCTGGCAAGTCCGTCATAACATACATCGTCTATGAAGTCCATGTTCACTGCCGTGAGCGGGTCGGCAAGCAGGAAGAACCCGGTCTTTGTCAGGGTGTATTTCTCTTCATTTATGATGCATACACCCATACCCAGCCCTGCTTCCAGCAATACCCTGGCGCCGTATACAGACAATCCCGCTTTTTCTGCAGCGTCTTCAACGGTGATGCCGGCTTTGCCTGCATTGCGCAGAATCATCAGCAGTCCGTTCTTCCTCATTGCCTGAGCGGCCTGGAACATAACGGGTCCGAATGCTATACGTTGTGCTTCTTCCTTGGCTTCTACTGCCGTCCTGGTATCCTTCGAAAAATGATTCATTTTCTCTCTAAAAAAATTTTACCCGGCTTTACTGAAGACGAGTGCAGCATTGCACCCGCCAAAGCCGGATCCTGTTTTCAAAATATGTTTGATTCCTTCGGAATGTGTGGTACTGTTTGAAACCTTTACAGGTTGGCTTACCCCATGCGTGCTGTAACCTTTCGAAGCAATTATAGTATCACGGCGCATAGCTTCGATGGAAACGGCAGACTCCAATAACCCGGCTGCTCCAAGGGTATGGCCGAAATAAGCTTTGAGACTGAACACCGGTGATTCGTTGAGACCGGCAAGCATAAAGGCCTTTGCTTCCATTTCATCATTGAATGGCGTGGCCGTTCCGTGAGCCGACACAAAACCAATCTCGCGGGCATCAACAGCCGAAGATTCCAGCGCTGCTCTAATGGCCTGGGCCATTTCTGCGCCGGTGCGTGAAGGACCTGAAATATGGTTGGCGTCGCTGCTGGAACTTCCACCCGACAGGCGGATCCCGGAAGGGTTCACCGACAGGATGATGGTAGCCGCTGCTTCCCCAAGATTTATCCCCTTGCGGTGCTGGTCGAATGGCTGGCAGACTTCATCGCTCAATGCCTGGAATGAACGGAATCCTGCGACTATGAATGGCGAGATCACATCTGCGCCAGTCACCACGGCATGATCATAGTGCCCTGATTCCATAAGTCTTTTTGCGACCAGAAGGGCTGTCATGCCCGAAATGCATGCATTCGAAACCACGATTGGTGTGGAATGGTATTTCAGTTGTACCCCCACTTTTGCAGCGGAAAGGTACAGGGCTGTAGTGCCTTCGGGATCATCGCTCCCTGCTTCAAGCAGACCGATATTTCCTTTTGTTGATGCGATCAGTAAAAGCGTACGATCGTCACTGAGATCAATGTTTGCCTGTTGCATGGCCTGTTGTACTGAAAACAGCAACAGTTGCTCAAACTGTGTAAACCCGGGGGCGGTGGCGGCTTCAATTTCTGACCATTGGCCCGCTGAAAACAGTGAAGCGCAAACTGGCTGGTCACGAAACTGCTGACCTTCATTCACCTGCACGCCGGTATTGCCCGCAGTGATCTCCTGCAGAACCGCAGCGGTGGAGTACCCTAATGGCGTAACCACGTTGTCAGCAACCACGTATGTTCCCTTCTTCGCCATTCCTCAGGTCATTTTATATTTTTCTTTCCACTCGACAAAAAACGCCGGGTTGGTAAGGTGAAGACTGTTGTTTTTCAGGTCAAGAAATACCTGTACGGATGATCCCTTTGCCACCAGTTCTTTTGTTGCCGCATTGTATAGGCGGTAGTTGAACAATAGCTTGGCTGCCTCGCAGGGTGTGTAGATCGTTTCGATGATCATCCTGTCGCCATAACGGAGAGACCGCTTGTAATCACATTGCAGGCTCACAATGGGAACAGCGTAACCCTGGTTGTATACATGCAGGTAACTCAGCCCGTATTCCTGGCCGAATGCCTCGCGCCCATCTTCAAAATACCGAACGTAATGCCCGTGCCAGACGATACCCAGTGGATCCGCTTCATTGAACCTTACCGCTACTTCAGTTTTGTATGACAGAGTTGCTTTTTCCATTATTTCCTGGAGGCGTATTTTGTCCTCCATTCGCTTATTTTATTCTTCTTAATCTCCTGGATCACTTTGTAAACCGTGTAGGCGTAATAGTTACGGAATCCGAAACCCTGCGCCTTTCCTGTCATTCTTTCCGTAATCAACACTTTGCCGGAAGGCATGTCAATGAAAGTAACGTACATGGTGCCCGCCTCGGCTGTTTTGCTGAGTGATTCCATTACCAGCATCAGGCCTACGCCTTCCTTACCCTTGAAATTATATTTCGCAATGACCTTCTTCACATCTGCTTCCGTCAGTCTTCTTTCATCGGCAGTGTTGGTAGAACGGATCTTACTCTCATCAAGAGTCTCATTCATTGCAGTCACCAGGCTCAGGTCGTTTGACAGGTTGGATTTATCCAATGCCTTTTGCCAGTCGTACTTCTTTTCTGCTTCATTCACAACTACCTGGTTGATGCCCGGGAAAAAACGTGCCTTTATATCAGTTGCCGTTGCAACAGCATCGTTCACCACACGGGTTTCCGTGAAGTCAATTCCCAGGTACACAATGGGAGTTTCCGGTGCAAAGACCGGTTTTGCTTTCTGCGCGAAGCCTGTATTAACTGATCCTGCGACCAGTAACACACACAACAGCTTTTTCAACATACTTTTCATAATGAAGATTTGATCTTTATGGTTTCGGTTGAAGGAAAATCTTCATTTCACAGGAGGCGAGTTTCCTGCCGTTGCAGGTTACGACGCCCTCTACGATTGATACATTGAATACGGTATTAACCAGTTTCGTTTCGGTTTCCAGCACATCGCCCACTTCGGGGAGCTCTCCAATCTCAAGGTTTTTGATTGCCCCGATAAACCCAACCAGTACCGGCGAATCCTGGCTGATGGCTTTATAGCCAGCGCCTGCTGCGGCAGTCTGCGCGATATTCTCTACCAGTGCAGCCGCGGACAGGTGATTCCCTGACATAAAAATATTCTCTGCACGGATGGTGAAGTTAGTATTGGTACGTACTTCATCATCGTGGAGCAGGTTATCGATCATTACGAACGGATCCCGCTGCGGGATCAGGGATGTTATATTTTCGGCGTTAACCGTCATTGTTTCCAAAAATCAAAATAGTTGAACCATTGTTCAGGGTATTGAAGCACCCGGTTTTCCATTTCCTTTACAAAGTCTTTCAGCAGGCGGTCCATTTTTTCCTTCTTATCCATTTGTTGAAGCGGAAGAGGTTCGGTTGCATATAAGTGGTAATGCCTGGCAGTTTCCTTGAATGCAAATACGAAGGAGACTGGCACCTGGAACCTTGAGGCAAGGATAAACGGACCTGCGGGTAGTGCAGCCGACTCTCCGAGCATTACGGCCTGAAGGGTCTTGTTGCCTTCCATGAAACGGTCGGCATGCATACAAACCAGCTGGTTGTTCTGCAGCGCCTCACTAATGGCGTAAATATGTGAAAGATCTTCGCGGATCAGGATGATGTTCATATTTCTACCTCCCGTAACCTGTTCGAGGTAGGCCTTGATCTGCTCATGCTCACCATCGTACATTACCACGTTAATAGTGGTATTGAGTCTTTTTAGCAGGTGCCCTGCAATTTCCCAGTTCCCGATGTGAGCGCTGATCAGCAGACCACCTTTTCCTTCGGCCACCATCCCGCGCAGGTAATGTTCACCTTCAAAGTCATAGGTAAACGGGTTCAGGATCCCCGACTGAACAGCCACCTTATCGATCAGCGTCTGGCCGAAACGATAATAATTGCGGTAGATGTACCGGTAAGTTTTCCACCTTCCGTATCCCAAACGGTTGTGATAGAACTGGTAAAGAACTGTAGTGGTTTTCCGGGAAAAGATAACATAATAAGCAGCTACAAAATACAAGAGCCAGTATGCTGGCCTGAGGCCGAATATTTTTAATATGCCTACAAAGATCCGGTAACCCAGCGGGGTCGTTTTACTTTTTCCTTCCCAGGAAGGCATTATACCAGTTCTTTAGCGGTTACACGGTCGCACACATAGTCATAGAAATCCTGGAAACTGTTTATGCCCACAAAATCTTCAGGCTTAACCTTGAATCCAAAATTGCTCTCAAGTACAACAACCATATCAATATAGTCGAGACTGTCAAGTTCCAGCGTTTCCTGGAGGTTTGCTTCCGGTGAAATCAATTCAGGGGCAACCTCGAATTCGTCCACAAGAAAACGATTTACTTTTTCAATAATTTTTTCAACTGTCATAGTTAAGATGGTTTAGGGGGTATATGCCTTTACGATCAGCGAACTGTTTGTTCCGCCGAACCCGAAGGAGTTGGACAAAAAGCAGTTAAATTCTGTCTCTATGGTTTCAGTAACAATGTTAAGACGGGCGGAATCTTCGTCCGGCTCTTCAAAGTTTATATTGGGTGCAATAAATCCGTTCTGCATCATCAGCATGGAATAAATGATCTCACTTGCACCGGCCATCCAGCACTCGTGCCCGGTCATTGACTTGGTTGAACTCACATAGGGCCTTGTTTCCCCGAATACCGTATCAATCGCCCTTGCTTCACTTGAATCTCCTGCCGGAGTGGAAGTTGCATGGGCGTTGATATAAAAAATATCGCCCGGCTGAAGGCCGGCATCCTTCAGGGCCATATTCAGTGCCCTTACCGGTCCGTCGACAGTGGGATTTGAGATATGTCCGCCATTTGACGAAAAGCCATAACCAACCACTTCACCGAGGATTGTTGCACCTCTTTCCAATGCGGAGTCGAGGCTTTCCAGGATGACGGTTGCGGCACCGCCGCTGGGAATAAGGCCATCGCGATTTTTGTCGAAGGGCCTTGAAGCGCGCTCGGGCTCCGATTCGCGGATGGAAAATGCAGAAAGTGCATCGAAACTTCCCATTGAGTAAATGTTCAGTTCCTGTGCGCCACCGCAGATAACTGCTTCCTGCAGTCCCGATTTGATAAAATGATATCCAAGTCCTATGGAATGTGACCCGCTTGCGCAGGCCGCGCTTATCGTAAAGTTGATTCCTTTAAGATGGAAGATGGTTGCCAGGTTCATGGTAACGGTGGAATTCATGGTCTGGAAAACAGAACCCGATCCCACCAGCGTGGTATCCTTCTTTTCACGCATCGTATCAGTGGCAGTCACGACAGGTTCTGCTGAACTGTCGTTGCCATACAATACGCCGATCTCCTTTTTCAGGAGAAGGTCTTCACCGATCCCGGCCTGTTTCAGTGCTTCCAGAGTTGCCAGGTAGGCATACTCCCCCTGCTCGGGAAGCATAACCCGGGCCCGACGGTCCAGGATTCCTTTCAGATTCGGCCTTTCCACGAAGCCAGTAAGGCCGGAGCGGTATCCAAAGGATTTCCGTTCCGGGTCCAGGATGATACCTGATCTTCCTGCAAAAAGTGATTGCCTCACTTCTTCCAGGTTCTTCCCGATACAGGAATAAATCCCCATGCCTGTTATCACAACTCTGTTCATACCTGTATTAAGTATATAGTCCCCCGTTTACCGGTAATACAATTCCCGTTATATAAGCGGATTCCGGTGCAGCAAGGAAAGCAACCGCATGAGCTACTTCTTCAGGCTGGCCAAAACGCTGAGCAGGGATCATTGTCTTCAGATCCTTTTCATTCAGTCCCTCCGTCATATCGGTCTGGATAAATCCGGGAGCTACCGCATTTACCGTTATCCCTCTTTTTCCAATCTCCTGGGCGAGTGCCTTTGTTGCCCCGATCACTCCTGCTTTTGCGGCAGAGTAATTGGTCTGGCCGGCCATACCCTTTTGTCCGGATAGTGAAACTATATTTATTATTCTGCCCGATTTGCGCATCAGCATTCCGCTGAGCACTTCACGGGTAACATAAAAAAATCCATCAAGGCTGGTACTCCGTACATTTTCCCATTGCTCGTCCTTCATCCACATCATCAGCGTATCGTCTTTGATACCGGCGTTGTTCACGAGAATCTCGATCGTTTTATCGGGGTGCTGTTCCTGCCAGGCCCCTAAAACGGATTTTACCTGTTCTTTATTCTGTACGTCGAAAGGAATCAGTTCGCCATCACCACCCGCTGTTTTAAGCAGCGACAATGTCTCTAGTGCTGCCACCTCATTTCCTTTATAATTTACCAGTACATAGTAGCCGAGCGTTGCCATTTTTAAACAAATCGCACGTCCGATACCTCTTGAGCCGCCTGTAACCAAAACACATTTCATAGATAAGATCGTTATCGCTTTTATTTTATGATGAAGCAAATACCGCTTTACCGGTTGTTGACCTTGCGGAATTGCTTACCACCGGATCTGCCGCTTCAAAAAAGCGCTTCACTCTTTCCAGGTCTTTATATTTTGGCTGATCTTCAGTGAACAAAGGGAAGATCTCCCTGATCTGCCTGTACATCCTTACGGTTGCATCTGCCATCCGGTCCTGGCATTCCAGGTAATCCACGGCCTGCAGCAGGGTCATCATCTGGATGGACAGCACTTCAAATGAATTTCCGATCACCCGCCTCGCGAGCAAAGCAGCATTGCAGCCCATGCTCACAATATCCTGGTTGTCGTTGTTATTCGGAATGCTATGGATATACATCGGACCTGATAATGTCTGGTTCTCAGCAACAGTGGAAGTAGCAGTGAACTGCATTCCCTGCATGCCAAAGTTGAGACCCAGTACCCCAAGATTCAGGAATGGCGGGAACTTCTCATTCAGCTTTGCATTCAGGAGATAGTTCAACTGCCTTTCCGACAACATCGACAATTTTGTAATAGCAATTTTCAGCTTGTCCATTTCAAGCGAAACATAGTCTCCATGGAAGTTTCCGCCATGGAAGATGTTTGCGTTCTCATGGTCAATGATGGGATTATCGTTAACGGAGTTAAATTCTGCAACGATCACTTTTTCCGCATGCTGGATCGTGTCCATGATGGGTCCGAGCACCTGTGTAATGCAGCGGAGGGAATAATATTCCTGCACTTTGTCTTCAAACACGTCCTGATCCATCTTGTCGCCTTCGTACAGGTGTTTCTTACGGCAGCGGATCATTTTACTGTCGCCCAGCAATGACCTCATCATCGCAGCAACGGTCTGCTGGCCGTGATGATGCTTTACGTGATTCAGTTCATGTGAGAAATGATCGTCATATGCTTCCACAACCTCGTTGGTCATGGCCGACATCAGTACAGACCACTCGAGAAGCTTCTTCGCCTGCAGCAGGTTCATCATGGCAATGCCTGTCATGGCTGAGGTTCCGTTGATAAGCGCGAGACCTTCGCGGACATGGATCCGGAGAGGTTTGATGCCAAGTTCCGAATACACTTCGGCTGTTGGACGTAACTCGTTCTGATACCAGACTTCTCCTTCACCGATGAGTGCCAGTGCGAGATGCGCGAGCTGAACGAGGTCGCCGCTTGCGCCAACACCGCCATGCTCATAGATGCATGGATAAACTTTTTTATTGAGCAGGTTTACCAGCAATTCAACCAGTTCAGGATGAATACCGGAATAGCCCTGCAGGAAGTTATTCAAACGTGCAAGCAGGAGTCCGCGTACGAGCACCGGATCGATGGGCTTACCGCTGCCTGAGCTATGGCTGCGGATCAGGTTATATTGCAATTCAACCAGGTTATCCTCGCTGATCCTGTATTGCGCCATCGGGCCGAAACCTGTATTAATCCCGTATATGATCTTGTTGGATGCGAATCCTTTCAAGAAATCATGGTTCTTCGACACTTTCCCGAGTACGGAACTGTCAATTGAAATCATTTGTTCGTCGCAGACAATAGCCTTGAAGTCCGCGAGACCAAGGTGTTTTTCAGTTATCAATTTCATCAGTTATTGAGCAGTTATCTTAAGCCGTCAAAAATAGGGAAAAGCTGAAACAAGATGTATAACATGTTCATGCTATTATAAGCAAAAATCCGCTGAAATGCGCAGTGGGCAAATATTTCACCGGTTGTCAATCAGTTTCTGTGCCTTCCTCCCGCCTTCGGGGAATTGCAGTTGGTGAAGTTCGGCCCCGGATACGATGCGGATATCAGGGATTACCCTTAGCCGCGACCGAAGGAGTTCCCTAATTTTTTGCAGAACCGATTCATCCTCACGTGTTATATGCAGGTGAAGGAACACTTCATCAGTTCCCCATTCGTTACTTTTCAATTCAACCACATAATCCTTCACTTCACTGATTTCGTGCAACACTTCATAGAGCATCGGTGGGTAGAAAGTGGTTCCTTTCAGTTTGATCATCTGCTGTTTTCTGCCTATTACTGAGGAAAGGCGGGGCGTTTTCCTGCCACACTTGCATGGTTCACCATGAAACCTGCAGATATCACCGGTTTTGTACCGGAGTAACGGCATTCCTTCCACGCCGAGGGTAGTAATGGTGACTTCACCCTCTTCACCCGGACCAACAGGATTATTGTATTCATCAAGCAACTCAACGATCAGCAGTTCGGGGTTCAGGTGTCCGCCCGCTCCTTCGGGGCATTCAGTAAAGGCGGTCTGCATTTCCGTTGACGCATAAGTACTGACCAGCCTGATATTCCAGGCTGAACTGATCCTTTGGCCGAGGAGGTTTAGCCTGTTGTCGGCACTGCGGATACTTTCCCCGATGCAGATCGCTGTAGTGACCGACGATGAATTGAGATCAATACCGGCACTTTCTGCATATTCGATCAGCTTCACGATAAAAGAAGGCACACCAATGATGACAGTTGGCGATAACCGTTTGATGGTCTCCCATTGCAGGAAAGGCGCACCGGGTCCTACCCTCACCAGGCCGGCACCAAGCCTGCGGATGCCAAGGTAGTAGGCAATACCGGCCATAAATTGCCGGTCGAGGGTAAGCATGAGCTGGTAAATGTCATTTTCAGAACCGCCGGCCATAGTGAAAGAGCAATATTCGTTGTATGCCAGCCGGTCGAGGTCATTAGCAGTAAGTGCTATGGTTACAGGGGTTCCAAGGGTGCCGGAGCTTGCCACATACTCTGCGATCCTGTTCCGGTCAACACATAAAAAATCCCAGTTCCGGCGCTGCAGGTCTTCCTTGTTGGTCACAGGCAGGGCGGCCAGGTCACCCAGCTTTTTTACCTGCATCGGATCAATTCCTGAAGCAGCAAACATCTCGCGGTAGAACGGCGAATGTTGTTGCAGGTAGCGCATCAGCTCCTGCAGTTTCTCTGCCTGCATGCTGCTGATCAGTTCGGGGTTCTGGTATGCAATTTCTGAAGCGTACATATTATTGTTCAAGCAGGACGAAAGCTACGGCCATAGTTTTTTGATGAGATAAGGAGACGTGGATGCGGGAAATGTTTTTTGAAGCAAGCGTTACAGCAGTTTCACCCCTGAGGATGATCTGCGGTTGCCCTTCAATATTGTGAGTTACTTCTATTTCATTGAAAGCAGTACCATTGATCCACCCCGTACCTAACGCTTTCAGGAATGCCTCCTTGGCAGCAAACCTCGCAGCATAGTGTTCGAACTTATGGGTTTGCTTTTCGCAGTAGCTGATTTCTTCAGCAGAGAAAACCATTTCACGGAAACCGATATTCCTGCCGATCTTGCCGGCAACCCTTTCCACTTCGATTATATCTGTTCCGATTCCTAATATCATATTACCTGAGCCGCTCATTACAGGTGGCCAACTGTTTCTGGATATATTCCTTTTCCGGCATTGTCGCGATCTCCATGGTTAGTGCAGTTTCATAATATTTCTTCGCTGCCGCATACTCCTTATTCTTCATGCTTATGTTTCCTGCAAGTACATAGCTATGATAATATTGCGGGTTGCTCGCCACTATGCTATCGGGCACTGCTGTTCCCCCATCAAGTATCTCCTGGCGATAATGCCTGAATTTGTTGAACTCTGCAAACCGGCGCGAAAATAACAAACTATCCGGCGCAATATTAAGAGAGCTGTCGCTTACTTCATGGTTGGTACGCATCCCGGACAGGCCAAGCACTTTTGACAGGTCATAGCAAATAAACTTTCCAACCTGCCAGGGCGAAGTTGAAATCCAGACCAGTCGCTTTTTGGGTTCAAACACGATCGAATGGTGTGCGATCAGCTGGTTGATCGCTTTTTCATTACCCATCCCTATGTCCGCACCACCTACTCCCTGGTAATCACGGAGGATGTCGACGGTCTGCTGAACGGTATTTTGTGGTGCGGCCGCCAGCAGTTCCATTACCCGACGATAGCGATAAGGCGAAGCGCTTTCTTTCATCTGTTGGACATTTGCTACTGAATTCACCATGGACTTGCTCTGGAAATGATTCGCACAAACGATATAATCCTGGTTCGGATCATACATATCAAGAGAGTCCGGGGTCTTTTCAATCACCACAGCTTTATTGTCGGCTGCAGATCCTACGAGAAATGATTCGGAGACGAACATATGCCTTGATTGGGCAATTTTATAGGCCTCGCTTATATTGGAAGCATATTGCAGGATCTCGCGTGCGACCAGCGACACAGGAGTTGCCGAGCCTGAAGGCATGGCTGTTTTCGCAGCATTAATGGTGACAGTAAGCCCTTTCTCATTCATCCCAGAAACCGCGCCTGTAAATCCTCCCCAGGTCACGGTCATATAACCATACCCATCCGAAGGCCTGATAAATGCGATGATCTTGTCTTCGGCAAACTTATCGCCTACGTAAAAATCAAAATTCCTTCCGATGATGAATGCGCTGTCTTTCGAATGACCATTCCAGGTTGCGAAGGACGTGCAGCCAACGAGCGCCATGCTTTGCAACGCGTGGCCGATATCGTGAGCCGCATGGTAATTCAGGATCCGTTGGTAGGGGGTGCCGATATAATTATATTTATCAGATGCAGCAAGAGATACACCATAAATTTCTTCCTTGTATTCATCTTTAACCTGCCCTGGCAGATTGCGGTTGAACCAGCCAATAAAATATTTCAGGAAATGACGGTAAAAATTTGACGGGATCATTTTGTTGATCTGCTCACTGAAATGATCTTCCTGGCGCTGGACCAGCTCTTTTGTAAGCTTCCCGTTAACCACTCCTCTCTCGAATGAATCGCCTTCGAGGTAAAGTTCATACAGCCCGGAATTACTTTTCCGGAACCAGCTGTTTCCAAGGTAATAGAACCCATTACCTGCATCCGTGCGCTGCTGCTTCATAATTGAAGTATCAGCAATTTGCGGCGGATCAATTTTCGAAACATTGTAGAGGTAGATGAAAAGGATCACCAGCAGCAACAACAATGTGCAGGTGAGATACAATAACCACTTCCCAATTTTTTTCAGTTGCCTCATTCTTCGTTACGCGTTTTTTATCTTTTCAACCAATGGTGCCAGGTCAATGAATTCCCCACAGGTGGTCAGGGCACTGATTGTTACCCCAAGGATGCCGTGCAGCATCAGGTTCTGTCCCGTCAGGTAAAGGTTCGGAATTTTTGTCCGGGTGGCAATAAACGTACTAACCGGATCACGGTAATCTTTGCTGATACCATACATAGAACCGTCGGCGCTGCCGATATAATCACGGTATGACAAGGGAGTTGAGGTATAATAGGATTGAATATTATTTCTCAGCCCCGGAAATTTTCGTTCTGCAAATGCGATTAACTTTTCTGCTTTCTCATTCTTGAATGCTTCGTATGCTTCTCCCCTGCCGGCGGGAGCCGCTTCAGTATTGAATGTATGCTGCCATTCACTGAATTCATCGAACCGCATATAGGCGAGCAGGCATATAGATTCGGCGTGAGCTGACGTGCGGGAGGAAGCTGCGAAGAAAACACCGCAGCTGTGCGGCCACATTTCTTCATCACAACTGATCGCGTCCCACACACCATCTTTTTCGTGGAGATAGAAGTTATGACCAAAATAAGGCATGGTTCCCGGCTTCAGAACTGCATGGATAGTAAAAGATGAAACACTGTTTTCGAGTGAAGCGATCCTTTTCCGGTACATATTACGGAGGATGGTGGAGCTGGTCATTTCAAGAGTCTGCTGTGGATGCAAATTCGAAATGAATTGTTTAGCATAGACTTTTTCACCATCGGCAAGTTCAACATGGCTGACCTTACCTTCTCCTTCCACAATGCGGGCAACGGTACTGTAATTCCTGATCACACCGCCATTTTTTCTTATCCGCGATGCAAGATGTTTTGTGATCTGTGAACCGCCGTCAATGCATTTCCAGGAGCTTTCGATATAACTGTTTGTTACCAGGGCATGTACATATAGGGGCGTTTTATTGGCAACGCCGGCATACAGGATATTGTTCCCGGCGAGAATTTCCTGCAGGCGAACATTTGAAGTGACCGATTCAATAAATGATTTGGCATCGATCTCCAGAACTGTTGCCTTTTCAGCATAGCCATCACCGATCCGGAGATTATATAAAGGGAACTTACTGCACACTTCGCGGATCTTGTCGCAGTAATTGCGGATGTTCTCTTCCTCTTCGGGGAAGTCGGCCGACAGGGTTGCAATAAAACGTTCATAACCCTGGGCCATTGAATATTCCTTTCCGTCTTCCAGGAATACTATCCGGTCGAACACCTCTTCATCCATGCGCTGCAGTTTCATTGCATCCATGAGACCGAGATATTTGAACACCTGGTAAAGATTCTGTCCTTTTGCCAGTCCACCGATATAATGCACGCCGCTGTCAAATAAAACCTTGTCCCTTGCGAACGTCTGCAGGCTGCCACCCAGCTGGCGATTTTTCTCAAGCATGCAAACGCTGAAACCCGCATCGCTAAGGATCGCACCGCAGATGAGTCCTCCCAACCCGCTCCCGATTATCACGATATCGTATTCAGCTTTCATTCGAGGTTTCGATTTTCTCCAGTATGAAAATTATATTGGAGGTAAATGTGTTTTCATCAATTTCACTGCACCTGAACCCATTCTTCCGGGCCAGGGACCGGATCATGCTTGCGGACAGGAAGGACAATCCTCCTTCACGTGTTTTATTGAACCCGAATACCCGGGTTGAGAAAAATTCTGTCAGCCTGGTACCTGCATGACGTTTCTGCATTTCGCTATTGCCTTCGCGGATAATTATTCTTCCACCGGGAAGAAGCTGACGCATACATTTTTCAATCACCTGTTCCTGCTGCGCGGGATCAAGGTAGTGTAACATATCGCACAACAGGATGGCATCATGGGCCTCAAATTCAAACTTTGTCACATCGCCCTGCACAAAACGGATTTGACCGTTCCTGCTGAAACAATGATTTGCTGTCGTGACTTTTTCCTCATCATAATCCACGCCGGTCAGCTCCCGTTCCGATGACATGAAATGTAACATGTAAGTCATCGGACCGTAACCACAACCGATATCCAGGATCTTTCCTGATTTGGGCACCAGCTGGTCAAAAAGCGTGTAGTTCTTCTCCAGCTTTGTTTTGATCCGGATATACCATTCCAGCACAGGCCCTTTGTAAAGATAGTTCGCAATAAGCTGTTCACGGAAAAATCCGGTATGCTCATATTGTTCCAGCCGTTGCTGGTAAACGCTTTTAAAATGACGGCTGATCATCTTTGTGCGTTCTGCATAACCCTTTCCAAATGCCTGGTTGTCGGGGGTTATCCGGGGCAGGAACTCCACGGTTACTGTTCCGTCTTTGAGCATAAAATCATATTTGCTCATGGTGTAACCAGTTCCATGCAGCAGGATGGGGAGTACGTCAACACCGAGTTGATCTGCGAGAAAAAAAGCCCCTTTATGGAACCGTTTCATTTTGCCGTCAGGTGACCTGGTGCCTTCAGGAAACACAGCAATGGAATAACCGTTTTTCACCCTGTCGGCAAGCATGGCCATATTATTTTCCACGCCGGTTGTTACCGGCATGTAATCCGCGAGGCGGACAACATATCCAAACACCGGTGATTTCCAGACCCAGTCATTTGTCAACAGGATGATCTTCGGGTGCAGCATGATCAGCAAAAGAATATCCAGGAAAGACTGGTGGTTACTGACAATGACAGAAGGCTTTTCAAAATTTTCCCGCAAGGGGTTTATGATGCGTTTTTTCACGTTGCCCATAACATACATCAGGCTCCACGCGAATTTTGACACAAGTACATGGTACCAGTATTTCGCCCGCTCCCCTGCAAATGGATTTGCACGCAGCAGTAAAAACCCCAGCAAGCTTAGAATCAACGCACCGACCGTGAAATAAAGGAAGGCAAATACAGATTTGATGGCTGTCCAGATAGTAAGCGGAGGTTTGCCGGCATTCGTGCGGTTGCTGATCAGTACGCGGAAAAGAAAGGGAATCATAACCTGTGAAACCAGGACTACACAGAGGATGCCTGTGATTGCTATCAGTGCAATGCTTTGAAGCGACGGATGCTTTGCAAAGATGAGCACTCCAAGTCCTGCTACCGTCGTAATTGCAGAAAGCAGGATCGAGGAACGGAATGACGACGTGATCTTTTCGCCGGTCTTATATTCCTGCAGCAGGCCGTCGAGTGTGAACAGGCTGTAATCGTCACCAAGTCCGAAGATCAAAGCAGAGATGATAATATTGACGATGTTGAATTTGATTCCAAACAACGCCATTATACCCAGGATCCATACCCAGGTAATGAGCATGGGGATAAATGCGATCAGGGCAAGTTCCAGCCGGCCGAAAGAGATTAGCAGAACAGTGAAAACTATCAATGCAACCATCCAGCTGATGCTGTTAAAATCATTCCGTACCATTTCAACCAGTTTGCCGGTCACATATTGCATATCGATCACCGACACACCGTTCAGCTGCCGGAATGATTTGTACACTTCATTCCTTGAAGCCTGTTCGGTCCTGACCATCGACAATACCTGTACTTCTCCCGGTTTGCTGATAAGATAATTTTCCACCAGCCCGCCTCCTGCTTCAATTGCCTTTTCGGCCGGTATCACACTGTATTGTTTTTCCAGCAACTGCTTTACGGGCTCAAATGCTTTTGTACTGAAGCCGGCAAGCTTTCCCTGTTCATCGAGATTTTTCAGCAACTGCGTTCTGCGTTCGGGAGTCCAGAAAGCATTCCACTGTGCGATTCGCTTTTGTTGAAGTGAATCGGATACGAGAAGCGCAGAAACGCCGGTATATTTTTTTATGGTGCCGGAAGCCGCCAGGCTGTTAAGTTTCTGTACTGCAATTTCATTCTGTTGCAAAGCGTGTTGGAGGTCAGGTCCGGACGACACCACGTACAGCGACTGAAGCGCGTAGGCGTTAATGTTATTAACCTGTTTTTCCGCTTCACGCAGCTGTGGCGACACGTAATTCATCCGGTTCATATCCGGTTCAAACTGAACCCTGTCCATAAAGAAGGCAAAGAAAACTGTCAATCCCAGGATGGAAAGAATAATCCATTTATGCGAACGGGGACGCCAGGTGGCAAGACGGTCAACCCAGCCAGGTGCATGTGTTGCTGTCACTTTTCTTTTCCGGATCAGCTGGGGAAGGAAGACAAGCGAACAAAGTGAGGCGCCTACCAGGCTTAATGCGGCGAACAATCCGAGGTCACGCAACATATTCGATTCAACAAATTGCAGGCAGAGAAATCCACCGATGGTAGTAATGCCACCGATGGTCATGGGATGACTGAGATCGCGTAACACCTTTTCCATGTCCGGGTGATGCCGGTAATGGTTGAAAACGTGAAGCGAATAATTGACTGCGATACCCAGGATGACGGAGCCTGTTCCCAGGGCGATGACAGACAATGAACCTTTCAGCAGGGTTATGCAGGCGATCGAAAACACAGCGCCGAATACTGCCGGAACGAGAATTACAATTGGCGCTTCGGGCCGCCGGAAATACCAGGCGAGGAAAATGACCAGGAAAACTAAGGTAATCCCCTGTGTCATCAGCGTGTCGCGGCGTAGCTGCACGGCGTTGCCTGCTGCAACAGCAGTACCGCCAAAATAGGTAGCTTTTATCGAAGGCTGATTAGCATGCAGGCTATCGAGAACAGCATCGAGTCTTTTTAGAAATTCCGCGTTGGCGCCAGTATTATTTTTCGGGAATGCAGGACTCACGAACATTATGAGATTTTTCCTGTCCCGGGTGAGAATATGATTATCGTACAGTTCAAACTGCGGATCAAACTGGAGAAGCTGTAATTTCTTCAGTGCCGGCGTTGAGATACCGCTGAGGTCGCGCGCGATAAACTGTTTAAGTGCGAGACCAGCAGGCGATGTGAGTAACCTGTAATTCCTTTCAAGTGTTGTGCGCACTCCTTCCGCGCTGATCATTGAATCGATTGCCGCATAATCTCCTTCTTCCAGGAAGACCGGAAGGTGTTCATTGATCATCTCCATCATGCGTAGCGAAGAGGAATCACTGACCTGGTGCATGACCTGGCTGACATAAGGCTGCAATTGCCCGGTCAATTCACCTGCCAGTACATCGGCAAAAGCGACGAGGCTGTCGGCGTCGGCATTGATGCTATCGGTGAGCGAAACCGTAACGATCATTTTATCGAGCAGCTTCGATCGCTGAAAAATCTCGTTCAGCTGCCGGGTGGCAGAATCCTGTGGGATGATTGCAGTAATATCCTCTTCAAGCCTTATGTCCTTTGCGATAAACGCAGGAATGCCGCATGACAAAACAAAAAAGCACCAGAACAACACCCGGTATTTTTTGAAGAATCTGTCGATCAGCACAAAAATATTTTCCATAGGCTGTCCGGTGATTAAATGGCAGCACCGGTCTTTCTGTTTAACAGTTTCATGAATGCATAGGAAACCAGGCCGATTGTGAGGCCGGCAACAAGAGCAAGCGTGACACTGCCTGCCAGGTATTGCTGCAGGTTATGTTCAATCGTTGAAAAGGAAAGATCAGAGCTAAGTGGAATTGTGGCGGCCTTGTCACCCATCCATGGCGCACCGGCTATAAAGCTGGCATATAAGATTACCGGGATCATGGGTGGAATGCTGATATTGGCAGTGGCAATAACCAATGCCTTGTTCAAACGCAGCAGGACTGAAAAGAAAATAGCGATCATAAGTTGGAATCCCCAGATCGGAACGATGCCCATAAAGATGCCGAACCCGATACTGAATGCTTTTCTTTCGGCAGACTGCGTGGGCTCCAGCAGTTTCAGGTAGAGTTGCTCCCTTTTATCCGCCTCAATGATCGAGCGAAAAAAATTCCTCGGCTTTATATATAAAAAGGCAACAAAAAACAGCAGGCTATTAAGTACACTTATCCGCGAAAAATCCTTGAATGGCCTGAAGTGGCTCACCCTTTCTTCGGCAGGCGGATAATAAACTTTTACCGGAACAAACAGCACATCAACATTGTTCCAGGCTGCCCTTACCAGAACTTCCACCTCGAATTCATAGCGGGTCGTGAAAAATCTGATCGGCTGCAGTCGCGTTAAAGGATACAGGCGGTACCCGCTTTGGGTATCTGGTGCAGTTACTCCTGTGTAGAGATGAAACCAGAAATTGGAAAACCTGTTGCCGAAGTTGCTCTTGCCCGGAACGTTGTCGGTATTCATATTCCTTGCTCCGATTACGATCGATCCGGGATTGCTGACGATCATATCCAGCATGGCTGGAAGATCAGACGCATAATGCTGGCCGTCGGCATCCAGTGTAATGGCATATTCATAGCCGCTGTCAAGTGCAAAAGCGAATCCTTTCCGTAGGGCCCAGCCTTTTCCCCGGTTCTTCTGGTAGCTGACCAATTGAACCTGGGGGTAAGCCTCAAGAACGGAAAGTGTTTCATCAGTTGAGCCATCATTTACCACGATAATGTCATGCGTAAAGCGGCTGACATCTTCGATCACGCCTGCCAGGGAGGAAGCGTTATTGTAGGTGGGTATAAGCACGCAGGCCTTGCGTTGCTGGAATACGTGCTGATATGGGGGTGCTACCTTCATGTAAATTGCGATGCTGGCCAATCCGGCCGCAAATAACGAAAAAGAAAGCGATATAAAAAAGCCCGGCAAGTAGGTATGCCGGGCCTGAATCTATTAAAAAAGAATGTTATCCAACTTCTTCTGTCTTCATCATTTTCTGGAACCTGATCCGCTCGTTTTCATCGAGGTAAATTTTCCGCATCCTGATAAAATTCGGAGTTACTTCGATACACTCGTCATGCTGGATATATTCCATACATTCTTCAAGCGTCATCAATGTTTTCGGTGCAATGCGGGTGGCATCGTCACTTCCGCTCGCACGGTGGTTGGTCAGCTTCTTACCTTCTGTAACGTTAACAACGAGATCACCAGGCTTGATGTTCTCGGCAACGATCTGGCCGGCGTACACATCTTCTCCCGGATCAACGAAGAAAGTTCCCCTGTCCTGCAGTTTATCGATGGAGTAACCCGTCGTCTTTTCTGAGTTCTTCGAGATCAGTACGCCGTTGTTACGTCCGGGGATGGGTCCTTTCCAGGGCTTGTATTCGCTGAAACGGTGAGCCATAACTGCTTCACCAGTTGTTGCTGTAAGCATCTGGGTGCGGAGTCCGATCAATCCGCGTGACGGAATTTCAAATTCGAGGTGTTGCATGTCACCTTTTGTTTCCATCACATGCATTTCGCCTTTGCGACGGGTAACGAGGTCAATCACCTTGGAAGCGAATTCCTGCGGAACGTCTACCACGAGGATCTCATATGGCTCATTTTTTTTGCCATCGATCGTTTTCACGATCACCTGCGGCTGGCCAACTGTGAGTTCATATCCTTCACGGCGCATCGTTTCGATGAGTACACCAAGGTGAAGAATTCCACGTCCGTAAACCTGGAAGCTGTCGCCGCTGTCTGTATCGTATACGCGAAGTGCGAGGTTCTTTTCAGTTTCTTTCATGAGGCGGTCGCGCAGGTGACGCGAGGTAACGAACTTACCATCCTTACCGAAGAAAGGAGAGTTATTAATGCTGAACAGCATGTTCATGGTTGGTTCGTCAACGCTGATAACCGGCAGCGCCTCCATAATTTCAGGATCCGAAATCGTATCTCCGATGTTGAAATCTTCAAGGCCTACAACAGCACAAAGGTCACCAGCCATTACTTCGGAGACCTTACGCTTGCCCATGCCTTCAAACACATACAGTTCGCGGACACGTTGTTTTTTCACCACGCCATCGCCCTGCATGAGCGCGATCTGCTGGTTTTCCTTAATGGTTCCGCGGCTTACTTTACCGATGGCAATACGGCCGAGGAAGGAAGAGTAATCGAGGGAAGTGATCTGCATCTGCAGGGGTCCTTCGCTGACTTTTGGCTCCGGAACATATTTCAGGATACCATCCATAAGTGGTGTAATATCCTCGCATTGTGTGAGGCTGTCGTTGAACCAGCCATTCTTACCACTTCCGTAGAAAGTGGGGAAGTTCAGCTGCTCTTCAGTAGCGTCGAGGTTGAAGAAGAGTTCGAAAACCGCGTCGTGTACTTCATCAGGGCGACAGTTGGGCTTGTCGACCTTATTGATCACCACGATGGGTTTCAGGTTGAGTTGTAATGCCTTCTGCAATACAAAGCGGGTCTGTGGCATCGGCCCTTCGAAGGCGTCTACCAGCAGGATCACGCCATCCGCCATTTTGAGTACGCGTTCTACCTCCCCGCCGAAGTCGGCGTGGCCAGGCGTGTCGATCACGTTGATTTTCACGTCTTTATAGGTAACGGCCGCGTTCTTACTGAAGATGGTGATACCCCTTTCACGCTCCAGGTCGTTGTTATCCATGATCAGCTCCCCGGTCTCCTGGTTGTCGCGGAATACCTTGGTTGTGTGGAGAATACGGTCAACCAGTGTAGTCTTACCGTGGTCAACGTGCGCAATGATTGCAATGTTTCTAATATTCATAATAATAATCGCCGATTGGGCATTCGCCCTTTCGGGCCGCAAATGTACGCGATTATGAAGTCAAAAGGGAAAATGCAAAGTTCAAAATTTGTCCACCAATCGAAGACATCAACATATATACTTGACAGTCAGCGTGGTGCAGTAAATTATGAAAAAGTGAAATCTATTCCGGATGCTATAGCGATTTCTTCAGATGTATAACTGCACCTCCGCCAATGGCAAGGGGAAGGGCGATCGTGCTTTTCTTCGTAACCGGCATGCTCCTTTGCTGCAGATGGTCTGGATGCTTGCCTGCGTCAGCGGCATCCGTATAAATTTCAGCATTGAAGGTTCCGGTTCCGAGAAAACCGAGGTCGACAGTTATATTCCGCGCCTCCCTGTTGGTGATTGCACCGAGATACCAGTCGTTGTTTCGGCGCCGGGCGATGCAGATATATTTTCCGGGAACGGCGTGTAAAACGCGTGTCTCATCCCAGGTCACGGGTACCCCGCGCAGGAAATCGAACCCGGGCTGCCCCTCATAGGCTTCAGGATAATCGCATAACATTCCCTGGTAGTTTTCCAGAACAACATACATGGCCAGCATATGGCAGCGGGTGCTCATCATCAGTGGCTTCAGGTATTGTACCCTGAAGTCTTTTTCAGCCACGGCACGAAAGCCGCCGAGGTGATAATCTGTAGATCCGGCAAGCATCCGGGTGAAGGGTATATTGATGTCATGATCTGCATTCATGATCGTATCCCATTTATTCACCTCATAGTTCAAAGTGCCTTCACGGGTAAATTCATTAGGATAGGTACGGTGCATTCCTGTTGGTTTGTAAGCACCATGAAACTGGATGTGCAGCTTATGGCGGGCAGCTTTTTTCAGGATTTCTTCCTGGATGTTTACCATTTGCTGGTCGTCCCTGTCCATGAAATCAACCATCATGCCTTGAAGTCCCCATTTCTCAAACAAGGCAAATGCTTCATCCAGTTTAGGGTAAAGAGCCTGCCAGTGTACCCATACCCGTACTCCCACGCCTTTTGCTCTTGCGTAATCGCAGATCGCCTTCATATCGAGTCCGGGTACCGGCTTCGTTACATCCGCATTCGGTCCAGGCTGGTAATTTTCACCGTCATTCGTGTACCACTCATGGCCACCGTGTTCCACCACTGAATGGTAGGCAATATTATTACGCGAGCAGAAATCGATATAGTATTTGTTGGTCTCAAAATTATTTCCGGGTGTCCAGCTGACAGAATCGGGTACTATTGTTCCGTTCCACCAGGGAAATGTGGACATCCCTGGTTTGATCCAGGACAGGTCATTGATTGCAGTTGGTTCATTGAGGCTGGTCAGGATGTTCGATTCGATGAGGGCACCCATACGGTCACTGATCATCAGTACCCGCCATGGACTTTTATGTGGAAAACCAGCTTTCACTTTCACCTGTTGCTGGCCGGGCAAGGATGACAGGGTGCTGGTAAGCACACCATTCTTTTTGCTGAGGTACATACCGGCATAGTCCCGGAGGGCGGCTTCTGTAATCGCCACATAAATGTTCCCAGGCAGTTCAAACAGGGCGGGCATGTCCATTAAGGTATCGTTTTTAACCTTGTCCAACGGGATTGAAGTATAAAGTCCTTCATGCGAAGTAGTGAAGCCAGGCAGGAAAAGTGCAAGCACTTTCGGGTTTGATACAAACCGGAAAGTAGTTTTTTCATCGGTAAGTCTGAAAGAATCGCGGTTTTGCTGCGGCTGGAATTCATACCGGAAAGCGACGCCATCATTAAACACGCGGGCAATAAAATTGACAGACCGGTAGGGCTCAGCCTGTTCCGTTAATGGCAAAATGATCTCCCTGAACCTATCCTTTACCAGCTTCACTTTGCCAACAAACAGTTCATATTCTTCCGCGCCCGAGCGGCTTACGCTTTTCCCGGATTTTAATCCCGTCATTTTCCCGCCGTCAAGGAATTCCAGTCCAAGAGTTGCGTCAGCTATAACAGGCTTGTTTTTATAGGTTATGCTATATGCGGGAATACCAGATTGCACCTGTATAGAAAACCTGAGGTTGCCATCGGGTGAGGTTAAGGCATGCTGGGATTTTAATGCGAAAGGAAACATAAGGGGTACGATCAACAGGATATGCTTCAATTGCATACTATTTATTTTATCAGTTGAAGATTGACATTTCCGAGGGTGAAAATGGCAATTATTAATCATTTTTCTAGTGAATAAATCAGATATTACAAGATAGTTTAACAGAAGCCTGTAAACGCTTCAGAGCAAACGATTGCGTAAACATTACGGTGGAAAAGAACCATATAAAAAATGAGTGAAACTGTGCAACTCAACAAGAGGATCCCGGTAAAAATTGTGCTGGCACTGATTGTATTGACCTGCGCGTTCTCCGTCTACTGGATGCTGGCCGGAGAAAAGCAGGTGGATTTTTCTGCAGAGGTAAAACCGATCCTAAACAGCAGATGCATTTCCTGTCATGGTGGCGTGAAAGCAAAAGCGGGTTTCAGTGTACTGTTCCGAGAGGAGGCCCTGGCCAATACGGAGTCCGGAAAACCTGCGATTATCCCTTTCCATCCTGAAGAGAGTGAAATGATCAGAAGGCTGACGGTGAATGATCCGGAAGAACGGATGCCTTACAAACATGAGCCGCTGACTGACGAAGAGATCAATTTGTTGAAGCGTTGGATAAGCCAGGGTGCCAAATGGGGCGATCACTGGGCTTATCTGCCGGTAAAGAAGGTAATGCCACCTGATGTTGAAGATGGCTGGGTGCGAAACAACGTAGACCGTTTCATTCTCGACCGGCTGAACAAAGAAAAGCTTCTCCCCTCTCCGCAGGCTGAAAAGCCTACGCTCCTCCGAAGGGTCAGCCTTGACCTTACAGGGATCTTCCCTGATTCAGCCATTACACAGAAGTTCCTGGATGACAAAAATGATAAGGCTTACGAGCAACTGGTAGACTCCCTGCTGGCTTCGCCGAGGTTTGGCGAACGCTGGGCATCCGTATGGCTCGACCTGGCACGATATGCTGATACGAAAGGTTATGAGTCAGATGGCAACCGCAATATCTGGGAGTACCGCGATTGGGTGATCCGGGCTTTTAATTCAGATATGCCCTACGACCGGTTCATAACTGAACAGATGGCTGGTGACCTGTTGCCCGGGGCAGGCGATGATCAGTATATCGCAACTGCATTTCACCGAAATTCCATGAGTAACGATGAAGGGGGAACAGACAACGAAGAGTTCAGGACATCGGCTGTAATGGATCGTGTTAATACCACATGGGAAGCATTCATGGGCACAACCTTTTCCTGTGTTCAGTGCCACAGTCATCCGTATGATCCCTTCAGGCATAAAGAATATTACCAGTTCCTGGCTTATTTCAATAATACGCGCGATGAGGATGTACCCGGCGAACACCCGTTGTATAAATTATTTGATGATGAACAGAAGAAAAACTTAGGTGAGCTTACCGAGTGGGTTACCCGCAATTCTGATTCAGGACATGCGAAGGAAATTAAGCTCTTTCTGCAGACAGGACAGCCGGCGATCAACTCTTCAACTGCTGACAGCCTTCAAAAAGCAGTGATCTTTAACAATAATATCTCGCTCGGCCTCCGTAATCATTCAATAGCCCGGTTGAAAAAAGTGAACCTCGATAACACCGATATGCTCATCTGGAATTACCGTTCATTTTATACGGGTGGAAAATTGGGCTTTCACCTGGATTCACCTGATGGCCCGACTTTATTTTCCATGCCCCTGAAAAAAGATGAGAAGTATAAGAAGTTAATTACTCTCTACGAAAAGCAATCTGGTGTACATGATATTTATATCCGCTTCGATGCAACTGACAGCAAACTGAAACCCGAAGCCTTTACAATTGCTTTCGAAATGTTCAGTTTTACCCGTTCCTTACCGGGAAAAGGCCAGCCTGGATACCAGCGCATTGAGAAGATCTTCAATGACCTGCTGCAGGCGGATGCACCGACTACACCGGTGCTGGTTGAAAACCCTGGCGGCATGCGTCGGAGTACGCATGTGTTTGAAAGAGGAAACTGGAGAACCCTGGGCGATGAAGTACAGGCTTCAGTTCCGGCGTCACTGGCATTTGCAATGCCGTCAAAGGCTCCGGCCTCGAGAGTTGGCCTGGCGCAATGGATGACCAGCAAACAGCATCCACTGGTGGCAAGAACCATAGTTAACCGGTTATGGGAACAACTATTTGGCCAGGGAATTTTTGAAACACTTGAAGACATGGGTACCCAGGGAATTGCACCTACTCACCAGGCCCTGCTCGATCATCTTTCGTGGAAGCTGATGAATGAGTACAACTGGAGTCTCAAGAAGCTGTTGAAGGAACTGGTCATGAGTTCGGCATACAGGCAGGACTCTAAATTCAACGAGGGTTCACACGAACGGGATCCGTTCAACAAATTATATGCCCGGGGCCCACGGGTTCGGCTAAGTGCAGAACAAGTTCGTGACCAGAACCTGCAGATAAGTGGCGTACTCAGTACTAAAATGTACGGTGCCGGAGTGATGCCCTGGCAACCGGAAGGCATCTGGCAATCTCCCTATAATGGTGCGAAATGGAAGAAGAGTGAAGGCGAGGATCAGTATCGCCGTGCTGTGTACACATATTGGAAACGCACATCGCCCTACCCGTCAATGATCAGTTTTGATGGTGCACAGCGCGTGGTTTGTAATGCACGCCGGATCCGTACCAACACACCATTGCAGGCATTGGTAACCCTTAATGATTCAGTTTACCTCGATCTGGCCCGGCACTTTGCGGGACGAATGATCAAAGAAGGCGGCGACAAAGTAGAATCGCAGGTAAACAAAGGTTATGAGATCATGCTGTACAGAAGCATTCCTCCTGCAAAGCTGAAGGTGTTCCGGAAACTGTATGAGACAGCAATGAAAGAATATTCTGCAGATACAAGCAAGTCTGCTTCCATAACAGGAAAGAAGGAATTGGAAGGTGATGCCCATCTGGCCTCAATGATCGTTGTGGCCAATGCGATGCTAAACCTGGATGAGATGGTAATGAAAAATTAAACAGTGTAAGATGACACAAAAAGAACTGCATAACCAGCGACTGGTCAGGGAAGCGCAGGCAGCTGTACTGCGCATGCACACCCGGAGGCATTTCATTAAAGAAAGTGCAATGGGACTGGGAGCTTTGGCGATAGGTTCACTCCTGGGCGGATGCATGGGCAAGTCCGGCAATAATGTAACAAGCGGAGTCGAGTTTGACCCTGCACGACCGCTGCTACCGAAGGCGCCGCCATTTGCCGGCCGCGCGAAAAGCGTGATTTACCTGCATATGGCCGGGGCACCTTCACAACTGGAACTATTCGATTATAAGCCTGAGCTTATGAAAATGGATGGCCAGGATTGTCCACCTTCATTACTGGCAGGAAAGCAGTTTGCTTTTATCACCGGTGTTCCCAAAATGCTGGGTCCACAGGCAAAATTCTCGCAGCATGGACAATCGGGTGCATGGATCAGTGAACATCTTCCGCACTTTTCGACACTAGCCGATGAAGTGTGCTTTCTTAAAGCAGTTAAAACAGACCAGTTTAACCACGCGCCGGCACAATTGCTGATGCACACTGGCAGCGCAAGATTGGGCAGGCCAAGTATGGGCAGCTGGGTTACCTATGGATTGGGAACGGAGAACCAGAACCTGCCGGGATATGTCGTGCTAACGAGCGGAGGCAATTTCCCCGATGCCGGGAAAAGTGTGTGGGGAAGCGGCTTCCTGCCCTCTGTATACCAGGGTGTGCAATGCCGCAGCGAAGGCGACCCGGTTCTCTTCATCAACAATCCTGATGGCATGAGCCGGGATTTAAGGAAGGCTTCAATCGACGCCATCAATGAAGCCAACCAGCAGGAATATACGACCTACCAGGACCCTGAGATCTTATCCCGGATTTCCCAGTATGAAATGGCCTTCCGTATGCAGATCACGGCGCCGGAAGTGATGAACATCAACGATGAACCGGCATATATCCACGAAATGTATGGCACCAAACCGGGCAAGGCCACTTTTGCCAACAATGCATTGCTTGCCCGCAAGCTGGTGGAAAAAGGTGTTCGTTATGTACAGCTGTTCGACTGGGGATGGGATGCCCATGGCGATAATGAAAGCAACTCCCTTAATATCGGGATCATCAACAAATACCGCAGTATCGATAAGGCAATGACCGCGCTCCTGCTCGACCTCAAACAGCGTGGGCTGCTCGAGGAAACCCTGGTAGTGTGGGGCGGAGAATTTGGTCGCACCCCAATGATGGAAAACCGTAACGGTCTCCAGAACCCGTTTAAGGGCCGTGATCACCATACGGAAGCCTTCACCATCTGGATGGCAGGTGGAGGCGTGAAAAAAGGATTCAGTTATGGTGAAACTGATGAGATCGGCTATTACGCAACGTCAGGTTCAGTGGAAGCTTTTGATATCCAGGCAACCATACTCGACAGGCTTGGGTTTGACCATGAAACATTCACATATCCGTTCCAGGGAAGACCGTTCCGCCTCACCGATGTCGGCGGAAGGGTCATAAATGAAATACTTGCATGATAGTGCTGATATCCATACCCGGTATACTGGGCCATCTTCACCCGGTCATCGTCCATTTGCCCATCGGGATCCTTTTATTGGCGTGCCTTTTTGAATTAATTTCCATGAGACCGCGGTACGAAAAGCTTCAACCTGCGGTTTCCCCGATGCTCTTCATGGGAGCGATGGGTTCAGTCATGTCCTGCATATCCGGGTATTTCCTTTCGCTCAGTGGTGAATACGATGGCTCATTAGTTGCTTCACACCAGTGGGCAGGAATTGCGACTGCTGCTGTCGCCCTCTTGTATGTGTTTTTAAGAAATAAAGTTGCGATTCCATTGCGTCTATCTGTTGCCGTTATAGTATGCGGCCTGATAACCTTTACCGGTCACCTGGGCGGTTCACTTACTCACGGTTCCGACTACCTGGCTGCAGGATGGACTGATGTTGGCGGCAGTACTGTAAAACGTGCCCCCATTCCGGTTATTGAAGAAGCTGCCGTGTATGCAGACCTTGTACAACCAGTTCTGGCGGAGAAATGCTATAACTGCCATGGGGCAGGTAAACAAAAAGGAAAACTTCGCCTGGACCAGCCGGATTTCATCCTGAAAGGCGGAGAGAGTGGAAACACGATCCTGTGGGGGAAAGCAGCAGAAAGCGAAATGATCAGCAGGATGCTGTTGCCTGTGAATGATGACGACCATATGCCCCCGAGAGAAAAACCGCAGCTTACAGCCGCCGAAGTGGAATTGCTGAAATGGTGGATCAATTCTGGCAATAATTTCACGCAGAAAGTAAAGGAACTTCCCAGCGATGAGAAAATGAAACATATCCTGCTTGCACTTCAGTCAGGCGATAACGGGTCCACTACGGCATTGGCCGCAGATAAGATTATACCCGAAGCACCGGTTGACGCTGCCGATGCAGTTGCAGTTGACAAGTTGAAAAAAGCAGGTGTTATGATTGTGCCTGTTGAGCGAAACAGTAATTACCTGTCCGCGAATTTTGTAACTGCTGCAAACGGGGCTGATTCAATTATCGCACTGCTTAGCCCGTTGAAAAAACAACTTGTTTGGCTAAAGCTTGACAACGCGGGAATAACTGACGAGTCATTAAGCCTGATCGGCGATTTCCCTTCACTCAGAAAGTTGCAACTCAGCAATACTGCTATCACCGACAAGGGACTGTCGAAGCTTCAATCTCTTCCGGAACTGCAGTCGCTTAACCTGGTTGGCACCGGGGTTACGGCGAAAGGACTCCAGGTCCTGCAGCAATCCAAAACCCTGCGTTCGCTCTACCTGTACAAGTCAAATGTTAAAAAGGAAGATTACGCCGGGATAAAAAAGATGTTTCCTAAGGTTGATGTGGACTCCGGGAATTACGTGGTACCCACGTTCATGACGGATACGACAGTTGTTACAGGTAAAAAATAAAGATTTCAAAAAAGCCAAACTGCGATTGAAGATGAAATTATACTACCTGGCATTGATACTGCTGGCAGGCTGTGGTGGCAACCACATGACGAAAGAGGCTCCTGTAGCAATTATTTTTGATACTGACATCGCTCCAGATTACGATGATGTGGGCGCGCTTGCCATGCTTCATGCATTTGCAGACAAAGGTGAGGCGAAGATCCTTGCAACCATATCATCAAACGCTGCGGAAACCACGGTGCCAACCATAAGTGTGATCAACACTTATTTTAAGCGGCAGGACATCCCGGTTGGGGTGATCAAACTTGACAGTCCCAACCTATTCTGCGAACGGCTCTGGGCGCAGAAGATCGTTAAAGAATATCCCCATAATTTCAAATCGAACAATGATGCCCAGGATGCCGTTTCTGTATACCGGAAATTACTTGCATCACAACCTGATCATTCAGTGACGATTGTTACTGTAGGAACTTTCAGCAACATGCCAGGATTACTTGACTCAAAAGCGGATGAGTTCAGTGAACTAACGGGCAGGCAACTGGTCGAAGTGAAAGTAAAGCAACTGGTTTCCATGGCCGGTGCGGTGGATAGTACCGGCAAGGGAGGTAATGAATTTAACATCCGTGCGGATATACCGGCAGCACGAAAGGTTTTCTCCGAATGGCCAACACCAATCACGTTGACGGGACTTGAGATAGGGATCAGGATCATAACCGGCATGACATTGATCAATAACAACAACATTCAAAACAGCCCGGTTAAAGACGCCTATTACCATGCCATGTCGTATGATGGTAATAACGAGGGCCGATACAGCTGGGACCAGACAGCAGTATTGATTGCAGTAAGAGGGCTACAACCTTATTTTAACTATAGGGAACTAGACTTTATTATTGAAGACGATGGCACTAACCGCGTTGTTCCGGGAAGGAAAATAAAATATGCCACATTCAATCAAACGCCTGGGGAAATCACGAAAGTTATTGAAGAGTTAATGATGAAGTAATTGATCATTGTCCTGTAACAGGCTGACACAGGTCATGAATTATCAGGTGAAGCAAATCGATTTTTGCTTCAATGAAAAAGATTACTGTTGATCCCAGCCTGGTTCGAAAGTACAACCAACCGATACCGCGGTATACGAGCTACCCGACAGTTCCGTTCTGGAACAGTGGGATTGATCCAGTCGCCTGGCAATCAAAGTTTTCGGAGCAGTTCCGGATCAACAATGCTGCCACCGGCATAAGTATTTATGTGCACCTGCCTTTTTGCGAGTCACTATGCACTTATTGTGGCTGCAATAAAAGGATCACCAAAAATCACTCTGTAGAGGAAGAATACCTGCTGGCAATAGAAAAGGAATGGAAGTCATATCGGAAGCTAATGGGTCAAACGCCCGTGATCAGGGAGATCCACCTGGGTGGCGGCACTCCTACGTTCTTTTCCCCACGTAACCTGAAAAGGCTGATTGAGTTCATGCTTAAGAACAGCATTGTACATTTTGACCATGAGTTCAGTATAGAAGGTCATCCTAACAATACCACCCCTGAACATCTTAAGGTGCTTTATGACCTGGGATTTCGTCGCATCAGCTATGGTGTACAGGACCTCGATCCTGAAGTACAGCGGATCATCAACAGAATCCAACCAATTGAAAATGTACAAAAGGCCACGGAACAGGCCAGGTCAGCTGGCTTCAAATCCGTCAATTTTGATCTCATTTATGGGCTTCCTTTACAGGACCTTGGCAAGATTGAAAATACTGTCCGCCAAGTGATCGGGTTGCGCCCGGACAGGATAGCGTTTTACAGTTATGCGCATGTTCCCTGGACCAGCAAAGGGCAGCGGTTGTTCAATGAGTCGCACTTACCCGGCGCCGAAGAAAAAATAAATCTTTATCTCCGGGGAAGTGAATTGTTTCGTGAAGCGGGGTTTGAAGATATTGGCATGGACCATTTTGCCTTACCCCATGATGAACTGTTCAACGCGAAAAAGTCCGGCAAACTGCATCGGAACTTCATGGGATATACGACCCAGAATAGTGGCCTGTTATTGGGACTAGGGGTATCAGCGATCAGCGACCTTGGCAATGCATTTGCACAGAATGACAAAACGCTGAGTACTTATTATCATGCGGTGAATGAAGGAATTTCACCGGTACAACGTGGCTATTTTCTGAATAGTGAGGACATTGCTTTCAGGAAGTACATCAAAGATATTTCATGTAAAGGCCAGACTACTTTCTTACCTGAGCACCTTGCCCTACTTGAAGCCTATTCGTTCCCTGTATTAACGGGCATGAGGAATGACGGGATGGTTGAGTATGACTCCAATCAACTGAAACTAACCGGTACCGGCCATTATTTCCTGCGAAACGTGTGTGGAGCATTCGATCTTTTCCTCCAACGCGAAAACCAAAAAAAAGATAACATATTTCTTTCGGGGCAGACTTTCAGTAAAGCGATCTGATTAACAGGTAGAGGACTGGATCAATTTGTATTATACCGCTCATAAAAAGCCTTTTCAAGTGATTCGCGGTGATCGGGATGGGCAATGCTGATCAGTGCCCGTCCGCGTTGTTTAAGGTTCATACCAAAAAGATTGACCAGACCGAATTCTGTCACTACCCAGTGTACGTGCCCCCTGGTTGTCACCACCCCTGCTCCCTGTTTGAGGAAAGGCACGATGCGGGTGTGTCCCTTCGAAGTAACGGATTGCAGGGCAATGATAGGTTTGCCACCTGCCGATAAGGATGCCCCGCGGATGAAGTCCATCTGGCCACCTATCCCGGAATATTGATAAGTGCCCATAGAATCGGCACAAACCTGGCCGGTAATATCAATTTCGATTGCACTGTTGATGGCCGTAGCCTTCGGGTTCTGGCGGATGATACTGGTATCATTTACGTAAGAGATATCCATCACCCGAACTGTAGGATTGTCGTGCACAAAGTCATACAACTTTCGTGTGCCGAGCATGAATCCGGTCACCGAGCGGCCGACATTTAATTTCTTCTTCCTGTTATTGATCACTCCATTCTCAAGCAAAGGCAAGACGCCATCTGAGAGCATCTCTGTATGGATCCCAAGGTCCTTATGACCATGCAGATTCTGCAGCACCTGGTCGGGAATGCTTCCTATTCCCATCTGGAGTGTTGCGCCATCTTCAATAAGCGAGGCCACGTTTTTCCCGATCTGCCTGACAGCATCATTTACTTTGGCGGAATAATCAACTTCCGGTAACTCGCGCTCCTCCCATACCATTGAGCTGATCCGGTTCACGTGCAGAAATCCGTCACCGTGAGTCCTGGGCATTCGGGGATTGACCATTGCGATCACGACTTTGGCGGTGTCAACAGCGGCCCTGGCGATATCAACAGAAGTTCCCAGGGAGCAATATCCGTGCATGTCCGGCGGGGAAACCTGGATCAGTGCCACATCGATAGGCAGGATGTTGTTCCGGAACAACCGGGGAATCTCACTAAGAAAAATGGGAACATAATCACCGTCAACACTGTTACTGACCGACCGTGTATTGGCAGAAACAAAAAGTGAATTAAAAAAGAAGCTCTTCTTGTATTCAGGGTTGTCGAAGTCCAGGTCACCAATATTGGTGATACTGACCATTTCAACCTTCTCAAGCTCTTTGTGCCGGCTATGCAATGCTTCAACAAGGCTGACAGGCGTGGAAGCACTGCCGTGAATAAAAACCCTGTTGTTCGATGAAATCACCTTTACGGCTTCCGCTGCAGAGATATAATTTGGTTCCCTGGTCATGTATCAAAGTTTATGAATTTCTCAGCTTGAAAGATATGCCAGCCCGTTGTTAACGGGCTCACAGAGATCAATGACCCTGCTTTTCGTGAACAGTTTTTCCAGGATATCGCGCGCTGTTTTGTACTGGTCATGCATCGGGCATGGATGTTTAGCCGAACACTTCTTCAACCCCAATCCACATCCGCGAAAAACTTCGTTGCCGTCAATTGCATAAACGATATTTATAACCGGCTGCCTTAACTGCTCTTTCGTAACGTAAAATCCACCTGATGGTCCTTTTACGCTATTTATGAGATTTCCTTTTACTAAGGTCTGTAATAATTTACCAACTGTATGATCACTGGCATCAATAAATTCAGCAATTTCTTTAATTCCGGCGTTTGAACCCGAATCATACTTCGAGGCAAGGTAAATAACTGCCTTAATTGCATTTTTACAGGTTAAGCTGAGCATAATTCACTTATTTAGAAACATTTTCCCTTCAGCCGAGATCCTGGTATGGTCCCATGGCGGATCAAATGTCAGCAAAACACTGACATCATCATGCGGAAATGTTGATTGAAGCGCCCTGGTTACAGCAGCGGCAAGGGATTCACCCATGGGGCAAAAGCGGGTAGTCAGTGTCATTGTCAGGTAGATAGTCTTCCCCGGATCATCGAAATCAACCTGGTAGATCAGACCGAGGTCGACTACGTTCAGACCCAATTCGGGGTCGACTACATTCTGCAGGGCGGCAAGCGCGACCGTACAGAGGATTGAGTTATTTGTGATCACGTTCATGTAATACCAGCTTAAAAACATTCAGGTTATAACATAAGGCTGCGGCAACCAGTAAGCCTGATGAAATATTCAACAATACTACCTGCGAATTGAGAAGTCCGGTTAAAAACAATACGAATCCCACCAGGTAAGTGACGGACATGCCCTTGAACAGCCTGCTACTGAAAAGATCTGCAGGCTGAGGGGTTTTTACCAGCCCGGCATGCTCCTCGTAAACCTTGTTCCAGACTATGAAAGGAAGGGTTTTGAAGGTCATGCCCAGTATTATGCTGGTAATCCAGCCGAAGAATATAGTAAAGCCGTAGGCCATTTCAAGGCCGGGACGGTCCGAGGCGCCAGCTGTCAATCCTGATATAACGACCAAGATCAGTACCGGGATGAAAATCATAACTACGGACAGAACGGACAACTTCATCTGGCCGTCAACCTGCCTTCGGATCCTGGCCTGGTAAGCACAGTAGCAATACCTTACAAACAGTATAAGGGCCACAGCCACCGGTAACACAGCGAGTCTATGCATCCCATGAAATTTGAGGAACATTATTACAAATGCCACAAGACCTGTATTGATCAAAGCATAGATCCACCACAACAGCCTTGAGTTGGTGTATTTGGAAATGAAGAACATGGGCAGCAACCGTGATCCAACTCCCACCACGAGTAAAAGGAACCAGCCGATTATTCCCAGGTGCATATGCAACGACAGGAATGCCAGAGAATCCTTTGGAAGAAAATTATCCTGGAAATTGTAAACGAGCACTAAGCCGATCGCTGTTGTCGCCAGTAACCAACACGCAGCTGTAAACACGAATATGGCGTGTATGTTTTCCTGTTGACTTTTCCTGATACTGTTGGCAACATTGACTACGAAAGATAATACGCCCGCATTTACGAGTATACCACCCCATCGTGCGGGCCAGCCAAAATCAAAAATGAAAAATGCGTACACGAGCAATGGTATGCCCGCAGCAGCCAGGATAAAGGATAGTTGTGCGAGTTTCCTGCTGTATAGATTCCCCTCGATAAGCACGGGAAGCAACTGGTGACTTGAACCCAATATGATCATTGTTCCCCACCCTAATGCCATGATATGCGTTATCGCCAATAACCGGGGCTGAAAATAATGTTGTGTCAATGCAGTACCTGAACATGCAAGGAGAATCGTCGCAACCAAAAAAGAAATAGCAGCGTAAATATAAAAGGGTATAACAACAGTATGTAGTGTATTTTTCACCTGTAAATCAGAAGATTTAATTCACCTTCCCTCACTTCGTTTACACTATACCTGAAATTTCTTGAAGCGAGCTCAGGGAGAAGGTAGACCGGCAATCGCTTGTGATAAACAAACAATGCCTGATCAGCAGGCAGTTCATCAAGTGCTTCCAAAATGGTGATCATAGGAAGGGGCATTTCAAGATTCCTTACATCGATAGTTTTGGTACGACCCGAGTATATCTGCAGAACTTCATCCCATTTAAGATTACTTTCCCTGGGCTGATTAAGTGTATTCCGCTCTTCTTTGCATCTCACATAAAAAAATGTTTCTACAAGATCTTCATTTATTTCAGTGAAAAATGAACCAAACCCCTGTTTATCCAGTAAAGACACAAGGGGCTCCGGGTAAAAACTATTTACAATCTTCAACAGCTGCCCGGGTCGCAGGTTCAGGGTGTGACGCGAGATGAGGCTAAGCGGATCCTCACCTTTCTCTAAAATTTTACGGACATCGATCTCTATTATATTTTCCTTGCTGATGGTCCTGACAAAAGCAGGTATCTCTTCGTTACCGCGAAGATCTGAAGAGGCACCCGCTTCGATGTCAAAACCCAAAAGAGACAGCTTTTCATAGAATTCGGTTATACTGCAACCAGCTACTTTACAGGCCATGGTTATATTGGTTCTTCCGGCCATCAACTTGCGGAGAACAGGGTTTCTGAGCTTTTCAAATTTCGGGCTCACGCTGACAATAGCATCCAGCGCACCCGGATGGGCTTTCAGCAATGCTGCAATCTTTGTATGGCCGTTGATCCTCATTTCAGTGTACTGCTATTGTTATTCTCAAGCTTTAAAGCCTTTGGAAACAGGATATTGTTTTCGAGGTGAACATGGATATGCAAATCAGATTCAAATTCTTCGAGCATCCTGTACAGCAGGCTATAGCTGGCACAGGCGTCGGCTGGTAACGCATAGTTATGTGTCAATGACCGGATGCTCTCCAGGTGGCCGCCTGCGACCTCATGTTCCATTTCCATCATGCTGATGGGTTGCTGAACCGAATTGAAATGTGCGGCAAAGGATGGCTGGCCATCCGTGTCCCTGTGTACGAGACCTTTGATAAAGGGAAACAGGATCCGCTCTTCCTTGATCAGGTGCGTGGATAGTTCTTCGTTGATCTCTGCCACAAGTCTATTGATCACCAGCAATTCCGGGTGACTTCCTCCATGTACGCCAGCAACCTTCGCAGCGAGGCGACTCAGTTCCGGCAGGCTCTTCCTGACATAATTATGATGCGTGTTCACAATGTAATCAGCAAGGAAATCCAGCGGCCACTCATCGTACGCGAGTGATGGGATAGAGGGAGCCTGATCTGCCTGCCTGAGTTCCTGTTCAATCTTCACAACATCCAGTCCTTTTTCGGCGCAAGCCTGCTTTACAGTCTTCTTGCCTCCACAACAAAAATCAAGGCCATATTTCCTGAAGACCTCAGCCTTGCGCAGGTCCTTCGCTGCAAGCTGACCGAGTGTTTCCTCTTCAGCACCAGCTATCCTTTTGGTAATATCTACCTTCCACCACACCGGACCCTGCTCGAGGTAGTTCCAGGTAAACACATTCCCGCGTTCTCCAAGCAACTGGTAGTAGAGGGGTTTCGGGTCGTGATCGTTATGGATCGTCAGCGTTTCCCCATCCTGCAAATCGTCGAAGCGTAAAAAAATGGTGGGATGTTTTTGTCTTGGTTCAAGAAGCGTTACGTTGAGTATATTCTCTAGTGAAACATTTGACATAAAAGCACATTTAGAATTAAGTGAGGACATAAAGGTAGATGATTAGAAGTATTCAAATACTTTTATTAATCACTAATTATGCGTTCCTGACGAGAATCATGTTTTCTCAATTGAACCTATGACAACTGTCAGTTTTACCTGGTTTTCCTTAAAAAGTTTGCAAAATCATAGCTGATTCCAAGATTAAGGTTTCTCGGCTCTCCAGGTGTATAGTTATAACCCGAGCTGCTTTTACTGGCCGTATAAGCATAGTAGGAATCCGTGATATTTAAAATATTCATCCAGACCTCTATAGCCTTCCAGGAATAGCCCGCACGGAAATGGAACACGTCATGCCCTTCATAACGGACGCTATTCGTCGGATCCATGAAGTAGCTGCCGATCTTCTGCCACTCCAATCCAACCCTGAGCTTTTTGGCAAATGCAGGTCGGTACCATGCTTCCGCATTATGCATCCAGCGTGGGGCACCGTTCATTTCATTGCCGTCATATGACAATCCTTTCTCGTGAAATGTATCGAAGCGATGGCTACTTATGGCGCCATTAAAACGAATGTTGAGGCACTTAAAAGGATTTGCATTCACTCCCCATTCAACACCCTGGTGCGTTGTTTCCCCGGCATTGACATTCTGGGTGCTGCCATCATCCAGGCGCATGGAAACGATCTCATCATTTCCCTTCATCAGGTATACACTCAGATCTGCAGTCAGCTTTCCTTTCACAAGTTCCCACCATCCACCGGTTTCATAATTCCGGAATACGGATGGAGCAAGGTCCGGTACTTTCACTCCCTTATACATTTCCGTAACCTGCGGAGGTACAAAGCCCTGGCTATAATTCGCATACAGACCACTGCGTGCTGACATATTATAGGTGAACCCTATTTTAGGACTCAGCCTGTTGAACTGGTTTTTCGAATCAGGAGCGCCGCTATAAGAAGACGGAGGAAGAAAGTTATTGAAATTGTATCTGAAAAGATCGTAACGAAGCGATGTTACAAGCCTAATTTTATTAAATGGACTGGTTTCAAAATTAACAAAGGCCGCGTAGTTATTGATGTCGTTATGGTAATCTGTCAGCAAACTGTCCTGGCCCCTGTAGCTGTTATACTTCCCGGAAACACTGTCCCGGTTTATACGGATATACTCTGCGGAATAGGAGGAAGGACTAACATCAGCTGACACGCCGCCAATCAGTGCAGACTCCTTCCATTGCAGCTTTTGCCTGTGTTGTAGTATTAGTACATAGCTTTTAAACGTAGCTTCGTTCAGTTCACCATGCGCGAGATCTTTCTGTCCTTTCCATTCACCACTGGCAGTGCGGCGAAAATCGTCCTTCACAGCATACGCGGGATTTTGGCCGATTAAATTATTGCGGAATACCAGGCTTGCAGTCGACTTACTGTTTTCATTCCATGCATGCGTCAGGGTAGACCGGAATCGTTTCGCCAAAACCTTACGGAAGGTAAATGAATGCCTGCTGCTGAATGATTTGTTGATGTACATCGCACTGTCCACACCGCCGGTCATGTCACTATAATAGTCCATATAGGTAAAACTGTTTGACAAAAGTGTCTTTGTATTGAATGCATAATCAACCCGGGCAGTAAAAGTTCCCTTATGAAAGTCTGTAAATTCCATGAAGCTGTTACGCTTGTCCGCATAGTATCCGTTGACGGCAATACCCCATTTTCCCAGGGTAAACCCGGTCTGGAGTTCTGCCCGCTTATAGCCAATGCTATTGCCCTGGACTGACAATTTCATAACCGGGATTGCAGACGGCGCAGTAGTGATGAAATTAACAACGCCACCGATAGCCTCGCTGCCATATAAAGACGAAGATGGTCCCTTGATCACTTCAATACTTTTAACGGCGGACATATTCATTTCCAGCAGGGCATTGTGGTTGAATAAACCGACAGTACGGATCGGGATCCCATCTTCCAGGTACAGAAAAAGGCTCTTTGTTGTCATAGGCTGGCGAATACTCATACTATGTTGTTCATTGCCCAGATTGACCATATATACACCACTGACCTTGTTCAGGACCTGGTCGACACTGACAGGCCTGGTTTCATTGATGGTACGGGAAGAAACGATACTGACTGCTACAGGCGCCAGTGACCGCCTGACGCCTTCGCGGTTCGCCGTTACCACTACCGACTGGATTTCGCTACTGGCCTGCTGAAGTTGAATAACCGTAATGGGCGCAAGTGATGATGATCCGGGATCAAATATTACAGGCTGGTATCCAATGCAGGAAATCCTGACAGATGAACAGCAATTCCGCTTTGGCTTGAATTCAAATTCGCCCTTTGACCCCGTTGCACAGGCACAGAGGCAACCTGCGTTACATTGAACCGTCGCCCCCTGGACAGGTTCTTTAGTTGATGCGTCGATGATCTTTCCTTTGAACAGTTGTTGGGCTGAAACCTGGGTCATAACGGTGAAAAGCAGTAACACCGCGGATATAACCCTATATAGGTGTGACATAAAGAACAGATTTCATTTTGGATGTTCAAATGTATCCCGCGGGCATTCACCGTTTCATTGCAATGATCAGCTGAACGGTTGATCTTCATCAACCTTATTACTGATATGATTGCGTTTCTTTGATCCTTCATAAATGAACAACCAGCTACATAGGAATTATTTACAGAAATGGGTTCGCATTTCACTATTCAATCTTCTCGTTTTATCAGTTGCCGGTGTATTGCTTCGTGCCCTGATCCTGGTACCCGTTCCCTTCTTTAACTATCCTCATATATTGCACGCGCATTCACATTTCGCATTTGGCGGATGGGTGCTGCCGGCATTGGTGTTCATTACATTAAAGTTCTTCCCGGAAATATGTGGCAATGTAGCAGGCAGACACTGGCGAAATATCATGGCATTGATCATGCTGTCAGCCTATGGAATGCTGATCAGCTTTGCATGGCAGGGTTACGGTGTGGTGAGCATTTCATTCTCTACACTATCACTGGTTGCCAGCTTTTACTATGGTATTGTTTTACTTAGAAGTTGCGGGCATTATACATCTTCCGGATCGATCCTGTTCCTTAAAGCGGGAATCGTTTTTTGTCTCCTGTCATCGCTTGGACCATTTGCCCTTGGACCAATCAGTGCAATGGGTAAAACAGGCTCACAGCTCTATTATAATGCGATCTATTATTACCTGCATTTCCAGTATAACGGGTTCTTCACATTTATTGTGCTTGCTGTCTTGTATAAAATAATAGAGAATTCTGGCTATGCCGGCAAGTCGAAGACGGCGTTTTACCTGCTGTCAGGAGCCTGCGTACCTACATTTTTTCTTTCTGTGTTATGGACCGGGCCTTCTATCCTGTTCAACTGGCTTGGTGGTTTTGCAGCAATAATTCAGCTTTTCGCGGTAGGGATTATCCTGCGTGACCTCAAATATGTGCGCTGGAGAAATTTACCGGCAGGTTGGCTTTTATGGGTATCAATCTTTGCATTCCTGTTAAAGAATGTCTTGCAGTTGTTAAGTGCATTTCCCTGGATTGCCAGGATGGCAACGCTGAACAGTGATTATGTCATCGCCTACCTGCATCTCGTGTTACTTGGTTTTATTACAACCTTTCTCATCTGGATAATGGCCGGCACGGTATCGCCGGCTCGCAGAAGAGTATTTCATTTTGGCTGCCTGGTTTTACTGTCGGGCTTCGTGATTACTGAACTAATATTAGTCGTTCAGAAACCTGCCAGTCCATTCGCCCTGTTCTTATTCTCCCTCTTCTTTCCTTCAGGAATCGCCATGATCTGGGCGTCAGCGTGGGTTACATATCCTTCTTCTGAAAAATCACCAGTGCAGTCCAGAGGGGAATTGCAGTCCATACCAGCATCATTGCCGAAGTAAATAACACACCGGTATTGCTTCCAAAGAAGTCTTTGTATAATGCGCCTGTATATCCCATGAGCGCACTGACATCCAGTTTAAGCATGATAGAGATCCGTCCAAGGTCAACAGGATTGAGTGCTGCCAGAAGGAGGGTAAATTTTTCCATCGGGTAATCACTGAAAGCAAAAAGTATCAGCATTACCAATCCATCATAGATCAATGAAAAATAAAACCATAGCAACAGGACGGATCCTATTCCCCTGGCTTTATCTCTCGCTTTTACAGAAGCCAGGAAAGCAATTGAAGTGAACACGAGGGTCAGGCCGGCGCCGGTAAAGATCAAAGTAATGCCGGTTGGATCAGGAGAGTAAACCAGGACTGGCACCCCCACTCCAAGCAGGAAGGCCGCTATCATGGAAATGGCAACACCTGCGTATTCACTCAACAGGATCCTGGTCCTGCTGAGAGGTTGAGATAGCATAAGCTCTATGAACTCATAGGAGTTATAGTAATGAATGGTTGTGAAGATCATACTGATGAGCGGGACAACTATCAATACAATATTGAGAAGGCTCAGGATAGCCTTGCTGTGGTTCTCTTCGAGCTGGAATAAACTGAAAGATACCAGAAGCAGGAATACTGCATATGCAAGCACTACCCTGCTGCGGATGATATCGTACAAAACGTACCTGGTAAGCTTTAACATGGACGATCAGTTTAGGGATTTTCTTTAGTTGCTTTAATGGCCAGAACTTCATCAATCCACAACGCATTTTTCTTGTCTGAACGCATTATGCCGGCAATGGCTTTTACAAGTTTGTCTTCGCCGGTTTCTCTGCGCAGCGTTTCAATGTCTTTCAAAAAGATCATTTTCCCTTCCTGCAGGTACATGACGTGGGTCGTAAGCTCATCCAGGTCGCTGAGGATATGTGAAGTGATAAGAATAAGTTTATTCTTTCTTTTCTCCTGCAGGATTTTTTCCTTTAGGATCTCTGATGAAAGTGGATCGAGGCCCGCGGTGGGTTCATCCAGGATGAGTATATCTGGGTTAAAATAAAAAGCAAGCGCAGCACTAACTTTCTGGCGTGTACCACCACTTAGTGTACGCATGGGTTTGTCAAATATTGATACCAGGTTGAAGCGAACGAGCAGATCGGTATCGAGGCTTGATTCAGGGACTGTCCTGATGTTCTTCATCATGCTGAACAGGTGGCCCACCTTCATATTATCGGGATACCGGCCGATCTGCGGCATATAACCGATGTTGCTCCTGTAAGACGGGTCGCCGTTGATGGGCTTTGAATCTACGAAGACTTTTCCGCTGTCGGCTTTCACCATTCCGAGAATAGTCTTGATCAGAGTGGTCTTACCGGAGCCGTTAGGGCCAATCAGCGATATTACCTGTCCGCTGCTGAAAATAGCATTGATATCATCAAGTGCCTGCAGCTTCTTAAACTTCTTTTTCAGATTTTCTATCCGGATCATAGTCTGTGCGGCTTTATCATCGGTTTATCGTCAATAAGATTCTCCGGAGTAAGACTGGGAATCGCTTTTTCAGCTTTATCCAAAAGGGAGACCATGAAACTTCGCAATAAGATCAGGGTGGTTGGATTCTGTTCGATGATCATCCCGTACATGCTTACGGGGTGAAAAGGGACGTCGCCAACTCCGTTGCGATCGAGGTCATATCCTTCGTATTTGTCCCAATAGTTGCCGGAAAACTTATTCAGTGTCATGGTACCATTAGTAGACACGTCAAAACTGTTACCGTAGAAATTATTGAAATTGAAAGTGTTTTCATCGCAACTCGCCTGCACCTTAACGGCCCACCCGTTGTTCATGAAAACGTTCTTTTCGATGTTCAACCTGCTACTGCCTTCCATGAAAATTCCAACTGTATTCTTCACGAATGTATTTTGCCTGATTGTGCCTTCCTTGATTTCTTTCAGGAGAATGCCATAGGCTGCAGCTCCCCAGTTCTCTTCAAAGTGATTCCTGGTCATGGTCACCTTTTTTGAGAACATCACTGCTACACCTGCGCCGTTGTTACGGAAAATATTGTCCTGGTAATTGTCATCATTGGAAAACATGAAATGAAGGCCGTAACGAATATTTTTTTCACTCCGGTTCTTTACAATGTTGGAAAAAGTCACAAACTCAAAGTAGATTCCATCCCGATGCCCTTCAATGGAATTATTTTCCACCAGCATCCCGCTGCATTTCCATAAGTGAATTCCATTGCCGGAAGAATGTTCCGATTTGTTGTTACCACGGATGGTATTTCCCCGGATTATTGATTCAGTTGAATTGGCAATATGAATAGCAAAGGAAGAATTTATGATGTTATTGTCCTCTACGCGGACATTGCCGGCATCAATGATCTTAATAGCGGCATAGTCGTTAAAGGAAGAATAACCGGCATTGCGGAAAGTGATTCCCTTTACTACAATATTATGCCCGGTTATGGTTAGCATTTCGTGCTTCAATTCACCATCGAGTACAGGATTACCAACGCCAATTAATTGGATTTGTTTGGAGATGACAATATTCCCTTCCCTATATAAACCAGGATAAAGCATTATGGTATCACCGCTCTTCGCCAGGCTTACGCCCAGCTTGAGTGATTTAGTATTCTTGTCTTTTCCGACTTCGATGATACCGGCAGAAACGACAAGCGCTACAAGAGAGAACAGGATGGTCAGCAAACTTCTCATTTGACGAGGATGTTATAAAGAGTAGGCCAGTTGGTGGTTTTACTGCCGTCAATTTCCTGTGATTTCTTTTGTGCATCCTGAACAGTCATGAAAGCGGCAGCATTTCCACCCATGGGACTTTTAAGTTGGCTGCTTACAACAAACTCAACTGCTTTTACATTTACAAACTCACCTGGCTTATCGTATAATACAAACAAGGTCTGGTTTATTTCACTCAGCTCAATACGTCGCTGGTCAAGGAAGGAAGCTATGCAATGAGTATCATCGAATTTGTAGACCTTACCTTTATTTGTAACGATCTCAGCGCCGAATTTAGGGTCAACTATTGTCATCTTGCATTCTGCGCAATTGTCTTTTCCGAATGCGATCTGTTCAGGTTTAGGTTTACAACCAGACAGGAAAGTAAAACCTGCGAGTAAAATTGTTGCTAACGCTTTAGATGTAGTCAGCTTCATGGTGTTCATTTTTTTCTGCTTTCTCCATTCCAGGAAGCAGATAACAAACAAGAATCCGGTAACTGCAACGATGATCCATCCACCGGCATCCGGGTAGGAAAAGGCATCAAAATTCAGGAGTTTTTTATGACCGATCAATGGTGGCTGGTAAGACAGACCAGGAACCTGGATAGCGGCAGTGTCGTCGAGGTTATGACCGTAATCATACCCCCACATATAAAAGTCTACAAGTGCGGCAACACCTCCGATAACTGACAACAGCAGGTAGACGAACAGTAGTCGCAGTTTGCCAGTGATAGCGATCACGAGGAGGAAAAGAATGAAAAATCCTAAAATGTAAACCAGGTACGTGAATTCAGGAAACATCTCCGCGTTGATGTGTTTCATCCCGATGTAATGATTCAGTCCATTGATAATTTCGACCTGGCCGGTGATCTTATACAGCCAGATCTGCATAGATAAACCTTCAGGATACTGAGGCGCAATCAGGTAAATAGACCAGACCGGAACAAAGTAGGCTGCGATCAGGACGAGTGCCCCGATTGCGATCAGTATCCTGGAGGTGATGCTCATTTCGATTCAGTTTTTTCGGTGCTTTCAGAAGGAGTTACGGCGGGCTTATTAGTGCCGGTACTGAATGTCAGCGGTGTGCTGCTCGAGGCCGGTGAAATCCTCAGGTAGCCCTGCATTTCCTGGTGGAGTGCGGAACAGAAGTCGGTACAATAAAAGGGGAAGATCCCTACCCTGTCTGCTTTCCATTTTAGTGTCTGGGTTTCGCCGGGCATGATCAGGATCTCTGCGTTGTTTGCCCCTTTGATGGCAAATCCATGCGGCACGTCCCAATCCTGTTCAAGGTTTGTTACGTGGAAATACACATCATCACCAAGCTTGACACCTTCGATATTATCGGGGGTAAGGTGTGAACGGATAGCAGTCATCCAAACGTGTACTTCATTTCCTTTGCGTTCAACTTTAGCCTGGCCTTCGCCTTTTGCAGCATAGGGGTGGGCATTCTCTTCGATCTTAAAGATCTTCTTTTGTTTGTCGGTCAGCATACTTGCCGGTATCGCTTCTGCATAGTGCGGCTCACCGGTAGTCGGGAAGTCGAGGATCAGCTTCATCTTTTCGCCACTGATATCATATAACTGGGCACTCTGGGTAAGTTCCGGACCAGTTGGCAAGTAACGATCCTTGGTGATCTTGTTGTATGCGATCATGTATTTGCCATGTGGTTTGGCTGTTGGTCCGCCCGGAACTGACAGGTGACCGATAGAATAATAAGTCGGCACACGATCCAGTACCTGCAGGTCGGACAGGCTCCATTTTACGATTTCCGAAGAAACGAACATGGATGTATAAGCGTTACCTTTCCCGTCAAACTCAGTGTGTAAAGGCCCAAGACCTGGTTTCACCACTTCCCCTTTCAGGGCTGCTTCATATTTAATCACAGGGATCCCGTCATATTCGCCATCGAAAGCTTTATCGGCGATAGCCTTCTGGATCTTGTCGAATGAAAATACCGGGATGCTGGCGGCCAGTTTACCTGAGGCAACGATGTATTCACCTGTAGGATCAACATCGGTACCGTGGGGAGATTTCGGGCAGGGGATCAGGTACAATACATCAGGGCATTCTGAAGGATCAAGCACCAGCACTTCATTGAGAATAGTGGAAGTAGCTGAATGGGTACCTTCATTGTACACGTTATGCGCATACTTCACAGGTTGCTTTTTGCCTTTGCCGGCTTTTACATATTCTTCCGCTTTCTTCCAGTTAACCGCCATAACAAAGTCCTTGTCTTTGGCAGAGGCATTCACTTCGAGCAGTGTATTTGCCTTTTCGGAATTATAGCAGCTGAAGAAGAACCAGCCGTGGGATTTACCTTTTCCTGCACGTGACAGGTCAAAGTTTACTCCTGGGGTTCTGATCTGGAAAGCGATGTTCATCTGGCCTGTGGTAGGATCAACAGCCACAAAGCTGATAGATCCCTTGAAATTCTGCTTATAAGTGTTGATGGGCACATCACCATTTTGATCGTCGAGTGGTACACTGAAGCGGGTGGCCGCAACAACGTATTCGGAGTTTTCAGTGATGAAAGGAGAAGCGTGGTTTCCTGCGCTGTTGGGAATCTCCAGTATCTCGGCAGTACGGAAGGTAGTAAGATCTACCCTGGCGAGGCGGGGAGTGTTGTTCCCGTTTGCAAAGGCCCAGCGTCCATCATGTTCACCTTTAGTCTGTGAAAGTGCGATGTGGTGAAGATCGTCCCAGGGCACAAATCCATGGGAAGTGTTGAACATTGCTTTTGTTTCTTCGCTGAAGCCGTAACCGCTTTCAGGGGACTGGGAAAAAACAGGAACAATGCGGAATAGGCGGCCTGAAGGAATGCCATAAACTCCGATCTGGCCGTTAAAGCCTCCGGAAACGACGTTATAAAATTCGTCGTATTTACCCGGGGCCACGTAAGATTTGGTGGCGTCGCCAGTGGCAGCTGTACTGGTTGTTTTAGGCTTACATCCCGGGAGAGCACTGAGAACAATGGCTAGTACTCCCACAGAGAGGCAGGCTCTGTTTAGGTAGCGTGACATAGTTGGTATATTAATAAGGGTTATTTAACTCCGTCGTTCTGGCGCATGAACTCCAGGATCTTCCTGGCATCATCCTGACTTATGTTTTGGTTTGGCATCCTGACAAGACACTGCTCAAGAAGCTTCTGTGCTTCTGGGTCTTTTTCCAGCATCATGTCCACGTTGGTGATCATATTCATGATCCAATGGGGTTCGCGTCTTTTGGTAACTCCTGACCATCCCGGACCTACTACTCTTTCATCGGTTAATTTGTGGCAGCTCTGGCACTTCATATCATAAATGCCTTTCCCTGCAGTAACCCATTCTGCATTTAATGGGGTCTCCAGTTTTACGTCACCTGGTTTTACCTCTGTGCCATGTACTTCTGTCTCGGTTCCGGCCTGATCTGCCGGTTTTTCAGTGGTAGATGATTCAGCTGACTTTTCATCGGATTTTGGCTCTCCGCCTCCGCAGGCGGTTATCATAACAGTGCTAGCGATTAGGAATGCGGCAAATGAAATTTTGCACCTCATGGTTGTAAGTTTTGATTTGAATAAAAGTATTTGAATGCCTTTTATCGGGACAAATGTATCCTTGTGTTCTTTGTGTGATAATGACTTACATCAATTCAGCTACTGATATTGCTCAGGCCCTGTGATTCAAGGTATTTTGTGGTTCTACGGAATGGTAAAGAGACGGATATTCCAAATGTATCCATTTTATTTATAATACCAAGGTAAAGACTTCACTTCAGAAATTAAATTCTGCAGGGCGGCGAGAGCTTATTTTTCTATCCTTTTCAAAAAACCATGGTACAGGTGAAAAGAGATTTGACAGGTAACAATTTTTTCATTCCACATAATCCGCATAGGGGGATATGGACCTTTCGCTGCGATATACCCTTCCAACTACAAGGATCACAATAAACAGGATCACCACAGCGAACAAAGCAACAATTGCAAACGCATAGTTGAAAGAAGCCTGTGCCAGCTGAAAAAGATCCTTTGCCTGGCCGGCAGGCAGGGAAGCGGATAGAGTTGAAGCCTGTCCGAGTGTATTGCCAGCTTGTTCTGAATGCAAACTGTTTCTGTAAATAGCGGTTCCGATACTCCCCAGCACTGCAATTCCCAGTGCAGACCCGAATGTGGTACTTGTTTCATAAATACCGGCTGCAACACCTGCCCGGGATGCCGGAACTGATGAAATTACTTTATCCACTCCGAGTGTTACGGCCAGGCTGCAGCCCGCTGTAAGAAGAATAGTTGCAAACACCAGCAAAAAAAGCCCCGTATTACCAGGGACCTGAGATAACATGATCAATCCCATCATGATGAGTATCATTCCTGAAATGATTACGGTATTCCGGCCGGCGAACCGCGCTATCAATGGAGCTGAGAGGCAACTAATCATCCCCAGGGCAGCTGCTGGAACTGTCCAGAGACCTGCTTTTTGTGCATCGAACATCAGGACAAGCTGCAGGTACTGCGCTACAAAAAGATATACGCCTGACCAGCAAAACAGGGAACACAATAAAGCGAGCAGTGTTGCAGAAAATGGCGCCAACAAAAACAGGTTAAGGTCGATCAGTGGATTAGTGATTTTTCTTTGTCTTTTAATAAAGAAATACAAAACAACAGCACCCGCAACCAGTAATGAAATGGAAATGGGTTCCGCCACCAGGCGCTCACCGATCCGTTTAATTGAATAGATGATGGCCAGAATCCCTGCGAGTAATTGAAATGCGCTTACCAGGTCAAATTTTTCATGGCCGGGCGACTTGTATTCCCGGAGGAACAAAGGCCCCATTACCAGGAATAATAACATAACTGGAACACTTATGAGAAATACGGATCCCCACCAGAAGTAGTGAAGGAGCAGGCCACCCAATAAGGGACCAAGCATTGTGCCGGTTGAAAAGCAGGTGGTCCAGATCCCGATTGCAACCGCCCGCTGACGGTTATCATGAAACATGCTTCGGATAAGTGATACTGTGGAAGGCAGCAGTGTGGCGCCTGCAATTCCCATTAATCCACGTGCGGCGATCAGCATGTGGGCGCTGCTGGCAAACGCCGCGATAGCTGAGGCAATGGCAAAAGCAACCGCGCCATAGATCAGCAATTTTTTCCTGCCGATCCGGTCTCCCAGAGTTCCCATTGTTATCAGCAATCCGCCTTCGAGGAAAATATAGATGTCTGTGATCCACAACAGCTCAGATGCCGATGGTTTCAGGATGGCGCTGATTGTTGGTATGGCCAGGTAAGTAACGGTGGCATCCATCGAAACCAGCAAAGTCGGAAGGGCAAGAACAGCCAGCCCTATCCATTCGGTGCGACCTGCTTTGGTTATTGGCTCCATTGCTTCAAACTTAAACAGTTTCAACAAACATAATCAGGGGCTTTCAGGACAATAAGCGGGCGAATTGCGACAACCTGGATCACGATGACAAACACGCGAAGAATTTAAACTCTTACGTACCACTTTTTCCTGTCCATAATCCAGCCCACCAACCAGCATACCATCATTATTGAACACGCAAATAAAAGCGAACCCAGGTAGCCGCCGAACCTGCTGAAAACGATCTCATATAACCGACGATAATAAGGTACACTTTCGCTGGTTTTGAAGAACCATAACAGGATGGCAATGATCTCAGATAACAGGTATATAAAAAGGGGGTTCTTGCCAAAAACGGTAAAAAATTCCGACCAGGAAGTGTATTTCCTGAAATCGAGGACATAAATAATTGCCGCCAGGATTATACAATCAAGACCAGTTGTCAGCATTACATAGGAACTGGTCCATAGTTTTTTATTTACCGGGAAAAGGCCATTCCAGCAGTACGCAATAAAGAGAAGAAGCGAGCCGGCAAGCAGCAGTAAGGCTAACGATTCCCAGGATTTTCCTTTCTTCCTCACCAGGTCACCGGCCCAGAATCCGGCGATCACGTTTGCAATGGCAGGCAAAGTGCTCAGCAATCCTTCAGGATCGAAAGCAATTCCTTCCCCATGATACATGTGTTTTTCGCCGATAAGGCATTTATCGAGCCACAGCACGGCATTTCCCTGCAGGCCCAGGGGATCCGCAGAATTGCCCAGCCAGTAGAGAAGTGCCCAGTACAGGAAGAGGAAAAGTCCGCCCAAAATATAGGTTGACCGCGGTCTCAGGAAATAGATCATCGTCGCCGCAATACCATAACAAAGGGCGATTCTTTGCAATACGCCGAAGATCCTGGTTTCACTGAGCGGGAATGCACTGAAGGACTGACCGTCCCATTTTACGAAGGGGAACCAGTACATCAGGAACCCCAGCAGGAAAATGATTGCAGTGCGCTTCCAGATCTTTTGCATCACCCAGCCGGCAGGTTTATCTGCCCAATTTGGCATAACAAAGGCCATTGCATTGCCGACGGCGAACAGGAAAGAAGGGAAAACGAGGTCGGTTGGCGTAAAGCCATGCCAGTTCGCATGAAGCAAAGGAGCCAAGGTAGTTTCAGAATTTCCGGGGGTATTTACAATGATCATGAAGCAAATGGTCATTCCACGGAAAACGTCGAGGGCGATAAAACGGGGCATGTTTCAAATTAAAAATTAAAATGGAAAAAGTAAAAAGAGTTGGTCCACTCTTTGTTGCCGGTTAAGTGACATTAAATTTATTCTACTTTGCAAAAGCATTGTACCAGGCGAGATGCAATCCGCACACTGGGGCTTTCACTCGGGGCTGTCTTATCTCTTCCCGAATGGCAGGATGAAGAATCGATGCGTGAGATCTTATTACCAGAAAAGATGGAAAAATTTGACAAGCCGGTGACCGCCATAACGATTGGCGCCGGCAACAGGGGAAACGTGTATGGAAACTATGCGTTGAAATTCCCCGACCAGTTCGATATTGTTGGAGTGGCAGAGCCTGTTGCGGTCAGAAATGAACGTTACGCAAAAAAGCACGACATAGCAGACAATAACCGTTTCAGGACCTGGGAAGATGTGTTTGAACGGCCGAAATTCGCCGACGCTGTGATTATCTCCACGCCGGACAACCTTCACTATGGCCCCTGCATGGCCGCGTTGAAACTGGGTTACCACGTACTGCTTGAAAAACCCATTTCCCCCAGCGAAAAGGAATGCCGCGACATTCTTGAAGCAACCAAAAAGTCGGGTAAGGTTGTGGCAGTATGCCATGTACTCCGGTATGCGCCGTATTTTGTCAGGTTGCGGGAACTGATCCAGGGTGGCACTATAGGTGAACTCGTGAGCATCCAGCACCTTGAGCCGATTGAACGGATCCATATGAGCCATTCATATGTACGCGGTAACTGGCATAACAGTAAGGCTACTACGCCAATTATCCTGGCGAAATCAAGTCACGACCTGGATATACTACGCTGGATGATAGGGAAACCCTGCGAATCCGTGCAGGCTTTCGGCGATCTCAAATGGTTCAGGAAAGAAAACGCCCCTGAAGGCAGCACCGAAAGGTGTACTGGCGGATGCAAGGTTGAGCCTGTCTGCCCTTACTCTGCACTGATGATCTATTACCGGAATCGCCTGCGGAATTATGTTTTTGATCTCCCGGAAGATAAAGACAAACAAGCCGCATTTGTGCTGGAGCAATTGAAAACGACCAATTATGGGCGGTGTGTTTACCGGATGGACAACGACCAACCAGACCATTACATAGTAAATATGCTGTTCAGGGACGGGGTGACAGTGAGTTTTTCCATGGAGGCGTTCACTTCGTACGAAGGGCGACGCACGAGGGTGATGGGCAGTCATGGCGACATTACCGGCGATATGACCGAATTTACCATTACGCGGTTCCTCGACGGGAAACAGGAGCATTGGAAGGAGACCACAGATGCCCATGGCGGGGGCGACTGGCGGCTGGCCGCAAACTTCATCGAAGCGGTGGCAAAGAATGACCCATCCCTCCTGACCTCAACTATAGACGCCTCCATTGAAAGTCACCTGATAGGCTTTGCGGCAGAAAAAAGTCGCCAGCAAGGCAAGGTGATGCAGGTCGAGTGCTGTTGAACCGGCGTTTTTACGGGTTTTTTCGGGATACCACCATGATGGGTCCACTATTTGACCACTGATAGACCATGCCGACACCGGGGAATAATGGTATTTCCGTGGACCCATCGAGGTGTCATCGAGGTGTCATCGCGGTAGTATCCCGAAGGGGGCCGGACTTTTTCCCTTTCCATTTTTAATATTTACTTTTCAATTATGAAATGGTTCCTCCTTATAGCTGTCGTTCTGTTTGTCACTTACCTGCTGGGTCCCAGTCCTTCCACACCAGATTATTCGGACAGTCTGCCAAAAGTGCCGGCAGCGGCCACCGAGCTTGAAAAGTATATCAGTGATAAGGAACGGCGCCACAAAGTGAAACCGGATAATGAAGCGAGGATCATCTGGCAGAATGATTCACTGAAACAGCAAACTGAATATTCATTCGTGTACCTGCACGGGTTTTCAGCTTCGCAGTTTGAAGGTGCACCTACCCATACCAATATTGCAAAGAAGTTCAATGCAAATCTTTACCTGGCCAGGCTGGCAGAACACGGCATTGACACTCCAGAGGCATTGATGAACCTGACACCGGAAAAATATTGGGAAAGTGCAAAGGAGGCCCTTCAGATCGGCAGGCAGATCGGAAAAAAAGTAATACTTATGGGCACGTCAACAGGCGGCACAAATGCGTTGCAGCTTGCAGCTGCATACCCCGGCGATGTTTATGCGCTAGTACTGTTATCACCCAATATTGCGATCAACGACCCGAATGCCTGGCTGCTGAACAATCCGTGGGGGCTGCAGATTGCCAAAGCGGTTACAGGTGGTCCGTACCGTGAATCGTCCGACAAAAGGGAAAAATACCGGCAGTACTGGAATACGCCCTACCGCCTGGAGGCAACTGTTGCACTCGAAGAAATGCTGGAAACAACAATGACTGATGAAACATTCTCGAAAGTAAACCAGCCGATCCTACTGCTGTACTATTACAAGGATGAGAAAAACCAGGACCCTGTTGTAAAGGTTTCAGCGATGAGGGAGATGTTCAGCAAGATATCCACACCGGCCAACCTGAAGAAGGAAGTTGCTATGCCAAATACCGGCGATCACGTTATAGCCTCACCCTTTAAGTCAAAAGATGCCGCCGGTGTTGAGAAGGAAATCGAAATTTTCTTACGTGAACTTACCGAAACGGACCTGACAAAAACTGCCAGGCCCGCCAATTAAGTCAATATTAAATTCCGCTCATGCCCACCATCCTGGCAGATTCATACATCTGGGTCAGGTTGTAGTCAGTTGCGAGTCTTTTGTAATTTACCACATCAACGATGGTTCCGATCAGGCAAAGTCCACCGGTAAGCAGGTACAGAATTCCCATACCTATCTGTCCGAGAACAAAACGCTGGACGCCGGCAACCACGATAAAGCCGAGGCATGTAAGCAATAAGATTTCCTGTGGTTTCTTTCTTTTTCCGGAATAGATCATGAAAAACTGTTGCTTTTGTGATTCACTCATGTTTGCAGTCAACTCATTGATCCCTGCCATTTCTTCGGGCTGAAGGTCAGGCAGGCTCATCAGATAATTTTGCATGGAGCTTGGGTTTGGTTGGTATGGTTAAGTAATAAATTCGGTACCAAATGATGAGCAGTGCAGGGAAGCCGAGCTTGTGAAATTGCCATGAAGCTGCAAGGTCAAAATGCATTACTGCACTAATGCTTCGCCCCAATCCACAGCCAGGGCACCAGTGAATACCTGCCCACCTGATCGGACAAAATCCCTCACCGGATGAAAAGAATCCAGGCATGAAGGGCAGACAATATAACCAGAGCAGTGCGCCTATCCAGACCAGCATTTCATTATTCCTGTATATCCAGCGGAGGATCATAAAATGTTCAATATAAAGATTCGTTACCCAATTCCAAAATTTGACATAACATTTGGTTCTTTCTGAAACTGTTTCATAAGCTGTGCATTTGGCAAATTCCTATTTTTGATCACTAAACACGCTTGCTATGCTTCGCTCCAGGATCGCAGGGATCGGAATGTACGTACCTGAAAATATAGTTTCCAATAATGACCTTACGCAATACATGGACACCAGTGATGAGTGGATCCAGGAACGCACCGGCATAAAGGAAAGAAGATTCGCGAAACGGACGGGTGAAACTACGACCACCATGGGTGTTGAAGCTGCAAAGATTGCAATTGAAAGAGCAGGCATAACTCCCGCAGACATTGACTTTATCATTTTCGCGACTTTGTCGCCCGACTATTACTTTCCGGGCTGCGGAGTGCTTGTACAACGTGCCATGAAAATGAAGGAGGTAGGTGCACTCGACATCCGGAACCAATGCAGCGGGTTTGTTTATGCCGTTTCCGTTGCGGACCAGTTCATCAAATCAGGAATGTACAAAAACATCCTTGTTATCGGCAGTGAGAAACATTCCTTTGGCCTTGATTTCAGTACGCGGGGCAGAAACGTCGCCGTGATCTTTGGCGATGGGGCCGGGGCCATTGTAATGCAGCCCACAACCGATGAAAACAGCGGAATCCTGAGCACGCATCTTCACAGCGACGGAGAAAGTGCTGAGATACTGGCGATGTACAACCCAGGTACCCATGCAAACCACTGGGGTGATTATGCGCAATTCAGCGAAGCTGGCGTTGGCGACATGTTCATGAGTCACGAAATGATCGACAGCGGACAGAACTTCCCTTATATGGATGGACCGAATGTGTTCAAAAAAGCCGTGATCAAATTTCCGGAAGTTGTGATGGAAGCGCTTGAAGCGAACAATCTGAAGCCATCCGATCTTGACATGTTAATTCCCCACCAGGCCAACCTGCGGATCGCGCAGTTTGTGCAACAGAAACTGGGCCTTAGCGATGACAAAGTCTTCAATAACATCCAGAAGTATGGCAATACGACCGCTGCATCAGTTCCCATAGCCCTCTGCGAGGCCTGGGAAACCGGCAGGATCAGGCAGGGCGACCTTGTTTGCCTTGCAGCATTCGGCAGTGGCCTTACCTGGGCAAGTGCTTTGATCAGGTGGTGATTAGGGCAGCAGCATCATCCTTATATTTCCATATACCGGACCAACGCTGTTATTAGGCCTGGGTTTTAACTGCACAGTCACTTTTTGTTTTCCATTTGTAATGCCAGCCGGTATCGGGTAGGAAATGTCATAGAAACGGCTGCCCTTGTATTTGTTCAGGTCTTCAGTTGCCACGAGGACATCATCAACAAAAATGTCAAACATCCTTCCCCTGTTATCCATTCCCCAATAAGTAAGCATTAGGGCATGCCCTGCATCGGCGCGGAGTGCCATTTCAAAGCGCATGCTTCCACCATTACGGGTGGAGCGCCATTTACGGCCATGCGTTTCACCTGTAAACATTTCCTCGCCTGAAAATTCGTGATCCCTCTCCGGTTGCATTTCTCCAACCCTCAGGTTATCGACCGTAAGGGAATCGATTCGCCTTTGTTCCCGGCGTGCCGATTCATACTTTACTTGCTCGGCTTTCCAGGCTTCCGGGGTAAACACATCAAAATATACACTGTAAAAGTCGTCGTTGATCTCGTGGAAGGGCCTGAACACTACCTGCGATGGCACGCCGGCATTTACTGACGTGAATACGAGGGAATCTGCAGTTGATTTCTTCAACCATGATGCGGGTTGCACATTGCCGGATACGATCACCGGGATTCCGGAAACCGGTTCAGGTTCCCTGTTCCCGAATACTCCTGCAAGTGTAACCGGCCCGTAAAAGAAGGCCTGGCGCGACGGGTTGTCGGGCATGGGTGATGAATAAAGATCCATAGGCAATGTCAGCGAAATCCGGTCGCCATCCTTCCACTTTCGCTTTAAAGAAATATATCCCTGGTCATCAGTTACCGCGGGAATCGTTTCGCCATTTACTGACAGGACCAGCTCCCTGCCGGCCCAATGCGGACGCCTGACCCTGATGCTGTAAGTCTTTGGCTTTTTCATGGACAGCTTCAGTTCTACCTGGTCATCCTGCGGCAACTTTGTTGTTAATTCAACCTTTGCACCCTGTTCTGTAAAATCAAGTTCGCTAGCTATGAACAGGTTTACAAACAGGTTGCCGTCACGATCAGTGGCATAGATGCCTTCCCCATACTTCACGTGATTTTCCATCCCTGAGCCGACACAGCAGGTGAAAGTATTATAGGGATTGCTGAATCTCTTTTTACCTCCCATCCGTAGCGGAACAAAATAGCACATCATGCCATCTCCGTCGTGCTGGGAAGCAAGTATGTGATTGTATAATGCACGTTCATAGAAATCGAAGTACGATGCACGCGGGTCTAACGCATATAGATGCTTTGTCAGTTTCAGCATGTTATAGGTGTTGCATGTCTCCATGGTATTATCGGTAAGTGTTTCGCTGAGTTTTGCAGCCGGACCGAAATATTCATAGTTGCTGTTTCCTCCAGGTGCGTAAGTGTGCTGGTTAACAACGGTGTTCCAGAAAAAAGTGGCGGTTGACCTATCCTGCTCGCTACCAGTGAGCTGGTACCGGCGGATGCACCCGATCACTTTGGGGATCTGCGTATTGGAATGTTTACCCGGCAGGATATCGTGCTGCATCGCCAGCGAGTCCAGGATCTTCCGGTCATGGAATTTGTAAGACAGGTCCAGGAAGCGTTTATTGTTTGTTAGCGCATAAGTATTCACAAGCGTCTCATTCATTCCACCATACTCACACAACAGCATTTTCTGGACAAGTGAATCGGGTAAACCGGCCAGCAGATCTTCTGTCCACACCGCAAATTTCTCCTGCATGTCCAATGCCTTGCTATTGTTGCAATACAGGTAAGCATCCAGTAAACCTGCCATGATCTTATGTACTGTATACCAGGGTGACCATGCACCGTTCAGGTCAAAGCCCCTTGAGCGGATATTCCCGTTTTTAACTTCTGCCCACATGCTATCTTCTTTCGGAATAGCACCCAGGTAACCATTGCGTTTCGGCTGGCATTCGGCGAGCTCATCTACGATATAGTTTACCTTTTCGAGGAAGCGCTTGTCATTTGAAACTGCATATTCCATTGAAATGGCACTCAGGTAATGTCCAAGTGAATGCCCTGCAAGCCCTGAAGATTCCCAGCCACCATATCTTTCTCCCCTGGCCTGTAAACCGGCATGTTTCCTGAAATCTGCCAGTAGCCTGTCGGGTTCAATTGTAGCGAGCCACTTTGTATCTGCTTCCCGCGCCTGCTGAAATGGACCTTCATGCAAACGGACCTTTTCGAGCGGTATAGTGAATGCCCTTACAGGCACGGATTCTTTCACTACCATTTTCGATTTCCCCTTTACCGGGAAATAGGATTGTGAATGTACAGCAAGGGCTGCAGAAATAACAGCAGTGACCAGCAGGAGGACTTTTTTCATGGCAGAACCGGGTTGGAAATATTAAATGTTATTTTTACATTTAAAGATATCCTGCTGGTTCTCATTATGTAAACGGGATATTAGCGGATACTTTCAGGATTTTAACCGCTTCCAATATTTTAACCTGATTTTACCCGATATTGACATGCTGATGGTAAATTATTAGAATAGAAGTAATTTAAATGTCCATACACATCACCAACACCAACTATTATGAAAGTTTTGCAGTTTACGATCCCGGTTCCGGGCGAGAAGAATATAATAGCGCAGAAGGATGTTCTCCCCTACTTTTATCCGCATTTGCATCGCCATGATGAAATGCAGCTGACATGGATCCAGAGAGGAGAAGGCACCCTTGTGGTGGACAACAATATGTTTCCCTTCCGTCCAAGTGAGATTTATTGTATTGGAGCGAACCAGCCGCATGTTTTCAAAAGTGAAGCAGGATATTTTGAGGCAGGTAACAGGAAGAGCATCCAGGCAATGACCATATTTTTCAATCCAAACGGCAAGCTTCAGCACATCTTCGAACTTGCCGAAATCAAATCGATCAAGAGTTTCCTCAATAAACACAGCAGGGGTTTCAAGCTGCCTGAATCGCAGGTTGATGAGATCTCGAGGTTCATGGTAAAAATCAGTGAACAGAATGGTGTTGAACAACTTGTTACTTTCCTGGAGATGATGAAGCAATTATCTGCCGTATCTGACCTGCAGGAACTGGCAAGTGTATCCGAAATGGCATCTGTAAGTGAACATGAAGGAATCAGGCTCGGAAATATTTACAATTTCATAATGCAGAATTATGCCCAGCAGATCACGCTGGAAGATGTTGCCAAACAGGCGCACATGACGCCCCAGGCGTTTTGCAGGTATTTCAAAAAAAGAACCCGCCACACATTTGTTTCCTTCCTGAATGAAGTGCGGATCAACGAAGCCTGTAAAAAGCTGACAGATGGCGGCTTTGAAAGTATTTCCACAATCGCATACACATGTGGATTCAACAGTATCACAAATTTCAACCGCGTGTTCAAAACAATCATCGGGAAATCACCGAGTGATTATATGGACAAATATTACCACAATGCATACGACGCTGTTGCTTCTTAAGGAGATCTGAACCGCAATAGTGTTATGGAGTTCGGTGTTACCTTGAGTGATGGATTACGGTAAGAGAATCTTACCAGCTTTTTCACCGGTATATAACGGGCAGGCTGATCAAAACTGTTTTCCGATAGTTTACCTGTTGTAATGGTGTAAGTATCAACACTGTTAAAGGAGCCCGGTGGAATACCTTTTAATTCCAGGGATAAATTGAACGGTTCATCTTCGGCATTCACCACTTTCACTATGATGTCACCATTAGCTGTATCCCGGCCCGCAATCGCAATTATACGCTCTTGCTGGCTATAACTCATCAGCATTTTGTCATCAAGGAAAACATCGACCTTTTCTTTTCCCACTTCGATCCGGATATCGTACCATCGGCCTGCCTCGATCGGCTCAGCAAGTTTTACTGATTTGCTCAGGTTGGCAACCGCACCATCAGAAACAAATTCAAACACTGCATTCTTGTTTACATAGGAACCTATATGCACTCTCAGGTAATTCCTGGCGTCCTTTACTGCAAATGGAATGATAAAAGCATTGTATCCGGAAAGCTTTCTACCCTTAAGTTTCAATGTATAAGAATCGAACCTGTGGTCCTTTAAAAGAGCAGTCAGTTGTGCGCCTTCGGCTGATTGACTGAAGCCCCCTTCGCTGGTTTTCCAGGTTCCTGAAAGTTTCAGCCATTCCGATTCCCTATTGCTGAAATCGCTTCGGTATACCATCTTGCCGTTTTGGATAACTTCGAGGTCCTTGTACTCAGTTTGCGTATCCCATGTAGCAAGACCGATGCCGCCGCCGAAAACTGCAGTCGCTGTTTTTGGCGGTATTATCGTCAATTTAGTCTGCAGGTTTTCGTCTGGCCGATGGTCACTGAACAATTTGATTGTATAATAAGAAATCCGGGCAAAACTATTACTGCTATTGAAACGGACAAGGTTCACGGGCCAGTGGCGGGAGTTAACATTTTCCAGCAAGGGAGCATAACTGCTCATTTTTACCAGGTCGCCATTATTCTCCATTCCCATTATATATGCCGCGTCATTCATTGCCGCGAGCATGTTGCCATGACCCACACCTGCATTCGTAGCATATTCACCTACATAAACTTCATGGTTGCCTCTTTTATAGTTATCGAAATGATCAAAGTTGTTGAATGACCAGAAGGCAGCTTTGTAAGCGTGTTCATCTGCCATATCCGTTACGCGGATGCTGTCGAGAGTCCACCGGTTGATATCACCGATACCCATGCTGGAGATAATTGTCAGCCCCGGATATTTCAGCTTTATCGCATCATGGAAACGATTGTACCGCTTTGCATACCAGGGTCCATGTTGTTCATTGCCGACTTCTATGTATTTCAGTGGAAATGGTGCAGGGTGACCGTTTGCTGCCCTTAAACTACCGAACCTTGAATTGACGGGGCCAATGGCATATTCGATCGCATCCAGTACATCGTCAATTACAGGTTGCAGGGAGTCATCGGGGACAAACTCGCCACTTCTGAATTCACAGCTGACGCCAGCGTTAAAAACATACAGCGCCGCTGCGCCAATGTCTTCGCAAAACTGGAGATACTCATGATAACCAAATCCGTCCGTGCTCCAGTAACCCCATACACTGAAAGTACCCGGCCGGCTTTCCAACGGACCCAGGGTACGTTTCCAGTTTGGTGCGCTTTCCACATTGATACCTTCGACATAGCAGCCGCCTGGCCACCTTACGAATGCAGGTTTAAGGTCGGCAATAAACCGGGCAAGATCTTTCCTTAAACCATTCGGGCGATTGCGAAAAGTTTCGGCGGGAAACAAGGAAACAAAATCCAACTTAAATGTACCGGTTGAAAGAAATGTGATCGCCAGCCTTGCTGAGTCATCAGATTCCTGTGCTAGTAATTTTGCGGAGTACTTTGTCCACTTTCCGCTTTGCTCCGGCTGAAAGCTGTGCGTCGCCAGTATTTTGCCACTCTTCGACTGAAGGCTAACCGCAACAGGGCCTTTATAGTTGACATTGGAAACATAAAAGCTAAGGTTATACACGGCAGCCTTCTCAATTCCCATTCCCCAGTATCCATCATTAACCAGTTGGTTATGTGCGCCATTCAACCGACTAACCTTGATTTGCAGAGATTGAGAAGTAGCCGCGTTCAGCGGGTCAAAGGTTGACAGCGACAAAGAAATATCTGATGCGGGTGACTGTTCCAGCTTCCAACCGGGCCATTGTCCCTGGTCTTCCCAGGGCATTGTCCAGTCGCTCACTTTTCCATTCATATTATAGTGGGGAGTGCGCCGCGGTACCAGGTGACCATCAGCCAGCTGCGTTCCTGCAGGCAGGCGGTTGTCTTCGAATCCCCTGTTCCTGATCATTTCAGCATACAGGCCACCATCGCCGGCATGGCTGATCTCTTCAAAGAAAATGCCATGGAGTTGTTTAGACACCGTATTCTTCACCTGCCTCGTATCAATGGAGAGCGTGGCTTCTCTTTGCCCGAAAGCATTCGTGAGAAAAAGAAATGTTATAATAAAGCCGGAGAGCCTTTTCATTTCACTATCCATTCATGTATTCCGCTGGAATGTTCTTCCGGCAATTGGATTTCGAGCCTGAGGCTCCTGGTATCTACGGGTTTAAACCGTACAGTATTATAACGATCCTTACTCAGCTCATAATCGCCAAGTACTTCAACAGGTTTCCACTGGTCACCGTCAAGGTATAGAACACGCCATGATTTTGGAAGCCTGCAGCCGCCGAACGGAGCATCATCAAACCAGTACACTGTTGATTCACTGACTTTACCGGATTGTGCAAAATCGTACTGGATCCATTCAAGCGTATTCTTTTTTGGCCACCAGTGCAGGTATACTGAATTATGATCCTGTGAATCTTTTGGATCATACTGGTCGTTAATACCTTTCAACATCCTGGCGTTGCGTTGCGAAGAACTCACTTTGCTTAATGAAGCAATTGTGGGTGCCGGCTTTGGCTGTGCCACCGATTCATTATAAGGAATCCAAACTTCCATTTCTCCGGCGCCCCTGTTGTTCCAACTGTAATAAGGAATTGCCTTAACAGTTTGTGAGGAACGAATGAGTGCGTCGCTGTTCACTTGTCTTTTGGTGGATGTGCCTTTTGCCTGCAACACCATTACTCCATTCAACAGCTGAGGTTCAAAGCTGGCAGTAAACTCTGCAGACTGCGGAACCACGATGTTTCTAACCGCACTATCAAGATTATCTGCGCCTTCGAGACAATACACCAGGGGACCGCGCTGGAGTGCATAACGTTGTTGGTCATCCTTCACCTTCTCATTGGCAAGCACCTTCTCAATTTCCATCGGCAGGCTGATGTCGATACGATCGCCTTTTTTCCATTTGCGATTCAGGGAAATATATCCCTTGTCGATGGTGTAGGTAACGGGTTTGCCGTTCAACTTCACTTCAATCGCAGGCTTTTGCTTTTGCAGGAATTCGTAAAGACTTCCGGGTACTGCTTCCTGTTTCGCCCAGCCAGGAATGCGCATCATTACGTTGAAAGATTGAGCGGGTGACTGGATAACCAGTAAACGAACATTTCCTTTCCATGGATACTCGGTCTCCTGGCTAATGGCCACTTTACCTACAGGAAGGTTGATCTCTGCATTGTTTGCCACATAGAGATTCACATAAATACTGTTCCCGCGTTGTGCGTATACATAACCCGGAACAGATGGCATGAACCTCGTCATATTGGAAATACAGCAGGCACAACTGAACCAGGCGCTGCGCTGGTGTTGTCCCATAGATGCCAGCGGGTTAGGATAAAAAAACTTATCGCCACTCAGCGAAATACCAGACAGAAGGCCATTATACAGAATGCGTTCCATTACATCTATGTATTGTGCGTCGCCGTTCATCAGGAACATCCGGCTGTTCCAGTACACATTTGCAATGGATGCGCAGGTCTCAGCATAGGCTGACATATTAGGAAGGTCATATGCAGCGCCGAATGCTTCGCCATGACCTGTAGCACCAATACCGCCAGTGAGGTAAAGTTTGTGTTCCATCACATCTTTCCAGATATCGTTGATGGCGCTGACATACTCACGGTTACCTGTAAGTGCTGCAACGTCCGCCATTCCTGTATACATGTAGGCAGCGCGTACTGCATGTCCGACCGCTTCATGCTGGTCGGTTACCATCTTGTGCGACTGGCTGTACTCTTCACCTTTTATTTTACCATCACCTCTTATATCAAGAAAGAATTTAGCAAGGTCGAGGTATTCCCTTTTGCCGGTGACGCGGTACATCCTGGCGAGGCCCATTTCCACGACCTGGTGGCCTGGAAAATAAGCCGCTTTACCCGGACCGAAGTCCTTTACGAGCAGATCGGCATTTTTTATAGCTATATTCAGGAAGGATTTTTTCCCTGTAGCCAGGTAATGCGCCACAGCGGCTTCATAGAGATGTCCCGAATTATACAGCTCATGGCTGAGATCGGGATCTTTTTCCCACCTGTTCGGGCTGATCCAGGGATGAAGCTTTTCAGGCTTCATTGTGCGAAAAGTATAGAGGTAGCCATCAGGCTCCTGTGCCTCAGCTATAATGCTGATCAGGGTATCGAGTGTTCGATCCATTTGCGGGTCTGGTTCCACCTGGAGTGAATAAGAGGCCCCTTCAATAAGTTTATACAGGTCTGTGTCATCAAAAGGATATTCCGTAATCTTTCCGACGGGCATTTTACCGGCAGCCTTCAGGAAATTGTCGATCCTGCCCGTTTCCCTGCACTTTTGCAGCGTGTAAGGGATCGTCACTTTATTATTGACCGCGATCTTAGGCGCCCAGAAATGGTCATGTAAATGTACCTGTGTAAACGGCACGGGCTGGATGGGGTAGTCAGCAGCCACACTTTGTGCCGTCGCCTGGAGACTGACACCGGCAAACAGTAGCGTGATCAATTTAATTTGCTTCATAATCGAACCAGTTTTTGAAAGCTGAGTAGTTCGATAAATGTACAATCAACAATTAAAAGGAACTATGCACAAATTGACAATTCCCGACCATATTTTTTCCGGCATGGACCTTCTGTTCCGATTAAGTATGTAAATTAAGTGTCTAAAGAAATTGAAATCTGATGCCAATTGCACGCCGTTCATTCATCCGCAACTCGGGGAGCCTGTTATTAGGCACTGCCCTTGTTCCCGCCTTTTCAGAAAACTTATTTGCCGGTAAACAACGGGTCTCCGCTGCTGACCAGTTAAACGTGGGGGTAATAGGAGTAAACGGAATGGGATGGTCCAACTTGCAGGCCATCCTGCAGGTTCCCGGGGTGAAATGTGTCGCTCTTTGTGATGTTGATGAAAATGTGCTGAAGAAAAGGGTTGCTGAACTTGAAAAATTAAACATGCCGGTGAAGACTTACAGTGATCACCGTAAGATGCTGGAGAATAAAGATGTTCACATTGTGATCATCGGAACACCTGATCACTGGCATTGCCTGCAGATGGTTGATGCCTGTGCTACAGGTAAACATGTTTATGTGGAAAAGCCAGCCGGCAATTCCATTTCAGAATGCCGGATAATGGAAAGCGCGCAGCAGCGGTATAAGAGTATAGTGCAGGTTGGACAATGGCAGCGAAGCGCTCCGCATTTCCGGAATGCCGTGGATTTTGTGCATAGCGGGAAACTGGGCAATATCCGCACGGTAAAATCGTGGGCTTATATGGGCTGGATGAAACCCGTTAATGTGCAGCCTGACGGGACCCCGCCGCCGGGTGTGGATTATGCAAGATGGCTCGGTCCTTCGCAGCAGCGGCCTTTCAACCCAAACAGGTTTCATTTCAATTTCCGCTGGTTCTGGGATTATGCCGGCGGGCTGATGACTGACTGGGGCGTGCACATGATCGACTACGCCCTGATCGGGATGAAGGCAGAATATCCGAAAACCATCATGGCCAGCGGCGGAAAAATGGCTTACCCGGATGATGCTTCAGAAACACCTGATACTTTGACCGCCATTTTTGAGTTCGACAAATTCAATATGGTTTGGGAACACGCTACCGGCATCGATCTTGGTCCTTACGGACTCACCCACGGAACCGCCTTTGTCGGTAATAACGGAACACTGATCCTGAATCGTGAAGGCTGGTATGTTCTGGCAGAAAAAGAAAAGATACCTGCGGTTGAACTGCAAAAGGTAGAGGGAAATGCACTCGTCCTCCATATGCAGAATTTTGTGGAAGCAATCCGCGCGGGAAAACCTGAATTACTTCATGCCCCAATCCAGCAGGGATCTCTGACCGCACAGGTTTGCCAGCTGGGAAATATCGCTTTCCGGACTGGTCAGAAGTTGAAGTGGAACAACGAAAACAAATCATTCGACGCTTCTGCGGCCAATAAACTGGTTACACCGGAGTATCACAATGGGTATAAGTTGCCCAGGCTTAGTTAATATCTGCATATTACCTGACGGTTCCCTGAATTATTTTTAGACAGGAGTAATCTACTGTCAAATGAGCGAGTCAAATTTCAAGCCGACCCTAAGGTTGCTGGATGCTACCATGATCGTGGCCGGATCAATGATCGGTTCCGGGATCTTTATAGTAAGTGCAGATATTACAAGAAATGTGGGAAGTTCAGGCTGGTTGATCGCAGTTTGGCTGATCACCGGTTTCATGACCATTACCGCTGCACTAAGCTACGGTGAGCTCAGTGCCTTATTTCCAAAAGCCGGGGGACAATATGTGTACCTGAAAGAAGCTTACAATCCACTTGTAGGTTTCCTGTATGGCTGGAGTTTCTTTTCCGTTATACAAACTGCGACGATCGCAGCAGTAGCTGTCGCTTTTGCCAAATTCACGGCTTATATTTTCCCGGTAATCAGCGAAGATCATATTGCCCTTGACCTGGGGCTGCTGACCATATCACCCGCACAGCTGTTATCGATAGCTGTGATTGTTTTGCTGACGTACATCAATACACGAGGCATTAAAAGTGGCAAGCTCATCCAGACAACATTCACCCTTACCAAGTTATTGAGCCTTTTTGGATTGATCCTGTTCGGGCTTCTTGCATTCAAACCGGAAATCTGGCAGCAGAACTGGAGTAATGCATGGTCATTGCAATCGCGCATTTCTTCGGGGTCAACTAGCAGCTATACCATATTTGCAGCGCTCGGTGCTGTAGCTGCATCCATGGTCGGCTCTATTTTCAGCAGTGATTCATGGAACAACGTCACTTTTATAGCAGGTGAGATCAAGAACCCGCAGCGGAACATCGGCCTCAGCCTGTTTCTGGGCACCCTGATTGTCACTATTATTTACATGCTCACCAACATTACATATACGGCGGTACTGCCTCTGAACGAAATTGCGGGAGCTGAAAAAGACAGGGTGGCAGTGACGGCTTCGCAGGTAATTTTTGGTCCTGCAGGCACACTCATCATCGCCATCATGATTATGATTTCCACATTTGGCTGCAATAACGGGATCATTCTCGCCGGTGCGAGGGTCTATTTCACGATGGCAAAAGACGGGCTGTTTTTCAGGAAGGCTGGCGAACTGAATAATAACAATGTGCCCGGTTATGCCCTGTGGCTACAGTGCATCTTTGCGTGTGCATGGAGCCTTAGCGGTAAATATGGCCAACTGCTTGACATGATCTCATTTGTGGTGGTTGGCTTCTACATGCTTACCATTGCCGGCATTTTTATCCTGCGCAGGAAAAAGCCTGATGCACCGCGGCCATACAAAGCATTCGGATACCCGGTACTACCGGTGATTTATATAATCATGGGACTTAGCTTCTGTATTCTCCTTATCATTTTTAAACCGGGATACACCTGGCCGGGAATGATCATAACATTGTTGGGAATTCCGATTTATTATGTACTTACCTCTAAGAGGGTAGTGGAACTGCAATAATTCAAAGTGAATAAGTCAATAGGTACCGGTCCAGTAATAAGTTTAAACAATTATGAAGCGAGCAAGGAAGATCTTATGTTTTGAACGAGTTCAAGGTGTTGTGGGGTGAAGTTAGGGTGCCAGGCAAGTCCCAGGGCTTTCAGGTCATAGTGATGGACTATAGTTCCTGCATCGTCGGAGCCGGCACAATTCTTATGGCCCAGGATATAGATAGAGTCGGCGAGTTGCACAGCAAGTTCGATATCGTGCGTACTGAAGATGATCGTATTGAGTTCATGACTGCGGTTGATCAGTTCGAATGCGGCTTTGACGTTTTCAATATTACCGACATCCAGGCCTGAAAAGGGTTCGTCTAACACCATATAGTTTCCCGAACTGAGCAACTGTTCAAGAATCGCCGTACGCTGGCGTTGTCCACCCGACATCTCATTGGGATATTGGTCCTTTATTTTTTCCAATCCCCAGTCCGACAAATACTGCATGATCCTGCCATGCTTTTCTGCAGTCGAAGACATCGATTTCCGGAGGGCGAATAAGAGTGACTGGTACAGAGTCTTGTGCCGGAACAGTGTATACTTCTGATCCACGAAGCCCACATCTCCTTCTTCAACAACTTTCGCAGGTTGCTGGCCGTTAGCTGGCTGGCGGCTGTAATCCGGAATCAGCACCTTGCCGGTAGCAGGTTTCTCGAGGCCGGTCAATACACGGAACAATGTTGACTTGCCCCTGCCCGACCTGCCGAGAAACGCGATCACCTGCCCCTGTACTTTTCCGGGAACTGCAGTATCCTTTTCTTCGAAATTCACATTCCGGATAATCGTCTTGTTGCCATAGCTAACGCTGATGTTTTCAACATGCAGGATCGTATCGCGCCTTTCATAAGTGGTCATAAACTGTTAGTTGAATTTTGAATACCTGAATAATCCTTTCCGGGTTATATTGAGGGCGGAGTCCAGCAAAAGGCCTACAGCTAATATCACCAATTGAAGTGCCACAATACGGCCGTGGTTCATGAACTTATCGCTGTTCTTTATAAGTACTCCCAGTCCGCCGGCAGCTACCAGGATCGATTCAACAGTCACCAGCATCATCCATGTTATAGAGAGGTTCTGGCGAAGGACGTCGATCACATAATCAATCCGGCTTTTAATTACAACTTCCCACAGGACTTCCCAACGGCTGCATTTCAATGATCTTGCATGATCAATTTCTTCTTTAGGTATGTCATTGATCACTGCAAGTAATGATGTGATGAAATAGAGGCTCATAAAAATAACAAGGACGCTAACCTGCATTTGTCTTGCATTACTCACGATCATGGCCAGGTAAAAAGTAATTCCGGTAAGCGGCAGGTATCTCACTTTGCTCATTGCCACTGATAATGGCCGTAAGGCCGGCAGAGGCGACAGGTAGGCGATAACCAGGGAAATAAGCAGGGAGAAAAATGTCGCCTGCAGGCAGAGGCTAAGCGAACTTGCCAGGTGTACTATCAATCCTTCATTGAACAATGAAATAAAGCCTTCGCAAACCTGCGCCGGTGTTGGGAATAAATGTTTTGTACCAAGGGAAGAAATGATCCAGTAAATCACAACAATTATAAGCCATGCAGAAAATACTATTACATTCCCTGATTTTGTTGCCGGTTCAAAGGGCCTGAACCATTTCCTGATTGATGTCATGTACGTTATTTTAAGATGCTGATAACTACTCTCCTGTTCTGTGCCTTACCCGCCGCAGTAGTGTTATCTGCCACAGGTTCATCCTGTCCATGACCCTCAATCTTCTGGAACCTGTTTGCCGGCACACCTCTGCTGACAAGAAAGCTTTTTACGGTCTCTGCCCGGGCTATTGAAAGGGAATAGTTCGCATCAGGGTTACCGGTATTGTCGGTGTGACCGATCATTTCCAACTTTGAATCTTCAGCCTGCACCAGCAGGTTGTAGATCTGTTCGAGTACATCACGCCCCTCAGGCCTGATTGTAGCGCGGCCAACATCGAAATTGATCCGCCACTCACCGGAAGCGACCATCGTTGTAGCTTTTTTGCTGTAATCTGCTGTGTAGGCATTACCGGCATCGATGTTTCCTATCTCTTTCAGGAAGGAAAGGTTCACAGCTTCCTCATAAGGCACAACCCGTTTTACGTTCTGGTTAAATCCGGCAGGATTAAGTTCTTTAAGATACCTGGAAACCTGGTCGTAAACCGCCCTGTAACGGTTGGTACCATCAGCAATTCCGTAGTATTGGTTAGCATCGGCCTGGTTAAATACCCTGGATCCGCCCATATTAAATGACACACCACCCTTCTCCCCCTTTTGTCCTTTGAACATATCATACCAATATGAAGGTGATTCTGCGCCAAATGTTGACGCTGTCGCTTCAGAAGCACGTTTTCTCCATTTGTCGTATTGCTTCATCTGGTTGGAAGCTATATATGCGGACTTGAAGATGCTGATTACTGTTTCGCGGTTTCGGTCTGCCCACTGCTTTAGAAAAATAACCGTTGTTGCCATCTGGTTATTGAACTCTTTTGTTGAGACAACATCAGTAAAACCTACCAGCGCATCAAATACCATTTTATCGCCTGGCGTCCATGTAGCACAACCGTCAACCTTTTTATTGATTGTTTTACCGGTCAGTTTACCATTGATGACCTCCTTCAGCGGAACCGTCCAGCCCTGTTTCTGCGATTTGATAAGCTCCTTGGCTGATTCAATATAGTCGTCGTTTGCAGAGGCCAGGAAGTTCACCGCATCAGCATCATATGTGTTCGGATCAGGATTCACTTTGAGTCCGTTAGCGAATGCATAGTTCACAGTTGTTACCCAGTCACCGTCACCAATAACTGCCGAGACCAATGCACCTTTCATCGTTTGAGGATTCATTTTCCAACTCGGTGGTCCTATTAATTTATCCTCACCATAACTCAAGCCAATCGCACCCATTGCCTGCAATTGATATTTACCAGCACCATATTTATCATCGAGAGCCTGCTGTGCGGAACTGATGTAGAAAGGAACACCATCGCCCATGATCATAATGGCGGCTACACCTTCTTTCGGTATTGCATTGCCTTTATCGCACTCCTCAACAAACTTCATTTGGAGGTTTCGCAATTCAGAAAGCCAGTCCTGCCTTACAATTTCCAGGTTCACACCATTACTTTCCATTATCGAACCTTTTGTCGTACGGCTGCCACCATTTGCCACAATAAGACCTGACTGTGCGTTCCAGGCATAGCCAGCGATACGTACCAGTGGCTTTGTTGCGACTTTGTCCGACGCAACTGTTTGTGGCAGTGAAAGCTCATCGGAAGTGCTTAAATTATTTACGTCCTTGTCGCTGATTTCAAGCTTGTCCAAAGCCTTAGACTCTTCGATCCGCAGACCTGGTGAGAGATAATATACAACGGAACCGATACCACCCGCGACAATCAGTGTTATCAGGGCTTTGGAGAAGAATGTGAGATTTGACCATTTCATGTTATAACAGGGTTTAGTTGAAAATATCACCGAAGCCTTTGCTTTCGATTTTATCTTCGCTGGTTAATTTATAATTTGGGTTAGTGTATTTTTTTGACTCCGGAACCGCATACTTATCAGTCTTGATCTGGTCGGCCAGTTTGTCAAGCTTCGAATAGAGTTCATCACTATCCATTGAATACTGGCTTGTAAGTGAGTCGAGGTCGAGCAGGTTTTCTTTGGTTACGGCCAGATCCAGCGCAACTGTATTCGTTACTACGTCAAGTGCATATTCAAGTTCCCATCCTTTAGTGAACAACATAGCAGATTTAGCCTGTTCAGTTGCCTGCTTTGAAGCTTCAGCAAATGCATATTCTTTCTTCAGCATATCGATGCTGACGTCGAAGTCGGCAATCTTAATTTCCATTGCAGTATCAACCATGTTAAGCTTACGGTCGAGTTTACCAATAACGTGCGCCCTGCTTCCATACTTCCTGACAAGGCCGGTACTTTGGTTTAGCATATGACTTACACGTTGTGCTTCACTGAGGGTCTTCATGATCCCTGTCTGCAACTCAACGTACTCATCAGAGTCTTTAACGGTGTCGCCCAATCGCTGCTCCAGGTCAGACATTTTGGATTTTGTTCCCTCAGCCTTACGTTGAAGCACCAATACTTTTTCCTGGTAATCTTTTGCATCTTTCTCAGCACGAAGTGACTCAGACTCCATGTTACTTTTGATGGCCTTTATCTTTGCCTTTGCCTCTTTAAACCTTGCGCGGTTTTCCTTCATCTTTTCTTTCTGTTCTTCCAGTTCATTAAACGGGTCATACCTGATCAGCATCTTCTGCAATGCGCGTGATGTGCGCTTTAAGCCTTTGCTAATTACAGGCAGTAGGATAAAGAATGCCATGACCAGCACAGCAGCAGCAATTGCGCCGAGCATCTGGCCCACCCAGGTGAAAACTATCGGCAGAACGAATTTGTAAAGTCCCCATGCCAGGGTAACTAACAATATAAGCCCGACAAAAACGGCAATGCCTTTTTCGCCCTTACGCCAGTTCTTTGGATGCAAAGTGATCTCGTTTTGCTCGAAGTGCCGCAATATGGGCAGCTCAAGCACTTTGTTGCTTTCAGCAGACATAGTATTTATATGTTTTAGGGATTTATTCCGCTATGAAGCGCTGTATACATTGTTTAACAATGTTCAGCTTCTCAATGCTGACCATATGTGCATGGTCGTTGGCTAGTAGTTTATCCTGGATGGATTTTTCCTGCGGCAAAGTGTGTTCATCGATCCTGTTCAGCAAGGATCTTTTGGTGCTGATCTCTGACTCCAACTGTGTAAGTTCGCTCCTGATCTGTGCAATCCGTTTTGTTGCCGCATCTATTTCATTGATCAGCTTTCCTTTTTCACCCTGCTTCTTTGCCTGGATATCATGGAGCTTTTGCTGACCCTGGCGTACATAATCATTGTGCACTTCATTGATCTTGCTGATATAGAATTCCGCATCATGCAAAAATTTTCCAGGAGTAATTGTTTTATCCATCGTCCTCGCCATTTGGAATGCCATTTTGTAGGCCTGTTCACTATTATTCCCGGTACTTTCTATCGCCTTGTAAAATTCATAAAAGTCATAGCCTGGCATATTGATGGAATCAAGTCCTGTTTCATATGCTTTAAGCACCTCGGGAAGGGCCGGATCATTGGAGGATTTAAATGCATGCTGAGTGGTGGTGCCGGTGCTTTCTTTCTCAGTCACAGCATGAATTGGGAAGGTCAAATTTTTATTGGAGCGCGTTTCTTCAGGCTCAGGCTCATCCGGTGCATCAGTGTCTTCCTGTTTTACAAACAGGCTTTTCCAGTTTTTAAGCATTGTTGGTTACAGTTAGGTTGATAAGGTTATATGTTAAAATGACGTGAAACGAATTTGTGCGGTTGCAAGGAGAGGAAAAAATATTTTGGGCGAACTGCGAACAATGGGATGCAGTCAATAAGCAAAAAGGTCAATAAGTGAATAATTCACCTATTGACCTCTGGTCGACAGTGCGACATTGAATTACGAGAACCGATTTGGATCGAAAGCGGAAATATTTATTGATGTGGAGCCGCCGCGGGAAGCGAGTTCAGCTACCAGTTTACCGGTGGCGGGACCAAGGCTTAGTCCCATCATGGCGTGACCGCCGGCAACAATGAGATTAGATAACTGTTTTGAATAACCGATATAAGGGAGTCCATCGGGTGAGCATGGCCGAAAGCCATACCAGACTTCTTCCCGTTGTGGCATTTGCAGCTGGATATTTGAGAAATAGGATGGTACAGATTGCACAATGCCCTGGACACGGTTCATATTAACTTGTCGGTTTACGGGTCCCAATTCCATAGTACCTCCATAACGCATTTTTCCATCCATTGGAGTAATTGCCACCCGTGCTTCGCAGAGGATGGCGGGAATGTTCAGTTTTTGCGTTGGATTGTCGAGGGTAAATGAATAGCCTTTCCCCGGCATGAGCGGAATATTTGAACCTGCAAGTTGCATTATGTGTGGCAGCCATGCACCTGCCGCCGCTACAAATATGTCAGCGGAGATCTCCCTTTCGCCCACTATAATGGATGCAATTTGTCCTTTTTTTGTTTGTATCGCCTTTACTTCACTGCCGGTAATGACATTCACACCACGGCTTGCGAGTTCCCTTATCAGTTGTTTATTCAGTTTGTTGGGATAGAGATGCGCATCACAGCGGTAATGGACCGCCCCAAGTACATCCAGTTCCATTTCAGGCTCAAGTCGCTGGGCTTCATCTTTCGAGAGGCTTACCACATCAAGGCCCATTGACTTTGCCTTTTCTGCAAGATGAACTTCTTCTTCAGCTACCTGTGGGGTACGGAAATACATCATTATTCCCTTATGCTCATAGGCGAAGTCGAAACCCGGCTCGTCTTTCAGGTCTTCATATAAACTGCGGCTAAGCAGGTTGATATCGAGAAGAAAAGACGTTGCGTTGGTTACATTTTTTTCTGTGGCACTGCGAAGGAATTTAACCCCCCAGGACAATAAGGACGGGGTTGGCACAGGTCGTACATAAAACGGGCTTTTCGAATTGAACATCCACCTGATGCCCTGCGATACTATTCCCGGGGCCGCCAGTGGTACAAAGTGACTTGGAACGATCATGCCAAGATTGCCGTAAGAGCAACTGTCTGAAAGATCTGTTCTGTCAACAAGTGTTACATCATATCCTGCTTCTGAAAGATAGTAAGCGCTGCAAAGACCAATGATTCCGCCTCCTATAACAACTGCTTTCATTCCTGTAAAAAATTTAGGTGATAGGATCCCGTGTATAGTTTCCGTTCACCTTTCTCATAATATTTAAGGGGTTGCTGTTCTGCAATGCCGGTGGCAAATGTTCTGCCGGGCAATCCTGAAGGCAAACCGGACGTAGAAACCTTTTAATTGCATCTCCACCTACAGAAGTGGAACGTGAGTCAGTGGTTGCGGGAAATGGTCCGCCATGAACCATTGCATGACACACTTCGACGCCTGTAGGAACATTATTATATATGACTCTTCCGACCCTGGTGGAAATCGATTCAACACAATCCCGGAACTGGTTAAGATCTTCACCTGATCCAAAAACAGAACCAGTAAGCTGGCCATGAAGGCTTGATAAGGCAGCATACATCTCTTCCTTGTCACGGCATAATACAAGCAGTGAAGCAGGTCCGAAGATCTCTTCCTGCAACGCTGGCTGTACCATGAATTCAGGCGCACTTACCCGGAATAAAGCGGGGCTCCCTTTGAACGCTCCGGAGTCATCGCCCCCTTCAAAAAGCTTCTCTACACCCGTGTGGGACGCAGTCTTCTGACGTGAAGAATAGTAACTGCTGCAGATTGTTTTGTTCAGCATAGTCCTGGCCGGAACCTGGTTCAATGCGTTGATGAGTTGCTCTATGAATTGCGCAGATACGCCATCATCGAGGAGAAACAGGAGTCCGGGGTTAGTACAGAACTGACCTACCCCCAATGTAATTGAGGCTGCAACTTGTTTGGCGAGCGCTTCGCTATCTGAGGACAATTTCTCAGGCAGTAACAGAACAGGATTTATACTGCTCATTTCAGCGTACACAGGGATCGGGTTGTCTCTCTCATTGACTGAAGTGCGATACAATGCCATTCCCGCCTTAAATGAACCGGTAAATCCTATGGCACGGATGCCCGGATGCTTTGCAAGTTGCTGACCCAACCGCGCGCCTTCACCAACCAGTGATGAAAACACGCCATCGGGCATGTTCGTTTTCTTCGCTGCTGCCTGGATGGCTGAAGACATCAGTTCGTTTGTGCCCAGGTGAGAAGTATGCGCCTTTACGATTACCGGACAACCTGCTGCAAGTGCAGATGCCGTATCACCACCTGCCGTTGAGAATGCGAACGGAAAATTACTCGCTGCGAAAACAGCAACAGGTCCCAGTGCCTTAAGCATCTTCCGGATATCTGACCGGGGAAGGGGCTTTCGTTCCGGCATGGCAGTATCAATCACTACCTCGGTCCACGACCCTTCCCGCAGGATGCCGGCGAAAAGTTTTAACTGGTTTACGGTCCGGTCCCTTTCGCCATTTAGCCGTGCAGCCGGAAGTCCTGATTCGAGGTGTGCCCTTTCAATCAGCTTTTCGCCCAAGGCATTGATTTCTTCTGCTATCGCCTCCAGGAATTCCGCACGCCTGGCTGCAGGTAGTGAACTGAATACCGGGAAAGCCCCGGATGCTTTTGTTATTGCGGTCTCGATGTCTTCCGAAGATGCTACAGAAAAACTTTCGGGTAAAACAGAACCGGTTAAGGTACTGAATGAATATAGCTTTTCTTCACGATCTGCAGACACTCCGAATCCTATAATACTACGACCACTCAGCATGGAGAACAGGTTTCAGGTTAATATAATCAGGAAGCTCCGGACGTATAGCTAATGCATCATTTATGGTTTTCAGCACCGAAGTCCTTTCTTCGCCACTTAATACAAGCCTCGGCGAACGGACATATTCATTGCTCAGGCCAGTTGCCACAGCTGCAAGCTTGATATACTGTACTAGTTTTGGATGGATATCAAGTTCAAGCAAAGGCATAAACCAGCGGTAGATTGCCAGTGCTTCTGCAATTCTGCCGGCTTTTACGAGGCGGAAGATGGCAACGGTCTCCCGGGGAAAAGCGTCCACCAGTCCTGCCACCCAGCCATCAGCCCCAAGCACCAAACTTTCGAACGCAAGGGGATCGACACCTGTCAGGATCTTAAACCTGTCGCCAAAGCGATTGACCATGCGTGTAATATTGATCGTATTCCTCGTTGATTCTTTTACGGACTGGATATTCGAATATTTCGCCAGTTGTTCAAACATATCAGGAGTAACTTCAACTTTATAGTCTACCGGGTTATTGTAGATCATAATAGGCAATGATGTGTTTGCTGCAACTGAACAAAAGAAATTCACAGTTTCTGCATCATCTGATTTGTATCTCATGGGAGGCAGGAGCATGAGTCCGTCTGCACCAGTTGCTTCTGCATCCTGAGCCAAAGCAATTGCAGCTTTTGTAGACTGTTCAGCGATATTGATCAGAACAGGGAAATCTGATTCCACAATTTCTTTTGAGTATACGAGCAGGTCACGCTTTTCCTCGTTCAAAAGTGTACTTGCCTCACCAAGGGATCCACCGATGATCACACCATTCACCCCGGCCCCGATCTGTGCTTCGAGGTTGGTCCTGTACATGGCAAAGTCAACATTGTCGTCCTTATCAAAAGGTGTAAGCAACGCAGGGAATACCCCGCTCCAGTTAATGCTTGACATAAATCGATTTTAGAAGTAAAAGATAGACCAAAAATAGCCGGACGTCATTCCTTCTGCTATCTGCCAATTAATACTTTGTTTACAGATTTTAACAAGTTAAAAAAAACCACCGGGAGTGCCGGTGGTTTTTTGTCTTTCTTTATTACCTGTAATCAGGGTTTTGCTGCAAGTTTGGATTCTTGTTGATTTCCGCTTCCGGCAGCGGAAAAAGGATCCGCGTTTTTCCATCAGTGCGTGGACGGTGATTGAACCATTTTTTCCGGTGAAATACGCCGAACCGGATCATATCCTGCCGGCGTTGGGCTTCAGCGGCAAATTCCCATCCCAGTTCATCGTAGAACCTGCCATACTGGATGTCCGCACCACCTTCAGATTCGGTGACCGCACCATCTTTCCAGATGCCATATTTATATACACTGCCCTGTGTAAGTTCAGCAGCCGTAACGGTGGCCTTCGAGGGATCAGTTGACGCGAACGCACGCTCACGCACCTGAGTAACCAATGCAGCAGCTTCTGCAGCATTACCAGTTCGCAATAAGCCTTCAGCTTTCATCATCAGTACCTGCGCATACCGGAAGATGGGAAAGTCGGTGCTCAACGACCCGATTGCTCCGGGCTTGATCTCATACTTTCCAATACGGTATCCATCGAAATAGTCGGACATTTCTATGCCGGGAACATTTTTCCCGTAAGTAAGGATGAGCTCGCCAGTGGTCACGTTGTATTGCGGCCCCATGATCCAGGTATCCTTAAGTCGGGTATCGTCTGAATCGTATGTGTCAATGAATTGCGGAACGGCACAGTTCCCTCCCCAAGGCTGGGCATTCATATTCAATACCAGCCTGTGCAGGGTTGCCAGGGTTTTCATGTGAATAGAGTTGCCCGCTCCCAGTGATTCATCATAAGGTACTGCCAGTATGAGTTCCCTGGACGTATTATTGTTTGTAGTAAAGTTATTCTTGTAGTTAGCCTCCAGCACATATGTACCACTGCTGATGATATCGTTGCATTGTGCCACGCATTTTTCCCATTGTGCTGTTCCGGTATATACTTCCGCATTCAGGTAAAGCTTAGCAAGTGTTGCCTTGGCAGCCCATTTGTTGATCCGGCCGTACATCGACTGATCGGCCTTTTCACTCAACTTGTCCATATTCTCAAGCAATTCCTTCTCAACAAAAGCAAAGACTTCGCTGCGACTGCTTTGCAAGGGCAGTGAAATATCCGACCAATCTGTTACAATGGGAACGTTGCCGTGCGTATCTACCAGCAATGAGTAATAAAAGGCGCGAAGGCATTTTAATTCTGCAACGAGTTCATCCTTTCCATTGGTAATGGGGATAGAACCTGTTTCGATCATTTTCAGGATCCGGTTGCTGGTATTAATTCCATTGAAGCAATTATTCCACATGTTTTGAGGTTGCCACTGTACCTCATTCCATTCATGATAGTGCATCCTTTGGTATGTACCTCCATCGTACCAGCCGTTAGGGCGAACAGGCGTTACAATAATGTCTGCTGGTTCTTCCTGCAAGTCAAAATTGCCTTGCCAGCCGGCATACATAGGACGCATAATCGTATACGCCGGTCCGATGATTGAAGGGATATCTTTTTCTGTTGGCTCGAATGAAGTTTCCAACACCTGGTCATACACTTCTTCGTCCAGTTTGGTACAGCCACTCGAGAGAAGCGCTGCTCCTAACAATATTGTGCTCAGGTAACCTGAAATATTTGTTTTCATGCAAATCGTTTGTAGAGGTTAAAATCCAAGGTTAATTCCAAAAGTAAACGTTCTTGTTGTCGGGTATTTGTCGCGCGAATCAAGACCAGGGTCGAGTCCAAGCCGGTTCACCTCCGGGTCAATTCCCTTATAGCCAGTCAACACAAGCAGGTTGAGAGCTGAGGCATATACCCTGACTTTTTTGAAGTATTTATTGTTACCGACAGCGATGTTGTAACCAAGTGTCACATTATCCACTTTCCAATGGTCACCATCTTCGATGTAATAGGATACATATGCCAGGTCATTATCGAGTCTTGTCTTCCCGTATACATTATCGAATGCAGATTTCAACAGGTTATATTGTTTGATCTTCGGATTCTCATAATACAGTCGCTGAAAGTTGACAATCTGGTAAGCGAATGCCCCGCGCATGTTTACCGAAAGATCGGCACGTTTGTAGCGGAAATACAGGTTAAGCCCGGCCACATGTTTCGGAATGCCGTTACCAAGTACCCTTTTATCCGTTGGCTTGGATTGTGCTATTGGAATTGGCTTGCCATCCTCCCCTTCTATAATCCATTTGCCTTCATTGTCTATATCGATTGATTTGTACCCCCAGAAATTTCCTATCGGCTGACCAACTTCCACCCGATGCGTATTTTCCTGGATGGGCTCACCGGTATGACCAGCATAGAAATAGTTGTTTGTTGTCTGATAGATATCGTTTGAAATCGATAATAATTCATTCCGGTTTGTTGAGTAAGTAACGTTAGCCTTGAAATCTATGTCTTTACTACGGATGATATCATAGTTCAACAGGAGTTCCAGTCCCCGGTTACGCATGCTTCCGGCATTTGCCAGTGTTGATCCTACGAGGTTTGGCGGAACAGGAACAGGGAAATTATACAACATGTCTTTTGTATTCCGCTGGTAGAAATCAATGCTGCCACTCAGCCTGCTGCTGAACAGTGCGAAGTCCAGTCCCATGTTGAATTCTTCCTTCTTTTCCCATCGGAGGTCCGGGTTGGGATTCCGTGTAGGACCAATGGGCTGGATCCAGGTACCATTGTACAAAAAGCGGTTATTACTGAAATAACTCAGCGAGATGAGTGACTGGTATGGCTGATCAGGTACAGTTCCGGTTATACCAAATCCTGCACGCAGTTTTAGGTCGTCAACAAAATCTACATGACGCATGAAATTTTCCCTGCTGATCCGCCAGCCAAGTGAAACTGCGGGAAAGGTACCCCACTTGTAGTTTTCACCAAACTTGGACGAACCTTCATAACGAAGACTTGCCATAAGCAAATACCTGTCGAGCAATGAGTAATTTAGTCTTCCGAAAAAGCCGATCAGTTTATGGTTGGTTTTATAACTTCCCATACCGTAATTGTTGACGTTGAAAGTCGAACCGCGGTCATATAGGGAATTGCCTGAGTTCAGATTGTTATAGCTGTACAGGTCGGTCGGGAAGTTGGAGTTGAATGCATTGAATCCTTCGTTATCTACGTCCTGGTAGCTGTAACCGCCAAGGAGAGTGAACTTATGGGCATTAAATGCTTTTGTGTAATCAGTTGTGAATTCAAGGAGATTGTCCTGGTATAATCCGCCATTCCTGCTGGCGTATCCACTACGGCTGTTTGTTTCAGACGCTCTGTGCTGGAAACTTTCCGAATATCCTGACAGCGAATTGATCTTAACCTGTGAAACAAGCAATTTAATATTAAGGTCTTTTATTGGTGAGAAGATCACGCTTCCATTCATCCGTGTTTCATTAGCGCGATACTGACCGTCTGTTTCGTTGATCGGCCTTACGGGGTTATCATAAAAGTATCCGTTAGGATCTTCTTTGTAGCGGCCAAGGTAATTATATACGCTATCGGTGGGATTCCGGATAATAGCCTGACGGTAGATGTAAGAATAGTTAGGACCTGCGAAATATTTGCGGTTCCTTCCTAACAAACTAAGGTTAAAACGTAGCTTGTTGTCCAGCATTACATGATTGACTTCAAGCCTGCCGGTAAATTGCCTGTTATCAGAACGATTGAACAGTCCCTGCCATGACCGGAAGTTGAGTGAAGCAATGTAGTTGGTCTGTCCTGTTCCGCCCTGGAGCGTAAGATTGTGTGTATGGCTGACAGGCGATTGCGTGATTTCGTCCAGCCAGTTGGTTGATGTTCCTTTATCATAGGTATCCGGATAAAATCCCTCAGCCACTAGTTTACGCACGTCACCCGCTTCGAGAAACTCCATTTTGCGGGCAATTGACTGAACACTCACATAGCCGTCGTAATTCATTGTTGCGGCCATTTTTGTATTGCGCTTTCGCGTCGTGATCAGGATGACACCATTGGTTCCCCTCGTTCCGTAAATGGCAGCCGCTGAACCATCCTTTAGTACATCGATCGTCTCAATGTCTTCAGGTGCAACTGTATTAAGGGCCCCTGGAATTCCGTCGATCAGTACCAGTGGCTCCGTAGAGGACATTATGGTACTGTTTCCACGAAGGGAAACCTGAGTAGTTGCAGTCGGATCTCCGCTTGGCGTAACGATTGCCAGACCTGCAACTTTTCCCTGGATCAACTGTCCTGCATCACGGGCAAAACCCTGGGTAAAGTCCTCACTCTTCACTTGTGCCACAGCACCGGTAACTTCACCTTTCTTTTGCTTTCCATAACCAACTACAACTACGTCATCCAGGCTTCTGGCGGACTGCTGCAATGTTATGCCCAATGTCTGTTGACCGTTGACCTGCACCAACTGCTGGGCATATCCAACGTAACTGATTTGTAACCGTGCTGAAGTTCGGGAAACTTTCAGGGTGAATTCTCCGTTGTTATCGGTAGTTGTTCCGTTTTTTGTTCCGGTCTCAAGGACGGAGACACCGGCAACAGGACTACCGGCTTCGTTTGTGACCTTTCCTGAAACAGTATGTCCCTCCTGGGCCATAGTGTTGGCCAGGAAGGCCAGTTGCATAAATGCAATCGTTAGAAGGGTGCAAAGACCCTGGAAAATTCTCATAGCATTAACTTTAAATGTATTTTTTACACTTAAAGTTAAACGCTGAATTTTCCAGGCCTTTTACACATTTTAA
>NZ_JSVC01000075.1 GCF_000814475.1 Flavihumibacter solisilvae | reverse complement strand
ACTACCAATGTCACCATCTGTACCAGCCAGTTACCTTATAGCTGGAATGGTGAGATATATACCACCACCGGTACTTATGAAAGGACTTTTGTTAGTGCAGCGGGTTGCGATTCGATTGCTACCCTGAACCTGGTGGTAAACGAGACCTTGACCAGCACTACAGACGTAGTGATCTGTGCGAGCCAGTTGCCCTATAGCTGGAATGGTGAGACATTTACCACCACCGGCACTTATGAAAGGACATTTGTTAGTGCAACTGGTTGCGATTCTATTGCTACCCTTAACCTGGTGGTAAATGAAACCCTGACCAGCACTACCAATGCCACCATCTGTGCGAGCCAGTTGCCATACAGCTGGAATGGCGAGACATATACTACCACCGGTACTTATGAAAAGACATTTGTTAGTGCAGCCGGTTGCGATTCTATTGCAACCCTGAACCTGGTGGTTACCGAGACCCTGACCAGCACTACCAATGTCACCATCTGCGCCAGCGAGCTGCCCTATAGCTGGAATGGCGAGACCTATACCACCACCGGCACTTATGAAAGGACATTTGTTAGTGCAACTGGTTGCGATTCTATTGCTACCCTGAACCTGGTGGTTAATGAGACCCTGACCAGCACTACCAATGTCACCATCTGTACCAGCCAGTTACCTTATAGCTGGAATGGTGAGATATATACAACTGCAGGAACCTATACAGTTCCCCTGGTTAGTGCAGCGGGTTGCGATTCGATTGCTACGTTGAACCTGGTGGTTAACGAGACCTTGACCAGCACTACCAATGCCACCATCTGCGCGAGCCAGTTGCCATACAGCTGGAATGGCG
>NZ_JSVC01000074.1 GCF_000814475.1 Flavihumibacter solisilvae | reverse complement strand
CAAGCACTACTGCAAGCAACGCAGACTGTTTTGGTACAGCAACAGGATCTGCAACAGTGAACGTGAGCGGTGGAACTGCACCTTACACTTATTTCTGGAATACCCTGCCGGTACAAACTGGTGTAACAGCAACAGGCCTTACTGCCGGAACTTATACGGTTACGGTAACTGATGCTGCAGGTTGTATTACAACTACTACGGTTACGATTACGGAACCCACACTGCTTACAGCATCAACAGTAGGTACTAACGCATCCTGCTTCGGAACAGCAACCGGATCAGCCACTGTAAATGTTACAGGTGGAACTGCACCTTACACTTATTCCTGGAACACCCTGCCTGTACAGACTGGTGCTACAGCAACAGGCCTTACTGCCGGAACTTATACGGTAACGGTGACCGATGCTGCAGGTTGTATTACAACTACTACGGTTACCATAACTGAACCCACACTGCTTACAGCATCAACAGTAGGTACTAACGCATCCTGCTTCGGTACGGCCACAGGTTCTGCAACTGTGAACGTGAGCGGTGGAACTGCACCTTACACTTATTCCTGGAACACCCTGCCGGTACAGACTGGTGCTACAGCAACAGGCCTTACTGCCGGAACTTATACCGTTACGGTAACTGATGCTGCAGGTTGTATTACAACTACTACGGTTACCATAACTGAACCCACACTGCTTACAGCATCAACAGTAGGTACTAACGCATCCTGCTTCGGTACGGCCACAGGTTCTGCCACTGTAAATGCAACTGGTGGTACGGCTCCATATACCTACAGCTGGAACACTTCGCCGGTACAAACTGGTGCTACAGCAACAGGATTAACTGCCGGAACTTATACGGTAACTGTAACCGATGCAATGGGTTGTATCACTACGGCAACGGTA
>NZ_JSVC01000073.1 GCF_000814475.1 Flavihumibacter solisilvae | reverse complement strand
GTAACCGTAACCGATGCAATGGGTTGTATCACTACGGCAACGGTAACGATTACTGAACCACCATTGCTTGCCGCAAGCACTACAGCAAACAACGCAGACTGCTTCGGAACTGCAACGGGGTCTGCAACAGTGAACGTGAGCGGTGGGACTGCACCTTACACTTATTCCTGGAACACCCTGCCTGTACAAACTGGTGCTACAGCAACAGGATTAACTGCTGGAACCTATACGGTAACTGTTACCGATGCTGCAGGTTGTATCACTACGGCAACGGTAACGATTACTGAACCGCCTGTACTGGCTGCCACAACAGTTGGTAATAATGTTGACTGCTTTGGAACAGCCACGGGATCTGCTACTGTGAACGTAACAGGAGGGACCGCTCCATTTACTTACAGCTGGAACACTTCACCGGTACAGACAACTGC
>NZ_JSVC01000072.1 GCF_000814475.1 Flavihumibacter solisilvae | reverse complement strand
GATCCTGGTGATAGGAAACAAACCAGTTGGAATCTCCAGGCTTGTCAAAGTAAATTGACTTTACAATAAAAAACTCGGAACCAAATCTTGAATCAATAAACTTCTTGAAGTGGTCATTAAAAATCAGTTCTAAAGCATTCGGTACTTCTTTAAAGAACTGACGGACGGCAAATAAATCATTTGATTTTCGAAATGTCGGTTTATTTGAGTCAGCTGCCTCAATGACTTTTATAATCTCTTCGATCTGAAAGTCAGAATAAATTCCATTTATTATTTCGAAGCCGTCAATATCAAGTTGTGGCATAAAATATCGGGTGTTTCACAAGGCTTGCCCATAACGTTGAGGGATTGGCGAAGGCGGGCTCTTTGGTTCCTTGACATCCGTCAGGTAGTTGGCCGCCCGCTTTTGCCAAGCCCTTATGCTATAAAGTAGGCGTCTAGAGTAGGACAGTAGTCCAAA
>NZ_JSVC01000071.1 GCF_000814475.1 Flavihumibacter solisilvae | reverse complement strand
TTTACTTACAGCTGGAACACTTCACCGGTACAGACAACTGCTACTGCATCTAATCTTATCGCCGGAACCTATACGGTAACTGTAACCGATGCTGCCGGTTGTATCACTACGGCAACGGTAACGATCACCGAACCGCCTGTACTGGCTGCCACAACAGTTGGTAATAATGTTGACTGCTTTGGAACAGCTACTGGATCTGCTACTGTGAACGTAACAGGAGGGACCGCACCATTTACTTACAGCTGGAACACTTCACCGGTACAGACTACAGCAACAGCAACAGGCCTTATCGCCGGAACCTATACGGTAACTGTAACCGATGCAATGGGTTGTATCACTACGGCAACGGTTACGATTACTGAACCACCTGTACTGGCTGCCACAACAGTTGGTAATAATGTTGACTGTTTTGGAACAGCCACTGGATCTGCTACTGTGAACGTAACAGGAGGGACCGCACCATTTACTTATAGCTGGAACACTTCACCGGTACAGACAACTGCCACTGCATCTAATCTTATCGCTGGAACCTATACGGTAACCGTTACCGATGCAATGGGTTGTATCACTACCGCTACGGTAACGATCACCGAACCGCCATTGCTTGCCGCAAGCACTACCGCAAACAACGCTGACTGTTTTGGAACGGCCACAGGATCTGCTACCGTAAATGTAACAGGCGGCACCGCTCCATTTACTTACAGCTGGAATACTTCACCGGTACAGACAACTGCCGCTGCATCTAATCTTATCGCTGGAACCTATACGGTAACTGTGACTGATGCTGTCGGTTGTATTACAACTACTACGGTTACCATAACTGAACCACCAGTACTGAACGCTACTGCTTCCTTCAGCAATGTATCCTGCTTCGGAACAGCAACCGGATCTGCAATAGTGAACGTGAGCGGTGGAACTGCACCTTACACTTATTCCTGGAATACCCTGCCGGTACAAACTGGTGCAACAGCAACAGGCCTTACTGCTGGAACCTATACGGTTACGGTAACTGATGCTGCCGGTTGTATTACAACTACTACGGTTACCATAACTGAACCGCCATTGCTTGCCGCAAGCACTACCGCAAACAACGCTGACTGCTTTGGTACAGCAACAGGATCTGCTACCGTAAATGCAACTGGTGGTACCGCACCGTTTACTTACAGCTGGAATACTTCACCGGTACAGACAACTGCCACTGCATCTAATCTTATCGCTGGAACTTACATCGTAACTGTTACCGATGCAATGGGTTGTATCACTACGGCAACGGTAACGATCACTGAACCACCTGTACTGGC
>NZ_JSVC01000070.1 GCF_000814475.1 Flavihumibacter solisilvae | reverse complement strand
ATTACTGAACCACCTGTACTGGCTGCCACAACAGTTGGTAATAATGTTGACTGCTTCGGTACGGCAACAGGATCAGCAACTGTGAACGTAACAGGAGGCACCGCACCGTTTACCTACAGCTGGAACACTTCGCCGGTACAAACTGGTGCAACAGCAACAGGCCTTACTGCCGGAACCTATACGGTTACGGTAACCGATGCTGCAGGTTGTATCACTACGGCAACGGTAACGATCACCGAACCACCTGTACTGGCTGCCACAACAGTTGGTAATAATGTTGACTGCTTCGGAACGGCCACAGGTTCAGCGACTGTAAATGCAACTGGCGGCACCGCTCCATATACCTACAGCTGGAACACTTC
>NZ_JSVC01000007.1 GCF_000814475.1 Flavihumibacter solisilvae | reverse complement strand
GGGATATTCTGCGAGGAAGCGTTCCAGTTTCTGGAATGCAGTTGGAGTAAAGTTGCGCTCGAACCCGCCGATCCGGCCAATGTTGGTGGTAAGGCGGCTGCCGCAAACTTCTTCGTAGATCTCATAGATCAGCTCACGGTACTGCATTACATAGAGGAAGCCGGTAAAGGCACCGGTATCCACACCTACGATGGAGTTACAGATGAGGTGATCGGAAATGCGGGCCAGCTCCATAATGATCACGCGGAGGTAATCCACGCGTTTCGGTGTGGTGATGCCGAGCATCTTCTCACAGGTGATGTGCCAGCCAATATTATTAATGGGGGAAGAACAATAGTTGAGGCGGTCTGTCAGCGGGGTGATCTGGTACAGTGGCCTTCTTTCAGCCAGCTTTTCAAAAGCACGGTGGATGTATCCAACGGTCTGCTCTGCTGATACGATACGCTCGCCGTCCACTTCCAGGATGTTCTGGAAAACGCCGTGTGTGGCGGGGTGGGTCGGACCGAGGTTAAGTGTGGAAGTTTGCTTCCCGATGGAACCTTCCGGTAACTTAATGTGATCGTGCTGGTGGTGTATAATATCTGACATAAGATTTTTCTTTTATCCTCTTCCGAACATTTCGTCATCCTTATCTACGCGGGTCTGATCTTCGAGCGGGAATTCCTTGCGCAGCGGGAAATAATCCATTTCGTCTACATTTAGGATCCTCCGGAGATTGGGATGGCCAACGAAGTTGACACCGTAGAAGTCATAGGTTTCGCGTTCCATCCAGTTGGCGGCGGAATAGAGGCTGGTTGCCGTATACACGTCGGGCTGTGCAATGGAAGTAAATACTTTCATCCTTATGCGAAAATTGTCGACAAGGTTGTGAAGGTGATATACCACCGCAAGCTCGCGGCCGGGCTGGTCGGGATAGTGAACGGCGCAGAGATCCGTGAGGAAACGAAACTTAAGGGTTTCGTCGTCGAATAGAAACTGCATCACTTTCAGGTTGAGGTCCTTCGGCACTTCGAAGGTGAACATCCCGTAGGGAACTTCAATTCCTGTTACGGCGTCCCCGAATTTTTCAACAAGTTTGGACTGGATTATATCGTGCGTAAGACTCATAATAAATGTTCTGGATGTTACTGGATCCCGTAGGATTCAAGCAGCGCTTTGTATCGGTCACCATTCCGTCGGCGAAGGTCTTCCTTTCCCACAAGTTCCTGGATTTTCATAAATCCATCAATGATGGCTTCGGGCCGCGGCGGGCAGCCGGGTACATATACGTCAACGGGAACGACCTGGTCAATTCCCTGTAAAACTGAATAAGTATCGAAAATACCGCCTGAAGAGGCGCAGGCACCAACGGCAATGACCCAGCGAGGTTCAGCCATTTGCAGGTATACCTGCTTTACAACGGGGGCCATCTTTTTTGCGATGGTTCCCATTACCATTAAAAGGTCACACTGGCGGGGTGAGAAGCCTACTCTCTCGGCACCGAAACGGGCGAGGTCATAGTGAGAGGCCATGGTTGCCATGAATTCAATTCCGCAGCAGGAAGTGGCAAAAGGAAGCGGCCAGAGGGAGTTCTTGCGGGCCAATCCAACAACATCGCTCAGCTTGGTGGTAAAGAATCCTTCGCCCTGGAAGCCCTCGGGCGCATCAGCCATGGTAATTACCTTACCACCTTCATTTTTTACATTATATTGAACCGGACGTGCCATAGTTATCGGAATTTAATTGTGAACGATCATTAGGTCTACTTTATTAAAACCGTTCACTTATTTATATGTTCAACACCGCTTAATCTTCCCACTGCAGGGCTCCCTTCTTAATAATATAATAGAAGCCGCAAAGGAAAAATCCCACAAACATCAGTACAGCCATAAAGCCGTTCCAGCCCAGCTCACGGAAATTTACCGCGTAGGGATAGAAGAAGATCACTTCCACATCGAACAATACGAACAGGATGGCTACCAGGAAATACTTGATGGCCACCGGCTGGCGGGCGTTGCCAACTGCCTCAATTCCACTTTCGAAGTTTTCGAGCTTGTCACTGGTTTTGCGGGAAGGTCCGAGTAAATGGGTCGCTCCAAGGGTCAGCACTACAAATCCCAGCGCAAACAGCAGCTGAAGGGCGATGGGCAGGTAGTTTGCGGTATTATTAGAAGAAACCGCGGTTTGTAACAGAAAAAGGTTCATGCTTTTCATGTTGTGAGGGCAAAAATAAGGTAGCCTGCCAAATAAATCGCTGAACATTGAAAATAAGTTCCTTAGAACGGCCTTCCCTGCTGCATCACATAAAAAAAGACCCCGATATGATCGGGGTCTTTTTTCTGTATCGGGGTCCTTTTAAAAGGTATCCCGGTAACTATTTTTTTGCGGGCGCTGCCTTGGTTCCGCTACCGCCGGAAGAGGAACCGGTTTTTTTCTGCGGTTTGTTCAGGATCTCCTTGATACGGGCCGCGTCAGCGTTAGCCGGATCAACTTCGAGGATCTTGTCGAGGTACTTCATGGCAGCAGCTTTGTCTTTCTTGATATCATTATGGTACTGTACCAGGTAGAAATAAGCGGAGACAGCCTGGCCTTTGTACTTCACAGGGTCAAGTTCCATTGCTTTTTGGGCGAGTTTTTCGTAGTCAGGTACCGCAATTCCCTGGGCCATGGAAGTATCCATTGCCTGTTTTGACCTGGCCGTCCACAGGTAACCGTAGATCTCATTGGGATACTTTGCCTGGTACTGCGTGAAGATGGAGTCTGCGCGTTGGTAGTTCTTTGCCTGGTAATTGGCGAAGCCCCAGTTATACATGTCCACGTTGGAAGGGTCTTTCTTTACCTGGTAAAGTCTGCCAAGGTATTCGGCCTCCAGTTCGCGGTTGCCGGACTTCTTAGCCTGTGCTGCTGCGTTTGTCATGAGTTCAAGCCTTGAAGCCTGCGCTGTATCGAGTGCAATAGCTTTGTCGTAGTTGGCAATTGCTTCCTGTTCGTTACCCGGGAATTTGGACAACAGGATTGCGCGGAATTCATAGTCCTTTGGCATGAAAGCATCGGGCTTCTGCTTCACAAAATATTCGTCCAGGTATTTTTTTGCATTAACAGAATCCTTCAGTTCATCGTAGCTGTATGCGATCAGTTTATAGTAGCGTGGGTCTGCATTATCGCCGAGTTTGCTGATATACTCCTGTGCTGTTTTGATGGCTTCGTCATAACGACGGCCAGCGAAGAGGATCGAAGTTCTCTCGTAGTCATTTGCAGGCGTTGCATCAGTCACTGCGAGGAATTTGTCGAAATAATCTTTTGCCTTGTTTACATCGCGGCTGAAATAATAATAGTAGAGATCGAAATAACCGGGTGCATAATTGGGATCGAGCCTGATGGCTTCTTCCAATGCAGGGAGGAACACTTCGGTGTTCTTCTGCGTCATATAGATCTTGCTGATGCGGTGTTTCGCTGCAGCCTGGTTTGGATCAATCTGGAGCGCACGCTGGTATGAAGTAATGGCATTACCACCATCACCCAGTTTGCGGTAAGCATCACCGATCACGATCCAGGTTTCGGGACTGTTAAATCCTTTCTGGGTAGTGAGGGGAGTAAGCTTTTCGATCACAAATTTTGCGTCTCCGTCTTTCACTTCTACAATGGAGTGACCAATTGCATTTAACACACCAATGTCCTTACCCTTGGTAAGGCTGATGGCAGTTTCAAAGCGCTGGCGGGCTTCTTCTTTTTTGCCTTCCAGCAATTCAAGGTGTCCCATGCCCACGAGCAATTCAGGGGCATTGCCATTGCTGGCAAGGGCTTTCTGGAAAAGGGCTTTGGCCGCAGCAGTGTCTTTCAGCTCCAGCAGCGTTTGACCGAGCCAGTAAGATGCCTTATTATCATTCGGGTTTGAGGCGAGTGCTTTTTCGAAAGCCTCCTTAGCACTCTTGTAACGTTCGTAATAGAATAACTTCTTACCCTGGTCCACGCTTTGCGCGAAAAGAGAACCTCCACACGTTACGGCGGCTAACACCAGGCTGTAGATGTATTTCTTCATTCGTTTGCTGTTTTTTGGTCGATTTGTGAAAATATTAAAATCTGGTTTTGTTTTATTCATCTATGCCTGCATTTCTTATTTCGAATTTCATTCGTGCCGGCCACAAATAAGCTCTTCGAAATATCAGCTGCCCTCTTTCATAGATGAGAAAATTGGTAAAGCCGCTCCCCAGCCCCTCATAATTTTCCTTTAAAATATAATGCAATCCCCGTACCAAAGGATAGCGGAGCGTTGCAATGTTTGCCTGGTACGGCTTTACATATGCTTCTTCCGGACAGGTTTCACAACGCAGAGATGCAATGGTAACCTTTTTCTGAAAGCTAAGCTGGGCGCTGTCTTCAGGATTCCCGATCCAACTTACCCCTACAAACCCGATAGCATCTTTCTGGTCCGCTACGTATTCTATCACACCCTGGCTGGAAGTGGCAGCGGTAACTTTACTGCTAAGTGGCTTGCCCCTCAGGATGGAATCGATGGCGTAGCGAACAGTACTTGTTGCTGCAAGCCCATCCATTACCGGCCTTAGCGGAAGTTTGCTGGTTCCGTCAAGGATCTGCCGGAGATCGTCCGTAGTAAGGATGGAATCTTTTGACTGCCTGTTCACCAGCACGGTAACCGCATCATAAGCTATCCGGCCTTGTACGGGGATAAATGACAGGGTATCGCGGAGACGCTGTTCTTCAACCGGCATCAACGGGCGGGTGATGATCACCATCCGGATGCTGTCGACCAGCAGGTCCTTGATACATTCCGCTTCCGGCTTGTAGTGAGCGATCACGTGAGCCCCTTCGAACGACGATTCAAAGACTTTGATCTGGGAATCGATCACAGGTTTAAAGGATTCGTCAACACTGATATGAATCGTGCCAGTTCTTAAAGTGTCATTCCGGTAAGTTACCGGTCCATTATTACAATTGCTGAACAGCATTATAGCTGATGCAGCCATCATCCATTGTTTCAAACGCTTATGCATAAACGCTGTTGGTCTTAATCGGAATAATAATTCTTCTGGTAGCCTCTGTAGATTCTCCATGCACCGTACACGATACACAGGATCCCGAAAAAATATTTAAAAAATGGTTCCATATCAAAATAGAATCCAAGTTTTTCGGAGAAAAGGAAAAAGATGCCGAAGAGCAGGATAAGACCACCCATTCCATAGTCTAATATGGAACGCATCAGGCTGTACTGTTTCCTTCTGTTATCCTGGGTTTCAGGGGTCATGATCGGTTCATTTTTTGTCCGGGTTGGGCAAGTTATGAAAATTCTACTGTTCAGGCATTTCAAAAATTACGGGGATGCTGAACCAGACTGCAACCTTCCTACCATTTTGTTGCCCTGGTTCCCATTTCGGCATTTTGTTAATGACCCTTAACACTTCTTTATCAAAAGTGACACCGCCGGCCTGTACTATATGCACCTGTTCTATATCGCCGGCCGCATTAACCGCGAAACGGACCACTACCCTGATCCGTTGACCGGGCTCCTGTTCATCCTGCGGCCTTAGGTTACGGCTTAGCCAGCGTTGCAGGGCTCCAGCCCCACCAGGGAATGATGGCATGATCTCAGTTTTGTCAAAGATCTCCGGTTCTTCTTCACGTGGCGGTTCAATGGGGGCGGCAGGTTGGGTGCCGTTTCCATTGGACGGTTCCGGACCGGAAACTTCATCGTCGGGGTCGCCAACGCGGGTCAAATTGCTGATTGCGTTGTTTGCCAGCTCGGTTTGGTCCGGGATCTTGGTCGCCTCGTGGTCATTTACCACAACGTAGTTGGAGTTATTAATGGTTGCCTTTGGCGGCCTGGAGGTTGATGGTTTTAATGGTTTGACGGGTGGTGTTGGTTCTATCGGGTTTACCAGGTCAATTTTTGTGTCAGGTATAATAAAGATTGGTCCGCCAAGCAGGTTCCGGGGGGAATTGGGTTTGAAAATCCAGAGTGCTGTAACCATAAGTCCCATACATCCAAGGGCTATAAGAAGGTGCCGGGGATAGTTCCTCCTGAGGAAATATGCACCATAGGTCTTGTTGCGGTTTTCGAAGAGGATGTCCAGGACATCACTGCGCAAAATGATTTCGGGCTTCATATTAGAAGTTTTGTTACTAAAGGTTATGGTTATACGCAGCGCTGTGTTATAGTATAGATTCGTTCCTGCCACGATTCCATACAACAAACTGTGTTATTTTTGCAAGCATGAAGATCCTGATGGTCTGCCTGGGCAATATTTGCCGGAGCCCGCTGGCAGAAGGAATATTGCAGCACAAGGTGAAGGAAGCGGGACTGGACTGGACCGTTGACAGTGCCGGCACAAATGGTTACCATATAGGCCAGGAGCCCCATCACCTGTCGCAGAAAGTTGCCAGGCTGAATGGCATCGAAATTTGCGGACAACGTGCAAGGAGGTTTGTGGCGGCAGACTTTGACCGCTACGATAAGATATATGCGATGGCGGCGGACGTCGTTCTTGAAATGAAGCGGATTGCCGGAAGCCGCTTTGACGGGTCGAAGGTTGAGCTGTTAATGAATGCTGCAGAACCTGGTCTTAATAAGGATGTACCGGATCCCTGGTACGGAACGGAGCCCGGCTACCACGAGGTTTTCCGGATGATTGACCTGGCTTGTGAGGCCGTGATCCGGAAGGACGCCAAATTTTAGTGGCAGTTTGCTAGGTAAAAAAATCGACCTTTGCGTGCTTTTAATCTTTCATTTTCAATCTTAAATTCGTGAAACCATCTCTTCCATCCGGCACACGTGACTTTGGTCCTGAGGTCGTACGTAAACGGAATTATATCTTCACTACTATCCGCGAAGTTTTTGAACTGTATGGTTTCCAGCCGTTGGAAACACCTGCGTTGGAAAACCTGGAGACCCTGATGGGAAAGTATGGCGAGGAAGGCGATAAACTTATTTTCAAGATCCTGAATAACGGGCTCAATGACCCGAAGAATATTGACAAGGCAAGGTCCGCCTTTGAGCAGGTGATGACCGGCCGGAATGACAAGAACCTCACAGAACGTGCGTTGCGTTATGATCTAACGATCCCGTTTGCACGGTATGTAGCGATGAACCATGGCCAGCTTTCGCTTCCCTTCAAACGCTACCAGATTCAACCGGTGTGGCGTGCTGACCGTCCACAGAAAGGCCGTTACCGTGAATTCTACCAGTGTGATGCCGATGTGGTGGGAAGCTATTCATTGTTGAACGAGGTGGAACTTACTTCCATATACGCGAATGTTTTCAAGCGCCTGGGTGTTCCGGTTGAGATCAGGATTAACAACCGTAAAGTACTTGCTGCGCTTGCTGAACTCTGCGGTGGCAGTGACAAAATGATGGACATCACGATTGCCATCGACAAACTGGACAAGATCGGGATTGAGAAGGTGAAGGAGGAACTGGCACAACGCGGACTGCAGGCAGACCAGGTGGCCGCTATTGAAAATTACCTGGCGATCAACGGCGACAACCAGCAGAAGTTTGCGGCAGCTTCCGACCTGCTCGGTCACCTTGAAATTGCCCAGAAGGGGCTGGCGGAACTAAAATATATGCTTGACATGTATGAAGGATCTGAAGTGGTGATCGATTTCACGCTGGCCCGCGGACTAAACTATTACACCGGTGTGATCTACGAGATCAAGGCCATTGGCGTGCAGATGGGCAGCATTGGCGGCGGTGGCAGGTATGATGACCTGACGGGTCTATTTGGTGTGCCCAATATACCAGGAGTCGGGATTAGCTTTGGTGTTGACCGTATTTATGATGTAATGGAAGAACTAAAGCTATTCCCTTCGACAGTGCGGACCGGGACGCAGGTGCTCTTTTTCAACCTTGGTGAAAGGGAAAGCCTGGTCGCATACCGGCTGGTGCAGGACCTTCGCAAGCACGGAGTTGCCTGTGAACTGTACCATGAACCCACGAAGAAATTCGATAAGCAATTCAAATACGCAGAAAAGAAAGACATTCCTTACGTGGTGATCATCGGTAGCCAGGAACTGGAAGCAGAGACTTGTATAATCAAGGACCTTCGCCAGGGCAACCAGATAACACTTCCGCAAAGCGGATTAGTGGGATTTAACTTCGACACGGCTGTAAGCGAACAGATCGATAAGTGAATGCGTCAATAAGTGAATGGGCCAGGTGTCAGGCGAGGGCTATATTCTTTTCGACCGCCTCTTCTTTCAGCATAGGTTGACGCTTCCAGTAAGTGAGACTTCGCCACAACCACTCAAACGGGCCGAAACGAAAGTAATGCAGCCACAGGTTGCTGAAGATGACCTGGAAAAGCCAGATGACAAACATCACGTAGTACCACTCAACGCGGCGAAGCTGGCCGAATTGACCAAAGCCCCAGCCATAGAAGATAGTGGTGCAGATGATGCTTTGCATGAGATAATTAGTGAAGGCCATTTGTCCTACCCGTGACAGCCATACCTGCAGCATCTTCAGGATATTGTATTTGTGCAAGAGGATCAAAAGGCTCATGTGTCCCAGTGCCTGCAGCAATCTTCTTTCCTGGTAAAGGTTTATGAACAGTCGTTCATACACATAAGAAAACTGCATCCTGATATCGAGATAGGTTTTGATATAGAAATAGTTGATGCCGAATCCGACGAGGTAACCGGTGATCAGAAGGATCCAGTAAAACTTTTTCGATCGCATGCCGGTGATGACGCCCCATTTGAAAAGAGCCATTCCAATAAAGAAACAGGCCAGTGCATCCCAGATAAAGAAGTGATAGAACTTGAATGTTTCAATTTTTACGTTTATGCCATTGAGATGACCCGTTATGCTGAAGTATCCCTTTCGCATTTCCTTACGTTCCTTTTCCACCTCTTTCATTACGTTCGCCGGCTTTCTTTTTTCCTGCCTTTCCTGCCATGTTTTTAGGTCTTCCTTCTGCTCCTCCGTGAGGTTTTTCTTTTGCTGCTGGAGTGCCAGTGCCTTCTCTCCTTTCTCCTTCACCATCCATGCCTTCCGCCAGCTGTAGGTTTCTTTGAAAGTGGCAACGAGCATACAGAAAATGCCGATAATCAGCAGCCACCTGGCGGCCATGTTGCGGAAGGGATACAACAACAATCCGCATAGAGCATATGAGTAAAGAATGTCGCCGGGCCATTGCAATACAAATGCATTGATGAGGCCGAACAGAAGCAGCCACATTAATCTCCGGTAATAGAAATCGGCGGGTGTAATGTCCATTTCTTTTTTCTCAAGGCGACTAAGAAGAAGTAAAGCGCCGGCACCAAAGAGCATGGAGAAGAGTGCACGCATTGTGCCTTCAAAGGAAAGAGCTTTTATGTACCAGGCATAGTAGTCGGCACCGCTTGTTTCATTTCGGATGAAGATGTTTTCGCCGAGTTGATATGATTCTGCGAAATATGGGATGTTCATCATGAGGATGCCGAGCAGGGCGACACCCCTGAGCAGGTCCATAACAAAAATCCTCTCCTTCTGCTGGGTGGGAGCTACAAGTGACATAGCTGGGTGTATTGGGTGTAAAGGGGGGACTTTTGCGTTTTCGCGAGGTAGCAGGGGAAAGTTAAAAAAAGATCGGGTACCTGGCAAGTTCCAGGCACCCGATCGGGTAAATTTTCTCCTGCTTTGCTTTTCTTGCTTACTTGGTAAAACGCACGGAATGGAGGGCTCTGTCATACTCTTCCAAACGCTCGCTTTCTACGAAATCGTAGCCTATTACAAACCCGTCGCGCGCCTGACGGCGCCAGTGTGTGCCATTTTGGTAAGTGCCATTACCCTGGTCGCCCATTGATTTAACAAGTGTGGTTGTTGATTCCGTTGTCCTTTCGATGGCAACAACCGGACGCATTGCCACGTCGCGGCAGGCAACATAAAATTCAGAACCGTCTTTGTAACGGAAGGTCCTGACGAGGTTGCCGGTTTCATCCCGTTGATGCAGTTCTGAAACGGCACCCGAGGGAATGTCCATGACCAGGCGGCGGTGCCTGGCACCTTCGTCAAAATTGTATTCGAGGCGATCGGTTTGCCCGGTTGGGCTACAGGATAAGGCAGCGGCAATTGTTGCCGACAGCAGGAAGCCGGATAAGGAAATTCGCGGTAACATAGCATAAGGTGTTTGTGTACCCTTAAGTTACCTTACCTCTATTGCAGCATAAAGTGAAATTGGATGAGTGAATGGTACATGATAATTTATATCATGAAATTCTTTTGTAAATGATGGCGGCTCCCTGGCCTACACCAACACACATGGTTGCGAGTCCGTATCCTGCTTTGCTCCGTTTCATTTCATGCAACAATGTTGTAGAAATGCGGGCACCACTGCTTCCCAGCGGATGACCTAATGCAATTGCGCCGCCATTCACATTTACTTTAGACGGATCAAGGTTAAGATCACGGATACATGCAATTGATTGTGAAGCGAATGCTTCATTCAGTTCGACAAGGTCAAGTTCATTTACGTTTATGCCTGCCCGTTGCATGGCTTTTATTGTTGCAGGTACAGGCCCGATTCCCATGATGGAAGGGTCGACACCGGCAGTCGCATGTGCAATGATCTCGGCCAGCGGTTCCAGTTGGTATCTACTTACAGCGTCTTCGGTTGCGAGTAAAAGGGCAGCCGCACCATCGTTTATGCCTGATGCGTTACCTGCGGTAACTGTGCCGTCGGGTGCAAATGCAGGTTTGAGGGCAGCGAGCTTTTCCATAGAGGTATCGCGGGGATGTTCGTCGGTTTTGAAGATGATCGTTTCCCGGTTGATGGTTACCTCGACGGGGATTATCTCATCTTCGAATTTGCCAGCCTGTTGGGCAGCGGCAAATTTCTGCTGGCTTTCAAAAGCGAAACGGTCCTGCTCTTCGCGGCTTATATTCCATTGCCTCGCCACATTTTCTGCCGTTTCGCCCATGGAGAAAGGGTGGTACATGTCGGCCAGTTTCTTATTTGTAAAGCGCCAGCCGATAGTGGTATCAAAGATCTCCTGTTTGCGGTTCCAGGCGCTGTCTGACTTCGACATTACGAATGGGGCGCGGGTCATGCTTTCCACTCCGCCTGCGATGTAAAGGTCTCCGTCGCCGCACTTCAGGGCACGGGTAGCGTCCATGATGGCCTGCAGGCCGGATGCGCAAAGGCGGTTGACAGTGTTGCCGCCGACGGTGACGGGAAGGCCCGCCAGCAGGGCCGCCATCCGGGCGACGTCGCGATTGTCTTCACCGCTCTGGTTTGCCGCGCCGGCTATGACATCTTCGATTTCGTCAGGGTTAATTTTTTTGTTGCGCCTGATCAACGCTTTGATTATATGGGCAAGCAGGTCGTCGGGGCGAACGTTGCTGAGCGTACCGCCATAGCGGCCGATCGGTGTGCGCACTGCGTCTATTACGTAGACTTTTTTCATGCGGCAAGTAACAAAATGAAAATTGAAAAGCAACATCCATCCCGCCTTTTTAGTTTCTGTTACCTTTGCAGCATGTTGAAACTTGCTAAAAAGAATATCCGCCAGCTGTCGAAGGACGAACTGGAGCAGTATTTCGTGGAAATGGGTGAGAAGAAGTTCAGGGCCAAACAGGTTTACGAGTGGCTCTGGACGCGCCAGGCGAGGTCGTTTGAAGATATGACAAACCTGAGTAAGGAACTGAGAACGAAGCTGTCGGAGCAGTTCACTTTGCCTGCGCTAGGCGAAGATGTGACGCAGTTCAGCCATGACGGAACGGTTAAAAGCCGATTCCGTACCGTGGACGGACATTTCGTGGAGGGCGTCCTGATTCCTACCGACGAGCGGAAAACGGCATGTGTGTCGTCGCAGATCGGTTGCTCGCTCAGCTGTAAGTTTTGCGCAACCGGTTATATGGAACGCAAGAGAAACCTGGAATTTGATGAGATCTTCGATGAGGTTGTACTGCTCAACGAGCAGAGTGAAAAGGCCTACGGCCGTAAACTGACCAATATTGTATTCATGGGAATGGGCGAGCCCTTGCTCAACTACAAGAATGTGCTGAAAGCAATTGAGATGATCAGTTCGCCTGAGGGTCTTGGGATGAGTCCGCGCCGGATCACCGTATCTACGGCCGGAGTTGCCAAAATGATCAGGCAGCTGGGTGATGACAAGGTGCGCTTCAAACTGGCGCTTTCACTGCACGCGGCAAACGACGCTAAACGCCATGAGATCATGCCAATCAACGACACGAATAACATTAAGTCGCTGATCGAGGCATTGAACTATTTCTATAAACAGACGGGAAACGAGATCACTTTTGAATATATCCTGTTCAAGGACTTTAACGACAGCCTGCAGGATGCAGACGAACTCGTGAAGATCTACCGGCAGGTACCCGCTGACCTGGTAAATATCATTGAATACAACCCGATTGATCTTGCTGCGTTTGAGAAGCCTGATGAAGACAAGACAATGCAATTCATGCAATATCTCGAAAAGCACCGGGTAAACGTGCGGCTGAGAAGAAGCCGGGGGAAGGATATTGATGCAGCGTGCGGACAGCTCGCAAACAAAGAAGTGGAGCCGGATGTGGAGACCTGACACCCGGTACCAGGCAGTTAAACCATATTCGGCGGAAGTAGTCAAAGGTGAAAAAGAGATATGTATAACAAACTCATTTTATTGCTGATGTCTGGTATTTTTGGCCTATCCCTGGTGGTGCAGGCCGGGGGAGGAAAAGACGGTCAGGGCGGGTCAGTGGCAGAAGCTAATAAGAAACTTGCCGCAGCGCAACGGAAGCTGAAAGACAAGACCGAGAAGAAGGCGTTGAAGGCGGAGACCCGGAAGCTGAAGATTCTTTAGTACTTTTGCCGCCATTCCTGTTGTAAAACAGTAAACTATAAAACATGAAAAAGAACTCAGGGTTCGAAAAGTTTGCGAACAAAAAGAAATCCGGCACCATTAAGGAAGCTCACAAGAAAGAGAGAAGGGAAGAGAAAAAAGACCGGGAAACCGCAATTAACCAACGATTCGAAGAAAAAAGACAGGCCCGGGCAACACGCGGGGGTTCTGAATCACCAAATTCAAGGTTGACCGGCGCGAAAGGCGCTCCACAACATACCGGTAAACCGGGAGGTAAGCGAATGACCACTGACCTCGGCACACCGGCAGCAAGTCATGCAAAACCTGGACAGTTCCGGAATGCTCCGTCAAAGGGTACGGGTGTAACGGATCAGGGTGGTCGCAAGGGCGAACCCAATACTGGCGCAACCACCGCAGCAGGGGTAAGCGGTGTGATGCCACTTAACAAATTCATTGCGCATAGCGGTGTGTGTGCACGCAGGGATGCGGCTGCACTAGTTAAGGAAGGAGTGGTTACTGTCAATGGAAAAAAGGTTGCGGAACCAGGCTTCAAAGTGTCGGAGAAAGATGAGATTAAAGTGAAAGGCAAACGCATCTCCATCTCCAAAAATCTCGTTTATATCCTTCTCAATAAACCGAAGGATTATATCACCACCACTGACGATCCGCAGGAAAGGAAAACGGTGATGGACCTCGTCAAAACAGCAACCGCGGAGCGGGTATATCCTGTAGGCAGGCTCGATCGCAATACGTCGGGAGTATTACTGCTGACAAATGATGGCGAGCTGGCGCAGGTATTATCGCACCCGCGAAACGAGATCAAGAAGATCTATGAAGTGAAGCTGGATAAACCACTGACTAAAAATGACTTTGAAGCCATCATTAATGGCCTCACACTCGAAGATGGGTTCATTGCCCCGGATGCCCTGGGATATGCAGACCCGCGTGACAAATCTATAATCGGAATCGAGATCCACAGCGGCAAGAACCGCATTGTGCGTCGCATCTTCGAGCACCTGAAATATGATGTGAAGGGTCTGGACAGGGTAATGTATGCAGGACTAACGAAAAAGAACGTAAACAGGGGCAAATGGCGGCTGCTTACCGAAAGGGAGATCAGGGTGCTGAAGCACTTCAATAAGGCAGTAAAGAAGGATAAGTCCGCCAAATAAACATACATGAAACAACAGCTCGAAATACTTGCGGAAACCGGCGATTTTATTGCGATCAATAAACCGGCGGGACTGCTTTCCATTCCGGACCGCGAACAGTCGGAGCCTTCACTCAAAGACCTGCTGCTGCGCCAGTTCGATTCGATATTCACCGTACATCGCCTGGATAAAGAAACCAGCGGCGTGATTGTATTTGCGAAAAACGAAGCAAGCCACCGGTTTTTGTCGCAGCAATTCGAGGCAAGGACAACTACGAAACTGTACAATGGCCTGGTACTTGGAAAGGTATATGATACCGAAGGAACCCTCGACCAGCCTATTGGTGAGCATCCGGTAAAAAAGGGCATGATGACAGTTGTGCGTAAAGGGAAACCGTCGATAACCGAATTCAGGCTGATAGAAAGTTTCCCGCAATACAGCTGGATGGAATTCCGCATCCTTACCGGCCGCACACACCAGATCAGGGTGCATATGAAGAACTTTGGTCACCCTATCGTGTGTGACCCACTCTACGGTGATGGTCAACCCGTGCTATTGTCATCCATCAAGAAAAAATTCAAACTGGGTAAGGATGTTCTTGAAGAAAGACCTTTACTTAACCGCTTGGCACTACATGCACGGTCACTCCAGATTACCGGCATAGACGGCAAGGAGCTTACACTCGAAGCACCTATACCGAAAGACTTGCGCGCCACGCTCCAGCAACTGGAGAAAGTGAACGCGGGTTAATACAGTACAGAACTGCAGAACATCAAGCGAAATGATTCTTTGGTCAAACGGATTATTCCATCCGTTTGGGATTGAGTCCCTTTGTACCAGTCCATAACCAAAAATCTATTTTTATGTTACGCACCATCAAACAATCCGGCTTCTTCCGCCCGGTAGCAATTCTTGCCTGCTCTGCAGCTTTACTGTCTTTTTCGTACAGGCTGGGCAGCGACCATTTTACCATTTCCATCAATGGAACGAAACTGATTGAACAGTACGTGGCCACGAAGTCACCTGCGAAGGTCATTTATCTTGATAAATATAATGCGGAAGACAAGGTCAGCATTTATTACAGTCATTGTGGAAAGATCGGGAGCAGCCGGACCGTATTGCTGAAAGACAGCAGGAACAACACGTTGAAAGAATGGAGTTTCAGCGACTCACAAAAAGAGGCGGAAATGACTTTCAAAATGAAAGATATCATGACCGTTCAACATGCGAATAAGTCAGCCAGGCTTTCTTTGTATTACAAGGCCGGCGAACTGGACAAGGCTATGCTGCTGGCAGGTATCAATTCCAGCCAGGCATCCACTGCTTCTGTTACTGTTCCGGACGATGCTTTCGCTGATAGAAAAACATCACTGTTAAACAAGTGAAATAAGCGAGGGAGGCGATGATAAGGAGTGCTGAAAAGCCGGCGCCTGCTGAAACCAGGGAAGCCATGGCGGCACTCACTACCGACATGCAGCTGTTAATACCCCAGGCCCAGGGAATATGCTGTGGGGAAGCTGCATCCAGGAACCTCAATCCTAAGGGAAATGGCATACCCATAAAAAAGCCGGGTAACGCCAGGCACAATAACAGCAATCCCGTTCTGCCCCATTCCGGCAGGCGGGACAAGCTGTTTACAGAAGAATTGAAAATGAAAAAGTAAACAGTAAAAAATGCGATGACAATCACTGCCGCTTTTTGGATTGTAGCCGGAGTCGCGGGCAGTTTTGACGATACATAGCTTCCGATGCCGGATGACAAAAGCATAACTGCAAGTACAAATGAACTTGCGTACACAGCATTGCCGGTAAAAAGAATGAACTGCTGAATGAACATGATCTCGATCAGCATATAACCTGTTCCGAGGGCACCGAAATAAAAGAATACCCACCACTTCGCCGCTCCGCCTTTTAAACCATATAGTGGTAGCAGGATCAATATGAAAGCGAAGATGACCAGTTGCACACAATTGATCACTGCGACGAGCCAGCCGAGCTCAAGAAAGGGAATGGACTGACTGCCGAAAATTTTGTTGAGCCGGGGCAGACTGCTCCACTTCATGAATTGCGAAAAGAATGGCTGGTCATCGGTGGCTGGTTTGATATTGAAGTCGTAATCGCGGTATAGTTGCGCTGCATGTCCGCTGAAGATCCGGTCGATATTCTGCAGGAAACCGGCGTCAGGAAGCCTGTTATAAAACATGCGTACATCTGCGGATATGCCGGGAAGAAGGACAGGATCGAATCCCATTTTATCACAGAACAACCGCGTAGCGATATATTCAGGAACCGTAAACGGGTTTCGTTTAAGCAGGAATGTTATAGTACCCCAGTTGCGGATTGCAATGATGTGATTATGTGGCGATTCACTACCTGAGGCAATCGCACTTTCGTAAAGTGTCGCTGCAAGTTTCAACCCGTTGCGGTAGGGATAGTCCATCCATGCCGTTGCACAAATAACTCCATCATCACTTAGCAGGTTGATCATACTTGAAAAGGCATCACGGGTGTATGTGAATTCTTCTTTCATAGCAAAGATGCCTGCAGCGCCACCGAATGCGCCTAGTGCAGGCAATTGGACCAGGTCATAACTTTCTTTGCTTTGGGCGATGTAAACGCGTGGATGTTTAGTGATGAGCTGAACGGGTTTCCGCAGGAATAGCGAATCAGCTTGCTGCAGCAGCTCATGATTAAGCAGGCTGGTTATTTGCACATTGGATTCGACGGCATCAATTTTTGTCGCGCCTTTAGCGAGGGCATGAGCAACCTGCAGACCTGTTTCTGCCTGCAATACCAGGACTTTCTCCCTTTTTGAAATGGCATAGGGCAGTGCCATCGTGCTATAATCGAGGAGGTGCATGGAATCACCCGGATGCCAGGATGCAAGCGGACCGAACCAGTCTGCATTATTGAATACGACGTTGTTGACCGGCACCTCTCCCTGGTAACTGAGACTCAGTGCCGGTGCGTACCGAAGGGCACCAGACTTTACCACATGAACATAACCAAAAGGGCCGCGTTCTTCCAAAACCACTTTCGATCCTGGCAGCGTCAGGGTTTTACTTAAACTTTTATAGGTTGAATAGTTGAGTCTGAGAGGGAAGAAAATACCTGCAAAACATACCAGTAACGAAACTATTGCGGAAACCTGTAACCATCTTGCAGCGACAGGCATAACACAAATGGCTGCGACTACAGCGAACAGTGCAGCGAAGGCCGGTAACGAGGCAGGTGCAAGCCACCAGGAAACAGGTACGGCAAGAATTGCGCCGGCAGCGGATCCGGCAAGATTTGCGAAGTAGATTTTTCCAATCTTACTGATAGCGGAAAGAAAGATCATACCAAGTGCGAGGGCACCAAAAAAAAATGGCAGCAGGAATAAACAGTAATGCAGCAATAATGCGAACCACTGTTTCGACTCCACGAACAGCAGGTAAGAATCGAAGCGTGCAAACAATGCATTGCCGAGGAAGATGGCAAGCATCATACACCATCCACTGGCGATCATGCAGAATGGTATAACCCGGCTGAAACGTTGCATCAGCCATTCCCGGCGAAGCGACAGCACCGTACCTGCTGCACCAAAGCCAAGTAGTGCCACTGAAATAACAAGGCTGGCGTAGTGATACCATTGCAACAGGGAGAACAGCTGAACAATAGCAACCTGGTAATCGATTATTGAAAGGGAGATCAACACAACGGCCGCTATAGTCCGCGCGTTGCTCATGGGTTTCGCTTGAAGGGAACGAATCGAACAGGCAGCAACGAGCTTGTCCGGGTTCTTCCTTTGATCTTTTCAACAAGCATCAGTTGCTGAACCATAAACGGTGAGCCCACGGGAATGATCATGCGACCTCCATCCTTTAGTTGTTCGATGAGCGGAGGAGGAATATGTTCTGCTGCTGCGGTGACAACGATGGCATCAAATGGCGCATGTTCCTTCCATCCATAATAACCGTCACCGCTTTTTACAACTACATTGTTATACTTATTTGCCCTCAACCGGCGTGTAGCCTGTTGGGCAAGTGTATCAACGATCTCAATAGTGTATACTTCTTTAACGATCTCCGCAAGCACTGCAGCCTGGTAACCTGAACCTGTGCCGACCTCCAACACCTTCTGCCCTTTTGCCGGCCGGATCGTTTCCGTCATCAACGCAACGATGTATGGCTGCGAGATCGTTTGCCCAAAACCGATAGGAAGCGGCCGGTCTTCATATGCATTCCTGACCTGGTCCTGCGGTACAAAGAGGTGGCGTTGTACTTTGCGCATAGCATGGAGTGTGGCGGGATCCTTAACTCCCCTTTCAACTATCTGCTGCTCAACCATGGCGTTGCGGAGGGTCGTGTACTGCCCTTCCTGGTCTCCCCCGCGGTGTAGACCGCGGGGGAAAATATCCAATGCAAGTAATATCAACAGCAGGATAGTTCGCATCAGAAGGCAGCTTTTTTAAGACCATCAGAAGTCCGGTCTTCGAATGGCGGACGCGGGTACAATTTCCTGGGTTTTTCCTTAACGAGCCGCAGTGCCTCTTCAACGCCCCTGATGAGTTGCGGATCGTTTCCTTTTACCAGTTCGGAAGGATCGTCCCACACTTCGAAATCGGGTTTGATGCCATAGCCTTCGGCAAACCACTTGCCAGTGTTGCCATAGAGTCGCGCATCAGGAACGGTAATAAATCCACCATCTATGAGGTTGTGACCTGTGGCGGGGCCAACGAGGATGCCCAGTGTTCTTTCGCCGATGATCGGGCCGAGGTTAAGTTGCTGGAATGCCCAGGGAAACGCGTCACCGCCAGATCCGGCCCAGCCATTGATGAGCATAACCTTTGGACCATCATTAGCGCGGAAAGGCCATACCGTGACATCAGCATCTCGCCATGCAATATTGTATAATACCGGCCTGTTCAGCATCTCAATGAACCTGTCGGCAAGTTGCCCGCCGGCATTGAAGCGTTCGTCTATGACGAATCCTTTTTTATCGATTTGTGCGTAAAACTGCCGCAACAGTTCAGTTTGACCGAGTACTCCGGTATTCGGCATGTACATATATCCAAGCTGGCCGCCGGATAACTCATCCACTTTTTTCCTGTTCTGCTCGATCCAGGCGAGGTGACGTAACCGTCTTTCCTGTGCAGGATTCAGGGTGGTGATCACGATATCTTTTGCTCCTTCGGACGAGTTTTTACTGTTGATTTTTAATGTGACGGTTTTACCTGGCAGTCCTTCAAAGTACGCATACGGGTCAATGTTGGTATCGAGCGGACGACCATTAACCGACAGGATGAAATCACCTTCTTTTACACTGATTCCCGGTTTATCGAAAGGCGATCGGACTTCATTATCCCACTTTGCCGGGCGAATGATTTTTTTGATCCGGTACCCTTTATCTGCCACTTCCCAATCAATCCCGAGAAACCCGTCTTCCCTCACGGGCGACTGCTCCATGTCACCTCCGCCAGCATAGGTATGGCCGGCACTCAGTTCGGAGATCAACTGCACGAGTATGTTGTTCACATCCCAACGGGTGAGGGCACCGTCGATCATGCTGCCATAATGTTCGCGTTGCTGGTTCCAGTTTACTTTATGCATATTCGGGTCATAAAACAGATCACGGTAACGCCGCCAGGTATCATTGAAAATCTGTTTCCATTCTTCCTGCGGAACAAGCACCATTTCCATGTCACTGGTCGGAAGCCGCTTGTTAATTTTTTGTTCGGGATTCGGTGAAATGATCGCGAAACCCTGGCCATCCCTTACCAGGATTGACTTGCCGTCAGAGGAAATTGTAAAATCATTGACCCCGGCCAGGATTGTCTTCTCTTCCCTTTTATCAAGATCGAAAAAGAACAGTGTGGAACTGCCGGGAACTGCACCGGTATTAGGAAAGCGCTGAAAGATGAGCTTTCCTTCGATCGGAACAATGCGTGAAATATTTCCGGCAATGACAGGAAGGATTTCTATCCGCGTTTCGAGATCTTCTGTCACGATTTTCGATTCGGGCGATGCAGGCTTTGGTTTGTCCTCGGGCTTTTTCTCCCCTGGTTTTGAAGCTGTAGCGGAACCCGGTGCTGCACCTGAGGTGGCGGAACTGTCCTTTTTCTCCGGTTTGTCTTCCATCTTCACTTCATCGTTCTTTGGCTGCAGCAATTGCCTGGTTGCAGGATCTAGTGCCACTACAGCAATTTGTGTGCTGTTGGCATAGATCCAGGAAGCATCCAGGCTGCTATAGGAAGGGGAAAAATTGCGGTCCGTTAGAAAATATAAATATTTCCCCCTGGGGTCGAATACCGGGTTAACATCGTTGTAATAACCGGATGTAGCCTGGGCGAGTTTTTTTGTTTCGAGGTTATACAGGTACAGGGCTTCGTTGCCATTATCGAGGCTTTTGGAGTAGGCCAGCCATTTACTGTCGGGCGACCATGCGACCTCGAATCCATTCAACGAAGAATATGACTGTTTCTTTGTGCGATCGATTTCATCAAGTGCGCCGGTAGCAACCGTCATTACATGGATGGATTGTTTGTGATCGATAAAGGCGATCTTTTTACTGTCTGGCGACCAGAACAACCGGAATCCGAAACCTTTCCCGAAAGATGTGAGTTTCTTACCGCCAGCAGATTGGCTGGCGTCCCTGATCCAGATCTCGTATTCGCCTGAGGCATCTGACCAGTATGCGATCTGTTTACCATTAGGCGACCAGGATGGATTTCGGTCAAAAGCACCGCTCGAATTGGTAAGGTTGAGAATATATCCCTGCTCTGCAGGAACACTGAACAATTCGCCCCTTGCGCCTATCACGGCACGTTTGCCATCGGGTGAAAGATCGAATGCCTGGATATTCCGGCTCACATTCACAGTTTTGGGCATGAGGGTGGACTGGTCATTCATGACATTGATCTTAATCTCCTTCGATTTGTAATCACCGGCATTCAAAAGGTATAATCTACCGCCGGCTTCATAAATGAGCTCATCGTTGCCTGCGGCAAGGTAATTGACGTCATCCTTTTCAATACTGGTAACCTGCTTCAGGTTTTTGGTATTGGTTTCATACACCCATACATTTCTCCGTTGATTTGTGCCCGCGTCAGAAACGTAAAAGATCTTATTACCGATCCATGCAGGCTTTCCGTCAGTCACCGGATTTTTGGTGATGTTCTCAACCTGATTCCGGGAGATATTATAGACGAGGATATCAGAAGCGAAACCGCCATGATAACGCTTGAACGGGTAATTTTCGGTGATGCGGGTAACATAGGCCATGTTATTACCGTCAGGCGCAAAGCTTGCCAGTTCACCGTAAGGAAGGGGTAATCGCTCGGGGAGCCCACCCGTTTTCGAAACCCTGAAAAACTGGCTTGCCCGGTTTGTCCCTTCTTCCCTGCCAGAAGCAAACAGGATGTTTTTTCCATCCGGATACCACTCTACCATACGGTCGGGCATGGAATTATATGTAACTCGGAGGGGAATGCCGCCGGTTACCGGCATCGTGTACACATCAATGTTACCATTATATCCTGCGCTGTAGGCGATAGTTTTGCCGTCCGGTGAAAAGCGTGGCCATGATTCTTCCCCTGCGGAAGATGTCAGCCTGTTTGCAGTTCCACCCTCCTTCGGCGCTATCCAGATATCGCCCCCGTAAACGAAAGCGATCTGAGAACCGGAAATGTCTGGAAATCTGAACAGGCTGGCATCTACCTGGGCATAACAGGAACAACTTAAGGTAACAGCTATTACCGGCAACAATTTGCGCATATGAGTTTGTTTGGAGGGAAGGAAATAGTGTTACTAAATATAAAATTTTTAGATGGATTAAAATACATACTCAGGTGCCGCAATGCCCTGGCAGCGCAGGTAGGTAACTGCCTGTCCGCGGTGGTGTGTAATGTGATCGTTAGTGGCATAAAATCCTTTCACAACATCATTATTAACATTTTCATCCCGGATCAACTTTTCAAGATCAGCATATGCTTTTGTCAGATGCCCGATCACTTTCTCCCTGTCAACTTCTGCTTTAGGCGGAGCCCATTCCGTTTTCCGGCCGCTGATAAAGTTATCCTGCCACCAGCGAATGCCATATGCAATATGATCCAGCTGTTCGCCAAAGTTCCAGACCGCATCGTTAGGTTTGAAATCATATTTGTCCGCAGGCATTGCAGCTGCAACTGCAAGTGTGTAGGCCCTTGAATTTGCAAGGGTTTCCAATAGTATCTTTTTCATAAAACTGTTTCCGGTAAAACTAGCGGCTGCAGTTGCGAAAGACTTTAGGAATCTTGCTATTTCACGGATCGCCGGAGCGACGGATCGCGGTACCTCGCAGGCGGGATAGAATACTTTGAAGTAAAGGATACAGTGAAATGTTCAATGCTGTTGAAACCTGATAAAAACGCGACATCAGAAACTGGAAGCCTGGTGTTCTTCAGCAACAACTCTGCATGCTTCAACCGGATAGACACCAGGAATTTAAATGGTGGCAAGCCGGTAAATGATTTAAAGATCCTGCTGAAATGGAAAGGACTCACATGGCAGAAAGTTGCGAGTTCCATAAGCGAAATATCGCGCACAAAATTATCTGTCATGTATTCTTTTGCCCGTTCGATAGTAACCAGGTGAAATTTTTTCAGGTTTTCTGTGATGTGCTTTTCACGCCTGTATGGAATGATATTGTGCAGAACCGCATCTGCTATATCGAGAACAAGATTATCCATGTCGAGACGCTGGGCAGTACCTGAAAGGGCGTTTGTCATTACTTCATGATGCAACAGTTCCAATTCGGGTCCGGCCTTGATCAGGGTTGAGTGAATGTCATTATCAAGGAAGAAGATGTTGCGTGGGAATTGTTCATGGAGAAGCGAATAAAATTCTGAAGTGAATTCAATGATGCTGCATTCATCGGGCACTTCATGGGCATGGGTGACGGTCCGTTCAAAGCCGGGCTTGGTCACCAGAATACAACCGTTGTAGGAATCGAGTGAATTCCTGAATACATTGAACAGGAAATTTCCCTTACGCACAAAGCTGATGCTGAATGATGCGCTGTATTCCGGCTTCGACGTATTGCAATCCATGCAGCGGCACTTAAAGTCGATCACCCGGTAAAAATCTGATTCGTATAACGTGAAAATATCCGCCTCCACTATATAATTTTTATTTTCACATTTTAACATCCATCATATTAGCCATCTGCCATTGCCACTTCGCAATTGCAAGATTTGGTGCAGGCGCGTTCATGATCACGAGTGACAATCCCTGGCGGGTCATGCACCAATCGGTGGTCACGGAACTATCTGCTTCGTTAAACACATATACTATTTTGAAATGATGCCGGGAATCGATTCCATTAAGCTGGCACACGAGCATTGCCCGGCCTACAGCATCATTGATATCTTCCTTCCGGAAGAGCCCGGTTTCAGAAAGATGACGGCAGTTGTACATGAACCTGATACTTTCCAGTACTTCTTCAAAATGCTCAGCCTTGCTGTTTAAGGTAGTTTCATACCTGCTTATCAGATCATACATAGCATTGAATTTTCTTGTTTTCAAACTTCCTGTTTATGGGCTTTCCCATGCTTCTCTTCGTATTGCGTGCGGAGCTGTTCGAACAGCTTCCGTTCTTCACTGCTAAGACTAACAGGAATAGATACCTGCAGTTTTACATAGAGGTCTCCGTGCTGGTCCTGCTTACCGTAAAATGGCATACCCTTTCCCCTGATGCGGATAGTCTTTCCGTTCTGAACCCCTGCATCAACTTTTACTTTTATGGCGCCTGACAAAGTCTCAATGATGGCTTCCCCGCCCAGTACGGCAGTATAGAGGTCTACCTGTTTGGTGAAATATAGATCGTTATCCCTTCTTTCATACAAAGGATGTGGCTTCACGCGGATGCGCACATAAAGATCGCCGCGTTCCTTTTCCGAGCTGCCGGGTGCACCTTTACCGCGGATGCGCAGCAGTTGTCCTTCGTATGCCCCTGGTTTTGGTGAAATGCGGATCTTTTCATCGTGCACCTGGATGATGCGGCTTGTACCATGAAATGCTTCGTCAAGAGTGATCTCGACCTCCGCTTCATAATCGCCACCTCGAAAGGAGGAAGTTCGTGACCGGCGGCTTTTTTTACCACCGCCATCCCCGCCTCCCTGGCCGAAGAAAGCACTGAAGAAATCGGAATAATTGCCGCCATTGGAATCACCGAAAAGATCACTGAAATCTCCTTCGAACCGGAAACCGCCACCGCCCTGGTCGTACTGTCCACGCGGAGCTTCCTGGTAACGGTTCCAGTTTTCACCAAGAGTATCGTATTTTTTTCGTGATTCCGGGTTGCCCAATACTTCATTAGCCTCATTAATGAGCTTGAACATGTCTTCCGCTTCCTTATTGCCTGGATTCTTATCCGGATGGTATTTGACAGCAAGTTTCCTAAAGGCCTTCTTGATCTCGTCCTGCGAGGCCTTTTTATCTACGCCTAATATCTTATAGTAGTCTTTATACTCCATACAACATGCCAGTCGGATGGGCAGGTAATAAAGTTACACACTAAATGATTAATCATTCCGCTTCAATGCCGCTGCGATGAGTTGGTAATTTTCCTCATCAAAGCAAACGAAGACCACCTCTGCTGGTGTATCGTTGCTATTTATGAAATCAATCACCGTGCCTGCTGCGATCACCGCCGCACGGTCTTTCGGGAAACCGTAGACACCAGTACTTATATTGGGAAAAGAAACCGACCGGCAGCCATGGGATCCGGCCATTACAAGGGAATTGCGGTAGCAGTCCGCAAGAAGTTTCTCCTCACCTTCGTTACCGCCATGCCACACCGGCCCAACCGCGTGGATCACAAATTTTGCAGGCAGATTACCAGCGGTTGTGATGACCACTTCACCGGTTTTACAACCACCCTGGCGGGCAACTATTTTGCGACACTCTTCGAGAATTGCGGGACCACCAGCCCTGTGGATGGCGCCGTCAACTCCACCGCCGCCCATAAGTGAGGAATTGGCGGCATTCACGATGGCATCCACCCGGAGTTTTGTGATATCACCCTTATGGAGTGAAATACGGGTCATTGTTTATACACTACACCTTCCTTCATCACAAAGTTCACTTTGCCCATGACATTTACATCATCCACCGGGTTTCCGTCAACTGCAATGATATCGGCCAGCTTCCCTTTTTCGATGGAGCCAAGTTGGTCGGTTACTCCCAGCAGTTCCGCCGCAGACAAGGTTGCAGCCCTGATCGCTTCCAGAACGGGCATACCTGCTTCTTTCATGTATACGAATTCCATCCAGTTTTTACCATGGGCAAAAACGCCCGCATCGGTACCAAAAGCAATCTTTACTCCTGCTTTATAGGCTTTGGCAAATGTTGCCTGGATACGCGGACCGATGCTCAATGCTTTGGGAGTCACGATTTCCGTGTAATAACCCGGGATCTTTGCGCTGTCACCGGTTGATTTTCCGGCAGTGATAGTAGGCACATACCAGGTACCGTATTGTTTCATCAGGGAGATGGCTTCGTCATCCATCATGGTACCATGTTCAATAGAAGTAACCCCGCCGCGAATAGCCCGTTTGATGCCTTCCGTGCCGTGGGCGTGCGCGGCAACAATAAAACCATAATCTTTTGCAGCGGTTACGATTGCCCGGACCTCATCTTCCGTGAATTGCGGATTGGCACCATCCTTTGCCTGGCTGAGCACGCCACCGGTAGCTGTAATCTTAATGAGGTCTGATCCATCCTTATAACGTTGACGTACCGCATGGTACGCATCTTCCTTTCCATTTACTACACCTTCCCTTGGGCCCGGGTCCCCCATCAGATCGCGGCGGTAACCGTTAGTAGGATCTGCATGTCCACCAGTAGTGGCAATTGATTTACCGGCTGTGTATACCCTGGGGCCGACCACATCTCCACGGGCAATGGCGTTGCGTAGTGCGATGTTCACACCTGATCCGCCAAGATCACGGACTGTCGTAAAACCGGTCATTAGGGTGATACGGGCATATTTGAGGGAGCTGAAGGCAATGTCGGGCGGATTGAGAACAAACCTGTCGGCAGCCGCACCACGGCGGGTCTCACTTTCCAGGTGAACGTGCATGTCCATCAGTCCGGGCATCACTGTCATCGATTTGAGATCAATCAGTTTGTCAGCTGATGAGGGTGGTGTATAACCAGGCTGGATATCCGAGATTTTCTTCCCTTCCACGACGATAGTCATGGATGTAAGCACTTTGCCCGCCTTAACATCGATCAGGCGGCCGCAGTGAATGATTGTCTTTTGTGCATTAAGGGTAATTGCTGAAGACAGCAGGAGCAGGCCAAGGATGTATTTTCCCATAAAAGCAAAAGGTTAGTAAAGTCGGAATTTACTAACCTTTTGCCGGATAATTGGACTTTTAAATAACTAGGATTTTACGTGAGAATTGGATTTTACGTTGTTGTTGGTTTTTAAGCGAAAATGGTTTTTAAGCGAATGGTTTTAAATAGATAATGTCTTTTACTGGATCATACCTTCTGATATCGTCTTAGCGCCTTTGGTTATTCTGATTTTAAACCCTTTAAAATCGTTCAGCATGTCATAGGTAAGCGGTACAGTCTGGTCCTTCATGGTCACAAGCGTTTTACCACCGATTCCATTTGCACCATTTACTTCGCCAAGCTCTGCATAAACGTGATCAGTCTCACTGTCTACATTATACGCTACCAGCGAAGTCTTGTACTGTTCACCTGCCTTGCGGAATGCTTCATGCATTACTACCTTGACAGATGCATTTCCGTTACTGTGTTTGGTGATACTGAAAACACCTGTTTCAGTTTCGGAACTTGTCAGATTTTGAAAGAGCGAAATTTTGGTCGAGACTGCAGCCGGTACTGGTACTTCAATCTCTTCCTTTGGTTTTTCTTCACTGTAACCATCGTTCTTGTTACAGGACATGGCAAATACGGTTGTGAATGACAACAACAGCAAGCCAAGTGTTGGATTGGTTTTCATATGTCGGATTATAGATGGCTATGCGTCGCGTAGACACAACCAAAATGGTGCCGAAAATTTTGTTGGGATAGAAGTACTATCCGGGGAAAATTTTCGCATAGGCCACGGGTTAAAAACTAAAATTACTCGCGCGGGTACTTCGCTTGTAACTTTTATTACATCTTTAAAACGCTGCCCGGTAGCTAAAAATTGCCACGTGTGGGGAAGAATTGTTGTATGCCCACAGAATGCAGGCTCATGCAGCGTTGAGCCGGCACCGTAAGGGTATTCTCATTTATCCGATAAGAGTTTTCACCTACACATAGGGGTAAAATAGAATCACTTTGGGTTAATTAAATGGAAATCTAAACTTTACAGCTTCGTTTTCAAATGATGGAAAAATGGTCGGATTTACCAGGTATCGACGGTGTGTAAAGACTTCTCCTGCTTTTTACAGTGCCATATACATAAGACATATACCTAATAACAACATAATGGAACATAAAAAAAGGACGCTCCTGATAGAGCGTCCTCTTAATTTTCTGATTAACCAGTTTTAATTTTCGACGTTCGGCTGGGGAGTGTAACGCAAATATGGCTTCACGATCTTCACACCTTTAGGGAACTTCTTCACTGCGTCTTCTGTGCTTACTGCAGGAACAACGATCACATCTTCACCGGCTTTCCAGTCGGCAGGTGTCGCAACACTGTAGTTTGCTGTCAGCTGCAATGAATCGATTACGCGCAATACCTCAAAGAAATTCCTTCCGGTTGAAGCCGGATATGTGATCATAAGTTTGATCTTTTTATCGGGTCCGATTATGTAGAGTGAACGCACTGTGAAAGTTTCAGATGCATTCGGGTGGATCATGTCATAGAGAGTGGCAACTTCCCTCTTTTCGTCTGCGATGATGGGGAAATCGACATTACAATTCTGGGTCTCATTAATATCATTACGCCAGCCAAAATGTTTATCGAGCGGGTCAACACTTACTGCAAGCACTTTTACATTCCTCTTTTCAAATTCCTGTTTCAGCAAAGCGGTTTTTCCCAGTTCCGTTGTGCATACTGGTGTATAATCTGCAGGGTGCGAAAAAAGTACTCCCCAGCTGTTCCCGAGAAATTCGTGAAAACTGATTTCACCTTCTGTTGTTACGGCTTTAAAGTCGGGCGCCGTATCGCCTAGACGTAAACTCATATGTTGGAATTTATTTTTATAGGTGGAATGCTAAAATACATAAATCCTACAAACCCGGTAGGAATTTATTTTTTCCCTTGTTGTCCGCCTGCTTTGGAAATGGAACCCTTTCCGAATTTATTCTTTACTGAGTCGATTGCCTTATAGAGATCGGCTTTGCGGTTAACGTCCTGGAATAGATTGGTCTGCCTTGCTTCGTCGGTAAGTTCACTCAGCCGAACCCCAAGCAGGCGAACAGGTTTCCCCTTCCGGTATAATTGCTGGAAAAGAAGTTTGGCCTGGGGAATAAGCTCGTCGTCATAGAAAGTGTAGGGAATGGTTGTTTGCCGGGAAGTTGTCTCGAAATCCGGGTAACGGATCTTTACGGCAACACAGCCTGCCATTTTGTTATCCTGCCTCAGTTCGTATGCTACTCTTTCCGTCATCCGCACCAGTTCGGTGAGCAGGTAAGATGAGTCGTTGATGTCCTGGTCGAAAGTGTTTTCTGTAGAGACGGACTTAGCTTCCTGGTAAGGGGTTACCTGCCCGGCGTGAATACCATGAGCTTTATTCCAGAGATCGGTACCGTATTTACCCAGGTGCCGCGTAAGCAGGTCCGGATTGCTGAGCCGGAGTTCCCTGATCGTTTCAATCCCTATCTGCATCAGGTCCCGGTAGGTGTGGTCCCCTACCCCGGGAATTTTATTAACTTTCATGGGGTCCAGGAAGTCAGTTTCCTTACCGGCTTCAATATAAAGCCATCCATTGGGCTTGGCAGCGTCAGTGGCGATCTTGGCAATCATTTTATTGGCGGCGAGTCCGAATGAGATGGGAAGCTGTGTCTGGTCGATAATCTTCTGCCGGAGAGCAAGGGTCCATTCCAGCGGTTTGAAGAATCTTTCCATGCCTGAGAGATCAATATAGAATTCGTCAATGGATGCCTTCTCAAAGAGAGGCGCTTCTGCAGCAATTATTTCGGTAACGATTCTTGAATATTTGCTGTACTCACCACGGGTGCCGGGCACGATGGTAACGTGCGGACATAACCGCAGTGCAGTTCGCATGGGCATCGCCGACTGGATGCCATATTTCCTCGCCTCATAGCTACAGGCCGCCACCACTGACCGGTCGGTAGCTCCTCCCACAACGAGTGGCAGGCCTTTTAATGATGGGTTGCTGAGACACTCAACGCTGACGAAGAATGCATCAAGGTCAAAATGTGCTATCAACCTGTTCGGGGACATGGACAAATTTAGTGATTTAGCCGCGAGGGGTCTATAAGTCACCTATTGACTTCTCGCCAAATCGCAGCGCATATATTATTTTTAATCCATGGAATGGTTAAAAGCGGGTCTCGGGCCCCTGGAAAAGCTGATCAGTTTCCTGCAAAAAAAGGCAGATACCAATGATGTACAGAAAAAACAGGTCCTGAGGGAACTGCAACAGAACCTGAATGTATTTAAGAACGGTTACCTGAACAGTTTCGGGGATGATACCCTGATAGTTCATTTGTCAAATGAAGCAATAAAAGCTGCTGTTGTTGCCAACTTCAGTTTTGCCAAACTGAAGGCGGGGAAGATTGAACCCTATCACATTACAGATGAAAGGAACCGCCGTTACCAGGGGTGGACCATTGAGCAGCTGTTTGATAAGATTGATGAAAAGATTGAAGAAATGAAAACCTTGCAGAAGATGAACGGCGGTTCAGTGGCGAACCTGCGTAACAATACTTCGCTCACGCTTAGCAATCTTTATTACCGGTTGAAACTCGCAGCCGAATTCATTCGTTCTGATGTCAAGTAATTTGTAATTATGCCTGAATCACCAGATCCATTGGAAGCAATGCGCCGGCAATTCAACGCCCTGCACCCCCTCGATGAAGAGGAGTGGCAGGCGTTCAGTTCAATATGGGTGCCGGTAACTTTTAAGCGAAAAGAGATCCTTACAGCAGCTGGCGAAGTGGAAAAATATCTTTACTGGGTGACAGATGGATTACAGCGCGGCTTTCACCTGCATGAGAACAGGGAAGCCACTGTAGTATTCACTTACCCTTACTCTTTCTCAGGTATTCTTGATTCATTCCTTTTGCAACAACCTTCGCGGTATTATCTTGAAACACTTACAACTAGCAGTTTTTTACGGGCAGGTTTCAGCCAGGTTGAACAGCTCCGTAAGCAACACCGTAATATTGCGGAAGCGATGTATAAATCTCTTTGCCTGGCGACCTCCGGCGTGCTGGAAAGGCAGATCGAATTGCTGGTATACACTGCAGAAGAAAAATTCAAGACCCTGCTGAAAAGAAGTCCGCATATTCTGAACCTGGTTCCTCACAAATACCTTGCGTCTTACCTCGGCATTGATCCCACTACGTTCAGTAAATTACTGGCGACAGTGAGACTTAAATGAAAACGTGAATAAGGTAACCGCTGTATGGGTTCCCGGAAAATCTTGGTGTGGACCAAGATTCAGTTCTTCAGTGCCTCCTAGCTTTGATTTCAAATAAAAACAATGAAACGACTTAACACCGCCGACCTACGGGAAACACTCAGGGAGGATTCGATATTCCTTCTCGAACAGATGGAAGAGATCGGTAAGAATACCCCACATGAAATATTGGAAACCAATGATGGGAAAGGCCGCTGGAACACAGTTCAGGTTCTTGAACATCTCAATGGCTACTATCGCTTTTACATTCCGCGGATGAACGAACTGGTAGAGAAGACTGCTTCGGTGCCATCGTCTTCTTTTCAACCGGGGTGGCTGGGAAATTATTTTACGCGCACAATGATGCCGAAAAATGGTGTGGTGAAAAATAAAATGAAAGCGATGAAGAATCATTCACCCGACCCGGAACTCGATACCGATTCTGTAATAGCAGAATTCCTGCGCTGGCAGCGCCAGTTCATATTGCTTATTGAACGCTCTGCGAAATCAGACCTGGAAAGCATAAGAGTGCCCATCACAATCGCACCTTTTATCAGGCTTAAGCTGGGCGACATACTGATGTTCCTGGTAGCGCATAACCAGCGTCACTGGATCCAAATCGAAAAACTTTTAGGCAGGTACCATGTTGCCAGCCCGGGCGACGCGTTTACTCAGCTCGCAGGCTCCTGACCGGATTAGCCAATGCGGCTTTGATCGATTGGAAGCTTACGGTTATGACAGCGACCACAAGTGCAAGCAAAGCTGCAAGAACAAAAACTTCCACACCGATCTGTACACGGTAAGAATATTTCTCCAACCAATTTTGCAGAAAGAAATATGCAAGAGGAGATGCTACCAGGCTGCTGATCAAAACCAGTAAAATGAAATCCCTGGAGATGAGCATCCAGATTTGCGGAAGATTCGCTCCGAGAACTTTCCTGATGCCAATTTCCTTTGATCTTTGTTCGGCAACATAAGCTGCCAGGCCAAATAATCCCAGGCAGGAAACAAAAATGGCCAGGGCAGCAAAAATGCCAGCCAGTTTTCCAACCAGCATTTCAAAATTGAATTTACTGGCATAGGAGTCATCAGTAAACATATACTCATATGGCCTTGAAGGATTGTATTTAGCAAAGACTTCATTCAGCACTTTTAATGCATCGGGAGTGCTGATGTTCTTGGCAAGGCGATACAGTAAAATACCGGAATGGTCTGGCGATACCACAAACATGGTAGGTTCGGCCGGAGCATAAGGTGAAGTCATCAACGCATCCTTAACCACCCCTTTAATACTGAATTGCGCTTCGTCCCAGCTGATCTTTTGATTTAACGGATCTTTCAACCGCATCTGGCTGATGGCAGTTTCGTTAAAGATGAGACTGGTAGAATCGTCAGGTCCTGAGAAATTCCTGCCTGAAGCAAAATTCATTTGAACAGTTTTGAAATAGTCCTCGGAAACCACGATCGCTCCCATTTCAATGGTCTCGCCCGAGTTTTTACCAGGCCAGTTGTCGATATCTGTGTGCCAGTTGATATTCGTCACTGGTCCGGAGGACGTGGCCATATTCTCAATCACTCCCCGTTGAAGCAGTTCCTGTTTCATTGCGACGAAGTTCATCTGCAGGTCTTCACTCATATCTGTCATGAGAAGCCGGTCATAATTGTAACCTATGGGCCTTGATCTGGCAAAACCGATCTGGCGATAGACAATTATGGTGCTGATAATAAGCGCAATGGAACAGGTGAATTGGAGAACAACAAGCGCCTTTCGGGGAAGAGTAGCCGCTTTTCCTTTAGTAATGGACCCTTTCAATACCCTCACAGCACTGAATCCGGAAAGATAAATCGCCGGCCGGGTACCGGCTGCAAGAGCTGTTATTAAAATACAGGCGAGAAGGAGCATCCAGAATCCAGGATTGGAAAGCGGTATGACAATACTTCTGCCGGTAATGCTGTTAAACCAGGGAAGAGCCACCATTACCAGGAAGAGAGAAATTACCGAGGCGATTACGGTGTAGAAAAAGGATTCAGTGAGGAATTGAATTATGAGTGCTTTCCTGTCAGAACCGATGGCTTTTCTGACCCCAACTTCACGGGCTCTCTTTTCTGATCGCGCAGTGGCGAGGTTAATAAAATTAATACATGCTATCAGGAGTACAAGCCCTGCAATACAACTAAACAGGCGTACATATTCAATCAATCCCCTCGCATCTTTCCCATTTTCATAATCAGCAAAGAGATGCCAGCGGTCCATCGGTTGCAGGATTACCAGTGAGTTACGGGCATTTATATTGTCTTGCCGGTGTTGGATGTTTTTGATCTTTTCCGATACACGATCATAGGATGCATCCTTACGAAGCTTTACAAACTGTTGGAAGGAATTTGCGCTGAAGCTTCCGGTACGGAGTTCCTTAATGGCAGGCCGCGTATTGTCGAGCAGACTGAAGGGAACAAGGTATTTAAACCGGAATGTGGAATTTTCCGGCAGGTCTTTCAGGATCCCGGTTACTTTGAGGTCATGTTTGTTGTCGAACCTGATAGTCTTAAGCATCGGGTCTACAGTTCCAAACATGGAAAGGGCGGTTGATTCGGTAAGAACTATGGAGTAAGGGTCTGCAAATACGGTGAGGGGGTTGCCTTTAACCAGCGGGTATTGAAAGATTTTCAGGAAGTCGAGACCGGTAATAGCCCCATCGATGTACAGCTTCTTGTCCGCATAGGTGAGTCCGTGGGGACCCATCCAATCAGTTTCCGCAACGTATTCGATCTCCGGGACTTCGTTTCGCAGTGCTTCACCAAGGGCCAGCGAGGTTGTTTTGAAATTGAGGATGTTCCCGTTTGAATTAAAATTTCTTCTGACCTGGTACACCCGATCATGGTCAGGAAGGAATTTATTAAAGGAGTATTCATTGAATACCCACAAACAGATTAACATGGAAACGGCCATGCCTATACCAAGACCGAGGATGTTTATACTGCCGAGAACTTTATTATTGACGAAATTTCGCCAGGCGGTTTTAAAGTAGTTGACGAACATGATTAACCGTGACCAAAAATGAAACCGGGATAGTAATGAGTTGATTTACAATCGACTGGCGGTTTTACGGCATTCATAAATTGTACGGTTTCATTACAGTTCTGTCCGCAAGTAATACAGGCTGTGGTTACCGGTAAAGATCGAGGAGTCCGTCGGGAAGGTTGAGCAATACCTGTTTTTTTTGCTGGTCCATTTTTACCAGGGTATCCTGGTGAACAGGAATCAATGCCTCTTTGCCGTTAAGATCAATGCGGCAGAGAACCTGGTGAGGCTGTTCAATCACTTCAAGGATTTCGCCAAGATCTTCTCCCGAATGGATAATATGAAAGCCCAGCAGTGAAATTGAAGCTGTTTTAGCTGCAAATTTCCCGAAGTCAGACTCTGTCAACCAAACCTGTTTCTGGGTAAGCGATAAGGCATCTTCACGTTTGTTGATACCTTCCAACTTGAGGATCACTTCCGATTCGCTTTTAGCTTTTGTCGATTCGATGAAATACGGGAGGAATTCGCCTTTTCTTTTTTCTATGAATATAGCTTCCAACCCTTTCAAAGAGGTTTTCTTTCCAAGGGAATGCTTTAACACCACTTCGCCGGTCACTCCAAACCCCGCGACAATCTTTCCTATGTTATTATATTGTATCATCAAACCGTGTTTTTCACATATTTCACCCGACGGGTGGGACCCGACGGGTAAAATGGGAGCTGAAACAAAAAACCCGGTGACTGGCACCGGGTTTTTATTGTGAGCTTTTTACTTCTGGTTATTCAGCACCACCTTCGTTACGGGGCTGAGGCCTCCTGTTGGAGGTTGGATAACGACGAACCTGACGCTGTTTGCGGTGTTCATCACTGCGCTTCTTCAACTGGGCTTCGTGTTCTTTGTGCCATACTTCAAACTTCTGCATAGCAGTAACATCATCGAAGAGACCCAGTTTCACGCCGCGCAGCAGGTGTTTCAGGTACAATACTCCTTTGAACGACAGGATCCGGCGAACGGTATCAGTCGGTTCTGCACCTTTGTGCAGCCAATCCAGCGCACGCTGGCGGTCCAATTGAATACTTGCGGGAACTGTCAGGGGGTTGTAAGTACCGATCTTCTGGATGAATTTTCCATCCCTTGGTGCACGTGCGTCAGCCACAACTATAAAATAGAAGGGTCTTTTCTTTGAGCCGTGCCGCTGCAATCTCATTTTAACTGGCATCGTAAATAGAAATTTAAATGCGTGAACAAATAGGGTTAACGTTGATAAGGACTGCAAAAGTAACAATCCAATTATTAATCACAAACTAAAAAATTGTGAACGAACTTCATAGAACTAACGACGGCCGAATCCGCCCATGCCCGGCATTTTTCCGCCCATAGGCATCTTATTCATCATTTTCATCATATCCTTCATTTGTTCGAACTGCTTCATAAAAGCGTTCACATCCGCGATATCCTTTCCGCTTCCCTTTGCAATTCGTTTACGGCGGCTTGTATCGATAGTATCAGGGTTCGAGCGCTCAAAAGGTGTCATGGAATTGATCATGGCCTCAATTCCCTTGAAAGCATCGTCACTGATGTCAATATCCTTGATGGCTTTGCCTACCCCGGGAATCATTCCCAGCAGGTCCTTGATATTACCCATTTTCTTGATCTGCTCCAGTTGCTGCTTGAAGTCCTCAAAATCGAACTGGTTCTTGCGGATCTTCTTTTCCAGCTTTTTCGCCTGTTCCTCGTCAAATTGGGCCTGAGCCTTTTCTACCAGGGTCGTAATATCCCCCATTCCCAGGATTCGTTGTGCCATCCTTTCCGGGTAGAACACATCGAGGGTATCCAGTTTTTCACCGCTGCTGACAAATTTGATTGGCTTTTCAACGGTGTATTTGATTGAAAGTGCAGCACCACCACGGGTATCACCGTCGAGCTTGGTCAGAACCACGCCGGAGAAATTGAGCCTGTCGTTGAATGCCTTCGCGGTATTGACCGCATCCTGCCCGGTCATGGAGTCAACTACGAACAGGATTTCGTTGGGGTTTACGGCTGATTTTACATTTGCCACCTCGGTCATCATCGCTTCATCGATCGCAAGACGACCGGCGGTGTCGATGATCACGACGTTCTTATTCAGGCTGCGTGCCTGTATAACTGCCTTACGGGCAATGTCAACCGCGTCTTTATTATCGGGTTCGCTAAACACATCCACCCCGATCTGTCCACCCAGTACTTTAAGCTGGTCGATCGCCGCAGGGCGATAGATATCGGCAGCTACCAGAAGTGGCGAAAGTCCTTTTTTGGTCTTGAGATAGTTAGCCAGCTTTCCGCTGAAGGTGGTTTTACCGGAACCCTGGAGGCCGGCGATCAGGATTACTGCCGGATTGCCTTTTGACTGTAACTCACTTTCAGTTCCGCCCATGAGCTCAACCAGTTCATCCTTCACGATCTTGACCATCAGCTGGCCCGGACTTACCGCGGTGAGCACCTTTTCACCCATGGCCTTATCCTTGATCCTATCAGTAAACTCCTTTGCGATCTTGTAGTTCACATCCGCATCCACCAGTGCGCGGCGGATGTCCTTCACTGTGGCCGCTACGTTCAGTTCGGTGATACGGCCTTCCCCTTTTATCTGTTTAAAGGCCGATTCGAGCCTTTCGCTTAAAGATTCAAACATACCTGCAGTTTTGTGCAAAAAAATAAGGTGAACATAAAGTTCACCTTAAATGGACTGCAAATATACTTGATGCGATTGATTACACACCCAGGTAAGTGCGTAACTGTTTCGATCTTGAATTCGTTTTAAGCTTCGTTATGGCCTTATCCTTGATCTGACGCACCCTTTCGCGGGTAAGATTGAATTTTTCCCCGATATCCTCGAGGCTCATGGGATGGTCGACACCGATGCCAAAGAAATAGCAGATCACTTCCTTCTGGCGTTCTGTAAGGGTTTGCAGTGAGCGGTCGATCTCCTGGCGCAGGCTTTCGTCGTGCTCCACCGATTTGTCGGTACGCTCGGCATTGGGGTTTTCCAGCACATCGATCATCGTATTCTCTTCCCCTTCAGAAAGCGGTGTATCCATGCTTACGTGCCGCGCAGCGATACCCAGGGTCGCGCTGACCTCTTCAGTGTCCAGATCCAGCAGTTCAGCCAGTTCTTCCGGAGAAGGCTCCCGCTCATATTCCTGTTCCAGCTGGGAATAGGCTTTCTGAATGCGGTTGGTCAACCCCACCTTGTTGAGAGGCAGGCGAACGATCCTGCTCTGTTCCGCAAGGGCCTGAAGGATGCTTTGGCGGATCCACCATACTGCATAGGAGATGAATTTGAAACCACGGGTTTCGTCGAAACGCTGGGCCGCCTTGATCAGGCCGAGGTTGCCCTCGTTGATCAGGTCTGGCAGCGACAGGCCCTGGTTCTGATATTGTTTGGAAACTGAAACGACAAATCGCAGGTTGGCGCGGGTCAGTCGATCCAGCGCCCGCTGGTCGCCTTGCTTGATCAGCCTGGCAAGGCGGACTTCCTCTTCCGGGCCAATGAGTTCCACCTTCCCAATCTCCTGGAGGTATTTTTCAAGGGACTGGGATTCCCGGTTGGTGATAGATTTGGTAATCTTGAGTTGACGCATACTCATAGGCTGGCTGGTTTAGAGGTTTATTTTCGGGGTTTCGAGGTTGAGTTCAGATCAGAAACGTACAAATAAGCGTTTTCTTGTATAATGCCTCTTTGTACCTGTCCTTAACCTATCAAAGCAATTTAACTTTTCGTTAAACCTTAGCCAAAAAATACCCCTGTAATTCACTGCATTTCAGTGTTTTTACGGGTACTTTGTGTAATTATCACACCCTGTTTCCTGAACAAAAAATAGTTTAAGTATTATTTTGCTGCGTCATTTAATTTTCTATTATTGCAGTGTTCGCATTCTTTAAGACAGATATTGATTGGAGATGAGTAAGAAATTAATGTATACGCTGGAGTATCCCGTTAGGTGTTCGCCTTCCATTTTATATGAGTTTTTGAGCACCCCGGCGGGATTGCAGGAATGGTTCGCCGACAAAGTAGATGAAAGAGACCAGGTTTTCAGCTTTTCATGGAATGGTTCAATTGATAAGGCAGAAGTGCTGGAAAGTGAAGAAAACAGTTTTATCAGGTTTCATTGGCTGCATGCACCCAAAGAAGAATTCTTTGAATTTCGCATAGAGAAGTCCGAAGTCACCAACCAGACGATCCTGGTGATCAACGATTTTGCAGATAAGAAAGAGATCAAGGACCAGAGCCAGTTATGGGGCTACCAGGTGAAGGATCTTTTCCATCGCCTCGGCAACTAAGTCAGCAAGAGTTCCATCCAGCTTCTGAATCCTCTTAGCAGGAAAGCTGGCGCGTTATCCCAACCGCTAACCGGTATGGCCACTGCCAGCTTTAGGAAATCCTTTTGCTCCAGCTGTTCCTCCCATGCACCCCTATCCATTGCCGTTACCGGAATATAATTATCGCTGTCGAAGTGGTGCTCCCACGGCGTCGCGTGAACGCAGACCAATGTGTCATCAGGCCACCTATCTTGTTTTTTAACCAGCATATCTTTAAAGGTTCCTGTGGCCTGGATAGCAACGGAGAAGGTATTGCCCCACCAGAAAAAATGTCGCACCGCCAGAGTAGCTTCCGGGTCGAACACACGGGGCAGGTCGAGCATCACCCACGGCAGCCGTCGATATTGTTCACCCTTCGAAATCTTTGGCGGGTAACGAAAAACCGCTTCTGGTAACCTGTTGCGGTGCGCGTTCAGAAAGCTGACCTCAGCTTCACTGAGCCCGCCGTACATATCCATCACTGCTTCTATGATTTTGTTCTTCGTTAAAATGATGCCCGGATCGTTCACCATTTCCCTTTCCTCTGCGGAAAGCTGTATTTTTACCCCGCTCATTTCATCAAAGTTATTCAGAATTCATTCCGGTCACTGTGATAAAAAAATTAGACAAGCTTATCTTAAAGGCATTCGTTGGCCCGTTCATCGCCACCTTTTTTATCACCCTCTTTGTGCTGGTGCTTCAATTTTTCTGGCTTTATATTGATGATATAGTCGGAAAGGGCCTGGACCTGTTTACCATTGGCCAGCTGATCTCCTATGTGGCTGCTACCGTTGTGCCACTTGCTCTGCCGCTGGCAGTACTGCTTTCTTCGATCATGACATTCGGCAATCTCGGTGAAACATTTGAACTGGTTGCGATCAAGTCCGCGGGTATTCCACTTCTAAGATTTATGCGGCCGCTTTTGTTTGTCAGCATGCTGATTTGTGGAGTGGCATTCCTTTTCAACAACTACATCATCCCTGTTTCGAACCTGAAGCTTAACCGGCTTAAGTATGATATTATCAATAAAAAGCCGGCGTTCGATTTGCGAGAAGGCGCATTCTATACAAACATTCCCGGCTATGCGATCAAGGTGGGCAAAAAGGAGAAGGACGATTCCACATTGCGCGACATCATCATATATGAAAAAGATTATAGCCTCCAGGACAACATCATCATAGCGAAAAAAGGTGTGATGAGAGTTTCAGATGACAAGCGGTTCCTGGAATTCAAGCTGATGAACGGCTGGCGGTATTCCGAACGTGGTGCGCGGATGAATACAAATACAGAGTACGTGCGGCTTGGTTTCAAAGAATTCAAAAAAGTGTTCGATCTGAGTTCATTACAGCTTTCGCAAACGCAGGACAGCCTCTTCAAGGACAACTACCAGATGCTGAGTGTGCGTCAACTTACCGTCGCGATCGACTCACTGGATAAGATCCATGATGTTTATCGCAATAAGCTTACCAAAGAAATGGGGCCCTTTATCCAATTCCAGAAAACGCTTGACACCGCATTCAAGCCTTCGGGCAAAAAATACGAGGTAAATTCGATACAGGATATAATCCCTGATTCTTTGTTCAATACCGCTAATGAAAGGGTACTTTCACAGGTATCGGTGGTTAAAGGCACACTTGATATTAACAAGATGGAATATGAGGCAAAGGCCAAAAGCCTGAGGCAGCATAAAATGGCCTGGCATGAAAAATTCACTATGTCGATTGCATGCCTTGTGTTGTTTATGATCGGTGCTCCGCTGGGTTCAATAATCAGGAAAGGAGGTATTGGTACCCCCCTGGTATTCGCAGTAATCTTTTTTGTGATCTTCTTCCTTCTCAACAATTTTGGAAAGAAATTTTCAAAGGAAGCAGTATTACCGGCTGTATGGGGGATGTGGCTGGCTACGTATATCCTGGTTCCCATCGGCCTGTTCCTGACATACAAGGCGATGCATGATTCGCAGTTGTTCAACAAGGAGTTCTATTTCAGGGCATTCAGGAAGATCCGGCCGTTGATGGATCGCCTGAGAAGTTTCCGTGGCAAGGTCCAGCCACAATAAAATTAAATACCGGTTATATGAAATCCTCGAAGCAAAACAGGCGCAGCTTTATTGCAAACAGTACAAAAGCTTCGCTTGCCATCGGGCTCGGCAGCACTTTCATTGGTGGAACTGCTGCATCTGCCGTCACGAATTCACACCCAGAATCCTATTCTCACCTTTTCGCTACCGGTTTCGACCAGAAACCACTTCCATATGATTACAAGGCATTGGAACCTGCCATCGATGCCATGACAATGGAGATCCACTATACGAAACACGCAGCCACTTATGCAAAGAACCTGAATGAAGCTGCACAGGCAGAAAAGATCGACCGGTCAAAACCTTTGGAAGACATCTTCGGCAAGATCTCCAGGCTGTCAGAGAAACTGAGGAATAATGCAGGCGGTCATTTCAACCATGAGCTGTTCTGGCAAAGCATGCGTGCGCCGAAAGACAATAACCAGCCGTCAGGTTCACTCCTTGCCGCTATCAATGGGAAATTCACCTCTTTCGACAACTTCAAAAAGGTGTTTTCTGATGCTGGCAAAAACCGGTTCGGAAGCGGATGGGCATGGCTGATACTTAAGGACAGGCAACTGCTTGTAACGTCAACGCCAAACCAGGACAATCCCCTTATGGATGTGGCAGGAACAACCGGTTTCCCGGTGCTTGGATTAGATGTATGGGAACATGCCTATTATCTCAAGTACCAGAACAAGCGTCCTGATTATATCGACAACTGGTGGAGCGTGGTAAACTGGGATTTTATCCAGCAACGCTATGACAGCGCAATGAAATAATGCAACAGCAAAAGGAAAACTTCAGGGTGCAGCAATGGGTCGTTGCTGTAGCTGTCATGCTTTTTGTGATGAAGCTAGCAGCATGGTACATTACGAAATCGGTATCGATCCTGACTGATGCCCTGGAGAGCACCGTCAATGTGATCTCTGGATTTATTGGCTTGTACAGCCTGTATATTGCGGCGAAACCCCGCGATATTGACCACCCGTACGGACATGGAAAAGCAGAATTTATTTCAGCAGCAGTGGAAGGGACACTGATTATGATTGCGGGCCTGATCATAATATACGAGAGTATCAACCATTTTATCAGGCCCCGGCCTTTGCAGCAGCTCGACAAAGGAATGCTACTGATCGGGATCTCCGCGGTGGTAAATTACATAATGGGATTTATCGCGATCAAACGAGGCAGGGCTAACAGTTCACTGGCACTTGTTGCCAGTGGAAAACACCTGCAATCCGATACGTATTCAACTATTGGCATACTTTCCGGAATTGCTCTTATTTACTTTACAGGCGTGCAGCTGATCGACGGTATAGTGGCCATCATATTCAGCTTCTTCATAATCTATACCGGTTATCACATCCTGCGCGCATCACTTGCGGGGATAATGGATGAAGCCGATCAGGAACTGCTGGAACAGATGGTGGGTCGGATTAATGAGGCCCGGCGGCAGAACTGGACAGATCTTCATAATCTCCGGGTAATTAAATATGGAAGCGTGTTGCATGTTGATTGCCACCTCACTGTTCCCTGGTATCTCAATGTATATGAAGCACACGCTGAAGTGGACGCTCTCAGCCAGCTCATTCGCAAAGAATTCGGCACCAGTATCGAACTGTTTGTCCATACTGACGGATGCCTTGACCTTTCCTGCCCTATTTGTATGAAAGCTGACTGCCCGGTACGGCGGCATCCCTTCCGTCAAAAAATAGAATGGAATTCGGCAATCGTCCGTTCAAATGAGCGACACCGGTTCGAAAATGAGTCGATTTGAACAGACATCCAAAACCGCCTAAATTCGTGGCGCTAAAACGATGCATATGAATGCCTGGAAAGAATATCAGGAAAAAAATAAAGACCGGTTCCTGCAGGAACTGCTGGAGTTATTAAAAATCCCAAGTGTCAGCGCCAGAAGCGAACACAGGAATGATATGGTGAAATGTGCCGAAGCTGTACGCGATCACCTGCTGGCAGCGGGAGCTACCTCTGCGACACTTTACCCGACTGAGGGTCACCCCGTAGTTTATGGCGAACGGATAACAGATCCTTCAAAACCGACTGTGCTGGTATATGGACATTACGATGTTCAGCCAGCAGACCCGCTCGAACTATGGAACAGCGGACCCTTTGAGCCCGTGATCAAAGATGGAAAGATCTTCGCCCGCGGAGCTTGTGACGACAAGGGCCAGTTTTTCATGCATGTGAAGGCGCTGGAGATGATGGTAAAGACGGACAGCCTTCCCACCAATATAAAGTTCCTGATTGAAGGTGAAGAGGAAGTGGGATCGCCTAACCTGGCAACTTTCGTAAAAGCGAATAAATCATTACTTGCCGCCGATGTGATCCTGATCAGTGATACGGCGATGATAAGCATGGACATACCATCGCTCGATATCGGGGTTCGCGGCCTCTCTTATATTGAAGTTGAAGTGACAGGTCCCAACCGCGACCTTCACAGTGGCGTGTACGGTGGCGCAGTAGGCAACCCAATCACGATCCTGGCTAAAATGATCGCTTCGCTGCACGACGAGAACAACCGTGTTACCGTGCCGGGCTTTTATGATGATGTGGTGGTGGTTAGTGCCGGGGAAAGAAAGCTGATGGCTGAAGCCCCGTTTGATGAACAGGAATACAAAAAAGACCTCGGTGTAAAAGCTCTATGGGGAGAAAAAGGATATACGACAAATGAAAGAACCGGTATCAGGCCGACCCTGGAGCTTAATGGTATCTGGGGTGGATATACCGGAGAGGGAGCAAAGACAGTTTTGCCGTCGAAGGCATTCGCAAAGATCAGCTGTCGTCTTGTTCCAAACCAGAACTCGGAAAAGATCACGAAACTCCTGATCGATCACCTTCACAGCATTGCCCCTGAATCTGTTACCCTGAAAGCGGAGCTTCACCATGGTGGTGAGCCTTATATGACGCCGATCGATTCTGACGGATACCGTGCTGCCGCCAAAGCAATCGAAACAACTTTCGGAAAAACTCCGATCCCCGTGAGAGGGGGTGGCAGTATTCCCATCTGTTCATTGTTTGAGCAGGAACTGGGCGTGAAAATTGTATTTATGGGATTTGGCCTTGACAGTGACAACCTGCATTCTCCAAATGAGAAATATGAACTGTTCAACTATTACAAAGGAATTGAGACCATCCCCTACTTCCACCAAAACTTTGCAGGGAATGGGAAGGCATAACGGACTGACGATATGGCTGAAACAGAAAAAATAAGAATTGATAAATTCCTCTGGGCGATCCGCCTTTTCAAGACAAGGTCAATTGCCGCAGAAGCAATAGAAAAAGGTCGCGTGAAGCTTCATGGTGTAGCTGTGAAAGCTTCACGCGCAGTTTCGATTGGTGACGAATACGAAGTCAAAACCGAAGCACGCAAGTGGGTTATTGAAGTAACTGGCCTAATTTCAAACCGGGTACAATTCAGTGAAGCCATCAAACATTATATCGATAAAACTCCGGCTGAGGAACTCGAGCGCATCCAGTACCAGGCCGCCAGCTTCCATACAGGTAAGAGGCTGAGTAAAGTTGGCAGGCCAACGAAAAAAGAGCGCAGGGACCTGGATGAATTCCAAGGTGAAAATTAAAAACGGTTGCGTCACCCCGCGTTGAAGGCGGAACCTTTATTAAATCATATTAAAGAATGACTTTTGTCATCTTTTTATTCTATCTTTTGTTAGACATTTAGCAACGTAATACCGAAAGAGCAGCTGCCCAAACCGTAGGTGACCCAATTTTTCACTTCTTAATTTTCACCTAACCATGAAAGTCTTATCAACAAAGAAAAGCCGCAGCATTTCGCGTCCTCTTTTTGATGAAAACCAGGCTCGCGGATTAAGGACACGTCGTACCCGGTGGGTGCCTCCTGCCAATGTTACTGAATCTTCCGAAGCTTACATCATCAAACTGGCAGTGCCGGGTCTCGACAGGCATTGTTTCAACATCCACTGTTCGGGAAAAGAACTGACGGTCGCAGGAAAGAAAGAAGAAATTAATGATTGTTTCGGGAAGGAAGAATGCGAATACAACTTTTCCGAATGGATGCGCAATTTCCAGCTTCCTGAAGATGCAGATACCACGATGACACAGGCTAACTACCGGAATGGTGAACTGATCATTACCATTCCGAGGAACACGTCGGCTATACCATCAGGCGAAAACGAAGTCTTTATTTACTAGTCAGTATAGGAGATTTTTTAACCGGGCAGGATCAACAATGAAGATCTTGCCCTCTTTTATTTCTACCAGTTTTTCCGACTTGAAATCGCCGAGTGTACGGATAAGCGACTCCGTAGCTGTACCTATATATTGGGCAATGTCTTCCCGTGAAATGGCGATGGACTGTTTCGCTTTATCTGACTGAAATTTCTCCTGGATTTCAAGGAGGGCCTTGGCGACACGTTTCCGCAACGAATCGTATGCAAGATGCAGCAGGCGGTCTTCCTTTTCTTTCACATCATTGGAGATCAGCCGGATGAACTTACCGGCAATGTTAAGGTCATTAAATACGGCATGCATGAAAGTGTCGGCAGGTATTGTGACGATTTCTGCATCTTCAAGCACTTCGGCGGAATCTTCATACACCGCGCCCTCTAGTAACGCGATGTAACCAATATAGTCACCGGGGGAATAAAGATTCGTAATATATTCCTTTCCATCCTCATGTACTCTATAACTCTTAACCTTACCCTGCTTCAGGAAATAGAGAAAACGGGGGCGTTTGCCCTCCGAATACAACATTTGTTTTTTTGAGATGGAAGTGGAATCGAACTGTTCGGGATCCATCTGCACGAGGCCGCTGCTGTTCAGGTTCTGCATCAATTCATTGAACCCCTGCTCATTTCCGGAAAAACGCTGTTGAAGGATTTCCTGTTTCCTGAACCGGGTTTCAATTGCATTAAGCAATTCAACATCATCAAAAGGTTTCGTGATAAAATCATCCGCACCCATCTCCATTCCCTTCCGGAAATCGCTTCGTTCGGCTTTGGCAGTGAGAAAAATAAACGGAATGTGCTCCGTCTCGGGTAAACGGCGCAACATATGCAGCACTCCATACCCATCAAGCTCGGGCATCATGATATCACAAATGATCAGGTCAGGCTTTTCCTGCTTTGCCAGTTCCACACCCCGTTTACCATTTGCTGCAGTCATGGCATCAAATCCCCCGAGCATCAGGATCTCGGCAATATTTTCACGGATTTCTTCGTGATCATCGATAATCAGAATCCTTTTCATGGCAACAAATAAAAGAAAATCAACGCAATGACAAAAATCAGTTCGCCTGATGACCATCCTCATCCTCCCTAAAATCTCCCTACCCTAGCTTAGCGGCCAAAAGTAAGACCAGTGCAAACTACCGTGAACAACCGATCTACCTGTTTCCACTGCGGCGAAGATTGTCCGGATGTTCCCTATCACATCGGGGAAAAATCATTCTGCTGCGAAGGCTGTAAACTGGTATTTCAGTTGTTAAACGAAAACGGCCTGTGCGATTACTACGATCTTAATGCCAACCCGGGCCGTCATCAGCGCATAAAGGTCAGAAAAGACAAGTTTGCCTACCTGGATGATGAAAAAATCGCACAGCGGCTTATCCGTTTCCGGCAGGAAAACGAGGTACACACCACATTTTATCTTCCCCACATACATTGCAGCTCCTGCCTTTACCTCCTGGAAAACCTCCACCGCCTGAACCCGGGAATTTCCAGGAGCCAGGTAAACTTCACCAAGAAAGAAGCGACTATCATCTTCGATGAACAACAGGTTTCACTCCGTGAAATAGCTGAAATATTGACCAGCATTGGCTATGAGCCTTATATCTCACTAACTGATCTCAATGGCAAAAAGCCAGGGCTAACAAAAACAATGATTTACCAGCTTGGAGTTGCCGGGTTCTGTTTTGCCAACATCATGCTGCTGAGCTTTCCTGACTACCTGGGACTGGAAGAAGATACGCCTCTGTTCAATACCGCCTTCCGGTATTTAAGCCTGATATTGGCGCTGCCGGTATTGGTGTTCAGTGCAATGCCATTTTACACCTCTTCGTTCAAGGCACTGAAAATGCGATTTCTGAACATTGATGCCCCGATCGTGCTCGCGATCTGGGTAACCTTCGGGCGCAGCCTGTATGAAGTGCTTACGGGCACTGGAACCGGCTATTTCGACTCATTTTCCGGCATTGTCTTTTTTATGCTTGTCGGCAGGGTGTTGCAGGATAAGACCTACCAGCAGTTATCGTTTGATCGCGATTACTCCAGTTATTTTCCAATTGCTGTAACCAGGTTGAAGCATGAAAAGGAAGAGTCCGTGTCCCTGCCTGATATCGTGCCGGGCGATACCCTGTTGCTGCACAACGAGGAATTAGTGCCTGCAGACAGTATCCTGACCCGCGGCAAGGCATTTATAGATTACAGTTTTGTAACGGGTGAATCAGTTCCTGTGCTGAAAGAAGTTGGTGAGATTATTTATGCGGGAGGCAAGCAGGTTGGTAGTAATATCGAATTGCTGGTAATCAGGGAGGTGTCGCAAAGTTACCTGACAGGCCTTTGGAACAGGAATGGAAATGTAACCCGGGAAAGAAGATCGTCGTCTTTCGTCCACCGGATAAGCACCTGGTTTACATACATCGTTTTTGCCATTGCCATAGTTACGGCCGGTTTCTGGGCTTATGCTGACCCGGCTAAAATCTGGACCTCGGTAACAGCCATCCTGATTGTGGCCTGCCCCTGCGCACTATTACTGAGCAATACCTTCACCAACGGTTTTATCCTGCGTATTCTCGGCCGGAACAACCTGTACCTGCGTAATGCAGAAGTGATTGAAGAAGTAGCAACCGTGGATCATATAGTATTCGATAAGACTGGGACACTGACTACAACAGATCAACACCGGATCGACTATAAAGGCCGGTCATTATCTGCACAGGAGCAACAGGCAATAGCATCGCTGGCGGCGCAAAGCCTGCATCCCCTGAGTAAAGCCATTGCTGCTCACCTGGGGAAAGAAAGGATAAGCGTGAAGGCATTCGAAGAAAAGGCGGGTCATGGCATAGAAGGAATTGTGAACGACGACCTGTATGCGATCGGTTCTGCGAAATATATTACGGGCAGGAAATATGCCGGCACTGATACCAATGTATTTATTTCTAAAGAAAACCAGTTGGTTGGCCGCTTTCGTTTCCGGAACCAATATCGTGAAACTGTGCCTACCCTCCTGGATGAATTGAAAGGAAAATATAATGTGACCATCCTGTCCGGCGACAATGCCGGCGAACGGGCATCACTTCGTATAATGACGGCACCCGGAACCGAATTATTATTTGACCAGCAGCCCCAGGATAAACTTAATTACATCAGACAACTTCGTCGTGAAGGCCACCGTGTAATGATGGTGGGGGATGGACTGAATGACGGTGTCGCCCTTCTGGAAAGCAATATTGGCATTGCCGTGTCAGAAAGTTCCAACGCATTTACACCGGCCAGCGAAGCAATACTGGAAGGAAAGCAGCTTGGAAAACTGCACAGTTTTATCCGGTTCTGCAAAAGCAACCGGAAAATTGTGATGGCCAGCTTCATTATGAGCATCCTCTATAATATCACCGGCCTATTCTTCGCCGTACAAGGATTGTTATCACCTATGATTGCGGCCATACTCATGCCCGCGAGTTCCATCAGCATTATTCTCCTCAGTGCATGTACCGTTCACATTACTGCACGGAAGCTCGGGCTGACCAATTGATGACAATCATGGCCGGGCCTGACCATCATCATCTCTTTGCTGCCGGGACGAAAATAATTTTACAGCAAACATTTAGACATGGGTGTAATAATCGTGTTGCTGGTATTGAGTCTATCCGTGGCAGCAGCATTTCTAGGAGCCTTTATCTGGAGCGTAAAGGACGGCCAGTATGAGGATGAATTCTCACCACCGGTAAGAATACTCTTCGACGACAAGCCTGCTAAAGAACCTACAACAACCCAAACGCATAAATAAGTTCCCTATGGAGATGGAAAGATTCAGTTATGACAACAGACTGGTAAAATGGTTTGCCTTTGCCACGATGTTCTGGAGTATTGTCGGTATGCTGGCCGGGCTCTGGGCAGCCATTGCACTTTACTACCCGCAGATCAACCTCAATATGGCGCCGACATCATTCGGCCGGATGCGCCCCGTTCATACAAACGCGGTGATTTTCGCATTTGTAGGTAACGGTATTTTCATGGGTGTTTATTATTCGCTGCAAAGACTGTGTAAAGCGCGCATGTATAGCGACCTGCTGGGTAAGATCCATTTCTGGGGCTGGCAGTTAATCATTCTTGCAGGCGCCCTCACGTTGTGGATGGGATATACCACGGGGAAGGAATATGCAGAACTCGAATGGCCGTTGGATATTGCGATAACGCTCATCTGGGTGGTATTTGGAGTGAATATGTTCATGACCATTCTCAAACGGCGCGAAAGTCACCTGTATGTTGCCATTTGGTTTTATCTCGCTACCTGGGTTACAGTTGCGATGCTGCATATCGTAAACAGTTTTGAAATGCCCTTCAGCTGGATGAAAAGTTACAGCTGGTATGCCGGGGTACAGGACGCACTGGTACAGTGGTGGTATGGCCACAATGCTGTAGCCTTCTTCCTGACAACACCGTACCTGGGACTGATGTATTATTTCCTCCCTAAAGCCGCAAACCGCCCGGTGTATTCATACCGCCTCTCCATCATACACTTCTGGGCGCTGATTTTCATTTATATCTGGGCTGGTCCTCACCACCTGTTGTATACTGCCCTGCCTGACTGGGCACAATCATTAGGCGTTGTGTTTTCTGTAATGCTCATTGCACCATCATGGGGTGGCATGCTGAACGGTTTGTTCACATTGAGAGGAGCATGGGACAAAGTGCGCGAAGAACCCGTGCTGAAATTCATGGTAGTGGCTATAACCTGTTATGGTATGGCAACCTTTGAAGGTCCGCTGTTAAGTCTTAAAAATGTAAATGCTATCGCACACTTCAGCGACTGGATTATTGCGCACGTGCACGTGGGAGCACTGGGGTGGAACGGCTTCCTGACATTTGGTGTGCTCTACTGGATCATCCCGAAAATGTATAATACACCACTTTATTCAAAGAAGCTGGCCGGAACGCATTTCTGGATTGGCACGATCGGCATTATTCTATATGCAATTCCATTATACTGGGCCGGCTTTACACAAAGCATGATGTGGAAACAATTCACTGCAGAGGGACAGTTGCAGTTCCAGTTCCTGGAAACCGTTACCCATATCATTCCAATGTATGTGACCAGAAGCATTGGTGGAGCATTATACCTCGCCGGTGCGGTTGTAATGGTGTATAACTTATATAAGACCATGAAAGCAGGCAGCTTTATGGCAGATGAAGCGACACAGGCTGCACCTATTCCGAAAGTCATTCCTACTCACGGCAAGGAACACTGGCACAGGTGGATTGAAAAGCGCCCAACCCAGCTGCTGATCCTGAGTTTCGTAGCAGTGGCAATTGGTGGTGTTTTGGAATTTGTACCTGCCTTCCTGGTAAAATCAAATGTACCCACAATCAGCAGTGTGAAACCCTATACGCCGCTCGAACTCCATGGCAGAGACATCTATGTGCGGGAAGGTTGCTACACCTGCCACTCTCAGATGGTCCGGCCTTTCCGTGATGAAGTCGCACGATATGGTGAATATTCCAAAGCCGGCGAATTCATTTACGATCACCCGTTCCAATGGGGAAGCAAGCGTACCGGTCCGGATCTCGCACGTGAAGGTGGCAAATATCCCGACAGCTGGCACTATAATCACATGCTCGATCCGCAGAGTATGAGTCCGGGTTCCATCATGCCCTCCTATCCCTGGTTATTTGAAGACGAGATCGACACCTGCGTAACTCCTGCCAAGATCACAGCCATGCAGAGACTGGGTGTTCCATATGAAAAGGGCTATGCAGATAAAGCAAATAAAGACCTGGCCCTGCAAGCCAACGGAATCAGGATAAACCTGAAGATGGACAAAATCGAGACACCAGTAAACAAAGAGATCGTTGCTTTGATAGCTTACCTGCAGCGGCTTGGAAAAGACATCAAAAATTCGCAGACGGCAGAAAAAAGTGAGAACAAATAATTCTGAATCAAATGAAATTTATCAACTATCTCGAATCGATATCCGGCATCAGCATCTATGCGCTGACGTCGCTCGTAATATTTGTGCTGTTTTTCACACTGGCACTGGCATGGAGTGTACTGGCCGACAAAAAAATGATCGAAGAGATCAGCCAGATCCCACTTGATGAGAACAACTACCCTAACCAATAATTGTGGCTACATGAAACTTTCAAAGGTCTTTGTGACATTTCTTATCCTGATGTTTACATCGCTGCAGCTTTGGGCAAAAGGCGCCGCCGGCCCGCCGCCCGAAAGCAGCCTGGAAAATCCACTTGCAATTATCCTGATGGTGATCATCGCAGCGCTGGCCCTTATTATCATCCTGCTTTCGTGGGTGGTTAGTGGCGCCGCGGATGTTTTCATCAACAAATGGCGTGGAGAGAAGTCATTGTCTACACGGATCATTCCGGTACTGCTTGTATTGACAGCTATCAGCTCACCTGCTATGGCACAGGAAACCGCCAATGCTTCGCCAGTAACAGAAGTAGCGAGCGCCGCTACCAATTATGGCGGATTAGAAAAAATGGTTTTCTTTTCGCTTGTTGGTGTGATTGCAGTAGAGCTGGTCACTATATTCTACTTCATATACAACCTTCGACTGCTTATCCAGAAAGAAAAAGTTTCGACAGCAGCTGATGCTTCCCCTGAAACCACTAAGATACCCAGGGTAAGCCTGTGGTCGAAACTGAATAACTTTAAACCTGCTGAACAGGAAGCCGACATTACTCTTCACCATGAGTATGACGGTATCCGGGAACTTGATAACAGGCTTCCGCCCTGGTGGCTGTATGGATTTTATTTATGCATTGTATTTGCAGCTATCTACCTCTGGCGTTACCATGTATCGCACAGCGCCCCTTCTTCTAAAGAAGAATATGAGATCGCAGTTACGAAAGCGGCTGCTGATAAAGAAGCCTATCTCGCGAAAACTGCCAGCAAGGTTGATGAAAACTCAGTGGTAATGTTGGATGCAGGTGGAATTGCAGCGGGTCAGGCAGCTTTCCTGACAAACTGCGCGGCCTGCCATGGGAGACAGGGAGAAGGTGGCGTGGGACCGAACCTCACGGATGAATACTGGCTGCACGGAGGAAAGATCAATGATGTTTTCAAAACGATCAAATATGGCGTTCCGGAAAAAGGAATGCGGGCATGGAATGAAGATATGAGCCCGGTACAGCTTGCGCAATTATCCAGCTATATCAAGTCGCTCGCAGGTACGAAACCACCCAATGCCAAGGAGCAGCAGGGTGAATTATATAAAGAACCCGATCCACAATAAATGATACCAGAAGTTACCAGCGAAAACAATTTCCGTGACCGCATTGCCACAATGGATGCATCAGGTAAGCGCAAATGGATCTTTGCCCAGAAACCCAGGGGAAGGTTTACCAATATGCGCAAGTATGTGAGCTGGTTCTTCTTTGTACTATTCATCGCTGTTCCTTTTATTCACGTTGATGGCAGGCCTTTATTCCTGTTCAATATTCCGGAAGCCAAATTCATAGTGTTTGGTAAAGTGTTCTGGCCGCAGGACTTTTTCATCTTCGGGCTTGCCATGGTCTCATTCGTCATCTTTGTCGTTTTGTTCACAGCAGCATTCGGCAGGTTGTTCTGCGGATGGGTTTGTCCGCAAACCATTTTCATGGAAATGGTTTTCCGGAAAATTGAATACGCTATTGAAGGTGATGCCAGCAGCCAGAAGCTGTTGGCCAAGGCGCCGTGGACCATGAATAAAATCTTCAAAAAATCACTGAAGCATGTAGTGTTCTTTTTTCTTTCCTTCCTGATTGCAAATATTTTCCTTAGTTACATAATCGGCATCAAAGCACTCGGAACGATCATTACGGAACCTGTAACCCAACACCTGCCGGGATTTGGTGCCCTTATTTTATTTTCCGGCGTTTTCTATAGTGTGTACGCATTCTTTCGCGAGCAGGCATGCACTGTGGTGTGTCCCTATGGGAGGCTGCAGGGAGTATTGCTTGATCGAAATTCCATGATCGTTGCATATGACTACAAGAGAGGTGAGCCCCGTGGAAAGGTAAAAGACAAGGAAGCAATGCAGCTGGGCGATTGTATCGATTGCCTGGCATGCGTAAAGGTTTGTCCAACAGGTATAGATATCCGCAACGGAACCCAGATGGAATGTGTCAACTGTACTGCATGCATCGATGCCTGCGACAGCATAATGGACAAGATCGGACGCCCGCACGGACTGGTTACCTATGCCTCTGAAAACGGCATAGAACACCGCGAGCCTCTTAAGTACACGACGCGCATGAAACTGTACACTGCCCTGCTGGCGGTGTTGCTGGTGATTTTGAGTACGTTGCTCATTACGAGAAAGGATGTGGATGCAACCGTTATCCGTACACCAGGAATGTTGTTCCAGGAACGCGGCACCGACAGTATCAGTAACCTATACAATATCCGGATCACTAATAAGACCATGAAGGATATTCCACTTACAGTGAGGCTGGAAAGAGGTGATGGAAAAATTGAGATGGTTGGAAAAGCAGTGGTGAATGTAAAGAAAGAAGGGCAAGGTGCAGGTTCATTCTTCATTGTAATGCCGCGGAAGGCGCTGGCGGAAAGAAAATCAGTCTTCTATCTTGACCTTATGCAGGGGAATAAAAAGATTGACCGGATCAAAACAACATTTCTCGGACCCATAATTTTCACACAATGAAACTGAATTTTGGTCATAAACTGCTGATCACATTCCTGGTGTTCGGTGGTATCATGTTCAGCCTGGTGTATGGCAGTATGAGTACAACATTTGAGCTCGTATCAAAAGATTATTATAAAGATGAACTTGCATTTCAGCAGGTAATAGATGCACGGGCCAATGCAAAAACTTTGGAAATAACCCCCGGAGTTACGCTGAAGGGCGACTCAGTAATTGTTCATTTTCCAGCTTCACTTGCGGGAAACATTGAAGAGGGTAAGGTATCTTTTTATTGTCCTTCAGAAGCGGCCAAGGACAAAACTTTTCACCTCGAAATTGACGCGTCAGGGAACCAGGCGTTTCTCGCAGGGAAAGACATTGCTGCCGGCCGATATACGATAAAACTCAGCTGGAAATCCAACGGAAAGAATTTTCTCCACGAGTCCTCTTTACTGGTGCCATGAGCTGGCCACTTTTTATAGCGGCACTTAGTCTTGGCGGCGTCAGCAGCCTGCATTGTATCGGTATGTGCGGTCCACTGGCAATGGCAATACCTGGACAGTATTCTGCAGGGTCATATCGCAAAATTGCTGTATTGATGTACCACTCGGGCAGAATTATCACCTATATGGTCATTGGTGCCATCTTTGGTTTTTTTGGCAGGCAATTTTATCTCGCTGGGATGCAACAGGGGTTTTCAATAACACTGGGTGTATTGATGGTTGGCTATTTCTTCTATAGACTGTTCTTTTATAAACGACCCAATACCGCATTTGCACTAAGAACGTCAGGGAAGATACAATTGGCAATGTCGTACGTCCTGAAACATCAGTCACTGGTATCGCCGCTTATACTTGGAATGCTTAACGGGTTACTGCCCTGTGGAATGGTTTACATTGCTGTAGCCGGAGCATTAAGTACTGCAAATATTGCTGACAGTATTCTCTTCATGGGATTTTTTGGCGCCGGAACTTTACCGGCAATGCTTTTATTAAGCATATTCGGATCTCTGGCGGGAATAGGCATGCGTAATGCATTCAAAAAAATAAGCCCCTATATTACGCTGGCGATGGGAGTTCTACTTATTCTTCGCGGTCTCAACCTGGGAATACCGTTTGTGAGCCCTGTACTTGAAAGTGCCAGGGAAGCTGGTATAATCTGTCACTGACAGGGTAGAGAAACGGTAACTGAAGTCCCTTTGTCCAATTCACTTTCAAAAGTGATGTTGCCACCAAGCAGGTTAATATACCTGTTTACAATATGAAGTCCAAGGCCTGTCCCCTGGATATTGAAAGCATTCTTTGCCCTGAAAAAACTATCGAACAGGAACTGCTGCTCATCAGCCGCAATGCCTATTCCTTCATCTCTTACCCGGATAGATACTTCACCATCAAGGGTAGACACATCCACATGTACGGACTTGCCTTCACCGGAAAACTTAAAGGCATTGCTCAGCAGGTTATGAAAGATGTGTTTAACCATTCGTTTGTCCGTAACGCAGTGAGGATCTGCATTGATACGGGTTTCGAGCTTCTGGCCTTCCTTTATAGATGGACGGAGTTCTTCTTCCACTTCATCCATCAGTTCAGCAAGGTTAACTTTACTTAGATTGATCTCCACTTTCCCCTCCTCAAGTTTACCCAGTGACAGGAAATCTTCCAGCAGGTCATTGAGGTGTTTAACAGCGTTTTTTATCCGTGTAACATGTTTCTGGCGTTGCTGTTGTTCCTCGGATTGCTGGTAACGACTGATGAGAGTCGCTGACGACAGAATAGTGCTCAGCGGCGTCCTGAACTCATGAGAAGCCATTGAAACAAACCGCGATTTTATTTCATTCAGCTCCTTTTCCTTGTTGAGAGCCTCTTCGAGTTCTGTCTGTGATCTCTCGAGTTCAGTAAGCGCATCCTTAAGAATCAGCGTCCTTTCTTCAACTTTGGATTCCAGTTCCGAGTTCAACTTGCGGATATCGTTCGTTACTGCTTCAAGTTGTTCTTTTTGCTGGAGAAGCTTACGCTCCGATTCCTTTCGCTGCGTAATATCGATAATGAAAGAAATGACATATTGATCCCTTTTGTCACGGAACGTACTCAGGCTCACTTCGACAGCGAATTCTGAGCCATCCTTCTTGCGGGCATATAGGTCACGACCGTGTCCCATCTTACGGTTGCCCGGATTCTGATAAAAGTCATTCCGGTAGTCAGTATGCCTTTCTTTAAAACGTTGCGGAATGAGTAATTCAATCTTCTGCCCCAGCAATTCGGATTTTTCATAGCCGAATAACCTTTCTGCCTCCGGGTTTACAAGTATGATTTCTCCACGGCCATTAGTCAATACAATTCCTTCGGTGGCAAATTCAAAAAGCGCATTAACCTGGCGTTCTTCTTTTTCCAGGCTGCCATACAATCTCTTCAGGTAAATCACCAGCATCATGGTCATAATGATCACAACTGCGGAAAACAGGTGTTGCATCAATACCTGGCTGAATGAAAGGTTGCTGTTTGGATACCAGAATGATATAATGGTAAAAAACAGTCCTGCCAGCCCGAATATCCGCGTATACTGGTCGTCACGCAGAAAGATGGTCAGCAGGATTGCGATGATGTACCCGCCGTCGAAAAAACTATAATCCGGCTGCTGGTATTGCATAAATGCAGTAGCCACGATAACAGCGCAGCTGAACAGGATGAGCGGTAATGGTCTTTCTTTAAACACTTTGCAAAGTAAAAAGTAAAAATTAGAAATTTATGGCAATCGCAGTCCCAATCTTTTGACTTTTAAATTTTTAGTTTCAACTGCGCGTACTGAAGTAATATGATCGTTTTAGCGTCTTTAATTTCACCGGTGTCAATCATGTTCAAAGCTTCCTGAAGGGGCAGTTCAAGTACCTCGATCTCTTCATGATCGTGTTCAACACCACCGCCCTCGCCCGCCTTCATCTCCTTCTCATAGGCGGCCACAAAAAAATGCAGGGTTTCGGTTACTGAACCTGGAGACATATACGCTTCGAAGACCTTCTTTACTTCCTTTATAACATAACCAGTCTCCTCTTCGGTTTCACGACGGATACAATCTTCCGGATGGTCTTCATCGAGCAGACCTGCACATGCTTCAATCAGCATACCGGAACTATTCCCATTTATATAAGTCGGCATCCTGAATTGCCTGGTGAGAATAACTGTTCCCTGTCTATTGTTATATAATAATATCACCGCCCCATTCCCCCTGTCATACGCTTCCCTGCTTTGCTTAATCCATTCTCCCTTCTTATTCAGGTATTCAAAACTGACTTTTTTAAGAGTGTACCAGTTATCGGAAAGCACCTCTGTCTGCATGTTCCTGATCCGGTCGTTCATAATGCTGTGTTGTTTTTTCTACAGTTAATTTTTAAAGTTGTCAATGCCTAAGTGGTTACCCTAAAGGCCTCCTAAATGGAATATTTATGGGGATTTTACGAGGCTTGACTTGGTAAATATACCAGTGTGGGACTGGATTTCGCGCGTTTCGGGTACTAATACTCGACTTTAGCAATCCATTCATCGAAATTTTCCCATAGGTGCTTGTATTTTCCGAATGCGTATACAATCTTTGTATCGTTGATCTGTTTTAAAAATATCAAAATCCTTGAAAATCCGTCGTTGATCTTGTTACAATACCTATGAGGAATAAATTAATTCCTTACCCACATTGTAGTTTTTTATGAAAACGTCGTACCCCGCTTCTTCAATCAACAAATTGAGGAGCACCTTTAAAAACCTTATCATCGCAGCTGGCCTGCTCTCCTGCAGCATGGCATCAGCGCAAAACATCAGCTTCACCAACTACAGTCTTATTGGTGGTGCTGCCGGCCAGAAAGGCGCCATGTATCGTTTCACTTCAGTAACCCAGGATCTTGCCGGTAAACCCGTAGCGGATTGTATCGTTAAGATCGAGTCAATGTCACCTGGTGTTAGTCTTAAGAAAATCAATCATAATTCAGCAGGTAATCTTTCCAGCTTTCAACCAGAGGTTGAATATATGGACATGAACGGTCCTTCATGGATTGAATTCAGCTTCACTTTTGTTCCCCATAACAACAGCAAAACCGGTGATATGAGTTTCTACCAGATGCCAGAGGTTACTACTTCTGTTTCCGGCTTGAATAACTACGGTGATGCACAGGAATTTGCTGAATGTAATCTTGGTCCGGATAGCAAGGTTGTTTATGACAACGAGATTACTAACCTTATGATCTCTGCAACCGGCAACGGCTTTCGTGCGGAAAACAAATGGGGACAGCAATCAGGTGCTAAGAACCAGTTGAAGAATGAAGAGAAGCTGAGCATTATTAACAAGAACGTTTCTACTGTACGTATTAAAATCGGAATTAACCGTAATAACAATAACTGGGCAGGTTCAAGCACATACAAGATCGAACTGAAGGATGTGACGCCTGATATGACTAAAATGTATATGCCGGACGTAGTAGGCTTCCAGGTAAGAATGCAACAGGACCAGGTTCAACTGGCCTGGTCAAGCCCTAACCAGGATAACCTCCAGGACATTATTGTAGAGAAGAGTGTTGATGGCGAGATCTTCCGTGAAGCAGGTCGTTTCAGGAAGACAGACATGAACAGGAATGGTCTTTACCAGTTCACCGACGAAACAAAATCAGCTTCTACGATGGGTGCCTTCTTCTACCGCCTCCGTACGAGAGATATGCAGGGCAACATCAATTACTCTTCAGTTAAGATGATTGCAGTGAAAAAGAAGGATGATTTTGTGAAGACAGATGTTAGCATGGATGCTGAGACAGGGGCTACTGTACTGCTGACGCCGATCTCCTGGCAGCAGAAAGAGATCTTTGCGGAAGTTTTCAATGCCGATGGCTTATTGATGAAGAAGATTTCAGAAAGAAAGGCTGGTCCGCAGATGCTCCTCGATCTTAAAGGCCTTGCGGCAGGTGCTTACGTGGTACGGTTCTCTTGCGGAAAGCAGTATTCAACTCAGTACATAATTCATTCTGCAAGCTTGTAAAAAGCCTTTTCAAACAGCACGATTCATCAGTTACATACAGGTCAGGGCATTCTCCAGGTGGTTTCAGAGAATGCCCTTTTTTATTTTCATACTCGACTGCCGCACGATGAGTTTCGGTTCGAGAATAAGTTTCCGCGGACCATCTTTATAATAAGCATTTGTCTTCATGGCTTCGAAAAAAATCCGGGCAGCAGATTCTCCCATTACTGTAGTTTGCTGGTTAACCGTAGAAAGGGAAGGCGTGATAAATTCCCCGAACGTTTCATTTGCAAATCCCACGATCGCTATATCCTCCGGGATCCGGATATTCGCAGCCTTCATGGCCTGGATGGCGCCTACAGCTGTAAAATCTTCAACCGCAAAAACAGCATCGGGCCTCGATGATATGGAAAGCAAATGCTGCATGCAATCGCGACCGGAGTCAATACTTACTTTTCCGTAAAGTATAAGGTCATCATCCACGCCGATGCCATGTACATTCAAGGCATCAACATAGCCTTTTAGCCGCTGGTTAAAAATACCAACGTGCTGCTGGCCGCCAATATGTGCAATGCGTTTGCACCCCTGCATAATGAGATGCCGGGTCGCTTCAAATGCACCTGCATAATCATCCACCAGCACTGAGCTGACGCCCAGCTGGTCATTTCCCCGATCGAACAATACAAGCGGTACCCCACGGTTAATTATTTCACGATAGTGATCAAGATTGATCGTCTCCTTCGAAATGGAAGCAAGGACGCCATCCACCCTCGACTGAAGGAATGTCTTGACCCCCTTCTTCTCAAATTCAATATGTTCGTTTGACTGGTAGATCAGTACGCTGTAATTATTCTCGTTGGCAACCTTTTCGATGCCATGAACTACCGAGCCAAAGAAATTGATCTCTGCACTGGGAATGATCACCCCGATGATCTTCGACCGTCCCAGCCGGAGCGAAGACGCGATCTTGTTCGGCTGATAGTTGAGCTTCCGTGCCGTTTCCTTCACGGCCCGTTTCGTGGAATCCCTGATTCCGGGGTGATCATTCAGTGCACGGGAAACTGTTGCGGCTGTAATATTCAGTTCCCGCGCAATATCAGAGATGGTGATCTTTTCGATCTCGTTCCTCATTTGTTTTCCAGCATTTTGATGAAATATCCGCCTACTACACTACGCGCCTGGAACCCAACCATTTTACCGGTTGTTGTTTCATGCCAGTCGCTAAGTGGAACCCGCGAAGAGCTTTCGTTTGCATAGCGGAACACCGGTTGAATAATGGCGTTGAATTTTTTCTGGTCATCCGTCAGTACAGCCGTCCACATGATCCAGTCAGATTTCGTATATGTTTTACGACTATCGAGCGGTAATCCATATTGATTCTGTTTTGTAAGATAGTAGTTCACTTCTTTTTCATATACCTGTTTAGGAAAAAGATCAAGACCCAGTAATTTGTCCCACACTAGATTATACTTCTGGCTCCAGGTTCCCTTTCCATCGAATGTCAGCGAATAGTGGTCTCCATCCTCTGCCATTTGCATCCATTTACCCGCCATCTCCTTTGCCATGCTAAAATACTTTTCAGCTATCTCCTTCTTGCCAAGTCTATCTGCCAGTTGTGCATAGGAACCGATAGCAGCAATTGCCTTAACCGATAGGTTAGCATTCCGGGCAAGGTGGCCTGCAAAGTCATCAGTGCATAGCTGGTTAGCAGGATCGAACCCATCTTTCGCCAGGTATTCCACCCAGGTGCTCAGGGTTGACCAGTGCTTGCGGGCATAATCCGCGTTACCTTCCTGCCTGGCAATGGCCGCGGTTAGAATGATCATGTTACCGGACTCTTCCACAGGCATATCCTCACCATAGGTCTGTCCGTTTGCGAGTGGATATGTCCCCAGGTCATGCGCAGCATAAGGTTTGGCCCACTTACCGCTTTCACTATAATAGAATATCCCGTTAAGCATTCCCTTCAGCAGATCAGGGTTGTATAAAAGGTACAGTGGAGCAGAAGGATAGGTAATGTCAACGGTGTTGATTGATCCGTTACTATAATTTTCCTTACTCAGGAACAGGATCTCGCCTTGTGGACTTTTCACAAGCTTATGAGCAGCTATACTCTGACGATACACCAGTTCGCAGAGATGAGCATATTGATCACCTCCGGCTTTGGAAGCGTCGGCAAAAAGCTTATCATCAAAAGCGTTACACTTCTGGACAATTGCCTTATAATCATTTGATGCTTTCGCCAATTGTCCCTCGAAAGTTTGCTTACCATCGTTGTTCCACCATGGCCGAAGATTGGTTGAGAAATATTGAACGGAGTAGATGTCATCATAACCCAGCATCAGCACCTGCTCTTTTCCTGATGCCGTAACATTTCCAAGATCAAAAATACTGTTAAGCACCAATTGCTTGCCCTCTTTTACAGACGATGCAGAAGCCGTGAATATTTTTCCTGGCACAATTGCTTCAGAAACGAACTGTTTCACATGGTTATCGCTTTTGGCAGCGACATACACATATCCCCAGTCAATCCTAAGATCATCACCTTTCTTTTTCATCACAGGCTGTTCAACAGTTCCTGCCTTTAAAATGGACAGGCCGCCGGACTTGTATTGGCTGGCAGAAACTTTCTGACTGGACGCATTGACAGCAATGTTGCTTGATGCACCCAGGTATAACTGAACTTTATGCGAACGATTATCAGCTGACCTGACCTTCATTGTAATATAACTTACAGGTCTTGACACCAGGTCAAGATCATCCATGAGCAGGGGCGAACAAAAGTCAAGCTCCAGTTCTGCCGGTCCGCAAGAAAACGTATATTTTGTCTGGGTCGCCTTTACGGTTACTGCTGTTTGCCTTGCGGTTTCAATTGACGCATCTGATTTATCTACTTTCTCTTCAAGAATACCTGCATCAAGCCATGCGCCACCAGCAGTATTCGCAACATGGATAGCAAGAATATTTTCACCTTTTTTTACCTGCGAAGACTTTTCATTCAGGGGGATATAAATGAACTTACCCGTCCAGCCCTTGGTTGAATAAATAATTTCGCCATTCAGGAATACTTCAACATTATCATCGTGTTGCAATTTCAGGTAAAGCGGATGGTTTATTTTATCAGACACATTAAAAGTCCTTCTTACCCAAATATCCTTGCTGCGCCACTCTGTGCCCACCAGGCTCTTGTTGTCGCCAAATGGTGCGCTACCTTTTTTCCAGTTCGCCGTATTGAAATCCGGCTTCATCCACTCACTGCCCGGTGCAGTTTCGGTATACACCGCTTCGTATGCTACATCATCCGAAGCAGGTGCGAGAGCCTTATATTGTTTTTCCGCATTACCGAGGAAGCGATAAACCTTATCATCCACTTTTACGTAACCAGTCAATGAATGTGCGGTACCGGTCCAATGCGTAGTTGCCGACGAAGTCAATTCATCGGTATTGGACCAGATACTGAAATAAGGATCATGTGTAATTAAGGGATACGCGGGCGCCCGCAGTTCCTGCGCAACTGCAGACAGTTGGAACGCAGAAGCCATCAATAGCGAAAATATTGATCTCATAAATTTTCTTTTAAGTTTATTCTGAGGGAATAGCAATTTCAACACCTTCTTTGACGGGTTTACCAAAATTCGGAGTGCCGTCATTGTTCCAGTTGAAAGGTTGTGCGCGGGGCGAACGTTTTCTTCCACAACCTTCAGCCGGGTTCGAATTGGCATGGTAAAGGATCCAATCCTGCTTACCATCGGGTGATTTAAAGAATGAATTATGTCCTGTCGCAAATACTTTGTTTTCCTTTGACCCGCTAAACACAGGCTGCGGATGTTTTTTCCATGCTGACGGATCGAGAAGATTTTTACCTCCGGCGAACCGCAAAAGGCCCAGCGCGTAAAAATCAGTCCAGCAACCACTTGCAGAAAAGATTATGAATAGATCCTTGCCGTGTTGCAATATCTGGGGACCCTCATTTACATTTACATGCGGCGGATCATCCTTGCTGTTCAAATCTCCATGAGTCTCCCAATCGAAAGTGGGTACGCTGATCCGAACCCGTTTGCCTTCGATGGTCCATGGGTTTTTCATCCTGGCGATATAAATATCCTGCTGGCCATTTACGTCAGCTTCCCAGCCTGACCAGATCATGTAAAGCTGGTTGTTGTATTCGAACACATCGCCATCGATTGCCCATTTGTCTGAAGGATCTGCAACTTTTCCCTTAAAGATCCATTCACCGCTCATTGGGTCAGGAGAAGCGTTCTCCAGTACATACATCCGGTGATTCTGGTTCCGGCCATTGTCAGCAGCAAAATAGGCATACCATTTTCCTTGCAGGAAATGGATTTCAGGCGCCCACAGCTCTTTTGAATAGTAAGTGTCCGGAGGTGGCGTATATATTGTTTTCTGTTCGGCTGTTTTCAAATCCGCAAGATTCTTCGTTTTCCACAACACAATCCTGTTCCCCATAGTATGGGTGTAATAATAGTACCCATCCTTATAAAAGCTGAACGGATCAGCACCAGCTGGCAACAGTGGATTGGTGAATGTTTTTGAATGCTGCGCTTCAGCTGTACCTGCCAGTAAGAGGCATACGATTATCGGTAAGAACCATCTTCTCATATGTTCCTTTTAACTTCCTTATTCTTTTTTAGCCGATTATTCAACTACCGGGAATGCTGAAATTCTCAGGCGAGCGCCTCCCATGGGTACCAGTGTAAGGGTCGTTTCAGGCGCTTCCGTGGTAACCGGACTCTTCGGCAGTTCGGCGCACAAACCATACTGGTCAATCTTCCACGACGGAATAACTTTTCCTTTAACAGAAATTTCGATGGGTGCTGCGCTATTTACAAAGGGGTTATCATCTTTTGGCCATTCTTTTCTTTTGATCGTAAATGAGTGAATGGCGTCATACTTTTCAAGAAATAATCCATAATTCCATGGAGATGCGGCATAAATCTCATAGGATGGCCACTTTTCTGCATTTGCATTTGCCTGCCATTTCGAGTCGCCAATAGCAGTTTCCCTGCTATCCTTCTGCACATACTGCTCGTCTATTTTTAAAGAAAAGGTCAACGGGCCATAGTTAACACTTACACTGTTTTTATTCTTCACCCATTGCCTGACCTTTATCTTCATTGGAAGGTCGAGTCTCAGTTTGTCGCCATTCTTCCAACTACCGTTAAGTGCGATATATTTTCCTTCCGATTTTGACAAAGGGATCTTCCTTCCATTCAGTGAAACAGAAGGCTGATCGCACCATTCCGGAATGCGGAGGTAAAGGGGAAACTGCACCTGCGAAGAAGTAACAATTTTCATTTCTATGCTTTCTTCAAACGGGTAATTGGTTTCTGTTATCACCTGAACTGTTTCTCCATTGCCAACTGTTGCTTTCAGTTTTCCCTTTGTATACAACTGGAATGCGAGTCCGTTGTCTGGTGTGGCCATCCATGCATTTCCTGCATAATATGCCCAGCCTGCCGAATGGTTATGCTGGCAGCAACGACTACTGAATGGATTCATCATAAGGAATGGACCTTCATTCTGGATACCAGGAGCATGATTCTTTGCATCACTTACCACCATATTGGGTGCAGTCAGGTAACGAAGAGACCGATAGTCAGGCATAAATGCGGCAGGGAATGTATTGAAAGCAACATCTTCACAGTTGTCGGCCCACCCGGCATCGCCTGTGAACCTTATAAGGAACTGGTCAGAAGTCATCTGCTCTACCATACCGCATGTTTCCACAGCCTGCCGCGGGTCGTCATGCCCTTTTCTCGAGTTTTCATCACCTCCCCACATGCCTCCCGGTACCTGGCCATAGATTTCCCTTATCAGGCGGTGATTGTTATAAGTGGCTTCAAGGTCAGCCTTTTTATGGCTTTGCAGGTAATAGGTGGCGGGCTCGCGGAAGCACTGCGCAATGTTCACGTTATGCCAGTTGGGAAGAGTGTTCTGTTGCCGCCAGTTGGCCGTGTTCCTGTCGATCTTTGTGGCCAGGTCAAGAAGGAAATTTTCGCCTGTCCGGCTATACAACCAATATACACTGAGCATGTTGTCTCCTCCCCTGCTGTTCTCCCAGTAATCTTCGAGGAACTGGTCATCGGGGACACCCAACTGCCATTTGAAATAGCGTGACATAAAAGACAATACTTTCTTGTCGCCGCTGAATTCGTAATATGACTGCAGGCACCAGAGCATAGGCATGTTCGTCCATAGATCGCGCTTGCCATTTCGCAGTACTTTAGGGCCGAAATCGCCATCCTGGCGCTGGTTACGGATAACATTGCTGATCCAGAATTTTGCCTCGCCGATCATTTTCTTATCGTTAAGCAGGTAACCGATCTCTGCATACCCTTTTAACCAGTATGGCAATTCTTCCCAGCCCCATTTACCCTGTCCTTCCTTATTCAACCAGGCGTTGTCATTTTTCGAAAGCCAGATACTGATTTCACCGAGGTGCCCGGTCAGCCCTTCGCGCTGAAGTTCAAGTTGCTTCCTCAACCACCCGCCAGGCTCAAAAGTAGTTACCGGAAGCCTCGTGAAATATTCCCTGGAAAGTGGTGCGCGATTACCGGTATAATAACTGTTCGCTTTGTTATTAACTGTTGTTTCTACAATAGTTGCCTCTATCTTCTGACCATGTGCAGAATGAAGGCAGGCAATAATGCCTGCCATCACTAATAATGTCCTTGTTTCCATTCGGATCATTTTAAAGCCACTTTAGCGGAAGGACTGTTGTAAATTCCATCGTGTAAAACTTTAAGATCCGCAACCGGGATTTTGATTTCCTTACGATCGTAGGTCATGAGTCCATTCGTTTCCACTTCGACATCGGTTGTTTGTGTATACACCGCTGCAGACAGTCCTTTTTCGATCAGGCGAGGGAACCGCGAAATAAACTCTTTATAACGGTCATAGAGTTCAGTTCTATTTTTGAAGCTCTGGTACCCCCAGTTTTTCGTTTGTTGCCAGGTATGGTTTTCCAGCGGAAGGCCCAGGCCGCCAAATTCACCAAGAACAAGGACCCTGTCTTTACCGAACAATTGTGGATCCGGCATCAGCGGTTCGGGATAATTGTGGAGGTCGATGATGTGGCCCACGCTTTCGAAGTTGCCCCCACTCGCAGTGTTTACCAGTCGGGAAGGATCCATTTTCATAGTCCACTCTACTATTTCCCTGGTTTTAAATTGTCCCCATGCTTCATTAAACGGCACCCAAACAACTATGCTGGGAAAATTATGCAGGTCCTGCATGATCTCTTTCCATTCTGTGCGGAAGATTTCTTCAGAGGCAGCGTCGCGGTTTTTATCTGTTGCCCTGCCATATATTCCAGGCCTGGACTCCCAACGGTTGCCGAGGTCACCGCTTGGCATATCCTGCCAAACAAGCAGACCAAGTTTGTCGCAATGGTAATACCATCTTGCCGGCTCAACCTTAACATGCTTGCGGATCATATTAAATCCCATGTCACGGGTTTTCTCAATATCAAAAAGCAGCGCTTCGTCGGTAGGCGCAGTGTATAAACCATCAGGCCACCATCCCTGGTCAAGTGGTCCATACTGGAATACAAACTCATTGTTCAACAACATGCGCTGGATTCCATTTTTATCCGGCGCCATCGAAATCTTGCGCATGGCAAAGTAACTCTTCACTTCATCAACAACCTTTCCCTTACGCATAACCGAAAGTTTGAGGTCATACAGGAACGGGTGTTGCGGAGACCATTTCTGTACATCCGGGATAATGAGTGTAGCAGCACCTGAAGCGTCTGTTACCTGTTCTGCGACTTTGCTTGCGCCTTTATATGCAGTCACTACTACCTGGTCACCAGGTTGAAGCTGCTGAATTTCGGCGTTAACCTGGAGCGTTGAATTGTCGAGATCCGGGGTTTGCCTGAATCCATTAACATAGGTTTTGGGTACGGCTTCCACCCAAACCGTCTGCCAGATACCGGTTACTGGTGTGTACCAGATGCCTTCCGGTTTCTTTACCTGCTTGCCGCGTGGTTGCGGACCGTCGTCTGAGGGATCCCAGACACTTACAGTGATGGTCTGTTCACCTTTTTTATTCAGGGCAGAAGATATATCCAGGGAGAACGGATCGTAACCTCCCTGGTGTGAACCTACATTCTTTCCATTCAGGTACACTTCACACTGCCAGTCCACAGCACCAAAATGCAGTAGTACAGTTTTACCGGAAAAACCCTTGGGAAGGGTAAACTTCCTTTCATACCAGAGAAGACTGTCCTTCCCAACTGTTCTACCCACACCGGAGAGTGCTGATTCCACGGCGAATGGAACCAGGATATTGCCTTCATAAGCTGAAGGCGCTGTGGTCACACTCTTCGGCAGGATGCTATACTTCCAGCTGCCATTCAGGTTCATCCAGTTATCCCTGACCATCTGCGGCCGTGGATATTCAGGCAGCGGCTTGGAAGGATCGACTTTTTCCGCCCACGGCGACTGGATCTTATTTCCTGCGATCTTCCATTCATTTTGTGCAAAGGTCATCGTGCCCATCATTAAGGCAAACGAAGCGCAAATAATCTTCTTCATCTTCATCTTCATTATTAGTAGGTAAGTTTTTCAAGAGGACCGTAAAGCCAGTCTTCAACGCCCGCCACTTTCACGCCAACACGCGCAAATACGTAGTTCTGCGTCGGGGTAATCGACGGGATATTTACTGACAGGCTGATCTGGCTTGGATCGGCAATTGCACTGCCATTGATTCCCGCATCGGCAATACGGTTTACCCCGGCAGAAGATACGAATTGTGTTTTATTAATAAAGAGTGCAACGCGTTCAATATCCCGGGCCATCGCCGGATCAGTTACAATTTTTTCAACACCAAAGTTCGCTGTAACTGCATTTCCCGAGGCGCTGTAAGTTGCATTCCTGATCATGTAATATGGAGTTACTTCAATGTCAAGCTGGGTATTGCCTTTCAAATTGATCAACAAGGTATCAGGCGCACCTGATGCTGTTTTCGGCCACAGGAAAGGTCCCTGTCCATTTGGGATGATGAGTTTGTATTGCCCATCGAAAAGCAAAGTGGAATAAGATCCGTCCTGTGCAAATGACGCTCCTATTGGCCCCACTTTACCAAATCCGAATTGGTACAGTTCGTAGGGCACCTGTGAATTCTCAAAACCTAATGACTGGCCCTGGTACACAATACGTCCGGATAGCTTTGACGTAGGTTCATCATAGTTGTCCTTTTTGCAAGAAGTCATCAATGCAATTAAGGTAATCGGTAAAATATAAAGCAGTTTGAATTTCATGATAGTCGTTTTGATTGTGATCACTTACTGGTTTGGCTGTCTTACAATTTTCGGGTTGGCGGCACGAATATTGGCGCCTATCTCCGAATAGTAGTTACCAAGCTGGAACCTGTTTGACCCCGAAACCCTGCTGGGCAGGACTTCTTTAAAGATCCACTTGCCATCGTTCAGGCCACCGGTTACCTGGTAAGGCCAGAGTCCCCAGGGCTGCGTGCTTTTCTTTGTAGCAAGACCTATATTACTTTTCAGGTCTGCAAGTGTGGTGGGGTCGCCAGTCCATACCTGGTGCGCAATCCGCCAGCGTTTGTAGTCGAACAGGATATGACCTTCAAACGCGAGTTCTACCCTGCGCTCGTGAACTATACGGTCGAATGTAACATCACCTGCAGCCAAAGCTGTCGTAAATCCTGCCCTGGAACGAACCAGGTTAAGGTAGTCAGCGGCAAGTGCAGTTTGTCCCAGTTCAAATGCAGCTTCTGCTGCATTGAGCAGCACTTCTGCGAAGCGGTAGCGAATAAACGCCACATCACTTCCGCGACCACGACGACCGGAACCGATTGTCGGATCAAGCCATTTGCGAATGTAGAAACCTGTTTGTGTCCGGAATTCAAGACCATTCACCGGACCATCAAGTCCTGCTGTTCCTCCGGTCACTCCTGCCGGAGTGATAGTACCCGCTTTGATATCGACACGCTTACCCTTAAATACGCCATTAGGAATCAGTACGCTTCCGGCAAGCCTTGCATCCCGACCTGCGAATATGTCTTCCTGGTTGTCGTAGTAGATGGGATTACCTGCACCATCGGTTGTTGGAAGTGGCGCAAATGTACCATCGAGCATTTCGAAAGACTCTACCAGGTTGAGTGAGGGATTAAGCCTTCCTGCGTCACCACCTTCGTCTGAAATCGAATATGGCTGATCGTTAGTAGTGAACCCGTGAACCTTGCCGGCGAATGCCCTGAAATCCTCAATGAAAATCGCCTCCTGGTTTACCGAACTTTTATCAAGAAAAATGGCAGCGAAGTTCTCTGACAGGTTGGGTAACACCTTATACAGGGATACCGGGCCAGCCGTACCATTGATGATCTGTTGTGCAGCGGCAAGTGCCTTGTTGTAATAACCTTCAGCATTTGCAGCAGGAATACCTACCTCGCCACCCGGTAAGGAAACCGATGGAGTTGTTGCCCCGTATTTCGCGATTGACCCGGCATAAAGAGCCGCCCTGGCCTGCATGGCAAGCGCTGCAGCTTTTGTAGCCCTTGACCTGTCATTGAGATCTGCAGGCAATTGGTCTTTAATTGCTTCTGCTTCACTGATCACAAAGTCATATACTTCTGATTCTTTAGCCCTCGGCACCTGCAGGTTGGTAACATCTTCTTTGTAGTCATACTCCATTGGTTCGAGAATAAGTGGTACTCCACCCATTCTCTTCGCCATTTCAAAATAGTAATTGGCACGAAGGAAACGGCCTTCTGCAGTAAAACGTACTTTGTCTATATCCTTCAGTTTTGTGGTTGCTCCCATCCTTTGAAGGAAGAGGTTCAGATCGCGGATGTAAGCATAATCCCATGTGCCCCATTCACCGTATCCCCATCCGGTTCTTTCGACAATGAAGCTGCTCCCGTTCTCGGAAGGGAAACTTTCGCTGAAGTCTGCAAAGCTGCGCCAGCCATTATCAAGTGATGAGAAATCTACCTGCCGGTTATAAAGGTCGCCTAATATACTCAATACGAGCGCGGGATCGGAAAATGCTGTTTCGGTTGGTATGACCTGGATCGGAGGAATATCCAGGAACTCACTGTCTTTTTTACAACCGGACAGTGAAATAACCGCTGATATAATGGATAAAGAAATAATCTTTTTCATTGCTGTTTGATTGTACTTGATGAAATTGTTTAGAAGCTCAGGTTCATTCCGAAATTCAGCACTTTGTTTTGAGGGAACTGAAGACCATTGTCATCAATCACTTCAGGATCCAGGCCAAATTCTTTCATGTTATCAATCGAGAACAGGTTATAAGTATTGATATAGAAGCGTGCGCGCTGGATTTTCACCCTACTCAATAATGAAGCCGGAAGTGAATAACCAAGTTCGATAGTACGTGCACGGAGGTATGTTATGTTGTGCAGCCAGAATGTTGAATTGGTGCCGTAGTTACTGTGACCTGTTCCCATGTTGTAGCGGTTAGCCGGGTACTTCCCTGCAACCCATTCGCTGTTGGGATCATACATGTCTGTGCGATGCCACCTGTCTTCAAAAATAGTATTCAGGTTCCCGTTGTTCTGGAAGGCCCATCTTGTTTCCCAGTTCTGGAACCAGGTATAACCAGACGCTCCGGAGAAGTCGGCGTGGAAATCAATGTTCCTGTATGAGAGACCCAACGTAAAGCCAAAGTTCACATTCGGCTGGCGGCCATAGCCGAAACCGATTGGGCGCTGGTCATAACCATCGATCTTCTGGTCACCATTGATATCCCTGTATTTGAGGTCACCGGGCAATAGTGTGGTATTTCCTTTACCGTCTATATTTACCGGATAGTTATTGATCTCTTCCTGCGACTTGAATTGTCCGTCTGTGATGTAACCCCATTCAATATACCTGAACCGATTTTCTGTTGAGTTGCGGTATTCGTCCCATGAGTTGAAGAAAAGCGGATTGTATGAATCCAGTGTCTTTCCTCTTGAATACGAAATGTTACCGCCCACATTGTACCTGAACTGCCCCACTTTGTCAGTCCAGTTCAATGAAAGTTCCACACCCTCCTGCTGGTCACTGTTTACGTTTTCCGGGGGAAGATTATAGCCAACTTCGATCGGCACGATCACATCGTTTTTCGTACCAAGCAGCCCTTCTCTTTTACGTTTGAAATAATCGACAGTACCTGTCAGCCTGTTACGCAGCATTGCGAAGTCAAGACCGAGGTCAAGTGTGCGGCTCGTCATCCACGTGATCCTGGTGATTGGAATTCCTTTGTCCCTGGATACAGTTACAGCGTTACCGCCGAGGATTGCAGTACCCTGGTTGTAATTGTAACCAGGCAGGTAAGCATAAGGAGCAACAATCGGCTGGTTAGGATCAGTAGCAGAACGATCATCGCCAAGTTCACCATAAGATGCCCTGATCTTCAGGTCATTCAGGACATCGCTCGCGCCGAGAAGATTTCTCATGAAAGCTTCCTCGGTAATGCGCCATCCTGCTGATACCCCGGGGAAATAACCCACACGGTTCTCCGGGGCGAAGAGGTAAGATGCATCACGTCTTGCAGATGCTTCGAAGAAATATTTATTTGCAAAAGCGTAGGTGACACGCCCGATATAACCGGTCCTCGCCTGTTCTTCCTCGCTGTCCTGGTATTGGTCCATTGTCGGGAAATACACAAGCGGTAGATTATTGGAAATAGGTGAAGAGTGAATCCAGTTGCGAATCCGCTTGTTCTTAATCCTTTCTGCAACAAATGTTGCACCTATTGCATGTTCACCAAACGTGCGGCTGTAGTTTACCTGTCCCTGGAAGTTGGTGTTCTCCTGTTTGATCTGCTCTCTTTCGCGCCATGGGTTTGTCGCACCGCCTGTACGCTCATATGTATCGGTATCTTTATGATAGGTATAAGCATCATAAGTGTATTCCTGGTTGTTCAGGAGTTTATCTGCGATATAATAGGAATACACACCTTTCAATGTCAGTCCGTCGATGCCCGGAACCTGGTATTCAAGGTTGAAATTAGTCTGCAGCACCCTCCAGTCTTCTTTATACTTACCTGAGATTTTCTCATTCAGGAACGCATAATTTGATTCAAGGTGCTCACCGAGGTCATTGAGGTATTGCGGATTGTCATTTGCATAAGGACGTTCAACAGGCGTGTTGCGCAGAATAGCAAACCTTGACAGCCAGTAATCGTCAAGTCCCGGCACACCAGGATTCTGCCTTGTTTCAATGCGACCGTTCACCTGCATACCAACTCTCATCCGGTTGTTTACTTTAGCGGTAACGTTCGACTGGATATTCGAACGGTTGAATTTATACTCACGCCCCAGTACTGAGTTCTGGTAGAAGTTGGTGGCGGAAACGTAATAGTTCACTTTATCTGATCCTCCATTAATGTTTACATTGATGGAGTTCTGCAGCGAGTTTTTCTGCATCACATAATCGCGCCAGTCAAACGACCGGTATTCAGGTCCTGCTGCTTCACCCTGCCTGAATTTCTCAAGTTCTTCAGGAGTTATTGGAGTTGACCCGTCACGATTGATCTGCGCTTCAGCTTTATAGCGCATATAATCATAGGAGTTGTTCGTCACCTGGGGAAAGCGGAACCAGTTCTGCCATCCCATATATGCGTCAACATTTACGTTGTTTCTTCCGGTTGTACCTTTTTTGGTAGTCACCACTACAACACCGTTTGCAGCCCGTACACCATAAATAGCCGCAGATGCGTCTTTTAAAATGGTTATGCTCTCAATATCATTTGGCGCGAGGTTATTGAACTGACCCTCATCCTGCTGAATGCCATCGATTACATAAAGCGGAGTACCCATGTTCCTGATCTGGATGTTCGCAGAGGAACCAGGTCGGCCGTCAGGCATTCTGAATGTAACGCCCGGTAGTTTTCCGGCAAGCGCGGAACTAACGGTAGCTCCCGCGTGTACGCGATCGATATCTTTTGCAGTAACCGAGGAAACTGCGCCGGTAATCGATTGTTTGGTTTTGGTGCCATATCCTACCACGATCACCTCGCCCAACCCTTTGTTAGCCAGGTCAAGCGTTATGTCAAGTGTGGATTTTTTTCCCACCCGTACCTCGGTGGCAGTGTAACCTACGGAACTAAATACGAGCACTGATTTTTCGCCTGCCACAGTAATAGCAAAGCGACCGTTGTCATCAGTTTTTGTGGCATTAGATGTGCCTTTTTCTGTAACTGTGACCTGTGGAAGGGCTGCCCCGGCACTATCACGGACAAAGCCCGCAATGTTGGTCTTTTCAGTGGCTTGGGAAAAGGCAGCGCCGCTTAATAATAATAGTAATGAAAGTGTGGGAATGATTTTCTTTTGCCGGAAATAGTGAAGCGCACGAAGCACCTCTCCGGACAGAAAACTCCTGGAGGATTTCATACAGCAATCAATTGTTGGTTATGTAATGGTTGTAATCGTTTACATGATTTAATTCGATTAGAAATGCTACTTTTAAATCATCATGTGAAGAAAATTCATATTCACAAGAACGATGATTCGCTACGTATCATAATTTTTTCAAAATGTTTCAATCCGGCAACATCCGTTTCACTAACGCTTATGTATGGATGCTGTTATTATTGATCATTCTTACAACCTCCCCGACTTTTTCACAACCATATTATTTCCGGCACTACCAGGTGGAAGAAGGACTCTCCAACAACACAGTTTTTTGCAGCGTCCAGGGCAGAAATGGTTTTATGTGGTTTGGAACGAAGAATGGCCTTAACCGGTTTGATGGCTACCAGTTCAAACAATTCACAATTGCGGATAATAACCAGGGCTCCGGAAATAGCGATATGATTTATTGCCTGTCCACCGACATGAATGGCGCATTGTGGGTCGGATCAGCAATGGGTCTTTACCGGTTTGATGAAAAGAGGGAAAAGCTGGTAAGTTTCATTGATTCCCTCAAAGAGGTGAACACTGTTTTACATGATGCGAAAGGAAGATTGTGGTTTATCTCCTGGAATACGGTATACAGGTATGACTTCGGAAATTCTGAACTTGTATCTTACCAGAACCTGATAAGGGCGACATCCATTTGCCGGGCAAGCAACAATACACTATGGTTCGGTTCCACTGATGGAAAGCTGTACAGGTATAATGAGTCGCAGAATAATTTCAGCGCATTTGAACTCTTCTCACATTCCCCCGCGCCACCTTCGCGATGGATTCAGAAAGTGCGGTGTACAGACGATGGCAGCATACTTATCGGAACCTCAGGCCAGGGACTGAAACTATTTGATACAGCTAAATTGCAGTATACGGATCTGTTAACCGAGAACCCGAACAGGACCCCGATTTTTATCCGCGATATTTTATTGTATGACCGGAATGAATATTGGCTGGCAACTGAATCCGGAATCTTTATTCTGCACCGCGATAAAGCCGGCTATACAAACCTCCGGAAAAAATTTCTTGACCCGTACTCTTTATCCGACAATGCTGTATATACTTTGAGTAAAGATTCTGAAGGAGGTGTGTGGGCCGGTACATATTTTGGCGGAATAAACTACTTTTCGAAACAACATACTTTCTTCACAAAATATTACCCAGACTATTCCTCAAATACCGTGGGTGGAAGTGCAGTCCGGGAGATCTGCGAAGACCATAATGGGGTGCTTTGGATTGGTACCGAAGATGCAGGCCTGAACAGCCTGGACAAGCGAACAGGTGCAATTACACACTATGAACCAGGCACAAGCCCCGGAAGCATCTCCCATTCCAACATCCATGGCTTGCTTGTCAGCGGTAATGAGCTGTGGATCGGAACTTTTGAAAATGGCCTTGACATCATGGACCTCGGTACGAGGAAAGTAGTGAGACGTTACAAGGCTGGTTCAGGAGAACATGAACTCAAGAGCAATTTTGTCGTTTCACTGCTGGAGACCAGGTCAGGAAATAAATATGTAGGCACCAGTAATGGATTGTTCCGCTTTACATCGGCAGGCTCCAAATTTGACTGCCCTGACAACTTTCCGGCCGGAGGATTCATCTCATGCCTCTTGGAGGACAGTAAAGGTCTCGTCTGGATCGGCACACATGGCCGGGGCATTTATGGATATGAACCTTCAACAAGAAAATTCACCAACTTTACTTTTACCACCGGCGATAGTCTTGGTTTCCCAAACAACATTGTCAACGCCATTTATGAAGACAGTAAAAACCGGCTATGGTTTGCAACTGAAGGAGGTGGACTTTGCAGTTACAACGAAAAGCAGAATAATTTCACCACCTATACAACGAAAGACGGACTGCCCAGTAATTTCATCTTCAAAATCATTGAAGATGATAATGGCTATTTGTGGGTGTCGACATCAAAGGGACTGGTACGTTTCCTCCCTGAACAAAAAAGCATCGTGGTTTTCACCAAGGCAAACGGTTTACTGAACGACCAGTTCAACTACAACTCAGGGTATAAGGATGCTGATGGAAATATTTATTTCGGCAGCATCAAGGGAATGGTAAGTTTCAGGCCAGGCACCTTTCACGCCAGCAATTTCGTTCCCCAGATTTTCATCACCGGCTTCCAGGTACACAACCGTGAACTTAGTATTTCCGCCGACAGCGGCTTTCTGCCACAGTCAATACTTTATACAAAGAGCCTTAAATTGCCTTATGACCAGTCTTCCTTTAGTATTGATTTCGCTGCGCTTAGTTTTACATCACCCGAGGTAACAGCATACAGTTATAAGATGGATGGCCTGGAAAAGGAATGGACCTTCCTGAAAACGAACCGTAAAGTTTATTTCACCAACCTGTCTTCTGGTAACTATGTTTTCCGTGTAAAGGCATTTACAAATGGAAACTGGAACAGCAAGGAAAAGAAATTATACATTGAAATTCTTCCGCCTTTCTGGGCTTCAACAACAGCCTATATCGTCTATGCCCTCCTGGTCGCTGTAATTGCGTGGCTGCTGATCCGCAGGTACCACCGAAGGACGCAGGAGAAAAAAGAAAAAGAGATCTATGAAGCGAAGATCGATTTCTTCACAAATGTGGCACATGAGATCAGGACACCGCTTACATTGATAAAAGGACCAGTTGAAAACCTGCTGGAAAAAACAGACGAGATTCCGGAAATCCGTGAAGACGTCACAATGATGAACCGTAACACCAACAGGCTGGTCACACTCATCACACAGATACTTGACTTTCGCAAGACAGAGACCAGGGGTTTCAGCCTCGATTTCGCAAAAGAAGATATTGCCCCGATTCTGGAAGAGTCCTACATTACCTTCAGACCGGTAGCGGATAAAAAGAAACTTAACTATTCTCTCCATCTTCCGGATCAACGATTTACAGCAATGGCAGACGAAGAAGCGCTGACAAAAATATTCAGCAACCTGCTTGGAAACGCAACCAAATATGCGTCGCATTATGTCTCAGTAATACTTAATCCACCAGGAAGCGATGATATGTACTGGTCATTAACTATTGAAAATGACGGCCCGTTGATTCCCGCCGCAATGCGGGAGAAAATATTTGAACCGTTTGTCAGGATTAAAGATGCCACAAGGCAGAGGGGTACAGGCATCGGCCTGGCCCTTGCAAAATCTCTCGCCACCCTGCATGGAGGAGAATTATTGTTCCGTGAAGCCGAAAATGGTATGAATCTATTTATTCTGCGGTTGCCTGTTCATCCACCTGAAAAGGAAATATCCCAAAAACCAAAACGCACTTCACAAACAAGATAAAATCCAAACGATATGCTGCCTGATATACTGCTTGTGGACGACGAAGAAGAAATCCTGGAATTTCTCGAACGCATTCTTAAACCCAAATACAGGATACATACTGCACATAACGGTGCCGAAGCATTAGTAAAGCTTGCCGCAGAAGCGATCCAGCTTGTTGTATCCGATGTGATGATGCTGGAGATGGACGGATTTGAGTTATGCAAAAAGATCAAAACAAACGTTGAGTACTCGCATATCCCCGTTATCCTGCTCACGGCCAAAAACACGATCCAGTCAAAGATTGAGGGACTGGAACTTGGTGCGGATGCTTACATAGAAAAACCTTTCTCGAAAGAACACCTGCAGGCCCAGATCGCGAGTCTCCTGAACAACCGGAATAATATCCGGCAATATTTCGCCCAGTCACCCCTTGTTCATATCAGGAGCATGGCGCATACGAAAGCTGATGAAAAATTCCTTGAGCAATTGAACGATGCTATCTGCAGGAACATCGAAGATGCCGACCTCGACGTTGAAAAGCTTGCCAGAAAAATGACCATGAGCAGGATCACGTTATACAGGAAAATCAAGGCAGTTTCGGATCTTACACCGCTCGAACTCATTAACATTACACGCCTGAAAAAAGCTGCCGAGTATCTTGCAGAAGGAGAGCACCGGATCTATGAAATATCCAACATGGTTGGATTCAGTTCGCAGAGCAACTTTGCCAGGAATTTCCTGAAGCAATTTAAAATGACGCCCAGCGACTACATGCAGAAAAAAGCTAACGAACGAAAGGATTAGGAACCTTTTGTGCGGAGTTTACGCGTGATATGATTGCCCAGCTTCTCTCCTGCGTTAAATCCAAACTTAATTGCCGGCATATAATGAATACCACCGTACAACCTGCTGATGGCTGCCTCTTCAGCCGCTTGCCGGAAAGAATTGAAATTTCTTGCGGGCAATCCGAATGACTGTTCCGTGTCATCTGTGTACTTAAAACTTTCACCAAACAATTTCGTGAGAATAACTGCGGCCGCTGCTGAAACTACACTATGCCCACTGGTATATTCCGGAAATGGAGGTGTTTGCAGAATAGGCATCCAGTCCTTTTCAATATACAGGTTGATATAGGTTTCGGGGCGTATAACGCGACTCCGGTATTTCTCGTCCCAACATATAATGAACGCATCCGCCATTGTTAAAGCGAGACATGCATATGATTCCAGCGACCGCATTATATCGGCTTTCACAATCTCACATGCGGTAGCATTGATGTTGATCCAATGCCCGCCCGGCGAGATTTTTTTAGTTGCGAACATCACGTGGCCGCTGACGTTCATCCTGAAAGGGTTGCAGTCCCAGAAATCTGCAATTGCGACCTGCTCTGAACTCAGGTTCTTCCCTGCCAGGTAAACCTCCTTCGCGAAGGCGAAAAATTGGCTTGAAGAATCTGTTGAGAAATGAACGGCGGGTTCAGGTTTGAACTGCTGGGCTGAATCAATCAGGAATGGCCTGATCTTATTCCAATGAGGCTCAACAGCCTTCATGTAAGCAGGTGCAGTGGGCTTCCAGGTTGACGCCTCTTCATCCACATCAAATTTCGGATAGGACCTGGTCTGCTTGTACATGTCACCGCCTGCCCATTTTATGATGTGAAGAGCCACGGCTTCACCGTACTGCAATGAATTGATTAAGACGGCTTCCGGAACACCCATTGATCGCCATTCTTTCTGCAACTGCCTGTCGAAGACAAGGATGCTGTCTTCAGAAATGACCATTGTCTGCGCTACTTTGAGCATAGCATGTGCGGCAGCTATCGAAAAACTATAGGGCCTGTCACTACCAGGTTGCGGTAGGCCTGTTAACTGGTTGAGTTGTCCTGAAAGACTCAGGTATGAATTGTTGCCATTCCTTGCTGCCTCATAACCTGCGACGGCGATATATGCATAGGTACGGCTGGCGACGGGTGGACTATATACATCGTAAACAATCACATCGGTAATTCGTTTTATAGTGCGATGAACGATCGTTGGATCGTCGGCTCTTCCACGCCAGTCATCTTTGCCTGGAATCGTAAAGGCAAATAGTGGCAGGAAAACTGTTGCAATAATCAATTGAAGTCGCATATGGCTCGATCGGTTAGCAATCTAGGCAATCAAGCGGGCAGTATTTGTCCATTCTTTATCATTTTGTATTCACTATGTTTCTTAATGCCTGCATGATATAGGCTTACCGCGACTGAAATTTTAGATTGCGATATACAACGACTGCTCATGCGACTGACAAGCTACCTCTATTGTTTACTGGCATTTTCATTCGGTGCCACTTCGGCCCGTGGACAAAAACCGGCTAATGTTACACCCTTATTCCAACTGGTAAATCCCTCAAATAGCGGCATCCATTTCAATAACCGTCTCACCGAATCAGACTCGATCAATATCCTAAAACAGGCAAATCTTTATAACGGTGGTGGCGTAGGAATCGGGGACTTCAACAACGACGGCTTGCAGGACATCTACTTTGCCGGCAATATGGTGGAAAATAAACTCTACCTGAACAAAGGAAAACTAAGTTTTAATGATATAACAACTGTGGCCGGCGTAAACGGCCAGGGACGCTGGTGCACCGGCGTGTCTGTCGTTGACATTAACGCCGACGGGTGGAACGACATTTACGTAGCAGCTTCATTCAGCAAAGACGAAAAGAAGAGGACCAACCTTTTATATATCAATAAAGGACTAAACTCAAAGGGCATTCCTGTTTTTGCAGAAGAAGCTGAAAAATGGGACATCGCTGATAAAGGTTTCAGCACGCAGGGATTTTTCTTCGACTATGATAGAGACGGCGATCTCGACCTGTATCTCGTGACCAATGAACTATATGACCCGAAAACGCCTATCCGCTTCAGGCCCAAATTAAAAGACGGTTCGGCAAACAATACAGACAGGCTTTACCGGAATAACGGCAATGAAACTTTTACCAATGTATCCATGGCGGCAGGAATCCTGACAGAAGGCTGGGGACATGCAGCCTGCATCAGCGATATTAATCTTGATGGCTGGCCTGACATTTATGTTGCCAACGACTTTGTGTCAAATGACCTGCTTTACATCAATAACGGCGACGGAACATTCACGGACCGCCTGACCGATTACTTTAAACATACCGGATGGAATGCGATGGGTACCGATATGGCCGACATCAACAATGATGGACTGATCGACCTGGTTTCCCTGGAAATGTTGCCGGAAGATAACCTGCGTAAAAAAAGGATGCTCTCTGGAAATGAATATTACAATTACTTCAACAGCCGGCAATTTGGATACTCGCATCAGTATGTTCGAAACGTACTCCAGCTGAACAAAGGGATCGGACCAGGCGGCCACCCTGTCTTTAGTGAGTTGGGATATATGTCCGGAATGTTCGAGACAGACTGGAGCTGGTGCCCGCTGGTAGCAGATTTTGATAACGACGGGTTACGTGACCTGGTAATAACGAATGGTTTGCCCCGCGATGTGACCGATCTCGATTACATCACGTTTAACAATGGACAGGGTGGTACAAAAGGCCTGCTGAACCTGGCAATGGCATCAAAACTTCCAATAGTACAGCTTCCGAATTATGCCTTCAGAAATACCGGCAATGCTTCCTTTTCAAACACAGCTGCCTGGGGAATTAAACATCCTTCGTTCAGCAATGGAGCCGCATATGCTGACCTCGATAATGACGGGGACCTGGAGATTGTCATGAATAACATCAACGACGAGGCATTCCTTTATGAGAACAGGCAAAACAAGACAGCTAATGTAATGCAGCTGGAGTTTAAAGGCACCGGGAAAAACACCAGGGGAATCGGTGCGAAAGTAAATCTCTATTACGATGGGAAACAGCAGGTATATGAACATCAGCCATGCCGTGGCTATCTTTCCACCGTTGATGACCGGCCGTTGTTTTCTGGAGGCAAATCGAAGTTGATTGACTCTCTCATTATCACCTGGCCGGATGGAAGCAAGCAAAAACTTACCAGCATTAATTTTGTCAGATCATTGCGGCTTGAACAATCAAAAGCTTCCCAAAGTCCGCCGGCAGCTATAACAGCCAGGGTTTCACTTCTGAAACAGGTGAATTCGTCATTAGGCATACAATATAAGCATCGCGAAAAAGACGCGATCGACTACAACCGCCAGTCCACATTGCCCCATAAACTGAGTCAGTATGGCCCGGGGATAGCAGTAGGTGATATCGACAAAAATGGGACGGATGATTTTTACATTGGGGGCGCCGTTGGTTTCAAAGGTTGTTTTTTCCTGCAGGATGAGAAGGGAAATTTCCATGCAGATACCACGCGCCTAAGGGTCAACGACGGCCATCCCGGCGAAGATATGGGTGCGTTGCTATTTGATGCTGACAACGATGGCGACAATGATCTGTATATTGTTAGCGGAAGCTATGAACTGGCTCCCGACCAGCCCTCCAGCCAGGACGTCCTTTACTTCAACGACGGCCATGGATACTTTGAGCCCAGGTATTCAGCTCTTCCTAAAATGTTCAGCAACGGGTCCTGCGTTCGTGCTTCAGATTTTGATGCAGATGGGGATCTCGATCTGTTTGTAGCAGGCAGGGTTGTTTCAGGCGCATACCCTCTCGCGCCTCCCTGCTCTTTATTGATGAATCTTGGCGGAAGCTTTTCTGATGTAACTGAAAAGTATTGCCCTGAACTGAAAGATATCGGCATGGTAACCGATGGCTTATGGTCTGATTATGACAACGATGGCAAACCCGACCTCCTTATCACGGGCGAATGGAAGCCGGTATCATTCTTTAAAAATGACGGACATCGTTTTACGCCATTGAAAAATAGCGGCATCGAAAAATATACCGGTTGGTGGAACAGCATCGCTGCTGCTGATTTCGACCTTGATGGAGATATAGATTATGTGGCGGGTAACCTTGGTCTGAATTCAAATTACAAAGCCTCAGCAACTGAACCACTTCAATTGATCGCCAACGACTTTGACGGCAATGGTCTTGTAGACCCTTTAGTATTTTGTTACATGAAGGGTTTCGATGAAAAGCGTCGACCTTACCCCCTTTCAGCGAGAGATGATATGATCAGCCAGATGATCTCGATCCGGAAGAGATTTCCGACCTACAGTGCGTATGGGAAGGCCTCATTGAACGAACTCCTTACATCAGAAGAAAGGCAAAGTGCATCAACCTTTAGCGCTACGCATATGGCTAGCAGCTATATTGAAAATAAAGGTAATGGCCGGTTTCAACTTTCTTCCCTGCCTCTTTCCGCACAGGAGGCGCCAGTATTCGGAATGCAGGCACATGATGTTGATCATGATGGGAACCCGGATCTCCTCTTAACCGGGAACGATTATGGAATGGAACCTTACAGCGGCCGCCATGACGCATTCATGGGACTGTTTATGAAAGGTGACGGTAAAGGCATATTCACCCCATGGTCAATTTCAGATGCAGGTTTTTTTGTCGGCGGTGACGCCAAGGCATTATCAGTTGTTAAGACCCCTGCAGGGCCTGCATTTGTTGCCACACAGAACCAGGACAGTGTACTTGTTTTTGCGCGTACAAATGCCATGCTGCAAAAAACCATTGCAGTGGATCATTTGGATGTTTCAGCAGAAATACACTTCGTCGGCAACAGGAAACAGAAAATCGAATTCTATCATGGAAACGGGTTCCTGTCTCAGTCGTCACGTTTTCTCGAAATGCCTGAAAATGCAACTAAGATTGTCATCACCAATTATAAAGGAGACAAACGGGAAGTTCAGCCCTGATCACCAGAAAATTGTATACAGAGCCGCAATAATTCCGCCAATGATCAACGAACCTGCAATGAAGGCCGGATGCATCCGGAACATACCAGGGTTGATCTCCAGCCCCTTGGGCCTGAGGCTTCGTTTTGCATCCCGGATACTGATGATATACATTCCTAGTACACAGGCGACAAACACAATGGCCATCCGGTCGATAAAAGGAATTTCATAAATACCATGCGTGTTAGGGACTGCAAATCCAATGGGTAATAGCCAGCAAAGGTCAACAATGGCAGGCAGAAACTTCAGGACGACAGAGAATATAAATCCGCCGATGGTCGCAAACAATGCAGCATTGGATGAAGTCTTTTTCCAAAAAAAACCGAGTGTGAACATGGCGAAAATTCCCGGCGACACAAACCCGGTATACTCCTGGATATATTGAAAACCGCCCTTTTTGTCAATTCCCATAAATGGAGAAATAAGCACTGCCAGAATTACAGCGGCGATCACAGTAAACTTACCCATCTTAACCAGTTGCTGTTCTGAAGCGTCCGGGCTGATTCTCTTTTTGTAAATATCTAATGTAAAGATCGTCGCGATACTATTTGCCTTGCCTGCGAGGGATGCTACCACTGCAGCAGTCAATGCCGCGAATGCAAGTCCTTTTAGTCCTGCCGGAAGCAGGTTTAACAACACTGGATAAGCGCGGTCAGGGTTCAGTTCACCAGCCTGCATCATTTCGGATTGAAAAATTCCTTCCTTATATAGAACAAAGGCAGCAATACCCGGCAGCACAACAATAACCGGCATGAGAAGTTTCAGGAATGCGGCAAAAAGAATTCCGTTTCTTGCGGTTTTCAGATCAGCGCCAAGTGCCCTTTGGGTAATATACTGGTTACATCCCCAGTAGTTAAGGTTCACAATCCACATTCCTCCTATTAAAACGGAAAGCCCGGGCAGGTCAAGGTAGTCCGGATCGTTGCGTTTAAAGATCATATGGAAATGCGATTCTGCCTTCCGCTGAAGCAACCCGAGTCCATCAAATGTGCTGCCGGCCCCAAAATGATTGGCTACGAGGTCGATAGCAAGATAGGTGGTGGCAAGCCCGCCAAGCACCAGGAAGAATACCTGGATAACATCAGTATAGCCGATCACTTTCATTCCACCAAGCGTAATGATGATAGCGAATAAGGCGAGTGCTAACATGCATGCCGTAAAACTGAATCCCGAGATACTGCTTACCGCTAATGCGCCCAGGTACAGAATGGAGGTCAGGTTAACAAGCACATACAACAACAGCCAGAAAACGGCCATGATCATAGCTACTGTGCTGTTATACCTTCGTTCGAGGAACTGGGGCATTGTATAGATCTTGTTTTTAAGGTAAACAGGGATGAAAAAAATGGCGACGATAATCAGGGTTATGGCCGCCATCCACTCATAGGTTGCAATTGCGAGTCCCATTTTGAAGCCGGAACCACTCATGCCGATAAACTGTTCCGCTGAAATGTTTGATGCGATCAGCGATGCACCAATAGCCCACCATGTTAGTGAACCTTCTGCGAGGAAATAATCTTTGCTGCTGGCGATGGCAGATTTCTTTTTACGGTAAACCCACCAACCATAAATAGCAACTACAAGGAAATAACAACCAAAAACTAAATAGTCTTTAAGCTCAAGCATGGATACAAGGTCTAATGGTTAATGACAGTTGATTGCTGCGTATAATGTATAGCAGGGAGACTTCGGAGCTTCTCAGCGGCGGATTCCGCTGTGATATCGCGTTGAGGATTCGCAAGTAGTTCATAACCCACCATAAATTTCTTTATTGATGCAGAACGCAGAAGCGGTGGATAAAAATGCATATGCCAGTGCCAGGCTTCATAATGACCGCAATTCACAGGAGCCTGGTGAATGCCTGCCGAATAAGGAAATGAAACTTCGAACAGGTTATCGTACTTACAGGTAAGCTTTTTAAGTATATCCGCAAGAGCCTGCCTTTCTTCCGTTGTAAATTCCGTGATCCACTGAACGGCTCTCCGGCTGATGATCATCGTTTCATAAGGCCAGGTGGCCCAAAACGGAACCAGTGCAACAAAATGATCATTGGCAGTTACGATCCGTTCATTCATTTGTAGTTCAATATCCAGGTAATCGCCAAGTAATGTCCTGCCGGTGGCTTCAAAATGCATTTGCTGGCGGGTCGATTCCTTTTCGATCTCTACAGGAATAGACGCAGAAGCCCAGATCTGTCCGTGTGGATGTGGCCCATAATCGCTCCCTTATTCTCAAAGATCTGGATATAGCGGATATCCGGGTCTGCAGCCAATGAGTGGAACTCATCACACCACAGGTCAACAACATTCCGAATATCATGTATCCCGAGCTGTGGCAATGTAAGGTCATGGCGGGGAGAGAAACTGATCACCCTGCAAATACCCTTTTCGGCAGTTGCCTTTAATAAGCCGCCGATATTCGTTTCGCCCTGCGGAGTGCCGGGAACCAATGCAGCAAAATCGTTGGTAAAAGCGTAAGGCCCTCTATACGACTCATTCATTGATCCATCAGCTCGTTTGTTGCCGGGACATAAATAACAGCTATGATCGAACGCGGGTAGTTGGTCCTGCTCCGGCTTTTCCACCTTACCCTGCCAGGGCCGTCTTGTCCGGTGAGGCGATACCAGAATCCATTCTCCTGTAAGGATATTCAGTCTCTTGTGTGGATGTTCAGCTAATGTAAACGATTGCATATACTAATCAGAAAAAGGATTATTAACGGCACTTGTTCCGTTACCAATTGTAACTATGTGGGCACTCATATTTTTCCCGGTTTGCTTTTTATACCGTTCGCCAACTGTTTTAACCAATTCATCCACGTGGTCTTCCCTGACGAGATTAATTGTACAACCACCGAAGCCGCCGCCCATCATCCGCGAACCAGGCACATAATCAAGGAGTCTCGTTTCTTCAACAAGAATATCAAGCTCAGGACAACTCACTTCGTAAAGTTTTGCAAGTCCTTCATGCGTTGAGTACATCCGTTCGCCAAAAGACCTGATATCATTCTCCTCAAGGTCAGAACAGGCCTGCATCAAACGGATATTTTCTTCAACTACATATTTGCACCTTTTGTATATTATTTCGTTCCCGGGCCGAATACAATCATTGAGCATTTGCATGGTGACGTCACGAAGACTTTGTACCTCAGGATAGCGCATTTGTATCAGGGCTACTCCTGATTCGCACTGCATTCTCCGGGTGTTGTATTCCGTATCGCTCAAATTATGTCTTATACCTGTGTCCAGCAGTGCAACACGGTAGCCCTCCATCCGGAACGGGATGTATGTATAATCCAGGGAACGGCAGTCGAGCCGGATAACATGACCATCTTTACCAAACATGCTTGCAAACTGGTCCATTATCCCGCAATTCACCCCAACGAACTGGTTCTCGGCGCGCTGGGCTGCCTTTACCATCTCGAGACTACTAAGACCACAATCAAAAATCCGGTTGAGTGCAAATGCCGTTGCGCATTCAAGTGCAGCCGATGAGGACATGCCAGCTCCTATGGGTACATTTCCCCCAAATGCAATGTCAAATCCGTGGATTGGACTTCCAAGCGCCAGGAGTTGCTGAACGACCCCGATGATATAGTCTGGCCAGTGGAGGCCGGACTTTCCCACATCCTGCAAACTGAAATGATATTGCTGTTCCAGGTCTGCAGACACGATATTCACCTGGTCATCCATTCGGGGGGCGATGGCGATATAGGTTGCTTTATCAATCGCAGCAGGTAGTACAAACCCCTGGTTGTAATCTGTATGCTCACCAATCAGGTTTACCCGGCCGGGCGAGCGGAACATTACGGGTTCAGTCCCGAAGTGCTTAAGGAACAATCGGTGCAATTGCCCACTGTATTTTGACATATTTACCGTGATCATGACTTTGAAATAAAACCACTTCTCCCCTCCCAGGAATAGGCCGGGCATGTGAAGTGGTAACGACTGCTAACTTGCCTATGGAAAAAACTAACGGGAATCCTTGTTAAGCTCTTTGATCAGCTGAACTTCTTTTTCATCGTACACTGAGCCGTCTTTCCTGAAAATATCGTGAAACCATATTTTCGGTTCACTGCCATCGGCAACCGGCGTGTCCCAGGCATAAATAGTATTTGACTTACCTGCCACAAGACCCCAGTTAATGGCACCGATATTTTCTTTTTTCAGCATTGGAAGAATATTCGTGAAATAACTATTACGTGTACGTGCCATATACTCTGTGCATACAAGCGGCTTACCATGGATCTTCAAGAGATTGAGTACACGCTTATGCCACATTTCATCCTCATAATCGTGGTACGTGATTACGTCTGAGTTATGCAACTGAAATTCATTCAGAACATGAAAATTCCAGTCCCAGAGCCCCGCAGTGAGTGGTTGGGTCGGGTTCACATCACGTCCCCACTGAAATACTTTCTTCAGCAATGGCAATGAACTGTCTTTCTTGCCACTGTTACCAGGCTCATTGTACAGATCCCACATCAATACTCTTTCGTCATTAGCCAGGTGCCCCATTACATCTTTTACATATTTCTCCAGGACCGCATAAAGGGTTGTGTCTTTGTAATAAGGATCACCGGGATCCTGCATCCAGCCGGAGTTGTGAACTCCTGGCCTCGGCTGTGGCTGCAACCCGGCTTTCGGGTCTTTATTCCAGCAGTCATCAAAGAATACAAAAATCGTGGAGATACCGTTGCGACCTGCAATATCCAGGTATGTATCTACACGATCGCGAAATCCTTTTTGGTCATTCTCCCATGCCTTGTGATGAAGGTATACCCGCATGGTATTAAATCCAATCCCTGAAGCCCAACCCAGCTCTTTGGAAATTGTTGCAGTGTCGAAAGTTTCCTTTTGCCACATCTCCAGCTGGTTGATAGCAGTACTGGGAATAAAATTCGCACCGTTGATCCAGCTATTTTTTGCATACCAGTCTTTCGCTTTTTCAGCTGACCACACCGTGGCTTTAGTTCCGTTGTCTTCAAGCCGCTTTTCCCTGGCACCAGTATCACATGCCTGGTAACTTAACGTAACTGCGCTCATCAAAGCGAGCAAAATTTTTCTTCTATTCATCGATTTTGGGTTTGAAAAAGTTGTGTGCTGTCCGGATCATTCAGAAACCGGAAACTGTTCTTGTTCATTGTGAGACTGTCGAATGTTTTACCCTTAACGAAAGAAAGGGTAACCATGCCGGTTAATCTCGGGCGAACTGTAGTATCATTAAAATGCGTGTGCAGGACATAACTGAGTGACCCGTCAGGTAACTGCAGTATATCGCCATGACCGGGACCATTATGACCAACCTGGTTTTTATCAATGATGGGGTTGTTTCCTGCTTTAGTCCATGGACCCAGTGGAGACCGGCTTACAGCATATCCCACAGCGTAGTCTGTATTCCTGAAGTCATTTGCTGAATACAGCAGGTAATAATACCCGCCATGCCTGTAAACTGCCGGGCCTTCTGTCACAGGCCAGTTTACATTAGCCGTATTTTCCCATGGAAGTGTAGCGTGAAGAACAGGCGTAACAGATCCGGCCACGATGTCTGAAAGATCTGGCTTCATTTCAGCAACAAATAAGCGATTCCCTTCCGTGAGTTTAACAAAATACAGGTAGACCTTACCGTCCTTATCCTTAAAAAGGAAAGGATCAATTTGTTTGCCTGTTCCGGAAATTGGGGCAATGCTCTGCTGGCGGAACGGACCTTTCGGATCATTGCCTGTTGCAATGACGATTTGTTCATCAGCAGTATAGGCCAGGTAAAACTTACCGTTGTGTTGAAATACCTGCGGTGCCCAAAAGCCTTGCTCCCCGAAAGAATCACCTTTTTTCAGGGCATAACCTGAAGAACTTCCGGAAGGGCCGGTCCATTGCAGGAGGTCTTTTGATTCATAAACGACAAAACCGGAACGAGTATCTTTTCCGGTGCCATACAGGTAATATGTGTCATTGTGATAAAAGATGCTGGGATCCGCCAACCTGATGGGTGATTCACTACTGGTATTTTTCGGTTGTGCGATACAGTCAAGCTGCATCAATACAATCTGTAAAAGTAAAAATATCCGTATGGCAGTGAGCTTCTTCACAATCGCATGATATAATTCGAGGTACAAATAAAGCGATTCCATCCCCGACTCACTGTCCAAAACGTATCATTGCTTCATCAAAATGTATCAGAATCCCGTCACTTTAAAGCAGGACATTTCATTGTGCGAGGTACCCACCATCGACAGGAAAATAAGCACCCGTTATGAATGAAGCATCGGATGAGCTTAGCCACAGCACCAGTTGCGCTACTTCTTCTGGCAAACCCAGCCGGCCCATCGGATGAAGTTTTACCAGGGCATTAATGGCTTCTTTCGGTAACCCTTCAAGCAATGGCGTTTTAATATAACCCGGACCAACGGCATTTATCCGGATGTTCTTTGGAGCATATTCAAGTGCCGCAGATTTTGTAAGTCCAAGCACGCCATGTTTCGCGGCAACATATGCCGGTGACGAAGCAGTTCCTACTGCGCCAAGAATAGAGGCCATATTAACGATCGCACCTCCGCCACTTTTCAGGATCGCCGGGATCTGGTATCGCATTCCATAGAAAACTCCCGAAAGATTTATACTAATCACTTTATCCCATCCATCAACAGGATACTCGCCGGTAGCAGCAATCGGACCACCTACGCCCGCGTTGTTACAGGTTATGTGCAATGCTCCGTATTGCGCCATGGACTGGCTGACAAGTTTTTCATTGTCTGTCGCTGATGACGTGTCACAATGGATATAAACTGCTTCACCACCAGAATGGTGGATCATCCGGTGTGTTTCCATTCCTGCTGCATCATTTATATCGGATACCACCACCTTAGCTCCTGAGCTTGCATATAACAATGCTACTTCACGACCAATACCGGATCCTGCTCCGGTAACAAGGGCAACTTTGTTTGTTAAATGTTCCATGTCAGAATTATTTTGTGTGTTGATTTGCAGGAGGACGTGCAACCGCAATTTTTAGTTCCCGGGGACGGACACCAGGAGAAGACCTGATAGACAGTTTATCCATTTTTCTATTCGGAAAGAAAATTGCCGTCATGACGTTGAGACCATTATCGGCAAACATTTCAACTGAAGCCACATCAATATAAAGCTCAAGGTCTATGGTCGTCGTACCGGAAACCCGGCGGGAAGGAATCTTTTTTGCGAAGCCAGGTTCAAACCCTACATCGCCGGACTTTCTCCTGTCTATGAAATAGTTACCTGAGGAAGAATCAAAGCCAATAATCAACTCATTTCCTACTTCATTCGAAAGCACAATCGAGAAATCCCTGGCGGGCATTCCGGAGATTAAAATCCGGTACGCTCCAGGTCCTTTCATCGCTTTCCCTTCGAATATATCTCTATTGATCGCAGGATTCTTAATTACGATCTCCTTTTCAAATAATTTCTTTACTTCTTTGATCGGCTTACTGACCAGGTAAATCCTGCCTCCTGATTCTGCTATACTCAATTCGCGTGGCAAAGTCATTGCGCTGCGCCATGCTTTGGTGGGAACGTCCTGGCCATATTGCCAATTGCTCATCCACCCGATCAGGATGACCTTCCCGCCAGTATTGAAAAATGTTACACCGGCATAATTGTCGGTGCCCGGATCCATCCATTTGCTTTCCGGCTCCAGGGGAGTAAATCTTTTCCCATCGAAATCACCAACAAAGTATTGCGTACCCGATCCGCCGTTTGGCGCACCCGGATTAATACTCACCAATAAGATCCACATTTTCTTTCCGTTATGATCAAAAGGAAGCAGGTCGGGGCACTCCCAAACTCCGCCATGAGCCCCTGACGTTTCGCCGAATTCACTTTCTTTGGTCCATTCCTTAAGATCAGGCGAGGAATAAAACGCAATGCGATCTTTTGTTGCAAGGGTCATGATCCATTTTTCCGCGGGCTCATACCAACTCACCTTTGGATCCCTGAAATCAGCAATGCCAGGGTTATTAAGTACCGGGTTACCTGCGTATTTGGCCCAGGTTTTACCATCGTCAATACTGTATGCCAGGCTTTGCACCTGGTAATCTTTCCTGCCGTTCTTTTCGCCGTCAGGGTGATGATGTGTGAAGATTGCGACAAGCGGTGCTTTCCCTTCACGTCCGAACCCTGAAGTATTGCCCTTGTCAACGACAGCACTCCCGGAAAATATATAACCGAGACTGTCAGGATAGAGTGCAATAGGTTGCTCCTTCCATGTCAGCAGATCGGAACTGGTAGCATGACCCCAGTGCATAGGCCCCCATCTTGTGGCGCCAGGGTAATACTGGAAGAACAGGTGATATAAGCCCTTATGGTAAACGAGCCCGTTAGGGTCATTCATCCAGTTGGCTTTAGGTGTAAAATGATAAACAGGACGATAGAACTCCGATGAAACCGGGTCGGCTACCTGTTGCCCGGTGAGTAATGCCGGGAAACAGATACCAAGAAGGAAAATAATGACCTTATTCATAACTCCTTTCTCTAATATAATCAAAATTCGAGGGTCCACTATCTTTGCCCCATGCGAATCGACATTATTTCCGTTTTACCTGAGCTGTTGGAAAGTCCGCTCGGTCACTCAATTATGAAACGTGCCCAAAACAAAGGTCTGCTGGAAGTGCATGTACATCACCTCAGGCAGTGGGCTGTAAACGAATATGGCCAGGTAGATGACTACCAGTATGGAGGAGGTGCCGGCATGGTAATGATGTGTGAGCCCCTGGCTAATGCAATTGACAGTCTTTCCAAAGACCGCAGGTACGACGAGATCATTTATATGACTCCTGACGGTCAGCGGTTTGAACAGAAGATTGCCAACAGGCTTTCGCTGAAAGAAAATCTTCTTATCATCTGCGGCCATTACAAAGGAATCGATCAGCGTATCCGCGATCATTATGTAACTATGGAGATCTCCATAGGAGATTATGTGCTAAGTGGTGGTGAGCTGGCCGCCGCCGTGGTTGTCGACGCAGTAGGTCGTTTATTGCCCGGCGTTCTGAATGATGAAACTTCCGCGCTCACTGATTCCTTCCAGGACGACCTGCTTGCCCCCCCCGTTTATACGCGGCCCGCCGATTTCCGGGGCTGGAAAGTCCCGGACATTCTCCTCAGTGGCGATCTGAAAAAGGTGGATGAGTGGCGCTACGAAGAAGCCCTGAAAAGAACGATCGAGCGTCGTCCCGATATGCAACAGGAGTAACCTGAACGCGCCCGATCAGTTTTATCAGCATGTATTAACGCAATTCCATATGAAGAATGGGATAGGGCTTACCAAGTCCATCGAGCGGGGAACGGTTTACAACTTCGAATCCCATATACCGGTAGAATGCTACGGCATCGGGATTCTGTTCGTTTACATCGACCTTGTTGGCACCCAGGTCTTGTATGGCATGTAACAAAAGTAATTTACCAAAGCCCTTACCCATTTCCCGCGGATGCACAAACAACATCTCTACCTTTTGATCATGCACTCCCAGGAAGCCGAGCAACGCCCCGTTTGCATATAAACCCCAAAGATCAACCGCATCCAGGAACTGGTTTAAAATAAGAGGCCGGAAATACTCAATATCTGACTCAGGAAGAAAGTGATGCGTGGCCCGTACAGAGGCTTCCCACAACGAAACGATCGTTTGGTATTCCTCCCGTGACGGCTTCCTGATTATCCTCTCGCTGGAATTTTGCTGCATGGTTCTTTAATGCTTTAACTGGCGCAAAGCCCTTTCAATACTGCCGGAAGCGGTCAGTACTTCTGCAAAAAGATCACCTTTTTTTTCCAGCCGGGCAAAGATATTTGTGATGTTGAATTGGGATGGATGCAATTTATGATTCACTTCTTTCCATTCAAGCGCCGTAGAAACCTGTGCTCCCGGAACCGGACGCACGCTGTAAACTGAAGACAAGGTCTGTCCACTCCGATTCTGCAGGAAGTCGATATAAATCCTGTTTCCACGCTTACTCAGTGATCGCTCCAAAGTAGTGAAGCCGGGAAGCTGTTCCTGCACAAGCGATGCAATGATGTGTGCGAAATCGCGCACTGTATCGTAGTCATACTTATTCTTTAACGGCGTATATACATGCAATCCCGATGAGCCGGATGTTTTACAAAAAGAATTCATGCCAGCCTTGTCGAAAATCATTTTAGTAGCAAGGGCTGTATCCACGACCTGTTCAAATGTATTCTTATCTGACGGGTCAATATCAATAACCATCCATGTCGGGTGATCCGGTTTTTTGACGGTGCTGTTCCATGGATTCATTTCAATACAACCGAGGTTCGCCAGGTATAATAAAGTGGCAGAATTATTACAGACTATATAATCGATCACCTTATTACTGCTTTCACTCTCGACAGGAAAAACTTTGGCATATTCAGGAGCATGCTCACCTGCATCCTTATGAAAGAAGCCCTTATCATTGATCCCATTCGGATTACGTTTCAATGACAACGGCCGGTCTTTTAAATGTGGCAGGATATAATCGGCAGCCTTTTCATAATAGCGAACAAGATCGAGCTTGGTATATCCATCATCAGGCCAATAGACCTTCCTGGGATTGCTGATCTTTACACTATACTTTCCTGCCTTTATAAAATCTTCCTTTTCCATTTCAGTAAGTTCTTCAACCAGTTCCTCATTTATTTCAGCAGCTTTTTTCTCCTCGCGTAATCGCAGGAATGCAGGATGTCTGAATATGCCGTCGGAAGTAACTTCTGTATAAGCGATATCGGCAACAAGCTTTGGTTTCAGCCAGGTGACTTTTCCATTCACTGGCACCTTGGTGCTAAATGGCGACTCCCCTGTCTCAATGGGCTTCATCAGCTTTTTCATGGATGCTAGCAGGGCGGTTGAAAACCCGGTACCGACATGTCCGCGGTATACCAGTTTACGCCCTTCTTTTCCTGCAAGTACCAATGAACCAAAATGAGATCGTCCACCTTTCGGTTCTGTATACCCGACAATTATCGCCTCACTGCTTTGCACATTTTTGATTTTCAGCCATTGCTTACTCCTGTAGCCCCTGCTGTATGTGCTGTCTGTCTTTTTGGCGATAACTCCTTCCAGTCCCTGTTCGCTGGCAAGTCCAAGAAACTCAATACCTCTTTCCTCAATGTGATCGCAGTACCGAATCACCTTATTTTTACCAAGATATTTTTTCAGTACAGCTTTGCGATCAATCAATTCCAGGTCCTCCATATTCTTTCCACCGAGCTCCAGCATATCAAAAGCATAAAACACTATCGGATAATTCAGGTTGTCTTCGTAATTCTGCAGCTTTTGAAAATCTGGCAGGTTTTTGTCGTTCAGCAATACTACTTCCCCATCAATAATAGCCTGGCCTTTCAATTTTTTAAGTTCATTGAGAATGGAGGGAAACCGCTGACTGAAGTCAAGGCCATTTCGCGAATAGAAACGCACTTCACCATTATCCACTTCTGCAATCGCACGATAACCATCCCACTTGATCTCATAAAGCCATTCCTTATCATCGAACGGAGTCTTAATGGCGGTAGCCAACATTGGCTTAATGAAATTTCCCAGTTTTTTGCCTTTGCCATACCTGATGGAAGCTATAGAGTCTTTTGCAGCCTGGTCCTTATGTTTGATCAGCAGCCAGTTCTTCTCGTCCTGTTTCATCCGGACAAGAACAAATTCACCTTTGAGTTTTTTTCCTTTGATGAGTACTTTAAGATCGCCCTTCCGCAAAGCCTGCAATGCCTGCTTTTCCGTGATAGGTTCGTGTAACTCATTAACAGGTTCAAAAGTGCCACTGTCCCAGATCTTTACCTTACCCGCGCCATAATTGCCTTTGGGGATAGTGCCTGCAAAATCTATATAACTTACCGGGTGGTCTTCGACCATTACAGCTAACCGTTTGTCCTGGGGATCCATGGATGGGCCCTTCGGCACCGCCCAGCTCTTTAAAACCCCGTCAAGCTCCAGCCTGAAATCGTAGTGCAGCCTTGAAGCGTGGTGCTCCTGCACTACAAACCGGAATTTAGTACGCGCAGTTTTCCTGCCCTCGGGCTCCGAGGTTTGCCTGAAATCCCTTTTCTTGTTGTATACTGATAAACTCATGATGCTCTACGCCTGCCCGAAGCTGACTTCGAAGGCGACAAACTTGCCTTCAGCTGTTCCATGAGATCCTTTGTCTTCGAATGCACCACCTTCAACTGGGGAACTGCGACAGACTTGCCCTTCGATTTTGCCTTTATTACCTTCATTAACTTCTCTGTGTAATCATCTTTGAACTGATCGATCTTGAATGGTTTCGTCAGTTGATTGATTAGACTTACAGCCATCTTGACTTCAGCCGGTTTACTTTTCTCGGCAGGAACCTTCAGGTCTTTTGTTGAACGGATTTCTTCTGCAAAGCGGATCCTGTTCAATACAATTACTTCTGAAGTAGCCCTGATGATACACAGGTGCTCCCTGTTATGCATAACAAAGAGGCCAATGCCGGCCTTGTTGGTTTTCTCCAGTGCTTCACGCAACAATACATATGCACGGTCACCGGATTTGTCCGGTTCGAGATAATACGGCAGTTCAAAGAGATTGCTGTCAATTTCTGATACATCTACAAACTGGGTTATCTCTATATGCTTGGTCTTTTCCGGTGCAGCTTTGTCAAAATCCGCCTTATCGAGCACAACATATTTATCGTCGAGCAGGTATCCGCGCACGATATTTTCCCAGGGAACTTCTTTCCCTGTCTTTTCATTCACTCTTTTGTACTTGATGTTTGCATGGTCGCTCTTGTCGAGCATGTCGAGGTCGAGACTGCTGTCTTCAACAGCACTATACAACTTGACCGGGATATTGACCAATCCAAATCCGAGGGAACCTGTCCAGATGGCTTTCATTGCTAATCATTAAAAAATGAAACAATATTGTTATGCCGGTACGATTCTTCTTTCTGTTTCCCAAAACCGGTGCATGGCCACGGCTTTGATAAAGGCATCGGGATTGTCATTCAAAATTACACCACGAGTGTCACCCTCAAGATGTTAATTTTCAATTTACCGGCGGTCCAGGATACCCGAAAGTGGGTATTTTTTTTCCCGCAGAATAAAATCCTCAGGCAGCGAAGGGGTTCAGTCATCTTTATCGCCACCGAGACTGTAGTAGTTGTTTTCCTCATCCTCTTCCCCGATATCTTCCATATTATCATCCAGTTCGCTCCCGGGAACATCAAGGGAATCCCCGGGATTTACACGGTCAGGATTACCAGTTTCCGGGGGAACCCTGGTCGCACCCGAAGCAGGATTCATGATATCCTCTTCGGGTGGATAGTTAATCTGTTCCAGCGGATCTTTTTCTTCTTCTGATTTCTTCCTGTCTTTACCAGGATCTTTTTTATTTACCATAAAAAAGTTTTAAAGGTTATCAATCCACTTGATGATCTCTTCCTTTGATTTTCCTGCGGCTTTCTGAATGCGGCCAACGAGTTCATCTTCCTTTCCCTTCTGATAAACCAGGTCATCATCTGTCATCTGTGCATATTGCTGCTTTACTTTCCCTTTAAGCACATTCCAGTTGCCTTCGAGTTTTTGTTTCCAGGATTCCATGGTATATAATTTTTAATTAAAAAAATATCTCTGCACAGTGCAGGGGTAAAAAAAGCATGCCATAACTTTAATAAAAACAATCATATGCGGTGGACAGGAAGAAGGGAAAGCGGGAATGTTGAAGACAGACGCGGAATGGGCGGACCAATCGCTGTTGGGGGAGGGATCGTTGGCGTAATCGTTCTGTTGCTCAATTTTTTTCTTGGCGGTGGCGACACCTCACAACTCCCCATACCCCAGGGACAAAGTACTCCAATGACGCAGGAAGAAAAGGCGGCAGAAGATACTCTTGCAAAGTTCGTTCGTGTCGTGCTTGCGGAAACGGAAGATGTCTGGAATGACTATTTCTCGAAGCTCGGCGCTGACTACCAGGAACCGACACTAGTTTTTTTCAGTGGTGGAACACAGTCGGGCTGTGGTTCTGCGAGCTCTGCAACCGGCCCTTTCTATTGCCCCGGTGATCAGAAATTATACATAGATCTTTCATTTTACAATGAGTTGAGGGACCGCTTCGGAGCACCTGGTGATTTTGCCATGGCTTATGTTGTGGCTCATGAAGTTGGCCACCATATCCAGACACTCATGGGCACCACCCAGAAAATGGCTGAGATGCGCCAGCGCGTAAACCAGGAAGACTATAACAGGCTATCTGTGATGCTGGAACTGCAGGCAGATTTCCTGGCGGGTATGTGGGCCCACTATACGGGTAATAAGAAACTTCTGGACCCCGACGATATTGAGGAAGCCCTCAATGCGGCAGAAGCTATAGGAGATGATCGTCTGCAGAAAGAAGCACAGGGCTATTCCGTCCCTGAATCATTTACCCACGGTACATCCGAGCAAAGAAAATACTGGTTCACTAAAGGATATCAGACCGGCGACCTCAAACAGGGCGATACCTTTAACGACCCGAGCTTACGGTAAAAGCCTGCCACTATGCATAAATGCGACAATGCAGTTTCATTTCTTTCAGTTACTGTAGCGTTCCTTTTTTGCTGTACCCTTAAGAGCTATTCACAGGATTCCACGTCGATTTCCCGTGTTATTTTCACTGACACCTTACCAGCTTCTAAAAAACGCATTGACGGATCAGTCAGTGACGATAATGGCATTCCGTTACGGAACATTTCTGTGTATCTGAAGGAAAAAAAGATCGCAACGATTACTGACGAAAATGGCCGGTTCAGCCTTCCGGCCGATTCAAACGAAACAGTGATCATTACAGCAGGCGGCTTCAAATCCGTCAGTTTAAAGGCTAAAGAAAACTATATCTCCCATGAAGGATTACAGGTGATCAGCCGATGGGCGGTAACAGATAAAAACCAAATTGTTACAAAAGAAAAAGCTATCGATGTTTTTCCGATACCCTTTCCGTCACCATCAGCTTCATATGACCTGCCATTGGCATATTTTGCCCGGTCCCAAAACCTTGGCGGGGCTGACCGGCTGCTGAGCCAGGGGCTCTCCACTTTCGGGTATGATGAAAAGCGTTACTACCATGTAAATGAGGGTTTCGCGTTGGTCACAAGGATGGAACAAACTGACGACCAGGGCTATTCGCTCTCCAATGCTAACCGCTGGAGCGCCCAGGTCAACAGCGAATTGAACAGCCCATGGAATTATATCAAGGCATTATTTTCTGCACCAATCGGGTATTACCGGGTGCTTGTCTTCCTTGTAACGCCTGCTGACCTGCAGACTTCCGGCCAGCGTATCAGTGCTGAACAGGCCAGGCAGTGGTTCAGTGGCGGATACCTTTCCTTACCAATGGCAATCCGCAACATTCCGTTTACTGCCGGGCATCGCATAACATTGCTGGTATACCAATACAGGAAAGAAGCCGGTAGTGAGGCGGCCTTTCTTCAACCAGGATCAATAAACGGGAAAGAACATTTCGAAAGATCAAAAATCAGTACTGTCATCAAATAATATAGTATGCAGACCATCAGCAAATACGACGGGCAAAAAAAGATCAGTATGTTGTGGTTTGTTGCATCGGGTATTGTATTACTGATCTTTGTATTGATGCTTTTCAGCAGGAACAATGTAGATCGCACTTCAGCATGGCAGTGGCTCATCAGCTATCTCAGCCCTGTGCTTACTTTAATGGCTTCGGCCTTCGTTTACACCATTCAGCACCAAAGAAAATTCCAGTCTAAACTGATCGATGTGTTCTTCTATCGCCTGATCCTTTTCTCATCTGTTTTCTACCTGTTACTGATCCTGGCACTGATCGTGAGTTTCCCTATTGTGGAGCGGAACGATGTCCTGTTCCATGATCACCTGAACCGGAATTCATTTCCTCTTCCCTTTGTACAGGGCCTGATCCTCGTACTTGCCGGAATCTTCTTCAATAAGGGATGAGTCATCCTACTCCAATGGCATGCTCTCATCCTTGTCATTAAATACATACTTGTTAAACCACTGCCAATTGTGCCAGATAGCCGCCAGCCTTTCTTTCGGCTTATTGATGCCGTGACCAAAACCTTTATAAACAATCAGCTTACTCGGAACGTTCCGGTCCTGCAGCCCCCTGTACAATTCATATGCATTCGGGATCGGAACACGCTTATCAAATTCACCGTGCTGGATCAATGTGGGTGTGGAGGCTTTATTGATATTTGTCATCGGTGAGGTCTTCAGGTAAATCTCCATATCATTCCAGGGCGTGGCCTGCAGGTATTGACGCGTAAATGGCGTGATGTCAGTGTTTACGTAATAAGTCACCCAATTGCTTATGCCTGCTCCTACCGAAATAGCCTTGAACATAGTGGTATTTGTCGCAAGGAATGCAGAAATATATCCGCCCTGGCTCCAACCCATCACGCCCATTCTTGCAGTATCTATCATGCCTTGTTTATCAAGGTATTCTACGCCGCTGACAACGTCCCACATATCACCGACACCAAGATTGCGGACATTCAGTGACCTGAACTTTTCCCCGTAACCAGCGCTGCCCCTGTAATTTACGCGGAGCACCAATGCGCCCTTTTCAACCCATTGAATCAGGGGGTAAACATAACCGGTAGCCGGATCAGGAATATCGATGCCGGTCGGACCACCATGTATCACAACCAGCAAGGGGTATCTCTTTCCCGCGGTGAAATTTTTTGGTTTCGACAACACACCTTCTATTGATGAGCCATCGGAACTTTTCCATTCAATCACTTCATTAAGCGGTGTATTCCAGCCCGCAATCTGGGCACTGTTATTTGTTACTTTCTTCAGCGGCTGGTTCATCGTTCCCTCGTAGATCTCATTAAGCCCGGAATAGTTGCGGGCCGAAACAACTACCCGGTCCGTATTGCGGCTAAAAGCAACCGATCCGATAAGATCATACGGCATGTTGACTATTTTCACTCTGCCGGTCTTCGGGTCAACGGAATATAATTTCTGTTTCGTTTTTTCAAGCGCTGTCACAAACAAGCCCTGACGGTTCCAGTCGGCAACGTATTTGTTCTCATCAATATCAGTTGCGATCTCCCGACTGCTGCGCGTAGACAGTTCATAAATAAATAACCTGTTGTTTTTATAATAATTGCTCACTGAATCATTCACTGCACTGCTATACGTAAAGGCAGTTCCATCCGTATTCCAGCGACCAAAAAAATCACCTGTCGGGTTCTTTACAAGCGTGTCGGTTTTTTTTGTCTTCACATCAATCACTACAATGTCAGATGAAGAACCGGACAGGATCATAGGGTTTCGCTGGCTATTGAAAAGAATTTTCTTTCCATCCGGGCTCCAGGCAAATCCATTCACCGTGAAATTTCCTTCGGTTAGTTTCTTTGCCACAGGGAGTTTATAACATTCATACAACCTGGCCTTCGAACTGTCTTTCGCAGCTGAATCAGGTTTCGGGTAACAGGGAAGTTGCCCCGCAAGCAACACAGAGTCAAGGTTGAAATTGAGGATCCAAAGATGGGATAGCCTGTACTCTTCTCCATCGACTGAAAAAGCCCCAAACCTTTCTTTAGTAGTTTTTTCAAGTTTACTTTCCAGTTCCTGCCTGGTATAGACTACCTGTGTGCCATCATTATTCCACTCATAACTGCCGATGCCTTCGTCATCTTTGGTAACCTGGAAAGCCTCTCCCCCATTGACAGGGATAATATACAACTGCGTCTTATCTCCCCGGTCTGCAAGAAAACTTACAAACCTGTTATCAGGGGTAAATCGTGCGGCCATACTGCTACCCTTTGCCGTCCGCGTTAGCTGAACTGCCGGTTCACCATTCCTGACCATCCAGATCTCTGAATCATAGCTGTTGTTTGCCCAGTCAGTCGTACCTACAGTATATATGATCGTTTTACCATCAGGAGAAATCTGCGGGGAACCTACTCCTTTAAGGCTTATCCACTGTTCAAAAGAAATGGAAGCATTCTTCTGTGCAAAGAGCTGCACGCCACAGACAAGAAGCATGACAGACAGGAAATATTTCATAACAGCTGAATTGTATTTAGAAATTTAATGCATTTGACAAGAAGTTAACCAATAAAAAATGGCTGAGCGTTACTACCTTTAAAGAGATTAAATCAGCCGCATGAACGATCGCAAACACGAAGAGATTAGCTTCAATCACATGGGCCAGGAAGTCAACATCATTATTGAAGGTGACATCCCCGGTGGCGTGATCATTTCGTCACCATCCGAACTTTTTGTCCGTTATTTCAGCAGCAGAACGATCTGGGCACACTCCCTTCATACACCAGCCGATCCGGCAAGCAGTTCAAGAGAACAATTCATCCTTGAACTTAAAGCCGCCCTCGAACATCATGGGTGGGATCTGAACGCCTGCTGAATTATTCAGTTTTCAGACTCCTCGCCGGGCTTGTGATTGCAGCTTTGAATGTTTGAAACAGGATAAGTATGGCGGTCAGGGCACACAACATAGCGACCGACAAAACAAATGGGGTAACGTCTATATTTATGCGATATACAAAATCATCCAGCCATTTGTCCATAAGCATATAAGCTGACGGGCAGGCAATAGCCGCGGCGATTAACATTACCGGTACAAACTCCCTTATAAACAGCAGGATGATGGATTCTACGGAAGCACCGAGCACTTTCCTGATACCGATTTCACGGGTACGCTTCTGGATGTTGAGTGATACCAGTCCTAATACCCCAAGCAACACAATTATTATCGCCAGGATCGTGGCAGTATAGGCAGCCTTTTTCAACTGTAGTTCTGTCCGGTACATCATGCGAATGGATTCATCAAGAAATTTGTATTCGAAGGGAACACCGGGCAACAAGGCTGACCATTTTTTCTCCAGTGCGCTGATGGCCTCACCTGTATTTCCCGCTTTCATCTTCACAGAAAGCATACGATAAGTATTTGTGACACCAACGTGGACAAAAGTTACCGGAGGAATGACCTTATGCAGTGAGCCAAAATGGAAGTCTTTTGTAACCCCGGCAATGGTCGAAGGAAATCCTCCTCCACCAACAAACATAACCTGGCCGCCCAGTGCGTCTTCTGCACGTTTCCAGCCCAGCGCCCTTGCCTGTGATTCATTGATCACAATCCGGGATGAATCAGTGAAATAACCAGGACGACTGAAGAACTCACCTGCGAGCATCGGAATTCCATATGTTCCGGCAAAATATTCATCTGACATCAGCAACTGGCTCGATACTGCAGAAGTGGAATCGGCACCTGACCTGTAAATAGCAACAGAACCGGAACTTTGTCCATTCGTAATTTCAAATGAAACAGTGGCCTCCCTTACCTCCGGTAACCGCGTAAATTGCCGGCGAATGTTTTCCACCTTATTAATCCCGGATTTATTCCAGCTGCGTGGCAGTTGGGCTGTAATGATAAAATCCTTGTTATACCCGAGGTCCTTCCTGAAGAAAAGTGCGACCTGGTTTGTTATAACCAGGGAACTGACAAGCACCACCGTAGCAATGCTGAACTGGAAAACAACCAGGGTCTTTCTCAACAGGATATTATCTTTTACTGACGACAACTTCCCTTTCAGTGTTTCCACCGAGCGAAGAGCGGATAATATAAATGCGGGGTAAATGCCTGCTGCGATGCCCAGTAATAAGGCCAGCACCAAGGGATATAAAATAAAATATAACGGAAAGTCATGCAGGTGGGGCAAAGGCTTTCCCAGCACCTGGGCAAAAAAATCGGCGGCAACAACGTACAGAACCATTGCAATCACCATCGCTAAACAAACAATTAATGTCGACTCAACCAGGAACTGGATAACCAGCTGTTTTTTCATCCCTCCCAACACCTTTCGCATTCCCACTTCTTTCATTCTTCCTGCTGAACGACTGACTGCAAGGTTAATAAAATTCACTATGGCCATTAACAGGATAAAAAAAGCTATCCCTGAAAGAACCAGGAGCATTTTCCGGATTAACCCATTGTCGGCGCCAAGATAATATTCCTTTAATGGCACGACAAAAGGTTTCATTCCCATTTCAATTGCCTGTGGTGCCTGTTGCCGTATAATGGATAGCATGGGTCCTTCCATTTGCCTGGCTGTTACACCCGGCTGTAATTGAAGGTAACCTACGATATATGCATTACCCCAATTCATGTTCCTGCTGAAATAATCCAGGTTGCTCGTACTTACATATACCTGGTTGTCATTTTCATCCGTAAGCCACGTAACAGAATTCCGGTATGGTTTCTTCATTACGCCGGTGACAAGGAAATCATGCCTAGTTCCCGAAAAACTTTCAATTGTCAATGTTTCACCAGCAACATCTGTCCGCCCGAAATACCTTTTTGCCCTGTCCTCCGTAATCACCGCAGTGAAGGGAGCATTTAGCGCCGTTTGAATGTTTCCCTGCAGCAATTCAAAACCATACATTGTTAACATGGTACTGTCCACGATCTGTATCCCTTCCCGAAAGCTTTTTTCACCATGACTCACAACGGAAGTAATGCCATCCCACCTGCAATATTCCGCTACCAGGTTCGGATATTGTTCCTTCAGCTCTTTCGCAAGCGGTCCGAATGTTGTCAGTTCCAGCCCCTGGTTGGGATCTTTCCACTTGCTTTGAATGATGTATTGATCCCCTGCATTTTTAAGCCGCTTATTGACCTGCAGCTCACTCCAAACGAAGGCAGCGATAAGGAGGGTAAAGGCAATACCTGAAGAGAGGCCAAAAATATTTACCAGTGAATAAAAGCGATGGTTCGCCAGGTTGCGCCAGGCAATTTTGAAGTAATTACGTAACATGCTACCAGATTAACAAGGAATCCAGCAAGAAGGATACTATTTTTTCAAACCGTTGATAATCAGCAAACAGTGACCTACAACCGAAAGATACGTTGTGCGGTTTCGATACACCTTCCGTCCATATCTGGACAAAAAAAGACCGGCAGATAATCTGCCGGCCCCCTTTATTTACCGTCCGGGTGAAATTAATTGGTTCTAAACATGATGCATTTCCAATAATACGATGCCTGTGTGTGTTGTTTTTGATCCATACCCTCAGTTTTAGGTAATTACAGGTACAAACGTTGTACCATTTAACTCCAAAGCGGTACAACTATGATCAACGGTGATTTTATACCACTATTTGTGGAGTGCCACTCCTCAGTTCGTCAGCAAAAATTTCCCATCCATCGGGAAATCAGGTCATCTTATCGAACAGTTTTTAACTCTATGATCTGCCACTGCATCTTTGAGTCAGAATATAATACTGGAAACCCCTAAACCCAGTTTTTTTACAGGCACCAGTTTTAAGTCAGATTTGGTTTTTCACGTTCAAACAATAGTCTCCTTTCAGGGAGACTTTGTTTTTATAAAGACGGCTTAAAAGTAGAATCTGCAACCGGCTTGTTCACTTCCACTTTCTTTACTACCAGGTCAGCACTCATGCCCGGAGCAACCGGAAGGTTAATTGCCATCGGAATCACAATGCCTTCAGGCAGTTTCTGGTAGTTGCTGAAGAAGACAACGGATTCAGATTCGAGGCCATTTACAACCTGCTTCGACAGCACCTTTACCAGGTACCAGTTTTCCGAATCGATAAAGTACGTCTCCTGCTTGCCGCTTTTATGGGTGATATTCAGCTTAAGCATTGCCTTCCCGTCAACTTCATCCTTACCCGCATATTCGACTTTATGCCCCTTAGATTTATAATCCATCAACGCACCCTGAAGGTCACACTGGTCAACACTTTGCTTAACCGCATCTTCAGGTAGTTGCTGAACCGATGTTTGTCCGTGGAATGGTAAGTACGCCCACCCTGCGGTGGGTGTAATGATCTGGAAGCCTGTCATACCCATTACGGAAATATCCTGCCGGACACCGACATTATGCACGGTCGTCGACACAAGGGTAACATCGGCCCCCTGCACCAACATTGTGCCCTCGCTTATGAGTGACGTTACTTTTTTCCAGTTCTCCTTTCCGCCGATCGCTGCAAAGTATTTGTCTATCACCTCATCCGCCGATTGGGCGCTTACGGTAATTGTAACCAGGAATGAGGCAATAGCCAGCATTATTTTCTTTCTCAGCATATGTTGTTATTTGGGTTCAAATAAGGAAGGATCAACAGGATGGTTGACTTCTATCTTTTCATAGGTGGTACTACCGCCCATGCCTGAGCGCTTTACGGAAAACGGGAATACAAATCCATCTGTGGTTTTCTGATAGTCCGCAAATTCAGTCACAACCTCCGCTTCGGCATTATTACCGCCCTGGCCACCCTGTCCGCCTCTTCTGCCCATGCCTCCCCCCTTTCGGACTTCACGTCTGACATAGTAGGTTGCCGGATCAATATAGTAAGTGATTACACTACCGGTATTCAGTGTAAGCCGGATCTTAAACAACTCCGTCCCATCCACATTTTCCTTGCCAAGGAGCTCGGCAATATGACCTTTCGCCGCATAGTTCACCAGTGGTCCTGCACAATCGAGCTCCGGCTGCAGTGCAGTTACACGTTCTGCTCCCATTGGTTCAAAGTTTCCGCCATTCCGCGGATTTTTCATCCACCCCGCTTTATCGGTAACCAGCATCGCGAAACTGCCCATCCCGAAATTTATCTCCGTGCGCATCAGCTTTTTGTTCACTTTCGTCATTTTCGAAGTGATCTCGTTGCCGTTCTGTGCGACCGACACTCCTTCCATATAAACAGACTGGATATTATTGAGTTTTTCACGTCCCCCGAGCGCATCCTCATATTTTGAAACGACATCATCAACACTCTGGGCCTGTGCTGCAAAAAGATTCAGTGTAAGGTAACAGGCAATTATCGCTGTCATCCATTTTGGCATAAAAAATTGTTTAGTGGGGTTGATTGTTATGCTCAAATTTATAATGAAATACGGGTGTTTGCCAGCCGTTCAACCAAATGATTGCATAATAGCATCGCTTTTTTTCACTTTTTCGGGTAGTTGGGTAAATTGCATTGATAAACAGCACCATATGCCTGAAATCATCCAGGGCAATATTGTCGACATCCTGGCAAGGAATATTTATTTCGGAGAATTGCACCTGGCTGAAGGACGGATTACCCGCATCCGGATGCTTTCTGATGGCATAAATACAGCGGCTCCTTATATCACGCCGGGTTTTGTCGATGCCCATGTTCACATTGAAAGTTCGATGCTCGTACCATCTTCCTTTGCCCGGTTGGCTGTAGTGCATGGCACCGTCGCCACCGTCAGCGATCCGCATGAGATCGCTAACGTCTGCGGCGAAGAAGGAATCGAGTTTATGATTGCGAATGGAAGGACGGTCCCTTTTAAATTTCATTTTGGTGCTCCGAGCTGTGTTCCGGCAACAAAATTTGAAACGGCGGGAGCTGAACTGGACGCTGCCGCTGTCAGGAGGCTTTTGGAACGTGACGACATCTATTACCTTAGCGAGATGATGAATTTTCCGGGTGTACTGAACGGTGACACAGAAGTGATGGAGAAGATAGCTGCGGCAAAAACCCTGGATAAGCCTGTCGACGGACATGCGCCAGGGTTAAGGGGCGAGGATGCGCATCGCTATATCGCTGCGGGTATCAGCACGGATCACGAATGCTTTACCCCGGGTGAAGCGCTTGACAAACTTCAACACGGCATGAAGATCCTGATAAGGGAAGGAAGTGCCGCAAAGAACTTTGATGCCCTGATCGGGCTGCTGGAAAAGTACCCTGAGCAAATTATGTTTTGTACCGACGACAAACATCCCGACAGCCTTGTGGCTGGTCATATTGATCAACTGTGTGCACGGGCCATTGAAAAGGAGATTGATTTGTTCAACATACTGAGAGCAGCCTGTATCAATCCCGTTCTGCATTACCGGATGAATGTTGGTCTGCTTCGTGAGGGTGATCCTGCCGACTTCATCCTGATGGAGGAACTGGAGCATTTTGACGTACTCGAAACCTGGGTGAATGGCCAGCTGGTTGCGCGCAATGGACAATCACTCATCCCCCACCAGGATACGTCCACAGTAAACCGGTTCAGCCGGGAACCTTTGAATGCCGATGCTTTCCGAATGCCCGCCACCCGGGAACCGCAGCCCGCCATAGAAGCATTGAACGGGCAGCTTATCACGAACAGGATCCCGATCACTTCCAATGACCTGAACGTTGAAAACGGGTTCTATCTCAGTAATCCCAAAATGGACCTGTTGAAGATCTGCGTGGTTAACCGTTACGGGCAGGCTCCCGTTGCACTTGGATTCGTAAAGAATTTCGGACTGAAAAAGGGCGCAATCGCTTCTTCGGTTGCTCACGACTCCCATAATATAATCGCTGTAGGCGTCGACGACATAAGCCTCTGTGCAGCCGTTAACCTGGTAATCCGGGAAAAAGGCGGCATCAGTTGTGTCTGTCCCGATAAAGAAGCCGTTCTTTCCCTTCCCGTAGCAGGACTGATGAGCAATGATGATGGCTATGAAGTGGCAAAAGCCTATACGGAGATCGATAGTATGGCAAAGGACCTGGGATCAACGCTGGCGGCACCGTTCATGACACTTTCATTTATGGCACTCCTGGTTATTCCGGAACTTAAGCTCAGCGATAAAGGGCTGTTCAACGGGGCGACATTTGGGTTTGAACAATGACCTTCGTCATTCACCGCCCTGCTCCCCCCATTCACCGACAAAGCTCCCTTTCCGGCCTATTGCTACTTGACTGGCGATCAGTCTGCCTGTAGCTTTGGTAAAAATTATTACAATGGAAGCCCAGGATACACAGAATTCACAGAACATGCAGAATTCGCAAGGTGCCGCAGATCCGATGGATCCACGGGACTACCGCCAATACCGGCGCATGCGCAGGGAGAGGTTCCGCCACTGTGCGCGTGGCAATGAAAAGCACAACGGTCTCTTCTTCGGCCTTATGCTTTGCACAGTTGGTGGTTTACTAATCGCCCGGCAGGCAGGTGCTCCCATTCCTGAATACGTCTTTACATGGCAGATGCTCCTGATCGCTGTAGGAGTCTTTTCCGGCATCAGCAATGGCTTCAGGCATATGTTCTGGCTGGTTCCGACTGCAGTTGGCGTGATCTTCCTGGTAAGGGAATATTTTCCGAACCAGGCCATTGAACCTTACCTGATACCTGCCGCTCTTATTATAGTCGGATTGCTTATCATGATCAGGACCACGCGCTCAAAAAACAGGCGGACGAGCTCTCGGACAGGTATGGACACCGGAAGTGAAGGTGAAACGGGATTCACTGCTTCAGGTGGAATGGACGGATCGACCATTACCGACCGTGAGACCATCGACGAAAGTGTCGTATTCGGCAACGTCCGCAAGGTCGTGATCACAAAGGAGTTTCGCGGCGGGGAAGTATCAGCCGTCTTTGCAAGTGCGGAGATCAACCTCCTACAGGCCGACATCCAGCAACCGGCAAGACTTGAGCTTAATTCTGTTTTCGGAAGCATCCGGCTCGTCGTTCCGGCACACTGGCAACTGAAACTTGAAACCAATGCAGTGCTCGGCGGAATAGAAGACAAACGCCCACGTCACGCAATTTACTCCGACAAGATCCTCCATATTGAAGGCAATGCAGTATTTGGGGGAATTGAAATCGAGAGTCATTGACATCCGGCCATATTTATCCACTCATCACTAATCATCTCTTTATGAACTGGTATATTGCAAAGATCGTTTACGAGATCATCTGCGGCGACGGGGATCATTGTCCGCAGTTCGATGAACAGCTCAGGCTTGTCTCAGCAACTGACCTGAAGAGCGCATATGAAAAAGCATACCGGATTGGCCAGCAGGAAGCTGTTACCTTTCCCAACAGTCAGCAACAGCTCGTTCAATGGAAGTTTGTCGAGGTTCCGGAATTACTGCTGCTTCACCAGATAATTGATGGTGCGGAAGTGTACAGCCGGATAACCGAAATTGACAACCCACAGAGTTACAGGAATATGCTCCATACCAGGGCACGCAACCTGCTGCAAAATAAACTGCAATGCCAACCATCCCCTACTCACAGCTGACGCTAAAGCTGATTACGGGCATATTTATTTACCTGTTGCTGCAATTGAATTTTTTCACGCTGCTGCAGATGGGATTTCCCTTCATTACCAGCCTTACGGATTCATTGTTCAATGCAGGTCTTCTGATTCTCGGAAACTCTGCCATTATGCATACATTCCGCTATTACCAGCCACCGGCAGGTAAATTCTGGATAACGCTTGTGCTTGCTGCTGTATTTGCTTTCCTTCTTGCCCTGGCCGCACACCTGTTGCTGCCCGTAATCATCCGTGGTGATCCTGCTTACAACTCTTTGCTGAACCGTACATTCGGGATCCGCACAGGATTTGCCATCCTGATGGTGGGCATGATGGTGGTCCTCAATATTCTCTGGAACCTTCTTAACCGCCAGGGCGAAGCTGCTGAACGCGCCCAGGAGACACTGGCCCTGGCCCGCGAGGCTGAATTGTTCAAATTGAGGCAGCAGCTTCAGCCTCATTTCCTGTTCAACAGCCTCAACTCAATAAATGCACTTGTCGGTTCACAGCCTAAAGAAGCCAGGAAGATGATTGAACAGTTGTCAACCTTCCTTCGTGCTACTATTAACCGGAAAGATGGCGAGCTGGTACCACTGGCTGAAGAAATGGAACAGATCAACCGTTATCTTGAAATTGAGAAGCTTAGATTTGGTCACCGGCTGCAAACGGAAATCCATATCAACGAAAACTGTACAGAAGCTGCACTGCCACCATTGTTACTGCAGCCGATCGTAGAGAACGCGATTAAGTTCGGACTTTATGATACAATCGGTGAGGTAACCATCCGCCTGAATTCTAACTGCCAGAATGGTTTTCTCACTATCGAAGTAACAAATCCTTTTGATCCGGGAACGAGTCCGGCCCGCAGGGGAACAGGCTTCGGACTATCAGCAGTACAACGCAGGCTCTACCTGATTTTCGGCCGGCAGGATCTCCTGCGGTCAGAGGCATTAAACAACCTTTTTACCACTACGATAAATATTCCACAGCATTATGTTCAGGGTAATAATAATTGATGATGAACCACTCGCCAGCCAGGTGATCAGGGAATACCTGCAAGCACATCCCCAATTCGAAGTGACCCAGGCCTGCAACGACGGGTTTGAAGGATTGAAAGCAATCCAGCAACACCATCCCGATCTGGTTTTCCTTGATATCCAGATGCCCAAGATCAATGGATTTGAAATGCTGGAGCTCGTTGAGGATCCGCCGGCGATCATCTTTGCCACAGCTTTTGATGAATATGCGATCCGCGCCTTTGAGCATCATGCTGTTGATTACCTTCTCAAACCGTTCAGCCAGGAACGTTTTGATAAAGCCATTCACAAATTCGCACAGCAGCATTCAGCTGATAATGCCGGAAGGGGTGAGAAGACAAAGGCCCTGCTTGAAACCGCCGCACAATCGCCGATGCAAAACGATAGGATCGTGATCCGCGATAATAACAATATCCGTATCGTACTCGTTGATGACATCCATTATATTGAAGCTGCCGATGACTATGCAAGAATTGCCACTTCAAACGGCATCTACCTCAAGAACAGGACAATGCAATCATTCGAACAACTATTGCCGGCTTCCGGATTTATCAGGATCCACCGGTCTTATATTGTCAACATAAAAGAAATAACGCAACTGCATCAACTGGAAAAGGAAACTTACCTGGTACTGTTACGTTCCGGGAAGAAACTGCCCGTGAGCCGAAGCGGTTACAGCAAACTGCGGGTCGCACTGAAATAATTTATCCGGCTCAGGCTTCAACACCCAGCCACATTGCACCGCCTATGCTGTCCCGTCGTGCGCCGGTCACAGATGCCAGTGTATTGTTTTCTTCGCGCCACCGTAATACACCAATCAGGGCCATGATCACTGCTTCTTTATACTCGACAAGTTGACGGTCCGGCACATCAACGGTTAAACCCGACCCTTCCACTGCTGCCCGGATGCGACCAACAAGGTGATCATTCAATGCCCCCCCGCCGGTTACCAGCAATTTCTGCCCTTCCAGGTTCATGTGTTCACGGGCGGCGATATTGTCAATATTCAGCTTTAGTTGCCTGGCAATATGTTCGGAATAAGTCGCAAGTGCGTCGGCAGTGGCGAGACCCGAATCTGCCAGGATGGGGTATACCACATCAGTTCCAAAATCATTGGCTAGCGATTTGGGGTAGGGAAGGCCGTAATAATCCAGTTTGTCGAGTTGCTCAAGCATCTTAGTGTCAGGCTGGCCGGAACCTGCGAGTTTTCCGCCTTCATCCATTGCAATGCCTTCCTGTTTTACAAGCATATTCAGTACCCGGTTTGCAGGACAGATATCGAACGCATAATAACTACCGTTATTCCGGTACGACAGGTTGGCAATTCCGCCCAGGTTCAGCAGAAAACCATAATCGCCAAGCAAAAGCTTTTCGCCTATGGGTACAATCGGGGCACCCTGGCCACCGAAGGCGATATCCAGGGCCCGCAGATCGCTGATAACGGGCAAACCTGTTTCGGCCGCAATTGCAGCACCATCACCTATCTGGCCGGTCATTCCGCGAAGAGGCATATGGAATGTGGTATGACCGTGGGAAGAGATCATATCTACCTTGTGATGCAAGCCGAATCGCTGGATAAAATCATTCACGGCATTTCCGATATAATGCCCGTAATCGGCATGAAGCAGCATATAATCCCGGGCCGACAGGTTAATAGCACCTCGTAGCTTTTCCACCCACTCTTCGGTATAATGGTGACAGTAAGTATGCTGGATTTCCATATTCCAGCGCCCCCCTGTTTCATGTAGAAAAACATACGCTATATCGAGTCCGTCAAGGGAACTCCCACTCATTAGTCCTATCGCTTTATATACCATGGAAAAAATGTTTTTGATTTACCAGCCTGAATTCTAGATTTGTCAGGCGGTGCAAATTACAACGATTGGCAACTGCAGAAAAATACGAAACCATGGTCGTCAATTTAAGCAAGCATTATTCGCTTCTCAGCGACTGGGTGAGCGAATTACGAAACATCGACCAACAGGCTGACAGGATGCGGTTCCGCCGTAACCTGGAAAGGATTGGTGAGGTAGCTGCTTACGAGATCAGTAAGAATCTCGATCACCGGCAGATCGAGACACAGACACCCATGGGCATATCAAACTGTAAAGTACTTTCACGTCAACCCGTACTTGCCACCATACTCCGGGCTGGCTTACCCCTTCACCAGGGGCTTCTCAATTACTTCGACAAAGCGGATAACGCGTTCATCTCTGCCTACCGGAAACACAATCCCGACGGATCATTCGAGATTAGTATGGAATATCTTTCCAGCCCCGACCTTGACGACCGGGTGGTGATCATTTCTGACCCAATGGTAGCAACAGGAGCCTCGCTGGTAAAAACAATACAATATCTCAGGGATGAAGGCAGTCCAAGGGAAATCCATGTCGTATGCGCCATTGCATGTACGGTGGGTATTGAATATGTTCACCGCAACGAGCCTAATGTGAAGATCTGGTGCGGGGCGATCGACGACGAACTTACTGCTAAAGGATATATTGTGCCGGGCCTTGGCGATGCGGGTGACCTCGCTTATGGCGCCAAGCAGCAGTCGTAGAAATAAAGCTTTCGTATTTTACCAACATATTGTATTTTGCTCTTCCCTATTATGAGAATCTACCGTGGTATACTGGTGCTGCTGCTGGCTGTACTTATCCGGCCCGCTCTCGCGCAGGACCCGCATTTTTCCCAGTTTTTCGCGTCACCGCTTACGCTTAACCCCGCCTATACAGGTAAATTCAACGGAGTAGTGAGGGCTGCAGGAAATTATCGTGATCAGTGGCCGGCAATCAGCAAAGCGTTTGTAACATCCACATTGTCTGTCGACGCCCCTATTTTCAAAGGGAAACTGAATGAAGCGGATACCTGGGGACTGGGCGGTATGGCCATGACAGATCGCACGGCTAACGGCATCCTGAACAGTAACTATCTCGCACTTTCCACTGCATACCATAAAGCACTTGATGAAGATGGATTCCACACTCTCGGCGTAGGATTCCAGGGAGTTTATACCAGCAAACGGCTCGATGGATCGGCGCTTAATTTTGAAAACGAACTGGCACTCGACGGTACATGGACCAATCCCAGCGGTGAAGCAGTTGACGGCACCAGGATCAATGTCAGCTATTTCGATTTCAATGCAGGTGTGCTGTACAGCGGTTCCACTAACGGTGATGACAACTTTTATGTGGGCGTATCAACCTACCATATCATCAAACCCAAAGAAAACTTTACCAATGGCTATTACACCATCCAGCCACGGGTAAGTATACATGCCGGGGGATACCTGCCGGTTGGACAAACTACCACCCTGCACCTCTCTGGCCAGCACAGCCGCCAGGCAGGCGCCTACGAAACCGTAATAGGTGGCGCAGTAGCGTTCAATCTCAACGACGATTTTGACCGGCCAACCAGCTTTTATGCAGGCAGCTGGCTGCGGTTTAATGATGCCTTGATTCCCTACCTGGGATTCGAATGGGCGGATTTCCGCCTGGGGGCAACATATGATGTAAATACTTCTTCGCTGAAGACCGCATCCCAAAAACGGGGCGGAATTGAGATCTCCCTGATCTATATCAAACGGCCTGACGATGGCCGCAAGGAAGTGCCCTGCCCGAAATTCTAACCTGCCGGTTTTACTTATTTCCTTTTCCGCTGACGTGCCGGTTTCCTTTCTGGTAAAAACGGTACGGTAAGGTCGCATCCTCCCCGGCATAATCAATTCCAATCCGTGGAGACGCAATAATATCTGATGGCTTCAACACAAACCCATCATCCCAGATGCTGATTTCCTCCTGCAACGAATTTCCGGTATGCTCCGTTGAAATTCCCAGCGCCCGCGAAACATTCCCCGGTCCCCTTCCCACTGTATGATCTAATTTCAGTTTACGCATCCTGTCCAGCATCTGCTCCACACCTTCCACCGGTTCAATACCACGGATAAGCACTGCATGAGGTACGTCCTTAATATTTGTGACCACATTGAACAGGTGATGAATTCCATAACAGAGATAAACATACGCAACGCCACCGGCGCTATACATTGTTTCGGTTCTTGCGGTACGACGACCTTTATACGCATGCGATGCCCGGTCCACAACACCGTTATATGCTTCAGTTTCCACTATACGGCCACTCGTTACGATGCCATCGAACCGGGTGAGCAAAATTTTCCCGATCAATTCACGTGCAACCTGGACAACATCAGGTCTTTCAAAAAAAACCGGCGGCAATTTTGTCATCATTTTCAGCCATGTCTTAACTCAATGTAATAAATTTAGGCCGCTAAAACCTGTCCAGCTTGCTAAAAGAGATCATTATTGCTATTGAGTGTTATATCAAGGCTCACAACTTCATCAGGGAACATAAACTATGGCGGTGGATAATCCTGCCCGGAATCCTGTACATGTTGCTGTTTGTGACAGGCATGTATTTTTTTATCATTTCGAGTAATTCCGCAGTTAATTACCTGAGCAATATTATCGGCATCGACCGCTGGCTGCAGGAACAGAAAAGTCCGTTTCTTTCCTTTCTTTTTATGATGGGAAATATCATGGTGAGGCTCCTGCTTGTGTTCTTTTATTTTTCGCTTTTCAAATATATTTTCCTGATTATCGGATCGCCCCTGTTTGCCTACCTGAGTGAAAAAACAGAATCTATTATAGAAGGGCGTGATTTTCCTTTCAGCTTTTCACAACTGATGAAGGATATTGTCCGCGGCATTAGGCTTGCCTTAAGAAACATGCTCTGGCAGGCAGTATATACCATCTCCATACTGATACTTTCGTTTATACCCGTCGTCGGCTGGGTAAGCCCTATGTTGTCGTTGTTTTCCGAATGTTACTATTATGGTTTTTCCATGGTCGATTATAGCTGTGAACGCAGACGATTGTCGCCGGCAGAAAGCATTCGTTTTATCAGTGACCATAAAGGCCTTGCAATAGGAAATGGACTGCTTTTTTATCTTATGCATGCCGTTCCTGTTATTGGCTGGATTCTTGCGCCAACCTATGCGGTAGTTGCTGCAACGCTTAGTGTGCGGCAGATAGAAGGTGTACGTCAAATTGAAATCAGGTAATATGGCAAGCAGTGCATTGGGTACCGTGTATCTCATTCCGACATTCCTTGACGAGAATAATCTTGAGCCCATTCCCGCTTATGTCCTCAATGGCATCCGTGAGTGCCAGGTTTTCTTTGTAGAAAATGAGCGTAGCGCGCGCAGATATCTTAAACAGATGTGGAAGGAAATGGTGATCGACAATTACGAATGGTTCGCAATTCATAAAGCTGAGGATGAAGTGGGCACGGCTTTCCGGCAGCAGCTTCAAAGGGGTAAGACCATTGGCATTATAAGCGAGGCTGGCTGTCCCGGCGTGGCGGATCCCGGGCAGGTGCTGGTCGCAATAGCGCAGCAAATGGGAGCAGTTGTAAAACCTTTTGTTGGTCCAAGCTCCATTCTCCTTGCGTTGATGGCCAGTGGAATGAACGGGCAACAGTTCCGGTTCAATGGCTACCTCCCGATCGATAATGCCCATCGGAATAAAATGCTGAAAGACCTGGAAACAGAATCAGCAAAGAACAATTGTACACAGATCTTTATTGAAACCCCTTACCGCAACAACCAGCTTGTAGAAGCCATGCTTGCGCAATGCAAGCCGGATACGCGGCTATGCATCGCCGTTGACCTGACCGGCGCAAATGAGTTCGTTATTACCCGTTCCATAAAAAACTGGAAATCCAACAAAATAGATATCCATAAACGACCGGCGATCTTCCTTTTGCATGCAGGATAAACCTGTTATTCGGATTGGCCTGGACCTGCAGCCGGCTTGGAATTTATTATGGGGCCACCGCCCGGCATCCGCATCGATAAAATGCTGTCAACTACATAATTTGAATTTCCCCGCCAGGGAATAGCGCCAAGGTATTCACGATAATGAAGTTCGAATTCCTTTCCGCTATTGTGCATAAGCTGGTCAGCTATCTGCTGGTTGGTTACCGAAAACTCGAACTCATAAGACTGGATGCTTCCTGTAACACCGCTACGGAATCCGGACTGGATCATCTTCCCCTCGAATGTCTTGAAAATGTAACCTTTCTTTACCAGGAAATTAAGCTCACCGGCCTTTACACCTTCCCCAAAGACCCAGTAGTATCTCCAATAGAAGAATCCTCCACCGATTACCAGGAGTACGAGCAAAACGAAACCCAGGAACCTTCTCATAAGCTGTACTATTTTAGATTTTAAAATTAATTTTTACTTTCCAACCCGTACTTATCGATCATGTAAATCAACATCGTCATGTTCAGGGCGCCCATATCAAGTTCCCTTTTGTTTACCTGCTCGAACACATCATTCCTTGCATGATGCAGGTCAAAATATCTCGAGCCATCAGGCGACAGCCCGGCCAGGGGCGTGCCTAATAACCTGTTCAATGGACCTATGTCGGCGCCACCACCACCATCGCTGAACTGGTACACACCATAAGGAACAAACAGCGGCACCCAGGCCCGGATCCTTTCGAGTTTATCTTTCGCCAACGTAAAGCCGAAACTGCGCGGAGTGAATCCACCAGCATCACTTTCGAGGGCAAATACATGTTTTTCAGCTTTCCCTTTTGCTTCCTCTGCATATTTGTTACCACCACGGAGTCCATTCTCTTCGTTGGCAAACAACACTATCCGTATCGTATGCTTTGGCTTATATCCACTGGCCTTCAATGCACGCAATACTTCAATGGAATGAACGCAACCTGCCCCATCATCATGAGCGCCTTCAGCCGGGTCCCAGGAGTCGAGGTGCCCGCCTACTGTTATAAAGCGGTCGGGGAATTCAGACCCGGTGATCTCACCAATTACATTGTGCCCTTTGGCATCAGGATGGAACCGTGCTTCACTGCGATAGAAGATCTTGACTTCCTTTCCTGACCGGAGCAAGCCTATCAGTTTGTCTGCATCTTTCAACCCGATGGCAGCAGCAGGAATTTTCGGGTATGTGGAATCATATGAAGTAGTGCCTGTATGGGGATGATTATCGGCAGAGGCAGAAACGGACCTGATCATTACGGCAGCAGCACCGTATTTCGCGGCCAGGCTTGGTCCCTGGCGGCGGTATGCTCCGGATTCACCATAAGATTTTCCGGTTGACAGGTTACGGGGATTGAAGATGTTGTTATATACTACTATTTTCCCCTTGACCAGGTCCTTCTTTGCATCCAGGTCTTTGAAATCTTCAATAAGAATTGCAGGCAGGTAAATTCCATCCTGGTTTGTGCCGACAGAATTTCCCAGTGCCAGGATGTCGAGCCTGTTCTTCTCGGCTTTGCCGCCAACTGCACCAATGGTGTACCAGGATTCTTCCTTACCTCTTTCCCAGTGTGGCACCATACATTCCTGCAACCACACTTTATCGGCACCGGCAGCTTTCAAAGCCTCAGCGCCCCAGGCCTCAGCCTTATACATCCCCGGAGACCCTGCTAACCTCGGGCCTACCGATTTGCACAGTACACGGAGGTTCTCATAAGCTACTGGCGAACTAAGCACATCATCCGCCAGTTTTCTGAAGAAAACAGAATCTTCCTGGTGTTGTGCTGCTACAGCCTGGCTAAATAATAAAGCCGCCAACCAAACAAATCCTTTCATGTGGTGTTTTTTTAAAATTAGCTAAACATTTTTATCCATTACCTTCACAACCAATTTTTTACGCCTATGCGCATTGGAATCGTTTGCTACCCCACTTTTGGCGGTAGTGGTGTTTTGGCAACCGAGCTCGGAAAAGCCCTTGCAGATAAAGGTCACCAGGTGCACTTCATCACATACCAGCAACCCGTACGCCTGAACGAATTCAATGCAAATATCTTTTATCATGAAGTCAGGGTTCCCACTTATCCCCTCTTCGACTATCCCCCATATGAAACGGCGCTGGCTAGCACAATGGTTGATGTGATCATGAATAACCGGCTTGACCTGCTACATGTGCATTATGCCATTCCTCACGCCTCAGCTGCTTTTATGGCCAAACAGATCGTGATGAAAGCAGGTATCTCGATCCCTGTCATTACCACACTTCATGGCACCGACATTACACTGGTTGGGAGGGATAAGACCTATGCTCCAGTCGTAACATTTTCCATAAATGAAAGTGATGCCATTACTGCAGTGTCCAATAACCTGCGTGAAGAAACCTACAGGTCCTTCCGCATTGAAAAAGACATTGAAGTGATTCACAACTTTGTTGATGTGGCACGGTTCCGAAAGAAAGGCATCGATGCATTCAGGCGGGTAATTGCACCCTCTGGCGAGCGCATCCTGCTGCATGCTTCCAACTTCAGGAAAGTGAAGCGGATCGAAGATGTGGTTCGCATATTCAGCAATGTGGTAAAAAAAGTTCCGAGCAAATTGCTGTTTGTGGGCGACGGACCCGAACGTCCGGTTGCTGAAAGCCTGAGCCGCGAACTGGGCGTGTTCGATGAGATCAGGTTTGTCGGGAAACAGGAACAAATTGAAGAAATCCTCGCTATCTCCGACCTTTTCCTTTTGACTTCCGAATACGAAAGTTTCGGCCTTGCTGCACTTGAAGCGATGGCTGCTGGAGTTCCCGTGATCAGTACCAATGCCGGGGGACTGCCGGAAATCAATGTTCACGGCGAAACCGGTTTCCTGGCTCCTGTGGGCGATGTGGAAACGATGAGCCGCCATGCCATTGAACTACTCAGTAACAAAGAGCTTCTCAGCAGTTTCAAAAAGAACGCGATGGACCAGAGCGACCGTTTTGATATCCACCACATTGTTCCCCGTTATGAAAAGCTGTACAACAGGTTCTGCGACTGCATTGCCACAGTCTGATCACAACAGGTAATCACCGTTCATTGATTCCCCCCTTCGCAGTAAGAATAAATAACATATATTAGGTTACAATCTTATTGCGAATGACACATTCATTTACCAGGTTATTAGTCCGGGTTATTTTTCTGTTGTTCATTGCTCCACTTGCTGCAGGGGCCCAGAAAGGCATGACCATCCCGGTGGAATACTACAAACTGACTAACGGTCTTAAAGTGGTTCTCTCACCAGATAAACATGCGCCAATTGTGACGGTGGCGGTTTACTATAACATTGGCTTCCGGATTGAGCCGAAGAACCGGACAGGCTTCGCACATCTCTTCGAACACATGATGTTCCAGGGATCAAAGAATTTCCCAAAGGGCGAATTCGATAAACTTACTGAAAGGAATGGCGGCTTCAACAACGGGTCAACAAGATTTGACTTTACCAACTATTTCGAAGTGATGCCGGCACATATGCTCGAACCCATCCTCTGGGCTGAAGCCGACAGGATGAAAGGACTCGACCTGAACCAGGCCTCACTCACGAACCAACAGGGCGTGGTGAAAAATGAAGTAAAAGTTAACGTTCTCAACCGCCCGTACGGAGGCTTTCCATGGCTCGACATGCCGCAGTATGCAAATGAAAACTGGTACAATGCACACAATTTCTATGGCGATCTGAAAGACCTCGACTCCGCAAATCTTGATGATGTAAAGAAGTTCTTCGAAACTTATTATGCTCCCAACAATGCTGCACTTGTAATAGTCGGAGACTTTGAAACAGCCGATGCAAAAAAATGGATAGAGAAGTATTTTTCGGCCATACCATCGTCAACACTGCCTTCAACTCCTGACCTGGCCGAACCTGTACAACAGAAGGAAAAACGATTCACTAAAGAAGACGCGCTCATCAATAAACCTGCCATTGCCATCGCATATAAAATGCCGCCGCGCAATACGCCGGAATATTATGCAATGGGGCTTATTGATCAATTACTCGTAAAAGGAAAAGACAGCAGGCTTTACCACAGGCTTGTACAACAAAAAGGGATAACTGCCAATGTAAACGGTGGCATCAACTACCTCGGCAACATGTTCAATTACAACGGACCTATGTTGTGGATGACCGACCTGATTTATGACGGCACTGTTCCTTCAGACTCCATTATTACCCAGGTTGACCTTGCCATTGCTGACATCGGGAAGGAAGTGAGTGATGAGTCGATAAAACTTGCAATGGTGAAAATGCGCTCATTCCTGTATGATAACCTTGGTGGCTTTTATGGCATCGGTCTGGCAGATATGCTGGCATGCTTCGCCCTGTTCGATGATAACCCGTCGAGGGTGAATTCCCTTGAGCAGGAATTCAGGCAGGTCACCCCGGAACTGGTGCGTAAAACAATCAGTACCTACCTGACTCCCGGCAACCGTACTATCCTGATCACAGAACCAGCAAAAAAAGAATCAAAATGAAAGTAATTACCAGCATACTCACCTGCCTTGCCGTAACAACAACCGGCCTGCTTTCATTTGCCCAGGAAACATTGCCACCTGCCGGCAAACCCAAAGATTTCAAACTACCTGTCTATAAAAAGATGGAGCTCCCGAATGGAATGAAAGCGACCATGATCCCGTATGGCAATATTCCTAAAGTAACAGTGGAACTTGTGATCCGGACCGGCCAGGTACATGAACCAAAAGTCGCCCGGTGGCTGGCAAAATACACAGGCAAATTCCTGGAGGAAGGCAGTACAAAAAACGATCTCGCCAGTCTCTCGAAAAAAGTTGCTGCAATGGGCGGACGCCTGACTGTCAGTGTGGGTATGGAAACGATTTCGATCGGCGGTTCCGTATTGGCTGAATTTGCGCCTGAATTCCTGGGCCTTCTTGCCGAACTGGTAACCGATCCGGCATTTCCCGCATCCTCGGCAGATCGGCTTAAAAACGACCTTAAACGCGATCTCAGCGTGCGGAAGGCACAACCTGACGCCCAGGCTTCTGAAAAGTTCTTCACGATGATCTACGGCGACCATCCTTATAGTAACAAGCTACCTACTGAAGAAATGCTGGCGGCGCTTTCCGTTGAGAAGGCAAAAAAGTTCTATGCTGATAATTTTGGCGCACAGCGCAGCTCAATTTATATCGCCGGTAATTTTGACCAGAAGGCGGTTGAGCAGTCGATCACAAAAAGCTTCTCATCCTGGACAAAAGGACCAGCGATTAATTACCCTCCCGCTGTTCAGCAACGCAGCAATGAAATAGCTATAGTGGAGAGGCCCGATGCCCCGCAGACGGTCATCCTCCTTGGAACCCCCGTGCCTGATCCCAAAAGTGCCGAATACACCCAACTCGAAATAACGAACTCACTGCTGGGTGGATCATTCGGATCAAGGATCACGAGGAACATCCGTGAAGATAAGGGCTATACCTACAGCCCGTACAGTACCATCCAGAACAGGCAGAAAATGGCGGTTTGGTATGAGAAAGCTGACGTTACCAGTGAACATACTGCTGCATCTTTGGCAGAGATCAGTAAGGAAATACGCGGGCTACAGGAGAAAGCTCCTGATATAGAAGAACTTAAAGGAATTCAGAACTATGAAGCAGGAAGTTTTGTGCTGACCAATTCAAGTGCGGATGGCATTATAGATCAATTGGTTTTCATTGACATGAATAGTTTAAAGGACAGTTACCTTACCAACAGGATAAAGGATATTTATTCAGTTACTCCGCAACAGGTACAAAACATGACAAAAAAACATTTAAGGTATGAAGACATGACACTGGTACTTGTCGGAGATAAAAAACAGATAGACAATCAATTAGAAGAAATCAAAAAAACGCGTGCCGTAAAAAAAGCATTTTAGTAAAAAATGCAAATATTTCCTTGTTGATGTTTGCACGCCAACGATCGTAAAACGGACAAGATAATTTCAATATGCAGGGGCGCTGAAATCAGCGTCCCTGCTGCGTTTCATCGTGTACATAAAATTCCCCGATTCGACTTAAAGAATGCCCGCGATCATGATGCGGCGTTCATGGAAAAAATATTTTTACCCTGTAGCGCCCACTGGATAAGCCTCGTACAGAATTTGCATGTCCTTAACAGATGCTATCCCGTTTTTCTAATCAAAACTAAACGAACATGAGAAAGATTTCGTCAATCCTATTGACGCTATTGCTTGTGGGAGCTTTAGCGTACGGACAAACCCGTACTATTACGGGTCAGGTGAAAGATGACAAAGGAAATCCTGTTCCCTTTGCATCTGTAAAAGTCAAAGGCAGCTCAGCGGGGGTAGCTGCCGACCAGGAGGGGAACTTTAAGATTGAAGTTCCTGCCGGATCTACACTACAGGTTTCAGCAACAAGTTTCGAAACATTTGAGGTGGCAGTAGGCGATCAGACAGTCGTTCCTGTTACAATGAAATCAACGAGCAGTTTAAGTGAAGTTGTTGTAACCGCTTTGGGTATAAGAAGAAGTAAGAACGAGTTAGGCTATGCTGCACAGAAAGTAAACAGCGAAGATATCACCCGCGCACGAGATAATAATTTCGTCAACTCACTTTCAGGTAAAGTCTCCGGTGTACAGGTTAACCGCAACAACTCCATGGGCGGTTCAACCAATATCGTGATCCGTGGTTCAAAAACATTGAGTGGCTCAAACCAGGCATTGTTTGTTGTTGATGGTGTTCCATTCGATAACTCAAATACAAACACACAGGATCAACGTACCGGCCGCGGAGGCTACGATTATGGTAATGCAGCGGCAGACATCAACCCTGATGATATCGAATCAGTGAACGTGCTGAAGGGCGCAGCAGCAACTGCACTCTATGGTTCACGTGCATCCAATGGTGTGGTCATGATCACAACAAAAAAAGGTTCCAGGGGGCTTGGTATTACGGTCAACACCGGTATCACAATTGGAAAGGTCGATAAAGAAACTTTTATCACGCACCAGAAATTATATGGCGGAGGATATGGTCACTATTATGAAGATCCTTCAGGCCAGTTCCTTTATCGCGATATCAACGGCGATGGAACCAAGGACCTGGTTACTCCAACAAGTGAAGATGCTTCTTATGGTGCACGATTCGACCCGAACCTAATGGTGTACCAGTGGGATGCTTTCGACCAGGCAGGACCCAACTTTGGGAAAGCTCGTCCATGGCAGGTTGCCAATTCAACTCCGATCGATTTCTTCCGCGATGCGCTTACAACAAGCAATAGCGTCGTGTTCGACGGAGGTAATGACAGGGGATGGTTCAAGCTGGGTTATACAAAAAATACTGACAAGGGAATACTTCCCAACAGTAAGCTGAACAAGGACCTGGTAAACCTGGGTGCTCAGTATAATGTTACTGATAAGTTTTCTGTTTCCGGTAGCATCAACTTCTCGAAAGTTGATGGCTATGGCCGTTATGGTACGGGGTACGATTCAAAGAACCTGATGGGCGGTTTCCGCCAGTGGTGGCAGATGAATGTTGACATAAATGAACAGGAAGCTGCATATAAGAGGAACCTTCAGAACATCACCTGGAACTGGGCGGACCCTGCAGACCTCGTTCCGATCTATTGGGACAACCCTTACTGGACACGTTACGAAAACTATGAGAATGACTCCCGCATCCGCTGGTTCGGGAACATCACAGCAAACTACAAAATCACAGATTGGCTGAATGTAATGGGACGTGTTACACTCGACAATTACAATGAACAACAGGAAGAACGCATTGCAGTTGGTTCAATAGATGTTTCCAAATACAGTAAGTTCAATCGCAGCTGGCAGGAGTACAACTATGACCTCATCGTGAATGCGAACACAAACCTTACCGACGACATCAGCCTGAAAGGACTTGTGGGAGCTAACCTGCGCAGGAGCAAGCTGGAATCTACTCTTTCTACAACGAACGGTGGATTGTATGTTCCAAGGCTGTATTCGCTCTCCAACTCCATTAACCCGATTGAAGCACCAACCGAAGAGCTTAAGGAAATAGAGGTTGGTGGCGTGTTTGCACAGGCGAGTTTTGGTTGGCGTGACATGGTTTTCCTGGAAGGAAGCATTCGCCGTGACCAGTCCAGTACATTACCTGACGATAATGACGTGTATTGGTATCCTTCTGTTTCTTTGGGCTTTGTGTTTTCAAAGCTTGTTCAGCCTGACTGGCTGAGTTATGGTAAGCTACGTGCAAACTATGCAGAGGTTGGTGCTGATGCACCTCCGCTCAGTATACAGGACGTATATGACAAACCAACTCCCTACAATGGCATTCCGCTATTCTCTGTAGCACCTACAAAGAACAACCCCGAGTTGAAACCGGAACGCACCCGCAGTAAGGAAATCGGCCTTGAAATGGCTTTCCTGAACAGCCGGCTGGGATTTGATGTGTCCTACTACCGGACAAATACCATCAACCAGATCGTGCCCGTTGCCGTATCTTCTGCCACAGGATATGCGAACAGGTACATTAACACCGGGGATGTACAAAACCAGGGTTGGGAAGCATCAGCGTTCTTCGTTCCTGTGAAAAACAGGAATTTCAGCTGGACACTCAACCTCAACTTCACCCGGAACAGGAACGAAGTAATAGATATCTATACGGATGAATTTGGCAACGTGGTGGATAACATCCTGCTTGCAAACTTCCAGGGTGGTGTTTCCATTAATGCAACAAAGGGTGAACCATACGGAACCATCCGCGGAGCTAACTTTGTTTACCATGAAAATGGCAAGCCAATCATAGATCCTTCTACTGGTCGTTACATGTTCTCGGCAACGAGCAATGAAGTGATAGGTAACGCTAATCCTGACTGGATCGGTGGCGTTCAAAACACATTAAAGTACAAAGACTTTTCACTCAGTTTCCTCATTGACATAAAAAAGGGCGGCGATATATTTTCACTCGATATGTATTATGGCCTCTCAACTGGTATGCCTGAAGAAACAGCAGGGCTGAATGACCTCGGTAATCCATTGCGTAGCCCGATCGCGGAAGGTGGAGGTATCATTCGTCCGGGTGTACTACCTGATGGTAAACCCAATGACATCAGGGTAGAAGCAATCAACTACGGTGCATTTGGCTATCGTTATCAACCTGCAGCAGGATTCGTTTACGACGCCGGTTTTGTCAAATTGCGTGAAGTTGCAATTACCTATTCCATCCCGAAATCAATACTGAGCAAAATCAAAGGATTTAAGGGAATTGATTTTTCAATTATTGGAAGGAACCTTTGGATCATAGACAAGAATCTTCCTTATGCTGATCCTGAAGAAGGTCTCAGCTCAGGAAACCTCCAGGGGTACCAGGGTGGAGCTTATCCAACAACCCGCAACATTGGATTCAACCTGCGTCTTAAATTTTAAAACTTATGAACATGAAAAAGATATTCATAATTATAAGCGCTTTCCTGGTCCTTGTTGCTCCTTCATGTACCAAAAACCTGAACGATCCGCAGAAACAAGCGACCGTAGTGCCGCCAGGTTCATTGTTGACGAATGCTGAAAAAGAATTTGCAGATGCGATGACAACTCCGAACGTAAACTCAAATATCTTCAGGCTATTGGCACAGCAATGGGCACAGACAACTTATCCCGACGAAAGCCAGTATGACCTCAACACACGGAATATTCCCCAGAATTTCTGGAATGCCATTTATCGTGACGTGTTGAAAGACCTGAATGAATCAACAAAACTCGTGAATGAAGACCAGCTGCTTGACCCGGTTGTCAAAGCAAACCAGCTGGCCATGAATGAGATCCTCACGGTTCATGCTTATTCCGTTTTGGTAAATACATACGGCGATATCCCATATACACAGGCACTCACATTTGAAAACCTGCAACCTCAATATGATGATGCTGCAACAGTAATGGATGACCTGCTCGCAAGGCTCACAGCTGCTATTTCATCGATCAATGTTGATGAAGAAGGCTTCGGTGATGCCGATCTCTTTTACGGTGGTGATATGGCACAATGGGTGAAATATGGTAATAGTCTTAAACTGAAACTGGGTATGCTGCTGGCTGATGTTGATGAAGGGAAAGCCCGTGCGGCAGTCGAATCTGCAGTGGCCGGGGGAGTATTTACTTCATCAGCCGACGACCTGACCTTCCAGTACCTGGGTGCGCCACCGAATCACAATCCTGTATGGGAAGAACTGGTTCAGAGCGGCCGGAATGATTTTGTTGCGGCAAACACATTCCTGGATGCGCTGGTGGATATAGACGATCCCAGACTCGGAGTATATTTTACTGAAGTTCCGGATGTGGGAGGTTATAAGGGTGGCATTTATGGCACCAATAACAACTATAATTCTTATTCCCAGCCTTCAGAAGCATCAACAGAGCCTGATTTCCCGTCACCACTGCTTACTTATTATGATGTGGAATTCCTGCTTGCAGAAGCAGTAGAAAGAGGCTTTGCAGTTGGTGGATCTGCGGAAGAACATTATAATAACGCGTTAACCAATGCAATGGCTTCCTGGGGTGTTCCGGTAGAAGATATCTCTTCCTACCTCGCCAACCCGCAGGTGAATTATGCTACTGCATCAGGAGACTGGAGGGAAAAGATCGGAATGCAGAAGTGGTTCGCCTTATATGACAGGGGATGGGAAGCATGGACAGAGTGGCGTCGATTTGATGTTCCTGACCTGGTTGCGCCTCCTACTACTGTTGAACCGATTCCGTGGAGGTATACTTACCCGGTTGCTGAACAAAACCTGAATACGGCTAACTGGGAGTCAGCAAAAGGTAAATTACCAGGTGGACTCGATAAGACCAACATTAAACTGTTCTGGGATGTGAACTGATTCAAACAAATTTTTTGTGACGGGATGAAGCATCTGTTCTTTAATTGAGAAAAACAAAAGCAACCGATATGGTTGCTTTTGCTTTTATAAGATGCCTGCCATCACTTGTGCCGTAACCAATGTTCCGGGTTTAGGTTGGTGTTTTTGTCGTTCGTTATAATAAACTCAAGCTCACCGCGGCCGCTATCTTTTTCATCGAGTTTTCCGATCACCTGGCCGATCTTAACCTGGTTACCTTTTCCTACGGCTACCGATGAAAGATTACTGTAAGTAGTAAAATATTTTCCATGCCTCATGATCACACCCTGAACTGGTCCAACCGAAATTACTGATACCACTTCCCCATCAAATACTGCCTTCACCGAACTTCCCGCATCTGCTTCGATCGTTATGCCCGGATTGTCATAATCCACAGACAGACCTTCATATTTTTGCCGCCCAAAGCCCATTGCTATCCTTCCAGCATTCACCGGCCACGGGAGGCTGCCCCTGTTCTTTTCGAAATTATCCGAAACAAGCTTCACGTCTTCACTGCTTTCAAGTACACTTAACGGCTTATTTTCCTTTGCAGGTTTTTCCGGACGCGTTGCTGCGGTTGACTTGCCAGTTTCTGCATTATCTTTCTTTTCTTCTTTTGCGGCTGCAGCTCTTTTGGCTGCGTCCTCCTTTTCCTTTTTTTCCCTCTCTGCAGCTGCCCGCTTTTTAGCCTCGGCTATTTCGCGCCTGATTGCCGCACTGATTGCATTTTTCAACCTGGCATCCTGCTTCCTTTTGGCTGCCATATCGTTCAGCAGTTCCTTTTCCTGGCTTTTGATCTTTGATACTACGGCATCCTTTTCCTTTTTCTCGTCAGCGAGTACTTTGAACTGTTTGTTTTGCTCGTCAAGTGCCGCACTCTTCTCCGCCTTGTTTTTGTTTAGTCCATCGATCTTCTGCTGCAGCTGTGTCCACGTATTGCGATAGTTGGTAGCCTGTTGCTCACGATATGAGCGATATGACTTCAGGTAAGCCATACGCTTAAGCGCATCGTTGAAACTGCCGGCGGAAAAAATAAAGTTCAGGAAGTCGTAGTTGCTCCTGTTCATATATGCGTAAACCACACTCTCCTGGTATTGCATTTTCAGGGTGTCGAGTTCAGCCCTGAGCTTTACAATATCACGCCAGTTCTGGTTGATATTTCCCTGGATCAGTTCGATCTGGTTATTGATGTTCCGGATCTGGGATTCCCGCAGCCTTAGTTTCTTCTGAACAAGGTTCAGTTCGCTCAGGCTCTGGCGTTTGTATTTCTTGGTCTGGTCCAGCTGTTGGCGAAGCTCATCAATTTCCTGCTGTATCTCTGCCTGCTTCTTCTTCAGTTCTGCACTGCTCTGGGCCCTGGTAATAGCAAAAGAGGCCAGTAATACCAGGGAAAGAAGAATTTTTCTGATCATGCTTTTTCGATTAGTGGACGAATGTGTTCAAATATAAATCCCCTAACGATTACTGCACCGTATAATTTTTCGGAACCGAGAAAGGGTAGTTTAAACTTTCGTTAAAGCTGAATTGCTTGTACTCAAGCTCGACGTCAATTTTTGACTTCTCTGCGAGACTTATTTTCCGGAATGTGGCAAACGGGAAGCCGGCAACACCATTATATCCGCTGTACGACAGGTTGCAGGTCCGGTTCCGGGTAACATTCACATCATCGAGCTTGATGTGTTGAACGAGGAAACTTTCTTTATTTACCGTGATCAGGTTTTTGAACATACCACCAATACTGAGCAGTGAAATCGTATTGGCTTCGTTTTTATAGGAAACAATATTTGAGTCAATAAAGATGGGATTGCCGATGATCAGGTCCTGCAGTGTTTTAAAATCAAAGGGAATGCCCGCAACCTCCTGCAGGTAGTTCACTGATCTCAATTGCACTACCTTATCCTTTTTATTCAGCAGCTTCACACTGTCGGGCGTGATCAATACCCTGAAGGCCTCATAACTGAACACAGTCGCGTTGATGGATACCCAGATCAGGCTGTCTTTCCGCATCCTGATGAATACCGTCAGGTCCGGACCCTTCCCGTCTTTGTCCCAGTAATCCATTTTCATCTTCGCGGAAAAGGTCTGGTAATTGATCCGGTTCTTTTCAACACCCATCATCAGGGTATCAATCATCCGCAGGGAATCAGCACGTGAGTCTACCAGCACGATCTGCGCCGAATCTTTTTTGCTGATAACCGTATTGATCTTTTTCGTGGTACGACAACCTATGGCTGCCAACGCTATAATTATTGTAAAAAAAAATATCTGCCTTGTCATCAGTTAAGATTTACCCGTATGTCCGAATCCGCCGGCATTCCGTTCCGTTGAAGAAAGGGATTCCACTTCCACCCAGCTAACCTGTTCAACCTGCTGAACCACCATTTGCGCAATGCGGTCGCCAGGCATAATGGTCTGTTCTTCATTGGAAAGGTTGATCAGGATTACCTTGATTTCTCCCCGGTAGTCTGCATCAATCGTGCCCGGTGTATTCAGGCAGGTGATGCCCTGTTTAATGGCCAGGCCGCTTCTTGGCCTTACCTGGGCTTCATAGCCAATCGGAAGTTCAATGAACAATCCGGTAGGTACTAACGATCTTTCCAGTGGCTGCAGTTGTATCGGCGACGTTATCGATGCCCGGAGGTCCATTCCTGACGATCCAGCAGTGGCATAGGCAGGCAGGGGATGCGAAGAAGTATTTATTATTCTGACGTTGATCATGGGCGCAAAGGTAATTTTTACCGGCCAATTAAGCCTCAGGCAGCAGGGGTACCCGTTTTAGTGAGCAAGACCGACGCATAAGCTACCAGTCCCTCTTCCCTTCCTGCAAACCCCATTGTTTCGGTTGTAGTTGCTTTAATGGAAATATCGTCAATGGTCACCTGAAGCAATGTTGAAATTATTTCCCTCATGGCAGGCGCATATTTCATGATCTTCGGCGCTTCGAGGCAAACTGTACTGTCGACATTTACCACGCTGTACCCTTTCGCCTGTACCAGCTCATAACATTTTTTAAGCAGGATCTTGCTGTCGATGCCTTTATAGGCCGGATCGTTATTGGGAAAATGCATGCCGATATCGCCGAGTGCCAGTGCACCAAGCATGGCATCACAAATGGCATGCAACAGCACATCTGCATCGCTGTGTCCAAGCGATCCTTTATGATGGGGTATAGTAGTGCCGCCAATTACCAGGTCCCGCCCTTCGGCCAGCTGGTGAAAGTCAATTCCAAATCCTATTCTGTACATACAAAAAAAATTTCACCCGTCGGGTGGCACCCGACGGGTGGTGAAATAAAAACGTCCCGGCAAAGATGCGGGACGTTTATGAGAGTTTGATTGTAAATATTGTTATTCTTCAGACGGAGTGTCGGAGCCACCAGCGCCGAAATCGAAGATCAGGCTGAACCGGAGGGTGTTGGAAAGCGGATTCTGGTTTACACCGCTGCCGGAAGGAACTGTATACGCAAAGTTTAACCCGAATGCGTTGTAACGGAGGCCGGCACCAAGAGTGAAATATTTCCGGTTGCCTTTGGTCTTGTCCTCATAAAAATAACCGGCACGCAATGCAAACTGGTTCTGGTACCAGTATTCCGCCCCGGTAGAGATCGTCCACTCACGCAGTTCTTCGCTGAAACCGCCCGGTGCATCGGTGAAAGAGCTGAACCAGCTGTTAACCACCGACTTCGACCGGTATTCGGCAAGACCCACAGAGTCGCCCTGTAAAGGAGGAGTAGGAACCATTAACTTATTGAAATCCATTCCGAAAGTGATCTTATTGCTTTCGTCAAATACCTTGGTATATGCAGCGCCAAGTCCGAGGTTGGCAGGAATGAAATCTTTCTGGTTGGCATCGGTAGTATAACCGATCTTGGTTCCAAGGTTGGTAAGCGTAGCTCCCGCAGAGAAACCATTGCCAGCTTCGTTTGCACCATTATAATAGAAGCTCAGGTCGCCTGCAACTGAATTCCCGGCCTTGTAGGTAGTACCGTTAACGTTCTGTCCACCAACGAGGTTGGAATAGATATATCTTAATGCGATTCCCAATCCGACTTTATCAGACAGTTTGCGGGAGTAACCAAAATCCACCCCAAATTCGCGTGGACGGGTATTCCCGATATCATTGCCGGAGAAATCGGTCAGTACAATATTCCCCAGGTTAAAATAACGCATGGAGGTAGAGATAGCCTGGATGTCATCAAGTTTATAGTAACCGCTTAGTGATGCCAGGTATACATCGTTTAGCCCAAGCCGTTTGAGCCATGGCGTATAGGTCAGGCCAACCGCACCCTTACTTTCATTAAAAGGGGTTTTGGCAAGGTTCCAGAAGGGAGAGTTAACATCAGGCGACGTGGCTATTCCAACTTCACCCATTCCACCGGAACGGGCATCAGGAGATATGCGCAAAAAGGGAACTGCAGTAGTTACGACATTGATTTCGGTGGGTGCATTACTCTGTGAAAAAGCTTCACCAGTAAGGAGTCCGCCAGCGAACAACATTAAAGTCAGTTTGAGAGACTTTAGTTTCATGTGATGGTTTCTTTCGTTTTTGATTCACATGAAACGCCCGATTGGCCCGTATAACACAAAGAGATATTACCCTTTGAACAGTTCAGGGTTGCCTGGTCGTTTCAATAAGATCTTTGGGTAAATATTTCTCTATAAGCCGCTAAAATAATAATAAAAAATACAATTCACTATAACCTGACCAGTTTCTTCACCGCAATAGCCTGCCGGCCATCTGCTGTTCTGACAATGATCCTGTATACATAAATACCAGGCGAAACAGGATTACCCCTGTTATCCTTGCCGTTCCAATCCATGTAGGAACGGTTACCATAGGCAATTATTGTACCCTTAAGGGTTTTTACGAAACTGCCATTCATTGAAAACAACTGTATTTCAGTGTCAAGGATACTACCATCATTGTTGTGTTCGATCATAAAACGAACCGGTCCTGCCGAAGGGTTGGGCCACACACGCGACTCTCCCAACACCAGGTTGTTCCTTGATCTGACCATGAAATTCAGGTCATATTCATTGCTGTTATTCAGCACATCCCAGGCCTTGATCCGCATTTTATGCTTACCCTCTTTCAATTCCGGCAACCGGAAAACGAGGCTGCCGCTGCGATAGGTGTCGGTATCTGCCTCGAAAAATCCATTCAGTATATATATATGTGATGGATCCTCATCAATCATAACTGTAATATCATGCCCGATCCCGTTTCCTAAAATATTGATGCCTGACGTGTCCTGCAGGTGGAGCAGAAGTGCCGGCGTTTCGGAAGAAAGTCCACCATCGTGGAAACTGCTGTCATTGAGCCAGGCATTGATTTGGGGGCCTTCCCTGTCCGCGGGTGGCACATCCGATCCTGCAACCACGAGCCGGTCATATGCGCCATGTGCATCTGTGAGACTGTCCATTGCATAATAACTGATCCTCATTCTTCCGGCTGTATAGGTAACATCTTTCGGCACCACGAAAGAGAAGCTGAATAAGCCGTTCTTAACTGTTGCCTTGCCTTTAAACAGGTACCGGTCCTGGGCTTCGAAATCCTGCTTCAAGCTCGTGGCATCATTGGCCAGTGTCTGCTTTTCATATGACTGGTCCATCACCAGCGGGAACACAGTACCGTTAAAACCTGGTTTCGGTTGCCCGTTGCCGTCAGTCACCATGCCTTTGATGGTGATTTTCTGTAATGCGTTAACCGTATCGGCTGTTGAAGAAACAGCCTTATCATTTATATGAGTAGTCACCACATCATACCGGGGAAAGGCCAATGTCAATGCCGGATCTCCAAGCAGTGTGAATTTCAGGTTATTGAATACATCGCCTGATCGCTGGTAGGTAATGTTCTTCGCAACCATGACCGCTTCTCCCAGAGTCCGGTACCTACCTTCGGGGAGCCGCTGGAGGGCTGCTTCCAGGTAATTAGCATTCATGATACGGTTGCTGAAGGAAAATACCAGTCTCGTGGTCGTCATCAGCGCAATGGCACCCGCCCGCGGTTTTACCAGCAGGTATTCCCCCAGTGAGCTGATGGCAGGATTATCATAGGGCGCGAAATCGCAGGTCGCGGTTACAAATAACGGCAGGCGGCCTTTCTGGTCCCAGGCGTCAACTATCGGCTGTTCCAGTACAACTTCTTCTGCAAGGCGCCTGTAGCTGCCATGTCCGCTGTAATTCCAGATGAGTGTTCCACGCTGCATCCTGTCGCTGATTGCCTGGTTAACTGCCGGGTAACGCGCTCCTGCCGCATCACCCGACTGCCGGAAAGCGTCGAGATAGATCTTGTCAGCCAGGAACCTGTTGTTTTCCGCAAGGGAACGGGATACAAGTTCCTCCGCATCCTGGACGTGCAGATTGAAGTCTTCATCATCTGCAATGAAGGTGAGATCATTCCGCCATGCACCTCTTGCGGACGGATCATGATACATGATCACCTTGTCTATATAATCATTTGCCACGGTTTCGGTTTCCACCGGGATCCGCCCGATACCGATGTCGAGAAGATTTGTCACCAGCCCTGAATTAATGTCCTCATGATCATCGAGGAAACCGAAGAAGTCATCACTTGCATAGGTGGCGAGGGGATCAAGTGAATAGCTGCCCTGGTATGTCGGGACCTTATTGTTATTTCCGGGGATCCGGTATTTAAAGTCGTAGCTGGCGTCGCCTAATAATAATAGATAACGTGGTGCATTCTCACTGTTTCCTCCAGCACGATCATATAACATTTTGATGAAATCACGGATGGCAACAGGGTTGGGTTGTCCCCCGGAAAACTCATTAAACACCTGTTCTGCATTCACGACAAGACTTGAAATTCCATCGTGCTGCCGGTGCCAGGAAGCAAGCCGGTTGGCGGCAGCTGCTAAGCCGGGATGAGTAACGATCACCATTTGAGGAATTGCTGCCCCGTGCAAATCCTGGTTGGGGACAGCACCCTTAAAAACCGGTGTCATGGCATCTTCGAAAGCAATGTATTCCTCGGGGTTTTCATGTGCATCGGTAAACACTGCTTCACCGCCATTAAGTGTAAGCGCCATCTTCACCGGGCCAAAGGGCTCCGTTACGCGCCATACCTGCATACTGCCGGTTCCACCAGTCAATTGATATTTTGCAACCCTGCCAGTTCCGGCACCTGCCCATGTCCTGAAGCCGAGTTGCTGCCTGGCATATTGTAGCCGGCAATCTGCTATTACTGTTACATTATTCAACCAACCCATCGCAGAGGCATTCGAAGACTGAAAACTGTAGCTAAGCGCCGAAGTCCCGCCGGGAATGAAATCTGTTTCGCGGATGTCATCCCGCGCAAAAAGATCAAGTCCGGAAGATCCCACGGCTGCGATGCTGTGTTCCAGTACCTGTGCACCACCATATTTAATGTCAAAAGTTGAAGGACTTCCGACAGATCTTGCCGCAACTGAGGAAACCAGTGTGGCCGCTCCACCGGGAGCCAACTGGGGAATCGCCGGATCGATCGCTATTGTTGTTCCGTCCCCGGCAAGAAACCTTTCACCGTACCATTCCTTCCCGCTCGACAAAAGATTGAATGCATCTTTTTCGTAATAGAAACGGTATTGATAATGATCGACCTGGTGAGTAACGGGCGCGGAAGTTCCGCCGGTTTCAACTGTTTTTCCCACTCCACCGACAGTCACATACAGGTAGGTTGAATCGCTATAAAGATTGTGAACTGCAGTGAATCGTTTATTGGCAGGATCCCGCTTCCAGCCGGTTGCCCCTTCGGCGTAAAAAATAAAACGATCTCCGTCATTAAAGATCCCGTCACCGCCATCTTCCCTGGCGATGGCCAGTTCGTGCAGGTCGTCAGCATAAGGCAATGCGCAGGCTTCAGCGGGCTGCCCGCCGGCCTTCCCGAAGATCCGGAGCTGTGCTGAAGGAAATGGCAACGATATTCCCGCATGCTTTAAGAAGGCGGCATCCAATTTGTATATACCATGGTGCGGAATGGCGATCCGGAACCAGTTTCCGGTGGCCAGGACAGAATGTGCAGAGTATTGCCGCTGCGCGGAAAGGGAACCGGACAGAGAAAAGAAAATGGTTACCAATACAATTCTCAGCGTAAGCAGCATAGCCTTTCAAAAATAGTATAATCCCCGGGCCTTTTGCGTGTCTACGGGGCATTTGAACTGGTAATCTCGCTATATTCGCAGTCAGCTTTTTCAAAAAATACACAATAACCGGGACTGTCTCCCGTTATTACAGTCTAAAACCGGCTTAAATGGCTATCAATATGAACTGGAAAAACCTAACGATTCTCGTATCCTGCACAGTCCTGGTGGCATCGTGTAAAAACGGGGGATTGTTTAAAAAGAAACCGGAAAAATCAGATGTAACCGGCTGGAACTATAATGATAAAAACCAGGGTGGTTACCAGGTTTCCAAAGAAAAAGAGCAGCGGACAGGTCCGGGTCTCGTTTTCGTTCAGGGTGGTACCTTCACCATGGGTGCTTCTGAAGAAGATGTAATGGGTGACTGGAACAACCCTCCCCGCCGTGTAACAGTTAACTCTTTCTACATTGACAAATCGGAAGTGGCCAACGTTCACTACCGTGAATACCTGTACTGGATCAATAATGTGTTTGATGGTGATGAGCACCAGGCGATCCGTAACGCAGCTCTTCCTGATACGCTGGTTTGGCGCAGTGAACTCGCTTATAACGAGCCACTGGTTGAATATTATTTCCGCCACCCGTCATATAACTACTATCCTGTTGTAGGTGTAACCTGGAAACAGGCGAACGATTTCTGTCTCTGGAGAACCGACAGGGTAAACGAACTTGAACTGATCAAAAGAGGTTTCATCAACGAAAAATCACTGAAGAACATCAGTGGTATCGCTGAAGAAAACTTCAACACCAAATCATACCTGGCAGGTGAATTCCAGGCTACTCCTGGTAAAGCTGCCCGTTCTAAAAAGAACACACTTAAGAACCCCAACGGTACACCACGTACCAACGTTACTTTCGAAGACGGGATCCTGTTACCAGGCTATCGCCTTCCGACAGAAGCTGAGTGGGAATATGCTGCCCTTGGTTATGTAAACCAGAACCCGCAACCTTCCAAGAAAGAAGGAAAGCGTGGTGAGGAACTTATCGCCAACAAGCAAGTTTATTCCTGGAGCAATAACGTGAACGGAATGCGTGATACACGCCGCGGAAGCTGGCAGGGTACATTCCTCGCTAACTTCAAGCGCGGTTCCGGTGATAACATGGGTGTTGCAGGTGGTCTGAACGACCGCGCTGTGTACACTGCACCGGTTACCTCCTTCTACCCGAACGGATTCGGTATCTATAACATGAGCGGTAACGTTAACGAGTGGACTGCCGACGTTTATCGTCCGTTGTCTCTGACAGACGTTGATGATGTTGCTCCTTATCGTGGTAACCGTTACGAGACTGTTTACAAAGACAGTGCTACCGGTGCCATTGAAAGAGACAGCCTTGGTCGTATCAAGAACCGTTTCGTTACTGATGAAGAAAGCAAAAACCGTCGTAACTACCAGAAAGGTAATGTCATCAACTACCTCGATGGTGACTCACTGCTGCAGGGCGTGAACTACGGCTACGGTCTTACTACACTGATCAGCGACAAGAGCAGGGTGATCAAAGGCGGAAGCTGGAATGATCGCGCTTATTGGCTGAGCCCTGGTACCCGTCGATTCATGGAAGAAGACGTGGCAAGCAGCACTGTAGGTTTCCGTTGTGCTATGGACCGCGTAGGTAGTCCTGAAGGTAACGGCCGCAAGACCGGTATCAACTACAAACCAAGAAGACAAAACTCCCGCAAACGCTAAGGGATAAGATAGCCAAAACAAAAAAGCCATTCCGGTCGGAATGGCTTTTTTGTTTCTGGAATGCTCCCACAATTTTTACTTTTTACTTTTCACTTTTTACTTTTCTTTGCCCATGGCCATTTCACAACTCTACCAGATCTATCTTCAATATCCTTCCGTACAGACAGACACCCGGAAGCTAAAACAGGGCGACCTTTTTTTCGCACTTAAAGGCGACCAGTTCAATGGAAACAAATTTGCACAGTCAGCATTAGACGCAGGAGCTGCTTATGCCATCATCGATGAAGCGGAGTATCACACCGGCGATCGCACTATATTGGTAGAGGACGTGCTGACCACCCTCCAGCTGCTCGCGCTGCACCACCGCAAACAGTTTGATATACCCTTCATTGCCATAACCGGCAGCAACGGGAAAACAACTACCAAGGAACTGGTTCATGTTGTGCTATCTGCCGCCTACCGGACTTATACAACTGAAGGCAACCTGAATAACCATATCGGAATCCCCCTTACCATACTTCGAATCAAAGCTGATGCTGAAATGGCTGTCATCGAAATGGGCGCCAATCACCAGAAAGAAATTGAGAGTTACTGCAGGTTCACTGAACCAACACACGGATTGATCACCAATGTTGGTAAGGCGCACCTTGAAGGCTTTGGCGGTGTGGAAGGAGTCAGGAAAGGAAAGGGAGAACTATTTGATTACCTGCGGGCCACGAAAGGCACTGCGTTTGTTTTATGGGATGATATGCACCTCAGGCAAATGAGTGAAGGAATTCCCGTCATCCACAATTATGGCGTCACTGCTGGTGAAGTAACAGGTCACGCATTACAGAGCGAACCTTTCCTGAAAGTAATGATCGATTCCGGCGCTTCAGCCGGTGCCATTGAAACGCAGCTCGTAGGCGATTATAACTTACCGAATGTGCTTGCTGCAGTTACGGTCGGTAAGAGTTTCCGGATCAGTGATAAGCTTATCCGGGAAGCCATTGAAGCCTACCATCCTTCCAATAACCGGTCACAGCTGATGGAGATAAACGGTAATCATTTCATACTGGATGCCTACAATGCAAATCCCAGCAGCATGCGTGCGGCCATTGACAACTTCGCGCGGTTACACGCCGAAGATAAAGTGCTGATGCTTGGAGCGATGGCAGAGCTTGGTGAAGAAAGCCTTGATGAACACCGGGCAATAGTTTCCTTCATTGAGAAATTTAACTGGAAATCTGTTGTGCTTGTCGGCGGCGATTTCCGGAAGATCAAACATCCTTTTATTCAGCTTGAAAACAGTGCGGAGGCCCGTGACTGGTTCCGCGGTCAGACCTTCAATAACACGTACCTGCTGATCAAAGGCTCACGCAGTATGCAAATGGAAAAAGTGCTGCAATAGAATGTCATGATTTCAAATAAGCTTTCCGGTTTGCAGCAGAAAACTGGGCAGTAAGTGCCCGGATATTTTTTTCTATCTCATGCCGGTCTGCCTTCGATTTATTGAAGGATTGCTGAATCCAGTCTTCCAGCATCTGCGAATCGCGGCTTAGTATTGGCAGCACGGCAATTTTGCGAATGAAATTGGTCTGCACTACCCTATCCTGGTTATCGCCCAGTAGCTTCTGAACCCTGTCAATTTCATCTGCCGGCAGCAGGGTTAACAGTGCCGAAGGTTCCACTTCCATTTCATCGAGCCATGCCTTGTTGTACATTATATCTTTCAGGATCTTCCTCAATGCGTGTAGATTGTCATCATACAAAGGCTCCAGCACCTGCAACATCCATACACTGATCATCTCATGGAAATAGAAATCATAGTCTTTCTCCGCCGGGTGTTTCCATTGCTGAAAATCCATTTTACCGGGATCAACATCATCCAACACTGCAGCGAGATTTTTGCTATGTAATATCTCCTGCCCTTCCAGGAATTCCGCCAGTGATTTGCGGCCGAATTGCTGGGCAGCCATCTCCTGCATCAACTGGTTATCGCGTACTGCACCTGCAGCCCTGTAAATTTTCTTCCAGCCTTTTTTGATTTTTATTCCCTGCCCCTTTTCCAGCACATCCATCATCCTGAACAGTGCACGCATTTTTTTATAGGTTACCCTGAACTTGTGAATGGCTTCTTTCTCCTGCTCATGAATCATCTCCTTCCGCAGTTCATGCAGCTTGTCTGTACAGGTTTGTCCCAGGCCCGAAGGAGATTTAGCAGCCATACAAGGAATTAAATCTGGTAACTTTGCAAAAATTCAACCAGCCATGTCCGAGAAGAACAGCTATCCGGGGTACCTGCAGACTGTATTGACGAACCGGTGTCCCCGTTGCCGTGAAGGACGACTCTTTGAATCGACCAATCCATATACTTTAGGAAAGGTACTAAAGATGAACGAGCGTTGCCCGGTATGTAGTCAGCCAACTGAAATAGAAGTGGGGTTTTATTATGGTACCGCCTATGTGAGCTATGCCCTGACTGTCGCTTTTTCAATTGCAACTTTCATTGCCTGGTGGATCCTCATCGGCTTTTCCCTGCAGGATGGCGATTACAGGGTATTGTACTGGGGCATAACCAATGCTGTATTGATGATCGTGCTTCAGCCTGTACTGATGCGTCTTTCCCGGTCACTCTGGCTGAGCTGGTTCGTGAAGTTTGAACCTGACTGGAAGGATAAGGAAATAGACCGGCACACCCTCGAAAGGATGGTGCCGGACCATATGAAAAACTGGTAATCTTATACGTACCTGTTGACGAGATTTTCCAGGTATTCCTGGCGACCGCTCTTCACAGCAGGTTCGCCATTCTCAGCTGCAAAATTCCTCAGGTCTTCAAGGGTGAGTTTCCCTTCCTCAAAGGCCTTTCCATTACCGCTGTCGAATGATGCATATCTTTCTTTGCGGACAGACTTATACTGCGTCTGGGTAAGTATATTGTCTGCTGCAACCAGTGCACGGGCAAACGTGTCCATTCCACCGATATGCGCATGAAACAGGTCTTCCTTATCGGTTGAGTTACGCCTGATCTTTGCATCGAAGTTGATGCCACCGCCACCAAAACCACCAGCTTCAAGTATTACCAGCATAGCTTCGGTCAGTTCGCTGACGTTATTGGGAAACTGGTCAGTATCCCAGCCGTTCTGGTAGTCGCCACGGTTTGCATCGATTGAACCCAGCAATCCCGCATCAGCCGCTACCTGCAGTTCATGCTGGAATGTATGGCCGGCCAGTGTGGCGTGGTTCACTTCAATATTTAGAGAGAAGTCATTCAGCAGGTCATATGCACGAAGGAACCCGATCACTGTAGCACAATCATAGTCGTATTGGTGCTTCGAAGGCTCACAGGGCTTAGGTTCAATGAAGAATTTTCCTTTGAAACCATTTGCGCGAGCATAGTCTTTCGCCACGTGAAGGAAGCGCGCCATGTGCTCCTGCTCCCTTTTCATGTCAGTATTGAGAAGGCTCATATAACCTTCACGCCCACCCCAGAAAACATAGTTTTGTCCGCCTAAAGCAATCGTCGCATCCAATGCCGCCTTTACCTGGGCACCGGCATGTGCTACCACCTGGAAATCCGGATTGGTTGCCGCCCCGTTCATGTACTTGCGGCTTGAAAACAGGTTTGCTGTTCCCCAGAGCAATTTGATTCCACTTGCTGCCTGGTGCTCCCCGGCATGCTTCGTAATTGCCTGCAACCTTCTTTCATTCTCTTTTACATCATTGGTATAATCGACCACATCCACATCGTGAAAGCAATAGAAGGGCATGCCCAGCTTCTGCATGAACTCGAAGGCAGCATCCATCTTCTTCTTTGCGCGGTCAACCGCATCTTCAACACCATTCCAACCAAAATCATGCGTTGGTTCACCAAACGGATCGGAGCCATTTCCGCAGAAGGAATGCCAGTAAGCACAGGCAAACCTGAGATGCTCTTTCATGGTTTTACCCGCAACCACTTTATTTTCATCATACCACCGGAATGCAAGCGGGTTATCCGTTTGCGGACCTTCATACCGGATCTTACCGATACCTTCGAAATATTGTTTGTTTGTAGTCATAACGTTGATGGTTAAGTGTTTTATGATAACTGTTTATTCAACAGGTTCAGCCATTCGTAATAGGGACCTTCAAGGTCCGGGCATTGATCAGGGTGCACAGTAGCCAGTGGCTGGCGGCCTGCAAAGGCATCTCTCTCTGAGGAATAATACCCGCACCCGATTCCGGCACCCAATGCCGCGCCAACGCTGCCGTCAGATGGGTACAGCGTAACAGGCACACCGGTAGCAGCTACAAAGGATTCCAGGAAAACGTCACTCTGGAAAAGATTCGCCCTGCCAGCCCTGATTGCAGTCGGCTGCAGGCCGTTCTCCCGCATGATGTCAAGTCCATACCGGAAAGCAAATGCAATTCCCTCCTGTATCGCCCGGAACAAATGACCCTGGCCGTGATGATTAAGATCGATACCACTGAATTGAGCACCAGTCTGCCGGTTGCCCAGCATGCGTTCGGCACCATTCCCGAAGGGAAGTACGCGTACACCTTCACTGCCGGGCTTTACACTGTTACTCATAGCATTTAAAGCGGCATAGTCTGCATTTGCGCCAATTATACGTTTTGCCCAGTTATACAGGATGCCGGTGCCATTGATACAAAGCAGGACACCGGTCCGGGTCTTCTCCCTACTGTGGTTCACATGCGCAAAGCTGTTAACGCGCGATTGCGGGTCGAATGTCAGCTGGTCACTCACCGCATAGATCACCCCGGATGTTCCTGCTGTTGCAGCCACTTCACCGGGCTCAGTGACTCCGAGCGACAGCGCATTGTTGGGTTGGTCGCCAGCTTTATAACTAACCGGAATCCCGGGCTTTAACTGCAGCGCTGTTGCCACCTGCGAGTTCACCCGGCCATGTTCTGAAAAAACATTCTGGGTAGGAGCAAAAAGCGCTGTATCAAAACCGAAATGATTTAATATTTCCCCGCTCAATTCATGGCGGGTAAAATTCCAGAATACACCTTCTGAAAGTGAAGAGGGAGTAGTGGTAACGGCACCGGTTAACCGGTACGCGATATAATCGCCCGGTAACATTACATGGGCTATTTCACTGTACACATTTTTTTCATTCTCCTTCACCCAGCCAAGTTTGGACGCCGTGAAATTTCCCGGTGAATTGAGGAAGTGCTGCAGGCAATACCCGGGACCTATTGCCGTGTTTGCTTTTTCACCAGTAGCTACTGCACGACTGTCGCACCAGATGATTGACGGACGAAGAACACTGTATTCCCTGTCCGTTATCACGAGGCCATGCATCTGGTAGGCTATACCGATAGCGCCAATGTCAGAAGGCTGGTAGCCACCCTTTGCGTGGGCTTTGAGAACGGCAGCCTGTACATGGTGCCACCAGGTGTCAGGATCCTGCTCAGCCCACCCGGGTTGCGGGCTGCTGATAGGTGTTTCTGAATCAGGATACTGAACGGTTACCAGCTGCTGCCTGGTGGCAGCATCCACAACTGAAACCTTTATGGAAGAAGTACCGACGTCTATTCCCAGCAAAAGCATATGGCAGCGGCATTTAAACGTAAAACAAGGCCACTAAATTAGATTTCCGCTTTTAAGGATGCTGCTACTTTATTCTTAAACTCTGAAACTATTTTAATAATTTAGGGAAATACCGGGGCTAACGAGTGTTAAAATAGTTGAATAATGAAACCCATTCTGGAAAAACTGCCTTTGGCGGGTAACGACTCTTTTCTTGCCCGCACATTCACGACACCGAATTTTGAAGTGCCCTGGCACCAGCACCCCGAGCTTGAACTGATCCTCTTCCTTGAAGGCGAAGGAAGTGCTTATGCGGGTAACCATGTGGGTAGCTTTTCCTCCGGTGATATTTACTTCCTGGGAAGCAACCTTCCTCACACTTTTCAGAAAGCCCGTCCCGGTATGATGACCAGCGCAGTGGTGGTTCAGTTCCTTGCTGATTTCTGGGGAAAGGAATTGCTGCAATTACCGGAATCGCGTGAACTCAGGACCTTATTTGAAACGGCAAAAGTCGGATTGAAAATAAAAGGCGAACTGTTACAGCCACTTGCCAGGCTGGTGAAGGACCTGGAGCACGCAGCAGGATTTGACAGGTTGCTATTATTATGTCAATGCCTTTCACTCATAGCTTCGAAAAAAGAGTATGACCAGTTATCGAGCCATCATATGGCCAGTTTGCAAACCAAGCAACAGCAGCGGATGGACAGGATCTTCCAATATACGATCGATCATTTTTCTGAAGGTATCAGTCTTGACGAAATCGCTTCATTTGCCGGCATGAGTGTTCCTGCATTCTGCAATTACTTCCGCAAGAGAACAAAGAAAACTTATGTCGAATTCCTGAACGAGGTAAGAATTGGCAAGGCTTGCCAGCTGTTGATCGATACCACTAATAGTGTAGCAGGGATTGCTTATGAATGTGGCTTCAACACGCTTGCAAATTTCAATAAGCAGTTCCTGAAAGTAAGTGGAACGCAACCGGGACTTTACCGGAAAAAATTCAGTGAAAGCAGTCTATTGTAGATACTCCCTTGGGATCCGGATCTCCTTTACTACGTGTTCCAGGTTGTGCATAGAATGGCGCAGCTTGTGATGGAATTTTGCTTCTTCACGGAAACGGAAAAGCAATTGGCGGATGCTGTTCTTCTTCAGGTAAAAGTCAATAGTAAGCCGTGAATGTTTATTGCTTAATCTTTCCAGCGTATATACGGTAGTGTTAGTATGCCTGTCGTCCGTTTCACTGAACTGGATCTTGTTGGGGTTATAGCTGAAGCTGGCTGAATAGATGTTTACTTCCCCGGTGTCCATCAATACGCGACACCGCATGCCCACCCGCGGAAGGTGATGCGTGTCTTCTTCCACCTTTACGACGCCATCCTGCCAGCGATTGCGATAATTGAAGTTGCCACTTGCATGGAAGAGCGGGATCATGTGGCAATCATATTCCATCGATGCAGAGGCCACTTTAACTTTGTCTGAAATGTCCAGCCGTGCAGGTTCTTCGTCAGGAAGATCGTTCTTCAACTGGCTGAGTTGTGTATAGTGAAACTCGATTTCTCCTGTGTCTGTCTTTTTTACACTACGGTTCCACTTCATCCAGTTTGCGAGATATACGGGTTGATCGTCATGCAGCAGGTTGCGGGTCACCAGCCAGTATTCATGTTGTTCGATATCATTCTTTAGCAATTGGTGCGCAACGATGATGTCTTTGCCGATTAGCTTATTGAAGTTCCTTACGTTGTAGCCGGTAAACTCACCATAATGCGTAATGATCTTAAGGCTTAGGTTCACAGCGGAGAGACAGGCATTGCACTGGCAGTAACGGCGGATCTCGTACAATGACAGCCGGCGATGGAAGTCGCAGAACATCTTTTGCACCTGCCTGTACAAGGCTTCGATGTCCGGTGATTCACCGAAACGGTAAAACAAAATGGCATCGCCTTCGATTTCAGATACTTCCAGGTCAAGCTGGTTTGAGTTAATAAGTACTTCAAGCAATTCCTGGATGATCATCCGGCTATGGTCGATCTCCGTTTCATTGACGAACCGGGTAAAGCCGCTTATGTCAGGAATAAAAAGCAGCCCCTTGGTTTCCATTTTTTATTTAAAGATAAATACTTTTAGAACCATGAAAATTGCTCTTATCCAATCGCGGCCGGTAAAAGGAAACATCGAAAGTAACATCCGTGATCATGTGCGGCTGACGAGGCAGGCGGCGGATTCGGGGGCTGAATTTGCAGTGTTCCCGGAACTGTCCATAACGGGATATGAACCAACGCTGGCAAAAGATCTTGCCATGCAACCAGGTGATCCAAGGTTAGACATCTTTCAGCAGCTCAGCGATGGAGAGAGCATAACCATAGCTGTTGGCGTACCAACGAGCGGGGCAACCGGCACCCAGATCAGCCTGGTGGTTTTCCAACCCGGGACTGACAGGCAGGTTTATTCAAAGCAACATCTTCATCCCGATGAATTTCCCTTTTTTGTGAATGGAAACGACTCGTTGTACCTGGGTGATGAAAGGGGTAAAATTGCGTTGGCGATCTGTTACGAGATCTCGGTGCCGGAACACTCTTTTGAAGCGAATGAAGCAGGAGCAGCCATTTACATCGCAAGCGTTGCCAAGACTGAAAGCGGGACCAGGAATGCATTTGCCAGCTTACCGGTAATTGCAGCCAGGTATTCCATGCATGTGCTGATGGCAAATTGTGTCGGGTTATGCGACGGGGTTATTTGTACTGGCAGTTCTGCGGCCTGGAATAAGGATGGGCAACTTGTGGGTAAGCTCGACGGAGTAAATGAAGGGATTCTCATTTTCGATACGGAATCACAGGTGGTTATCTCGTCAACAAATGGATAGTTTCGGTTATGCCCTTCTGTTACTGACATTTCTTTTGATATGCGACCAGCACCGATTGCCCGGTAACCAGGTGGTGGTGTCCGTTCCGCATAAATTTAGATCCGATCGTGGCCATGCAATATGCAGCCATGTTCAGGATACTCCCATCCAGCATCTTTTCTTTTAATCCCAGCCATTTCCTGAGAGAATGATGTAGCATGGTCTTGTCGTAGAACGAACGATGAACGAAATGCAGTTTTTCGTGCACAATCTTCAGCAGTTTCAGGTCGAATAACTTAGCGACATAGCCAAGAGTTTTATCCGGCCATCGTGAAGCATGATGAGGCGGCATATTCAGATAAGAATTGACCACGACCCTGATGAAGGAGTCGTCACTTGGAACCGCCAGGATCAACCTGCCTCCCGGCTTCAAACAATGAACGGCCGCCTCAAGGAAATCACGTGGATTTGCCACATGCTCCAATACCTGGAAAAAACAAACGACATCATATTGCTGCTCATGCTGTGCAGCATGAATCCGGATGTCTTCATTCTTCATATTGATGCCATTATTCCGTGCCGTCAGGATCGCTTTTTCGCTGAACTCCAGTCCTAAATAAGAATGATAGTTGATATAACTGGTAAATTTTCCTTCGCCGGGACCGATCTCAAGAATATCGTCAGTGGGATGGACAAATACTGCTGCGTCCCTGTATTCCTGTTTGTCCTGCAGGTAATAATTCCGGTAATTCTGGAGTTCGTCATAAAACAGCCCGTCACCGATTGCCTGGGGCCAGTAAAACCGCAGGTTGCATTCTTCGCATTCCAGGTAGTCAATCGCGTTTCTGTTAAAAAAACGATCTACTGCCACCCCCGCCCTGTTCCGGTACAATCGCGACAGTTGTGGTGTTTCCAATGTGTCGACCCGGTGTAGTGCCGGGCTATTACAAAGAATGCAGTTCACAATTAGTTAAGGTCAATTCGTGTACCAAACCCGGCAGGATCGCATTCGGGATGAAAAATACCCACTTATTCTCCCTCCCATTCCCGGTAAAACCTGTCTACATACTCCTGCATAAAATGATGTCTTTCTCCGGCCATCCGGCGGCCTGTGGCTGTATTCATCCGGTCCTTCAATAAGAACAGCTTTTCATAGAAGTGATTAATAGTTGGTGCGTTGCTATTTCGGTATTCCTCTTTTGACATGTTCAGCTGGGGTTTAACAGACGGGTCATAAAGTCCCCGGTTTTTATACCCGCCATAACTGAATGCCCTTGCGATCCCAATGGCGCCGATGGCATCAAGACGGTCTGCATCCTGTACAATATCCAGCTCGCGCGAACGGGAAACCGGGTTGTCGTTGCCTCCCTTGAACGAGATATTCCGGATAATGTCCTGCACCCGGGTGATGGTATCCTGTCCAACCTGAATCGAAGCGAGGAATTCGCCCGCGATGGCCGGGCCTTTATCCTCGTCGCCGCCATGGAATTTGGCATCGGCAATATCATGAAGCAGGGCCGCCAGTTCAACCACGAGCATGTCTGCATGTTCACCTTCGGCAATCTTCCGGGCGTTTTTCCAGACACGGTAAATATGCCACCAGTCGTGCCCGCCTTCGGCACCTGCCAGCTGTTCCTTTACAAATTGGACTGTCCTTTCAATAGTCTCGCCGTGCTTCATGAGGTGCATTTGGCTGCAAAATACTGTAAAGGTTCTGCCCTGCCATCCATGTGTCAACCATGTGTCAACCATGTGTCAACCATGTGCCAACCATGTGCCAAACAGGCTGCTACAGAGGAGATGGTACATTGACGACACATGGTTCACACATGGTTTAGGGGTTTTGTGGGCTGAGATCGATAGTTTCTATTTCCCAAGCCTGCCCCGAAGCCGTTCCAAAGCCGTCTCAAGGCCGTCCAGGCCATAGAAAAAGGTAACAAAAAGGCTAAGCCGAGCCTGCGCTGAAGCCTAAATTATGGGAGAATCATGGGAGCTTGAGTATAGCGCAAGGCTACAAAAGTGCATGGGTGACAGGTACAGCGTGCATGGGTGACATGATGTGATGTAAATCCAGGCATGAAAAGTAAAAATCAACGGGATTAAGCTGCATGAATAACACAGATGACTTGTTTAGCCATTTCATTCAAACCCCTGACCATTTCATTTACAAACGCACCTGACTGCTGGTAAACAGGGAGATCCGGTTCGAACCTGGATTCTTTTACATTCAGCCTGACAGAATGGAAATAACCGAAAATTTTGACTGGCGTTGAGTCAAATAATTCTACCGTGAAATAGATGAAATTTTTCGAAGACTCCGAATTGGTGACCTTAGCTGGTACTTCTGAACCTGACCATGGGAAAGTGAATTCAAAGACCATATTTCAGAATTTAAGGTGAATAATACCCTGCTCTTAACCTTCATGATCTCTTCCCCGGCATACCTTAAACAAAAAGCACTCCAAAAAGTCCACCGCCTAAAATGACACCGGTTTCGGTACGCGCCCGATGACCATTTCAACCCTTTTCGCAAGGGCAAGCAGATCACGGTCACGCCCGGCTGGCGCATCGATCTCAATGCCCAGGGGAAGGCCTTGTGAGTTCAAGGCCATAGGGAGACTAATTCCGGGCACTCCTGCGCTGCTGGAAGGATGTGTGTTGCGGGAGAGGAAAAGGTCAGTTACTTCTTTACCATCAACTGAGAACTGCCACTGTTGCCCGATTGCGGGTGCAGCACAGGGCGTTGCAGGAAAGATCAACGCATGAGCCTGGCCGAAAGCCTGGGCAAACCGCCGCTGCAGCTCCTGCCTGTCCTTATGGAGCGCAGAATCATAAGTTTCGTCGGAGATGTATCCTGCGCCTGATGGCAGGACGGCCTGGGTCCAGATAGTCCTGAGGGGTTCACCAAGTCCCGCAAATAGCTGGTCGAAAGAAACGGGCACTTTATTGTCCTCCAGGAATTCGGAAACGGCAGGTTTCGTCTCGTGCAAAAAGATGGACCAGGTGGCACGCGCGGCCAGGGCGTGAAAATCGCTGCCTAAATCCACTTCTACCAGCTTGGCGCCCGCATCCCTGAGCTTGCGGAGTGTTTCCCGGAACAGGCTTTCAACCTGCGGGTCTATGTCCTCGAGATATTGAGGTGCATAGGCGAACGTTACGCCTTTCAGGTCGGTCGGCGAGTTTTGGCTACCGGCAGAATTCCCTGTAATTAGCAGGTCGACCAAATCACAGTCTTTCACACTCCGGGCCAGGAGTCCGGTGGTGTCAAGAGTTGAAGCTATTGGTGCCACACCTTTGCCAGGCCAGCGGCCCGGAGTTGGCTTATAACCCACCACACCACACAACGAAGCCGGAACCCGGATGGAGCCAACCGTGTCGCCACCCAGTGCTGCAGGAACTAGCCGGGCAGCTACTGAGGAACCTGCTCCACTGGAGGAGCCTCCGGTAACATGCGCCTGGTTGTAGGGGTTTTTTACCTGGCCATAATGTTCGTTGAATCCCGTCAGCCCGTATGACATTTCCACCAGGTTATTTTTTCCAAAAACGATTGCACCGGCATCTTTCAGAAGCGATACTACTTCAGCATCACTGGCCGGTTTGAAGTTGCGGGTAGCAGAGGTGCCGAAGGTAGTGGTCATCCCCTTTGTCATATAGCTGTCTTTCACCCCCAGCGGCACACCAAGCAACGGCGCATGATGGCCGTTCTGAAGCATATGATCGGCTAGCCGTGCCGCCTCAAGTGCTGACGCTTCATCGATCGTAATGAATGCCATCAGATCGGCGTGTGTCCGTGCCCGGTCGAGCAACCTGCCGACGTAACTCTCGGAAGTGAATTCACCGTTTTGCAGGGCGCGGGCTGCATCAACGAGTCCGAGCTCATACAGTTCAACAGAAGTGTCCGGAATGTTTTTGCTGGGTTTCATGGCTCATCATTTTGAATGGGAGATGGGAATGGGAGCCTTTACACCTTTTTAATTTTTGCAGGGTTTGTGACTGGAATGGCTTGTTCAGCGACTTGAATATTCAGTTTTATTTGCGGAGAGAGCGGGATTCGTAGGCGAGCGCCTCCTGGCGTTTCATTGAGTTTATTTGCTGCCATTTAAAACAATTGAAGTGATTCAATTTGGTGGTGTTTTAATGGCAGGATAAAGATAGCAATAACACCCGTATCTCTATTGTTCTTGCCTTTCCAATAGATTTTATCTATTTGGCGGTATAATTTAATTTACTTCTCTCTTGCAAATTGACGATAGGTTTATTATTTTATTCCTATGCGAATACTTTCAGTAGTCACACTCTCTGCTTACAACCGAGTAAATGACAAGGTTGGTAACAATAAAACAGTTGAAATCATTGGACCGGTTGAATACTCGTGAAAAGATTCAACAGGTTCTAAAATAGGTTCAAGTCCAAAATACACTTAGCTTAATTCATTCGTCTCATTGGAAATCAAAGGCATAGCGGTTACGAGCAGTAATACGTAGTAAAAATGGTAGCAAACACCTTAATAATATTACATGAAAAAACAAGTGAAAAAACAAGAAATCAAGATGACTGCCTTTAGGCAGGAAGGCGACCCATCAGACTGTAAGTCAACAGTTAGGATCAGTGGTCTGGGAAATATCGATTATATATGTGACAATTGCAATTCAGTTTTGATGGAAAATATTTTACAAAATAGTATGAGCGGAACTTTCAGGGTCTATTGCTGCAGGTGTGGATTGACTAATGAAATAGACTTTCCCGCAGTAAAATCTACTAACAAGTGATAGATCCCAAGTTGTCCCTTACCGTCTTTTAGTATAATTCTTTCCCTTTGGCATCGCGAAGCAAATAGACTTTTTTACCGACCTATTATGCTACCTATTGTAAATAAAAAAGCTGAAACACAATACCAGACTGTGATTCAGCTATACTAGTGCGGAGAGAGCGGGATTCGAACCCGCGATACCCTTTAGAGGTATACACACTTTCCAGGCGTGCTCCTTCAACCACTCGGACATCTCTCCGGATAATCGGGCCGCAAATATAGGGATTTCCTAGGCATTGGTCAATTCGCCCCGCAAAGAAGTTTCGAGCAACTCTTTGAGCCGGGCTCGTGAATGTTTCTGGGCGAGCAGGAACATCAGTTTGCCGAGTGCGGCCTCGAAGGTCATGTCGTAACCACTGACCACCCCCATCTCCTTGAGCTGCATACTCGTTTCATAACGGCCAAGTTCTACCGCACCACCATCACATTGCGTAATGTCAAGTAAGATCACTCCCCTTTTGATCGCTTTGCGCAGGCAGTTGATGAACCAGGGTTCAGTTGTGGCATTGCCGCTTCCAAAGGTTTCCAGGATCACGGCTTTTACCCCGGGCGTCTGCAGCACCCCTTCAACCGTTGCTTCGGTAATACCGGGAAAGATCTTCAGTACAGCCACAGACGAATCAAGCCGGCGATGAACTTTCAGGGGCTGTTCGCTGTGCCTGATGATGTATTCACGGTGATATTTGATGCTGATGCCGGCTTCAGCCAGGGCCGGATAGTTCATGCTGTAAAAGGCCTCAAATTTTTCGGCATTGTATTTTTTGGACCTGTTGCCCCGGAACAACTGGTAATCAAAATAAATGCATACTTCCGGAACTATGGCTTTACTACCCTTGCGGGCGGCCGCGATTTCCAGGGCAGTGATGATATTTTCCTTGGCATCCGTCCGGATCTCCCCAATCGGTAATTGTGAACCGGTGAGCACTACCGGCTTCGACAGGTTCTCCAGCAGGAAACTCAGTGCCGAGGCTGTAAAGGCCATGGTATCTGAACCGTGCAGGATCACAAATCCATCGTAGCGGTCATATTCCTTTTCAATGATCAGTGCCAGTTCCACCCAAACTTTCGGATGCATATTGGAAGAATCCATTGGCGGGTTGAACGCATGCACTTCAAATTCGTAACCCAGCTTCACAATCTCAGGGATATTGTCCCTGATCTCTTTGAACCCAATGGGTTTCAATGCGCCAGTGCCGGCATCGATGACCATCCCTACAGTTCCACCGGTATAAATGATGAGGATACGGGTCTTACCCTGTTTCCGGTTAGGTTTATTCATGAAGCAGTAAGTTTGAATAATTTTCTGGCGTTAGCGGTAGTTCGGGCAGCCACTTCTTCGCGGTCGACCTGGTAGATCTCTGCAAGCTTTGCTACCACATAGGGCAGGTAGGCGCTTTCATTCCGTTTCCCGCGGAAAGGTACGGGGGTCAGGTAAGGCGCATCTGTCTCCAGCACGATCTGGTCCAGGCTCAGCCGTTCGAGGACAGCCGGCAGCCCGGCGTTTTTATATGTCACCACCCCGCCGATACCCAGGTAAAAACCAGCGTCCGCTATTTGCTTTGCCTGTTCATAGCTGCCGCCGAAACAGTGAAATACCCCACCCAGCCCCTTCCCGATGTGTTCATTTACTATTTCAATACACTCCTGCGTTGAGTTACGGGAATGGATCACAATTGGCAGGGAATATTTTAGTGCGAGACCAATCTGCCTTCTGAATGCATCATACTGCTGGTTCTCGAAGGTGCGGTCCCAGTAAAAATCCAACCCGATTTCGCCAACCGCGGCAAAGCTCCGCTTCGACAGCCATTCTTCCACGAGCTTTAGTTCATCTTCCACATTCTCCTTGACATAACAGGGATGCAGACCCATCATAGCCACGCACTTACCGGGAAAAGCAGCTTCCAGGTCAACAAGATTCTGGTGTTCCGAACTGTCGATTGCCGGCAGGTAGATCTGTTCCACGCCAGCGGCTGTGGCTTTTTCTATGACCAATCGGATGTCTTCGCGGAATTCTTCGAGGTATAAATGACAGTGAGTGTCGATCAGGACCATCCGCCAAAGTTCAATAAAATTTAAAACTATTTTAAACGTTTTGGATACAACCGGGTCATATGACCACAAAAATCACGTCAAATGAAAATTTCCCAATCCACTAAAAGCTTACTGGCTGCCGTGCTGGTATCGGTCACGATGCTGTTCACAGCCTGCCAGAAAAATGCCGACAAAACGGCTGAAAATGAAGAAGTTACGCTGACTAAAAACTCAATGGAAGCGGAGGCGCAGAGTGAGGTACTTTTTGATGATGTATTCAACAACGTTATTGGTGTCAACGCATCCGTGGGGATTGGCGGTACCGGCGAGTTTCAGTCTGCCGCCCACTCCGACCAGCCCGGCACAGCGCAAGCAACCTGCTTCAATGTAAGCATGGAGTACCTGGATACCCAGGACACGTTTCCGGTAAAGGTTACTATTGACTTCGGAAACGGCTGCACCGGCCGCGATGGCAGGGTTCGCAAAGGCAAGATTATAACAGTATATACAGGTCACCTCATCTGGCCCGGAAGTGTCGCAGAAACCAGTTTTGAAGGTTATTACGTGAATGATATCAAGGTTGAAGGATCGCATCGTATTGAAAATAAGAGCAGTGCCAACGTGCTGAGCTTCGAAACCAGGGTAGTCCAGGGGAAGCTGACCAATGCCCAGGGGGACTATATCAACTGGAACAGGACACGGTTAATTACCCAGGTAGACGGACTGGGAACGCCATGGGTGCCGGGTGATGATGCATTTTCGGTTGTGGGTAACGGAAGCGGTACTGTTAAGAAGGGCGACCATACCAGCGAATGGACAAGTACCAATCTTGAGCCCCTGATCAAAAGGTTTAACTGCCGTTGGATCGTAAAAGGCAAACAGGCCATCCAGAGAAATGGCGGTTACCAGGGGGTTGTGGACTTTGGAAATGGTGATTGTGACAACAAAGCAATCCTAGTAGTAAACGGGGTTTCCGCAGAAATTACTTTGAAGTAATTAAAAAAATATTATACCTTTAAACCAGTTTTCATAGGGTACGGATTAAAAACGGGCCAGGGTTTCTACCCAGGCCCAACTTTTTTTTAGGGCACTCCGCCGGCTTCTCATTATATTTTTGGATAATTTATTTGTTCCTGTGTTTTCCCAGGATATCCATAGAAATAGTTTCAAATGTGTAGCCGGCGGACGAAAATCTCTCCAGGGTCCGGGGTAAAACGTACGCCAGCCTGTCCCACGCTTTCTCACTGTCATGGAATAATACGATCGATCCCGGCTGAACGTTTTTTTCAACCGACTTCCAACAGGATTCAGGTGTCCTGCTTTTATCAAAATCACCGGTAAGGATTGTCCACATTATAATTTCCCATCCTGTGTCCTGCAATGCCTTCGATTGGAATTGTGTCATCCTTCCGTATGGTGGACGGAATAATTTACTGTCAATATATTTTGCGGCTTCTTTAATGTCATCAAAATATTCCCGGGAATCTGTTTTCCATCCATTCCTGTGATTCATGGTGTGATTACCGGTTACATGTCCTGATGATAAGATCCGCGCATATACATCCGGATATTCGCGTGCATTTTTTCCTATACAGAAAAAAGTCGCCTTGGCATTATACTGTTGAAGGCGATCGAGCACAAATGGAGTAATCGTCGGATGCGGTCCGTCGTCAAACGTCAGGTAAATCTTCTTCTCATTAGTCTCCACTTTCCAATGACGCGAAGGGTAAAGGGCACGCAGCAGCGTGTTGCCAGAAGTCCAATATAACATGATACAAATCTAACGAGTTTGAAGTTGTTTATCTTTGCGGCTATGTCAACAAAAGTCCGTGTAAGATTTGCGCCAAGTCCCACCGGTGGCCTTCACCTGGGTGGAGTGAGAACAGTCCTTTACAATTACCTGTTTGCCCGTCACCATGGCGGAGAATTTGTTTTACGAATAGAAGACACCGACCAGGCACGTTTTGTGCCCGGCGCTGAAGAATATATTCTTGAATGCCTGCGCTGGTGTGGATTGGAGCCTGATGAGAGTCCCGTGCATGGCGGACCATTTGCTCCTTACCGCCAGAGCGAACGAAAAGAAATATATCGTGAGTATGCGGAGAAGCTTGTTGCTTCCGGCCGCGCCTACTACGCCTTCGATACTCCAGAAGAGTTGGAAGCCATGCGCAGTACCTACAAGTCCGAAGAAAATCCTTCACCGCAATACGATCACCGGCTGCGCGGAAAAATGAAAAACTCACTTACTCTTGGTGAGTCGGAAGTGAAGAAACTGATCGCTGATGGCGTACCCCATGTTATCCGCATCAACCTGCCTGAAAACGAAACGGTAAGCTTTACCGATATGATTCGCGGCGAAGTAAGTTTCAACACCGCAACTGTCGACGACAAAGTACTGCTGAAACATGACGGCATGCCGACTTATCACCTTGCCGTAGTGGTAGACGATTACCAGATGAAGATCACACATGCCTTCAGGGGAGAAGAATGGCTGCCCAGTGCGCCCGTGCATATTTTACTCTGGGATTACCTGGGGTGGAAAGAGTCCATGCCGCAATGGGCACACCTTCCACTCATACTTAAGCCGGATGGTAATGGCAAACTTAGTAAGCGTGATGGCGACAGGCTTGGCTTCCCGGTATTTGCAATGAACTGGAAAGATCCGCGCTCCAATGATTTCACGCAGGGATTCCGTGAAAGAGGGTTTCTGCCGGAAGCATTCGTGAACCTGCTGGCACTGCTCGGATGGAATGACGGAAGCGGTACTGAAATATTCACACTTGAGGAACTGACCGCACGTTTTTCTATGGACCGGGTACATAAGGGCGGGGCAAAGTTCGATTATGAAAAAGCAAAGTGGTTCAACCACGAATGGATCAAGCATGCGCCTGCAGAAAGACTGCTGCCTGATGTAAAGAAAGTGCTTGAACAGAATAACATTTCGGTTGCTGATGATAGTTATGTAGTTCGTGTTATTGATATGGTAAAGGAAAGATGCACTTTGCTTACAGACTTTTATGAGCAATCCGCATTCTTTTTCAACACACCTTCAACGTTGGAAACCGGGGCTGTACTGCCAAAATGGAATGCCGATAAAGAAGTATTCTTCAGGGAGCTTACAGGTCGGCTGGATGCACTGACGGACTGGTCGGCTGCTGAGATCGAAACAGCTTTCAAATCGCTTGCAGCAGAAAAAAATATCAAGGTTGGGGAATTGCAACTCCCCTTCCGCATCATGCTTGTAGGTGGCAAATTCGGTCCGGCCGTATTTGAGATTGCATCGATGATCGGTGCTGGTGAAACGGTTAAACGCATTAATGCCGGTTTGCAGCAACTGGCTGTTTCCTGACCTTATCCCAGGGCCTGCATCCGATTGAGAAGCGGCTTCCAGCGGGCGGTAAATAAAGAAGTAAGTAAAGCCTTGTCTTCCTTCGACAGCGTGATGGATGACGCAGTATTCTCACGAGCCTGTTCAACTGTCCGGATACCAGGGATTATGGTGCTGACTTCAGGGAAACTGAGTACAAATGCCAGTGCGAGAGCAGTTTTCGTGCACTGGTATTTGTTGCACAGGGGCCAGATGTCTTCTTCCAGGATGGTAAGTGCTTCATCCATAATCTCCGGCGTGAGACGGAAGTTGCGGTGGTCGTCGGCACCGAATTTCCTTTCGCGGGTGAACTTCCCGGTGAGCAATCCGAACTGCAATGGCATGCGGGCGATAATTCCATAGCCTTCACCGGATGCTTTTCCCATAATCTCAAGCGCCTGCTGGTTAATGAGATTAAACACAAGCTGAAACCCATCACCCACATTATTTGACATCATGAATTCAGCTTCAGGTGCCGGTTCAAAAGTATTGAGTGACAATCCCCAGTAACGGATTTTTCCCTGGCGTTTCAATGTTTCCATTGCGTCAATGCATTCACCGTTCTGAAGATGTTTCAGCCGGGCCGAATGCAACTGGTAATAATCGATCACATCCCGTTGCAGTCTTTGCAGGCTTTGTTCACACGCTTTCTGGATGTAATTGCCGGAATAATCCAGCACAATATTTTCATCGATATTCCGGTGGCCAACCTTGGTGGCAATGATTACATCCTGTTTTCCTTTGAGCACTTTTCCAAGTAATTCTTCCGAATGTCCCAGTCCATAAAAATCTGCCGTATCAAAAAAATTCAGTCCCTGTGCCAGGCTTTCATGAATGGCAGCAGCAGCGAGATTATCATCGGTAGCACCCCAGCCGATGGGAACATTTCCAACCATTGCGTTGCCACCGATTGCCCAGGCACCAAAGCCTGTTTCACTGACCTGGAGTGATGTATTGCCGAATTGCCGGTAGTTCATAATGCTATTTTGTAACAGTACTTAAATATAACCTCAAAACGCAAACCTCCCTATCTTTACCCAGCCATATGACTACAATAAATCGTCCCATACGCGTACTGGTTGCCAAGGTCGGACTTGACGGCCATGATCGCGGTGCCAAAGTGATTGCTACTGCTTTACGCGACTCCGGCATGGAAGTCATCTATACCGGTTTACGCCAGACTCCCGAGATGGTTGTGAATGCTGCCCTGCAGGAAGATGTGGATGCCATCGGTATCAGTATCCTGAGCGGTGCGCACATGACAGTGTTTCCACGTATTATCGAGCTGATGAAAGATAAAGGAATGGATGATGTGCTGCTCACCGGGGGCGGAATCATTCCTGAAGAAGATATGCAATCACTGCTTGGGATGGGCGTAGGAAAATTATTCGTACCCGGAACGACAACCTCGGAGATTGCAGGTTACATCAAAGGCTGGGTAAAGGAACACAGGAAATTCTGAAATATTTTTTATGTACCAGACGCTGCTCACTTCGGTCGAAGACCGCATCCTAACGGTAACGATCAACCGACCTGATAAACTGAATGCATTGAACCGGACCGTAATTACGGAACTGGCAGATGTCATTTCCAGGATTTATACGGACAATGATATTGCTGCGGCCGTTATCACAGGTGCCGGACCCAAAAGTTTCGTCGCCGGTGCCGATATCAGTGAATTCCTTGAGCTGGATGGAACCGGCGGGAAGAGTCTTGCCGAGAAAGGCCAGGAACAGGTGTTCAGCCGGATTGAAAATGCGCCAAAACCTATCGTAGCCGCAGTAAATGGTTTTGCGCTCGGCGGTGGTTGTGAGCTGGCCATGGCCTGTCATTTCAGGCTGGCATCAGAAAATGCAAGATTCGGTCAGCCTGAAGTAAACCTGGGACTGATACCCGGTTATGGGGGAACCCAGCGACTTACCCAGCTGGTTGGCAAAGGGAAAGCCATGGAGCTGATGCTTACCGGGGCAATGATCGATGCACGCGAAGCGCTGTCGCTTGGACTGGTAAACCATGTAACGACTGCGGACGAACTGCTGCCGCGGACGACAACCATTCTGAAAACCATCATTTCAAAGGCGCCGATGGCTATTTCCCGCATCATCGCCCTAACCAATATTGCAGCACTGGGCGATGCCGGCGGACTATCGCGCGAAGTTGCAGCGTTCGGAGAACTCTTTGATACAGCTGATGCGAAGGAGGGAGCAAAGGCGTTCCTCGAAAAAAGGACGCCTGAGTTCAGGGGCTCGTAACCATTTCCCTGCTAACTTCGCGGTCCATTACCAAACATTTTGCCACATGGATTACAGAATAGAAAAAGACACGATGGGTGAAGTAAAGGTGCCTGTCGATGCATATTATGGTGCGCAGACACAGCGCAGTATCGAAAACTTCAGGATTGCCCAGGATACGAATAAAATGCCTTTAGAGATTATCAGGGCATTTGCATACCTGAAGAAAGCGGCGGCACTTACAAACTTTGAAGCTGGTGTACTCCCGAAGGAAAAATCGGACCTGATAGGTAAGGTATGTGATGAGATCCTGGAAGGCAAACTTGACCAGTACTTCCCACTGGTGGTATGGCAGACCGGTTCCGGTACGCAAAGCAATATGAATGTGAATGAGGTGGTTGCATACCGGGGTCATGTCATGAACGGTGGACAGTTGGCTGACAAAGAGAAATTCCTGCATCCGAATGATGATGTAAATAAGTCGCAGTCGTCGAATGACACTTTTCCCACAGCGATGCATATTGCTGCATACAAGATGCTCGTAGAAGTAACTATCCCCGGCATTGAAAAGCTGCGGAATACACTTGCAGAAAAGAGCCAGCGTTACATGAATGTGGTTAAGATCGGTCGTACGCATTTCATGGATGCGACACCGCTTACAGTTGGACAGGAATTCAGCGGGTATGTATCGCAGCTGGATCATGGACTTCGTGCCATCAAAAATACACTTGCCCACCTTTCGGAGCTGGCGCTCGGGGGCACTGCAGTAGGAACCGGGATCAACACACCAAAGAACTATGCTGAAAATGTGGCAAAGCATATTGCGTCCCTGACCGGGCTTCCTTTTATTACAGCAGAAAACAAATTTGAAGCGTTGGCTGCGCATGATGCCATCGTGGAGTCGCATGGTGCACTTAAGACTGTTGCGGTGAGCCTGATGAAGATTGCAAATGATATTCGCATGTTGTCCAGCGGTCCGCGTTCCGGTATCGGGGAACTTTTTATTCCTGATAATGAGCCAGGCTCTTCAATCATGCCCGGTAAGGTTAACCCTACGCAGTGCGAGGCGCTGACTATGATCGCGGCACAGGTGATGGGCAATGATGTGGCCATAAATATCGGCGGTGCAACAGGTCATTTTGAATTGAACGTGTTCAAGCCCGTTATGATCTATAATTTCCTGCACAGCGCAAGGCTTATCGGTGAAGGATGTGTCAGCTTTAATGACAAGTGCGCTACAGGCATTGAACCGATCGAAGCGAACATCAATAAACATGTGAACAATTCATTGATGCTCGTAACTTCCCTAAACCCGCATATCGGGTACTATAAAGCGGCAGAAATCGCGCAGAAAGCGCATAAGGAAGGTACCACACTGAAGGAAATGGCAGTTAAACTCGGCTATCTCACAGCCGATGAGTTCGACAAGTATGTAATTCCCGCGAAAATGGTGGGGGAAATATAACAGGAAGACTCCGTTTCTTCCGATTGTGAAAGCCCGTTTCTTACGAAACGGGCTTTGCGCGTTTATACCCTTTTCGATGAATGCGCCCTTTTCATAGACAATGAGTTGGGCAATTAGTCGTTACTTAAGTGGTTCCATGTATATCTTAGCCTTGCCAATTATCCTTTTAGAAAGAAATTATCCGAAGCTATGGACAAACTTTACACATCAAACTGTGTATTCCTAGTTCGACTTACATATATACTTCTCTTACTGGTGACAAGCATGGCCACGGTACGGGCACAGGTGCCAGCACAGGTTACCAATGGATATAGCTATGTAAACGTCAGTAAACGAACTGTTGGAGGACCTGTTGAACCGGGAGATACACTTGAAATTCGTTACAGCGTACATATCAGGTGGAAGGGAACTGAAAATTCGTATGCCTCGAATATTTACCAGATGAGGTATTATGATGACCTGCCTACAAATACTACCATGATCACCGGCTCAAAGGCACTGCAGGTTATCACCAATGAGGGTGTGGCATTCAGGGAATATTCAAGCAATGCAGGCGATGACGCGGGTACATACCTGGCTTCACCTTTGCCCGGCCAGTACCGGATCAGAATCAACCTTGGCAGCAGTGGTGTCGGCAACGTTACCAATAATGCTCAAACCACTCTGACAGGCGGCGGTTCAGTCAATGTTAATACTCAAGCCGCGGGAAACACCCCAAAATGGTATTCCGGCCATCTCTTTTCAACAGCTTTCCGGGTAAAGGTAACCGGGGCAGTAGGAAGCATTATTGAATTAGGGAATGCCAGGTTCTTTTATGCCCTGTCTTCCAACGCTAAATATTCCGAAAACCTGAACCTCGGTGTCTCAAACTTCTATATCCAGATCTCCAGGCCACAGCCTTTATGCTCCAACAAATCAGGGACAAACTTTGCAGATGAATTTAGCGGAACATTCGGCAACGGCACCAGCCTTGGCCGTTCAACGGCTTTGCAGTTTCCGATCCCCGGTTTTAATTACATCTCTAACCCAAATTATAATAGCGCCGTGGATGACGGGATGTATGCCGTTACAAAAAATACAAGTCCGCGCCAGGCCTCAGGTAATGCCAATGCTACTGTAAAAAGAGATCCTAACTGTAGTTCCATCTCACCGCCGACGACCACCGCAAATAACTGTAATAACCGGATGTTTAGTTCCTGGGATATTATCGGAGATCATACGGGAACAAATGACGCCGCAGGCAACCTGCCGCCGGCCAATGGTGTAAATGGCGGGTATATGCTGTTGGTTAACTCCAATTATGTTACCGGCGAAGCATACAGGCAGTCGATTACCGGCCTGTGTCCAAATACCACTTATGAGTTTTCGGCATGGGTGAGGAATGTATGTACCTATTGCAGCTGGGATGCTAACCTGACGCGACAGAACGGGAATGGGGTTTTACCCAACCTGACATTTGTTCTTGACGGAATTGACCGTTACAGTACCGGGGAGATCGCTTATGGCGGCTGGGTAAAAAAAGGATTCACATTTACTACTGGTGCAACCCAGAATGCTGTGGTTTTCAGCATACGGAATAATGCCCAGGGCGGTGGTGGAAATGACTGGGTCATGGATGACATTACCGTATCAACATGTTCGCCCAATCTTACTATGAAACCATACGGAAACGCATCTGTATGTTTTGGCAACCCGGTAGATTTTGAAGCTGACGTACGGACCTTCTTTAATAACTACACCTCCTGGCGTTGGGAGAGAAGTTTGGACGGCGGTGCCACCTGGTCAAATCACAGTTCGGGAACAGTTCCGCAATCTGATCTTATCGATTCCAGTGGTACATATAAGTACACCGTTCCTGCTGTAAACTTCCTTGGCGACAGTGGGGCGCACGGAAATATTGTCCGCCTGCGGATCGCCACGACCCTAGATAATCTTAACAACAACAGTTGTTCATTTCTCGATTCCAAAAGCGTAGTTATATACGTAAACAATTGTCAGTGGGTACTTAGTACAGATATCACTTCATTCAGGGCAAGGAATATAAACAGTGGGGTAAACCTTAACTGGGATGCTGTGAATGAAACGGAAGGCATAATGTACGTGATTGAAAAAAGCACAGACCAACTGAACTGGAAACAGGTGGCGGAAGTCTCCGCTATTGTGGCGGGTGGGCAGAACAGTTATGCTGATCTCGATGCGGGACAGGTATATAAAACAACCTACTACCGGATCAAGATGGTACACCTGGACAAGACCAAATATACCCACCAGGTAACTGTGCAGCCTTTCGCCTCAGTTTTAGGCTCGCTTGCCCTGAAACCATTGCAGAATCCATTTACCAGCCAGTTGTCATTTGAGATCATTTCCCCTGAAAATGGCGACGCCGAGCTCGAATTAAGTGACATGCTCGGGAAAGGAGTGAAAAAAATCGCCCTTAAAGTGCATAAAGGAAACAGTAATCACGTTATAGCCAATACAACTTTACTGTCGGCGGGAACGTATGTGCTGACATTAAAAATGAAGGGTGAAGTGATCCAGAAAAAAGTAATTAAAATGAATAAATAATACTCATGTTCTGTTTTGGTCCGTTCCTTATATTTTCTTGACGACCAATATCCACTGAAAAACCAAAGGCTTGGTTTAAAAGGAAATGTTGTCAATTTCGAATATAGGGTTTAGCGCCCCAGCCTTTCCAGGCGGGGCTTTCTCTTTAATATGGTTGAACGATTTAAAGCGGTGCGGTGAAAGTACCTTCAGTTATTTCGCGATCCGATCCGTCTTCGCCGAAAACTGTTCCGGAAAAAGTGCCACTGACACTTTCGGAATTTATTGAAGTGATGATAATAGAAAAATTCATCCGGCTCATATCAACTTCATATTTGATATTTCCGTTGTTGAGGTAATTAAAAAGTGCTTCGGGGGAGGTATAGGTTCCGGGTTGAATATCATTCAATGCGCCTACCGCAAGCATGATATTATCCATTCCGTCATTACTAACGCCTTCGGCAGACAGTACTTTTATGCCTGTCACCTCTTCCACATAAGCCGTATCCATAATCCCTGAATATTCCTGGCCGCCTTCCACAAACCGCCAGGTGTAGATATTGGCTTTCCCTGATCCTTCTTCAAAACTGTTTTCTTTGGTACAGGAGGCGAATAAAGCCATAAGGGCTACGGCTAATAGAATCGGAAGGCTTTTTTGCATAGTCGTGTATTTTCGCTAGGAAACCTGCACGTCGTCATTCACCCTGGTGCTGGTTTCGATAGCCTGTTTACTGTTTTCCTTGTCCGTCTGAAGGAACCTTTTCTGGAACAGGAGCAAGGCAATTACACCAATCGAAATAGCTGCGTCCGCAATATTGAATACCGGGCTGAAAAATTCAAAGTCCTCTCCTCCAACAAACGGGAACCACGTGGGATATGTTGCCCTGATAATTGGAAAATAAAACATATCCACCACCTTTCCATGGAGAAACCCGGCATATCCTTTTTCTGGGAAGATCCTTGCGACTGATGTGTATGTACTTTCCTCGAAGATCAACCCGTAAAACATACTGTCGATCAGGTTCCCTAATGCACCCGCAAAAATGAGGCCTACGCAGATAATAAAGCCCCGGTGATGTCTTTTTCTCAGAATATCCCTCAGGTACCAGATGCCGAAAAGTACTGCCGCCATCCGGAAAAGAGTCAGTGCCATTTTTCCAAGCTCACCGCCGAATTTCCATCCCCATGCCATTCCCTCATTTTCCACGAAATAGATCTGTGCCCATTCGGCATTTTGTCCGAACGGACGGATCCCGCGGTCGTAGGGAGTGATTGGCTGGTGCGACTCATCCCAATGATAACTCAGGGGCATACTGGTCTTCACCCAGACCTTCAATGCCTGGTCTGCCACTAATATCAGGATGATCAATAATATTACATTTCTCGCCTTCATAATTATTGCTAAAGGGACAAAGATAACCGTTGCCGGCTTTCTAGTCCTGGTAATAAATTCTTTTAACTCTCTGCGAAATGCCCGTCAGCATTTCATAAGGGATGGTTCCTGCCCACCCTGCCAGCGTTGAAACCGAAAGGCCATGACCAAAGACAATCACCTCATCCCCTTCTTTTACGCCATCGATCCCGGTTATGTCGATCATGGTCATATCCATGCAAACACTTCCGATCACCGGCGCAAGGCTTCCCTTTACCAGCATCCTGCCGGTACCATTGCCGAGAACCCGGGGGTAACCGTCTGCATACCCGATCCGTACCGTCGCAATTAAGGCTTCATCCGTTACAATTCCTCTTCGGCCATATCCCACCGTTTCGCCGGGTGAAAGCTTTTTGATCTGGGCGATCGTCGTCCGCAGTGTAGACACTTCGTCGAGCGCCAGCCGGTGTAATGCGCTGCTGTCAATTCCATACAGGCCGATTCCAAGGCGAACCATATCGAACTGCCATTGCGGATGCCGCAGGATTGCCGCCGTATTCTCAATATGCCGGATAAAAGGATAGGCAATTGTTTCTTCGATCTGACTGCAGTAATGAACAAACAATTCTGCCTGGTCGTGGGTAAAACTATCGTGCCGGGGATCCTCACTTGCTGCGAGGTGGCTGAATACCGACTGAATGCGAAAACTATTGCCTTTCAGCAATACCAACAGTTCCTGGAAGTCCGATGATTCAAATCCCAGTCGGTGCATACCTGTTTCCATTTCCAGGTGCACGGGATAATACTGGATCCCTTCCTGCCGGATAAAGGATTCAAACTTGCGGAACAGCGGCAATGAATATAGCACGGGTTCTAGCCCGTATTCAACGAGCGAAGAGAATCCGGATGAAGCTGCATTCATAACCATTACGGGCAGATGGATGCCTGCTTTCCGTAATGCCACACCTTCATCCGTATAGGCTACGGCCAGGTAATCCACACCGTGGAACTGCAGCAGGTTTGCAATCTCAAAACTTCCGCTGCCATAACTGAATGCCTTAACCATGGCCATCAGTTTCGTCCCCGGCCTCAGCTGCTGCTGGTATTGCCTGAGATTGTTGAGCATGGCATTCAGGTTGATCTCCAGCACGGTCTGGTGTACCTGCATTTCCAGCTGCGCAGTAATTGCTTCAAACGCAAACCTTCTCGCCCCTTTGACAAGAATGGTCTCTTCATGAAAATGCAATTCATCAAAATGCTGCAGGAATGATTCAGTGGAGATGAAGGTCTGAACCTGGATCATCGCCGCCCGGAACAGATCTGCATGATCACTGATAACCGGACCGATTGCCAGTAATCTATTAACCCCGTAACGCTGAAGCAGCCGTGAGACGTTTTCATACAATTGTACCGAGGTGAGGCCGGTTTCCGGGATATCCGAGAGTATAACGGTCTTGTTGATGTGCTGTTTTTGCTGCGAGAGAAAATCAAGCGCCACTACCAGCGAACTCAGATCGGCTGAGTAACTGTCGTTGATCACCGAGCAATGATTGATCCCTTCTTTCAGTTCAAGGCGCATTGCCATTCCGTGCAACTGCGGGATCCTTTCCATGATGCGCTGAACCGGCACATCGAGGTATAACATGATGGCACAGCAGGTAAGGGCGTTATCGATAGAAGCTTCGTCGGAAAAGGGAATACTAAGTTGAAATTCCGCGGTGCCACACCTGATCCTTGCGACAGTATAGCTGTCGGCTTTAAATATTTCGTACACGTGCATGTCGGCGGATTCTTCCGAGCCCCAGCTGAACAGTGATCCGCGCGAATGATTGGCTTCCCTGAGCCAATTGTCGACCAGTGTATTCCCCTTCTTATAAATGACCGCTTCTGCATGCCTGAATAGCTTCCATTTTTCTTCCAGCTTTTCTTCCATCGAGCTGAAACCTTCACTATGCGCCATACCAAGGTTCGTGAAGACGCCGATTGTGGGGTAAATTATTTTTTCGAGGGCATCCATTTCGCCGGCCCTTGAGATCCCGGCCTCGAAAATCCCCAGTTGGTGTGCAGGCTGAATTAACCAGACGCTTAAGGGAACCCCTATCTGAGAGTTATAACTTCTCGGGCTGCGGACAATGAGCTGGTCAGGTTCAAGCAACTGGTTGAGCCATTCCTTGACAATTGTTTTACCATTACTGCCAGTAATGCCAATGACGGGGATGGAAAATTGCGAACGATGACGTGCGGCAAGTAATTGCAGTGCCGAAAGCGTATCGTCTACAAGAAGCAGGTTTGCCCCGGGCCAACGAACCGGATCAACCGGGGTGCTGACTACAAAATGCCGCACGCCCTGATGGTAAAGGTGATCAATGAACTGGTGACCATCGCGGTTCGCGGAGCGGATGGCAAAGAAGAGTGTGCCGCCCGGAAAAACCAGTTTCCGGCTATCGATCAGGAGATGAGATACATGACCATCTATGCCAGCCTGTAACCAGCTGGCATTAATAGCTGAAGCGATATCGGTTATATGATAATTCACAACTATCGTAAATCACTTTCGCCCTGTTGCAATTCTGTTTTTCCCGCACGACCGGCCGTACTGATCGAGTAAATGATTGAAGCGGTTATACAAAGCACAATCACAAGCAGCGAAACGAAAACAGGTACTTTGAAATGAACCATTTCAGCCAGCATTTTCAGACCGATGAATACGAGTACCACTGCTATGCCCTGCTGCAGGTAAGCAAATTTATTCACGGCGCCTTTCAGCAGGAAGAACAGGGAACGGAGCCCGAGTACAGCAAATATATTCGAAGTATAGATCACCAGCCGGTTCTGCGAGATGGCAAACACAGCAGGAATTGAATCAAGTGCAAATACAATATCTGTTGTGGCCAGCATGATGATCACTACAAACAGGTTTGTATAAAAGCGCTTTCCGTCCTGCACGATACTGAACTTTCCGTCACCATCATGCGAGACGATTGGCAACATGCGCTGAATGAAGCGGTACACTTTGTTCTCGGCAAGGTTTACCTCCTCGTCGTGCTTTGCGGTGAACATTTTAACTCCGGTGTACAACAGGAAGGCGCCAAAAAAATACAGCAGCCATTCGAAACGTTCGATCAGCACAATGCCTACCGAAATAAAGATGATCCTGAAGATGATTGCCATCAGGATACCTATCAGCAGTGCCCGCGGAATGAATTGTTGCTTCACCTTAAAAAAGGAGAAGATCAGGATGAATACAAAAATATTGTCGATACTGAGCGACCATTCCATCAGGTATGCGCTCAGGTATTCAATGGCTATTGTCTTGCCATCTTCAAACCAGATAAAAACAAAAAAAGCCAGGGCCAGCGAAACCCAGAAAATTGTTTGAACAAGCGCTTTCTTTATCGTGATCTCCGTCGTCTTCTTGCTTAATAACCCCAGGTCAAAAACCAGTGCGATCAATAATACCACCCCAAAGACCAGGTAGGTTAATTGTTCAGATGTCATGCTCTAACTTTTTGGTAACGTCTTTTTTTCATCCATTGATAAACCAACCCGAATAACAATATCAATATTATGGGCAATACTATGTTAACTACCTGCCAGTAAGATTTTTTCTCATCCAGTTTTTTCCTGTCGAGCAACCGCAGGGTGAAATCCTTTCCTCTTGTTTCCAGGATGCCGGTCTCATCTACCAGGTATTCAACGCAGTTCTGGATAAAATCACGGTTGGCATACTGGTATTTGGTATACGCATTCATGCCCATCGGCAAAGGTCCTTCATTCTGCGTAACTGCGTTCAATGCAATATCACCATCCGCAATCACGATCATTTTATTTTCGGGCGACTGCATGCTGATGTCCTGGCCAGCCTGCTGCCATAAGCTCCGTTGTTCTGCCGTTACCCGATTGTTGTATAATGACGTGAACCTGCCTTCCAGCAGAACTGCAACCGGAATATGTGCCTTATTGAACATTTTAAGATCATCTTCCGTTTCGATGCTTTGCCAGCTGACTTTTGCCGGCGTGGCAAGGGTTCGTGAGTTCTGCGAAGTGGCAAGCAGGATGCTTTTATTGATACCGGGAGCGGCAACTGTATCGATGGAATTGGGAAACTGGGCAACTACATCGTCGAGGTTTTTTGCCATGGGTTGACCATTGTAATTGGAAAGCCGCGGGAAATATGGCCACGGCAACAGTTCAATCTGCGGTTTACCACCCATGCTTCCCACAACGGAGGGAATACGGTCTGCATTCAGGTCCTGCACAAGGTCCTGGTTTACACGTACACCATACCGGAATAACATGTCGTCTATATCGAGTCCCCGGTCGAAGGCGATAAATTCGTTTTGTGTCCGCTGCAGGCTGTCCATCTCCGCGTAAAGGTTGTCGATCATCCAGATGATTCTGCCTCCATGCATCACGTACTGGTCAAGCTTGAATTTTTGATCTTCACTGAAAGTGACAACAGGTTTAGTGATGACCATTGCCTTAAACACGGGCGGAATAATGGCAACACTGTCAATCGGCAGGATCCGGAATGCATAGTTCTTCTTCAGCACATTTTCGATGAGGTCGTATACCTGGTAAGATACCGGCTCTCCGTTTCCAACCAGGTAACCAACCATGGGTACAGTATCCTGCCTCAGCTGGCGGATGGCATTGGCAAATTTGTATTCCAGCAGGGCTTCTGCTTTGTTGAGTGATTCGAGTCCACCTTCCGAACTCACGCCCTGCAGCAGGTCGATAGCGGTTGTACGTCCCTTGTAAGAGATCACTGCACCGGGGAAAACGAGGCGCTCTTCCTGTCCCTCCCCTTCTTTCGTTTGTGCCTTAATGTTAGTCGGGCGCAGTCCCAGTTGTGCCAGTGAATCATAGAGGGAAAGCCTGGCCGTATCCGCCATGCCATCACCTGGCTTGCTGAAAGTGAACCGGAGATTGGATCTTCCGGCAGCTTTGAATTCGGTAAGCAGGTCATTGGTGCTGGCTGCGAGCTTCCTGAAGCCCGCCGGCATTTCACCGTTGAGCAGCACGTCGATTGTTACCGGCGCATCGAGGCCTGATAACAACTTCCGGGTCGGTGTGGAAAGGGTATAACGTCTTTCTGCAGTAAGGTCGGCTCGATAGGGCACATAGGCGGCGATCCAGTTCAATAAGAAAAGGATGACCAGTATGATCAACCAGTAGAGCCTCGATTGCTGTATTTTCTTCATGGAGTATTAGCGAACTGCGATTTTTCTGTTGGTGATAAGAAGGAAGAAGGCAATGACGCTTCCAAAATAGATGATGTCCCTGCTGTCGACCACACCTTTACTGATGCGGCTATAGTGGAAGTCGATACCGATCATTTCGAGAAAATAATCCGCGTTGCCCTGGAAGGCGGGCAACTTACTGATAGCAGTAAATCCTGTATACATGACGAAACAAACAAAAGCGCTCACAAGGAAAGCTACAACGCTGTTGGATGTGAGACTGCTGCACCAGGTGCCGATGGCTGTAAATGAAGCCGCAAGCAGTACGAGCCCGATGTATGAACCGGTAGTAGCCCCAGTATCAATTCCCCTGTCCATTGACAGTGCCTGTACGCTGAATGCATACACAATCGTCGGTAACAAAGCGATTAGTACAATGAAGAATGCGCCCAGGAATTTTCCGAACACCAGGTTACCAGGTGTGACTGGCCTTGTTTTAAGGATTTCGAATGTGCCGGTGCGGAATTCATCCGACCAGCTTCGCATGGTCACTGCCGGTACAAGGAAGAGCAGGATCCACGGTGCCAGTTCAAAGAATTTTTCCAGGCTTGCATATCCGTATTCAAGGATGCTTGAATCGGGAAAAACAAACAGGAAGAGGCCGTTGAGCAGCAGGAAAATGATGATTGCGACCAGCCCGGTTAAGCTTCCAAAAAACTGGCGGAATTCTTTGTTACAGATAGACCACATAAATTCAAAAATAAGTTTTCCCGGCCTAGCCGCCTGCAGAAACAGGGATTTTGTTGTGATTAATTAGCCTGATTCCAATATATTCGTTCTCCCACTTTAACGGGCATACGCCCGGTAACTGAAACCAACTGCAAAAATGAATCCCGCCAAAAGGCGGGATTTGTTTTATTGTGCATTCGGTATGCAGGGCAGCATAACCGCAGATCAATCAGACTGCAAAACTTTCTCCGCAGCCGCAAGTCCGGCTGGCATTAGGATTGCTGAAATAGAATCCCTTACCATTTAACCCGTCAGAGAAATCCAGGGTGGTATTTACCAGGTACAGAAAGCTCTTCAGGTCAGTAACCACTTTAACTCCATTGTCTTCAAACACCTGGTCCATGGGTTTAGACTCGTTATCGAAGTCAAGTTTATAGCTAAGGCCGGAGCAGCCGCCGCCAACTACAGATACACGCAGAAAATACTCCGAAGCATTTTCTATGCTGGCGTCCTGCATCAGCTTTGCCACTTTTTCCCTCGCTTTATCACTTACATAAATCATATCGATCAATTTGAAGTTTACCGTTTACGTTACATATATAACACAAACCTATATGGTAAAGTTCTTAGTGAATTCTTTCTTCGAACTGAAGTTCTTCCAGGCCATTTTTCTTCCTGTAATCGTTGATGGCAGCTTTGATTGCGTCTTCGGCGAGAACGGAGCAATGGATCTTTACTGGCGGAAGATTGAGTTCTTCCACGATCTCCATATTGTCGATCTTGAGAGCGTCATCAACAGATTTGCCTTTCAGCCATTCAGTAGCCAGTGATGAAGATGCTATCGCTGATCCGCAACCAAAGGTTTTGAATTTTGCATCAGTTATAACTCCTGTAGCATCATCCACTTCGATCTGCAAACGCATTACGTCACCACATTCAGGTGCTCCTACGAGGCCGGTACCAACGTTCTTTTTTGCTTTATCGAGAGTACCCACGTTCTTGGGGTTCTGGTAGTGATCAATGAGTTTTTCTGAGTAAGACATATTTAAAATTAAAAAGTAAAATGTAAAAATTTAAAAGGGCATCACCCATTAGTGATGGGCCCATTCAATGGTGTTGAGGTCAATTCCTTCTTTGAACATTTCCCAGAGGGGGCTCATTTCGCGGAGCTTGTTCACAGTACCGGAAACATGTTCAATAGTGTAATCGATCTGCTCTTCGGTAGTGAAGCGGCCGAGACCGAAACGCAGGGAAGAGTGAGCGAGATCGTCACCAAGTCCAAGTGCTTTCAGCACATAGGAAGGTTCCAGTGACGCCGACGTACAGGCAGAGCCTGAAGAGAGGGCGATGTTCTTGTTAAAGCCCATCATGAGTCCTTCGCCTTCAACATATTTGAAAGAGATGTTGGCAACGTGCGGGAGACGATGTGCGGTGCTGCCGTTTACATACGCTTCTTCGAGCTTGAGTAAGGCAGATTCCAGCTTGTCGCGCAACGCGCTGAGTCTTTTTGATTCTGTTTCCATTTCCTGGCTTGCCAGTTCACATGCCTTTCCGAAACCAACGATACCCGGAACGTTGAGGGTACCTGAACGCATGCCGCGCTCGTGGCCGCCGCCATCCATTTGGGCTGTCACCTTAACGCGGGGGTTCTTCCGGCGGACATACAGTGCACCAATTCCCTTTGGTCCGTACATTTTATGTGCGGAGAATGCGAGCAGGTCAATTCCGTCCTTCTGAACATCGACAGGGACTTTGCCAACGGCCTGGGTGGCGTCAGTGAAGAAAAGTACGCCTTTCTTACGGGCGATGGCACTGATCTCACGGACAGGCATTACCGTACCGGTCTCGTTATTGGCATACATGATGGCAATAAGGATAGTGGTTGGACGGATAGCCGCTTCCAGTTCGGCCAGGTCGATAAGTCCTTCATTATTAACGGGCAGGTAGGTTACCTCACCGCCTGATTTTTCAATGTGCTTACAGGTGTCCAGGACAGCCTTATGCTCTGTTACACAGGTGATTACGTGGTTTCCTTTGCTGGCATACATGTCATAAACACCTTTGATAGCCAGGTTGTCGGCCTCTGTTGCTCCCGAAGTGAAGATAATCTCCTTAGGATCAGCACCAATCAGCTTGGCAACCTGCTCACGCGCATAATCAACAGCTTCTTCTGCCGCCCAGCCAAAGGGGTGGTTGCGACTTGCCGCATTACCGAAATGCTCGGTAAAATAAGGAAGCATAGCCTCTACCACGCGCGGATCACAGGGTGTAGTCGCATTATTATCAAGATAAATCGGGAGTTTCAACATAAATTCTTTGCAATTTTCTGGAACACAAAATTAGCCCAATTGAACGAGATTTCGGAGGGTGAAAACACCATTATCCTTTATTTCCGGAAATCGAAACAGGTATGCATCTGGACTGTTAAACTGGCTTTAACATGCTGTTTACCATTAGCTTTACAACAAAAAATGCTGAAAGTGGAACATATAGGCATAGCCGTCCAGAGCCTGGCGGAGAGCCTTCCCCTTTTTGAAAAGCTCCTTAATACTCCCTGCTACAAGATCGAGGAGGTGGAAAGCGAGCAGGTCAGGACTGCCTTCTTTGCAACCGGGGTAAACAAGATCGAATTGTTGGAAAGCACGTCACCCGAAGGGGTGATTGCACGGTATCTCGCCAAAAGAGGAGAAGGCATTCATCATATCGCTTTTGAAGTGCAGGACATTGAAAGTGAGATGAAAAGGCTTGCCGGGGAAGGGTTTGAGCTATTGCAGGAAAAGCCGAAGAGAGGGGCAGATAATAAGCTGGTCTGCTTCCTGCATCCGAAGGGGACGAAAAATGTTTTGGTGGAACTGTGTCAGGAAGTTGAAGTCAATAAGTGAGTGGGGCGAGGAAGACCGTAAGAAGAAGCTAAGAAGAAGCTAAGAAGAAGCTATCGGCACACTCCAAAAGTGCCTGACCGGAACATAAAACATGCTACTGAGGATACAGGTAGGGATATAGAACGGTTATACAATCACCATAGAAATTTGTATGAACGGATAAGAATTAAGGCTGATAACAGCACGAAATTGCAATTTCCGATTAAAATGCATGGTTAGGGACCGTCAGGATTCCAGCTCGGTTTTGTTGAGGCCGAGTTTTTCTACCGCGACCTGTGCGGCGACCTGGCTGGCGTCTTTCTTATTATACGCCTTTCCCTGCGCGATCAGCTGGCCGTCGACGATGGCACCGATGGTGAAGAGCCGGCGCCCGCCTTCGAATTTTTCTTCGAGGGTTTCAAATTCGAGATTCTTGCCATTCTTGTTTGCCCAGCCGTAAAGCTTGTTTTTGTGGTTGATCTCGAGGTTTTCCAGGTCATCCATGAACATATAGGGCAGGATGATCCGTTTCAGCACCCAGGTGTGGGTCTCGCGGAATCCTTTATCGAGGTATACTGCGCCGACCACCGCTTCCAGTGTATTACCGAAGATCTGGCTGACTTTGAGCGAGTTATCAAACTTGTTAAAATAAACGATCTTTTTAAGACCCATTTTGATGGCCACATCATTCAGGGTTGCCCTGTTCACCATCTTACTACGCATTTCCGTAAGGAAACCTTCTTCGCGGTAGGGGTATTTTTTAAAAAGGAAATCCGCGACAATACCGCTAAGGATGGCGTCACCGAGATACTCGAGCCGCTCATTATTATCGGCAGCACCATCCTTAACCGAACGGTGAGTCAGTGCTGTTTTGTACAGGTCGGTATTACCAGGTGAAAATCCCAGCACATTCTTCAATTGCTTTTTGAATGCCGCTGTTTCCCCGGATCCTTTAAAAATACTGTCAAATAAACCCACAGGATGATTGGTTGATTAGTACCATAATCAAGTTAAGCGATTGCTGGCATACTTTATCAATCAACCTTCAAATTTCTTCACAATAACGCAGGCATTGTGTCCACCGAAGCCGAAAGTATTGCTAAGTGCGGCTCTGACAGGACGTTGCTGCGCTTTATTGAACGTGAAGTTCAGGCGTGGATCGAGTTCTGGGTCGTCTGTAAAGTGGTTGATGGTCGGGGGAACGATGTCGTGAACCACAGCTTTGATGGCAGCGATGGCTTCAATAACTCCTGCTGCACCAAGGCAGTGACCGGTCATCGATTTGGTAGCGCTGATATTCAGGTTGAAAGCGTGGTCACCGAATACGTTCATGATGGCTTTTACTTCCGCAGCATCGCCTAGCGGAGTAGAAGTTCCGTGGGTATTGATATAGTCGATATCCTCAGGCTGCATTCCTGCGTCCTGGAGGGCAGCGATCATCACATTCTTGGCTCCGAGACCTTCAGGATGTGGAGCGGTGATATGGTGAGCATCGGCAGTTGCGCCGCAGCCGGCTATTTCGCAATAGATCTTCGCGCCGCGTGCTTTGGCATGTTCGAGTTCTTCGATAACCAGGAGACCTGCTGCTTCACCCATTACAAAGCCGTCGCGGTCCTTGTCATAGGGTCGGCTGGCTGTCTGGGGATCGTCGTTCCTTTCGCTCATGGCTTTCATGGCATTGAATCCACCTACACCTGCTTCGCTGATCACCGCTTCGCTACCACCGCTGACAATGATATCAGCTTTACCCAGCCTGATGAGATTTACCGCTTCCATGATGGCGTTGGTACTGCTCGCACAGGCACTTGTAACAGCGAAATTGGGTCCGCGAAGGTTATGTCTCATGGATATCTGACCGGCAGCGATATCCAGGATCATCTTGGGAATAAAGAAGGGGTTGAACCGCGGAGTGCCGTCGCCTTTGGCAAAGTCCATCACTTCATTCTGGAAAGTGATCAGACCACCGATTCCGCTACCTACAACAACACCGATCCTGTCGGGGTTGATATTGTCCGGGGTCAATCCTGCATCAGCCATTGCTTCGTCAGAAACAACCAGGGCGAACTGGGTAAAACGGTCGATTTTGCGCGCCTCCTTCTTATCAAGAAACTGTGTAGGGTCAAAGTTTTTTACTTCACAGGCGAATTTGGTCTTGAACTTTGAAGCATCAAATAAAGTGATTGTATTGGCACCGGGAACACCATTGATCAGTCCATTCCAATACTCCTCGAGTGTATTTCCCACCGGAGTAAGTGCCCCCATGCCTGTTACTACAACTCTTTTAAGTTCCATGTAGTTTGCCGGATTTTAAACGTGATAAATCCGCCTTCTCAGCCGGAAAATGCTTTCGAAAGGCGGATTAAATATGCCTGAAACGGAATCCCGTTTACTTAGCGTGCTCTTCTAAATAAGCAACAGCCTGGCCAACAGTAGTGATGGTTTCAGCCTGCTCATCTGGGATAGAGATATTGAATTCCTTTTCGAAAGCATT
>NZ_JSVC01000069.1 GCF_000814475.1 Flavihumibacter solisilvae | reverse complement strand
GCCCCTCATGGCCGATGGTACTGCTATACCAGGCGGGAGAGTAGGTAGGTGCCATATTTATTAAGTGTCTGGCAGCAATGTCAGACACTTCTTTTCACTACTCGTTTTTCATGTTATTTATTGTTCTTTGATCATATACCGGGATACATTATTATGCACATCCGGTTCTGAATAATATCTGGATTTTTTAGCGCAATTATGTTTGGTGGATAAGCCGCTGCATACTAAATTTGCAGTCCGATTTCACTGTAGCTCTTTGCGATTATTCTTCTGAAAAATGTTTCGAAAAAAAACATCAGAAAAATTTGGAAGAAAAGTAAAAAAGCAGTTACCTTTGCAACCCCAACGATGATGATAGAATGGAGGATAAGAGGTTGAGGGTTAAATAGTTAGAAGTAGTATAACACACTATATTTAAGATCTTTGAAAGTTTGGAAGCAACAGTACTAAAAGACGCCGAAAGGTGTTGAATAGG
>NZ_JSVC01000068.1 GCF_000814475.1 Flavihumibacter solisilvae | reverse complement strand
AATACCCTGCCGGTACAAACTGGTTCTACTGCAACAGGCCTTACTGCCGGAACCTATACGGTAACTGTGACTGATGCTGCCGGTTGTATTACTACCACTACGGTAACGATCACCGAACCGCCTGTACTGGCTGCAACAACAGTTGGTAATAATGTTGACTGTTTTGGAACGGCAACAGGATCTGCTACCGTAAATGTAACAGGAGGGACCGCACCGTTTACCTATAGCTGGAACACTTCACCGGTACAGACAACCGCTACTGCATCTAATCTTACTGCCGGAACCTATACGGTTACGGTAACTGATGCTGCCGGTTGTATTACAACTACTACGGTTACCATAACTGAACCGCCATTGCTTGCCGCAAGCACTACCGCAAACAACGCTGACTGTTTTGGTACAGCAACAGGATCAGCAACTGTGAACGTAACAGGAGGCACCGCACCGTTTACTTACAACTGGAA
>NZ_JSVC01000067.1 GCF_000814475.1 Flavihumibacter solisilvae | reverse complement strand
GGTATCCTATGTATAACGACCTTAGAGTGGACGAAAAAACCACCACAATTTTCTTTTGAAAGCAAAGGATAGCTGGAAGGGAAATCACAACCACCCTTCGCCTTCAGAAGCGTGTTTTTCCTTGATATAAATTTAAGCTATTTCAATTTTTTATTAGTCACTCATTATCCAGTACCAGCATCCTATGAGTAGACGTTGAACTAAGCAACGCTACAAGTCCTTGTAATTAAATGGTATAATGGCTGCTGAAATTAATCCAGCAATAAACAACCGGCTACAGTCTTGGCAAAGTCAATAACTCGCTGTTTGATTATGTCACGATGACAACCCATGTTTTGTAGTCCGGTCGCGGTTTTAATTGTGTAGGCAATGAACAATGTAATGACGATTGATTCATTTATTTCACAATAGAAGATTGATAGGGTTGTTGGTTGATCCAGACGTATCTGATCCTGCTGAGCAGTTTACGGGCCACTTTGACAATTGCTTTTTTGCCATTCACGCCTCGTTTAATTTGTTCGCTGTAATAGAGAGCCAGAGCAGGATCGTTGCGCTTGGCCGCCCAGGCACATTCAATCATGTCGCTGCGCAGTTGACGATGTTTTCTAACTGTTAAACCAAACCGAAGCTGTTTTTCACCGGAGCTGTGTTCCATGGGCATCAATCCTACAAAACTGTTAAGGTGATAAAAATTGGGAAACCGGCGAATATCCCCGATCTCGGTGATGAGCTGGGCAGCGGTCAGGGGACCAATTCCCGTTACAGTCCGAAGCAGGTAATAGATGGATTTATATTCTGCACTGCGTAGCAGCTTACGGATATCGTTGCTGATGTTGAGCAGTTCTTTTCGAAGCAGCTCCACCTGTCGCAACTGGTAATGCAGGGTCATTCTGCTGCTGTCATGAAGGAATTTCAACTCGTAGAGCCAGTGGATAAAATTGCGGCTCCAGTTGGGGTTGTCAAATTTTTCAGGCAAGGGAATGCCCTGGTAATCCAGAAAGCCTTTCACCCGGTTTTTGCATCGCACCAGGTCGCGCCATAATTTTTTGCGTTGGCGGACCAGGTTACGGTCGGCTTCCTGTTTCAGATCCGGGATGTAAATACCCTTGAGTTGTCCTTTGGAAAGAGCCAGCCCAATGCCACGCGAATCCCGGGTATCGGTTTTATAAACTTCGTCTTTGTGGCTGGAAGGAATATCCGCTGGATTAACAACCAGGCAAGCGATACCAAGATTGGCTAAGCGTCGCTGGATCCAATAGCCGAATTTGCCGCTTTCATAAGCGCACAGATACTGAGCACCCGGAAATTGTTTGGCAAGGTACTGATAGAGCATTTCGGGAGAAGGTTGCTGGTGCACGTTTTTGATAAACAAGTCACCCAAAAATATTCCGGCATTCCAGCTGCGTTTGTGAACATCCAGGCCAACGTAAATAGTCTGGTTCTGGAAATTGGCAGTAACTTTAGTCATGGCGTTTAGATTTTAGGATGAACTAATGTTGTTCTTGTAGCCAAAGTTATTTTGGACTACTGTCCTACTCTAGACGCCTACTTTATAGCATAAGGGCTTGGCAAAAGCGGGC
>NZ_JSVC01000066.1 GCF_000814475.1 Flavihumibacter solisilvae | reverse complement strand
GTAACGATCACCGAACCGCCTGTACTGGCTGCAACAACAGTTGGTAATAATGTTGACTGCTTTGGTACCGCAACAGGATCTGCTACCGTAAATGTAACTGGAGGCACCGCACCGTTTACTTACAACTGGAACACCCTGCCAGCACAAACTGGTGTAACAGCAACAGGCCTTACTGCCGGAACTTATACGGTTACGGTAACTGATGCTGCAGGTTGTATTACAACTACTACGGTTACGATCACGGAACCCACACTGCTTACAGCATCAACAATAGGTAGTAATGCATCCTGCTTCGGTACGGCCACAGGTTCTGCTACCGTAAATGTAACAGGAGGCACTGCACCGTTTACCTACAGCTGGAACACTTCACC
>NZ_JSVC01000065.1 GCF_000814475.1 Flavihumibacter solisilvae | reverse complement strand
ACCCTGACCAGCACTACAGACGTAGTGATCTGTGCTAGCCAGTTGCCTTATAGCTGGAATGGTGAGACCTATACCACCACCGGTACTTATGAAAGGACATTTGTTAGTGCAGCCGGTTGTGATTCGATTGCAACCCTGAACCTGGTGGTTAATGAGACCCTGACCAGCACTACAGACGTAGTGATCTGTGCGAGCCAGTTGCCTTATAGCTGGAATGGTGAGACATTTACTACTACCGGCACTTATGAAAGGACATTTGTTAGTGCAGCCGGTTGTGATTCGATAGCTACCCTGAACCTGGTGGTTAATGAGACCCTGACCAGCACTACAGACGTAGTGATCTGTGCTAGCCAGTTGCCTTATAGCTGGAATGGTGAGACATTTACCACTACCGGTACTTATGAAAGGACATTTGTGAGTGCAGCCGGTTGTGATTCGATAGCTACCCTGAACCTGGTGGTTAATGAGACCCTGACCAG
>NZ_JSVC01000064.1 GCF_000814475.1 Flavihumibacter solisilvae | reverse complement strand
TGGAACACTTCACCGGTACAGACAACTGCCACTGCATCTAATCTTATCGCCGGAACCTATACTGTTACAGTAACTGATGCTGCAGGTTGTATTACAACCACTACGGTTACGATTACGGAACCACCTGTACTGGCTGCAACAACGTTTGGTAACAATGTTGACTGCTTTGGAACGGCCACAGGTTCAGCCACTGTAAATGTAACAGGAGGAACCGCATTGTTTACCTACAGCTGGAACACTTCGCCGGTACAGACAACTGCCACTGCATCTAATCTTACTGCCGGAACCTATACGGTTACGGTAACTGATGCAATGGGTTGTATCACTACGGCAACGGTAACGATCACTGAACCACCTGTACTGGCTGCAACAACAGTTGGTAATAATGTTGCTTGCTTTGGAACAGCAACAGGATCTGCTATTGTAAACGTGAGCGGCGGCACCGCACCGTTTACTTACAACTGGAACACCCTGCCAGCACAAACCGGTGCAACCGCCACCGGCCTGGTTGCTGGAACCTATACGGTAACCGTAATCGATGCAATGGGTTGTATCACTACGGCAACGGTAACGATTACTGAACCGCCTGTACTGGCTGCAACAACAGTTGGTAATAATGTTGACTGCTTCGGTACGACCACAGGTTCAGCCACTGTAAATGTTACAGGTGGAACTGCACCTTACACTTATTCCTGGAATACCCTGCCGGTACAAACTGGTGCAACAGC
>NZ_JSVC01000063.1 GCF_000814475.1 Flavihumibacter solisilvae | reverse complement strand
AACCCGACTATAGGTGCGAATGCAGTGACTACTGCGAAAGTGCTTGACGCCAATATTACTACTGCAAAGCTTGCTGATGGTGCGGTTACTAACGCCAAGCTCGCTAATACCTCTGTAGACAATGCTAAGCTTGCTGATAATGCTGTTACAGGAACCAAACTTGCTGATAATACCGTAACTGCTGCAAAGGTTGCAGACGATGCGATTACCACAACAAAAGTTCAGGATGGTGCCATCACAGCTGCAAAACTGGCTCCTGGTGTAATTCCTACTTCTATTCCTGTGAGCGGGAATGCAGGTGGTGACCTTACCGGCACTTATCCTAACCCGACCATTGGAACAAATGCAGTGACTACTGCGAAAGTGCTTGACGCAAACATTACTACCGCAAAGCTTGCTGACGGTGCGGTTACTACCACAAAGCTTGCCAATACTTCTGTGGATAATTCTAAACTGGCCAACAATGCGGTGACAGCCACAAAGGTTGCTGATGATGCCATCTCTACAACTAAAGTTCAGGATGGTGCCATCACTGCTGCGAAACTGGCGCCTGGTGTTATTCCTACCTCTATTCCCGTAAGCGGAAATGCAGGTGGTGACCTTACCGGCACTTATCCTAACCCGACTATAGGTGCGAA
>NZ_JSVC01000062.1 GCF_000814475.1 Flavihumibacter solisilvae | reverse complement strand
CTGGTGGTAAATGAAACCCTGACCAGCACTACAGACGTAGTGATCTGTGCGAGCCAGCTACCCTATAGCTGGAATAGTGAGATATATACAACTGCAGGAACCTATACAGTTCCCCTGGTTAGTGCAGCCGGTTGTGATTCGATAGCTACCCTGAACCTGGTGGTTAATGAGACCCTGACCAGCACTACAGACGTAGTGATCTGTGCTAGCCAGTTACCCTATAGCTGGAATGGTGAGACCTATACCACTACCGGCACTTATGAAAGGACTTTTGTTAGTGCAGCCGGTTGTGATTCGATAGCTACATTGAACCTGGTGGTTAACGAGACCCTGAACAGCACTACAGACGTAGTGATCTGTGCGAGCGAGCTACCGTATAGCTGGAATGGTGAGACATTTACCACCACCGGTACTTATGAAAGGACATTTGTTAGTGC
>NZ_JSVC01000061.1 GCF_000814475.1 Flavihumibacter solisilvae | reverse complement strand
ACAATCGCAGGCCTGGTGGCAACAGGTACTGACCTGCAATGGTATTCTGTAAGTTCAGGAGGATCGGTGTTAGCCCCGCAAACCGCGCTGGCTACCGGAACATACCATGTTAGTCAGCGTATTAACGGTTGTGAAAGTTCCAGGAGGCCTGTTACGGTTACCGTGAATACTACACCGACTATTTCGGTTAGTGCTGCTTCGCCAACAATATGCAGCGGCACGAGCACTACTCTTACTGCCAGTGGTGGCGCAACTTATTCCTGGAGTCCCGCGACCGGTTTATCTTCAACAACAGGAACTTCCGTATCAGCAAATCCTACAGTCACTACAACCTACACGATTACCGGAACTGCAGCTAACGGGTGTACGAATACAGCAACGATTACAGTTACGGTGAACGCGCCGGCTACAGTAACAGCGGGTGCACCATTTACGGTGTGCCAGTCTGCTACTCCTACTCCAATAACTTTATCGGGTGCCGGAATTGGCGGTGGTGCAACAACCGGTGCCTGGTCTATAGTTTCAGGAGGAGGCGCTTTGAGCAGCACTTTGCAGACTGCAAATCCGGCAATCGTCACATATACTCCGGTAGCCAATGCGACTCTTCCTGTTACGCTCAGGCTGACGACAAATGATCCGGCAGGCCCATGTGCAAGTACAAATAACACTGTTGTAATATCCTTCAATCCGATGCCAACTGTTGCAGCGATAACAAGCCCTGCTACTGTGTGTGCCGGATCCAGTATTAATGCGACCAATACCACACCTGGTGGAACCTGGTCGACCAGTAATCCGGCAATTGCAACAGTCAACGGAACAGGAGTTGTAACGGGAGTTGCAAGTGGAAATGTCGACATTTTATACACGGTTACCGGCGCGAATGGATGTACGCGCCAGGTTGTAAGAGCAATCATCGTAAATCCGAGGCCTGTATTAACCGTTCCCATTCCGGCTGCGTTCTGTAGTGGTAACAGTGTAACGTTAACTGCCAGCGGTGCAAGTACTTATGCATGGAGCCCGGCGGAAGGATTGTCGATCGCCAGCGGTGCAACCGTGATAGCTACACCGAACGTCACAACTACCTATACCGTAACTGGCACAAACAATGGATGTACCGGGTCAACTACCGTTACGACAACGGTGATCCAGGGCCCCGAGGGAAGTTTGTCTTCAACGCCACCTGTATGTTATGGAAACAACGGTGGTACGCTCACGTTATCAAATAATACAGGATCAATCCTCAGGTGGGAATCTTCAAATAATGGCGGTGCGAGCTGGACAAACATCAGCAATACATCCACGACGTTTACTTATTCCAACCTGACGCAGACTACAATTTATCGGGCAGTGCTCTCTTTGAATGGATGTACTGATTATTCTTCAACAGGAATTGTCCCCGTAAATCCATTGTTTGTTCCGACTGTGACAACAACGCCCTCAGTGATCTGTATTGGTGAGTCAGCAGTATTGGCTGCAAGCGGCTATGGGCAACCACCATTTCCTATTGAAGATTTCTCCAATGCGAACCCGGCCGGGTGGAGCGGAAATGAAGCAAACAATAACAATGAAGATCCAGACAGTGACTGGGGAGAATCCGGGAGTGGAAAGATCTTTAATGGGGTGACATACCGTTCCAATGCGCCGCCGACGAATACTAAATTCATGATCATTACCGGAACCACTGATGGTCCAGGTAATACAGGCTCATTAGTTACAGCGCCTTTCAGCCTCGTCGGAACAGTTAATCCTATTTTCAACTATCACACTGCATTAAATTTCAATGCGGGAACCAGCGGTGCAGTAGAGGTCTCTGTAGATGGAGGAGCAACTTATATAACGTTAAAAACATATACCGGTCCGGTAAATGTTGGAAATCCCAATAATGGGTGGATCCAGGAATCAATAAATTTAAGTGCATACATCGGGCAATCCAACGTGAGGGTGCGGTTCCGTTACACAGGTACAGCGGGTAGTAACTGGGCAGTAGATAACGTTGGGGTTGCTTCAACTTTTCAGCCTGTAACCTACCAGTGGTCGCCGCTCAACGACATGAATCCGTCGCCGGGAAATACACAATCGGTGACGATTACTCCGACTACCTCAGGAACATTTCCATATTGTGTAGTGGCAACATCTGCAGTTGGATGTGCCAGTCCTTCTGTTTGTACAAATGTATTGGTGAACCCATTAGCGACTGTTAATGCAGGAGCGCCTGTCGTCGTATGCCAGTCTACTACCCCTGCTGCTATAACGTTGTCTGGCGCATCAATTGGCGGAAGTGCAACGACGGGTGCCTGGACAATTACTTCAGGAGGTGGAACTTTGAGCAGCGGCTCTCAGACAGCAAATCCGGATATCGTAACATATACTCCGCCAGCAAACTTTAGTGGAACGGTTACACTTACACTGACTACGAATGATCCGGCAGGGCCATGTGCAGCTGTTACTGCAACCAGGGTCATTACGATTAACCAGGCGGCCACTGTCGCAGTTGGCGGTCCATATTTGATTTGTCAATCTTCCAATCCTTCTCCAATAACTCTTGCGGGTTCTGGTATAGGAGGTGGTGCCACTACAGGTGCATGGTCGATTGTTTCGGGAGGGGGAACATTAAGCAACCTGGCTCAGACTGCCACGCCGGGTGCTATCACCTATACACCGGCAGCTGGTTTCAGTGGGACGGTGGTATTGTCTTTGATTACTAATGACCCGGACGGGGCCGGTCCATGTGAACCTGTAAGTGCAACAGTAACGGTTGTTGTAAATCCACTTCTGGTTGCAACATCAGCAGGCAGCAACGCGCTTTGTTTTGGAACAGCAACAGGATCAGCAACTGTGAACGTGAGCGGCGGCACCGCACCATTTACCTATAGCTGGAACACTTCACCGGTACAGACAACTGCCACTGCATCTAATCTTATCGCTGGAACTTA
>NZ_JSVC01000060.1 GCF_000814475.1 Flavihumibacter solisilvae | reverse complement strand
GCACAGATCACTACGTCTGTAGTGCTGGTCAGGGTTTCATTTACCACCAGGTTCAGGGTAGCAATGGAATCACAACCCGCTGCACTAACAAAAGTCCTTTCATAAGTACCGGTGGTAGTATATATCTCGCCATTCCAGCTATAAGGCAACTGGCTCGCGCAGATGGTGGCATTGGTAGTGCTGGTCATTACTTCATTAACCACCAGGTTCAGGGTAGCAATGGAGTCACAACCCGCTGCACTAACAAATGTCCTTTCATAAGTACCGGTAGTGGTATATGTCTCACCATTCCAGCTATAAGGTAACTGGCTGGTACAGATGGTGGCATTGGTAGTGCTGGTCATTACTTCATTAACCACCAGGTTCAGGGTAGCAATGGAGTCACAACCCGCTGCACTAACAAATGTCCTTTCATAAGTACCAGTGGTGGTATATGTCTCACCATTCCAGCTATAGGGTAGCTGGCTCGCACAGATCACTACGTCTGTAGTGCTGGTCATTACTTCATTAACCACCAGGTTCAGGGTAGCAATGGAATCGCAACCCGCTGCACTAACAAAAGTCCTTTCATAAATGCCGGTGGTGGTAAATGTCTCACCATTCCAGCTGTATGGCAACTGGCTCGCGCAGATGGTGGCATTGGTAGTGCTGGTCATTACTTCATTAACCACCAGGTTCAATGTAGCAATGGAATCACAACCGGCTGCACTCACAAAAGTCCTTTCATAAGTGCCGGTAGTGGTATAGGTCTCACCATTCCAGCTATAAGGCAACTGGCTCGCGCAGATCACTACGTCTGTAGTGCTGGTCAGGATCTCATTAACCACCAG
>NZ_JSVC01000006.1 GCF_000814475.1 Flavihumibacter solisilvae | reverse complement strand
AATCAAAACCTCTACTGTGTAACTTGACGCTGTAAATTTATAATCACCAATTTCTACAGTAACGTCTGTTGCGGTTTTGATTATCCGGTAAATCTGAGGCGCTAAAACGATAATTGCTATCATAGCAATTATAGGCCAGCAAATTGTTGCAATGGCCTCGAGCATTTCCGGTGAAATTGCTAATAACATAATGATGACTTTAAAAAATATTATTTTGTCCAAAATTGGATAGATCGGGCAGTGCCATAGTGTTGAATCATGTATATGTTGGTTATTTTTAACTCCTTACTTCAATAGGATGCGACGATAAGACTATAACTCATTCGGAAAATCAAGCTTCCACTGGTTCGTGTCCCACACCTGCGCCAGCCGGCCATCTGTAGTGATGGCATAAACTGATTTCTTGTTGTCTTCTGCATTGGTTGGGAATACCGCTGGTATACCCTGGAACCTGAGGTGCGAATGGCCTGCAAGGTCAACAGGGAAATCCAGTTCCCAACGATTCGAATCCCAGATCTGCGCAAGCCTGCCGTCGGTAGTGATGGCGTAGATGGATTTTTTGTTGTCCTCCGCATTCGTTGAAAATACGGTCACTCCTTGCTGGAACCTCAATGATCCGAAGCCTGCTAATTCCGCAGGGAAGTCGAGCTCCCAGTGATCTGTATCCCAGATTTGCGCAAGCCTTCCATCATCTGTAATCACGTAAATTGATTTTTTGTTGTCTTCACCATTCGTTGCAAACACAGCCGGGAACGGCTGAAACCGCAACCCGCTATGACCAGCGAGTTCTGCCGGGAAATCAAGTTCCCACTGGTTACCGTCCCAGATCTGCGCCAATCGACCGTCTGTAGTAATGGCATAGATCGATTTCTTATTGTCTTCTGCATTGGTGGGAAAGACGGCTGCGATGCCTTTGAACCTCAGTTGCGCATGACCGGCAAGCTCTGCAGGGAAGTCAAGCTCCCAGTGATTGGTATCCCAGATCTGTGCCAGGCGGCCATCTGTTGTGATGGCATAGATCGATTTTTTATTGTCTTCGGCATTTGTCGGGAAAACTGCAACCCCATGCTGGAACCGGAGCTGTGGGTGACCGGCAAGCTCTGCCGGGAAATCACATTCCCAATGGTCGGTATCCCAGATCTGCGCCAGCCGCCCATCGGTGGTGACCATGTAAATAGCCTTCTTGTTATCGGCAGCGTCCCGCGCAAAAACTGCCGGGAACTCCTGGAATTTCAGCGTTGCCTGGTTTGCCAGCTCTGCGGGGAAGTCCATATTCCAATGACTGGTGTCCCAGCTTTGACAAAGCCTTCCACTCAGACTGGTGGTATAGATGGATTTCTTATTGTCTTCCGCATTTGTTGGAAATACAGCAGGACGGCCCTTGAACCGCAGGTCCGTCAGCTGTACAAATTTTGCGACAGAAGGAACTCCTTCTCGGTTCAGGATGAACAGCATATAGAAACCCGGCGGCGCAAGCGCTGATGGCTTGTCTTCAACCGGGGCAGTAGCAATGAGTCGTGTCGGGTCTCCGGGCAAAGTAGTGAATTGGAGTTCGACAACCCGTTGCTCTGTGTCCGTTTGGTGGGTGACTGCCATCGGTCTGACCAGTACCACTTTCGCAATGCTTGCTGCACTCCGGGTAACGATGTCAAATGTTTGTCCAAGCTGGATGACCTCAGGTGCCGAGGTAATTTCCGGCTGGTCGCCGATCAGTAAATAAGGTGGCGTGAAGATTTCGATTTTGGTATTGTGCCAGCCTGCCATCATCACCTCGCCATTAGGAAGTAACAATGAAACCGAGTGATAATGGCGTTCAGATGGCAGGTCAGCCATCGGGCTCCAGGTGTTTGTAGCAGGGTTGAATATCGCACAAGGGGTATTCGCAGCCTGGATGCCCCCGGCGATAAAGACGGTACCATCCGGCAGTAACACGGAACTGCACAGGCTCCTGTGTTCACCATCGGGGAATGGTTGGGGAGAACCCCAGTTCGACGAAGGCGACAAGGCGCTCGCGTCAATGCTCTCAAAAGTATTATTGGTTAATGGATCCACGCCGCCGAATACCACAACGCGAGCGGTTGACTGAAGCGCATTGACCAGGAGTACAGACATCCCTTTCGTCCGGTCATCAACGTTAGGTGGAATGGGAGAGATGCTGGTCCAGCTACCGTCATGTGGACTGCTGAACGTAAAGAATGCCGATTGGTCATCGTCGTCGGGAAGCTCAGGATCGTTTCCGGGACCTGCAGTTCCCCAACCGGTTCGGGAATAGAAGATCTTATCGTCCGGCAGGAGATGAAGCCCGGGATATAATGAAGGGAACGGTTTTGTATCCAGGTCTACTTTAGTGAAAGTGTCTGTTGATTCATCATACACATCCATTTCGCCTGAACCATGACCACACACAACAAGAACTTTCTTATTCCCAAGATTGATAGCGGTCGGATACCACCTCGCTTCTGACATACTGTTCGTAGTTCTCGACCATAACCTTGAGATGGGATCAAACTTGAATCCAAAAATTGCATTGTCGTTATGGCTATACCCGCCTCCGCCCACTGCTAAGAACCTGCCGTCGGAAAGGAAAACATGGTGACTGCAGAGTTGCGAATAACCCAGGGGTATGTCATCAGGCTGGTTAAGGGGCAACTCAAAGCTGGACGCTGCAAGGTTGAGTGGGTCCCAGAGAATGGTAGTTTCATCGGCTGTGATAAAAAGGATCTTTCCTGTCCGCAACATGGCTGCATGCACTACGCCCTCGTTTGGTTCCCTTCCTGGCCTGCCCCATCGCGGGATGGGATGAGGAAAGTCTCTCCATTGTCCATATGTAGCAGCGCCGAATTGGTCAAGAAACTCAGCAAGGTCGGTATAGATATCCAGCCTTTGCAGGTCATTTACATTTTTAAAACCGAGAGGAAATTGGCGGTCACGGTATTCGATAATCGACTTCGCGACTTCGGGATTCCTGAATCTTTTTCCATTGAGAAGGTCTTCGGCACTACTCGCTTCATTCAGGAAATTTAGTACCCTGCGATGGATAGCAACTTCGATATTAAACGTTGCCTGGTCGCTTTTGCCTGGTAATGTTTCCATCTTTTCCCGGTTTTGAATGTGAAGAACTATGGGACGATACCATATAAAGCTAATTTATACGAGAGTTGTTAGGAAGGGTATTTTTCCCAGTTTATACTCGGACCTTGATTTAATTTAATTGTCAGGTTTGAAGGACTTCTCGATATCCGTGAAACAGAAGGATTTGCACACCCATGACTAGTATACATCGCTACAACTACCCGCTCCTGTTATTTTTCTTAAGATACTCAACCACAGCTTTCCCTTTTCCGATAATGGCTGACAAATACAAAGATCCGGGGACGGGGCCGAGGAAAAGCACCACTCCCAACACGGTCACCACAACAGATATTAGAAACATTCTAATGACTTTCACGGTATTATCATCCAGGTGGTGCAAATAGCGATCCGGACCTAAAGCAATCTGAGGTATTGGCGGCACTGTTTTTTGCTGCTTACTGCCCTTCTTTTCCATTTTCGATTTTTTACCCATATAGTTGTTGTTAGTTAATTATTGTCCTGTAACCATAGCGGAACATATCCAGGCGACCAAGGTATCCTGCCGATGCCAACGCGGTTCAACAAATATTCATCAACAAAACTACCGGAGACATAAGCATCATTACTCCGCCGTAAAATTTTCATTCTTGGTTTCAAAACAAAAAAACTCAAACCCGGCGGAATTATATGCAACAAAACTACCGGCCATCCCTAGCCGGTCCAATACCCTGCGATGGAATAGGAAGCGTTTCCGCAATGCTTTAATAAAAATCCCGCAATGCTAATATTAGCATTGCGGGATTTAAGCGTAAAGAGTTAGAGGAGAGTAGATTTTTGATGGCTTGCCGTCGGCGTGCCCATTCAGGCATATGTTTTAAAGAGGGCAAACGATGCAAAACAAAAAACCGGCCTAAGCCGGTTTTCTTTAGTTGTTAAGATCTTTAATTAAGTCTCGTTTCTTTTTCTCATTTTCCAGTCGTTTCACTTCATTCTCTAATTTAGTGTCATCACTTTCACCTTTAACTGTCGTTACCAGATTGCCCGCCGCGGTTGATGCGGCTGTTACCTGGTCGACTAATATCGCCTTACCTTCCACAGTGATCTTTTTTAGTTCTCCTGTTACCGGATCCAGGACATAAGAATGTTTTGATTTCCGCTTGGTATTGATGTAACTGACAATCCCCCATTGGGACAATTTCTGATCCTCCAGGTAGACAACTTTTCCTTTATCATTAGTGATTCCCAGCCGTGACTTCAGGGGCACATTAAATGCAAAACCTGTGCTGGAAGCATCATTCCAGGGAGAATAGCTCGTTGATGGCTGGTCTGTAATGGGCCCAAAATGTACTTTGTAAGAATCAGGCTTCATCGTGGAAGTATCCTTGGCTCCCTTAGGCAAAATATAGTTCGCCAAATTTTTATTTACTATCAATGTACCATCATCCAGGGCAAAAAATAAGTCAAGCGTTTTGCCTGTTTGATTGGTGGTATCCGGAACATAGACAAGCTTATAGATAATGGTCTTTTTCTTCTCAAGGTAGAAGATATGAGCGAACAACTCATCATAGTTCTTTTGGAAATGGGCCTTCCTGTCCTTGAAGATCTCATAATCCGCCATCGTATTCAGGTCATCGAACTGCTGAAGCGCGTTTTCGAGTACTTCTATCTTATATTTACTGGGATCCCGAACGGGCGCAATGGCAGCACCTTTGAAAACACTGCCCACTATACTAACGATACCGGATAGAGCAGAAACAACGACATCAAAAGTCTTGTTCTCGAAACTACCTTCCCCTTCCGATAATACACCATCATTACCATATGTGAAACTTATACCCTGGTTTTTATTCCAGCCACTGTTAGAAGAGACATAAAACACCTTATGGGCATCCCGGACTCCGATTGCGGTGCACTTGATGGAATCATCGGCTATTACTGCAGAGAGGGCAAAAGATTCAACAGAATTTAACAGCTTATATTTTTTCTCATTAAATCCATACTTCAGGGTGAAATATTTTATTTGATCAGCGTCTGTATAATTTTGGTACGCGGAGCTACGCGATAGAACGGTATACGTAACCGGGATTTCCAACACAAAAGCCGTTTTGGGTAAGGCGTAGGATAATTCTCCGGAAAGGGTATTGTCATCCTTCAGGCGCTTATAGCTTTGCGCTGCGGCCGTCAAATTGAACAACACAAGACACAGGGAGCAACACAGAATTTTCATGTTTAATTGGTTTAATGAGTAAATGGAATTTTATTTGACGTAACCGTACTTACCTGGCCGATTTCGAGGTACTGGATATCCTGGCCACTTTTCCTGATAAGGTCTTTCAATTCACAGGTAAACTTTGGGTAAGTATATTGCTGCCACCGGTTGCTTTGCTTCGCCCGCAAGTTGATCAGGTAGATACCTCGTGTTAGCACGCCACCCGAGAGTTGGCCCAGGGCTGGCTGGTCATTGGGAGCAGCGCCCAGGTACAAAAGACTAAAAGGCTCATCAAGGTATTGCTGCATATTTAATGAGCAGGATCCCGATCGCATCATTTTATTCGTACTCTTCATTTCGAAACTAGCCACTGCCATCTTACCAGGTCCATAATCGATAAATGGTCGCGCGATCTTGTACATCGACCCGGAATGGCAGGCATCAACGATCATCACATTTTCTGTTTCTTTGAAGTACTGCATAAAAATCCTGTACAACTCATCATCGACGATGGGCTGATCATAGGCAATTAGTTCCTGGTCATAGCCCTGTAACTCATCGAGGCTTCTGTCTTTGATGGTGTCTCCATGCCCCGTGAAATAAAACAGGAAGAAGTCTCCGGCTTTCACATTTCTGCCTATATATCGCAACGTATCCAGGATACTTTTCCGACTAGCCAGCTTATCTTTCAGGGTTATGGATATCGAGTAGTTTGTGCCCAGTACAAATTTCATGTTGGTCAGATCATTCACTACTCCTATTGTTGCGGCCGGATCGTAGTGCTTTCCTTTCTTTTGATAAGCTGCATAGTCAATGTCTTCCAATCCGACCATCAGGAGGTAACTCTTTTTTTGTGCCTCAAGTGAACTCGAAAATACAAGACTCAGCAGGAGTAATGATATATTCCAAGGTTCAATTCGCTTAAAGAGAATGTAATGACATTTCATGTAATCCGGTTAGCATTTAAAAAATAACTTTATTCCCGACATTAATAGAATATTCAGACTAAATGGCGGCAAGCTAAACAAGTTATCGGATTCTGCTTAAAGAACGGTTCCAGGCGAGTTGACGCCGGAATGCATAATATTCTATTTCATATTGTCCGAGTTGTAATTCATCGCCACCAGCTTCATAGTATGGATTGCGGACTCCCATCCTGTCATATGGATAGGGATCATTCACAATTAAGGTTACTTCATCATCATCGTCGATCATGTATCCGATAATCAGGCAGGCGTGCTCAGATTCATAACTGGAAGCCCGGCCACTTGGATTTACACCCGCCAGGATAGGCATGTCGTCATCTATGGAAGCCATTATTGACGCTGTGCTCAATGCACCATAATATTCAGTGCAAGTAATTGATGATCTATAGCTTCCACAAATACTTCGGGCATACGCAGGGTATTGCTTGAACATATTGATGATCCGCTGTGTCGTCCCTGCAGATACAACGCAGCTATAACAGTTATAGTCGCATTGGGGATGTAATAATGCTATAATTCCACATTGATAGTCGCCAACAGGGTTTATTGAACAAATGTCATAGTATTTAAATACCATTTCCCCGCAACTTACCCAGCACCATTGCTGCGTCTGCTGATAAACAGGATCAATATCTAAAATGTTTCCCTCCGGTTTTGTATTTGTCTCTTGCGCAAAGAGATTAATCAATATCACGATTATAAACGTTTTCATAACAACTATTTTATTGTTTTAAAACGAGTGAACTAATATCCGTGCGGATTACCTAGGGAGGAGATTATATCAGTTATCTTCAAGGCTAATTTAGATCCTGAGGCGGGCTGTTTAAAGGGGAAATTTCCCGTTTTGTAGTTTGATAAAGTAGAGTATGGCGAAAAACCAATGTTAGCCTAAGCTAGTCAAGTTTTTTATGAAGTTTGACCTTTGTGCCTGTATTTGTTGAGGTTAGAATGCACGTGTACCCCATTAATTTTGCCCGGTCCTGGATGTTCTTTATCCCGTTTCCGGTTTTTCTTTTTTGCATGTCGAAACCCCGGCCGTCATCCCCGATCTCTAACAGGCGATCGGTTTTGGTAAATTCAATTGAAACCCGGATCTCCGTGCATTCAGCATATTTTATGCTGTTGTTAATTAATTCTTTTGCTATCAGAAGAAAATTTCGTTTCTCTGCTTTATCGAGTTTGAAATTTCTTCCTGAGGGATTCATATAGTAGGTAACGGCAATGTTTTGGTGTAAACAAATTGGACTCGCAAAGGATCTTATTCGCTCCATAAGTTCCTGAACTGTATCGAAAGAATCATCCAGTACCCATATAATATCACGTAGCCCTTGAGTTGTTTGAGTAATTGATTCTTCCAGGTATCCAAGATATTCTTTGCTTTCCGGATCTTTAATCGCCATATGTGTGAAGATCTTCATTGAATTCAGGTTGCTTCCAATATCGTCATGAAGATCACTGGCAATTTCTTTTCTAATCTTTTCCTGTTTTCTGAGTTGGATGAGTCTGAATTTATAAAGTCCGTATAATAAAAAAGCGATGAGTATTAGCACTGTTATTTTGAATCCTATAGATTGATACCATTTTGGCATAAAGATCAATTGCAACGCATAGGGTTCCGGAGTCCAAAAGTCATTTTCGTTTGATGCTTTTACTAGTAGGTTGTAACGACCAGGAGCCAGGCCAATCAATGAAATGAAGTTTTTATCTTCAAGGGAAATCCACTGGTCATGTAGTTCGGGGATCTGATAGGCATACTTTGTATTGTGAATGCCTGAATAGTTCAATGCTGAAAAATATATGTCGGTCTGCAAGACGTCATTGGGAATCGATATGGTTTCCAGGCTAATGTTAGCTGTATCAAGTACGCCATTTTTACGTTTTGCTAAGATTTTATCTAGAAATAGGGGTGGGGCAATGGTATCTAGTTTTATCAACGCCGGGTTAATTATAGTTAGTCCCCCTGCTCCACCGGCAATTATCATATCCTTATAAAGGCAACCGCTATTTTCTTCAAAAGTATTTGAATGCAGGCCATCATTTCTGAAGATATTTAGAGTCTTGCCAGCCTTTGTCGCCGGAAGAATCGAAAGCCCATTGTTTGTTGTTACAAAAACGATGCTGTCCTTATATGGTAGTAATTTGTAAACTCCATTGTTACTCAGTCCTTCTTTGGTGGTTATTTCACGGACAAAATTCAGATTTGTGTCGAGTACAACTATGCCTGAACTATATGAAGCGATATAATATTGATCATTTACCTGGCAGGCATCAAAAAATATAGAATAGTAAGTTCGGTTTGCGGGGTTGTATGGTAAAACTTCGCGGCATTTCGATAGTTGAGGATTTAAAATTGATATTGAGTGGTCTCCCAATACCCAAATATCGTTTGACTTACTTTTATACAGGGCGTTAATACTTTTCTCATTTATATGTACTGGTGTTTCCGTATTAATCATCCTGGCTGTTTTTCTTTTATGGTTCCACACAAGAAGGCCATTGAAATTTTCAGTTCCAAAAAGTAAAAGCGAATCACCTACACTTACTCTGCTGTTTAGGATGAGCCGGGGAAGCGGTTTAAATTCAGGATATACATGTTCCCAGGGCATGATTTTGTTCTTTTCTATGACAAAAGTTCCGTTGCTATTAGAAGCGATGATACGGTTATTGTTTATGCTGAATGAGTAGTAGTAGGTAAGTCCATGTGAAATTGGGCTTACGTCTGCTGAGCCAGGATTATATCTGAATAAACCTTTTGGGGAACAAATAAGTAGGGAAGTGTCGTTGATTTGTTCTGTGTAATAGGCGTGTTCTATTTTGTTCAGCGAGGTTGACGATTTGGTAATTCTAAAGAAAGGGGAAGGCCTGTTTTCCGCATAAGCCAGGCCTTTTTGGCAACCTAACCAAAGGATGTCGTCATTGTCGGTGTAAAAAGAATATACCGCCGGTAACCACATGTTGTCGTCTGCACTTCCGTTTTCCCTTAGTATTTTATATGTTTTTGTGACTCCGTTTAGCCGCAAGACTGTTTGCGCATCGCTTATCCAGATGTCTCCGCTCTTGTCTTTCCAACATGCATATACTGGATTGTGGTTAGCCAATCCATAGTCAGACAGGTATGACTTGTAAATTGAAATTTCATTATCTGAGGTAATGTTGAGTTGCAGAAGGCCATCGTTAGAGGCGAAAAGTACCTGGTTTTCGGAAAGTAGAATGCAATCATAAGTCCTTAGCACTTTGGGTAGGGTAGAGTCTTTATATTCCTGCAATATTCTGGCTTGATGAATGTCAAGGAGTTGGATGCCTCGATTTTGAGTGAAAAGACACATTTTGCCGCCAGGAAGGTTTATTACGCGGTCAATGTTCGAGGTTGCATAGGTCTTGGTAGCCTCTATAAAAGGCTCCAGTTTTAATTTTGAATAATTTAGGATAAGAAGACCGGTACTACTGCCAATTAATAGCTGACCGTTAGAAAGCGCCATGGAATTGAGAAGGGTACTGGCCAGGGCTGTGTCTTGATGTTGGCTAATGGAAAGATGGACTGTTCCGGTTGTGTAGTCTATGCCATCCAACCCTCCATATGAAGTCAGTACCCAAAGGGTATTACGTGCTGTGTCAATTAATAGATCTCGTATATCCGATCCTGATAATTTGTGTTGGATTTTCTTATCTTTATTATAGACTACCGTCTTTTTCCCGTCAAACCTATTTAGACCATCTTGCGTACCGACCCATGTAAATCCAAAAGGGTCCTGTAAAATTCTACGTGCATAAGTGCTGCTTAATCCTTCGTTCTCTCCAATGTGAGTAAACTGATAGAAAAGTGGCTGTTGTGCTCCCACAGTCGTGGAAAGCAGGATGAAAAGAAGTGCCAGATGGAAGCTGCTTTTCAAAAATATTTTTTTATGAATGTAATAAACTTTGACTGGTTAATGGTATTCTTTGTCCATGAGATAACTATGTACAGAAAAATACTAAACAAGATATTAGATTCAATAGAAAGAGTGGGAAATGGCCAGCGCAATTGCATTCGGCTGGTATTTGATAAATTGGAGGAAAGTAATGGAAAGCAAAAGGCTAAGCGTGTTATTATTGTCTATGAACTCGAAAAGGGAAGTGATGATTTAAAGGAGTTCTATGAATTCAGGGAAATAAAAACATTCTCTGATTGGAGGACTGCAATCCTATATGTTTTTGATAATGTGGACGCTAAACGTAAGGCGTTTTTCACTTGGTCACATGGTGCTGCATTTGGTATAAATGTTTCGGATTTAGTTCAAAACAAGATAGAAGGATTTACACAGCAGGAATTTACTGAGGATCAAATAGTCGAAGTAAGAAATGATCAATGGTATCTGCCACAATCCAGATTGCCCGAAATAAGCGGCTTTTTGAAGCTGAGTGAGGATTTTAATCTTGGGCCTGATGAATATTTAGTGCTTCCAAGAGATAAAGAAATTAATTGTGAAAAACTTGTATTAATCTGGATGTCAGATTTGGCGGACGTGCTTTCGAAAGTTACAAAAAAGTGTGGCAAGATTGACTTGATGATCATGACGAATTGTAATATGATGTTGTTTGAGAATGGGTATATGTTACGTAACAATGTCGATATATTAATCGGTTCCGAGTCGAAGATGTGGGCTCTGGGTTATGACTATGAAAAGTTGATTATCGAATTAAATAAACCGTCACAGCCGGATAATGAAGTTTTAGCAAAAATGATCGTTAAGGATTATGTTGATAAGCATCGTCGTTTAGGACACAATAAATACCTGGCAAGGACAAGTATGTTTGCTTGCAGGCTTTCTGAAACAGAGAAGATCGCTGAAATTCTGGATAGCGTCACAAAGAGCCTATTAAGGCAGAATAGTCTGATGAAAGATATGGTGGAACTTGTTCGTAAAGTGTATTTGAACTCGGTTTCAGGAGTAGGAACTTATTTCCTGGTTGATTTAGGGCTTTGGATTGAGACAATTTTTGCCAATTTGAAAAGTATAGGACTTGATCAGAATGATTTAAAGCAATTTAGAGATATTTACGAAAAGATCCCATTAGAACAACACGTCGGCGCCGGATATTTTGCAGATGACCAGAATGGCCATAAAAAATATGGCCATTCTGGATTTTCACTGTTTCTGCCCACTGATGGATTGTTTATGGAAACAAGGAAGTATGCCTGGTGTGCCTATAGCGCCCAAGTTCAAACAGTTTTCAAGAATGAATTTATGTGGGATGAGTTCATTCTTAAATTAACAGCAAACGAAGGTTTTACGGATCAACTTCAGGTGGTATCTTAAAACCCCCAATGTTTATTTTGGTTGCCCCTCCTTTTTCCGGCGTTTTTGGTTCGATAACCGCGTAATGCACGTCATTGCCGTGTTGATCTCTTTCATATACAACTTTAAAATTGAAACGAGGATCGATGGATAATTCCGTGTCTACAATGAAAGACCTATGACGTTCGTCGTCTAGAATTACTTCATGTTCTGCCATAGTGATTGATTTTTAATTGTTACAAAATATTATACTATTATCAATTCTTTCTTGATTGCTTCGACGATCATTCCTACTCTGCTTTGCACCTTCAATTTTTCGAATAATGCCTCTCTGTAGCCATCAACTGTCCTTTCAGCAAGGTTCATCTTCACTGCGATTTGCCTGTATGTTAGGTCTGTGCTGGACAATTTCAGGAACTCCAGTTCACGTCCGGATAATTGTATTTCATTAAGGTTAGATAACTTGCTTAGCCGACGGTGATTCATATTGTATACGTCCCCATTGTAGATCCCGGTTTCATATACTTCTAATAGCGCTTTCTCTAAATCCTCCGGGTTAATATCTTTAATGAGGTATGCGCAACAACCAGCCCGGATCATTTTTATAATAGTTTGGTCGTCATCCTTCATCGACAATGCAATCGGCTTCACCAAAGGGTATTTATCCTGGATTTCCATTGTGGTTTCCGCGCCTCCTTTGATAGGCATGTTTACATCAATTAACAGGAGGTCGGGTGGGGTACTGATTAATCCGAGTTGACGGATTATTTCTTCGCCATTTAGTGCTTCCAACACTACTGAGAATGCATCGAAACTATTTATCAACAGGCTTAACGATCTTAGGAAGAGCTGCTGATCGTCTGCTATGCCAACCCGTATTTTCATGTTCATGGGTGCAATTGATTACATTTTAGAAAGAAAACTGGAAAAAAACAACGGGAAAAATCCCGGTATTCAATAAATCTTTTGATAATTACAGCGGTTTCCGATTACTGTTACTTCTCCACCAGGGATGTAACAGGCTGGGTTAGCGGCAGTTACAGTATAAGAATAGGTTCCGTCTTTTAAGTTGAAATAGCCTCCCCATTGGTTTACGCAGTTAGTTGGAGCCAAATAATAGTAGCCTACAATGTTGGATTGTTGTCCATTCTCCAATTTTACCGTCAAAGTTCCACACGAAGGGTTATCTGTCCAGAATAACAAGGAGCCTTTATATTCGCAACAATTTGAGCAACTCGCATTTGCTTGAGAGTTAAAGTTCTCCGCTGATCGATCCATGCATCCCTCAATTCTTGGAGGTTCGGCATCGTCCTTATCGCAATGACTAAAAGGGAAGATGAATAAAGCCAGTATTGTGGCAAGCCTGGCAAGTATGATATTCTGTCTCATTGTAAAAGATTTTTGGGTTAACTTTTTGAGAGCAGTATTAATACTTGTCGCAAATTATGTTTGCAAACGCGCCTTCAAAACGGGAAATTTCCCAGTATTTCTAATGCGATAAGACGATATATTCTTTTAGACTTGTTTCTTTCTTAATGGTTTATAGAAGCAGGTATGCTTCAGTCTGTTGGATTAGCTAATTGGAATCCCAACAAGCATTTTAAAGTCCGTCACAATTTTCTTATATTTGTCAGTTTGACAATTTCCCACGCAAGTAAAAAGGCTTTTCTGGCTTCATCTTGTGAAACAGTTACTCCTGAATGAATTACAGCATTTCGTTTCCATTCTTTTTTCAGTCGCATTGTCCATGACTTTATCGTCACTTGTTTTGAATTGAATGAAAAACTTCGCAAAACTGCCTTTGCCAATTGGCCAATTTCCTATGAGTCCCCAATTTACATCCGAGAATTCTTCGGTTGCTATTTTGGGTTTTAACAGATCCGTTGGACTGAACTCAACGGCTTCATGTTCGTCGGTAAACGGGGATACGGGTGTAGCAAGTACTGCTTCGCTTCCAAAAATATTTACGTTAAATTCTTTATCTAATAGTTCTCTTTCAAATGGAACTAGTTTTTCCGTAAAAATTACACCATGTAATTTCATATTTCCTTTTTAATGAATTGATGAATATACTCTTTGAATCGGATTTAATGATTTTGCGAAGTATTGTGCTGGTGTTTCGTGGCAATGAAGACCTGGATCAGTTGGGCAACTGTCGCCTTCCTTGTATATGGTCAGGTCTTCGGTCATGGTGTATGTCTATGTTACTTTAAGTTTCATTCTTTATCAAGGATATAATTCCCGCAAACGAAGGGGGTTTTTCCCGTTGTATTTTTCAGTTTTAGCTGTTAATATAGTAGTTGGATTTTAGTTCCTATCTGTAGTATTCTCTCTGCTCCCTTTGAATTTGTCTTCCCGGGACGTACTCTTCTTTCCCGTCATGTTACCTTCTGAAGATTTGCGATGAGCCCAATTCGCAAAACCCTCGTTATGATACTCTAAACCTGCTATATGTTCAATTCTGTAACATTGGAAGTGGCAATCGGTGTCGTTGCCGTTTTCATCCTCGTGAGTATTATTTGCGCTGCAGTTCGTGAAGGCATTGAGTCCTGGCTGAAGACCCGGGCGGCATACCTGGAACAAGGGATTCGGGAGATCCTGAATGATCGCGAAGGCATAGGGCTGGCAAAACATATCTATGAACACCCATTGATCTTTGGCCTGTTTCCCGGTGGATATGCGCCCGGCACAGATATAAAACGACCCAGCATATTTGCGAAAGGAAATGATTTACCGTCTTATATTCCTTCCCGGAATTTTGCTGTAGCCCTGATGGACATTGCCGCTCGCGGACCGGCAACTGATGCGGTCAGCAGCGACCCAAATTCGCCGGTTATTTCCCTGGAAACTTTGCGGTCGAACGTGATGAACCTGGATAATCAGTTTGTTCAAAGGGCACTGCTGTCCGCTATTGATTCAGCGCAGGGTAGCCTGGACCAGGCCCAGGCAAACATCGAGAAATGGTATGATAGTACAATGGACCGCGTTTCGGGCTGGTATAAACGATCCACTCAATACATTATATTTTTTATCGGACTTTTTGTGGCTGTTGTATTAAATGTAAACACTATAACCATAGCCGATTATTTATATCGAAATGATGCAGAAAGGGCTGCGCTGGCATCATGGGCAGAATCAAAAAGCAAACAGTCACCAGACGCTGTTTTAAGCGGTTATTCTGCGGCCAAAGATGATCTCCAGGCATTGAATTTACCGATAGGTTTGGAGCTCGTAAGTGTTAGGAACGACAAAGGTGAATATGATCCCTTCAAATTCGTTGCCCTGGCATTTGGTTGGTTGTTAACTGCATTTGCTGCTACCCTCGGAGCACCTTTCTGGTTCGATGTGCTTAATAAATTAATGGTTGTACGTTCTACTGTGAAGCCTCACGAAAAGAGCCCTGAAGAGGGATCAGAAGACAGGCAGCAAAAAAAGAATAATGGTGTACTGCAAGTGTTGCCAGGTGGCAGGCAGGAACAGCAACCACGGGCCCTGCATGTCCATAACGAACCAACCCCAATGAACATCCGGGATGCCGAAAGTGACGTTGATGGCTGTGACGTAGCCATTGTAGATATAACATCTGATGATCAATTACCACCCGCCGAAGGAGGCGTTGCTTAAATATGCCACATTCATTAATCTGGTTGCCGCGGGTACTGAAGAATGCGGGTCTGAAAATAGCTGTCGTTGAAGGCTGGGAAAGCCGGGGTCCAAGAGATATGGGAGAAATTCTAGGTGTTATGTGCCACCATACTGCCGGGCCTCGTAAAGGAAACATGCCAAGTCTCAATACTTTGATAAATGGGCGGACGAATTTATCTGGTCCCCTTTCGCAACTTGGTCTGGGCAGGGATGGAACCTATTACATTATCTCAGCTGGCAGATGCAATCATGCCGGCCCGGGAATTTGGAGAGGCCTCGTAAATGGCAATTCGAATTTCATTGGGATTGAGGCAGAAAATACTGGCAAACCAGATGATCTGCCCTGGCCGGAGATCCAGTTGGACGCCTATAGACGGGGAGTGGCTGCCATACTTAAACATGTTGGGCGGAGTGTAGAGTTTTGTGCGAGTCACAGGGAGTATGCGCGTCCACCAGGCCGTAAGTCAGATGTAAGCTTTGACATGAATGAATTTCGAAGTTCTGTTGCAGCTATTATGAATGGAACTGCTCCTGCACCAGTTTTAATTCCTGCAACTGAGCCTGTTGTTAATGGCGTTGATGGGCGCCCTACTCTCAGGAGAGGTGCAAATGGTGGTTTTGTAAGGGCGATCCAGCAGAAGTTTGGGATAGCTATTTCTGGTGTATTTAATGCTGAGACGGAGGCTCTTGTTCGGGAATTTCAACGGGCAAATAGGTTGGTGCCTGATGGAATTGTTGGCCCTAAAACCTGGAAGGTGCTTGATGCTAAATTCGGAAGAATCAATGAACAGTAAGACAAAACAGAAACTGGATGCGATTCAGCGTCACATTAACCGCGAGTTTAATCGATGGAATGAAAAATATCCAAACATAATTGGCGCATACCCCGGAAAAAAGATCAGGGAAGGTGCTTTCACCGGCAGGTATGCCATTGTATTCATGGTCTCTGACAAACAGTTGGATCCATCCGTAAAGATCCCAAGGCAAATCAAGGTCAGAATCCCGGGGGAGGGCAGTAAACTGATTCCCACTGATGTTGTAAAGAAGGATCGCTTTAAACTGCTGGGTGCAAATTTGTCTGACAATATTGAAAGAATAGGTTCTGACATTTCCGGAACTAACGGGGTGTTTTTGATAAAAGGTAGCAATGTGTTTGCATGCTCCAATGCCCATGTGCTTAATCCAAAGATGCTTCAAAACGGCCTTACCCATTTTGTCAGGCCGAAAGAGGAGCAATTACAGCCTGATGTAAGACTAAGTAATTCACGAGGCGAACGATTTAATGCCTTCCTGCAGGAAGCTTTTTTTGGCAAAATCGATATAGCGGTTGCACGGATGGATGAACCTGGTAATGTAGATAATAGAATCCCGGGGTTTGGAAAGCCGACTGGGATAAAAATTATTAGCCAGGCAAATCGCGGCCTTAAGGTGACTATGATCGGCGGTATATCCGGTAAGCAAAGTGGGATGATCCTGAATGTGGGCGTGAGCCAGCCTGTAGAGGATACCGGGTTTACATTACAGAACTTAATTGAAGCTGACTTTTTTTCTGATCATGGTGATTCCGGTTCACCGGTATTTGCGGATCCCCTGAAAATAATCGGAATAGTAGTAGGAGGGCGGAACGGATTGACCTATATCATTCCTATCGATAAAATACTTTCAGCATTCAAGTTGGATTTATTAAAATAAATTTTGAACCATGCTTAAACTCATTTTTACCCTGGTGTTGGTGGTGAATTATGGGATTTTGTCTGGGCAGGACATCGAATTTGAGATCAGTACCGCGAGCGATGGTGGCGGGATAAACTTCCATAAAAATCTATCTACCGAAACATTTAAATCCCCGGTTCCTTCATTGCATATTAAATGCAAAAGTGCTGGGTCCCAGAAGACATTTACACTGGTTGCTAATGGAAAATCTTGCAGTGATTTCAAGTGTGATAACGGAAAGGAATTAAAATGTTCGGATCTCAGTGATTTGCGTGACATTAAACTGGAGATTCGTGAATCCGGTCGTAAGCTGACCGAGTTCACTCTTTTAAGTTCAAGAGAGTTTGATGTTAAGGTTTCGGCCAGCACTCCTGTTGTTGAGTTTACGGACAATGTCTCGGTAAATGAATATGCAGTTGAAATCAATGATTTCATCATAAAAAAGAAGAGTCCGAAAAATACAGGCGAGTCATATTCCATCAACATTAACGGAAAGCCGACCGGCAAAAAATTTACTGATGATGGCACGGAATTTAAATACACGTCCACGGAAGATTTACGAGGCGCAAATATTGCTATCGTTGATTCGAAGACGGAGCATACCTACCTGGATTTCATGTTTAAGAAGAAAGAAGGAACAGGAGAGGAAGGCGGCGGTAATGGAGGTGATGGCGGTGATGGCGGCGCCGTTAGCGGGAAATTTCCTGCAACCAGTGCAATCCAGGAGATCCAGAAAGACTACCCTTCTTTGGTTGCAACCCAGTTTGGCTTGCAGGTTCCCAATGGCAACAGGAAAACATCCTACTCGGGGAGAAAATATGTACATATATTCCTGGATCAGTTTGGCAACAATATCTTCAGCACAATTCCCCAGGGAATTTCAAACAGGCAATATGTCGTGCACATTTATTATTTCCAGCCAAAGAATGACCCCAATACAATAAGTTATTCCCTGAATCAAACTGCAGGGGAGTTCCAGGATGCTTTAGTGTTTAACAATGCAGGACAGGCGGGTATGTCCTTATTTGCTAAGGAAGATATCCACTACGAATGGGCAACCAAGGAATTCCTTTTGCGGACATCGACAACAAATATCCAGTTTGATGTCATAAGGACATTCATTAAATCTCAGTCTGCGCAAAAATACGAGTATGAAACGCAGACATTGAAGAGTTATACAATTGCGATGTCGAAAGTATATCATGGTTCGTTTGATATCGGGTTGATCAATACAACTTTAAAGAATCCTACTTATGAGTTTGTGGCGTCTCCGACGAATTCTTCAGAAAAGGTTGTGAAGGAGGTTGAGGGAAGTAACCGGGGGGTAGTCACTGTAATGGCGACATTTTATACCTCACCGGTAGTATTGATTGAATCGTTGTTCAAAGGAAAGGAAATTCCCAATTACAAATTGACAGGGCGAAATTTCCTGGAAGACCATAAGATTTATGAAAGGATCTTTCCGGCAATCGGGGTTGGGTTCACAGATAAAACGCTGGAGAATTTGTTTTTTGGGTTCAATTGGGAGTTTGCAAGGGGCGGTGCAATTTTTGTAGGTGCACACTATGGAAAAGTTAATGTATTCAATGCTCCTGCTGGTTTTGAGTTTGAAAAGTCGCCAATAACCGAAGACCAGTTTAATCTATACAAGAACAATGAATGGAAAGTTGATTTTGCATTTGGTATAAATGTGGACATGCTTATCATCAGGAACCTGTTCAGGACACCTTAATCAAAAACGCACTGCGAAATAGCATAAATAGACCTATTCTATGACGTCATGAAAATCCTGTATGGGCAGTCCAATTTACTGGTCCTCATCCAGTAAATAAATACAACTATATCCCACCACTATTATTTCCTCTTCCGCCATCGAACTCCGGGTCACTCTGCGGTAAGGCTTGAGTATCAAGCAGTTTTCATTTCTAAACTCCATGACGTAAAATTGACAAATCTGATAGAAGATATAATTGTCTTTTATTCAATAGATTCCTACTTTTGCATCGTAAACATAAACCGAATGTTTTCGAAAACCTGTGAATATGCAATTCGTGCCATGATTTATATCGCACAAAAATCACGGGATGATAAAAAGGTTGGCATTAAGGAAATAGCAAAAGGAGTTGATTGTCCGGAACACTATATAGCTAAAATTTTACAGGATCTCACCAGGAAAGGCCTGTTGCAATCCTTAAAGGGTCCCACCGGGGGATTTTACCTGGACCAGGAATCACTTGACTGCTCACTGGCGCATATTGTAGAAGTGATCGATGGTGACAAGATCTTCAATGGTTGTGGCCTCGGTTTAAACCAATGCTCGGAAAAACGTCCATGCCCCATACACCATGAATTCAAAATAGTTAGGAAGGATATTAAGACCATGTTGGAGAACGCAAAAGTGGGCGAGTTTACGGAAGAACTGGAAAGGAAAATGACCTTCCTCAAGCGGTGATTGTTTGCCTGATTTGAACTTGTCTTAAAACGTAAATAATGAATCCAGGTAAGATCTTAAAACGGTTTGCCCTGCTTCTTTTATCTGTGTTGCCTGGCGCCTTGTCCGCCGTAGCACAACAGGGCACCCCTTCTGACTTTTCTTTTGATTCTCCCAGGGGAATGGCCTGGGGACTTTTCGTGATCCTGGTGATGCTGCTTGTTGCCGCACTGTTCCTGAAGCAGAAAGTAAATGATATCAGGTCGATCCGTAAAAGAAAATCGCTCAAAGAGGAAAACGAGATGCTGAATGCGCATACGCGCAAGCTTGACAGTCAGCAGGTCAGCAGGCTGATGAGCTTCAAAAGACGAAGTAACGGCGTCACCGTTTCACTTTTAATACTGGCAACAGTTTTCTCGCTGGCTCCCATAACATCATGGGCGCAGGATACTGGTAGTCCCTCTGCCGGTTCGCTCTTAGGTGAAAAAGGGATCATCATTACCATCATACTCTTACTGATCCCGATACTATTTGCGATCATCTTCCTGACGCTAAAAGTGATCAACCTCCGGAACCTTGCTAATAAGAAACAGAACCTCGAAGACGCCGACAAACTCGCAGCTTATTTGCGTTCATTACCGGAGGAAGAATTGATCAAATTAAGAGGACAAAGTGCAGCTTCGGAATACCGGCTCAGCCATCATGAACTTTCCGGCAACCTGCCTGCCGACGATGAAAAAGGCTTATTGCAGATCAATGAAAAGGCAGAGCTTCCCATTGTTGCTGCCAAGAAGAAAGCGCTCCCGCGTCCGTATATCGATGCTGATCTTTCCCGCCTCATCCTCTGGCACCTGGGCTGTGCTACCTTCTGGCTTTTGTTCGGTACCACCATCGGTGAATACCTGGGGATGAAATTTGTAGCGCCGGATGCAGATCATGTAAGCTGGCTGAGCTTTGGTCGTTTGCGCCCGGTGCACACCAATTCCGTATTCTGGGGATGGGCATCACTGGGCATGCTGGCATTAGGTTACTATGTAGTACCACGCGTCAGTAATACGAAGTTAGCCAACATGAAATACGGCTGGTACTCACTCTGGCTGATCAACGCGGCTATAATCCTGGGAACGATCTGCCTGATGGCAGGCATCAATAATGGCGGCGGCGAGTACCGTGAATATGTGTGGCCCGTGATGCTTTTATTCGCCATTGGTATAACTCTGCCACTGATCAATTTCCTGCAAACCATTGCACGCCGTACCACCAAGGAGATCTATATCTCTAACTGGTATATTGTCGCCTCCATCATCTTTGTCATCGTGATCACCATCGTGGCCTATGTGCCCTATTGGCAAAACGGGCTTGGTGAAACCATCATCCAGGGTTATTACATGCACCAGGGTGTGGGGATGTGGTTCATGCTCTTTACACTTGGAATTGTGTATTACTTCCTGCCCCAGCAACTTAACAAACCCATTTATTCCTATAGCCTTGGGATCCTGGCATTCTGGACACAGATCCTTTTCTATACTCTGATCGGCACGCACCATTTTGTGTTCAGTTCCATTCCCTGGTGGCTGCAAACATTGGCAATTGTTGGCAGCGCAGGCATGGCCATCCCCGTGCTTGCCGGTACCACCAATTTTATCATGACGTTCAGGGGTGCCTGGTATAAGGTCGGCGACAGTTACACCCTTCCATTTTTCCTGGTAGGGATCATCTTTTATTTCACAGGTTCTATGCAGGGCACTGCAGAAGCTTTCCGCAGCACCAACCTGATCTGGCATTTCACTGATTTTACGGTAGCGCATTCGCACCTGACCATGTATGGCATTATCTCTTTCTTCCTTTGGGCAGGCATCTATGCGGTAACTCCCCGCCTCACAGGTAAGGAAGCGCCCCAGATCACGATTGGTGCGCATTTCTGGTTGGCACTGATCGGGCTGATGTTTTATACCGTACCGCTCATGTACGGCAGCACCCTGAAAGGATTGGCATGGATGGAAGGAAAACCATTTATCGACAGCGTGGTATTGATGGCGCCTTATTGGTTGTGGCGCGCTATCGGTGGCACCCTGATGTGGCTGTCGCACCTGTTCTTCGCCTACAACGTTTACAGGATGATGGCAACCCGGCCCGTGGTGGATATCCGGGAAACTGCGATCCGGCAACTCGAAGGTGCAACCGCTTCTTCACAACCCATTGCGTAATTATAAAGCGTGAACAAAATGGAATTGTTTGATAATCATAAAAAACTGTTCGGCGCCGCGGCAGGGTTATTCGTGGGACTCACCATACTGGTGGCCATAATCCCCGCTATCCGAAACCAGGAGAAGAATAAGCCACTGCCGGCTGCTGAACCCCTGAGTCCTCAGGCTAAAAAGGGTAAAGCTATTTTCGTTGCCAATGGCTGTGTGGCCTGCCATACGCAGCAGGTAAGGAATGTGGATATGGATAAGATGTGGGGCTCACGTCCAAGCCTGGCGGCAGACTATGCAGCTGTAACCCGCACGGATCCCTGGCGCAATACTGCCACTTTGATGGGAACGGAACGTACAGGACCAGATCTTACGGACATCGGCAACCGGCAACCCAGCCGGGACTGGAACCTGGTGCACCTGTATAACCCGCGCATCGTGGTCAAGGAGTCTATTATGCCCGCTTATCCCTGGCTTTTCGATTTCAAAAAAGAGCCTTCGAAATCTGATATTGTCGTGAATGTACCGGCCACATATACGAAGGGAAAGGAGGGGAAGGTTGTGGCATCCGATGCTGCGCTTTACCTCGTCGCTTACCTGCAATCACTGAAACAGGTCAAACTACCGGGTGGTACAGAAACACCTGTTTTCCTCTATAAGAAAGAAGAGAAGAAAGCAACAACAGGAGCGGCTAGTGCCGAGCCCGACGGTAAGTCCTTATTCGCCAGCAGTTGCCAAAGCTGCCACCAGGCTAACGGGGAAGGCCTGCCCGGCGCATTCCCACCGTTAAAAGGCAGCTCTATTGTTACCGGCGACAACCTTGAGTTGTATGTAGATATCATCATGAATGGTTATGATGCCAGGCCGGAATATGCTGCAATGGCTGCGGTAGGTACTAATATGGAATGGACGGAACACGAGGTTGCAGCCATCATCAATTACGAGCGAACCAACTGGGGGAATAATGGTAAAAAAGTTACCCCCGAAGAAATTAAAAAGATCCTGGATTTCATAAAACTTAAAGCTGCCAAATAATGAGAAAGATCTTATTAAGCATCGCGTTACTGTTGGGCACGGCATCCATTTTTGCCTGCCCGGTCTGCGAGCGCAACCAGCGCGGGATCCTGAAAGGAATTACACATGGCGCAGGCCCGGAGAGTCAATGGGATTATGTGATCGTATGGGCAACGGTAGCCATCGTATTATGTTCGCTTTTTTTCTCCGTGAAATGGCTGATTCGCCCGGGAGAAAAATCCGGTAGTCATATTAAACGCTTCATCCTGAATAATGAATAAGATGACTGACAAAAGCACCATATTTATTTTCATCGACGATGAGATAAAACCCATCGCTGAAGTGCAGGCGCCGGTGAGCTTCGAGCTCGACACGCGCAAACTTACAGATGGGCCACATGTCCTGAAGATCGTCAGCAAAGACCCGGCTGGTAAGGAAGGAATCCGGAAAATTCCGTTCGAAGTACGCAACGGGCCTGCCATCGTCATTGAAGGAATGAAGGAGCATGCCGTCGTAGATGGCGTGTTACCCTTAATGATCAATGCCTATGGTAAAGGTGACCAGAAGTCCTTCCTGATCTCGGGCAGTGAAACACCGCAGAGCATTCCCTGGTGGGTATGGCTGATCATCATTGGATTTGCAGGGTGGGCACTTTATTATATGGTCCGGTATATTTCAATTGCACAATAGTATAGTTATGAATGACAGGAAAGACATTACAACTTTGGCGGATATCCAATTGCTGGTAAATACCTTTTATGGGAAGATCAGGGCAGACTCCTTACTGGGCGACATCTTCAACGGCATTATCAAAGATCGTTGGCCGGAGCACCTGGAACAAATGCACCGGTTCTGGCAGACCGTACTTCTGGAAGACTATACATATTATGGAAGTCCATTCCCGCCACACGCCCGGTTGCCATTGGAACAGGAACATTTTGATAAGTGGCTGAAGCTATGGCATGAGACGATAGATGAACATTTTATTGGCGAAAAGGCAGATGAAGCAAAGTGGCGCGCGAATAAAATGGCTGTCATGTTTCTTTCCAAGATCGACTACTATCGTAATAGTTCCGCAAAGCCTTTGGTATGAAGACAGCAAACATTTTACATGAGCTCAACTACCATGATGAAAAGCCACAGGTGACGCTGCTCATGGAAACAGCAAATACCAAGGAATTACGGATCGCGCTGCAGGAGGGGGTGGAAATGAAAAATCATAAGGCGCCTTTCCCAATAGTAGTGGAAGTATTCCAGGGCGAAGTGTTGTTTGGCGTCGGGGAGGAAGTATATCCCATGCAGTCCGGTATGATGGTCAGTCTCGAAGGGGGCGTGTACCATAACCTCAAAGCTATTAAAGACAGCATCGTGCGATTGAGCATTTCCAAATTCGACCAGGTGGAACGGGTAACAAAAGTGGCAGAATAAAATAATCGATATGAAACGGAATGAAAATATCGTCCCGCTCTCAAGGGATCACCACGACGGGCTATTGTTTTGCTGGAAAATAAGGCAGGGTATAAAGTATGGCGTTTCCATTGAACGGATCCAGGCTTATGTCAAATACTTTTGGGATAATCACCTGGAGCAACATTTTGAAGAAGAAGAAACGCTTTTGTTTGCGGGGCTGCAGGATAAGCTGGTCAACCAGGCCGTAGCAGAACACGGTAAACTCAAGCGATTAATAGACGTCGTTGTCTCACCTGCTGCCCATCCTGCACAACTCATTACCTTAGCCAACACGTTAGATGATCACATAAGATTTGAAGAACGCGTGTTATTCCCCCACCTGGAGAAGGTGTTAAGCGGCGACAGGCTTGCTGATCTGGGAAAGCAATTGCAGCAGATCCATCATACGAACGAAAAGGAAAACTATACAGATGAGTTTTGGGTGAAAGCGCAGCTATGAATAACAAAGAGCAGATCCTCCTCAGGATAATATCAGAATCAGGTGAACATTTAATCAGTACCTACAGGCATGAATACCGCTCCCTTATGGCGCTTATCCGGGATAAACTGTACCCGGAAAGTTTTGGCGAATGCGGCGGGCAGGGAAGATGTGCCACTTGCATCGTGAAATTGGACGCTACAAATGAGATCCCTGGCCGTGACAGGAATGAGCCTGCAACGCTGGCTAAAATAGGAGTTGTTGACCCTGCTATCCGCCTTAGTTGCCAGTTGCAGGTTGATAAAGCACTGAACAATTCTACTGTTTATTTAGTCTATGATTCCTGAATTTTTACAAGTCAAATATATCCACGAGTTCAGCACGATCCAGGTGTTCCTGCTCCAGTTTTCCAAATGCGACAAGGTGCTTAGCAGATTCTTCCGTAATGGGAAGGCCGTCAATCAATAGTACCCGGCGTACCCGCATATATGCCGGCGTTCCTTTCCCTTCAATTATGCTTTTAAGCATCTGGTTTTCCCAGGCTGTCATAATGATGATCTTTTCGGGGAGTTCCGATTTGTGACTGTCAACATGCCCCGCCTGTATAGCCTGCGGGTTTTCATGCCAGTAAAATTCGTCCATTCCTTTTTTGGTTGACGGGTGTAGTCGATTATTGGGTTTATCATATAATGCGATCAGCGGATGTTTGGGGTTCTTCTGGAAAAATTCAATGAGTTGTCGCCTGAAGCCACTCCTTGTAGTATTGATTAAAATGGGAAGTATGATTTTCTGTTCCGGCTGCGCAACTGGTTGTTCAACAGCGTTAGCTTTCTTCTTTTTCGAACCTCCTTTGCTTCCACCTTTGGCAGCATTCCCGCTTTCCCTGCGACTTACGGTGGTCCTGTCATCCGGTCCTTCTTCCCCGCTTTTCCCGTGCTTGTTCTTTTTCTTTGGAGGAAGTGCACGTTCGGCCTGGTTCGGCTTTGGCGAAATGCCTTTGTCGTTTTTGCCACTCTCAATGTCAAATTCAATTTTTGTCTTCAGGTCTGAATGCCCGGTTGCAGTTGCTGTATCTTCTATTAGCGTTGCGGCCGCTTCATGTGGTTCCGATGACAGCTTGTTATCTATACCGGGTTCAGCTACCCGCTTAGGTTGCGCAAGAAGGGAGGCATCATTTGTCTTGATACGGATTTCTAATGCTGGTCTTGATCTTTCTATGGCTTTTCCCGCAGCAGTATCATGTGCAATCCCTGAGACCATGTTCTTTAGCAAATTCTCAACAAAATCATCAAGTGAGGCCGATTTCCCGGCAAGGTGAATGAGCTCTTCCTGGAATGCAGCCACAAAATTGTTTAACACGGTATCATAAACCAGCTTATTGAACCTGTTGATCTCCACTTTGAACACTTCCTTGAACTTGTGTGTAACGGTGTTTGCTACCCGCTGGCTGATCATACCCATCCCGAATTCTTTCAGCATTTCCATGCCGCCCATTCTTTTGTCCTGCACCCCGGAAAGGATGTGGATTTCCTGTTGGATGAGGGGTAACATTGCTTTAATGACATAGTTTGCGCGTGGCAGGAACTTGCCAATAGCTCCCGTAACATAGGAGATAAGTACATCAAGGGCCAGTGTCAGCAGGAATAGTATTCGTCCGCCCCATTTTAATTTATCCCGCTCATAGGCTGAAATGCGGCTTCTTACCTGGTTTAGTTTCTCAAGCACTTCCTTATTGGCTGCCACCGCCAGTTCCAGTTTATCTTCCCTTATGTATTGAAGGATCCTGAAATAGGTATCATCCATCTGGAGAAAAAACTGCTTATCCGCTTTGGGGAATTCATTGTCGAGCAAGGCTGCTTCAAATGCCCTGAATACAAGGGAATCCCGCTTTTTACCGAGGTCCTGGAATTCGTCTCCAAGGTAGCTTACCATCAGGTACCTGGATGTGGCTACACACCTGATCACTTCCGCAAGGTCTTTCCTTGAATTCGTTTCGAAAAATATTTTCAGGCTGTTGTCTATTTTATGTAAGTGATACAGCCCATTCATTTCCCTCCTTAGTTTGCCACTGATGACTTTAAAGAAATCCTCACCGAAGTCGATATGAAATTCGAAGTAGAGGTTAATGGCAGAGTAATTACTGAATACGAATTCGATCGGCATCTCGACCTTGAGATCAGTAACAGCGTTCACCGTTTTTCTTATTTCCGCGTAATTGCGGCGAAGCAGATCTTTTTTCCATGAGTTCTGCGGTAAGTCAACATACTTATTGAGATATTCACTGGCAATCTGGCGGGCTTCATTCATGTTCAGTTTATGCCGGGAAAGTTCCCGGATCGCCAGTGCCAGGTCTTCAAGTCGTAATACCGGGTCAGGCTGGTTTTGACGAACAATCTCCTTCAGGTTTTCGGTGATGCCGTATTTTACCATTATAACCTGTTCCTCATAAGTCTCACCCTCCGCAACGATATCCTTTATTGCCGGCAGGCCAGGGTGAGGAACGTCTTTTGCGGCAACGGGAATTTTCTGCGGAACAAATTGTCCGGGCGACGCTGGCTGGAACTTCCGGCTATAATCAAAACATTGTTTGATATTGTCTTCCTTAAAAACATCGAATTCCTTCACCGATTTTTGCCGGGCGGGAGTCCATGGCTGGTCAACCAGTTTGGTAGTATAGGATCCCGGCTTTGAAGGATCAGTTTCCCATTTTTCATAGGCAAAAAGCAATGCGCCATCTTTGTCCCGCCTGGCCTTTTTCTCCTGGTCCAGCAGGAAACTGTAGATCTTCAGGAATGCCTCCGCATACCTGGATTTCGAAAGGGGTTGGTTAAGGTTAGTGTTTTTAAAGTTTTTAAATACTTCTTCAGCTTTGCCTATCAACCCGCTGATAGAACTTTTACTTTTATTGAACAAATGGGCAATGTCACGGTATACAGCTTCTATGAGCGTGGCGTTAAGCTGATCCTTTCCCGGGTCATTGGGTGGCTGTATATTCAGTCCCCGGTTGGTTCCGCGCTCGTTGGTTGTGAATTCCATGATCAGTTTTCGTTTATCCCAATCTGCGGATTGTCTTTTCCATCGATCGAAATGTATTTTTCAATTTCTGGATCCGTGCGTTCATTGTGGATGAGCCTTGAGGCATAACGGAGATTTTCAAGTCCCAGTTTCCTGACTTCCTCCTGCACTTTGTAAACATCGAGTTCGCGATGGCGCAGTTTGAAATCTTCCAGCAGGGGATGAGTGGCGGGCAGGGCTTCGATGTACAGTGAACCCGATGGTATGATCACTTCGTCGCCATTGCGTAAAGGGTCTGCCAGCAGCTGGCCTAGCATGTCGTGCAAAGCTGGTTTCCACTTTTCAAATTTTTCCGGGTCCGTATCGTGGAGGTTCTTAATGTACTTCGAAAAATCGTCCAGGTTGATATTTGTCCATTGGTCCGGATCCATGGCACCAAAGGCAGCATCGATGAAAGGAGCGGCCATGAAGTCGGTAAGGGCATTGTGCTGCTTCATCGGGAAGATGATGTAGTTGCCCTTGAAACCGAGTGGCTGATCGATCTCCGCAACTTCCACCAGCGACTTATAGGTGAATGGTTTCTTCAGCTTGCCCGATACAGTAGCTTTATGTTTGGTGGTGCCGTCGGGTCTGAACATGGCGAATACATCCATCGAATTGGCCACTTCTACTTTGTAGGTTTTTTCTCCGTCCAGCACAAGGTCGGGAACCTGCACTTTCTGTAGCCGCAGGAAGCGTTGGTCGGGTGGCTCCAGGCTCCAGATCGCCTGCATATAATAGAGGATGTTATTGCGGAAGTGGACAAGCAACCTTGAAACACGGGTCTCATTGTCGAGGTGATCCTTCAGCGCTTTATTGTACTCAGCAGTGAGTGTATGCAGGTTGGTGATCTCCTGTTTTAATGATACGGATATTTTCTCCGCTTTTTCCACGGCATAACGGTGTTCGTCATTCGCTGCCAGTTCGCGGGCACGGGCAGTTTCCGGGTCAGCATCATTATAGCCGAAAGAGGCAACCACATTGGTAAAGAAGCCTTCGCCGTTCGCATCGGATGATGCATCCAGCCGCGCACTGATCTTGTTGAGGAGCGCACGGTATTTATTGTCTGCTTCGCTGCTCGCTGCGGCAAATTCTGATTTGAGGGATTGTACAAGATTTCTTTGCTCACGAAGGTTGCGCCTGAGTTCACGCAGGGCAAAGTCATCACCCACACTTTTATTGGCTAGGTAAATGAGGGTGGCGCGGAAACTGTCATCGAGCAGGAAGCGGTTCAGGATCCAGTCGTTGGCAATTACCCAGGCTTCTGTTATTTCATGAGGTTGGGGGACAGGTTGGGCAACCAGCACAACCGGCATTACGCGGTACAGTTGCTCTGAAATCCGGTATCGCCGCTGCAGTTCGTAAAAGAGATAGGTAACAGCCATGGAATCATTCGGGTTGAAGATCTTGCCGGATTCGGTTGATTCGATGTCTGTGGATGCGTCGGTAGTGATTTCTATGGTGCGTTCATCCTTGTATTCCTGGGTTGATTTCAGGATAGATTCGCGGAAGTCTTTCCGGGTTTGTGCTGACTCTTCCTGCGCATCTATGCCAAAGGAAGTTTTCGCATCCATTTTGGCTATGCCGATATTGTAGGTGCCATCGCCGGAATGATTGAAGCTGGTTTTGTTTTGCGCCTTCGCAACTATATCCGCTTCTACCCGGTACAGGGATGTTTGTTCACCTGTCATGGTACTGTTGTTCTTTCTTGCTTCTTTATCGCTGCGTTTGGAATGGCGCTTGATCTTTAGATGGTATTCGCTCTCTTCCTTGGGGGCAAGGGGCTTGGTGCTGCAGAGTTTTCCCACCTGGTAGTTTAATGGAAGCCACTGTTGGCGATAAGTATTGAGTACTCCGAAGTTGACGCTGTAGTCGTTATTATCTGATGCAAATACCGTGTACTCATAGGCTGAGTTCAGGCGCTGGTGAAGATCCCGCAGTGTTTTGTGCATGGAATAATAGTTGTCGTGCCTGACAGAGTCAATGATGCGCTCGCCCTGTTCAACGAGTTTCTCAAAATACTTTGCTTTCGTAAAAGCATCATAGGTAACATGGAAGCCCTGTCCCTGGGGATCCAAATTGGGGATCAGGCTATCGTCAAGGCTTTTTGCAATCTGCATCAGTTTGTCCTGGGATGATTTTTCCAGGTCATTCCATTCTTCACGGGTGATATCGAAATGGGCGGTTACATTGGCGGGCACTTGTGTAAGGAAAGTTGTAAATGATGCTGTAAGGATCGCATTGAAATTCGCCACAGCGAATTTATCACCGGCATTGGGATTGACCCCTGTCTGCTGCTGGATTTTTTGGTTTACATAGTAACTGCTGTTGATCAGTTCTTCATCAAACAGTTGTTGCCATACATGATCGAATGCAATTTGCAGGGAGTTGAAATCATAATAAGCCGCAACATCGGCCGGGCCTTTTTTCAGGCTGAAGTTCTCGAGGCTGGATGCGATGGTTTCAATCGAAGGGCGCGATGGGATCTTGCCGGGCTGTTGTACGTTGTCGGGTGATGGCATGTCGGTAAGCAACTTAGCGAGCTGGATCTTCAGGTCGAGATCAGAGAAGGGGGCGAGGAGAGAAACTTCAGGCCCGTTGGAACCGTTAGGGATCGTTGAATTGTTGGGACCAGTTGTTCCGTTGTTCGGATTTGGAGGCGGAGGAGGAGACTTTAAAATTTTCAATGCATCCTGCTCTTCGGTTGTGGTTTCCCGGTTGAATTTTTCGATGGGATTCTGGGCAAGTAAAGTGCCGATATTTTCCGAGTTGGATGCCCGGTAGAGGATGGGACGGATCAGTGATTCGGGGATCGTGGCAAAGCCATTGCTTGCACTTGCAAAATAGGATTGCAGTTGTTCCATGTCTTCCTCGCCCAGGTAAAGGTTGACAGGTACTCCCCTGGTCGATGATTGCAGTTGGGTGTTTACTGTATCGATTCCCCGGGTAAAAATGTCAGTTACTTTATCCTTAACCAGTTCGCCTGGTTGTAAGAAAGTGCCTTTCAGGTGGTCGCGTTGAATAGAGGTGTCCGTAGCAAGAGATTTCCTGACCCGTTCCGCGAAAAGTTTTTTATCAGCAGCTGCCTGTTCCACTTTGGTCTTATGATAACCGGCAATCCCATTTTCGTATTCCTGTTCTGCGTCTTTCTTTTCTGTGTAGCGGTCCACTTTGCTTTTTGAGACTTCGAGTCCTGACTGGGAAGGGTAGATGCCGGCATCGTTCAAGGTCTTCTTTGGGATCCTGATAAAATAGGATTCAATTCTGCCGGAATTTTGCCTGAGGGCTTTGCTTACAAACAGCATACTGGGCTCCTGCAGACTGTCGGCATCTTCGGGTGCCTGTACCATTAAGAGCAGGTCAGGTCGTTGTTCATCGGGTGATTGCCTCCTGAATTCAGGTTCAGAATAATTGAGTACGAATGATCCGTCATTTGAGGTGAGAACAGAGCCGAGCCTGTCGCCCAGGTTGGGCCTGTTGGCGTTTACAGGTGGTGCAAGGGTGGCGCCCGGTTGATGGGCGCCGGGTATTTCTTCTTCCGGTCTTCCACCAGGATCGAAATCATAGATGACTACCACTACGTTTGCTATGCCGGTGCTGGTTTCTTTTTCTACTACTTTACCGGTAATTGTATTGGTGGGTACGTATGGACTTGATGCGGCCATATTATTCAGATTTTAGTTGTTATGGATGATGATTACGGCAGGCAGCCGGTGCAGACGATCATGAATGTATAACCGAAGAAAGTGATGGGGAAGGGTGATTTCCCCGGTAGGCTCAGTGATTTTCCCGGGGAGAATCCCCGCGTAGGTATAAAACTTCGGGTAGTGTTGCACCCTTCAGCATAATTAGCTTTCTTTAGAATTAATTGAATATTCTTCCTAAGTACCTGTTTTCATGAGAACCCTGAATTTGTTAATCATAATGGTTGTTGCACTGGGATGTGACAAGCCACCCCTCGCTTGTCCAGTTGATAAGGGATTTATTAGCGATGTAGCAAAAGAACAAGACGGGCGCCAGACTCATTTGAATAAGGTAATTCCGCAGTGGATTAACAGATTCCATTTTGATGATCTGTCTAACGGTGTCCCCGGATTCCAGGTTAGGATTTGGGTGGGAGAGCCAGTTACGACCTGCGGCCGTAAAGTGTATTCAATTAAATACGATGGCAAAGATCTGTATGGGAATGTTCACGAATTTTCGGATTTGGAATCCTGTGAGGATGGTATGGGTCTCAAAAAAAGGAAGTTAAGCGGCTCATTGAATAAGCTTTTATTAAAGTTTGTGGAACATGACATTATCGGGATGCCGGATATGAGAAAGGTAAATGGTTACGACATATATTCTACCCATGGTGGCTTTGCGGTAGTGGAGGTTTCAACCTGCGGTCTTTATCGCTATTATGAGTATGCTGATTTATTTGAAAACGTAAAAAATGGCATCGTGGAAGCGCAGAAAATGCAATTCATATTAGACGAGTTAAAGGTTCATGAGGCCCGGTATTGACCCTTCTCATTTTTCAAAAGTTAATGCTTGTGGAAGCATAAGCAGGAAGGGTATAGCCTTATCGTAATCCAATTTTTCATAGTACAGACCTAGCCTGGCCAGGTTTTTATAATAATCCGTTACGTTTTTGTAGTAGTACTTTTCTGATTGTATATACCATGCTTTTTCGCCCAGTTTCTCGGCGAGGAACCATTTTTCCAATAAACGGGCAATCCGCCCATTACCATCACTGAATGGATGGATATTCACAAAAGCCAGGTGAACAAACGAAGCAAAATAAAATACTTCTTCAATTGTAAGGTTTTGCTTTAAAAGTGCATCTATTTCATTCCACAATAAAGTATAATATTCGGTTACTATGTTCAATGGTGCAGCCTCGTATTGAATCCTGCCTGTTTTATGCTCCATGACCAGCATTTCCGTTTTTCTGACGGTCCCTCTCTGGTTTTCGGGTAACAAGTGTGCAGTGATCAGGGTATGTGCCTTCGTAAAACTATTCTGATTTAGCCTGTTCACTTTGGCAAACAGGTAAGCATTGTAAAGGTCATTTGGTTTTTCGGTAAGTTCCGGGAGATACTCGATATTAAGTAGTTTATGCTGCACGTAACTGTCGAGTTCCATTTGCTCACCTTCAATTTTTGACGATGACATAACGGAAACAGACGTATAAAAAGTAAAGCTGTGTGACTCCAGTGCCTTTTGTTCGATAGCCGAAAATTCTTTCCGGATATCGATGTCGGACATGGATTTCCAGGTTTGGAAATATTCAGGCTTGATTAATCTTTCCATTCCTTAAAACTAAGGTAGAAACTGGTTTCAATTGTGCTTATCCAATTATAATATTCCTGATACGATCATTACCCCTGTCAGCCACATACACATTGCGTTCGTTATCTGCGGCAACTAGTCTATTCTTTTCGCAACCATTTCGCCGCCCTGGATCTTCGTCAGGCTTACGACATTGCCGTTCTTGTCTAAATTGAAGATGATCATTGCATCGATCTCCCTGGCGAAGAATTTGTTGCGGTCGTATGGCAGGATCTCTTTTTTATCCTGTCCCACCTGGCCGTATAATTTGCCACCTTCTTTAACTATTGAGAAAAGAGGCCCGGGCGAAAACTGGTAATTGCCAACGTATTTGCTGAGTGTTTTGTCATCAACATTTACGACCGCCAGGCGTTTGATTTCTTCCTTTGTTCGGGTGAGGGTAACAGGTAGTCCTAAGCTGCTTACATGAGTCGAAACGATCTGGCCATTTGCATGTCTTGCAAACTCTAAAGTGGTAAGCGTGTTCTCGAGGAAGAATTTGTCCTTGCCAATAGGGATAAGCTCAGACTTTGTTCCTCCCCTGTTGCAATAAAGCAACCGTCCATCTTCAAGCGATACTTTTTTCTCTTCATTACCCGACTTGTAGATTCCCTGGTAGCCCTCCAGTTCTTTAGGTGTAACGTCAACCCGCGTGTATTGATAAGGTTTATCCATTGCAATAGCGGCCATTTTTGATGCAGGGATCTCAAGGTTGTCTGTGCAATCGCAATTGGAAAAAATCGCTACAAAGATTTTCTCGACAGGCAGGTAGACCGCATATGTCACGAACCCATTGATCCTGCCAGCATGTTTGATCGCCGGGCTGCCTTGTACATTCCCCGTTTCCCAGCCAAAACCATAACCTGTTTGCCTGCCATCGCCCAGCTGATGCGAAGTTTGCGCCTTCTGCAAACTCGCCTCGCTCAACAGCTTCCGGCTCGCAAGCGCTTCATACCATACCAACAGGTCGTCAACATTTGTCAGTAATGAGCCCGCAGCGTAGGGGATCGTCATACTCAGGTAACCCGTGTTGCTGAACACAGCATTTCGTTTGCTGTACCCCGAAACCCGGCCGGAAATTATAGTTGACGAGTTATCAATTGACGAGTTCTTCATGTTCAGCGGCTGCAGGAAATTTTCGCTGATATAGTCTGCATATTTTTTCCCGGAAACTTTTTCGATGATCAATCCCAGCAGGATATAACCCGAATTGGAATACCTAAAATTGGTGCCAGGCGGAAAGTCAAGTGGTTCATTCTTAAAGAGATTAACCAGTTCCGCAGGACTATGATCTGTGCGTTGTGCCTGTGCAGTGAAACTGCCGAGCCCGGTGAGGTTCTTTATTCCCGAAGTGTGTGTCAGCAGGTGTTCAATGGTGATCGCAAATCCCTGCATGGGAAAGTCCGGGATAAATTGCGTTACTGTATCCGCGAGTGACAGTTTCCCTTGCTCGGCAAGCTTCAAGATGGCGAGGGCGGTGAATTGTTTGGTTATCGACCCAACGCGGAAAACATAACCGGGATCCATGTCTGCGTTCACCTCAAGGTTTGCTTTGCCGAAGGCTTTCCGGTAGATGATCTTTCCGTCTTTTGCGACGATAGCCGTGCCACCAGGACTTTCAACAGAAAGCTGCTTACGCAGTAAAGAATCAAACTGCGGGTTATTTTGGCAAAGACCATGTGTTGCTATCAACATGGTCAGCAGGATGCAGGGCAGTAGCCGCTTTGTTACATACGTCATATAAATTGTTTATTAACCCTTTTTATCCCGGATCGATTTTAGCACGAAGTAGGACGCTACCAGGCTGAGGCCCATGAACAGGAAAACAGAAATCGGCAGGATGAGTTTCTCGTAAGCGCTTACCCGAAGTGAGATCAGCCACAGTGCCACCACAATGCCCAGCGCGATCCCGATACAGACAATACCCAGGGTAAGAATGAGGGGCAGGTAATGGCCGGAGCCCTTGAAATAATCCGGGGGAAGACCTTTTTCGATGATAGCCATGCGTTCCCGGTTTCTGGTGGTGAGATAATAATAGGCGATCCCGAATACCACGAGGGAGATGGCGATGAGAAATGCTGCGGAGGTGACTAGCATGGTCCTGTTGTTTAAATTTCTTCGTTCTTTTGATACCTAAGACTGCAAACCGGCTGCACTGGTCACATTTTGTGACCACTTTTCCCAAATGCCAGTCTAAGGTTCGAATCATGCCGTTAGAACGAGATAATAGCGAAGTAGACAGGTACCTGGACCGCGCCATAAAAGGCGACCATACCGGGCTGGAATACCTGGTGAATACTTACCGTGATCTCGCTTATACCATCGCCATACGGATCGTTCTGAATAGGGAAGATGCGGAAGAAGTGGTGCAGGACACATTCCTGAAAGCATTTGCCTCGCTGCATAATTTCAGGAAAGCTGCCAGGTTTTCGACATGGCTCTATCGCATCGTGTACAACACTGCCCTTACGAAGCGTTCCGGTAAGCCAATGGCAACCGTTGACCTGCCCGAACAATGGGATTCTGAGCGGCACGCAGGCATTGATGGCAGCCAATGGGATGAACTCCGGCACACAGAGCGCAGGAAATATCTTGACCTGGCACTATCGCGTTTATCGCAACAGGATCGACTCGTCATGACGATGCACTACATAGGTGAATTAAGTATCGCTGAGATCTGTGAGATCATGGATATGAAAAAGTCTGCCATTAAGATGCGCTTATTGCGCGGCCGTCAACAACTCGCAATCGAACTGGAATCATTATTAAAAAACGAAGTACTCAACTTGTTATGAATAAACGAAACTTCGACGAGAAAGAGCTCATCGACCTGCTGAAGGAGACTGGCCTCGATACACCCGACCCCGGGTTTTCGCAACGCCTGTCGCAGATGGTTGTTCATTCATGCCGGCGCAATACCGTAGTGGAAACGCGGACAGAGAAATGGCTGGGAAAGATAATTCTTGGCGTGCTGGTCATCTTTAACCTGGCGTTTTTCTATTACCTGAGTCCCTTCTCAGTTGATGCCGTACTTTTTACTGCCACTGCGGCATTTGTTGCAGGCTTGTGGATCCTGATTGTGCTGGTAAAAAAGCTACTGGCAGGATCAGGCAGCAAGTTTGAACCATAAGATCTTTAGCCTGGTACCTTCCCGACGTCTCATAAAAACATTCTCCATCACTCCGGTTTACCGCACAGATCGGTATTGCTACACCACAACCTGCTCATGCAGTTTGGCTGCAATCCTACATCAGGGCAGGAAAATATTTATCATGGGTGTGATCCAGCTGAAGCGCAAAGGAATTGAATGAATCAGGCAAATGATTTGGCGTTGGCAGGAAAAGGCACGGCGCACAAATTCAGGAAATTTACATCAGCAGGTTTCACACTATTCTATTATTCCACTCTTCAAATTAAAACATATGGACATCTCGTATCAATTGGCGCAACTGGCCGTTCAGCAGGCAACCCAAAAGGCCGAAGAAATGAAAGTGCCGGTCAATATAGTCGTGCTCGATACTTCCGGTTATATGAAGTTGTTTGTCCGCATGGACGAGGCCTTCCTCGGTTCCATCGACATCGCCATCCAGAAGGCAAAAACAGCGATGCTCTTCAGGATGAACTCCGAAGCGGTCGGTGAATTCCTGAGACCTGATGCGGCAGCATATGGCCTGGAAAACACCAACGGTGGACTCGTTGGTTTCCCCGGCGGAAAGCCAATCCTGTACAATGAGGCGATTGTCGGCTATATCGGCGTGTCGGGAGGTGCGGTGCCGCAGGATGCGTTGATCGCAGCGGCTGGCAGCCATGTCTGAATACATCCATTCTCTACAATTAAAATAAACCAACATGGAAAACAAGAAAAGAATCCTCATCACCGGGGCAGGATCAGGCCTCGGTGAAGGAGCAGCTATTGGCCTGGCTAAACTGGGACATTATGTAATTGCAGGCGTGCAGATCTCACCGCAGGTGACTGCCTTGCGAAACAAAGTGGCTGAGCTTGGACTCGAGAAAAATCTCCGCGTGGAAAAGCTGGATATTCTCGATCCGTACGATGTGAAGTACGCGCTCACCTGGGACTTCGATATCCTGTTCAGCAATGCAGGCATCGGTGAGGCTGGTCCGACATTTGAAATTCCTGTCGACCTCGTACGGCGCAACTTTGAAACAAATGTATTTGCACCACTTAATCTCGCCCAACAGTTTGTTGCCAGGCTGATCAGGGAAAAACGGAAGGGGAAGGTGGTCTTTACTTCATCCATGGGTGGCCTGTTTACTCCTGATGGATACGGCATTTACGTTTCCACCAAACATGCGCTCGAAGCCATTGCCGAGGCGCTTGCTTCAGAACTGAAGAAATATAATATCCAGGTGCAGACCATTAACCCGGGTGCATACCTGACCGGGTATAACGAAACCATGGCGGACAACCCGTTCCGCTGGCTGGATGACAGCAAGAATTTCACAAAGCGGGCTGATATGCGGGCAACTTTCGATTCCTTGCTGGGAACCCCGCAGGGCAGACTGGATCCGCAGGAGATGATCGATGCCATGATCCGGATCGTACCGGCCGATAACGGGAAGTTCAGGAATGTGGTACCGCAATTTGTGGAAGATATGCTGAAGGATCACCAGCAGCAGGCCTGGTCTGTGGCAATCTGACAGCGCAAAAAACCTGGTTGTGTTTTGTGGCATTTCGTGTAAATTAGAACGAATGCAGCAACGCTCTGTTTATGGTCAGAACCAGGATTACCATATGCTTATTTTTTATCTTCCTGTTTCCGCATGCACGAGCCCAGACAAAATTATCGGCTACTCTCCAACAGTATAATGAATCCCAAAAGCGCCTGCTGGTAAAAAATATCAGCAGGTTCCTTTTTGTCGTGAGCCAGGGTCAATGGGACCTGGACAGTACCGTGCTTTTCGTTTGCAAAAATTATGGCATTGATCAGCAGTTGCCCTACGATGAAACGATCAATTCCGGACGAGGTAGTATGGAGATCAAATTACTTGCGGGCAACCAGGTAAGTGAAACAATCCAGTATGCCGGCAAAGTGAAAGGAGAAGAGCAATTGCGTGTGCTGCTTGAGCTGGCAGTCTATTACCTGCACAGGCCAGGAAACAAACCGGAACACCTCGACAGCGCAGCAAGGTTTATAGATGCGGCAAAAAAAATAGCTGTGAACGCGAATCCCGCTAAGTGGATTCCTGAATGCGACGCGCTGTTGGTGGAGTATTATCAGCAAACAGGAGAACCACAGAAAGGACAGGAATATATGGACCGGGTACTGAGGGCGGTAAAAGCTGATCCGGCGCGACTTGCCATTGCATATCACCAGCAGGCACTGCGGCTTCCTTTCAATGATACCAGCCGGCTGGTATGGCTGAACAAAGCTTATGCGAATTTCCAGCAGCTGGGTTTGAATGAACATGCCATTGAAGTGTTGTCGGATGTGGTCACCACTTATTTCACCTTCGATTGGAAAACGGCCGAGCAAAAATTAAACGAAGTGCTGCAGCTCGAAAAAGAGTCCGGGTACAGGCACTATATGGATACCTATTTTGTTATCTCATATCTCAGGAGTAATTCGGCGGATTATTTTGGTTCCCTTGCGTACGCTGACAGTAGTTTGAATGAGATCAAGGCAACCGGCGATTCCACGATTTACAGCCTCGTGTGTATGCGGATGGGTGCCATGTATGACGGCCTCGGCGAATGGGAACAGGCACTAACCTGGTTGGGGAAGGGCATGGAAAGGCGAAAACGGGAACCCCGGTTATTCTGGAAAGACAACCTGGAATACATGTTTTTCCCCATGCTTAAATTGAACAGGACGGCAGAATACCGGGATAGCCTGGAATCTATTTATAAGGAATTTCCCCCTGCTACAAAGATCGATAGTATTTATTACCTGCTTTACCAGGGCAGGGTCCTGGAAGAGTTGGGTGATGTTGACGAAGCGGGAAAAAGATTTAACAGGGTTGAGCACCTGGTTGCTGAAGTGCCTGCATTATATCGTTATGGCAACCTGGTTACAGGTTTAGAGGCAGTTGCCTGGTACCATTACAATAAAAAGAATTTCAAACACGCCAGGGAGTTATTGAAAAAGGGAATTGATTTATTCGGTGACCGAAAAGTCATTTCCGAATTGGCTGGCCAATATGAGCTCATGTATAAGCTTGATTCCGTTGAAGGTAACTACCAGAAGGCATTTCAGAATCACCTCAGGTATGTGTATTTCAGGGATACCATAATGAATATTTCGCAACGGTTCAGGAGCCATGAATTGAATGTGAGATATGCTTCGGAAAAGAAAGACCAGGATATCAGGATCCTAACGCAACAAGGTGTTATCGACCAGTCATCGCTAAGGCAGGCAAGGCAGACCCGGAACCTGATACTGGGTGGGTCAGTCCTGCTGCTGGTCATTATCGGTCTCCTGTATAACCAGTACAGGACAAAACAGAAAAACGCAGATCTTATCGCGCAAAAGAATGCCACGCTGGTCCAACTGCTCGATGAAAAAGAATGGCTGCTGCGTGAAGTGCACCATCGGGTAAAGAACAACCTGCAGACGATCGTGAGCCTTCTGGAATTGCAGGCTGAATACCTCGACAAGGATGCGCTGGAAGCTGTGCAGGCCAGCCAGAACCGGATCTATGCCACTTCACTGCTTCACCAGAAACTCTACCAGTTTGATAAGGTATCATCTGTAAATATGCGTTCCTACCTGCCCGAACTTACACAGCATCTGCAGGAAGCTTTCGCCATCAAAGACAGGATCAGGTTTGTGCTGGACATCGCCCCCATAGAGCTGGATGTTTCACAGGCAGTACCGGTCGGCCTGATAGTGAACGAGACCGTTACGAATTCCATCAGGTACGCCTTCAATGGGATGGCTGACAATGCAACGATCAGCATCCAATTTACCAAAGGCACTGACGGCATGTTGCAGTTGACGATTGCCGACAACGGAAGAGGACTTCCGCACGGATCAGAAATGAAAGTGTCCGGGCTGGGATTGAAACTGGTAAAGGGACTTGCGGAGGACATCGATGGCCATGCGCAGATTGAATCCATTGAAGGAACGCGGATCATTATCCGCTTCAAGCCCAGGGATCCGCTGACATTGACTATGGACGAAGCCCGGCTACAAAAATAATTGCATGAAGAAAGTACTGATAGTAGAAGACGAATTCATTGAAGCCAAGAACCTGGAACGGATGCTCCTGAAGGCAGGCTACGATGTGAGTGGCATTGCCCGTTCAGTAGGTTCTGCCGAGGACCTCATCGCACAGCAGCTGCCGGAATTCGTGCTGATCGACATTTTCCTGAAAGGGGATCGGACAGGAATAGACCTTGCACGCATCCTGCAGAGAAAAGGAATTCCCTTCCTGTTCTTATCAGCGAATTCAAATAAGTCAACACTGGATGCTGCCAAATCCACCAGGCCAAGTGGCTTCCTGGTAAAGCCTTTTAAGGAAAGGGATGTGCTGGCAATGCTGGAGATAGCGATTTACCAGAATGAAAATGGGATGGACTCATTGTTGCAGGGCGCAGGACAGGTTTCGCTTCCCAAACAAGGCAATACCGCGACCAGGCATGTGCTGGATGAGATCATCGGGAAGAGTGAAGAACTGGCGCTAACGCTCCGGCACCTGCGGATAGTAGCTCCATCCGAAACTTCCGTATTGGTACTTGGTGAAAGTGGAACCGGGAAAGAAATGATCGCGCAGGCGGTACATGAATTGTCGCCGCGAAAAGGCCGGCCATTCATAAAGGTGAATTGCGCAACACTGCCCGCAACCCTGATCGAATCCATTTTGTTCGGGCATGAAAAAGGATCATTCACCGGTGCACAGAACCGGAATATCGGAAAGTTTGAACAGGCTGATAACGGTACGCTGTTCCTTGATGAGATTGGGGAATTACCCACAGATGTTCAGGCGAAATTGCTGCGGGCATTGCAGGAAAAGGAAATCGAACGGCTCGGTGGGAAAGCACCGGTTAAAGTGAATGTCCGCATAATTGCAGCAACCAACCGCAACCTCGAAAGGGAGCTTGCAGAAGGGCGGTTCCGGATGGATCTCTACTACAGGCTCAATGTATTTCCTATTCACCTGTCTCCGTTGCGACAAAGAAGATCAGATATCCTGCTGCTGGCAGAACATTTCATTGCAAAGTTTTGTGATGCGGAAAAGAAGGCAAGGTTTGAGATCCCGCCACAGGTTGTGGAGAGGATGTTGTCATATAACTGGCCCGGCAATATCCGCGAACTGGAAAATATGATGAAGCGGCTGGTGCTGTTGTACCCACACCAGCAGGAGGATCTTGTGAATGCACTTTTCCAGGCACAGCCTTACGGCGAGGGTTACACGCCGGGCAGTCATGGCATTGCGATTCCGTCCGCCGGCATCGATGCGGAAGAAGGCATCAGGACATGGCAGGAATATGAACGGCACTATATCCTGTATGTCCTGAAAAGGTGTGGTGGCAGGATCAGTGGGGATAACGGCGCAGCGAAATTCCTTGACCTGCCGGCCACGACGCTGGAATCCAGGATGAAGCGGCTGGGGATCAGGAAGGAAGACTATGCTACCAGCTGAGTTGCCCGCATGTCAGTTGGACTGATCCCGAACTGCGATTTGAAGCAACGTGAAAAGTGGGCGATGCTTTCAAAGCCAAGGGTGTAGCAGATGTCGGTGATGGACAGGGTTGTCTGCTTAACCAGTTCCTGTGCTTTCTCCAAACGTTTTATGCGGATCCACCTTGAAGGTGTCATATTGTAAATGGTAATAAAGTCCCTCCGGAAACTGGACAGGCTTCGCCCCGCCATCCTGGCCAGTTGTCGCATCGAAAGATTGCTGGTAATATTCTCTTCAACAACCTGGGTAATATCAGGACAGAAACGATCCCGCACATCCATCAGCAGGCGCAATAATGTTTCATCGCTTCCTGAAAGACAAAACAGCAGTTCGAGGATCTTGATGTTTGCGAGTCCTTCATCAAGTTGACTTTCATGCCGGAGGTATGCCTGCAACGATTCGAAATAATTCAGTAGCCTGGGACCAGGCTCTTTCACCATAATGTGTTCGCGCGGTCCTTCCTTCGGAGCTGTGTGATGAGCCAGTTTTGAATAGGAAATAATGCTGTCTTTGGTAACCTGTACAGCTACGCAGGCTGCGGGTTGCTGGTGCGACTGGTATTCCAGCAGCTGGTTTTTCCTGAAGTAGGCAACCTGTTTTTCCTGCAGGGTATAAATGCTGTTACCGTGCCGGAAGCGGCAGCTGCCTTCAGTTTGGAACATCAGCAGGTCCGCTTCCACATAGAAGCTTCCGGTACAGCCTTCATTACGTTTGAAGTAATGAAATGCGGCAGTCTTGCTTTGCTGCCAGGTATTGGCAAATGCCAATTGGATGTCGCAGTTTGTTTGTGCTTTCATGTCAAATGAAAACCAAAGCATATGCCGGAATAGAGCTGGTTGATTTTCAGCGCAGATGGGAAACTGCGGTTAGCGGATTCCCGATATGTCAGGAAGGGCAGGAGAGTTGATTCCTGTTATTTCGGGATCATCCCGGGTTATTCGCCTTCGTTCCTGATGACGTAAGCGCCTGTTTCCAGATCTCAATGGCGCTGGCCATTTCTCTCTCATCTAACGAACAGTAACCTAACCTTATGAAGTCATTTGGTAAAGAAATGCCTGGTTGAAAAAAATAATTACTGCCATCACTGAGCTTTAGTCCCAGCTTTTCCGCATTCAGCGCAACTGCCCTGGCACTAATTTTCTTTTTGTAGCTTGCCCAGATGGCCAATCCGCCGTTCGGCTTGTCAAACGTTAAATAATCTCCCAGCTGCCCGCGAAGCAATCGACAGGTATTGTCCAGCCGCTCCTGGTAAATCTTGTGCGACTTTTTGAGGTGCCGGGAAATTTCACCAGTGTGTAACAATTCGGCGGTCGCTTCTTCCAGCAACTGTTCACCTTGCCGGTCTATTAACCTTCGAACGGCAGCGGCTTCGTTTATTACTGATTCAGGCGCTACCATAAACCCGATCCGGATGCCAGGTGCGATGCTTTTGCAAAAGGAACCCACGTAAATTATATGTCCACCGGTATCCAGGCTTGCCAGGGGCAAAAGGGGATCGCTTGTAAAATGGTAATCAAAATCATAATCATCTTCAAGCAATGCAAATCCGTATTTGCGGGCCAGGTTCATCAATCTCATGCGCCGTTCTGCACTCAGGGTAACAGTGGTAGGCCGGTGGTGATGCGGGATAATATAGACCATCTTTGGAGGCTTTCTTTTACACAACTGCTCAATCCTGTCTACATCCATACCCTCATTATCTACCGGGATAAATACCAGTTTAGCTCCAGCCAGCTTAAAGGTATTATTCGCATCCAGGTAGCCAGGTTCCGGTACAAACACAGTGTCGCCGGGACGGATGACCAGCTGCGCAGTTAAGTAGATGGCCATCTGCGTACCCTTTGTCACCAATATTTCATTTTCAGTGACCTGCATCCCTCTTGTCCGGTTTAAGAAGTTAGCGAGCTCCACCCTCAGGCGATAAGAACCCTGCTCCGGACCATACATGAGTAACCGGTTGGTTAATCGGCTTTTCGCAAACCTCCTGTATTCCCGCACCAGTTGTTCCATAGGTGCAATCCTGGGATCAGGAAAACCGTCATCGATTTTTAGGGGCACTGGTGTTCCCGGCACATAGATATCGATATTTGGATTTACCCTGCTTGCTCCATTGGGAGGTCGTTTTATCAGCAATGGATATGCGGCTTTCTGGCTTCGTATCGATTTTTTGCCGTTTTGGTTAATGGTGAGGGCCGAAGTATCGGGGAGATTGCTGGAAACATACACGCCACTTCTTTCCCTTTTCTCCACCCAGCCCTGCGCATCCAATTCCTCGTAGGTCGCCACCACAGTTTTACGATTGAGGCGAAGGCTTTGTGCCAGTTCACGTGAAGAGGGAAGTGCCTCCCCTGGCTTCAGGATACCACGACAAATCAACTGGATAATTTCCGATTCCAATTGCATGTATAAAGGACTATGATCGCCGTCTTTTTTAAATGAAATCTCAAGAAAATGCTGAATCATCTGGACCCCTGTATATTTTGAAATTGGACCACTAAGGTAACCAAACTAAAAACTAGTTTTATCCGAAACAAATGGAGGTGTGATATGAAAGCGATTGTAGTAAAAGACCAGGCTGCAGGAACAGCCGGGATGAAACTGGCAGACCGGCCAGAACCAGTGGCCGGAATTAACGACGTTATAGTTCAGATCCATGCATCGGGATTTGTTCCAACAGAACTGGCATGGCCCTCAACCTGGACAGATCGTCTCGATCGTGACCGGACACCATCGATCCCTGGCCATGAGTTGGCCGGGGTGGTAACATCGCTCGGCTATGGCACAACTGGGCTCGCTATTGGACAGCGGGTGTTTGGCCTTGCGGACTGGTATCGTGATGGCACCCTGGCAGAATATGTGGCGATCGAAGCACGCAACCTCGCACCGCTACCGGGCGACGTGGACTTCACAGTAGGCGCGAGCCTGCCCATCTCGGGCCTCACCGCATGGCAGGGACTGTTCCTGCACGGCCGTCTAAAGGCAGGGCAGACTGTACTCGCGCACGGTGCAGCAGGCGCGGTCGGATCCATGGTGACGCAACTCGCACGCGAAGCGGGTGCATATGTCATAGGTACGGGCCGTGCGGCAGATCATCAGAAGGCGCTCGACTTCGGCGCAAATGAATTCTTCGACCTGGATAACGACAATTTGGAAGACGTCGGTGGTGTTGACCTGGTGTTCGATGTCATCGGCGGTGACATCGGGAAGAAGTCCTCGCGCCTGCTTCGGGCCGGCGGAACAATTGTGTCCATCGTCGGGCCTGTTGAGTCGTTGCCCGTCAATGGCCTTGCGATCGACTTCGTTGTTGATGCCGATCGTGCCCAACTGATTGAGATCGTCCAGCGGATTCGGGACGGACGGTTGAGGACGAATATCGGCAAGGTCTCGACCCTAGATGAAGCAATCGCAGTCTTCAACTCTACTGAGCGTCGCACCGGCAAAACGGTTATTCGTGTCCGTGAGTGAGGGCTCCCGGCGCTGAATGCATAAATCAAAATATCATGATTAGAAAAAAGCAAACCATACGTCTCTTCGCAAAAGATATTACCGGCGACCTGGTAAGAGACAGGCAAGAGGTTACGATAAACTGGAGGGCCGGCCAGCTGGTGCTGGACGAGCCCTCATTCAACGGGGGGAAAGATCTCGGCCCGGATCCGTTTACAGCTGTACTGTCGGGACTGGTTGGGTGTACCCTGACCACCTTACGTATGTATATCAATAGAAAGGGCTGGGACATTACGGACCTACATTGTTCGGTAAACATGTTGCAGGAGACGGAACCATTCAGGACCTCGATCTTCAGAACAGTTTCGTTTAGTCAGCCGGTAACGGATGAACAAAAAGAAAGGCTGCTATGGGTAGCAAAAAATTGCCCGGTTGCCAAGTTGCTGGAAGGGGAGATCGTGATTGATACGCAGCTATCCGACAACTCACCCAAATAGGGTCAGTAAAGTTTTTGTCATTTAACCTTGGATGTTTAGCTTCTCACGGGGCTTTCCCGATGTCAAACCCGGCAATCCTGTCACCTCTCATTCGAAAATAATGATAAACAATCTCATCTGACAACAAGGTTTCGTTGAGGTCGTGAACCACCTGGTGGACTTTTATTTTCACGAGATCTTTTTCCTGTTCGATTTCCAGGGGTGTAACATTTGAACGTATCATAGTGAATTGCCTGGTCCAATATTCCTTCACTCCTTTGTGTCGAAACACATAACCGCCTTCCATTCCATTCGCCCATTTTACATCATCGGTCATCCTGGCGATAACCAGGTCAATTTTCCGCGTGTTGAAATTGTAGTACAGTTCCTGGAAAAAGGTTTTTAGATTTTCCATATGAATTTATTTTGGCAGGCTGTAGGTAACCTTTCCCTGCTCGTCAAGGAAATTCAGTTTTGCCGTACCATTGGAATCGACAAGCATCTGGAGGCGCGGTTTTCCCATGCGGTCTGAAAGCGTTACCATGGCGGTTTTACTATCGTCTTTACCTACGAAAACACGTTGGGCTACTGCTTTGACGCCGGCCTTGGGTTCCATCAGGTTCTTCAGCAATGCTTCTTTTTCTGCGCCGTCAGGGAGTTTCTGCGTCTTTTTGTACTCAGCACGCCAATCCCAAAAAGCTGGCGAGGTTTGCCAGTCATCAACATGCAGGCCAGTATATTGATCACCGTTTTCATCCGAATAAGTAAGATATAGAACCTGGTTTTGATTGTACTGGTCGAAAGAAAGATGACCTGTTGCCGTGTATTTCCCGCTGCTGTCTTTTCCACCCATGAATACCAGTCCACCATTTTCCGTGCCTTCATCATTGAAAAAGATCAGCCCGGGCCTGTTACCACCTGGAATCGGCGGTGTCAAAGGTTTTCCATATGCCATCACTTCAGGAGATCGTTCTTTGTTAGAGATTGCCATCCGCAGTTGCCCGTTTTTTTCGATGATGTTGATTCGTTCTGCAGAAATTTCTTTAAACTGGCTTGCATTTCCGTTCGAAAATGCAAGGAACGCCACTACCGCGAAAAGTAAAGTCAGGGTGCCTGCATACCATTTCAGTCGTACCAGGTCTTTCTGCATTTTCAATAACTGCTGCTCCATTGGGAATTAGATTGGTTTTGGAGCACAAGATAAAGTGCTTTAGAGAAGATACCGTGAAAACACGGTTGCAAACACGCTGAACCCGGATATATCTTGAAAGTAAAGCAATAGGGGGCGTAAATCTGAGTAACTAATATGTAGTTGCTGATTTGGGGATTGTATTATATTTGTCACTGAAGTTTAGTTGCAAAATTATTGAAGCCCACGAGTATGCTTGTGCTACAAAGAAAACCAAAGCAAGTACTATGGGCAGGAAGGAAAAGCTGGTAGAAAGGTTTTTAGATATTCCCACTGATTTTACCTGGGACGAACTGGTTAAAATTTTGAATTATTTCGGGTATTTCGAATTGAAAAAGGGCAAGACTGGTGGTTCGAGGCGAAAATTTTGCAATGCAAACCTGCATATAATCAGCCTGCATAAACCACACCCTTCAAATATTGTAAAAGAATATGCTTTACGACAGGTGAAAGATCACCTGCAAGCAAAAGGAGAAATTAAAAATGAATGACATGCTGCAATACAAGGGATATTACGCGTCCATTCACTTTAGTGGAAATGACAAAGTCTTTTACGGGAAGATAATTGGAATCAATGACCTGGTTGGCTTTGAAGGTTCCTCAGTTCGGGAATTGGAAAGGGCGTTTAAAGAAGCTGTTAATGATTACCTCGAAACCTGTAAACAGGCAGGACGGGATCCTGATAAGACATATAAGGGCAGCTTTAATGTAAGGGTGCCGTCCTCACTTCATAAAGAAGCTGCACTACTCGCCGCAGTGTATAACATTACCCTGAATGACCTGGTGAAGAAAGCTCTGATCCTTGCAATTAAGTACAAGGATGAAGTTAGCCGAATGCAGGATGATACAGCTGAACTGGAACTAACTTAATGCCCTCTCGGTCAAAGCAATCCCCTGTTAAGTATTTGTGAAATAGGAGAATCGGATAGGGGTTGAACAGAATGAAGTTGTCTATTCGCAAACCTTTATTCTGTTTTATGAGCCTTATTCACTGTCGCCTTCGATTAATGATGGGTCTGCTACTGTTCAGTTTCCTGGCTGCCATCGCCAGCACTGCCAGCGCGCAAACCACAAATTCGGTTACACTCAGCGGTTATATCCGCGACAAAGCCAATGGTGAAGCATTGATCAATGCCACCCTCCGCCTGAATCCCGGATCCTTTACCGTTCAGACAAACGCCTATGGTTTCTACTCGGTTACCCTGCCGCAGGGGAACTACACACTACAGGTTACCTATACGGGCTACGACGAATATTCCCGGGAGCTAGTCATTAACCAGTCAACCAGTCTTGATATTCCCCTCCAGGTGGCACCAGCGGCCATGGAGGAAGTGATCGTGCAGGGCGAGAAAAAACTCAAACGTACCAATACGGTCGCCCTGGGCATCCAGCAGCTCACCATGAACCAGGTGAGGAAGATCCCGGCATTCATGGGTGAACCCGACCTGGTGAAAGCATTGCTGACGCTGCCTGGAATTACCACGGTGGGCGAGGGCGCCTCCGGCTTCAATGTGCGCGGGGGAAATGTGGATGAGAACCTCATCATCATGGACGAAGCCCCGGTTTTCAATGCTTCCCACATGCTTGGCTTTTTCTCTGTCTTCAACCCCGATGCAGTGAAAAATGTTACCCTGTACAAAGGGGCTTTCCCGTCTGAATACGGTGGACGGGCATCTTCGGTACTGGACATCCGCATGAAGGATGGCAACAACCAGCACCTGGCAGTTAATGGTGGTATCGGCAATATCTTCAGCCGGCTTTCCGTCGAAGGTCCGCTGCAAAAGGATAAGTCTTCCTTTATCGTCGCCGCCCGTCGCTCCTACATCGACGTTCTGGCGAAGCCCTTCCTGAAGGCGGAAGACCGCGACAATACCCTCTATTTTTATGACCTCACGGCAAAGGCCAACTATACCATCAACGAAAACAATACCCTCTTCCTGAGCGGGTATTTTGGCCGCGATGTGTTTGGCGTGGGTGACGAGGCCCGATTCAAATGGGGCAATGCGACCGGTACACTGCGCTGGAATCACCTCTTCTCGCCTAAACTTTTCCTCAACACCAGCGTCTACTATTCGAAATACGATTACAGCCTGGCCTTTAAGTCAGACGATGCAAACGCAGGCGAAAGCTACGACTGGACTTCAAACATCCAAACCCTGGGCGTGAAGCCTACCCTCACCTGGTATGTGAATAACAAACACCAGCTGAAAGGCGGGGTGAACTACCTGCACTACAATTTTTTTCCCGGCCAGGGCATAGCGGAAAGCGATGGCGTGAAGAATGATATTACCCTTTCCCGCCGCTATGGCTCCGAGGCTGCCGTGTTTATTGAAGATAACTGGAAGATCAACCCGAAATGGAACCTGCAGGCCGGCCTGCGGCTTAACCGTTATGCCTACCTGGGAAACACCACTGTGTATTATTACCGCGATACCACGGCCAATGTTCGCAAGCCACTTGACCACACGGAAGAAGTTGAAAGCGGCAAGGCTGTGAGCACCTGGAGTTTCCTGGAGCCGCGGCTTTCTGTGCGCTATGAATTGAAAAAGAACACCTACCTGAAAGCAGGGGTAAGCCGCAGTACGCAATACCTGCACTTACTGAGCAATACGGCATCGCCCACTCCGGTGGATCTTTATTTCCCCAGCACCAACAATATCAATCCTTCTATAACCGACCAGGTTTCAGCAGGAATTGTAACGGTTCCGCAATCCATTCCGCTGGAATTCTCCGCCGAAGTTTTTTATAAGAAGATGGACGATGTGCTCGATTATATTGATAATGCCAGTCTTGACCTGAACCCGCTGGTAGAAGGGGACCTGATGATGGGGAAGGGGAAATCGTATGGCCTGGAACTGGAAGTAAAAAAAGAATCCGGTCGACTGACGGGCTGGGTGAACTATACCCTGTCGAGGTCATTGCGGAAAACGGAGGGCATCAGTAAGAACGACTGGTACCTCAGCCGTTTCGATCGCACCCACGTGGTAAATGTGAGCACCAGCTATACGCTTAACAAGCGGTGGGACCTTGCAGCCAGTTTCAATTTCGGCTCTGGTGTTCCCACGACTTATCCCGACCAGCGCTTCGATTTCCAGGATTTGCCGGTGCCTTATAACGGAACAGGCAAACGGAATGAATATCGCCTGCCGGCCTATCATCGTCTCGATGTATCCGCAACCCTGAAGGGTAAGAACACTAAGAAACTGAAATCGGAATGGGTATTCGGGATATACAACTTGTATGGGCGCCAGAACGCCTATACGATCTATTTCCGCGCCAACGAGGACAATCCGCAACAGAAAGAAGCGGTGCGCCTTTCCATCCTGGGTTCAATCATTCCCTCCATTACCTGGAACTTTAAATTTTGACCGACATGAAGAATTCATTCATCGCAATAGTGTCTTTGTTTTTTCTTGTTGCCCTCAGCTCCTGTGAGAAGGTGGTTGATCTCGACGCGCCGAAAGGAGAACCACTGCCCTACGTGGATGCCTGGATCAATGATCGTCCGGGTACGCAAACCATCCGCCTGTTGAAGTCCGTCCCTTACCTCGACAACCAGGCGCCAACGCCTGTGCCCGATGCACAGGTAAGTGTAACCGATCTCAACACCGGGCAGACCTTCGATTTTAATTATTCCAACGGGTCGTATATACATCAGCCTTCGGATGACCAGCCGGTCGGCACGGTTGGACATAGTTATCGTCTCCGGATCGAGTGGCAGGGCGATGTATTTGAAGCCACCGATCACCTGAACCGGGTTACTACTGTCGACTCCATTGCCATGGAATTCCGCGAAAAAGATGGCGAGGAAAAAGAAGGCTATTATGCCGAGCTGTTTGCCCGTGACATTGTCGGCGCAACCGATTACAGCTGGATCCGCACCTACCGCAATGGTGTCATCAATACCCATGTGTCGGAGATGCTGGCCATCGACGGCTCATTCGAGGAGGACATTGCAGATGGCTTCCTGTTTATTCCACCGCTTCGTGAAGGGATCACTTCTTCAGAGAAGCCCTACCAGCAGGGTGATGAAGTGAAAGTGCTGATCCGTTCACTCAGCAAGGAAACCCATGGCTTCATGGAGCTCGCTCTGGAACAGATCAACATTGGTGGGTTATTCGCCAAGGTGCTTGTAAATGTGCCGGGTAACCTGCAGAACCAAAATGCATCTTCCGCCAAAAAGATCTATGGTTGGTTTGCAACTGTAGCTGAGGCGGAGATGAGCAGGAAGGTGGAGTAGTCGGCCAGTGATGATTTGCAGGCATTTTATATAGCGGATGAGTTGCTATGATAAAATTCAAGGGGGGAAATACCCCCTTGAATGTATTTTTAGTGACGAGGTTTATGTAGTGTGGAACGTGGAATAAAACAGGCCTGGCAAAAACTCCTCTAATCCTGTCGGCTTCCTACCCAGCAATTGTTCCAGCATATTATCAGTTTCTGCAAATTCTCCTTCCTGTGCAGCAATGCCCCAGTTAGCCAGGAATTCCGCTACGAAAGGGGGAAGATTATGTTTCGAAACCTGGTGGTTTATGTATTCTTCCTTGCTGATATTCCTATAGGAAATGGACCTTCCTGAGATATTAGAGATGATTGCACTGATGTCTGTGAATGACCAGGATTCGCTGTTGGACAATGTATACTTTTTATTTTCATGCCCGTCCTGTAATAGTAAAGTAGCAATGCCTTCTCCCAGGTCGCTTCGCGTTACGAAGGCGAACCTTCCATTTCCGGCGGTGAAAATAATGTTGTTGTCTTCAAATGTTTCACCGGTAAAAAGGGGAATCGAGTCTGCGTAAATGCTATTTTCTACAATTGTGTAGTTCATCCCGGATTCAATGAGTAATTTCTCTACCTCGTCACTGACGTCAGTAATAAATGGTATAATGTACTTACGGTCTTTCCGATTCTGGATGCCGGTAAAAATAATATGCTTTACTCCTGCCTCCTTTGCGGCAAGGATTGCATTACTTTCCCTCTTTAACCTGAGATCTGATAATGCCGGTGCTGAAACAAGTACAAGTTTTTCGATGCCCTTAAAGGCCGCTACCAGGCTGTCAAAATCGTCATAGTCCCCGGTGCGTACATCTATTCCTTTTTCAATCAACTCTGCCGCCTTTGACCGGTCCCTTACTAAACCCGCAATTTGGAGTGATGACGATTTTTTAATTAATGCATTAATGGTTGCAGCTCCCAGCCCACCATTGGCTCCTGTAACTAAGATCATGAGATTACAATTTGTGTGGTGATAAATTAATTTCTGTTTGAAACGCGTTTCATAGTGCAGGAAAGAGGGAGGACCCGGCTCCGAAAATAGCTTCCCGGTTTTCAGCAATTATTTCATGTGGTGATCCCAAAGTTATTGCACTGACTTCGTTGAGGCGTTGCATCTGGTCCACGCTTAGTTTAACATCCAGGGATTTGAGGTTATCCGCTAACTGTAATTCGGTACGGGGGCCAAGTATGGTTACCGTGGACAGCCCGGACTGATCATGTTTCTGTCGCACCCATGCAAGTGCGATCTCCAATACCTTTACTCCCTGCTCTTTGGCAATTGCTTCCAACGTGTCCACAATGTTGGTTTCCCGCAAGCTGCTTTCTGCTTTCACAAGGGTGCCGCCCCAGGCTTGTTGCCTGGAAATATTTTCCTGTGCAGCGGCACGGTATTTACCTGTGAGTGTTCCGCCGGCCAACGGTGACCAAAAGGCAACCCCCAATCCAAATCCTTCCGCCATCGGCAGCAACTCCCTGTCTGCGGACCGGTCAATCAGGTTATATTCGATCTGGATACCAATTAAAGGCGACCATCCTTTAAGATCCGACATCGTTGCAGCACTGGCGATCTGCCAGGCAGGGAAATTGGAAAATCCCGAATAAAGGATCTTGCCTTCCCTTGTCAGATCTTCCAATGTTTTCATTACCTCTTCAATTGGCGTCTGTCCGTCAGAGATATGTGCCCAGTAAATGTCGAGGTAGTCTGTGTTCAGGCGTTTCAGGCTGCCTTCGATTGAATTCCTGATATTTTTCCTGCTGTTTCCTGTGGTCAATGGCGTACTTCCCCCGGTTGTAAATTTCGACGACAATACAAGCTCCTGCCTTTTTCCTTTTATAAACTTTCCAATCAGTTCCTCTGATTCGCCTTTCTGGTATCCATCCGCTGTATCTATGAAATTTCCGCCGGCTTCAATATAGCCGTTGAATATTTTCAGTGCAGTGGACTCATCGGCACCATGGCCCCACCGGGTCCCAAAATTCCCCGTGCCCAACGCCAGTTCAGAAACCCTTAATCCCGATCTGGTCCCAAAAATTTTGTAGTTCATAATGCTAGGTTTATTTATTAGTTGTTGTTAAGCGTTCTTTGATACCCATCTGCTATATTGTACTGTTTAGTACAAAAATGTTTAAAAAATTATCCCAGTACCTGCAGGTTAATTTTCAGTATTTCACGGAGTTCTTTTCTTGAATACATTCGTCTCGACAGGCTCAATCCATTCCATAGGTTCAGGAGATGCCTGCTGATTAGGGCAGCATCAATATTTTTAACCGTGCCGAGTGCCTGGGCACGTTTGATTCCCACACTAAAGGCATCCTGAAGATCATGTAGTAATTTTGAAGTAAGCTCCATCGTAGCCTCATCCCTGCCTGCCATTTCTGCCAGGCTGTTTGCGATAAAACAACCTTTGAGCTTTTCATCATCATCTGCGTCAGCGAGGTCAAAAAAGAATTTTTTCAGGTCTGCAATAGGGTCATTGCTTTGGGAAAGATTTTTCTTTAATCCTGAAACTAAATTCGATGCATGTTTAATCAGAGCCTTTTCAAATAGTTCTTTTTTCCCGCCTTTAAAAGACAAATAGAAACTGCCTTTGCCGATTCCCATTGCCTGGAGAAGATCCTCTGTTGATGCGGCTTCATAGCCCAATCGCCAGAACACTTCGCCTGCTTTGGCAATGATCTCATTTTCATCAAATATTTTCGGTCTGCCAGGCATTTCAAATGAATTACAACACAAAGATAGGAGTATTGTACCAAATAGTACAAAATAGGATACGGCTTTTGCCTAATATTAACATCTTCCGGGTGTGTTCGGATCAGCAGCTCTGGTGGGCATAGAAGTCACCGAAAAATGAAAGAACTTGAAGCAGGAGCAACGGTTCAATCCGGAATTTGTTCTTGGCAGCTAAAAATGACGGACTAATAAATAGCAACAGGAGGAGCTGTGTGCAACGGGATAGCTTAAATAGATATAGTTAGGGATAAAAATACTAAAGCTACCCAAATATTGACAACAGGGTTTTTGTGAGGTCACAGAAATGAGTAGCCTCTTCAACCGATTCAACCGTCCATACAAATTAATTTCGCAAGGAGCAAAGTCCCCACGGGAAAAACACCCCCAATTCCTGTGAATTACACCCTTGCATAGCCGCATTTCGTAGGATAGTTTGGGCAAAACTTCCTGGCCATGCAAAAATCACTGCTGCTCCTGCTTTCGGTTTCTCTTTTCCACCTGGCAATTGCCCAGCCTGGAAACACTGGTAGTAACACACTCGATGCGAACCCGTCCGGCGAACGCAGCATTTCTCTTGAGCCGGTGCTGAAACTATTTCCCGACCATGTGAAAGGCGATCGCGATTTCAAGGGCAATGGTCCTAACGTAACTGCTACCGTGCGCATCCGAATCAGCAATGACCAGAAACATATTCTCGGTGAATTCAATTGCAGTTTTGCGGAAACCGTAGGCGACTGGACAACAGCTGTGGGCAACTGGACCTTCTCCCTCTACGAAGCGCCTCCCGGGAAGAAGATCATGAAGATCAACTCGGCTACTTTTTCACAGGCTGCGTATGTGGACAATGACCATTCCATCGATAATATAGGCGTGTCAGGCGGCGACCTTGTTCGCAGCTTCGAAATGAATGGCGATACCGGTGGCGACGACGTGGGCAACAATACCGACGACGACACGTACATGAGCGTTCATTTTAATCCCGTCAAATTTGTGTTGACAGATATGCCCGTAGTTCCGGCAGAATTTCCCCATCACGGCTACCAGGTGGGAAATAAGCAATCAGGAATGGTGCTCGATGTGCAGGGTAGCATTGCCACGGAAAAGAATCCCGTCTGGCAGTACCAGTCCAACCTGTCTGCTGCACAACGATTCACACTTGAACCCGCTCAGGGTGGCTACCTGCTCCGGTCAAACATTTCTGACCTGTACTTTACCGTGAGAAAACCGGAGCCCGGCGTTTCCTTAAGCGCCAATGCCGGAGCTGGCCAGCCATATATTTTCTTCCAGGATAAACGTTACCGGGCGCCCCGGCCCATAGACGGCACTACCGCAATAACGGTATCACTCAGGAACCAGGTGTGGAAGCTGCTTCCTGCCGGTGAAGATGCCACCTGGTTCCTCGAACCTGTGGCCTTTCCCGGTTGGGTGCTGACCTCACCTGGTTCAACATCCGGCCCACTAACGCTTACCAGCAAGGGAAACCTGGATGTACAGAAATGGGTGATCAGGCGACCAAAGATCAGTTCTGAAGAAGCAGGATATGGACTTGCCCCGCTGTGGATTGATGCACCGGGCGTTAGTTCTTCCTTTGCGGTTTTCCTGGCGGGCAAGTTGAAAGGCGGCGATATTTCGGGTGCGAGGGTCAGTGGCGATAATCTCGATGTGAATATCCTTGCCCCTGCCCATCGTTCCGTGGGCGAAATGATAGCCTATGATAAACCGATCCGGTCATACGAGATCCTGGAAGGGATAGTGGGAGAGGATGAATGCCAGGTGGCCGTTGTTGATTTTCCTACCTGTCATTATACACATGATATGACGTTCAGGGTGAAGCCGAATAAACGGTATGAATCACTGCTGGCTACATCGGCTGCCAAACCCGACCACCAGAAGAATATTGAAGTGGAATGGGAAACGGGGCTGGGACAGGAAGAATATGAATACAATCCCGCGAAGCCATTCAATACAAAGGGTAACAGCTTCGGGTTCTTCTCCGAAGGTCATACCCGCAAGGACATTATCTGGAACTGGCCCTCACCCGGTGACAGTGTATTTATTGAAGGCATGTGGATCTGGGAGCGGGGTCACGGTGATCCGCACACGGAGATCCACCCGCCGCATTTCGTCGCAACCAAGCGACACCTGCCTGTATCCTTTAGTTTTTATGGAAATGAGATCAAGGTGAATAATAAGCCATTGGACCAGTTCTATGGACAAAGGGTTGACGTTTTTGCCTCGGCTGACGGCAGCACCCAATGGAATACAAAAGGCCTTATGCCATTCGCGCAGGTGGTGGAGATGGACCGGAAAGATTATGTATTCCATGTGAGCGCCATGTTTGCCAAACCTCATGCCAACGCGGCATTGAAATGGCGGATCATCAGGCAGCCGGGCAATTCCTATTCGCGCGATCCGCAGATCGAATTGCTTCCTGATGGTAAAACTGCGAGGGTGACCTATCCCTGGAAATCTATCGGCTTGCCCAATACGGAGAAGATTGCACAGTCGATTATTTTCTACTGGGACCATGCTGAAACAAAAGGGATTGTTGCCGCACAGAAGCCACTGCATTTTGAAGTGCGCCTGAACAGCATTGAGATCATCGACAATGAAGATGTGGGCTCAAGCGGCGACTGTGTCTTTTATGCCAACATCGGCAACAACTGGGTCATGCTGAATGAATTCACTACTGACAACGCCAATGTGCTGAACTATGGACTTGGGGATGCAGAGGACAATACGAACATCACCAGCAGTCTGCCAGCAATGGGCGTATATGTGATGAAGGGAGATCATTTCCGCATCCATGCCCGTGGCTGGGAGAATGATCACATGAATACGCAAATGGGCAGGATCCTGAACGAGTACAGCCGATCGGCCCGGGAAATCAAGAACTTCCTCGAGGAGATCTTTAGTACCGGTGGAATTACCCGGGGCCTCATCGAAGATGAAGACATGTCCGAAGCAAAAGTCATCGTTGATCAGAACAGCACCTATAAATTCAAAGCACCCCTGGTTTCAAAAGACGGCGAATACAAGTTGTATTATTCACTTAGCAAAACAAATTAGGATAGCGATGATCACTATAAGTAGCACTACCTGAGAAAGACATCCTCCAGTGCTGACGTTAGTTTTACGTTTTGCTCCGTAGGATTTCGCCTGGCTGGGTTTTGAGGGGTTTTTTTGAGGCCGCTTGAGATTGAATTTGTCATTCAAAAACCTCTTCATCGTTTCAAACGCATGTGCCCTGCTGTCAAAAAACTGTTGTTGGAAAGTGCTATTGAATAAAACCCTGAATCGGTCATCGTCAGAATAGGATATTGCCTTTTTAAATGATGCTATAAACTTTAAATCAATACTTACCTCTTTTGAAAAAGTTTCAAACAATTTATAGTCCTGAAAGTTTTCAGGCGATACGATGGTTATTTCCTTTAGTGAACAATACAGGCTATATAGGAAGAATGCTATTATTTCTTCAGCCGGCGTACAATCTACAATCGTGGTAGCCAGGTGTTTTTCACTTATATATTCTGAACATTCTATTTCGAGACTTTCTGCATACCTGATAAGTGAGATATCAGCTCCCCTGTCTTTTTCAACGGCGCGGGTAATCATGTCAGACAATGCCGCCCTTGGTATATCAGGGGGGAAATTGATGCCTAAGTCTGTGGCATAATCAATTTGCCTTTCTGACGGAAGATCGTGGCTTGACTCCAAAATTTCTATGGGATCGACGAGACCTACCTCGAAGGCGCTGTCCCTGGCGTCTTCATCTGTAAATGCACGGATAGTTTTTTTGTTGGAGTTACCTGTCGCAGGGTTAGTACCGCGGATAACGTAATTCTTTAAAATCATTGCCTGGCGTATACTTCGGTTATGCTACTTTCCTGATTTCGTACTCGACCTGGAAGATCTTTTTAATGGTATGCAGGCCTGCGAGTTCTATGGCATCTGCTCTCCTGTCAGCCAGGATGATCTCATTTATGCAGGCCAGGAAACGCTTTTTCTGATCCTCACTTCTCTGCTCATGGATCAGGTGAATATTATTTTTGAACTCCTGCGCATGGCAGCTTAATTTTTTGAGATCTGTTATCAATTGTTTTTTATCGAACTTTTTGATCGTTAACTCCGATAAATAGTCCGCCAACACTTCCAGTTCCTCCTTTTTTAAATCACCGTCAGACTTCGCTATATAAATAGCTGCAAGAATTTCGCTCTTGTGGGTGCCAAGTAGTTCCTGCAAGGGACTGTAATGTTTTTTATGGTAGCGGTCCCGGAAATAACCTGCTTTATCTGCGAGTATTTCACCCGTTTCCAGCTCTACAACTTCCTGGATCCTGGAAAGAAGGAAAGTGCGTGTGTCCCGCCGCTCATAACAGTAGCTCTCCAGGTAGAAATCGCCATAGCCGGCTGGTTTTATATCACAAACATTAATCCGGCGCCGGCTTACATTAAAAGACGCATCCAGGTAGGTAATAAAAAAGCAGTTGTATAATGGCAGTCCATCTAGCGACGGAAGTTTCTCTTCCACCGGGGCATCCTCATTAGGAACTGATACAGTATTGCCGGCAGGTACTGATGGACTTGAGTCATTAAAATACTTGCGTAGCTCCGCAAACTTTTCTTTGTGATTCTTTTTTGGCGGAAATAATGTCTTAATAAAATTGCCTGCAGCTTCGCTCTTTAATAGAAAATAGCCTAAGGTTGCTGGTATTATCGATAATATTATTACCATCATTGCAAATTCTGAAAACGAAATAGAGTTGTCGTCGGCGTATATGGAAATAAAGGCGAGGAAAGCAACGACTCCCCATAAACATAACGCTAAACCAATAGCGATTGCAAGGAATTTTTTCATTAGGGTTAGGGCTATTTAAAGCGGGAAGATAAATGACTGGAGTTTACGGAACAAATTGAATCAACAACACCCTCACTTTTTTCAAAATATCTTGATATAGCAGCATTTTATTTATCCTGCAAAAATTAAAGTGTTGCAAATTAATCAGCTGGGAACCCGGCATGACCTTGGTTTTAACGATAACATCACCAAAAACCAAATCAAAATGACTTACTCATCAATTGCGATTCACGGGGATCTGCCTCGCAGGAACCCAGGCCCGGCGGATCTTAGCTGGCTGGGTCTTATCTACGAGATATTCCCCGGCATTGTTGACAGATCAGCAGGAAGTAAATGGCTTTGCCTACGGCAATTCTGGCAGCTGGTATCACTTTTAAAGCTGGACATACCCGGTCTATGCACAGGCATTGATCAGTACGTTAACGCGTTTTCTCCTAATAGTTCCCCGATTATGCTGATTCTGGTTTAGTGCTTACTCAGAACTTTATCAAATGAGACGTATTCTCAAATATTCCGTTATTGGTTTCCTCGTGTTGCTGCTGGTATTGTTGGTAGTCATTGGAACCTCGCTGTTTCGAACCAAAGCCCCGGTCACTGTGGGAACAATTGAATACGGCATCCGGTACAAAAACAACCTGGAGCTGGACCTGTATTTTCCAACGAGAAAAGTGTTTGAAGCTTCTCCTGTGCTTTTTTATATCCATGGCGGGGCATGGGTCGGAGGCACTAAAGCGGCTATCAACTTTAACCGGATCCATGGTGCGATAAATACATTGCGGGAAAGAGGGTATACCATCATTGCGCCCAATTATTCTGTCGCAGGGAATAATAAAACGGTATTCCCGGAGTGTATCCTGGATGTGTATGAAGCAATTGAATGGACAAAGAAAAATGCAGCTGTACGTGGACTGGACACCACTAATCTCGGGCTGTTGGGTGAGTCTGCCGGCGCGCATATTGCCATGATGATCGCATTCCCGGATACGATCCTGCAACCTGCGAAATACCGGAAGACGGAATTCAATTACGTTATTGATGTGTATGGTCCGAATGACCTGACAGATCTCTATCATGGACGCGCTGCAGAAAGAATAGACGCGTCAATTGGAAAGGTTTTGGGAATTATAGGTAGTGATTTCAGTATTAAGAAATATGTGATTGGGTTTGATCCGCTGAAAGACAGCGTAAGGGTAGGTGAATTGCTGAGCAGGTTCTCGCCAATTAATTTCGTGGGACAAAAGAAAATTCCTGTCCTGATCCTGCATGGCAACAAGGACCAGATTGTGCCGGTGCAACAATCAGTGATCCTCAAACGAAAATTGGATGCACTGGCTATTTCCAATGAAATGCACCTGCTGGATAATGTAGACCATAACTTTAAAAATGCGAGCCGCCTGCAACAGGACTCCATCCAGTTGTGGATTTCAGAATTTGTATTGAGACGTTACCGGAAAAAGCTGCTGGTGTGAATTTAATCCTTTGAAATTGCCTATTTTACCGCCATGGCGGGAATATTCAGGATAGCGCTGTTTCTGGTTTTGGGATTTTGTTCAGCAGCTGCATTCGGTAGAACGGGCGGGCAATACAGGATCAGCATTTTAACCTGTGGCGTTGGTGATGATCTTTACGCTGTGTTCGGGCACACCGCAATCAGGGTTACTGACAGCGTAAATAAGAAGGATGTCGTCTATAATTTCGGCACCTTCGATTTTGAGTCGCGGAATTTTGTGACTGAATTTCTATCTGGCAAGCTATTGTATTTTCTCTCCCTTGAAGATTTCAACAGTTTTATTGCTACTTATCAGGAAGAAAACCGGGATGTCATTGAACAGGAACTGATGTTGACTCCCGAGGAGGAAGATGTAATTGTCCGGAAACTTGAGTTAGCGAATACCGACAGGAGCAGGTATTACAGGTACGAGTTTTTCAAAAACAACTGTACAACTAAAGTACTGGATTTGATCTGGGACTATCTTGGAAGTTCCGGTAAGCAGGATTCGCTTTCCAATGAACTTACCACCAGGAAACTATTACACGCACATTTGATCTCAAACGATAGAAAGTGGCTGGACCTCGGCATCAATCTCATCCTTGGGAGTGAAATTGATAAACCGCTCTCCCGCAGAAGCTCGCTGTTTTTGCCAGCACTACTACAGTCAGAACTGGGAAAACAATCTTCAGTAGTGAAAGAGACTGTTTTATTTAAACGGGATGCACAATCAACATTTCCATTAACCCCGGGATCATTATTTTCAGGGTTGCTTTTTGTTTCATTGGTATTGACTTTCATTCCCTTTGAAAAGTGGCAGAAAGTGCAAAGAGTGATTTCTGTTTCCCTGATGCTTACGGCTGGAATTATTGGTGTAGTGATAGTTTGGTTTTGGTTAGGTATCGGCAGGGATATTTACAAATGGAACTATAACCTGGTATGGGCTTTCCCTTCTAATTTTTTGTTAGCGTACGCAGTCCTGAGAAACAGGGGAGAATTCAAATGGTTATTTAAAGCGCACTTAGTAGCCGGATTGCTGTTCCTGATTGCAACACCATGGTTGCCCCAGGCCATAAGCTTGCCAGTTATACTCTTAATGATCCTGCTTTTAGTAACTTATTATCAAGCCCATGGCAAAGCGATTCCATCCAGGCCTGGCACTCCCCCGCATCTCGATTCTTTTTCTTAAATTCAGTATAATCCTTCGCTACCCTCTCTTTAAGGTTCTACAGGTTTATTTATCGCATTTCTAAATCGTTGCACTATGGACAAACGCAAACTTGTCAACAGTCTTGCATCGTTAACGGCAAACCTGTCGCCATACGATCACCGCGATACAAATGCACTTAAGACACTCCGCTCCGCTCTCGCTTCCTGGCTGGTTAAAGAGGATCCCGACACCACATTTACTGAACAGGCCGAAGTGCAAAGCGTAGTCGAACCAACGGTTCCGGCAGCACTGGAAAAAGAACTTGCAGGACTCATAGATTCAAACCTGCTGGCGGAACATGCCCCGGGAACGGGTACACGCGTCGTCCGACGCAGCCTGCTTTCCGCACAGGTACTGGGCGACAACCACAAACCGGAATGGTTGCAGGGTCGCGCACCGGCCTATACCCTGGGACCCTTTATCGATGACACGGGAATGCCCAGTTGGTTCGATTTCTTCGCACCAAAACTGCTGCAGTTCGCTGCATTCAAAAGCGATGTGCTGCCTTTCCTGAAATTCGAGTATACCGACTTCCTTCCAGCCGGCGCCATCCATAATATTAACCTGGGACCTGGCTCTGTTTGGATCAGGGCTTCCTATCTTACGAGCCTGGCACCGGCCAACGCTTACGTAGGACTGAAAATATCTTCGGGCCAGTTTTCATTCGACAGTAACATAACCATCACGGATAATAATCTCGTGCTGGAGGATACTGCCAGCTGCGAATTGAGCCTTGAACTCGCCCCGGCCGCACCAATTGCCAACGCGCCTATAGAAGCGGGTAAGGACGCCGCAGCGGCAAAAGCAAACCTGCCGGCAAGCCTGGTCATCCGCTTTTCTTTCAACAACGGCTCCTTTACACAGGTGGGCAATTCAAGTCTTGATCTTTATGATAACAATTACCAGTTTACCTGGCTGCCGGTAGCACCGCTTTACCTCATCAAATTGCAACGCATTGCTTTTCCCTTACAAAGTGCATCGACACAATTGAATATTAACCAGGTCAGGTCAACGCTTTTCCGCACGAAGGGCAGGGCGGCAGTTGACCTGTCGGCCTGGTCGCTGCCGCTAACTTTTGAAGACCACAACAAACTTGGTGAAGCAGCAGGCAACGGCGCTTTCCTGCTGCATGCAGCCGGTGACCTCGCAGCTGATTTCATGAAGCCCGGGGGCGACAGCATCCAGCTCGGCGAAACCTTCTGGATCGCTGAGCCCGCGAAAATTGCTTTGTACGCTTTCGAAGCAAAAGCAGCCAATGTCTTCCAGCGTTACAACCTCTGGTGGGAAGATGGTGCCCCCAAACGTTCGGGGGTGGTGGTGCAGTTGCAAAAGTCTGCCAGCCTCATATATACCTGTTCGGCATTGGATGAAACGGAATCAATCCTTACAACGGTGAACCTTGCGGGAAGTTTTGACAAGCCTGTCACATCCGACGGCAAACGACTGAAAGCGAATTATACCGATGCGCGCTATTACCTGCTCCAGTACAAACAGGATACTTACATTGCCTGTTATGCGAACCAGCAGCTGAAGAAACTGCTGCAGCAACAGCTGTTCGATGAACTGGCCCCGCTTTCTTTTGCGCTCTCCAATGCATTTGCGAAGGTTACGCCCTGTGATGCTTTTACGCTGACCGGCCATGTTACCGATGGCGATTCGGTTGACAAAGGAGCATGTCGTTTCCAGTCCGGCCTGTATAGCCTGCTTCCTATTTTCCCGGATCCATACGTGTCAAACCTTGAGATCATTCCCGGCCGGCAGGAACATTTATACGCCCATGATTACTTGCAGACAAGCCTGCTGGCTTCGGTCAACTGGACCGACATCGCTGACCCGCAATTGCAGTTCCAGCTGCTGCCACAGGGAAATAAATTATTCAACAAAACAGACTCCAACCGGCAGGGGATCTATGAACGGCTAAAAAACAAGAGTTCTCAACACAGCATCTCCTACGTGATGCAGGTGCCGGATGAAAATGGCAAGGTGACGGAACAGGAGATCAGTGCGGGCAAACTTATTGATGAAGACGCGAGTCGGGAAGAGTGGATGAAAAGGACATTTTCCCATTCATCTGGTGGGGCTCAGTTCCCTTCTTTTTTCCTGCTGGATGTATCAGGGAATATTGATCAGTTCGGGGTTGGTGTAGGACCCGAAAGTAAACTGGAATTTGAAGGCATTGAACTTGTCGCGGGCGCCAACAACCTGCATGTCTTCACCCTGCCGCCGGTGCAATGGGAAGCAATATCGACTGTCCAGAACCCTGATGTTCTACCCAGTCCATTCCCCTCCCCAGCCTCTTCGCTCGATACCGGTGACCCTGCCCTGTTGTCGCAGGTGCCCTCATTCAAACTGTTGCCCGTGACCGCGCAGGCAGCCATCGCGAACATCCTTGCTGATTTCAACGACGTGAATGCTGCGAATGTGCCTGCCATGGCCGCGTGGGTGAACCTTCCCTTTGGAATGAAATCAGTGCTTCAGCTGCAGCAGCACAAAGCTGCGATCCATAATAACCAGCCGCATTTCAAACAGCCTGCATTGGCTGGTGCCACACAAGTGAGCCTGGTGGCACTGACCACGGCAGCGGCGAATAACGAATCTCTTGGGTTCGATGGCGTGACCATCCAGACGAGGAACCTTGTGGACGAAAGCAGGAATGCACTTGGACTGAGTGTATTGGGCTTCGTGGTCGATACCGTATTCAATAACGAATTTGGTCCATCGAGCCCCGATAAGCGCGTACCGCTTTGCAGGATCGACATCTCCGGTTATGGTGCATCCGCTTTCAGCAACTGGCTGAACTCCGATGCGCAGATCGCTGCGACCAGCCAGGCAAGGTTTGACGTAATGATTGGTCGCACAGCCCATGAAGTGGTGCAGATCAAAAGCATCCTCTATTGCTGTGGCGCCAGCGTGGTAAGGACCATCACTATCCAGCGGAAAGCAAACAGCACAGTCACCCGTCACGACAGCGGCTGGGTGGCGGAAGGACCCGGATTATTTGATTTCTCCTATAAGCTTAAGGGCGTTGCAGTAGCGAATCCATATCTTTTCCATCTTGGGCCTGTTAAAGCTTTCTACCAGATCACGAATATCAGGGACACGTTGCGGGTGGTGCAGGTGCCTCCACTTGAAGCAGGCGACGAAACTGCAAGCCTGCAGGAAGTGATCTTCGATGCCAACATCCAGGTTGAAAATGTTGCCCGCGGCAAAGTGAATGGTTATGTACCCAGCAAAGGACAAAAAGGATTTGTGCAGCTTGCGCCAAGGGGAAAGCCATTATCAGCAAGCCAGCTGTCGTACCTGCTCACGAAGGAGGGTTCCATTGGCGGGCCAGTCGATTGTGTGATCAATATCGCAGGCTCACAACAAGAGCTGCGGGTGACAAGGGTTGACACGAATAAGATGTATGGATCAACCGTATTTGCGAATGCGGCCCGCGGTACGTTTGTGTTGCCGAACGATGGGGCCTGGACAACCGTAGCGCAAAAAGACAACCAGATTTCCGGCCTTGGCAGCAACAGTGGCGTGCCGCTGATGAGCATGAATGCTTCCAATATTTACGAATTGCGGGAACCATCAGACGATCCGAAAAATTCGATCGGGCTGGTACATGGCAGCAGTTCGCACCGTACACTTTTCCTGCGGCCGGTGATCCAGGTGGGAACGGATTTTATTTCCACGCAACAGCCATTGTTTGCAGACTTCTATGCATTGGCGGGCACACAGAATATTTTTCCCGACCTCAATAAAACCTTTCCCGTCGGGGCAGGAAACGGCAGCCTGAAAATTCACGGTCCAGGTCAGCTGCAGTTGACTTCTCCCGGCGAAGTGAATGTGAGTACCACGCCGCGTATGCTGCGCACTGATGCCAACCTGACCAGTTATGTGGAGTATTTCGATAAAGGCAAAACTTCGGAGATCAGCATTGTTATCGATCCCAATAGTGCAAAGAAATGGGAGACGGGAATGAAAGCCTACAAGCTCGTGTATGATGTGCAGGGGCAGAAGCGCGTAAAGTTGTTTCACATGAACTTCTATGCTTCCGGTACCGATGCCCCAAAGATCGACAAAACGGTATCTGAGTATGGTGGATTCTTAGGCTCCATCCAGGACATGCTCCAGTTCTTTGGCAAAACGGACCTGGGTGAAGCGGAGACTGAATTTTCCAACTACAACTTCCTCAATAGTGCTGAACGGAAATGGAAGACAGGACTTAGTGTGTCCATTACTTTCTATACCTATAAGATGTTCCCCTTCCATTACGGCAAAGTGCAGGTAGGCCCGATGAAAGGAGTGGAGTTTCCGAAGAAGTGGGATGAATTCCAGAAAAGTGATGGCAGTAAACTACCGGCCTGGGAAGAGCTGGCAGGTGGACCGCTTCCTGAACTGGCATGGTTCAAAGGGAAGATAGGCTTCATGATCTTTGAAAAAACGGAACACGGGGCAAGTAAGGGCGGCTTCAATCTCAAGATCGCAGCAGATATGGGCGTAATGGCCACCTCATTCCTCGAAGTTGCTGCATGTTATGCGATCGGTGTGGTGGAATGCAGTATCGACTTCGTTGATGACAAAGCGAAAGCCATTTCCTTTAAGGTAGCCATGGGCTTCCAGGGAAAGATCAAGATCTCCGAACTGGTTGAAGCAGAAGGGTCACGCACCATCGGCACGGAATACGATTCGGATAAGAAGGTCTTCTACGCCGTCATCTCGCAGGAGTTGCGTTTTACCGTGGCAACCCTCGGTGGCGCCGCAACAGTGGAAGGAAAAGCACCGCTGCGGATCGCCGACATGCTCGATGACCCATTGAAAACGACCAAGGAAACCCTGGCCCAGTTCGACCTTACCGTTACAGTAGAACTAACGGCCGCGTATGTACTCAATTTTGAACAATCCTACACCTGGCAGGAACTGATCAGGATTATGTAAACTTAAAAATCTGGTTATGCTTTCAGGCACCAAGGCAAGTATCCTTTGCTTCCCACAGAAGTTCACCGGGAATTCTATTTCCCTTCATATACTCTTCGTTCCAAGGGAGGATCCGCTGATTCCCTTTACCACTGAGTTGATCCCCGGAACGCCGGTTGCGGCTTTTGCAAAGGCCAAACTGAAATTCGCGGCAAAGCTGATCCCTTCACTCGAACTGTTGCCTTCACCATCGACGGTTGTGGATTCGGTTGACCTGCTGACTGATTTTCCCGATGACCCCGAGCCGGTTTTCCAGGCACTGAAGGACAATTTCAATATCACCATCGCCGCCAATGAGCTGAAGCCCTTACCGAAGAACAGCACGTTTATCAGGAAGTACCTGCCTAAGAGTTATCGCAACGCATTTGATTTTACGCATCCGCGTTCACCACGGTTCGGGGTGGTTGATGATGAATACCTCTGTGCCATGAAGAAGGAGAGTCCCCCCGGCACGAAGGATTTCAATAACGATGACCTCAGCTGGGGGAAAGTGTATGCCATGCTGCTGCGGCAACCGGAATTGTGCAAGCGCCTCGGCATGCTGTACAAAACCACGGTTCCCCTGCCGCAGGCAGACTATTTTAAAAACGGTGGTTGGATCTATCTCGATCTCGCTACCGGCAGCGATTATTTTGGGAACGCCGCTGCTGATAAAGTGCTGATCAAAAAGTATGCGGCGCGACTGCCAAAACTTTCGGTGGAGCGCACCCTGTTTGCACCAATCCAGTTTTTTGTGACTGATGATGTGCAGGCAGGAAATTTTGATGTGCTGTTTAAGGAGGCTGCGGATTTCGATGACGGGTTCACCAACATTGTGCATTGCATGCAGCCGCAGAAGTCGAACCCCGTACTGGAGGCAGACCAGGACGGCTTGCCGCCCGTATCAGATTTCGGCATCAGGATCGGTTGGGAAGACGAGCAGCTGCTCGAATGGCTTAACCGCTTACTGCGAAGGCCCGATCATTCCGGTGCTTCTGCTGAACCGATCGTTGATGCGCCGGTCGGCGTGCTGAATTACCGTATTGATGTGAAGGATGCGGATGATCCCGCTGCCAAATGGCATTCATTGAACAAAGTGGCAGGTGAATTGAGCATTGCTGGTGTGGACCTCGGCCAGTTCAGTGGCGAATTCGGAGTGGAGGTTGCACCCACGCAACTGGATGGATACAAGGAAGGGATTTTCTGGTTGCCCGCCTATTTTTCGCAGTGGGACGGCACTTCTGTTGTTTTGAAAGAAGATCGGGCAATGAAGTTATACGGCATGGGCTCGGCAACACCACGCCCCGTGAATCCTGTTGGGCTCGACCAGGTGGAATTACTTTACGGAAAGACCTACAGGTTTCGGGTGAGGATGGCTGATATGACCGGTGGCGGCCCGACAGAAAAAGACAACCCGCTGCATTCGATCCCATCGCAGCATGCTGCATGCAGGTTCAGGCGATACCTTCCACCAGCTGGGGTGAAAGTGCACCCGTTACAGAATACTTACAAGATCTACCGGCCGCTGCTGGGTTATCCTGCTTTGCTGTTTACCGGGTTGGATAATGCGCTTGACCTGCTTGAAGCGGATCTTCCGGTCGCGAAGAAGGACAAACGCGAGCCCGGGTATCCGGATCCTGATGTGGTGACATTGCGGATCGAAGTTGCGGTGAAAGGGTTGGGCGCACAGACCTTCTACCCGCTTTATACGACGACGCGGGATTTTCCTTCAGTGCTCACGGAGCCAATCAACCTCGGGCTTTCATTTGTAGATGCGCGGGTGATCAAGTTTAATGATCCGGCCACCTTGGGTGATCTGCCTGCTACCCCGGCGACCGGTAACCTCATTCTGCCGACAGCCCGTGATATCCGGATAACGGTGACGCCTGTGTGCAAGGAAGATCCGCTTGCGGAATATTTCGGCAGCGAGGAAGCGCGGTATGGAAGACCAACTGAACTCTTTACACGTGCCGATAGCAATGACGAGTCGGGTCTCTTTACAATGGATGCGGGCAACCCCGGAAAGCATTTGAAGGGTATTATGCTGCAACCGGATGAAAAAATGATGTCGAGGCTTGCAGCTGCGATTGACCTCGAAACAAATGGATTAACCTTGTTTGGAAAACCCGGGCAGCGGGTAGTGTTTGGTTGTTGCAGGGAAGTGAATCACCTGTTATCGCCCGAAAACGGCAGTATCAGTTTCTCATCGCAGGCAGACCTGGTCAAACAATGGATCGTTGTCGTGAGCCTGGAACTGAATCGCGACTGGTCGTGGAATGCCCTTCACGACAAAAGCTTCACAATAAAGCGGAATGGTGTGGAGACCGGCACTATCGATTTGTTGAGAACAGCCAGCAGTGTTGCCTTACAGGAAGCTGATAGGGGTAAGACTACATTGGTCTTCATAGATGCGGTAGACCCCAAACCGAAGAATGATGATTTCCCAAGGCCGCTGAGGCTGAAGTATGAGATAGAACCAAACCTGCTGCATAACCCGGTAATTGCACCGCCAGAAAAGCCCGAACTGGAGATCCATTTGCCTGTTGCAGTAATACCGGCACAGTTGCCTAAGGTACTGTCTGCAGGTATTGCCTTATCCCATTATACGCGTGACCATGACGGTTACGCCTGGAGCCGGACAAGACAGAAAATGCTCTGGCTTGAATTCGAGGAACCGGTGCGCGACCCGGTTGACAATTACTTTGTGTATGTAAAAGCTTATGCGCCCGATCCCCTGCTGGTGAATTCGGGTGTGGATGTGGGTGAGATAGGGGAGACGAGCGCCTATATAGACCCCGAGTTGATCAGGGTGATCACTCCCGGTCATTCCGATGATCGCGCGGGACTGAATGCCATGCAGCAGATGATCCCCTGTGCGCACCCCGACAGGGAGAATCCAAGGCATTTCCTGTTACCACTACCGACGGGCATGACAGGAGACGCGCCCGAGTTATTTGGGTTCTTCACTTATGAAATTTGCGTGGGACATAAAGACACCTGGTCAACTGCACAGGGGAGGTTCGGCAGGACAATAAGATTAAGTGGTGTGCAGCATCCTGCCCCTTCGCTTGTTTGTTCCGTGTCGCGGAATGACCAGGGTGTTTCAGTAACCGCCCCGTATGCGCGGGCTGTGCTGGAAGGAAAAGAACTGACCACAGGATTTGCGACCGAAGCCTGGGCATTACTGTACGCGCAGGTGAAAACAGTAGATAATAAGGATCATCGCAATATTTTATTAAGTCGGAAGCGGATGGGAATCGGTCACAATGACTTCATGTACCTGCAGCATGTGGGTATTGCGGACTGGATCAATAATGAGATCATTGATAGTCTCGGTCAATACGGGATCGATAAGAACGCCCCGCTCAGTTGTATGGTGATCGAACTGCTGCCCAATACGGAACCTGACTCCGATCCACTCGGTGGTGATCTCGGATATACGCGGATCTACCGCACCTCGCAGTTGGAGCCGGTGCCGGAAGTGTGTTGTGTCAACTGTTGACACACTGTAGCGGATTGAGTCACCCTGTTGTAACAAAAGCGGACAGTTTAGGCCGGTTTGCCCATATAATGAGTTGAAAATCAGTAATCTAATAAGTGGCATGTTTTTGCATGCTGAGTAGGCAAGAGACTCTCCTATGTTTATTAATTACTTCAAAACTGCTGTCCGTAACTTATGGAAGCATAAGACTTTTTCCTTCATCAATATAATCGGTTTAACCATCGGCCTAACCAGCTTCCTGCTGATTGCATTGTTCGTTTTTGATGAGCATACATTTGACCGGTTCCATAAGAATAGTGATAGCATATACCGCGTAGTAGAAAGCAAAACATCTGCGGAGGGAAAAACTACAAAGCGGTCCGGCACCGGCTTCCAGGTTTCCGCAAGGGCAACGGCCGATATGCCAGAAATAAAGGATGTTGCACGGATCTCTGTTTACGGACGTACCAATGTGGCATCGGCTGAGAATAAGGAGAATGTTTTCTATGAAGATTTTACAGCAGGCAGTAACGGTTTTATGAGTGTCTTTAGTTTCCCTTTGTTATACGGCGACAGGAACAAAGCCTTAACCGAACCCAATTCGGTGATCATTACCGAGGAATCAGCGAAAAAGTATTTTGGCACTTCAAACGCAGTGGGAAAGGTCCTGTTGTTCTGGGATAATGTTCCCTATAAGGTAACGGCAGTATTAAAAGACTTTCCTCCAAACTCAAGCATTTCCATTAATGTGCTCGTGTCAGAAGCTTCCCTGCAGACAAATGATGAAGCGAGGAAGTTTCTTGAGACTGACTGGTCATCCGGTGCTTTTGCTACCTTCTTCCAGTTGAAGGATAAAACTGATATCACGGCATTAAATAACAAGCTGGATAACCTTATTACTGCAAATCATAAAGCTGATGCAGGTACTAAAAGCCACGTTGAATTGCAGGCATTGAAAGACATCCATTTTTATTCTGGTGATATTGAAGGTGATTCCGGCAAAAAGGGGAATCTCTCTTATATCTATGTGTTTCTTGTGGTAGCCTGTTTTATCATTTTTATTGCCTGCATCAACTACATGAACCTTTCAACGGCGAGGTTTACGAACAGGGGAAAGGAAATCGCCATCCGCAAAGTTTCAGGTGCATCAAGGGTAGAGCTTTTAAAACATTTTCTTGCAGAGGCATTGCTGGTAACCATTCTTTCCGTTGTTCTTTCGCTTGTGCTGGTAAATGCTTTATTGCCGGCCTTTAATTCATTTACGGAAAAGGAACTCAGCATTAGCGCAAATACCGATTACCGGATCTGGACGGGGATTTTCCTGGTCACAGCGATTGTTACATTCCTGGCGGGACTTTATCCTGCTTTATTCCAGTCGGGACTTAATCCCTTGTCGTTGTTAAAAGGAAAGATCCAGGTGGGACGGGGGAATATTTCATTGCGCCGGTCGCTGGTTGTATTCCAGTTTATGATTTCCATTGTTTTGATTGCCGCGACAATTATTATTTACGAGCAGATGCGGTATGTAAATAATAAGGACATGGGTTTTGATAAAGATAAACTGGTGGTCATCGATATCAATAGTGGCGATGTACGGCTGGGTGCTGAAACAATAAAGAATGAATTTGCAAAACTTGCACAGGTAAGGTCTGTTGCTGTGACATCGCGGGTGCCAGGCGAATGGAAGACTATTCCTTCTGTAAAGGTTAATAATAACAACAGTAATCCAAATGAGGGGAAGGATATGTATTTCTTTGGCGTGGATGAGCAGTTTCTTTCAACCTATAATATCAGGTTATTGAATGGCAGGAACTTTCACGCATCGGGCAATGCAGATTCAGCTGCCGTATTAATTAATGAAAGTGCTGCAAGGGAACTTGGTATAACCGAAGCCCTGGGGCAGGCGATAACAATCCCATCCGTCAGGTTTGGCGGTGACAATCGTTCCATGCTGGATAAGCCATTCACTGCAACTGTTGCAGGCATAGTGAAAGATTTTAATTTCCAGTCACTGCATGAGCCGCTTGCGCCGATGGTGCTGGGCTTCCGGAAAAATCCTGTTCACGTGATCGACTATTTCACCGTGAAGCTTGCGGGCGGCGATATTGAAGCCACGATCAAAAAAATGGATGAGATCCTGCACAGTGTAGACCAGCGTCACCTTTTCGAATATCATTTCCTCGATAAGCAGTGGGACCTGCTGTACCGTGAAGATAAAATCAGGCAGATCATATTTCTTGTGGTGGCACTCCTCGCCATTTTCATTGCGGCATTAGGATTATTGGGACTGACCATTTATGCTGCGGAGCAACGGGTAAAAGAGATCGGCGTCCGCAAAGTATTGGGCGCAAGTGTTACCGGCATCGTGGTTATGCTTTCGAAAGATTTTTTAAAGCTGGTACTTGTCGCAGCCGTTATAGCGATTCCACTTGCCTGGTTCTTCATGCATAAATGGCTCGAAGATTTTGCTTACCGGGTAGACATTAAATGGTGGGTTTTTGTTTTGTCTGCGCTGGCGGCAGTTTTCATTGCCATGTCAACAATCTGTTTGCAGGTAGTAAAAGCGGCCATCGCCAACCCGGTGAAAAGCCTGAGGACAGAATGACAGCTTCAGCAGGGTAATATCAACGCAATCGATTGTGTACCGCCTTTTTTTTTGGCCTTGAAGAGTTTACTTTAGTTGGACGGATTGATAGCCATCTAAAGAAACGATAAGGAACCAATGAGGAATGCTGCTGCTTGTGAAAAAGAACTGCTCAGGCAGGTTGCTTCAGGTGATGAAGCGGCCTTCAGCGACCTTTTTTATTTGTGGAAGGATAAACTCTATTTCTTTATCCTGCGGATAACCAGTTCGCCGGAATCCGCGCAGGACGTAACACAGGAAGTCTTTCTTAAATTATGGACACACCGGGAAAAGCTGAACGATGTTGAAAATTTCGGCGCATACCTTTACTCCATGACACGCAACTATGCCATCAGCGGACTGCGGCGTATGGCCATGGAAGCGACAATTTTATCAGAGTTGGGCAGGAGTGCAATTGATTCGGGCAAGCAGGCGGATGAGGTACTGCTGCAAAAGCAGGTGCTCGAAAAAGTAAAGGCGGTAGTGGACCAATTGCCCAGGCAGCAAAGACTGGTGTATACCCTTAGCCGTGAGCAGGGCTTGCGGCAGGAAGAAATAGCCCGGCAGCTTAATATTACAGTTTCCACAGTACAGAATCACATGACACTTGCGCTGAAGAGCATCCGCAAGCAGCTTTCCCATCATGCTCCCGGCGCGCTTTACCTGGCCATCCTGGCGAATGCAGCCGTTGCGGCTGAATGTTTTTTTTAAAAAATACGGGTTTTGACTGGGGGGTGCTTCCTTCCCGTTCGTCTATTGATTGGCGTTTGCCCAAAACATGGCACTGGTAGCGCTAATTATCCTATTAATTAATACGGAATGCCTGAACAAAATATACAGGAACTGTTGAACCGCTTTTTCCAGGGAACGATTACTCCTGCAGAAAAGGACGAACTGATGCATTGGATAGAGCAGTCCAAAGATGAGCGGGAATTCGCCGGGCTGGTTGAAGAATCCTGGCAGCAATTTGAACCCGGACAAACTTTGCCGGCCGATAAAGCAGGGCTGATGCTCCAGGCAATTTTACATGCGAAAGACTCGCAACCTGCAAAGCTCGTGACCCTGCCTGGCCGGAAATGGTGGCGCATTGCCGCAGCTGCCGTGATCCTGGTGATTGCAGGATCAACCACCTGGCTATTGCTGTCTCCTTCCCCGAAAGAACTGGCCAGCACCCCAACTATCGGGCCGGTGAAACAGGATGTTTCAGCCCCTGGGTCAGTCAATGCCGTGCTTACACTTGCCAATGGGCAGCAGGTCATTCTCGATAGCATGGCAATTGGCCAACTTGCTTCGCAGGGCAATGCCCAGGTGGTGAAGATGGCTGATGACCAGCTTGCTTATAATAATGTTGCCGGCATGGGGACTGTGCAATACAATACACTCACGGTGCCAAGGGGAAGTAAGATCGTCAACCTCCGGCTGGCAGATGGCACTGCAGTCGTAATGAATGCAGGATCCTCCATTACATTTCCCACAGCATTTGTAAGTAAGGAAAGAAAAGTGGAGATCACCGGGGAAGCATATTTCGAAGTGGCGAAGGATGTGGCTAAAAAGTTTATAGTAACCACTAATGGGGTAACCACCGAAGTATTGGGAACCCACTTCAATATAAACGCTTATAGTGACCAGGGAACAATAGATGTAACACTGTTGGAAGGCAAAGTGAAAGTGGCCGGTGGTGCAGCATCAGCAATGCTTTCTCCCGGGCAGCAGGCGCAGTTGAATAAGGAAGGGAAGATCGGGATAAATGAGAATCCGGATACGGATGAAATAATGGCCTGGAAGAATGGGCTCTTCAATTTCAATAGCCTTTCCATTCAAAGCATTATGCTGCAGATCTCGAGATGGTATGATGTTGAAGTTACCTATGAAGGAAAGATAAGTGAGGAACATTTTTCGGGTATTGTAAGCCGTAATGACAATGTATCGGAAGTGTTGAAGCTAATTGAGCTGGCCGGTGTAAAATTCAGGATTGAAGGAAAAAAAATCATCGTTATGTAATAAAGGAAAACCAAAGGAAAATTCAGGTGGCCTGAACAGAAAGCCGCCCTGTGTGCGAGACAGGACGGCAAGAAGTTTGGGTTATCCCTCCCGATCATAATCGGGATAAAAACAAATCTGTAAGGACTGCTTATTGTTTAACCCAAATCAAACCAAAATTATGAATTTAAATGTTCTGCCCACCAGGCAGGCGCTGCTGATTATGAAACTGACTGCCATATTCTTACTCGCCTTCTGCCTGCAGGTGAGCGCCGATGGCTTTGGCCAGCTGGTGACCCTTTCTGAAAAGGACGCGTCACTTAAAAAGATCTTCAAAGAGATCCACAGGCAAACCGGGTATAAGTTCTTTTATAAGGACGCCATGTTAAAACAGGCGGGCAAAATCGATATCAAGGTCAGCAACCTCCCTGTTGAAGATGTATTAAAGATCTGCTTTAAAAACCTGCCAGTCGGGTTTACCGTATCAAAAAACACGATTGTCGTAACCCCGGCGGATGTCAAAAAAGAGGAGCGGCCCGGGTTGGAAACACCGCCACCCATAGCCGTAAAAGGCACTTTAACGGATGAATCGGGCAAGCCCCTGGAAGGAGCTTCCGTAAGGCTGAAGGGATCCGACGTGGGCACCAGTACGGATGCCAGCGGGAATTTTTCGCTTGAATTGCCGGAAACAGGCGGTACGCTCATTATTTCCTATATCGGTTACGAAACAACAGAAGTAAAGGTTTCAAAATCCGGTGCACTGAAACTGAGTTTAAAATTGGCTGAGTCAGTCGAAAAGGAAGTGGTGGCCATTGGATACGGATCGCAAAAGAGAAAAGAAGTTTCAGGCGCTGTGGCTTCTGTAAAAGTAAAAGAGTTGAGTGCCGACGTTTCCAACAATCTCAGTTCCGCCCTGCAAGGTCGTGTAGCGGGTGTATCGGTGGAATCCAACGGAGGAGCTCCCGGCTCAGGGTTGTCAGTAACGATCAGGGGATCCAGTACACTTGGCAACAACAACCCGCTGGTTGTTATTGACGGGATTCCTTTTGGTAGCCTGGATGGATTGAATCCTTCCGATATCCAGAGTATCGACATCCTGAAAGACGCGTCCGCTGCGAATATTTACGGTTCAAGAGCTGCGGGTGGGGTAATTATGGTTACCACGAAAATGGGCCGGAGAAATACGACTCCAAGGATCCGGTTTAACGCGGTGTATGGAAACAACAGTATCCCTAAGAGAATGTCGGTGCTGAGCGGGGAACAGCTCACAAAAATGTTTAATGATAACGGGGGCGCCATGCCGGCTTACAACGGCGTAAATACCAACTGGCAGGATGAGATCTACCAGAACGCACCCAGTTACAAAGCCAATTTTGAATTGACAGGCGGCTCTGAAACATTTTTGTACAGTCTTTCCGGCAGTTATTTAAAGCAGGAGGGCGCCGTTATCCATTCCGACAATACAACTGCCAACTTCAGGATAAAGTCTGTATATGAGAAGGGACGGGTAAGGATCGGGGAAACCTTTATTTACAATAGAACAGGCGGCAGGATGTATTATGGCGCAAGTGCCGACCAGACGCACAGCACCATCATCACGTCTTTGGTTGCTTCGCCTACTGTTCCGGTGTATGACCCTTCCAATCCCAAAGGCGGTTACGGCATGCGTCCACCCGAATTGAAGAACCTCTCAAACATTGTAGCCGTACTGGATGCCACAAGGAATTATAACAATAATGCCGGCATTATTGTGGATGCATTTGCCGAGATAAGACTGATAGACCAGTTGAAATATAAACTCAATGTCGGTTACTCGAATGATCGCGGTTATGGAAATAATTACCTCGCACCATATGCCGACGGGAGCACGACCATTAACAACCCTATTGGAAATGTATCTTCTTCCATTTACAGCCAGTGGCTGGTGGAAAACATCCTGGCTTACGAGAAGACGATCAAAAAGCACCAGTTCTCTGCGATGATAGGATATTCTGCGCAGCGCGACACTTCGAATTCAGTTGGCGCCACTGGGTATTATCCTGCACTGGGTTTATACGGCCTCTCCGCTGCCACATCCTGGGACAAGCCTTCTGGTTATACACAATCAAGTACCAGGACTTCCCAGTTCGGAAGAATTACCTATGCGTTTGACGATCGCTATTCTATCTATGGGTCATTGCGCCAGGACGCATCTTCCATCTTCGATCCTGCTCACAATAAAGGATTGTTTTATGGATTGTCTGCGGCCTGGAACCTGAGCAACGAAGCGTTCTTCACGAATTCGTCGCTGTCAGGGGTAATTGACTTCCTTAAGATCCGCGGCGGCGTCGGTTCGCTTGGAAATGACCGTATCGCTTTATATGCAACGCAGGCTTTGATGGCAACGAACTATAACTTCCTGACAGCGGCAGGACAGATCATAGGCAGTATTCCCAGCGGCGCACAATCGCCGAAAGACCTCAGCTGGGAAAAATCGAATACAACCAACATTGGTTTTGATGCAAACCTCTTCAATAATAAACTGAACATCGTATTCGACTGGTTTACTAAAAAATCAAACGGCGTACTGCTGAACGTGCCCATCCCATTAAGTACCGGGATCAATGCAGCGCCAGCTGTAAATGCCGGTGATATTGAAAACAAGGGGATCGAGCTGAGCATCAGCTATGGCAACAAGACGAAGGACTGGACCTACAACATCGGGTGGAATATGACAGCCATTAAAAACAACATGGTTGCGGTAACCATCGGAAGCGGTAAACAACAGTTCGGGGACTTGCAGAGAGGGATAGTCGGTTCTCCGCTGGGAAGTTTCTTCCTGATCAAAACTGCAGGAACTTTTAAATCAGCAGACGAAGTGGATGCATACGTTGGGCCAAATGGCCAGAAGATCCAGCCAAATGCAGCTCCCGGTGACCTGAAGTTTATTGATTTTAATAAAGACGGAATGATCGATAACAACGACCAGCAATACGTGGGTTCTCCCATTCCGACTTTCGAAACAGGATTAAGTGGCAATGCATCCTGGAAGAATTTTGATATAAACATTTTATTCCAGGGTGTCTTTGGAAATAAGATCTACAACGAACCACGCCGATGGATGGAAAAGATGAACGAGTACACCAACTTTTCATCAGCGACCCTCAATGCCTGGTCATCCGGGAAAAGCAATTCCAACTTTCCAAGGTTCATTTTGTCGGATCCAAACCTGAATGCAAGGAGTAACAGTGACAGGTGGCTGGAAAGCGGATCATACTATCGCTTGAAACGCCTGGAGCTTGGCTACCAGTTGCCTGCTGCATTTGTTAAGGACAAATTGGGGATGGATCGGATCCGGGTTTATGTTTCCGGCGAGAATTTATTTACGGTTACAGATTACAGTGGTTATAATCCTGATATGGGTAATGGCGGCAACCCGCTTAACAGGGGATTTGACTATGGCGCGTTCCCGATCCAAAGATCAATTTTAGCAGGATTAACTGTTTCCTTTTAACCATCTGGCAAAACATTCAATCTCAACTCATGAACAAGATTTTAAAAATATGGCTTATTGCCTTTGCAGTGCTTGCTGCAATAGTTGCAGGGTGTAAAAAGAGTTTTTTGGAAACCACTAACCCCAATCAGCTGACCGAAGAAAAATTCTGGAAAACGGAAGATGATGTGAAGTCCGCAATCGCCTCGGTGTACAGTCCGCTCCGCGTACCCTTAAGCGGTTACTGGGGCGCGTTCCGCGGTTACCAGGATATCAATGCACTTGGTGATGACGTACTGACTATACCCGGAGGTGAACCCGCCACCTGGCAGGTTGCGTCTTTCATCAATGATGAAAAGAACGGGGATATCCAGAATGTATTCCAGAGCCTGTACCGCTGTATTTACCGGGCAAACCTGGTGATTGAAAATGCCGCAAAAGCAAACCTGGATCTTACCTTAACCAAAGGATATATAGCGGAAGCGAAATTTCTGCGTGGACTGTGTTTTTTTATGCTGGCATCCAACTTCGGGGATGTTCCGCTCAAAATAACGGTAGCACAAACTTCGGAGGATGCCTTTGTTGCCAGTTCACCTGTGGGGGAAGTATACCAGCAGGCAATCAGGGATTTCACAGAGTCTGCAATTGATCTACCGGTTACGCGTACGGGAGATGACCGGGGCCGCGTGACCAAAGGTGCTGCCCTTGCGTTCCTCGGTAAAGCTTACCTGTATATAAGAGACTACAGCACTGCAGAAGCTACGTTGGCGCAGCTCCTCACGGCACCTTACAGTTATGATCTGGTAAGTAATTTCGAAGATAATTTTACCGATAAGAATGAGTTCAACACGGAGTCTGTTTTGGAATGGGTATATGGACCATATGGCAGTCAGTACAATCCCTGGGGAGAAGAAGGTGGCGGTGCAGGGATGTACAACTATCGTCCGCAGCTGACTGGCAGTCCGGCCAGTGGCGGGTGGTTCAAGTATATACCTTCCGATTTCCTGTTAAAAGAGTTCAAGAAAGAACTGCGTCCCGCCGGTTCAGATACAAAGTTTGATAAGCGAATGTATGCTACCCTGATGTGGAAGTACTCAGATTTTGGCGAAACCAATGTTACCTGGTACGACAATAAATCATTTGATGATTTATGGAACGCTGCCGCAACCAGTATTGACAGGTTTGAAAGCGCCTACAAAAATTTCCCCGAAGGCAAATTCTTAAATAAAAAGTTTACGAGTGCATGGCGGAATGCAGGCGGAGCGGACAATTACTGGGCTGCTACGCCATCTGAGGCTAACGTGGAGGTGATGCGGTTTGCGGAAGTATTGTTGCTGCATGCAGAAGCAGCTGCTCAGAACAATCATTTAAATGAGGCGCTTGCAAGTGTTAACAGGATAAGGGCCAGGGCAGGTTTATCATTAAAAACACAGGGTGATTTACCTGATATAATGAATGAGATCAGGCACCAGAAATTGCTTGAATTTTATTTTGAGCAAAACAGGTGGAATGACCTGAAGCGATGGTATCCGTCCGCCGGCGAATTGAAAACGTATATGTTGTCGGTCATAAAACAGGGAGCTGCCAACATTGAGGAAAAGCATTTCGTGTTTCCGATCCCTGCAGCTGAATTGCAGACAAACAATAAGATGACGCAACATCCATTATGGAAATAATAAAGTTTTTTCTTTCCCAGGTACTGCAGGCCCGGCTTGCAGTACCTGTTTTATTCATGGGCCTTTTCCTTTCGGGCTGCACTTCAGGTTGCATAAACCAGGTGATTTCTATTAGCGAGGTTGGACCTGCCGGGAATATCCTGGTGCGGAAATTGAAGATTGTTACCCGTGACAGCGTGGACCTCTTTGTGCGCTATTGGGAAAAGCAAAACAAAGACAGGGTCCTTACGACACAAGTTTCAAAGAACAGTAGACAGCATGTACAAACGATGCTTTACCTGAAACCCGGCACTGCATATGAATACCAGGTCGTGGTGGAGAAGCGCGGTTGTCAAAGCATGGGCCAGGTGGAAAGTTTTATCAACCAGGAATTGCCTGCCGGTTTATCAGAAATATTGATGCCTGCGGAGCGGAAGCAATCATTGCCTGTAAAATACCAGCAAGGGTTTACGCTGGTTGCCCGCCGTGAGCTGCCTGGGCAAATGTATATTGCTGATGTAAAAGGAAATATTATCTGGTACCATACAGTAAGAGATGCCGGGTTTAAAGTAGCGCATTTCACCGCGAGGTCCACGCTTTTGTCGATCCTGGCCCCTTTGTCTTACCCTACGAGTTATGGTGATGAGATACTGGAAGTTTCGCTGGCAGGGGATACACTATTTCATTTGAAAAAAGGCGACAAGGGATTGGATAAAACCATTCATCATGAAATCTTCTACAACGCCGCCAACCAGCTGGTCACACTGACACTGGAAAAAAAAGTTGTTGACCTCAGCAGCGTGGGCGGGTCAAAAGCGGATACGGTAACGGGTGACGGGATCCTTGTGTTAGACCGGCACGGCAACAAGGTCTGGAGCTGGTCGGTATTTGATGTAATAGATCCAAAGAGCGATCCCCGCATTTTAAAGGACAAGTCCGACTGGCTGCATGCCAATAGTTTAAGCATTGACCGCGATGGAAATTATTTGATGTCTTTTTACCTGTCGGGCCAGGTATGGAAGATCAATGCCAGTAACGGTGAGCTCATCTGGAAACTGGGTCGCGGCGGCGATTTCAGTTTTTCAAAGCATGGGGAGTTTTCCGGGCCGGGTTCTGCGACTTTTTCTGAGTCCCATGCCGTGCACCGGTCCGCGGATAACAAGCTGCTGCTATTTGAGAACGGGACCAATAAAAAACGCTCGCGGGTACTGGCATATTCTCTTGATGAAGATCGCCACGAAGCCAGCCTGGCAGAAAACATTGAACTGCCATTGCATCTATATAGTGAAAGAATGGGCAGCGCTTATTGGGTGGACAGTTCGAGCCTCCTGGTTTGCAGCTCGCAGGCAAACTCCGTGGCACTGACAGACAGGTCTGGGGAAATCCTGTGGCGTATAAGGACTGGGTTTGTTCCTTACCGGGCGGAATTTATTGACAGCCTGCCTATGTTCCGCAATTAACCGGCCGAACTCACTTAGCCTTGACCAGCCAGCTTTCTACGGCTCTCGAGAAATCTGCTACATCAATGGGGTGCCTGCTGGTTATGAGGTTGCCATCTACAACCACGGGTTCGTCGGTTACTTTTCCGCCGGCATTTTTAAGGTCGACCTGGATATTCCAGAACCCGGTCAGGTTCCTTCCTTTGAGGATATCGGCAGATGCCAGTACAACCGGCGCATGACAGATGGCAGCTATCAGTTTACCTGATTTGTTGAATTCCTGGATGAATTTGATCACGTCTTTGTCGTGGCGAAGGTTATCCGGGTTCCAGGCGCCACCGGGAATAAAGACCGCGTCATAGTCGCTCACTTTTACCTGGTCGGCAGTGCGATCGAATTTTAGCCATCCTACAGGTTGCAGGTACTGTATAGCCATGATATGGGTTTTTGACATCTCGGGATAGCTCAGTCCATATCGCGCCGGGGCAGGATTGAACTTAGGCGCAACGACTTCGACCTGGGCGCCCAGTTGCCTGAAATACCAGACCGGCCCGGTCAGTTCAATTTCTTCAAAACCATCTGCTGCTATTACCGCGATCTTTTTTCCCTGCAATGTTTTTTCCTTGACAGGTGTAAAGAAAAATGCCTTGAGCGCCTCGTTGCCGGGGGCATTCAGCAGTTGCGATACGGGCATATTGACAACAGCTGTAGAAGTAGTCAACTGGTTCACTATTTCCAGTTCATATGATTTTGCCGGTTCATATGCCGCTTTTGTTTGCGCAGATGCATCCATTGTTGCGGGGGTGGCCAGCAGGGTCAGCACGATGCAATAAGTCGGTTTCATTTTTTTAGTTTTTGATATTGATAATTATTACTGGATGGAAAGTGGAGCAAATTCGATCAGCCTGTGAAGGTTTGCCTGGAATGGCTGCTTTTTGATGCTGGTATTCAGGTAATCGATCACAGGCTGGATCGGTTGGAAATTGAGGTGATATTGAAATGCGGCCTCATCCCGGAATTTTTCATACGTAACGAATTGCGTGCTGTCGTCCAGCAGTTGCGAGAGCTGGTAATTGATGACGCCTGGTTCGCTGCGAAACTGCGGCATGGCTGTGTGGTAAACTGTTTTGAAAGTATTCTCCGTGCCGGCCTTCGCATCCACAAACAACATAATGGTCAGCGGTCGGTCTTCCTTTTTCGGTGCAGTTCGCCATTGCTGCCTGGTAAGTGGTTCCAGGTCTTTTATATAGATCGTTTTAGCCTGTTGTTTCAGCGATTGGCGCGACAGGGATTCGATGGCTTTGAATCCCGGGCTTTTACCGGCTTTGATCATTTCTTCCCTGTTGCTCCACCTTTCTATGAGCCATAACACGGTACTGTCTTCCTGCTCATAATATGCTTCCGACAATACGTTCGCTTCCGACTGCAGGGAATGAATGACATAGTTCCTTACTGCGGTGCGGAATGCAGCCAGGGATGCCGGTTGTACGTCATAACGGATCAACCGGGCCGCGAACTGGCCTGGTTCCGAAGTGCTATCCTGGAGTACATTCAGACTGGTAAACGCAAAAAATATGATTGACAGTTTCATACATCCGATGTACCTATTAGCATGCCATTCGTGCAGCGAAAGACAACAGGGCCAGGTAGTATTCTGACAATCAGATAGTTTGCGTTATGAAGACCCGGATGGCGATAAAAATCAGCGAGGACATAGCCTCCGAAAAATTCGGATTATAACTTAATTTCGGCTGCACTTAAAAAGTTCTCTCACCTAAAGTAACGCAATGGCCAGGTTTGTTCTGGGGATGCTTTTGGCATTTGTTGCACCTGTTTTTGGGTACACGCAACCCGCCACACCCGGGGCTGTGCCGGTTTATTCTTACAATCACCCGGCAAAGGACAAGGAGTCATGGCAAAGGCTCAATTTATTGTTGAGTTCTACTTTCCTTAATGTGTCAAATGATGTCCAGGCCGACATTGACAGTTGCCTGTATGTCGCGAGCCGCTCACTTGGATTGAGCAGGATTTCCATACTTGGCGAAGGCCTGGATAAAAAGGAATTACCGGAGCAAACGCGATGGATAGACCAGGAGGATCCGGCAAAGGGAATTCAACAGCTTTCCACGGCAACTGGCAGGAAACGCCTGCAACTGTTGATCCTGCTGGGATCGTATTATGCATTCCAGCCACACAGTTACTACCTGTACCGCGACAGTGCAGAATATTTTCTGACGAAAGCGATAACGGAAAGTAAATCATTGAAGCAGGAAAGGCTTGGCAGGATAGCACTTTGCCTGTTGGGAAAGATCTATATCCAGGTGAATGAAAAAAGGGGTGATTCCCTTTATGAGCAGTTGCTTGTCCAGTGCCGGATGGCACGCGACAAGGGAATGGAAGCAAGGGCATTGGCTTACCGGGGCATATATACGCAGCCGATGCCGGCAACCCTGGAAAGAAAGCTCACTGACATGCAACAGGCGGCCAGCCTGTTTAACAGCATCGGTGAAATAGAAGGCGAGATCAATATCCTGACTGATCTAGCCTATGTCCAGCTTGTAACCGGTCAGCTGCCAGCCGCATATCAATCCATTTTAAAAGCACTCGCGCAGGCTGAAGATATCCGGTACCCTTATACCCACTATGTTACTATTGCACTTGCCGCCATTACTACTTTCCAGGGCAAATTCGGCGAACCATTACGTTACACCCTGCAAGCGATCAAAGTGTCAGAAAACACCCGCGACAGCCTGGCGTGGGGATATTTTTATAGCACTCTGGCAGGCCTGCAGAATGCCGAGGGGAGGAAAGAGGAAAGTCTTGAAACTGCACAGAAATCAGTCAGGAGATTCGTGATTGACCGTAGTCCTGCAGTGTATAATATGCTCCTGGACCTTGTCAACCAGATGGTCCGGCAGGGCAGAGCAGCAGAAGCGCTTGATTTCACGCTCGATGTTTCGAAAAAGGTAATGCCGCCAACAACATTTACAGACCAGTTCTTCTACCATCTTGTGCTTTCAAACTGCTACCTGGGTCTTGACAAGCTTGAACTGGCCGAAATGCATATCCGGAGAATGGATTCCCTGGAAACTTTGGCTGAAACCGTACGGGGGCCATTCAGGAGATCAGCGGTCAACATACAGTATGCAGAACTATTTATTAAACAGGGTCAATATCAAAAAGCAAGGGAGAACCTGGAGAGTCATTTCATTAACCCTTCAATCGGGATGCGCACACTTTGGATCGACCTGGAAGTTTACAAGTCATTGCTTACAATCGATTCCCTGCTGGGTGATAATGAGTCAGGATTGGCCCATTACAAAAAGTACATGTTGCTGCTCGATTCAAGTTTTGAAGTCACGAAACTGAGACAGGCGGATGAGTTGCAGGTGGTCTATGAAACCCACGAAAAAGAAGGCCAGATCGCTGCTTTGAGTAAGCAGGCCAGGCAGCAAAGGCTCGTAAAGAATTTAACCTTTGCCGGAATCGCCGCAGTATTGGTCATTGCAGGCTTGTTGTACCGCCAAAACCGGTTGAAACAAAGGAGTAATAAGATCATTACCAGCAAGAACAAACAACTGCAGGGCCTGCTGGCCGATAAGGAATGGTTATTGAAAGAAGTTCACCATCGTGTTAAGAACAACCTGCAGATCGTAATGAGCCTGTTGAATTCGCAATCGGCATACATCGAAAATGATGCTGCGCTTACTGCTATCCGCGACAGCCAGCGCCGCATGCATGCCATGGCACTGATACACCAGAAACTCTACCAGTCTGATAATATTTCCACAATCGTAATGCCCGGCTATGTGAATGAACTGGTGGATTATGTGCGTGACAGCTTTGATACCGGCAACAGGATAATTTTTGAACAGGAAATTGAAATGCTGGAACTTGATGTATCGCAGGCAATTCCTTTAGGGCTGATCATTAACGAGAGTATTGTGAACACGATCAAGTATGCGTTTCCCGGCGGCAGGCGGGGAAGGGTGCGGATCAGCCTGGGCTATGACGGGGCAGGCTTCCTTCTGCTGAAAATTTCGGATGACGGGGTTGGGCTGCCGGAAGGAACAGATGTGGTGGGACGGAATTCGCTGGGGGTCGACCTGATGCGCGGACTCGCAAAACAACTGGATGGAACCCTGACTATCGAAAGCAATGAAGGCCTGCACATAATCGTCAGGTTTACTTCATTACAAAACCAGCTAGTATGAATAAGAGCGTGCTGATTGTTGAGGATGAGTTTATCGTAGCCAATGATTTAAGACTGGTATTGGAAAAGGCTGGCTACAAGGTAACGGGGATCGCTGCCTCTGTTGAAGAAGCAGAAGCGGAACTGCGGGCAAATAAACCTGGAATTGTGCTGATCGATATCCGGCTGAAGGGAAAAGCTACCGGCATTGACCTGGCAAAAAAGCTTAAATCAGGTGATATTCCATTCGTTTATTTATCTGCCAATTCAAATCAAAAGATCCTCGAAGAGGCAAAGGTGACAGAGCCATATGGGTTTCTTGTGAAGCCGTTCAGGGAAAAGGATTTGTTGCTTACCCTTGATATTGCCCGTTACCGTCACCAGCACAGCCTTGAATCAAAGTTGCGGCAGGAAGAATCCCTCCGCCGGGTGTTGGCTGAAACAGCCATTGAAAGCATTTCCGGTGAACAGAAGTTACTGAAATTAGCCAGGGCGATCCAGGCGAATCTCCCGTTTGACCTGCTGACATTCGGGCTCAGGCCGCTAAGCAATACTTCATTCAATGATATAGGGTATTTGCGTATCGGGTTCGATGAATACCAGTTTATCGGGAAAAAAGAATTGATGACCATTACCGGGATAAAAGAGGCTGCTTTTGCTTCGATGACTGATGAGGGTTTAAGGTCCGTGCTGTTTGATTCTTTCAACCTGCAATCATACCTGGTAGTGCCTGTTACCCTGGACAACGGGCAATCGGTTCATTATGCATTTTATAGTCGCCAGCGCGACATGTACCAGAACGACCAGATAGACCTGCTGGGCCGGTTGAAAAATGGGTTGACGGACCTGGCCGGAAGCATGACAGGCCGCCAGTCATTGTCAGCCGGGCAGGCGAGGGAACATCACCACGCAGCCGCTCACCCGGACTTCAAGGGCATTATCGGTAATCATCATCTCCTGTTGTCTTCCCTTGATCTTGCCGCTCAGGTAGCGCCATTTAATACTTCAGTTTTAATCCTGGGCGAAAGTGGCACGGGGAAAGAGAAAGTCGCCCAGGCTATTCACAGCTTGTCGCCCAGGAAAAATGCTGCATTCGTAAAGCTGAACTGTGCGGCTATTCCCGCCACGCTTGTGGAATCTGAATTATTCGGTCATGAGAAGGGGGCATTCACAGGAGCTACTGAAAAAAGGAAAGGGAAGTTTGAACAGGCGAACGGCGGAACAATTTTCCTCGATGAAATTGGCGAGTTGCCTTTGGACATGCAGGTGAAGTTATTACGGGTACTGCAGGAAAAAGAGATTGAGCCTGTGGGTGGCAGCTCACCCGTTAAGGTGGATGTCCGTATCGTGGCAGCAACAAACCGCAACCTAGAGAAGGAAGTTGGCGAGGGAAGATTCCGGCTTGACCTGTATTACCGGCTCAATGTATTTCCCATCACGCTTCCGGCTTTACGGGAACGGAGAACCGATATCCAGGCGCTGGCAACTTATTTCGCAGAAAAGTATGCTAACCAGTTCAACAAGCCAGTTGCTGCCATAGGTTCATCCATGATGGAAGAACTGGTGTCATATGACTGGCCGGGAAATATCCGGGAACTCGAGAACATCATGGAGCAGGCCGTGGTACTGAACAATGGGAAATCTGACCTGGTTCTCCGCCAAAGGTTCGCTGCGAGGGCGGGCGAACCCACGCCCAAAGTCACTGTCAATACCATGGCAGATGTAAAACAGGTACAGCGGGAAACAGAGCGGGAATATATCATCTCAATTCTCCGGAAAACAAAGGGCCGGATCCGCGGGGTGGATGGTGCTGCGGAATTACTGAACATGAAACCCACGACACTCGAGTCCAAAATGGCGAAGCTCGATATCAGGAGGCAGGACTTTACTAATTCATAGGGGACTGGTTTTAGGCTCCATAGTTTTCGTAGTTGATCATTCTTAACTCCAATAATTTCGGAGTGGCTTTGCCGCTTCTTCTTCTTTACATTCCTTAAATCTAAAGTCCAGCGAATTCACTTACAGGTCATTGTGGAACTGCAGATTCACAGTGATCATTTATTTTGATCAATGGCATGTTATTCGGTTCCAGGGTTTATTACCTGTTCCTTAAATCCAGTTTACCATGTCAGTAAGTGAAATCCATTCCGGTTCAACGTTCCAGGATAATAAAGGTCAGTATATTTTTTACCGTAGCTGGAAGGTGAATCAATCCAGGGGGATAGTGCTGGTGGTACATGGACTGAATTCCCACAGCGGCTATTATCACCGCTTTGCAGGGCAACTCAATGGAAACGGTTTTGACGTGTATGCGATGGACCTCTGCGGCCGCGGCCAATCGGAGGGTGAACGGTTCTATGTCCGCGATTACCGTGATCTCATTTCGGATATCGACAAGTTATTGAACATTGCGCGGTCTGCCTACCCGGCATTGCCTGTTTTCCTGCTGGGACATAGTGCGGGCGGGGTGTTTGCTGCAGTATATGCCGTGCATCACCAGGAGAAGCTGAAGGGACTCATCCTGGAAAGTATTGCCTTACAGGTACCAGTACCCGCTTTTGCGCTGGCCACAATGAAAGTCCTTGCACATTTCATTCCCCATAGCCGGCTGGTAAAACTGGATAATGAATCTTTTTCTCGGGATCCATCCATTGTGGCCATGATGAATGCCGACCCGTTACTGGCGGGTGAGAAACAACCCGTAAAGACAATGCAGCAGTTATTGCTGGCGGTAGAATACCTGGAAAGCGAAATGCCCGGGATCACCCTTCCGCTGCTGGTAATGCATGGTACCGCAGACAAGGTTACCCGTTTGTCGGGAAGCAAATACCTGGTGGAACATGTGTCATCCGTTGACCGTCAACTGAAAACCTATGAGGGTCATTATCACGATTTACTGAATGACAAATGCAATGGGATAGTAACAGGGGATATTGTAAACTGGTTAAACACGCACTCCATCACTTAAAATAGAAATCATGAAAAAGAAGATCCTGATTATCGCTTCAAATGCCAATACCATTGGACCCCACAACAGGAGAACAGGAACATTCCTGTCGGAAGTGGCGCATCCTTATGCCGAATTCGACAGGGCTGGCTACCAGGTCGATTTTGCTACCTTATCAGGTGATACGCCTTACCTGGATGCATTGAACCTCGCGGATGATCCTGATAATCTCAAATTCCTGACAGGTAATGGTTGGGCTGCCATGCAGAAAGCAGTTAAGCTCTCCGACGTTGATGTGAGTAAATACGATGCGGTGTTTGTGCCTGGCGGACTGGCGCCGATGGTAGATATGCCCGAAGCGCCATTGCTGAAAAAAGTGATTAAGGAAACCTGGGAACGCGGCGCGGTTGTCAGTGCCGTTTGTCATGGACCTGTTTCCCTGCTGAATGTAAAGTTGAGCGATGGTTCTTACCTGGTGAACGGGAAAAACATTACTTCCTTCAGTACAGCGGAGGAGGATAATTATGCAAGGAAGGATGTGCCATTTGACCTGCAGACTGCGCTTACTGGCCAGGGGGCCATTTACCATGTAGCAGCACCTTGGTCAGCCAACAGTATTGCGGACGGGCGCCTGGTAACCGGTCAGAACCCGGCATCGGCTAAAGGGGTAGCTGAAAAAGTAATTGCCATCCTGGAACCAGCTAAAGCGAAAGCAGAAGCTGCTGCGGCAAACTGATCCTTCCTGCGATTATGGCCACTTCATTAAGTGGTCATAATCCTTAAAATAATCTTTATGACTACAATACCTGTTTATGTATTCGCAAAATGGCAGGTGAAGCAGGGTAGCCTGGAAAAAGTGTTGTCACTGCTTGAAGAAGCTGCCCGCCGCAGCCGGGAAGAAAAAGGAAACCTGGTTTACAAACTTCACCAAAGTAACAGTGATCCTAATACGATCCTGTTATACGAAGGATATGCAGACGAAGCCGCGGCCAGGGAACACCGGGACTCGGATTATTTCCAGGAGATCGTTATAAGCTCAATAGTACCTTTGCTGGAAACGCGCGAAGTGTTCGTTGCGACATCCATCCTGGACCAGTAAGTCAAGATCTTATGATCGTTAGGAAATATCTTTCTCTTAAAGGAATTTTCGAGTTCACCGGGCATCACCTGTACTGGCTTATTGCCTGGATGTCATTAGTGACCGGAGTCTATTATGTTACGAGCTGGCAGTTTATCATAATCCCATGGATGCCGCTCACGGTGATTGGTACCGCCGTCGCGTTTTATGCTGGCTTCAAAAATAACCAGTCATACGACAGGCTTTGGGAGGCGAGAAAGATCTGGGGAGCCATGGTGAATGACAGCAGGAAGTTTGCCAGCATGGTGAAGAATTTCCGGTCAGATGAACCCGGGGCCGAAGCACTTGACGATCTCAGGAAACAGGTCATCTACCGTAATATCGCCTGGCTATACCAGGTCCGTGAGCAATTGATGGAACCGACACCGTGGGAGCATGTCGGTCTCGGTGGCCCGATTGGGCATTTCAACCGGAAAAGGCGGGAAAGGAATATGGGCTATTTCCGGCCTGAGCTGAATGAACTTAAGGAGCGGAAATATCTTTCAGTATCAGAAGAACGCAAGTTGCAGCATGTCAACAATAAAGCGACGCAGCTTTTAGACATGCAGACAAGAGATGTGCAACAGCTTTGCCAGGTCAACGCGATAAACAGCTTTCATCAGATAGCTTTACAGGAAATCATCAATAGCTTTCATGACGGGCAGGGCAGGGCAGACCGGATTAAGCGGTTTCCTTTCCCCAGGAAATACGCAAGTTTCGGTTTTGCTTTTGTATGCATTTTTATTTTTCTGCTGCCATTCGGGTTAGTAGGTGTTTTCAGGGATCTGAAAGATGGATTTATCTGGCTTGCCATACCGGTGGGTGTGATCGTCGGCTGGATCTATGTGGCGATGGAAATAGTCGGCGACTATTCAGAAAACCCGTTTGAAGGCCTCCATAATGATGTTCCCATGTTATCGCTGATCAGGAATAGCGAAATTGATATACTCCAGATGATCGGTGAAAAAGACCTGCCGCAGCCTATTAAACCGAGGGAGGGGATTTTGTTGTAGTCGGACCCTCGCGCTACACAAGAAGGCCTTCACTGTCGCGTCAGGCAAAAAGTTTGAACCCTTAGGTCAAACCGCCAGTCAGCTTATAATGCACATTTGTCAATGGATATGATGAAACACATCATCATACTGGCTGTTATTTGCCCCGCGCTGATAACAATTGGATTCGCCCAGCGCGAATCAAGACCCACTTTTGCGTGGTACCTTCCCGGTGTCTCCTACAAACATTCTCCATCACTCCGGTTTACGGCCCAGGTCGGTGTTGCCACACCACAAACCACGAATGCAATTTGGCTTCAATCGTACATCAGGGCGGGAAAATATATTACACTGAACCCGGCTTACCTTTATTTGCGCAGTGCTCCTTCCAACGGTACAAGGTTGCATGAGCATACACTGATGAATTCAGTGATCATCAATGTGCCGTTGAAGAATTTCCTGATCGATGACCGGAATATGGTTTGGAATCGTTTCCGCCAACACACGGATAATATTCATTTTTATCGGAACAGGCTGCGTGTTGGATACTCCTTCGCCAAATTGCCTCAGCATCCCAGGCTATACGTGTATGATGAGGTGTTCTATTTGTTCAATACGGGTTCATGGGTAAGGAACCGCGTTGCAGCAGGGTTTGCGTGTGACCTTTTTCAGCGGTTCAATATTGATATTTCTTATGTGCGCCAGGCGGAAAAAGGAACGAGGGGGATGGATATTTTCTTTATCATGGGTTTCTTCCAGCTGAAACGCAAAGGTGTTGAGTGATTATTTCCTGCTAAGTTTATCCCGGATCTCGCGCCAGGTAACGAGCTGGATTTTTTGTTGCTGGAGAATGCTTTTGCAGCGGTCGCTCGTAAAGAAATTATAATCGGCCTGGCGCCATGTAGCGCCCCAGTCCGGGTGATCAACCGTTATTGCCTGCATTTCTTCGTCGTCATAGGCAGTGTGGATGAGCAGTACCGTTAGTCCGGGTTTTAGCCCATTCAATACGCTGCTGTAATATTCAGCCATCCCTTTCCTGAAATTGTCGGGGTTTGCAGTTACCACGGTATCGGCGACAATGTCATTGCTGGCCAGGAATGATTCCAGTTTGTGGAAGGACACGGAGCCGGGGCCATTTTTGAACAGCATCACCGGCACTTTGAGTTCACGGCCGAGGGTGATCATTAATTTGAGATAGTCGGGCCTGCCGAATAAAGTGCCCATATGCGAATCGAGGTGTGTGATGTCGATACCGGCATTTTGCGCCTTGCTGATCTGTCCACGGAGTTCAGTCTCCACTTCGGCCAGGCTTGCCGACATATATACGGAATCGACGCTTTCGAACATGTAGCCCTGTGCGTTCTGCAATCCTTTCTGGCGGCCGCTAACCGGTCCCCATTTGTAATATTTCCACTCGCTGGTGAGGGTAAGATGCAGTCCTAGGTCAGCATTTGGATTTGCGCGCGCATAGCTGGCAATTTCGGCGAACCATGGTGTGGGTACCATGATGCTGGCAGAATTGACCATTCCCCTGTCGAAAGCAGCCGTACTTGCTTTATTCTCGGAATGGGCCACACCAAGGTCATCAGCATGAACGATAAGTAGTTTGGTGCCCTTCGGGTAACCGAGTCTTTCGGGAAGGGAAGCGGGTTGACTAAAAGCGCTGCAGGCAGCGGTCATGGCGAGAACGAAAAGAGCAGATGGCAATCTCATAGCGTTAATATAACGCTTTTTCAGATTGCGTATAACATGGATGCCTATCCTATCTGGCGCATAACAGCCTGGACCATCCTGTCGCAACGGGAAAGATGGAAATGCAGGATCTCTTCTTTCTGGTAATAGCCGGCAAGGGAATCCCTAAGCATGGCTTTGGCGCGGTTCAGGCGCACTTTCACATTCGCTTCGGTGATTTCAAGGCATTCCTGGGTTTCTGCCACATTCATGTCTTCGATTTCCCGCATGACGAATACAGTCCTGTAGATTTCGGGGAGCCTGCTGATGGCGTCTTCCAATATGGCTTTCAGTTCAGACTGGAGAACCCTGGTAACGGGCGTATGTGTATCGCCTGCGTGCCAGTGTTGCAGTTCATATTCCATATTGTCGTCGTTCATCATAATGGTCTTTCCTTTCTTTTTTAGGCGTAGCAGGCATTCATTGATGAGGATCCTGGTGATCCAGGTCGAAAAACCCGACCTGAATGCGAATTTCTCAAGGTTTTCATACGCACGGATATATGCCACCTGCATTGAATCTTCCACTTCTGCGTCGTCATTAAGTATCGACATGCCTACCCGGTACAGCCGCTGGTTATAACGGCGTACGATTACTGCATAGAGATTTTTCTCCCCATGTAAAATCCTGGTGATCACTTCAGTATCTGAAATGTGCGTGGCGCCGGTTGTTTCGCTTTGATTCATTATTAAATGGCTGCTAATCAATTAGAGTATCGATGACCGTTAAGGTTACAAAAAATGTCCAAAAAATTATTTTGTAACCTTTTGTAGCTGGCTTTACTCCAATGTTTAGTAAAACAAACGCTATGAAAAATTTAGTTCAAAGTAGTCACCAGGTTCAGCAGGTTTTAAAATATACGTATGGAATTGTTCCCATTGTGGCAGGCCTGGACAAATTCACCAACCTGCTTACTGACTGGAAAGAATATCTCGGTGGTCCGGTAGCTAACCTGTTGCCGTTCAATGCAGCCTCTTTTATGTCAATAGTAGGTATCATTGAAATTGTCGCAGGCCTGCTGGTACTGGCGCGGCCGAAGATCGGCGCCTGGGTCGTAATGGTATGGCTGATCCTTATTGCTCTCACGCTGCTGCTGAGTGGTCGCAATTTTGATGTGGCAGTCAGGGACCTGGTAATGGCGATCGGTGCATTTGCGCTTGCAAAACTTTCGGTTGTATTTGCGGATGAAAAAGCTCCTGCACATGCCGTAGCATGAAAACTGATTTTGTGCCGTAGTACAAACGTCCCGATACCCCGCGGGGCGTTTGTGTTTTTGTAGTTTTCTTTCCCGTCATAACGTTCAACAATCGTTTGCGTGTTCGGTCCTGTTTCAGATCGAATAAATTGTCCGTTAAAATTATACGACAGGAATGAAAAATTTGTTTCTGGTTCTTATCATGCAGGTTATGGTCCTGGTTGCCTTTGCCCAAAAGAACGGGAATGGCTGGAAACCATTGGGGCCATTCAGTATCCACCGGCAAACGGGGGAAGTTTCGGCTCCGGGACTTGGCGTGTTCCGTACGATTGATGTAGCTCCCAATAGTGATAGCCGCCTCCTGATGGGAGGTATGAGCAGCGGAATCTGGTTATCAAAGGACAAGGGAAAAACATGGATCAACAGCAGCGCTTCGCTTCCTGTAGAGAACGTCAAGAAGCTGCAGTTTTCAACCGCTGATCCGAAAATCGCCTATGCTGCCACTACTACCGGGATAATCCGATCTTCCGATGGCGGGGAACACTGGTCATTCACTTCTCTAAATATTTTATCGAAATTACCTTGTGCTGACCGTCAGAAACTGGACGATGACCGCACCCTGTTATCACTTTCCCCTGCCGAATCCAATACGCTGATTTCCTCAGTCGGCGATACACTTTTCCGTACCGGCGACGGGGGCAAAACCTGGTCGGCTGTACAGCCGGATTTCATGACCCAGTTCATTGAATGGCATCCCGTAAATAAGCGGATCGTATATGCGGGAGGTGCATATAAAAAATCGCCCAATTCATTTGTTATCCTGCGTTCTGACGATGGCGGATTACATTTCGCAAAGGTTACTGCCGGATTACCGGATCCTTCGAAGCTGGTCAGGCTCAGTGATATCACCGCTACGGTTTCCCCGGCTGATCCTGATAAGTTATATGTGCTGATTTTTGGTGACGCCAAATTTGTTCCACAGGGCAGGTTAAATGAGAAACGCCAGATGGTTGGTGCATTCCTTGTCAGCAGCGATGCGGGAAAATCCTTCAGTTCCGTTACCCAGCACAATAATTATCGTTATATCGACGAACACTTTTCCGTCTTTCATATGTACAGCGATGACGCTGACAAGGAGAAATACGACTTCGATTATGCCGATAAATCCTTCTGGCAGGCATCCTTTCAACAGGTTGGATGGGCTACGGCACTTGCTGCCTCAGACCGCGATCCCAATCTTCTTGCGATGGCAGCCTCCGGAGCGGTGTTCAGTAAGGACAAAGGTTCCAGCTGGGAGTTCCTGCGGCTGCGTGGTTCATATGCGATTCACGGGGACATACAGGCCGTAAAGATCCGGGGCAATGATGTCTGGCTTGTGAACGATGGCGGATTAAATTATGTGAACCTGCTTGACCGCCGGCAACAAAGAATGGAAGGTTATAGTGGCCAGGATCTCTGGGGTTTCAGCACTTCCTTCAAATCAGGGGTGATGGCGATCGGGGTTGACCACAGCGGTACAATGATCTATGACGAGAAAATCTACGGGAAGAACTGGTATCACTACGGTGGTGGTGATGCAATGACTGCCAGCCTTAATCCCTTCGATGACCGCTACCTTTATGGTACCCCCTACGACCATTATATCATTAAGCGTCCGTCATTTCTGCGTGATGAAGCGAGTGCAGTTAAATCGAAAATTAATTTCGGTTACATTCCGAACCGTAACATGGAGTTTCACCCGAATGAAGTATATAGCTTTTTCGCGATCGATGAGGATAAATCACACTGGAGATATGATACATGCCGTGTTGTTGCAACCAGGGATAATGGTAAAACAGTGGACACCCTGCTGGAGTTCCCAAAGAAAGCTTATGGAAAACGGGTAAGGGTGAGCATTAGCAATCCGAATACCCTTTATGCGATCTGTAATAAGCCTTCAAAGTGTTATGCATCAGAAGATGGCGGTAAAACCTGGGCAGATATTACACCAAAGGACACAGTCGCTATGAAGTTTGGATTTAACGACATTGCAATAGACGACAGGAATTCACGACACCTTTTCCTGGTTATCGGTGGATTTCAGAATGAAAGAAAAGTATTGGAATCCATTGATGGAGGATTGAGTTGGACCGATTTTCATTCCAATGAACTGCCCAAAAACGAATTGCTCACAGCGGCATTTCAGCGGGGCACGCAAAATGGCATTTACCTGGGTGCTGATCCCGGTGTTTTTTACCGGAGTGATAAAACGGGACGCTGGCAGCAACTGGGTCACGACCTGCCTTATACGCCGGTAAACTTCGTCAGCCTGGATTATGATCAATCCAAAATCAGGATTGGGACTTATCGCGGTATCTGGGAGCATTCAATGGCAGAAGACTTTCTGCCAAGAGCCAGCTTTGCCCTGAACAAAACAAGTTTACCCCAGGGTGAAAGCGACGAACGGAAAGTTTATTTATATGACCATTCTGCGATCAGGGGGAAGGGTGCTAAGTGGTATTGGGAACTTCCGGGCTCAGTGCAGGGAACTTCAACAGATGAAAATCCCATTATTGATTATGAAACAGCAAAGCCAGGTAAGTACTCTGTACGTCTGACCATTACCGATAGCCAGGGCCGGAAGGATAGTTTTGAGATGAAGGACGTAATTGAGGTGAAAAATAATTATCCCTGGAACCTGCGGGAAAAGAAACTTGAAAAAGACGAGGAAAGAGAGCGGGAAAGAGAAAGAGAGCGGGAGAGGGAAGAAGAAAGAGAAGGCGAAGCGGAAAGTGAGTTTTGAAAATAATTTTCCAGATCACTTTGCATTATCAAAAAAAGATTTACATCTTTGCGTTCTCATAACAAATAAACATAAACAACATGCGCTACTGTACAAACCATATTAACTCCGATTGTCGGGCGGCGCTATGTTATAAATAATTCAGAAAGTAAATTTAGTTACGAAAGCCCCGCCCGAAAAGCGGGGCTTTTTGATTTCAAGACACATTATGCAAGGCACAAAAAAGCAAAATGCAAATAGCTATCGCCAACTTCGACCTGTAGGTATACGGGCATAGGATCGTATTCCATGCCTGCATAACCCGGTCGAGTATCGACCGGGTTTTTTTGTGCGCAACAAGAAAAACAAAACAATGGACAATTTATTCAGCCAGAAAGTGATCAATGCAAACAGCCTGTTTGACAGTGATTACCTGGATTCAAAAATGCTTTACCTGCATACTTTTAACCAGTTGCCAAGCATCCACTTTATCAATTTCGTCGACGGAGAAAAAGTGTTCGGGGCGATCACAGCGAAATTAGCAGGCAGCATCACAGCGGTACATAGATCATGTTGGTACAGGCGTCCGAAGAAGAGATTCGAGTTCAGCAAAACGATCATCCTGTTCAATAACCAGCTTTCAATTGAGCTTGACAGCGATTATTGTGAAATACTCCACAATGGGCAACAACAGGAATTACTTGAAGAGATCATCAAAACTATATTGCCATTTAAAGCTAAGCAGCGTCGACAGCCACTGGAGATTAACCTGATTGTTCAGTCAGGCTCCGGGTTTGAACTGAAGGCAATGGAAATCAAAAGGACATCGCTTGACCTGGGCCTGTTTTATGCCGACGACTTTAAGCCGGCGGATGAGGTAATTCAATCGAGGCTTCGCAAGAAGAATGATAAAGGAGTAGTGCTATTACACGGATTGCCCGGGACAGGTAAGACGAGCTACATCCGTTACCTCATTGGACGGATAAAAAAACGTGTGCTATTCCTTTCGCCCACTGTTGCCGGAAACCTGATGAACCCTGAATTTATTGATCTGCTGATCGATAACCCGAATACCGTTTTGATCGTTGAGGATGCGGAAAACATCATCATGGATCGGAGACAAAACAGCGGTTCTTCCGTTTCGAACCTGTTGAATATTTCTGACGGGTTACTGGCAGACTTTCTCAATGTACAGCTCGTGTGCACTTTCAACAATGCACTCGCGCAGGTTGATCATGCATTGCTGCGAAAGGGCCGACTGATTGCCAGGTACGAATTCGGCAAACTGCCGGTGCCCAAAGCGCAGCGGTTGAGCGATCACCTGGGGTTCAGGAAAGTTATAACGGCTCCCATGACTGTAGCGGAGATCGCTAACCCCGAGCCCCCGGCAACTACAATTAAACAAACAAACGCTATCGGGTTCAGGCAGCAGTCTGTTCTGGTGGAGTAAAAAATCTAAAAATGGAAAAATCAAAAACACAGAGAGGGATCCGCTTCAGCGTGTTCGGGCAGGATGAGATCGAAGAAACTGCCATGCACCAGATGCACCAGGCTGCCAAACTGCCGGTGACCATCGCAGGCGCTCTTATGCCCGACGCACACAGCGGTTATGGCCTGCCGATAGGTGGTGTACTGGCTACCGGAAATGCAGTTATACCTTATGGCGTAGGCGTGGATATAGGCTGCAGGATGTGCCTCAGTGTATTCAATATAGAGACCTCCGACCTGCAGAAAAAGACGACATATTTTGCCTCGGTTTTAGAAGAGTCAACGTTGTTTGGAAGCAGCGGACAGTTCGTGCGATCTGCAGATCATGAAGTGATGGAGCAGGAACTGTTTTTCCGGCTGCCGATTCTGCGCAGACTCCATGGTCGCGCCTGGAAACAACTTGGCACTTCCGGCTCCGGCAATCATTTTGCGGAGTTTGGAGAAGTTGCTATCAGGGAGCAGGATGTGGTGCTGGGATTGCCGACAGGCAAATACCTGGGATTGCTGACACATAGCGGGTCGCGTTCACTCGGTTCCCATATCGCCAATCATTACACGAAACTGGCCATCAGCAAACGCAGGTTGCCCGGCGAAGTGAAGAGCCTTGCATGGCTGTCGCTCGATGAGGAAGAAGGTATGGAATACTGGTTGGCAATGAATCTTGCCGGGGATTATGCAGCAGCGTGTCACGAGGTAATCCACGATAAGATCTCCCGTGAGTTAGGTCAGCGGCCTTTGAAACGCGTGCAGAACCACCACAATTTTGCCTGGAAAGAAACCTGGGAAGGGCAGGAGGTGATCGTTCACCGGAAAGGCGCAACGCCTGCCGGTAAGGATGTATTGGGAATCATTCCCGGTTCCATGACGGCCGATGGCTTTATCGTTAAAGGGAAAGGCGAACCAGCTTCGATCAGTTCCGCTTCGCATGGAGCGGGACGTAAAATGAGTCGTACGGCTGCATTGCAATCAATCAGCGAACAAGCCTTTCGCGATGAATTGGAAAAGTTCGGTATAACATTACTAGGTGGTGGACTGGATGAATCTCCTTTTGCGTATAAGGATATAGACAAAGTGATGCAATCGCAGGAGTCGCTCGTTGATGTGGTCGGCCGGTTTACACCTAAGATCGTCAGGATGGACGGCATCTAAATTCTTTGCAACGTTCGTTAAGTTAATCGCGCTAAAAACTTAACGAACGGTGCAAATCCTGAAAATGTCAACCACGGCGCCTGCTTACTAACTACCCACACTTTGCATGGGTAATTTAAGGGGTTGCAAACCTGAACACCTCTGCCTATTTTTTGAAAGCCTAAACAAATACGTCGGCCGGCCCAACTTCGTACTCCGCTTTTCAGAACAATTAATTTACTTTGACCCATTCATTAATTCCCGACAACAAAAACCGGCGGCCACATGCAGGAGGATATGCTCATCCAGATCAGCTATAAGATCAAGGAAATACGGAAGCAGAAGAACATTACGGTACAGGAACTCGCAGACAGGGCAAATGTGAGCAAGGGCCTGATCTCGCAGATCGAGAACAATCGTACCGTCCCCTCCCTGCCTGTATTGATGAACATTGTTCTTTCGCTGAACCTCGACCTCAATGAGTTCTTTAAGGACATAACCCCCAACAGGAAATCCGAGCAGAAGATCATCATCAAGACGCCAAAGGACTACCAGACTTTCGAAAAGGAAGCGAAAGGTTTCCAGTATCACCGGGCCTTCACCCGCAATGTGCAGGGTGGCCCGGTTGACTTCGTCATCCTTGAATTGAAAAAGGGGGCCAAAAGGAATAAAATGATCACCTCTGAATCATTCGAATACAACTACATGATCAGGGGGAAAGTGGAATATACCATTGAGGATGAAAAGATCCTCTTCAATGAAGGGGAATCACTCTTCTTCGACAGCCGGCTTCCCCATAAACTCGCCAATGCCGGCAATACCGATGCCATGATGTTGGTGGTGTACTTCTTTATCGCCCGGTAAGATCCTTTCATGATGCATTAGTGTTTAGCATTACTATTTTTTGCAACCGATTGCACCGTAATCCGCAACCGATTGCGTAAAAAAAGTTTAGTATAAGTGAACATTTGTGAACTGTTCACATGTATATTTATACTAAACAAACCGATAGTATTACTATTCGTCAACCACGCTAAAAAACTCTACTGCTCATGAAACGAATTCACCAACTTTCACGATCCGCCCTGCTTGCGGCATTGTCGCTGGTACTGTCCCTGGCTGCGCTTGCACAGTCAACGGTAAATGGCACCGTTACGGATGCCAGCAACAAACCTCTTTCTGGTGTAACGGTGATGGTAAAGGGAACGAAGAACGGCACCAGCACCGATCTCAACGGCCGCTTTACCATAAATGCAAAGCCCGGCTCAACCCTTGTCTTCAGTTATGTCGGATTTACGATACAGGAAACCACTATTACGGACCAGTCCATGGTCGGCATCCAGCTTCAGCCCGGCAGGGATGCATTTGATGAAGTAGTGGTTACAGCGCTTGGAATCAAAAAAGAAAAGAAACGGATCGGCTACTCGGTGCAGGAAGTGAAAGGAGAGGAACTGGTGAAAGCCCGGGAGCCCAATGTCATTAACTCGCTGACCGGTAAGGTTGCAGGTCTCCGTATTGCGGCTTCCTCGAATCTATTCGGGGACCCCGGGATTTCCCTTCGGGGCAGGGGAACCATTATTGTGGTTGACGGGGTGCGCATCAGCTCCGATTCCTGGAACCTCAGCGCAGACGACATTGAGAGTTTTTCGGTATTGAAAGGTCCAACCGCTGCCGCCTTATACGGATCGGACGGGATCAATGGCGCCATCCAGATCACTACCAAACGCGGATCGAAGAATAAGCGCGGCTACAGCATGGAGTTCAATTCAAGCACACAATTGCAGACGGGCTTCAATGCGGAACCTGGATTGCAGGCTGAATATGGTCCTGGTTCCAACTTCCAGTATGAGTTCGTTGACGGGAAAGGCAGTGGTACCAATGATGCCGATTATGATGTGTGGGGCCCAAGGTTCGAAGGTCAGCTTATTAACCAGTGGAACAGCAAGGTTGATCCCGCTACCGGCGAACTGGTTCCCCTTCCCTGGATCGCCAGTGGAAAGAATAACCTGCACAACTTCCTGCAGAATGGATTATTGTCGTCCAACAATATTGCCATTGCTGCAAATAACGACAGGGGAGATATCCGCTTTTCCATGACCCAGTTATACCAGCGGGGACAGGTACCCAATACCAAGTTGAATTCCACCAATATGAATTTTTCAGGTGGACTGAACATCACGAGGAAACTTCGCCTCGAAGCCAATATCAACTACAATAAACAATACACGCCGAATTACCCCGTGCTGGCCTACCAGCCGAGTAGTCCTGTTTATGCTATGATGATCTGGGGTGCTGCCAACTACGACGTGCGTGAGCTGAAAGATTACTGGCAGCCCGGTAAAGAAGGCACCCAGCAGAAGAACGTGGAATACTACCAGTATTCAAATCCATACTTCATCGCCTATGAACAACTGCGGAGTTACTACAAGGATGACATCTACGGTTATGCGAAACTGAAATACAATATCACGGATGAACTCGACATCCACCTCCGCACCAACGTGAGTACAAACTATCTTAACCGGCAGAATCGTTACCCTATTTCAACTTCACAGTATAACGGTGATGGGAATTATTTCCAGAAAGGTGGTTACAACGAATATTTCGATCATTTCTGGGAGAACAATACGGACGTATTGGCAACTTATACCAAAAACTTTAGCCGCGACTTTTCTTTCAAAGGTTCTGCAGGCGCAAACCTGTTGACGAGGAAAACCAATTACCTGTACAGTCACACCAACAACGGCCTGCTTGTACCGCAGTTATGGAACGTGCAGAACAGTATTGATCCGCCTTCGACCGAAACCTTCAAATCGGCCTACCAGCGTCAAAGCTTGTATGCATACACCGATTTCGACTACAAGAAAATGATCTTCCTGAGCCTGACCGGCCGGGTTGACCAGGCCTCTACATTACCGGAACAAAACAACGATTTCTTCTATCCATCAGTTTCACTGAGTGCCCTGCTGTCGGAAATGGTGAAGTTGCCGTCATTCATTTCCTTTGCCAAACTGAGGGCATCATATGCCAAGGTAGGTGGTGATGGATTGCCACCTTCTCCGGGCTATAGTTCCTATTACTCACTTGCTCCAACTTATGCAACCGGAACCAGGTGGAGTGGTAACCCGTCGCTCTATTACAGCGGTACCCTGTACGACCCGAATATTTCGCCGGAGTTCACCAAAACGCTTGAGTTCGGTGCCGACCTCCGTTTCCTGAACAACAGGTTGGGAATTGACCTGGCTTATTTCCGCAATATTGAAGGACCGGGAATCTTTTACCTGCCACTATCGTCGAGCAGTGGTGCAACTTCCCTGCAGCGGAATGGACTGACCTATAAGCGGACCGGGGTGGAACTGGTACTGACAGCATCGCCTGTACGCAAAAAGAATTTTGGCTGGGACATTGTCGCCAACTGGTCAACCCAGAACCGTTACCTCGAAGATGTGTATGATACCTTATCATCTTACAACCGGGTGAAGATTGGGGAGCGGGTAGACAAACTCTTTCTGCGTGATTTCCAGAAATCACCGGATGGCCAGGTCGTGTATAATGCAGGAAATGGCCGGCCATTGCTAAACAGTTATTCTACTTTCCAGGGTTATACCAACGAGAAATGGATAGCCAGTCTTCAGAACACATTCCGGTATAAGAACTTCAGTCTGGGCTTTCTCTTCGATGGCCGTTATGGTGGAAAGCTGGTGAACTACCTCAGCCAGAAACAGTGGCAGGCCGGAGCGCACCCGCTTTCAGCGAATGAATACCGCCGGGCTGACTGGGATAACCGCAGCACACCAGGTTATAACGGTACTTATGTCGGCAATGGTGTAAACGTAACCAGTGGTTCACTGGTAGTGGATGGTGACGGGAACGTTGTATCCGACAATCGCAAGTTCCAGGAAAACACCGCACACATCAAGTGGGAGTCATTTGCAAAAGGCTACTGGGGAAGTGATATTGCCAACGTTGTAGACAAGAGTTATATCAAGTTACGCGAGCTGATCATTTCTTACAACATGCCTAGCAAGCTATTGGGGAAACAGAAATTCCTGAACGCAGCATCAGTATCGCTTGTTGGCCGGAATCTCTGGTACCAGGCGAGTGATCCGCGCGCACGAAATATGGATCTTGACCAATGGACTGGTGGTGGTACCGACCTGGAAACACCGTCGATCAAAAGCTTCGGCGTGAACCTCAACCTTACATTCTAACAAAGAAAACTGCACAAAATGAACCGCTATACTAATTGGATAATGGCAGCAGTGCTGATCATGTTCATGATTACAGGCTGCAGGAAAATCGAGGACCTGCAACGAAATCCCAACGCGTCAGACCAGGCATCGCCGAAACTGTTGCTTACCGGTATCGAATACGATATGTACGACAACCCCTGGTCCGATTACGCTTATGCGCACCGCATGGCGCAGTACATGGTATTGAACTTCGATTACTATGGCAACCAGGCCTATACCTGGGGCGCGGGTTCCATGTATTACGGCACGCTTCGCAATGTGGAGCGGCTCGATATTGAGGCTGATAAACTCGGTACGAATACAGTAACGCGGAGTTACAAGGCGATCGGGAATTTTGCCCGCGCCTGGTTGTATAGCCGCATGACTGAGCAGATGGGAGATCTGCCGCTGACTGAAGCGATGAAGGCACCGGAGGGGGTTTATTTCCCGAAATATGATGATCAGAAATCGGTATTCCTGCAATGCCTGCAGTGGCTGGAAGATGCCAATACAGAATTGGAAAGTGTCATCAATGAAAATCCGGCTACCACAGTGCAGGGCGACATCTTCTACAATGGTGATGTACGGAAATGGCGTAAGGCAGTTAACTCCTTGTCATTACGCATCCTCATAAGCCTGAGTAAAAAAGAAGGCGATGCGGACCTGGGCCTGAAAGCACGGTTTAATTCGATTGCCAGTAACCCGGATAAATACCCGCTGATCACCGACAACAGCGACAACATGCAGATGGTGTACAACACGACGGATAAAACTAACAACAATCCCATCTGGCCCGACGATTCCAAATTTTATGTGAACAGGAATGTGCTGGGAGCAACCTGGGTAGACCTGATGACGCTCAACCAGGATCCGCGGATCTTTAAAATTGCCAGTCCTGCCCCCGGCATTGCCGAGGACCCGGCAAATGCGTTCGCGCGATTCAGAGGTGCGAATACCGGCGCGATCCAGAGCGAGATCCAGACCCAGACCAACCTCGGCCTATATGCAACCATAAACCGCGATTTCTGGCTGAAGGATGCCAATGGTGTACCTGCCATTCAATTGGGTGCCAGCGAGACTGCGTTCAATTTAGCGGAAGGTATCAACCGTGGTTGGACTGCCGGCGATGCTTCAACGCATTATACGAACGGAATTAACCAGAACATGAAATTCTATGGCGTAGCACAACAGGCAATCACTGATTTCCTTGCCCAGCCGGGGATTGTATATAAAGGCGATAATGCAGACGGGCTTAACCAGTTGCTGACCCAGAAATATGTGGCCTTTTTCCAGAACTCCGGTTGGCAGTCCTATTTCAACTGGCGCCGTACAGGAGTACCGGGATTTGATATCGGGCCTGCCAATGAGAACGGTGCTACAATCCCTGTACGTTTTTCTTACCCGCAATCTGAGTATACCAACAATAATGCAAACGTGAAAGATGCGGTACAGCGCCAGTTTGCAGGATCGGATACGCGGAATGATGAAATGTGGATGATCAGATAAATTTGAATACAATACACTAATTGATGAGTACTATTTCAACAGTGAAATTTGAGGCGAACGGGAAGACGTATTCGCCGGCTGCCAGTCCCATAGTGGTAATCTGCATGGACGGTTCGGCCGACGAATACCTCGATACAACCATGTTGTTCGACAGGATGCCAAACCTGAAGCAGATGGTCAGGAATGGCTTTAGGGGAATGGTGCGCGGGGCACTCCCGAGTTTTACCAATGTGAACAATGCTTCGATCGTGACCGGTGTTTCGCCGGCGGTACATGGCATCAGCGGGAATTTCTTTTACGATACGTTGAACAGGGAGGAAGTGATGATGAATTCGGCATCCTACCTGCGGGCTGAGACCCTGCTTGCTGCAGCGGCCAATGCCGGCAGGAAAGTGGCGGTAGTAACAGCAAAGGAGAAACTCAGGGATATCCTGTCACACAACATGAAGGGGATTGCGATCTCTGCGGAAAAAGCAAACCAGGCACGACAGGATACACATGGGATTGAAAATGTGGAAGCAATTGTTGGTTTTCCCACGCCCGCGATCTACAGCGCTGATGCCAGCCTCTTCGTGTTGCGGGCAGGAGTGGCATTTGTTGAGCAGGGGCTGGCTGATTTGCTATACCTGTCGCTCACCGACTATATGCAGCACACGTATTCACCCGAAAAGGAAGAGTCGCTTGCCTTCTATGAAGCGATGGACCGGGAGATTGGGAGGCTGCTTGAACTGGGGGCCGTGGTAGGCGCAACTGCAGACCATGGCATGAATGCCAAAGTGAAAGCGGATGGCAGTCCGAATGTATTGTTCGTGGAAGACATACTCGAATCGCATTTCGGCACCAATGGATTCCGCGTGATCTGTCCCATTACCGATCCCTATGTGAAACACCATGGTGCGCTTGGCTCATACGTGGTAGTGCATCTCAGCGATCCTTCGCGGACAGATGAAATTAAGAACTGGCTGGCCGTTCAGCCGGGCATAACCGAAGTGTATGACAAGGCAACGGCCGTGCGGGTGCTTGAACAACCGGCGGACCGTATAGGCGACCTGGTTGTGTTGTCGGGTCGTGATGTGGTGGTAGGGCGAAGACCGGAGTATCATGATCTTTCTGCACTCGATGGATCCCTGCGTTCGCATGGTGGTCGTTACGAAGAAATGGTGCCGATGTTGATCTCGCATCCACTGAACGCGCAGTATAAAATGAAAGCCGCAGGCGACCCGAGGAATTTTGACATTTTCGATTTCACGGTGAATGGAACGAATCCTTAAAAAGTTACCATGGAAAAAGTTGCAATAACAGAAATAGGGACCAGTGTAATGAACCTCAACTGTTACGTTGGCGGAAATCCTGTGAGCTCAGATAAGCTGCTGAAAGTTCGCTCGCCTTACGACAACCGGCTCGTGGGAACCGTTCAGCTGTGCGAAGCGGTTCATGCCAGTGAGGCAATTGACATTGCGTTGAAAGGCGGGGTTAAATTAACGCGTTACGAACGTTACAGCATCCTCGAAAAAGCGCGGCAATTGCTGGTGGAACGAAAAGAAGAATTCGCCCGGGTGATCAGTGCCGAAAGCGGGCTGGCAATCCGCGAAGCATACTACGAAACAGGACGTGCGCACGACGTACTGATGTTCGCTGCGATTGAAAGCCTGAAAGACGATGGGCAAGTGTTTTCCTGTGATATTTCGCCGTCAGGAAAGGCGCGTAAGATCTTTACCACGCGCGAACCGCTTTCACTGGCAGTATGTATCACGCCATTCAATCATCCGCTCAACCAGGTGGTGCACAAGATAGCGCCTGCCATCGCAGTGGGTACACCGGTTATCCTGAAGCCGTCTGAAAAGACACCACTGACTGCCATAAAACTCGCAGAATTATTATATGAGGCGGGCCTGCCGCCTTATATGTTAAGCGTGTTGCTGGGTGCTACGAAAGAGATCGCGGAACCATTGGTAAAGGATGTGCGGGTGGATATCGTTTCCTTCACGGGCAGTGTGGCAGTAGGCAAACAGATCGCTGCTATTGCCGGGTATAAAAAAGTGATCCTGGAACTGGGAGGCAATGATCCATTGATCATTATGGAAGATGCGGACCTCGATAAGGCAGCATTCCTTGCTGCAGAAGGGTCATTCCGGAACAGCGGCCAGCGATGCACCGCGGTAAAGCGTATACTCGTGCACGAACGCATACACGATGCCTTTGTTGAAAAGCTGGTGGAGACCGCAAAGAAATATCCCTGCGGTGACCCGGCCGACCCGGATACAAAGGTTGGAACCGTGATAGATGAACCGGCTGCCATTTACCTTGAATCTGTTGTGCAGAAAGCAGTGGAGCAGGGTGCAGAGATATTGCTTGGCGGGCAACGCATGGGCGCACTGCTTCAGCCCACTGTAATTGTAAATGTGCCCCGTCATTCACAAATGGTGGTGCAGGAATCATTCGGTCCACTTGCCCCGGTGATGAAGTTCCGGGACATAGATGATGCAATAATATTGAGTAATTCCACGGCATACGGACTCTCTGCCGGTATTGTCACGAACAATATGGATTACGCGCTTCGCTTTATCAAAGATTTAAAAGTTGGCACCGTGAACATCAACGAAGTGCCGGGGTACCGCATTGAAAGCTCACCATTCGGTGGCATCAAGGATTCAGGGTTGGGCATTAAGGAAGGGGTAATTGAAGCGATGAAGTGTTTTACGTATGTGAAAACATTTTCCCTGCCATGGTAACATTAAGCAATAACCGAAAACAACAATTAATGAAAACAAGGTTGATTTATCTATGTATCCTGATTTTCCTTGCCGGCGACCTGTTTGCACAGGGAAAAACGAAAAATGTTATTTTGATTTCACTGGACGGTTACCGCTGGCGCGAACTTTTCCAGGGAGCGGATTCGACCATCCTGTTCAATAAAAAATATACAAAAGATTCGGCGTGGACCGTGAAGAAATACTGGGCTGAAACCGCGAAGCAGCGCAGGCAGAAGCTGATGCCATTTGTGTGGAGCACAATTGCGACAAAGGGACAGCTATACGGTAACCGTGAGTTGGGTAATAAAGTGAATGTAAAAAACACTTACTGGTTCTCGTATCCCGGTCGCAGTGAGACCTGGACCGGTTATTTCGACCCGGCAATGAATTCGAACGATAAGATCGACAATCCCAATGAGAACGTGATGGAGTTCATCAACAGGCAGAAGGGGTTTGAAGGGAAGACTGCAGCATTTGCTTCCTGGGATGTTGTTGCCTGGATCATGAACCGCAACCGGAATGGAATAACGGTGAACATCTGGGGCGAGGATATGAAAGGTCCCGGTTTAACTGAAAGCCAGCAGGAAGCGAATGCTTTCCAGCATATGGTGCCGGATGTTTTTGGTGAGGGGGAAAGGCTTGATGTAAGTACTTATGCCATGTCAAAGGCTTACATATTCTCAAAGTACCCGCGCTTATTTTATATGGATCTTGGAGACCTTGACGGCTATGCGCATTCGGGGAAGTACAACCAGTACCTGGACGCAGCACATAAAACAGACAAAATGATCCATGACTTGTGGACTGCCCTGCAGCGGGATAAATTTTACCGGAACCAGACCACGTTGATCATTTGCACCGACCATGGAAGGGGAGAAGGAAACCTCTGGACCGATCATGGTACCAGTGCACCGCATTCCGATGAAACATACCTGATGGTGATTGGCCCGGATACAAAACCACTGGGTGAAGTAACAACAGCCGGCCAGATCTACCAGGAGCAGTTTGCCCAGACTATTTCCCGCCTGCTTGGTTTTGCCTTTAGTGCAAAACATCCTGTGGGCGAACCGGTAAAAACAGTATTGCCATAATGAATCGTCAATTTGACCTTATTGTAGTGGGAGCTGGTGTGCTGGGCACTTTACATGCCTGGCATGCTGCTGCCATAGGGAAGAAGGTTTTGCTGCTGGAAAAAGACCATCGTCCTGTGAATGCGAGCGTCCGCAACTTCGGGATGGCGATCGTGTCGGGCATGGCAGGCCGTTGGTTCGAATATGGCCGGTATTCCACTGCGCTGTACAAGGAGATTCAACAGGAATATGATATTTCTGTGCGGAACAACGGAAGCCTGTACATCGCTTCCGACGATGACGAGCAGCAGTTACTGCATGAATTAAAAGAGCACTACGATCAGATCGGTTATGTAGCCCAGCTGCTGAGTCGCCAACAGGTACAGGAAAAGGTTCCTGCGATCCGGTCGTCCTATTGCCGGGAGGGATTGTTCTTTCCGCAGGAAATAAGCCTGGAACCTGATCAGTTCATTCATCGCTTACACCAGTATACCGTGTTGAAGTATGCCCATGTTACTTACCGGCCTGCCACGCCAGCAATTGATTGCGTTGTGGAAGGCGATGGCGTATCAGTAACTGTAGCAGGCGGGGAAAAGTTCCGGGCAGAAAAAGCGGTAATTGCGAGCGGGCACGAATTCAGGATCTTATTTCCATCGTTGTTTGCGCAGGAGGACCTGTCGCTGGTAAAGTTGCAGATGTTGAGATCGTTGCCATTTCCCGACCTGCTAATGGAAGGGAATATAGCAACCGGGCTAAGCATCCGCAGGTATGAATCATTTGCGGAGTGCCCGTCATACAGTTCAATCACTACGCCGGACCACCTCCGGGAACTGGCGAAGTGGGGCATCCATATCCTGTTCAAGAAAGCGACAGATGGAACGGTGATAGTAGGTGATTCACATGAATACGCGCGTATCGGAGAGGAAGAAAACCTGGGATACTGCATCAACCAGCAGATCAATGAACTGATCCGCAGGGAAGCAACACGCATAGCCGACATTGACCTTGGCCAGGTAAAGGAATCCTGGGCGGGGTTTTACGCGGTGCACAATAAAAAGGAAGTCCTGGAACACGATATTGAGGACAGGATCTTTATCCGGGTGGCGATTGGTGGAAAGGGAATGACCTGTGCAGCAGGATATGCGCAGGCAAACATCGAAAAGATCTTTACCTGCGCATGATGATCAGGCTTCAGCCACCGGAGCTTGTTCTTCCTGCATAACTTCGGCAACAGCTTCGATCAGTGCTTTCACGTCCTGCGGGAAGATCTGGCCGATATTGCCAATACGAAAGGCATCGGTTTTTCCCAGCTTGCCCGGGTAGATCACGAATCCACGTTCATTGAGTTTTTTGTAGAAGCGGTCGAAACTGAAATGGGGTGTGTCTGGATACAGGAATGAAGTGATGATATGGCCCTGGATTCCAGGTTCGAGGTATTGCCTGAACCCCAGCCTTGCCATGCCAGAGTCGAGGAGCAATTTGTTCGTCCGGTATCTTTCTTCCCTCGCTCTAATTCCACCTTCGGTTGCGAGTTCCCTTAATGCCTGGCGGAATGCCATAATGCTGAGTGTTGGTGGCGTAAAACGGAACTGGCCACTCGCTTCCAGTGCAGCCCACTGATCGTAGAGATCCAGGCTCAGGCTTCTTGCCTGTCCCTTTGCCTTCTCAAGTTCCATTCTCCTGCATAAGGCAAATGCGAACCCGGGAATACCTTCAATGCACTTGTTTGAAGAGGATACCAGGAAATCTATTTGCATCGCCTGCATATCCATTTCCACGCCGCCGAAGCTGCTCATGGCATCGACAATAAATACTTTCGCTTGGGATTTGCACACCCTTCCGATCTCAGCGACCGGGTTAAAGAGCCCGGTAGTTGTTTCACTGTGAATGCAGGCGACGTGGGTGATTCCAGGATGCTGCTGAAGAAGCTGTTCAGTCATTTCCGGCGTTATTATCTCGTTTTCAGGCACGCGTGCGACAACTGTCCGGATCTTATGGATGTCTGCCATCTTCACAATCCGTTCCCCATACGCACCATTAACAAGGATGAGTAAGCTATCGTTATTCCCGATGATGCTGCTGATCACACTTTCAACCCCGAAAGTGCCAGATCCCTGCATGATCACGCATTCATACCCGGACTCTTTAGATACATGTGCCAGCTGCAGTAATTCATTGCGGATCTCTTTCACTGCATTCATAAAAGTATAGTCACGCGAGCCCATGTCCTTCAGCATTGCTTCCTTAACTGTTTTCGAAGTAGTGAGTGGCCCGGGAGTGAATAATAATTCTTTCCGCTCCATAAGTATGTATTTAGGTTGATTGAATGTTTTCGAGTTTGCCGGAAATGGGTCCCTTCACCCCGGCCTTCCTGTTAAAGAAAAAGGCTGAGAGGATGAGGAAGAAAAGGCATGCCACAGTAAGCACATAGCTGTAACGCATCAGCATTTTTGTCCACCCCAGATCAGGCATACAGATTTCTTTATACAACAGGAGTGCGACGCTGCCGAGGTAGCCGACGGCATCGCAGATATAGATGAAGAATCCGGCGTTGGATTTCATTTTGAACATGGCGATCATTCTTTCAAAAAGTGCTACCTGGATGGGGATGTATGCCAGGAACAATCCCATTCCCAGCAAGAGGATCCACCAGTAGGCAGGAAACACCTGGAGTTGAAAGAGCAGGGTACTGGTGCCGGTAATCAGGACGCCCAGCGCAATGAGCCATTGCGTTGCCCAGAAGCCCTTGATATTGTTCCGGATAAGTGACAGGCAGGCTACGGCGACCAGCACTATAATTCCCGTGATAAGTTCTGTTTTAGAAAAGACGGTATTGTCCCATTTTTCGCCGGTCTCCTGCCAGATTTCCACGGAAAAGTTATCACGCACATCGCGCAACGTAACAAGCAGGCTGTAAATGATCACCAGGCAGGAAAGACCAAAACCAAATTCGTTCAGGGCAGATCTTTTTTCAGTCCGCGTCATTGGCAAGCGCTCCGACCTTAACAACACATCCGTTTCAGTCGGCGCGGGAATAACCGAGAGCATCCAGACGAAAAGCAGGAACAGGGGAAAAAAGCACAGGCCTATGAAGGCGGGCATCCAGAATTCGGAGATAGCCGGTAGCCAGTCGTGGAGATTGAAATAAGTCGTTTTCAGGATGCCGGAGCTTACGATCAGGCTTATGCTGAGTCCCATTGCCAGCATTTCGGTAAAACGCCTGCCTTCGAGGTAGCTGAAAATAATTCCCCAGACCATGCCAAGCGGCAATCCGTTCAGGAAGAGAAAAACAAAGTTGTACGGATAAGGAACCAGTCCGAGGAATACCAATGACAGTTCCGCAAATAAAATAAGGCCGATGATCAGTTTTTGCCGTTGACCCGGCTGCAGTTCCGAGATCACTTTAATGCCGATGAACTTCGACAGCATATATCCCAGCACCTGTGCGATTATCAGGACGCTTTTGAAATGAAGTCCCCAGAGGCTTAACCCGGCATAAGTACCCGCTGTGAAGGGCTTCCGGTATACGTACATACAGAAGTAGGTGCCGAATGCTGCCAGCATGCACCAGGCGGAAAAAAAGACTTTCGATCGGTTGAATATTCCTTCCAGCATGGGTATACCTTAATTACTAATAGTAAACAAAGTTTAGTATATGTAAATTAGGTATACTGTCTAAACTGGCAAAGTCCGGAACCGATTTCATGCAAACGATTGTGCAAGGTATGGCCACTGATTCGGTTATGCCACTCGTTTACACCTGGCTCTTATAATCCGCACCACTCTGCCTGCAATTCTCACCAATCACCCTAGTAGACAACGATTTGCAAATAAATTTCCCGCAGGCAAATTAAATGTGTGGAAAGTTGGTTAAATTAACATACCAATTCTGACCCCTACCCCTTGAATCGGGAAACTGATCTGCCCGGAATCAAGAACGGTCCTCATACCACGCTACTGCAATAGTCTTCTTTCCCACGGCAGACGCGACTGAATCTATCACATATATAAACTGCAAAACGGGCTGCTTATGTTACGCAATCTACTATTCCTGCTATTCCTACTTGCAGGGATCTCTGCAACAGCACAGACGCGGCAACTCTCCGGTGTCGTAGTTGAAGATTCAACCGGCGCAGCGATCATTGCCGCCACAGTTAAAGTAAAAGGAAGGCCGGGAGGTACCGCCACCAATGACAACGGGCGGTTTACTCTTACTGTTCCTACCGGGAGCATCGTGTTACAAGTCACTTCCGCCCAATACACCATGAAAGAGGTGCAGGTTGGGGAATCCGAAAACGATATTTCCATCAGGCTGATGTTAAACACCCAGCAACTGGGTGAGGTGGTGGTAACGGCTCTCGGAATCACTAAGAACCAGCGGAAGCTGGGCTATGCGGTTACTACTGTTGATGGCGACGAGCTTAACAAAGCCCGCGAAGTGAATGTCGGTAACTCGCTCTCCGGCCGGGTAGCCGGGTTGAAAGTGACCGGTACCAACAGTGGTCCGGGCGGAACTTCAAAACTGCTGCTGCGCGGTATGCCCAGCATGAACAGTGGTGGTTCACCGCTGATAGTAATTAATGGTGTGCCGATGGACAATACCCAGCGTGGCGCTTCCGGCGAGTGGGGTGGATCGGATAATGGCGATGGCCTTGGTAACCTGAACCCGGATGATATCGAAACCATGACGGTGCTGAAAGGACAATCGGCCTCCGCACTATATGGCGCGAGGGCTACCAACGGTGTGATCCTCATCACGACTAAAACCGGGAAACGGAACGCATTCGGCGTAGAGTATAACCTGAATTTTATGGCGGACGAGGCGATTGACTTTACTGACTGGCAGTATGAATATGGACAGGGTACCCAGGGCGTTAGACCAGGTACTGCGACTGAAGCCCTGAACTCAAACCGTTTCAGCTGGGGTGAAAGACTGGACGGCGCGCAGGTGATCCAGTTCGATGGTAAAACATATCCTTATTCTGCAGTGAAGGATAATATCAAGGATTTCTACCGGACCGGTACAACTTTGACCAATACGATAGCTGTTCTCGGCGGCGGGGAAAATGGATCTTTCCGCTTCTCGGTTTCTGACCTGGAAAACAAATCCATCCTCAGGAACAGCGGTCTCGATCGCGTGACAGCAAACCTGAACGTGGAACAGAAGATCACCAAGCGTCTTACTGCAAATGTGGTTGTGAACTATATTGATGAAAAATCCACAGCCAGGCCACAATTGAGCGATGGCCCGATGAATCCCAACAATTTCACTTTCCTGGCCACCAATGTAAACAACAGGATCTTTGAACCGGGATATAATCCTACTACAGGTTTCGAAACTGTATTCAGCGACGATATTTATGTTTCCAATCCCTGGTTCGTAGTGAACCAGTACGTGAACAACCTGGCACGTAAGAGATGGATAACTTCCGGCGCGGTGAGATATAATTTTACGGACTGGCTTTATGCCCAGGCCCGCGTGGGTTATGACATCACCAACGACAGGCTGAAAAAGGTTGAGCCTTGGGGTACCGCATATACCCAGGACCAGCATGGTAACCTGCAGGACCAGGCTTCCACCCAATTGTTCGAACTGAACTGGGACGGACTGATCGGTGTGAACCACAACCTCACAGACGATATTTCACTGGATGCGGCAATAGGCGGAAACATCAGGAAGAACCAGTATGAGAAAGTAGCTGTGGCCGGTTCAAATTTCATTGTGCCCTACCAGTACACGCTCAGCAATACCAGGAATCCACGTACTAACCCGAACGACAATTACGACTTCTGGAAAACAGAAGTGCAGTCGGCCTACTATACAATTGATTTTTCTTATAAGAAATTCCTGACCCTTTCCACCACTGGCCGTTATGATGCCTACTCCACGCTTCCGACAGACAACAACACCATCTTTACGCCGTCCGTTTCAGCAGGCTTCATCTTCAGTGACCTCCTGAGCCTCGATAAGATGAATTTCGGGAAGTTGAGAATGTCATTTGCACAAACCAGTGGCGAGTTGAATGAAGCCTACCAGACCGCGTTGTATTACTCTCTTGGTAGTCCGCTCGGTGGAGTTCCGGTCGGATCATTCAGTACTGATCTTCCAAACCTGTTCCTCAAGCCTTTCGTAACGACAGAATATGAGGTTGGATTAGACCTACGGTTCTTCAACAGCCGTTTGAACCTTGATGTTGCTTTGTACACCAAGGAAACCAAGAATGAGATCATGCCGGCTACTTACAGTCCATCTACAGGTGCCAACACCGGTAAGGTTGGAACCGGTTCAACAAGAAATAACGGTGTTGAAGTGCAGGTAATCGGAACACCGTTTAAGTCTAAGGACTTTAGTTGGGTATCCACCTTCAACTTTACATATGTAAATAATAAGATCCTTCATACTGATCCTGCCGGAAACAACCAGAACCTCGGTCAGAACCGGGCAACACTCGGAAATGCAATTACGGCATTCGTGGAAGGATATCCCGGCCCGCAGATCCTCGCTTATGATTATGCGAAAACAGAAAAAGGGGAAATGATCGTGGATGCAGCAGGCTTGCCGCAACGTGGTTTACTGATCCCGATGGGTAGCGTGCTGCCGACCACTTATGGCGGATGGAATAACGAACTCACGTACAAGAATTTCAACTTCTCTTTCCTGATCGATTATAACTATGGCAACAAGATCCTTTCTGCCACGAAGTATTATGGACTGAGAAGAGGACTGGACCAGGCAACGCTCGAAGGTCGTGATGGTGTGATCAAGGGAGTACTTTCCGACGGTACACCAAATACCAAGGCTGCCAGTGCACAGGATTATTACACTGCGTTGGCAAACAACGTAACATCAGTAACTGTGCTTGATGGTGATTATATCAAGTTGCGCCAGGTGACACTTGGTTATTCGCTTCCGTCGAACCTCGTGTCGTCACTGAAGATCTTCAGTGCGATCCAGGTGACCCTGGTGGCACGAAACCTGGCCGTTCTCCTGAAGCATAGCGACAATATTGACCCCGAAGCCAATTTCGCTTCCAATATCCGCTATGCCGGTATCGAGGGAACCAGTTTGCCTTCCACAAGATCCTATGGTATTAACCTAAACTTCAAATTCAACAAATAAGGTCTGAACCAAAAAATAAAATGTATGAAAAAGTACTTTCTATATGCTGGGTTAGGCCTTATGGTACTATCCACGTCATGCACCAAGGATTTCGATGAGATCAATACCGACCCGACGCAATACGTGCCGGAAAATTTCGATGCGAATTATTTCCTGTCTAACAGCCAGCGGAACTATGAAGTGGCTATTACCGGTTATTCCGGTCCTATCCTGTTCCAGAGTGGCTGGGCGCAGATCCTTTCGATGGCAACAGTAACTGGCGACTATTATACCAATTCCGATAAGTATGTAGAATCGAGCAATACGAACTCGTATGTGCAAAGCAGCTGGAACAATGCCTACCGGTCAGCCGCACTTGCAAATGAGATCCTGATCAACAAAGCCAATGACCCGGATTTCGTGAATATAAATGCAGCTGCGACCATCATGAAAGTGTTGAACTACCAGTATATCACGGATGTATACGGAGATGCCCCGTACACTGAATCATTGCAGGCGAGGGACGGAAACACCCTGCCGAAGTACGACAAACAGCAGGATATTTATACCGCTATGCTCAACGACCTGGATGCTGCGTTGAGTAGTATAGATCCGTCAAAGGCAAGTCCGACAGCTGACGTTTCTTCACTCGGTGGCGATGTGGCAAAATGGAAACGCTTCGGATATTCCCTGATGCTCAGGCTCGCGATGCGGCTGGTTAAAGTGGATGCAGCAACTGCACAGCAATGGGCAGAAAAAGCATATGCCGGTGGCACACTTGCCGCAGGGGAAGATGTATACATTAAGTCAGACAACGCTAATGGCTATGGTAACGGGAATGTTGCTGCATGGCTCGTGACCATAGACTTTTACCAGGTGCGCTGGAGTGAAACCCTGATCGATTACCTGAAGACAGAAAATGATCCTCGCCTGAGTGTGGTCGCCGAAGTGCCCCAGCCTGGCCTTGCCAACAATAACAACCAGGCCCTGGCTGGAAACAGTACACCCGCTGCACAGCTTGGACAACCAAACGGGTATGACCTGAATACCGGATCTGCGTTCAATATCGCCAATTCTCCCGGTTATCCCGGTGGAACAGGAACGGGGGCCGATGCAACGCCGATCGGTAAATATTCACGCCCGAGCATTGCAGTTTATTCCAGCAGGGATCAGCCAGCTTTTGCGATCACTTATGCGGAAAGCGAATTGTTGCTCGCTGAAGCAGCTACAAGGGCTTGGAATGTAGGTGCGGATGCCGCCACACATTATGCCAATGGTGTAAGAGGAGGAATATTGGCGCTCAATGCCTTTAAGGCTGGAGCGGTTTCCGATGCAACGGCAGATGCATACGCATCAAGCCACCCGCTCGATGCCGGCAATGCTCTTGAACAGATCAATACCCAGTATTGGGCTACAACGGGCATCCTGTGGAATTTCGGCGAAGCCTGGATCAACTGGAAACGTTCCGGTTATCCCGAACTCACGCCAGTGAATTACCCCGGTAATTTTGGCGGGGGAAATATCCCGAGAAGGCAGCCTTATCCTGTCGGCGAAGCAACGAGTAATCCTGCCGGTTATGCCATGGGTGTTGCCAACCTGCAGGGGGGCGACAAATGGTCCTCCAGGGTATGGTGGGATCAGTAAGCTTGATGGAATATGAAAACAAGAACAACGCTATTATTATCCGTGCTTTCCTGTTTTTCCGCCCTGGGTGCTAATGCGCAGGAAACCCTGTTCCAGTTATTGCCGTCGAAAGGCACCGGGATAGAGTTCCGCAATGAGATCGATGAAACGGAAAAGCTGAATGTTCTTTCTTACGAATACTTCTACAACGGCGGTGGAGTCGCAGTTGGCGATATCAACAACGACGGCCTCGACGATCTCTTCTTCACCGCCAACATGGGACCTAATAAATTATACCTGAACCTGGGGAATCTCAGGTTCAGGGATATTACCAAAGACGCTTCACCAGGACTTGCGGGCAGAAAAGATGGCTGGAAGACCGGCGTTACCATGGCGGACGTGAATGGCGACGGTTTACTGGACATCTATATCTGTTATTCGGGAAATGGCACCGATGAGCAACGGAAAAACGAGTTGTTCGTTAACCAGGGCAACCTGAAGTTCGTGGAAAGCGCAAAGTCTTACGGCCTCGATATTGTGAGCTATAGTACACAGGCCGCCTTCTTCGATTATGATAATGATGGCGACCTGGATATGTTCCAGCTTAACCACAGCACCAAAAAGATTGACAATCTTGAACTCGCTAAATTCAGGAATGAAACAGACGAGCTGGCGGGTAATAAACTGATGGAGAACCGGGACGGCCATTTTGTTGATGTCTCACAAAAAGCCGGCATCCGTCAATACCCACTCACTTTCGGTCTTGGCCTCGCGATCACCGACATCAACAAAGATGGCTGGCAGGACATTTATGTTACTAACGATTACAACGAACCGGATTGTATGTATGTGAATAATCGTGACGGTACTTTTACAGAAGATGCGAAAAACTGTTTCCGCCATATGTCGCAGTTTTCGATGGGAGTTGATATCGCGGATTTCAACAATGACGGATTGCCCGATGTGTACACGCTTGATATGCTGCCAGAAGACAACAGGCGGCAGAAACTGCTGCAGCTGCAGGAGAACTACGAGTCATTTGAACTGATGGTGTCGCAGGATCTTCACAACCAGTATATGCGGAACATGCTGCAGCTGAATAATGGTGATGGCACGTTCAGTGAGATCGCGCAGGCTGCTGGCGTATCTAATACCGACTGGAGCTGGACGCCGCTCTTCGCCGATTTTGATAATGATGGCTACAAAGACCTGTTTGTGACAAACGGGTACATGCGTGATTATACCAATAAGGACTTCCTGAAATATCGTGGTGATTACAAAGTAAAAAAGGCAATTGACCGCGAGCCGGTGCAGTTGATGGACCTTGTCAAGGCAATGCCTGTGACCTTATTGTCGGGTTATATCTACCGCAACAATGGCGACCTTACTTTTACCAATGTGAAAAAGGAGTGGGGCATTAATAAACAGGGTTTGTCCAACGGCGCCGTTTATGCGGACCTTGACAATGACGGCGACCTCGATCTTGTTGTAAATAATCTTAATGACCGTGCATCGGTGTTTAAGAATACAAGCAGGGAAAGGAGCCAGTCACCCTGGATGGCTATCCGGTTAAAATACAAAGACAAAAATCTTCATGGCGTTGGTGCAAAAGTGTATGTGTACACGAAGAGCGGTGAGCAGTACCAGGAAGTGAATCCAAACAGGGGCTACCTGTCATGTGTATCCACTACCGTTCATTTCGGACTGGGAAGAAACAAGGCTGCGGATTCGGTGAAGATCGTGTGGCCCGATAATACGATACATGTGATGAATGATGCGGGTGTAAACCAGGTTCTCACAGTGGAATATAAGGGTGGACAGCCAAAAGAGTCCGTACCCGCTGCGAAGCCGGCGATGTTTAAGCTGGCCAGTGGGGTACTTGACTACAGGCACGAGGATTTTATGGAGAATGATTTCAAGCGGCAGCTGCTGATGTTGTTCATGTATTCGAAGGCAGGGCCAGTGATCGCCAAGGGAGATGTGAACAGGGATGGGTTGGAAGATATGTTCATCAGTGGTGATAAAAGCAAAACCTGCATGCTGTATTTGCAGCAGGCCAACGGGAAGTTTGCACCCGTGAAGGGGCCTTACCTTGGTGACGAGAATATTGCCATTACTTCCGCTGCTTTGTTCTTTGATGCTAATGGTGATGGTTTTGCAGACCTGTATGTGGGCAAAGGTGGGTATACGGTGATAGAGCCGGAATCAGCACCGCTGCAGGACGAACTGTTTCTTAACGACGGCAAAGGCAACCTGGTGCTGACAAAAGAACATTTGCCGGTTGTGACAGGTGGGAGTAAGTCATGTATTGTGGCAGGCGACTACGACAATGATGGCGATCTTGATTTATTCGTGGGAAGCAGGGTCATTCCCGGCAATTATCCGCTTAGCCCGCGCAGTTATTTACTGCAGAATGATGGGAAGGGAAAATTTACGGCGGTCACTTCGCCAATGGATAATGTGGGAATGGTTACGGATGCGAAGTTTGCGGACCTCAACAAGGATGGAAAAATTGACCTGTTGCTTTGTGGCGAGTTCATGCCGGTAATGGTATTTGAGAATACGGGAAATGGATTCGCGGATAAGACAACAGGATATTTTGATACGGTTGACAAGGGGCTATGGTTTGGTCTCTCCCTTGCTGATCTTGACGGTGATGGAAACGATGATATTATCGCGGGGAACCTGGGACAGAATTCGCAGTTACAGTTCTCGGCAAAGGAACCGGCGGAATTGTATTATGGCGATTTTGACAATAACGGGTCGATAGATCCCTTTTTCAATTTTTATATCCAGGGAGTGAGTTACCCGTTTGTGAGTCGTGATGAGTTGAACGAACAGATGTATGCGATGCGCAGGCGCTTTACGACCTACAAGGATTACGCGGATGCCACAATAAATAAGATTTTGTTGCCCGAAGAAATGGCCAATGCAAAGAAACTGGCTGCGACAGAGAACAGGTCGGTCTGTTATTTGCGGAAGGGCGGGAAATTTGTGAAGCAGGTTTTGCCTTTGCCTGCACAGTTTTCAGTGGTGAGCAGGATCATTCCCGCTGACTACGATAAGGATGGCAAAACGGACCTGTTGTTATTGGGCAATCATCTCGACAACCGCCTGAAGATCGGGAGTATAGATGCGAACTACGGCTGCCTGCTGAAGGGTGATGGACAAGGTGGCTTTACATATGTTCGCCAGGATGTGTCGGGATTGAAAATAGTTGGTGATGTGAAGTCCGCCCTGACCGTTGACGCGGCAGGAAAAAAATACCTGGTCGTGGGAATTTCCAACCAGCCATTACAGGTGTACGAGGAGCCGTAAATACAGAAGAACCCTAAGCTCATGAAGAAACTGCTCATTTTATTGTGTTGCGTATTGCCGGGCTTTTTTGCGCGTGCCGCGGAAGAGCCTGCACCTTCCTATTTAGAGTTGCGGCCGGTGATCTTTTCACTGACAATGATCATGATGCATGATGTGGTGAATCCACCAGCTGCGAGCAGGTATTATGCCTATTGTATGGCCGGGGCGTACGAGATCGTTGCACAGAATGATCCTTCGGTGACCGGCCTGGGAAAGTTTGTAACAAGCTATCCTGCTTATACTATCGGGAAGCAGCCGGGAACCTATGATTTCCGGGTGGCGGCGGTGTATTGCGTTTTAGAGACGGGCAAGCTGATGATTCCTTCGGGTTTGCAGTTGCAGGAGGAGCAGGCGAAGTTCCTGAAGACCTTGCGGAAGAATGGGGTAGCGCAGAAGTCGATCGAGGCGGCTGTTAAGGTAGCCGAAGGTATGGCTGCGCATATTGTGAAATGGTCTAAGACGGACAATTATTTCAAGCTGAGTGCCCTGCGCCGGTACCGGCCGTTGAAGGGTGAAGGCAACTGGTATCCCACGCCGCCGGCATATATGGAAGCCGTGGAGCCGAACTGGGCAACGGTGAGACCGATGATCATTGATTCCTGCAGCCAGTTTAAGCCAGCGCCGCCGGTGAACTTCAGTAAGGATTCTACCAGTGAGTTTTACCGGCTGGCGAGGGAAGTGTATGAAGTGTCCGTTAAGCCGGACCAGGAGAAACTGAATATCGCCGGTTTCTGGGATTGCAATCCATTTGCGGTTACTACTTCGGGCCATATGAGCATCGGCTTTAAGAAGATGAGTCCTGGTGGACACTGGATGCTGATCACCGGTATTGCCTGCAAAGACGCAAAACTTTCCGTGGAGAAATCGGTTGTCGCGCATTTAATGGTGGGCTTGACATTGATGGATGCCTTTATCAGTTGCTGGGATGAAAAGTTCCGCAGCAACCGGATTCGCCCCGAGACATATATCAACCGTTATATAGATCCGCGGTGGCAGCCGTTATTGCAAACGCCACCGTTCCCCGAATATACCAGTGGGCACAGTGTAATATCCACTGCAAGCGCCGAGGTGCTGACCTATTTGTTCGGTGATAACTTCCGGTATACGGATGATGCGGAAGTGATGTTTGAGCTGGCGCCGCGAACATTTACTTCTTTCCGCGCAGCAGCAGCCGAAGCTGCCGTTTCGCGGTTGTACGGGGGAATTCATTTCAGGGACGCAATAGAAAATGGGGCAGCCACCGGTCGGGAGCTGGGGCAGTTTATTGTGGAGAAGTTACGTGGGTCCGGCGTTGCGGGTGTTTGGTAAAACAGAGTCGAATGAATTTTAAACTAATGCGATGTTTACAATAGAACAGATCCAGCAGGCCCATAGTAAGGTGAAATCGGGCGCCGATTTCCCTGCATATATCAAGGACCTTGTGCAATTGGGAGTCGTCCATTATGAAACATTTGTGAAAGACGGTCATACCGATTATAATGGCAGCAATGGTTACAGCACGTCTTCTCCCATTAAGTATCCCGATTTAAATGTGGCTGCGCAACCTGACCCTGAAACTTTCAATGCCGATTTAAAAGCGCACCAGCAAGGCAAAACAGATTACATGACATTCTGCAATGATTGCGCAAAGTCCGGCATAGAGAAGTGGGTGGTAGATCTTGCGGCAATGACCTGTACATATTTTGACAGGCAGGGGAGGGAAGTCTTAACTGAGAATATACCGGGCTAATGAGAAGAGTTGAAGTAGTGATGGAAACCAGTTCATCACCTGGACAGGTGATTGCTGCATTTACGGATGCGGAGATGCTGCGCGACTGGTGGCAGGTGGAACGTACGTTAATAGTTAAAGAACCGGGTGGTGTGTATACACTTGCCTGGGCAATCAATGATACAGGCTTCGGGTATATTTCTACGGGTATAATCAAAGAGTACGATCCCGGCGGGGCATTAGTCATTGATAATTTTCTTTACCTGAATCCGGCCCGGCCATTTTTTGGTCCCATGAGCCTCACCGTTACAGCAAAGCAAAATGCATCCGGCGGCTCTGTTGTGTATTTGTGCCAGGACGGCTACCAGCAGGGAGAAGACTGGGACTGGTACTATGAAGCCGTAAAGCAGGCATGGCCCGTGGCAATGCAGACCCTCAAAACATACCTGGAACAAAAATGACCCTGACGGAAATTCAGAATGCGTATATTGGTGATTGTTACATAACCTTAACCTTATTCCTGCCTTCCTATGCATCGAAAATTTCAGTTATTGATACTGCTGTGCCTGGCAGTAAATTCCTCAATTGCACAAGATGTTGAGATCCCCGCTTTAAATATTGGCGATGTTGCTCCTCCTTTACGGGTGCGTGAGTGGCTCAAAGGTACCCCGGTCAAGAAGTTGGAAAAGGGTAAGATCTATGTGATTGAATTGTGGGCGACCTGGTGCAAAGCTTGTATAAGGGGAATGCCTCATGTATCAGCGCTGACACGTGAATACCGCGATAAGGTGACTTTCATCGGGATAAATATTTCCGATAACAAACCAATTGGGGAGCTACGAACATTTGTGAATAATATGGGTGATAAAATGGACTTCCCGGTTGCAGTGGAGGACAGCAATTTTATGGCTACGGAGTGGAACGATGCTACACTTGTCAAAGGCATCCCCAAATGTTTTGTGGTGAATGAAGAAGGCAGGATTGCCTGGTACGGCCTTTCAAGTTTGCTGGATAATATTTTGCCCAAAATAGTAAACAACACCTGGGATGTGCAGGCCGCATTGGCAAAGCGAAATTTTGACCGACGGGTGCAATATCTCGATTCCGAGGCAGGGTACGATTTGTTGGCATATCAAAGCAACAGGCTGAAACCGGGCGATCGGGGCAAGCCGGAGGCCGCCCTTATTGCCATTGAAGAAATAGTGAAAAAAGAACCAGCACTCAAATACACTCCTTCTGTAGCCTATCATACATTCTTATCCTTATTGAAGACGGATCCGCGGAAGGCATACGAATATGGAAAGATTGCGATGGTTACACCAACATATGAGTATTTTGCAGATCCGCCATTTGAACAGGTTGGCGGAGCCATTGAATGGGCCATGGAATGGTATGGTGATACCCTGAAGCTACCGGTAGAAATTTACCGTTTGGGCGCAGAAGCCTACCAGTTGGAAATTGACGGATTTCCTGCGTCTGAGATCCTTCATAAGAAGTATCAGAAAATGGCAACCATGTATTGGCGTGCCGGTGATAAATCAGATGCAATAAAGGCACAGGAAAGGGCAATTGATTTTCTGAAGAAAACAAAAAAAGTGTCGCGGGAAGACTTGGCTGCATTTGAATGCAGGCTTCAGCAATATAAGGGCATGTAACCGCGACGAATGAAACGTATCAGCTGTTTGTTTGTCGCACGATGCACTTGCATTTCCGGTTGGCACGCAGCTTGGGTTGCACAAAAAGCCAATAGCAATTTTAAATATCACGGGTTCTACGACGACCTGCTGTCACTGTTGCAAAAGATGGTAGATAAAGGATTCCTTAAAGCAGTTAATCGTGACATGCTGCTGGTAAGCGACAACATTGACGAGCTACTCAATATGATGAGACATTACCAGGCCCCGACCGTTGGCAAGTGGATCAGCAGGTACATTGTATGATGGGATCATACTGCCTTCCTTTTTTCAAAAGGAGATGTCAGCACCCGCGCGGGCGACCGGTGGCTGGCTAATGTTAACTGTTGGACCCCATCGTCATCATCTATACCGCAGAAAATAAATGAACCAGCACTGATCAAGAAGAGCGTACATCCCTGGTTTGTTTGCATTTATTGCAATTGTTGCGCAATCATACCCCGAATGCTTTACGGATCAGTAAGGATTTCAATTTGCTGAAAGGAAAATATTTTATCGGGAATTCGATGAAAGTCGGCCGCCGGATAACGCTTTTGAAATGTGAGAATGACCTGAAGCCGGCTTCACCGTGATAACTGCCTATACCACTGTTACCTACACCGCCGAAGGGGAGGTTGTCATTTACGAAATGCATCAGCACATCGTTTACCATGCCGCCACCAAAGGATATTTCGTTCCAGATCCTGCGATGAAGGGAACCGTCTTCAGAAAACAGGTAAAGTGCGAGCGGTTTGGGTTTTGATTTTACAAAAGAGATGGCGTCATCGATGTTCTCGTATGTTAATACTGGTAGTATAGGTCCGAAGATTTCATCTTCCATTATCTTATCATCAACGGAAACATTGGTGACCACGGTAGGCGCGACAATCCGATTTGCATGGTCATGGTTTCCGCCGACAAATACCTTAGCCGGATCAATTAAACTGACAAGCCTGTTGAAATGTTTTTTACTGATGATCTGGGCATAGTTGTCATTTGCAAATGAATACTTCCCGGCCTCTATTTCCTTTTTTAGCAGTGACAGGAATGATTGCTCGATGCTGCTGTGTACCAAAACATAATCGGGTGCAATGCAGGTCTGGCCCGCATTCACAAACTTACCCCATACAAGTCTTTTCACAGTCGTTTTTAAGTTGGCATCCGGCGCAACAATCAGAGGACTTTTTCCTCCCAACTCCAGGGTTACCGGTGTGAGGTTTTTAGCGGCGGCCTCGTAGATTGTCTTTCCAACAGGAACACTGCCGGTGAAAAAGATCTTGTCAAATTGCTCAGCAAGTAATTCGGTTGTTTCTTTTACCCCGCCTTCGACAACCGCAAAAAATGACGGATCGAAATGCTGACTGATCATATTTGATAATACCTCGCTGGTATGTGCTGCGAGTTCGCTGGGCTTCACGACAACAGTATTGCCTGCGGCAATGGCTGCTATCGCCGGTACCAGTGTCAGGTTCACAGGATAATTCCACGCGCCGATAATGAGACAGGCTCCGAGTGGTTCAGGAATGATATAGCTACGTCCGGGGAAGTTGACCATATTCGTTGCGGCGTTTTTCCACTTTGACCATTTCCGCACGTTTTTAATGGCTTTGTCAATGGCATGATATACCCCGGTAAATTCCGTGAGGTAGGTATTGAAATTCCCTTTTCCGAAATCCTTGTAAATAGCTTCGGTTAATACCCGCTCGTGCGATTTGACTACGGATCGTAAAAGTTTTAGCTGCTCAATGCGAAAGACAACCGGTTTTGTGACGTTGCTGTTGAAGTACTGCTTTTGTTGATTGATGATCTGTTTCATTGCTTGTTTTATTTATTAAGCTCCAAACTGGCGGAGGTGATGATCGAAGTGACGATATACAAGTGTTCCCCATTCGTTCCTGTTCATCTTTCCAAACATGGGATGCAGATAGATGCCCTGAGTAGAAGAGTAAGCCAATTCCAGGATATTAAGCACATTCGCTTTTTCTGCACTGAAGTCAAGAAGGATTTTAGTTTCCGTCCTGAAGCTCTTTGGAGCAGGCGCGTTGTGTGGCAAACGCCTGAGTAATCGCAGTACGAGGAATTTCAGGAATGTCCGCGACAGGTATGAACTTTCGTCGTGAAGTTTATAAACCCTGATTCCGGATCCTGTTGCAATTGTCAGGTGTCGCATCATCTGCACGAGGTTCATTTTACCCCATTGTCGTTTAGCTGAAGGTCGCAGCTCAAGGATCCTGCTGTTGATGCTGACAAAGGTTGAATGATTAAAAATTGAATGTTCCATACTTGTTATTAGGAGGTGAATTTTTGTTCAATGTCAAGGGCAAAGGCCCTGCCTTCCCTATTGAGATGTTTACGGAGAAAAAATCCTCCTAATCCGCCGAACCATGCCGCGATCCTGAGAACGGGATTCGGGTAGTCAACCCCGATCAGGCAGATGAGGCGGCTGCTGGTTGCAGAGACAGGTTGCACGTATAATTGCCAGGGCACACCAACTTTTACGGGGAACCATCGCATGATATACGCGGTGCTCCTGGCGGAGTAAAGCTGCACACGATTAGCGGCATGAGTGACTAGTTGGTAATTCTGGACAATCGTTTCCGTGCCGATGTTTTCAACGTTTGTCATGTAAAAGACGCCTTCATTAGTGAAGCTGCCCATTGCTTTGTGAGCCGGGGAATAAGACGCATAATCTGCATCTGTCATGCCGGTAATCCATTTGTAGAGATCGATATTATCGACCGGTACATTTACTTCGAAATCCTGGATATACCTGGAGCTGTATTTCTTTTTCATCTCGTTTCTTTTTACGAGACAAAATTCCTTCATCAGCGGGGCGAAAACCGTTGACCTTGGTTAAGAAAAAAATCTAATGTCTGCTTTTAGATAATCTTTTGCGAAGTCTGCTAAGTGATTCTGGCTTAATGCCGAGGTAGGAGGAAAGGTGGAACTGGGAAACCTGGTTGAACAGGTCCGGTTGGGTGTCCAGTAAATGTTGATAGCGTTCTTCGGGAGTCATGAAGAGCAGCATTTCAACCCGTTCATTCAGTTGCAGGTATACCCGCTCTGCTATCAGCCGGCCGAAATTATTCCATGCCTGTGAGCTTGCGTACAATTTATGGATATCGTTATAGGGAAGGACAAGCACCTCTGCGTCATGCATGGCTTGCCAGTAGAAATGTGAAGGTTTCTGCATGAGGAAGCTTTGAAAGTCCACCAGGAAATTGTTCCTGCCGGTAAATCTGTAATTGATCTCGTTACCATCATGATCAACATAGTACATGCGGAAGAATCCTTCGGTGATGAAATAAACATTCCTACATACATCACCTTCTTTTAAAATGAAATCTTGTTTTTTCAGTTTCCTGTACTGCAGTATAGGGTATAGTAATTCCAATTCCGCTTCACTGACCTGCATTACCTGGTTCAGGAAAGTGATAATAGCCTTACGGCTTTCAGATGTAGGATATGGTGGCTGGCTTTTTACTGGCATACAGGTTTTGTGAATTCAATTTAGTGAGAGGAAATTTTTGTAAGCTCAGGAGAGTGCAGGTGGCGCTGGCCCGGATCCTGCAGGTTTTGACTTTTCTTCGGGAAGAGGTATGAATTCCTGGTTATCTGTTGGTGGCAGGATGATCCGTCCTTCTTTCCAGTCGGCCTTGGCCTGTTCGATTCTTTCCCTGCGGGAAGAAACGAAATTCCACCAGATGAATCTTTCACCCAGCGGTTCGCCACCCAGTAGGAGGATCGTTGATTTTTCTGGTGAAGAGATCACGGGATCAGCACCGTTGTTGAAGACGATCATCTGTCCGGGTGTATAAGTTTTTCCCGAAACCTCAACGCTGCCCCTGGCCACATACACTGCACGTTCTGTATGTTCCTGTGGCAGTCCGAACCGTGCATCTTTTTCGAGCTCTGCGTGGAGATAGAACAGGGGAGAGTGGGTTTTCACATTACTTTTCAACCCATAGGCATTACCGGCAACCAGGCGCATCCATACTCCTGTGTCAGTGAATACAGGCAATACATCCGGCTTATAATTGTCAAAAGTGGGATTTGATTCTTCATCTTTTTCGGGCAGGGCTACCCAGGTCTGGATCATTTCCAGCATACCGCCGGCCAGCATGGCGGGATCTTCAAACCTTTCCGAATGGGAGATTCCTTTGCCTGCGGTCATCCAGTTTACTTCGCCGGGTAAAATTACCTGCTCGGCCCCGGTACTGTCGCGGTGCGTGACACGTCCGCCGAATAAATAGCTGACTGTAGAAAGCCCGATATGCGGATGCGGCAGCACGTCCATCGTTTTCACGGTTGAAGGTGCTACTTCAACTGGTCCGGCATGATCCATGAAAATGAATGGACCTACCATTCGCTTCAACCGGAACGGGAGGATTCTTTTTACATCCATTCCCGGAGCGAGTGCTGCTTTTCTTGCTTCGATAACCAGTTCAACCATGATCTGTAGTATTAGTAGTTCCCAAATTTAGGTCATAAACTGCCAGCCCGGTGAATGGCGTATAGTGATTGCGAGCGTTATTTGTTAATTTAAGCGGATCAAAAATTCCAGATCTATGACGACATCGAATAACAGGCGAAACTTCCTTAAAACGGCTGGCAGCGCGATTGTGCCGGTTTTAATGCCGGCAGGAACACTATTTGCGGCAACTGCCCGGCCGCAGGAAGCGCCAGCAGTGCGCCCTGTGAGGTTCTTCGGCGATGGCGAAACCTTTGAACCGGAAGACTACATCAACGAACTCGCAAAGTTGAATGCGAAGGGCAGGATCGAGCGGGACCGATATGGCACCGGTGGTGTAGTAGCGGCCCTCGAAAAAAAGTTTACAGAAATCACGGGGAAGGAAAGCGCCATCTTCATGCCAAGCGGAACGATGGCCAATCAACTTGCAATTGCCGTACTGAGCGGTGAAAGTTCTAAAGTCTTTGTGCAGGATACCAGCCATGTGTTCCGAGATGAGGCCGATGCGGCGCAATCGGTGTTCAGCAAACGCTTATACCCGCTTGCACCGGGCGAGACTTATTTTACTGCGCGACAGTTGCAGGACACGATAGAGTCCCTGCCAAATGAAGAAGTATTCAGGACGGGTATTGGTGCGGTATCCATTGAAAATCCAGTGCGCCGTACCGACGGCAGGCAGGTGCCCATTGACGAAATCCGAAAAATCTCCACATACTGCCGGTCGAACAATATAAAACTTCACCTCGATGGCGCCAGGCTCTTTATGGCTTCGGCCTGGAGTGGCGTGCCCATAAAGGAATATGCATCTCACTTTGACACTGTGTATGTTTCGCTGTATAAATATTTCGGCGCAAGCGCGGGAGCAGTGTTATGCGGCAGTAAAGACGTGATCGGGAAAATGGGGCACCTGGTTAAGGTGCATGGCGGGTCTATGTACAGCAACTGGGCCAATGCCGCCATGGCATTGCACCGGCTCGATGGTTTTGAAGAGCGTTTACAGTCTGCGGTAAGAAGGTCAGAAGAGATCTTCGCCTCATTGAATAAAATACCGGGTATCAGGGTCAGTGCTCTTTCGGGGGGGACGAATATTTACACCCTTGAACTTGCAAAAGAAATCGATGGAAGGAAGCTGCAGGAGAAGCTCAACAAGGAGTTCAATGTTCGGATGCCGCGTCCCAACGATAAGGGCCAGGGTCAGCTGATGGTGAATGAAACCCTGTTGTACCAAAGTGCAGACTATGTAATAGATGCGTTCAGGAAAAGCATCCGCTAACGGATACGGGTGAGGGCAAGTAAAGTTTTTGGCTAAACAGAAAAAGAATTAATTTAAGAGAAAGTCAAAAGCATGAATCCAAACAAAGCATTATGGGAAAAGGGCGATTTCACCCAAATCGCCCAAACTATGCGCCAGAGCGGTGAAGAGCTTGTAGCCGGCATTGGCGTTTCAAAGGGAATGAAAGTTCTTGATCTCGGATGTGGAGATGGTACTACTGCCATCCCCGAAGCGAAACTTGGTGCCGATGTATTAGGTGTTGACATCGCGGCAAACCTTGTTGAAGCCGGGAACAGGCGTGTAAAAGAAGAAGGCCTGGACAACATCACCTTCAGGGAAGGAGACGCATGTAATCTCGGTGACATACCGGATAAATCTTTTGACAGGGTGGTCAGTATTTTCGGAGCCATGTTTGCGCCAAAGCCTTTTGATGTGGCCAAAGAAATGGTGCGCGTTACAAAGCCCGGTGGTAAAATCGTCATGGGCAACTGGATTCCAGGCGACCCGACTTTGGTTGCGCAGATCCTGCGGATCAGTTCTGCCCATATGCCACCACCACCGGAAGGATTTATCAGCCCCATGACCTGGGGTGTTGAAAGCAACGTGATAGAACGGTTTGGCCAGGCAGGCATTCCGGAAGAGAATATCTCCTTTGAAAAAGCTACTTATACATTTGTTGCGCCATATTCAGCTTCAGAATTTCTCAATGCCTTCAGGACTTACTACGGTCCAACCATGAATGCCTATGAGGCGGCCGGTAAGAGTGGCAAATCCGATGAACTGCAGGAAGAACTGAATACGCTCTTCAACAGTCAGAATAAAAGTGCATCACCTGGTGAGACAGTTATCCCGGCGACTTTTCTGAAGGTTACGGTGACCTGTTAGAACCGGTGTAACAACGGTCAGCGAACGATCACGATCTTTTCCTGCTTCATACTGCCATCGGCATAAATAACATGTAACAGGTAGTTGCCGGCTGCATGTTTATCCAATTGCAGTTGCTGTAGACCTATTCCCTTGAGTGACTGTGCGGGCCAGGTCTGCAACAGCTTACCATTGATATCATAGAGATTTAAGGTTTTCGGTAAACCTGAAGCGGTGCCATTCCAGGAAATAGTTAACAGGTCCCTCGCCGGGTTAGGGTAAATGAGCAAACCCGGTGCTGACGGTTCGGATATGCCTGCCAGTTTGTATGCTGATGAATGATCCACGGTAATGCTCATGAGCATGCCTTCCGGCACTGGCGTGGGGGCGAAGCCTGCCATTACCAGCTGACCGGGAAAAAGCTTTGCTGCGAATACCTCTTCCAGGCTGGTGGAATAGGATTGCTGGCTCACTCCATTCACGGCAAAGGACCTGTCAACTCTGCCGTTCGCATATAGGCGGACGTTTATATTCTCGCCCATATAATTTCCAAAATCCCTGCAGGTAAACAACAGCTTTCCGTCTGCCTGAAGATTGACATCAATTCCCGTAGCCTGTTCGGTGCTGAACGGATTAAGGTAGATGCCGTTTGTCGCAAAGTTCCTGTCGACCGAGCCGTTGGCATTCAGTTGAAGCAGTCCTGCACTGCTCTGGAATCTGCTAACATGATTGTTCCCGGCAATTAATAGTTTATTATCCTTTTTCACGAGTGCGCTATTGATATCAAAGGAAACCGTTGTTGGAAGAATGGTTTTCAATCCCTGTTGGTAAGCCGGGTCATACCTGCCATTGGCCAGGAGCCGAATGACAGAAAGCTGTCCATTAGCCCCAACGATCGTCTGGTTGACCAGGATAATTTTCCCGTCTTCCTGTAACCGCAGCTGTTCAATATAATCGGCTTGTTGCGCCACATCGATCAACCTTGACCCGTTATAGCCAAATGAGTTATCCGTTAGCCCGTTAGATAGTAAACGCTGGACCAGGATATCTGCCGTGTTTGTGCCTGTAGTATTAACTAAAAATCCATAGGCAATAAGGGTCTTACCATCTGCCTGGGATTTCACTTCTATACTGTTGAGGGATCGCCCGGTTGTAAGAATTTTCTGGCCGTTATTTGCCCATGAAAGATTCCTGCTGCCATCCGGAAGATATTTGTACAGGAATACCCTGTCTGATGAGGGTGGGCTGCCTATGGTGCTTCCATAAATGAAGATGTGATTGTCATGGGTTAGTTCCATATTGACAAACCCGGTTGTTACGGGTAATGGCACCAGCACACTGCCGTTATTTCCAAACCCGGTTACTGGTTTCCCCTGAGTGTTGACTGATTCCATTAACCAATAAGGTTTTCCACCCTTGCGAATAATTCCGCCTGCGATCATTCTCGTATCGTCAACTTTCAGGAGAGTTGTCCACTGGAAAGAAGAATACGGGTACGACACTGTGACCGATCCATCCTGGTCGTAGTAAGGATCGGGTTTTCCTTTTTCAAGGATCTTCCGGACCAGGAAACTATAGGAACTTTCATAACTGTTTCCCAATACCATCAGGTTGTTTTTGGGGGTGAGGGCAAGTCCGGTGTATAGTGTAGTCGGAAATTGAAGAAGGGCCATATAACCGACCTGGTTGAATGTGGGGTCCGGTTTCCCGGTCGCATCAAGCCTGACCAGGAAGTGGTTCAGCCAGTTGTCAGGCTCCTGTGCAACCAACAGTGAAAAACGGTTGGATGGATCAAACTGGGAGGCACGTAACACAGCAGAGAAAGGGAGGCTGATCGGTTGGGCAGACACGCCGCCATTTGCCACATCAGGGACACCTGTTGAGGTGAACCTTGAATACCTCAGCTGCGAGAAATCAGCAATAATGCTGGTCAGTAATATATAGCCGCCTCCCTGTTTGCATCCTATAGCAACAAGTTCTTCGGGCGGAAGGTAACTGCTGATGTTTTGGATACCGCCGATGCCAAAGCCGGCATCAGGTTTCCCGTTCTGTCCCAGCCTCACGAGGTAATTCTGTAATGTGCCCGCGCCTGTCGGGTGTTCCCGGACGCCGAGGATCCATTTGTTGTCCGGTTGTTTCTGGAAGGAGGCCAGTTCAATCGTTTCCTGTGATTCCCCGAAAGGCAGTACCAGCCGGCCGTTATCTGGTAAAGACGGATCAATGTCCCCGGTTGGCAGCAGGATGACCAGTATCAATTTATTGGCCTGGAATATAAACTCCCGCATTACGACCAGGATTTTGCCATTTGCCAGGATGCCGAGGCCGATCACCTGTGTTGGGTTCTTTAACTGGAAGAGGACCTTTAGTCCGCCGGGACCCAGTTGCTGATCCCACTTGCCGTATTTATTCAATTTCCCAAGCACCAAGTTCCCGGTAACAGGCTGTTCGAGGAAGCTTGGCTTAATGCCGATATTGCCGGCGAATAAAATTGATCCATCCGGCAGCAGGCAATTGGCTTTTTCACCAAATAGGAAGTGATCAGAAAAGCCTGCGTCGCCATAGTTGGTTACGGGTCGACCGTCACCTGCGCGTTTATAGGCAACCACATTTCCCCCGAAGTCGACGATGGAATACGTGTCGGCATTTTCGTTTATAAGGATGTTTCCTGTGCTTGCCTGTGTGGTGGTGGGCTCGCGCAAGGTGGTGAAACGAAATCCGTTGTTCCCGAAATTTTTGTTGATACTTCCCGACTGGCCCAATGCAATGGTTTGCACCAACAGCATGGTGAGGCATAGCATGCAGGAGGATAAAATTCTTTTCATAATAGACAGGTTTAACACGTTCAGGTGGGAACGGAGCTGTCTAATCGAACTGCATGGATGCGAGTTGTGAGCCTTGTATTAACTTTTGACGGGCTATTGTATGCCGGTAAGTTAGAGATTAAATGTTGTGCAATAAACGGGAAAAATACCCTCTTTGACTGAGGTAGTGATTAACGCGAAGGTGCGAAGCTCATTTTTCTGTCCACGGGCCTGAACCACCAGGATACCAGGGTCAGGATCAAAAGCCAAAGGGAAGGAAAAATTTCGCTGACTGGATCACCCGCAGCAATGTGCGAGAAAATTGCGCCTGACATGGTGAAGAAAAAACCTGCATAAGCCCATTCTTTCAGTAAAGGGAAGCGCGGTATAAGCAGTACCACAACTCCAAGGATTTTCCAGGCCCCGAGCAGTTTCAGAAAATAGCCGGGATAGCCGAGGTTGGTTATGAATGGCACTTCACCGGTAGTTTTAAAAACCTGCACCAGCCCGGTTGAGATCATACCTAATGCAAGCCAGGCGGTGGCGATCCAGTATATGATATTATTACGCTTTGTCATGTTGAGTTAGTTTTAGTTTGTTTACAATTTCCTGCAGGCGGTTATGCGCCATATTTATGCCCTGGGCGAAGGGAAGCTTCAGCATTTTGTCACGCAGTTCACCCGACCTGTACACGATATGCATCGTGAGTTTGCTTGTTTCTTCGGTGACTCCTTCAAATTCGAGGAATTCAAGCTGCACATCGAAGGGTGCATTGTCCATTTCAAATGTGCGTGTGATCTTGCGGTTTGGAATAAACTCATGGATAGTGCCGTTCGCCTGGAATACAACGTTTCCTTTAGGGTCCCTGGTTTCAAACTGCCAGCTGCCGTGCTTCCTGTTTTCCAGTTTCAGCACTTTCGTTCCCATCCATTGTTCAACGATCTCAGCTTCTTCATAGGCTTTAAAAAGTAATTCCAGTGGCAAGTCAAACTCCCTGGTGATCGTTAGCTCCTGTTGGCCGTCTTCGGCGTGGATCTTTGTTTTCAGTTCCATTTTATTTGCTTTTATATTTTTTCATAATTGATTCCAGTTTGTTGAACCGGTCGTCCCACATTTGGCGGAATGGTTCAATGAAGTCTGCTACTTCTTTCATTTTTTTTGCATTGATGTGATAATAGATCTCCCTGCCGGTTTGTTCCTGCTTCAACAGTTCACATTCGGTAAGGATCTGCAGGTGTTTGGAAACGGTCGGTCTTGCGGTGTCAAAGTTTGCCGCAATTGCACCGGCGGTCATGGACTGCGAAGCAACCAAAAGGAGGATTGCCCTCCTGGTCGGGTCTGCTATTGCCTGGAATACGTCTCGCCTCAGATTCATTGTGTAGCTATTTGACTTCAAATATAGTGTAGTTATTTGACTACACAAATTTCTATGCATAATTTTTTATCTGGCATTAAATATTAGCTCGGCGATACTTTCCAGCCTGGTTGGAAGGAGGTTGGAACGAGGTTGGAACGATTCATGTAACTTAAAGGCAATGTCACGAATTTTCATCACAGGTTCGTCGGACGGTCTCGGGCAAATGGCTGCAAAGCTGCTGATAGACCAGGGGCACCAGGTGGTATTGCATGCGCGCAATGCAGAGCGGGCAAAGCATGCCACAGGCAAATTGCCCAAAGCAGAAAACATATTGATTGCCGATTTGTCGGATATGGATGAAACAAAAAGCCTGGCAGCTCAGGTTAACGCGCTGGGAGCATTCGACGCAGTGATCCATAATGCAGGCGTGTACCAGGTTCCCGCTAAAGTAATTGTTGCGGTGAATACGCTGGCACCCTATATCCTGACATGCCTGATCAACGCGCCGAAACGACTTGTATATCTCAGCTCAGATATGCAGGCATATGGGAAACCAAATCTTGAAAATCTCGCTAAAGGAGGTAACAATATAAGCTACTCCGACTCAAAGCTGCAGGTCCTGATGTTGTCACTGGTGGTAGCACGCAAATGGCGGGATGTATATTCGAACGCTGTCGACCCGGGATGGGTGCCAACGAAAATGGGTGGACCCGGAGCGCCGGATGACCTTGCAAAGGGCTGCCAGACTCAGGCATGGCTGGCGGTAAGTGATGATGCCAATGCCAAAGAGAGCGGTCGATATTTTTATCACCAGAAGGAATCATCTTATAACAAGGAAGCTGATGATGTTGCCATGCAGGAGAAATTCCTTTCGGTATGTGAAGAAATCACACGTGTAGCGTTACCGCCGCCGGTCACTGTAACCGGAAGGTAATTGGCTGGACCAAAATAAAAAGTATTTTTCTTCATAAAACTATTGTTTGATCAGCCTGATAAACACCGGCGTACCTGTTTTCCTTCCTAATACCGCAATATAAAAGCCTGCAGGCAGATGCTTCAAATCTATCACCGCTTTCGATCTTCCTCTCACGGCATTGGAATAATACATCCTGTTTCCATTCACACCGATGACCTCAATCGTTTCCCATTGGTCGGATAGCCGAAGACTGTCAATCGTCAGAGAATGTGTTATCGGATTGGGATAATAGTGAATTCCCATATTTAAAGCCGGGACAGGATCAATTGAAGTGGCCGTATTGACGGTGAAAACAAGTGTGTTGCTTTGCACAGGATTAACTGCACAGGGGGCATTGCTGGTAAGTAGGCACCGCACTTTGTCGTTACTGGCGACTGGTGTATAGTACAAGGTTTCACCATTGGCGCCATTGATATTTCCCCAGCTGTGGGTTGAGGTGCTGTCCTGCCATTGATAATGGGGCAATGTACCGGCATCCAATGTCGCCAGGCGGACCTGGGCAATTTTCCCTTTTTCAATGAGGGTGTTACCATTGATACTTATGGATGGTTTGTTTATAACGGCTACCTGTATGCCAATGCTTACAGCTGTATCGGGGCTCGCACAACTTTCATGACTGGTGATCTTTACAGTAACCTGGTCACCATTGGCCAGGGTTGCGCTGCTGAATTGGGGACTGTTGTCACCTGTATTCACTCCGTTCACTTTCCATTGGTAATCGGTGGCTTGACTTCCACTGGCAGCTGCTGCGAATGATAAAGGCGAACCGATACATACCTGTGTGCTGTCTGCCGTTATTGTAACTGTTGGTGTGATGCTGTTGTAGCCTGTTATAACAACGGTATCGAAGGCGACACATCCATTCAAATCGGTAGCGTGGACGATGTATTTGGTAATTGCACCTGCTGTTACGTCAGGTTGAGCAAATGCAGATGAAAAGCCTGCGGGTTGGGAAGTCCAGCTGTATTGCAACCCGTCAACAGCAGGTGTGCCAAGCGTCAGCGTATTACCTGTACAGGTGGCTGCATCGCTGCCGGCGTTTGCTAATGGAAGGTCACGTACTGTTATTGTTAACGAGTCTTTCTTGATCAGGCCATCGTCACTTACCGCAGTGAGCAGGTATTTAGTCGTTACAAGCGGGTTAACAACTGGTGTCGCCATGCCCGAGTTAAAGCCGGCCGGGCGGGATGACCAACTGTACGTTGTGCTACCTGTGGGTGCCACTCCGATCTGAAGTGAATCGCCTTTGCATAAAGCGAGATCCTCACCAGCATCAGCAACGGGTAGTGCAGCACCAATACAGTAATCAGGATTAAGTTTCAGGAAGATTCCTTCTCTTTTATAAGTCGGAACAGGGATGGAAAAATAACGCACTGAATCGCCGCTGTTCCAGGTGGCAGCACTCACCAGGAAATTATTATTGTTGTCGATTACCAGGTTACGGATCTGGACCGACACATGTTTACTTTCGCCGCTTGAAGTAAAACGGTTGATCACTCCCGAAGAATCATATTTCACAATAAAGAACTCCCATTCCTTAAATGTTCTTGTTATGTTGTGGCCATCGGTTGAACTGATGGTAGTTGTCACCGGTTCATTATTTCCCATTAGTGTACCTGCAACATACACTTCATTATCCCGGATATACAATGCTTCACCTCCGCCATAAAAGCTGTTGGATGTCCCGGATTCCCAAACCAAGTTTCCTGATGGATTGAATTTCATAACGTAAAGACCACCCCTGTAAACGGTGTCAACACTGCCATCTCCATTGGTCACTTTCAGGAAACTGTTAGCGTTGAAATTACTGCAGGTCCCAGTGACATATGAATTGCCTGACTTGTCTGTTGCCATGTCGAGGATGTGTACCTCTTTGAAATCGTCTTCATTTCGCAGAACTGCATGCCACATCATTTTTCCTGTGGCATCAAGCTTAAACAGGTAAGACTGAACACTCGCATACCGGCCGCTCAACCTGAGTTTCTGGTTTGTGGCATCAGTTATTTCAACATGGTCTTCATAATAACCCCCGATAAGGCAATTGCCGCCTTTATCAAATGCAAGACCTGTTATACCCTTCATCTGGTTTGTTGCCCCGTTTGTCAGGTAATTATGCCACAGATAGGAGCCATCGCTCGTTATTGATAATATGAATGCATTTTGCATGTCGTTTTCATAGCCAGAGTTCTGAAGTCTGTGCACAACAGTTGTATTGCTCTTTTGGACATAATCGAGATTTGCCAGGCTGCGTCCTGAAACTACGATCCTGTTGCCTTGTACTTTAATGTGATCAGGTAAACCTCCCCTTACAGGATATCCCTGGAATATGGGACTGGGGTCACTCAGGATTGAATGCCAGAGATACTTCCCGTTAGCGTCTATCTTCAGGATAAAGCCATTTATCTTGTCGGAATAGTCAGGCGCATTGGGATTGGTTGAAGTGATCCTGATGGAATCTCCGCCGGGTAAATAGAGGTAATTCAATTCATGGCAGCTTCCAAGGATATAAATATTTCCCGAATTGTCTTTATCCGCAGCATCGATGCTTCCAGGCAGGTGAATGTACCATTTCAGTAGACCGTCAGCCGAATAATCAGCAAAAAAGCCGGCATTCTCATATGGGATCTTTACGCTCCTGCCATACCTGCTGTTCAATAGTGGTTTGTTACCTCTTCCGCTAAGGTAATATTCGCCATTGCCGGCAAGTAATACCTTATTCAGTTGCATGAATTGTTCCGGCTGGTAGCCAAGTAGTGAATCGGGTACCGAAAGACCGAAACAATTTGCTGCACCCGAAGGTGGGTTCACAACCGTCAGGGCAATCCCGGTAACGGTATCGCGACAACCATTTGCGCTGATGCTGAGAAGTGTGAGCGATTTTTGTCCGGGTGAGGAATAACTGATTCCTGAAGGCCGGGCCTGTGTTGAAGAAGTGATACTGGCCCCATCGTTAAACTGCCACTGGAAGTTGCTGGCTTCGTAAGACCGGGTAGAAAAACCGGTGGTTTCACCAGGCACCAGGTTCACTTTTTCGGCGACAAAAACGGACCTCGTTTTTTCAACACTGATATTAATGGATGTCGTAAATCCCAATGTGTAATTGATATTCGTTCGGCTTGCCCAGATGGTGTACCGGCCCGGCTCGGAAATAGGGTTAGTAAACAATTGTACAGTACCTCCAGAACTTTCTACTGAACCATATTCTTTCCAGTTGTTGTCTTTCAGCGTATAACGCACATTCGGTTCTGTATTGCTGATAGTGATCCGGACAGGTTCTGACTTGCATAAGATAGTGTCGCTGACGGTGATCGGCAGATCTACAGCTGGTGGGTGAAAAAATACGAATCCTGGTTTGCTGCCCACGGTACCTTGTTCTGTTGAAACCGTCACTGAACCAGTGGCGCCATTTCCCACGATAGCCCTGATACGGGTCAGGGATTCGACTGTAAACCAGGCTGCGTCTACGCCGCCAAATTTTACAGATTTTGTATTGAAGAAATTGCTTCCGGTTATGATCACTTCCGTACCATTCTTTGCCATAGTTGGTGAGAAAGAATAGATGATCAGCGGGGGATTGATACCCTGGATCTTTATCGCTGTATCATTATGAGTTCCATTTGATACAACAAGCATGATCGTGTCTTCGAGTATGCCATCCTGGTGTGTATATGATGCATTGTAACCATTGCTTACTTTGTTACCGTTTACAAACCATTCAGCTGTATGAGCTGGATTGGAGAAGTTGAGTAGCTTCACTGTGCCGGTGGCAGTAACACCAATGGTATCTGTTTTGAAATAAGCTTTGGGAAAGGGAGTACCACCGCCATTCATACTCAGTTCAATGAATCCATGGTCGCCGCCTGCCCAAAGCTGGGAAGGTGCGCGGAACTGGAGATCCAGGTGCCTGCCATAAAGCTTTTCAAAATTGTTGTCACGTGGCAGGGGTTCCCATGTTTTACCGCTGTCAATGGTTTTAAATACGAAATAGCCATACAGCGCATAGCCTGTTGACTCACTGATGAATTTCATTTTAGCGGTGGCAAATGGGGATGCAATGGGATCTGTCATTGGTACCCAGCTTGTTCCGCCGTCGGTAGTCTTGAATATGTACTGGCCATTTTCCGATCCGACCATGCTTATCCAACCAATGTTCCTGTTCAAAAAATCAGCGTGTATAATATATCCGTCTGGAACTATGGGCAACGTTACGTTGATCCAGCTGATGCCACCATCTATCGTTTTAAGTAACTTGTTGGCGGTTGGAGTAATCCCGAGGGCAAAAACAGTGAGGTTATCAACGGCCTGGAGATGATCGAGATTGCCAAACTGGTCAGCATGGGATGTTTGCCAGGTAACGCCTCTGTTGGTTGTTTTTAGTACCCGATTTTGGTCTATGACGTAACCGGTGTTGTTGTTTTCCGGGAAGATCATATCTGTAAACCCGCCGTTAAATGACCTCGGGTCATACCGGGAATACTCAATGAGTGTATAAGTGGCACCTCCATTGTTGGAGCTGAGTATTGCAGAAACAAATCCATAGTGGCCGTACACCAGCAGGTTGTTGCGATCAAAGGCCTTCACGCCGTTAATGCCAAAGCCGAACGTGAGGTTGGCCGGAAAGCCGTTGTAATTTACATTGGAAAGGGTAATTGGTCTTTTCGTCCAGGTATGACCGGTATCAGCGGAATAGCCAATAAAATCAGTGAACGCCGCATAGCCTTCAGCCTGGTTAAAAAAATCCAGTTTTAAAAGTTGGTTGTCTGGGTTTACGTCGGTATAGACCTTACGCATCTGCGCGTTGGCGGAGATGCAGAAAATTACGGTTATGAGGAATAAGGGCAGGGCTCTGGCAGCTCGCATTGGTCAGGGTTAAGAGACTATTATCTCTAAATATAATACCCGGTACTGGATTCTCATAGTCATTTGCAGATTTCCGCCCCATCTTCGCTTAGCCGCAGCCGCGAGGTGTCAAACGTGCCGCCAATACCGCGCAGTTCAAATTCTCCTGAAATAATTAATAAAAAGGGTTAAATTCAACTTATCAGGGCACAGTTGAATGATACGCCCAACTACTTCCGAACGCTGCTGCCCTCGAACGCACTTACTACCCGAACCCCCTGAACCATCGCATACCCTTTGAACGGATTATTACACCCATTTTCCTGTTCAGATGCGAAACTACCCAAGGACGAATTACAAGTTCCTGCTGTCCGTAACGCTATTCTATGGACTGCTGTCCCTGCTGCCATGTACCCCTTCGCGGGCACAAAATCACGCAGAGCAAGGCCTGCCTTTTATCACGAACTATACACCGAAGCAATATCGCGGATCGCCACAGGTTTTCGCTGTTATGGAAGACAAGGATGGCATCATGTACTTCGGCATCCAGAATGCTCTGCTGGAATATGATGGCGTGAAATGGCGCAAACTCACTACCAATGATGCAGGCTCTGGCCTCATCAGGTCCTTCGCAAAAGATAAGAACGGGCGCATCTACTTCGGTGACATTGGCAATTTTGGTTACATCGATAAAGACAGTCTGGGCCAGACAAAACTTGTCTCATTCCTGCCCCATGTGCCGGATTCCCTGCGAAATTTTTATGATGTATGGACTGTTTATGTTACCGACCGCGGCACCTACTTCCAATCAAGGGAGCGCATATTCCGAATTAACGAAAAAAACGAAGTAAAAAGCTGGGAGCCCCAGACAAGGTTCATGTATGCATTCTACCAGAACGGAACTTATTACGTGCATGAGCAGGGTGTTGGCTTGCTGAAAATGGAAAACGATTCGCTACAGCTGATACCGGGGAGTGAATTTGCCGGCAAGGAAAGGATGCAGGTGATGCTGCCCTATGGAAAAGATAAATTACTGTTGGGATTATTTTACAGTGGGCTCTTCGTGTTCGACGGCAACAGTTTCCGCCCATTGCAAACTGATGTGGACCAGCTGCTGAAGGAATCAACCCTGTACAAAGGAATCCGGACTGATAACGGTGACTATGTCTTCTCCACCACGGGCAAGGGGCTGGCCATAATCGGCAGTGATGGAAAAATCATTCAACTGCTCAACAGGGGCACCGGACTGCAGGACGAGTCTGTTTATGCCGTTTATCCTGACAGCAAGGGAAACATCTGGCTGGCACTCGATAACGGGATTTCAAAAGTGGAAATGAGTTCCCCGTTGACCCGATTTACCAGCCAGTCGGGAATCTTCACATCAACACTAACAATTAGCCGCCATCTAGACCAGATTTATGTTGGTACTACTAACGGACTCCTCCATTTCAACCCCAGGTCCAGGTACTTCGAAAACGTAAAAAATATTCCACAGAACCAGACATTCAACCTGGTTTCAGATGGCCAGACGCTTTACGTTCCGAACGATGGCCTGTTTGCCATCAAAGACGCGCGGGTTTCAAACATCCGCAGTTCTATAGGTGGTGATATGCAGTTGTCCGGTGTGCATATTCTCAAAGACCATCCTGATGTATTGTTGGGAGGCTCCACGTTTGGTGTGGCCATCTTTTACAGGGAGCGGCCAGGCAGTTTATTCAGCTACCTGGGATATATCCCTGACATGCAGGAACAGTACTGGACTTTTGGTGAGAATAACGATGGTACATTCTGGGCGGGAACGCAGAGCGGCGTGATTTACCTTGTAACGCCTGCTTTTGACAGCCAAGGGAAGCCTGACCTGTCTAAGTTCAAATACAGGAAATATGATGAAAAAGACGGCTTCAGAAATGCACTGGGTGGCGTGTGGCACGTAAAGGACGAGAACTACTTTCCCGCTGATACCCTGATTTATCGATTTGACCAAAAAAAACAGCGTTTCTTCAAAGACACCACTTTCGCCAGCACCTGGCTTGGCAGGGGTGTGGAGCAATTCGATATGGTGGGAGATTCCGCAGGCACGGTCTGGATCCGGTTTGGCGAACAGACCATTATCGCTGAACCACAACCCGATGGCAAATACAGGATCAACAAGACCGCTTTATTACCGGTCGCAGACCAGACTGTAGTGGGAAAGATCTATCCGGACAAGGATGGGATAGTATGGTTTTGCACTACCGATGGACTGGTACGGTACGACAGCAAAATAAAAAAGGACTACGATCTTCCCTTTAAAACCCTGATGCGTTTCGTTTCGGCAAGCAACACCAATAACCGGAACAATGCCCTCCGGTTTGAATATGCAGCACCATTTTATGAGCAGGAAGAAAAGACCCTGTACCAGTCGTGGCTCGAAGGTTTTGAAGATGGCTGGAGTCACTGGGACAATAACTACTATAAAGAATACACCAACCTGCCCGAGGGCGAGTATCGATTCCATGTGCGGGCAAGGAATGTTTACCGGAAGCTGAGTGAAGAGGCAGTGTATTCATTCACTGTACACCCGCCCTGGTGGCGCACCTGGTGGGCTTACGTGCTTTATTTGCTGGCCCTGATCGGCCTGGTGTACGGGTACATACTTTATCGTACCAGGCACCTGAAAGAAAAGCACCGTGAACTAGAGAAACTGGTATCGGACCGGACCTTCCAGTTGAGTCAGCGCGTGGAGGAACTTGCTGTGATTAACAATGTGCAGGATGCACTGGTGAGGGAGATGGACCTGCAGGCAGTATCGAAACAAAGCCTCGACAGCCTGATCAGGCTGGTTGGCGACCAGTTGCTCGAGTTGTTCCGGGCCAATATCGTTTATGTTGCGTTGCTTGACCCGCGTACAAAAACCATTTCCTTTCCTTACCAGGTGGGTGATGACCTGCCGCCGATGAAACTCGGCGAGGGACTTACTTCAAGAATCATCCTGTCCGGGGAGCCCTTACTGATCAACAAGGATGTTACGCGGACCTCCAATGAACTGGGTTTCGCAGCAATAGGCATTCCTGCAGCATCCTATCTTGGGGTGCCCATTCCCGTTGGAGAAGAAGTAATAGGTGTGCTGAGTGTGCAATCCACGGAAAAAATGAACAGGTTTACGACCGATGACCAGCGCTTACTCACGACCATTGCAGGTTCTGTGGGAATGGCGTTCAGGAAAGCGAAACTATTCGACGAACTGCAGACCGCGAAGATGGAAGCCGAAGAGGCACGAAAGACTGCAGAGAAAGCGAATGCTGCGAAGAGTGCTTTCCTGTCGACCGTAAGCCATGAACTGCGCACACCACTCACTTCGGTGCTTGGATTTGCGAAGATCATCAGGAAACGACTGGAGGAAAAGATCTTCCCTTCGATCGACAAAGCAGATCCCAAAACGGAGAAAGCGGCGCAGCAGGTCAGTGAGAACCTGCATGTGGTCATCTCCGAAGGAGAGCGGCTGACGCATCTTATCAATGATGTGCTGGATCTTGCCAAAATTGAAGCCGGAAAGATGGAATGGAATATGGGTGAAGTATCAATGGCCGAGGTTATGGAACGGGCGATAGCTGCGACATCTTCTTTGCTCGAGCACAAGAACCTGCAGCTTGAAAGAAATATTGCGGCTAACATTCCGCCTGTATATGGAGACCACGATAAACTCATCCAGGTAATAGTGAACCTGATTTCAAATGCCGTGAAATTTACCAATGAAGGAAAGATTACCTGCTCGGCTTACGTGAAGGATAATGAACTGCAGGTGAGCGTGGCCGATACCGGGATCGGCATTGCGGCGGCAGATCACAAAGCGGTATTTGAACAGTTCAAACAGGTGGGTGGCGATACGCTGACTGACAAACCTAAGGGTACAGGGCTTGGCCTGCCGATTTGCAAAGAGATCGTTGAGCACCATAATGGTCACATCTGGCTGGAAAGTGAACCGGGCAAAGGCAGTACATTCTTCTTCGCCCTGCCACTACAGGAGAAGGCGGCGATCAAACCAATTCAACTGGATGCATTGCTTCAGCAATTGAAAGTACAGATGGCCGGTACGGCATTGAACAAAGGAAATACTTCAATCCTGGTTGTTGACGACGATAATTCCATCCGTTCCTTACTGCAGCAGGAGCTCAGTGAAGCAGGTTACCATGTGGAAGAAGCAAGCAATGGAAAAGAAGCCATAGCTGCGATCCGGAAACAACGGCCCGATCTTGTGATCCTCGATATCATGATGCCTGAAATGAACGGGTTTGATGTGGCCGCCATCCTGAAGAATGATCCCTTGACTATGGATATCCCGATCATTGTTTTGTCGATAGTACAGGACAAGACCCGCGGATACCGGATAGGCGTAGACCGTTATCTCACCAAACCCATCAATACAACGGAATTGTTTGCTGAAGTAGGGCATCTTCTTGAACAGGGAAAATCAAGAAAGAAGGTAATGGTTGTGGATGTGGACAGTACGGCCATTAAATCGCTCTCAGACGTGTTGCAGGCCAAAGGATACCAGGTGGTGGAATCGGACGGAAATGAGCTGGCGGAAAAAGTGGTGGCCTCACAACCCGATATTGTTATCATCAATTCAATCCTTTCAGCAAAGCAGGAAATTGTACATGCTTTACGATTCGAAAAGGGGATGGAAAATGTATTGTTCTTAGTTTATCAATAACGATATATGGAAAAGAAAATACTGATAGTAGACGATGAGCCGCATATCCGGATGCTGATTGAGCAGACGCTTGAGGAGCTGGAAGATGAGGGCGTTCATTTTTTCACTGCGTCGAATGGTGAAGAAGCGCTGGAGATCATCCAGGATGAGCTGCCCGGGCTCGTATTCCTGGATGTGATGATGCCGAGGTTGAATGGAATGGAAGTGTGCCGGAAAGTAAAAAAGGAATTGTCGCTCGATCATGTTTTTATCATCCTGCTTACTGCGAAGGGACAGGAGCTCGACCGGCAGAAGGGGCAGGATGTGGGTGCCGATATCTATATGACTAAACCCTTTGACCCGGAAGTAATCCTGAGTAAGGCCCGCTCTGTCCTGGGGCTTGCATAAACACCTGACATGGCTGCAGTACAACTTAAAAATGTCATCAATAAGAGAAACGGTTCGTCCGCGCTCACCTTCATTGCGAAGCTGAAGGCGAATATCGTTATAGAGGATGTGGCGGGCGGACTATTACTGCATGGAGGTTCGGCTTTTGTTGCTACTGCGCATCGTTACCCGGTTTACAATGAGGGAGAGATCATTGGCTGGGTGAGTGGCGATGAAAAAGCCCCCTTGGTTGCAGACCTGCTGGTGTTGCTCGCAGAGAAAGAGTCAGAAAGAAAAAATATCGGTAATGAAGTACTCAGCCTTTATAAAGAGGTAAACCAGATCTTCAATTTCTCCGAGAAGCTGGCACAGTCCATAGGCCCGTTGGCGATAGCCCAGACCACACTCGACGAAGCGAAGCGGTCGATCCGGTTTGACCGCGCCGTGGTGGTGTTATGGAACGAATCAAACCTGCAACTGGAAGTGATCGCGTCAGGAGGGGAATTACTGGCCGACAGCGACCGGCTGAACCAGCATCGCGAAGCATTACTTCGTTTTTTGCTTAGTGGCCAGTCTGAGATCCTCGATGATGCGAATGCCATGTTGGGTGTGGAGATCGTGCCGTCGGAAGTTCGTTCGGTCGTTTACGCGGCATTGAAAGTGAAACATCGGGTGATGGGCGCCGTTATACTTGCTTCCGATACAGCGGGAGCTTATAAGGCAGCCGATCTAAAGCTGCTGGTCACTTTTGCGTCGCAAAGCGGGTCGGCCATTGAGAACGCGTTATTATATGAAAGGAGTATCCGGGAGGCCAATGAGCGGGAGCAGGTAATGCGCCGGATCTACGAGGCTGCAGAAAAGTTTGTGCCTTATGCATTCATCGGGTCACTGGGGCATAAACTGATCACTGATGTAAAACTTGGCGACCAGGTCGAGAAGGTTGTGACGGTATTATTTACAGATATCCGTGAGTTCACCACTTTGTCGGAGAAGATGTCACCCGAAGCCAATTTCAGTTTTATCTGTGCTTTTAACGGGAAGATGGGGCCGATCATCCGGAAGCATAACGGGTTCATCAACCAGTATCTCGGCGATGCCATAATGGCCATTTTCCCAGGTAAGGCAGATGATGCCATTGCAGCTGCGATCGAGATGCAGCAGGCGGTGGAGGAGCTGAACAGTTTGTGCCATGAGAAAAATTATCCTGAAATCCGGATAGGCATTGGTATGCACACCGGTCCATTGATCATGGGCATCACTGGTGATGATGAGCGGCTGGATGCGGCTACCATTTCAGACACAGTGAACACTGCTTCCCGGATCGAGGACCTGACCAAGTATTATAAGTCCGATATCCTGATTACAGAGGCCTGTGCGTGCCAGGTAGATGCTTCCGCGCCGTTTTACCTGCGGCCTTTGGGTAAGGTGCTCGTAAAAGGGAAGAAAGAATCGATATCGATCTTTGATTGTTTCGCATCCTTGCCCGCTGGACAGTTTCCCAAAAAGCTGGCGACCCTCGATCTTTTTAAAGCCGGCATCAGCAGTTACCTGACACGATCCTTCACCCAGGCTTTTCTTTCCTTCCAGCAGGTGCTTGAGCAGAATCCGGAAGACATGACGGCGCATTTCTTTTTAAGCAAGACTGCACGGTACATCAGCAGTGGGGTGCCTGATGACTGGGACGGTATAGAAAAGAGTGAGAAGTAGATATTCCAATTACTACGGCGATTGTTTCACATAATTGCTAAATTCAGGTATTCAAACAGCTCCTGGATATGGCAACTTATAATCTTAAGATCAACGGTAAATCCCACCAGGTGGATGTTGCGGCAGACACTCCTTTGCTGTGGGTGCTCCGCGATCATCTCGGTCTGGTGGGAACAAAATATGCCTGTGGCACTGCTCAATGCGGCGCCTGCACGGTGCACGTGAATGGCACTGCTGCCAGGTCTTGCATGATGCCGATATCGGGCATTGCTTCATCCGAGATCACGACCATTGAAGGCCTTTCTGAAAATGGCGACCATCCCGTTCAGCAGGCCTGGGATGAAGTGGATGTTGCCCAATGCGGCTATTGCCAGGCCGGCCAGATCATGACTGCAGCGGCCTTTTTAAAACGGAATCCTGATCCCACTGATGAGGAGATCGCCAGCGCGATGCACGGTAATATCTGCCGTTGCGGCGCTTATCACAGGATCCGCGAAGCAGTAAAACTTGCCAGCACTAAAATCTGATTGTATGTCAACCAACATCGATAATAGCAGGAGGGAATTTCTACGGATGACCTCACTTACCGCAGGAGGTTTTCTGCTCGGTTTCAACTGGCTGGGCAACGAACTGAAGGCTGCACCGGTAGCCATCAATGCCGCCCTGGCAGGAGACGTGGGCTTCAATAGCTACATTTCTATTTCTGCAGATGGAATAGTGACACTTTTCTCCCCGAACCCTGAGCTTGGGCAGAATATTATGACATCATTTCCCATGATCGTTGCCGAGGAGCTGGATGCGGACTGGTCGAAGGTGAAAGTTGTGCAGGCTGCGCTGGACACAACTAAGTTCGAGCGGCAACTGACGGGTGGCAGCGGTGCAGTACCACATTCCTGGATGCGATTGAGGAAGGCAGGTGCCACTGCGCGGGCTATGCTGGTAGAGGCAGCAGCGAAACGCTGGAATGTGCCGGCAGGCGAATGCATTGCTGAAAATGGGTTTGTGATCCATGCAGCATCCGGCAAAAAGCTGGGCTATGGTGAGCTGGCGGCGGAAGCTGCCACAGTACCCGTTCCTGCGGATGTAAAATTAAAAGACCGGAAAGATTTTAAGCTGATAGGTACAGCGGTAAGGAATGTCGAGAACCAGAAGATCCACACGGGCAAGCCGTTATTCGGGCTGGACTTTTACCGTGAAGGCATGATGCATGCTATGATCCAGCGTCCGACAGCATTCGGGCTGAAGCTCAAGTCTGTTGATTCCGCTGCTGCCAAAGCAATGCCAGGAATTATCGACGTCGTGACTTTTGGCAACAATGTAGCAGTGGTGGGTAAATCTACCTGGGAGGTAATGAAGGCGCGCAAGGTGCTGAAAGTGGAATATGAGAAGGATGGTGCGCTTGAGAGTTCGGCTGACCACGACAAATTATTCCATGACTTACTGGATAACGGTAAGGCAACTGTGCAAAGGAAAAATGGCGACGTAGAAGCAGCATTCAAGAATGCGGCAAAGATTATAAAGAGCGAATACCAGTGCCCGTTCCTGGCGCATAGTCCAATGGAACCCATGAACTTTTTCGCGCATGTCCGGGCCGATGGCGTGGAGTTGGTTGGGCCTTCACAAACCCCGGCGAGCGCACGTACTGCGGTTTCCAAATTGCTCAATATAGCTGAAGACAAAATCACCCTGCAGCTCACCCGCCTGGGTGGTGGATTTGGCAGGAGGCTGAAGTTCGATTATGTAACAGAAGCTGCAGAGTTGTCAAGTATTATAAAGGCGCCGGTGAAAGTAACCTGGTCTAAGGAAGACGATATGACCGGCGGCAGTTACCGCCCGGCGGTACGTTACAGGTTCGAAGCCGCCCTTGATTCCAATGGCAACATGACCGGTTACCGCTTGCGCGGAGTCGGTATTAACTCTGGTAACCCGACGCGGCAGGACAACTTTCCTTCCGGAGCGGTGGATAACCTGCTGATCGAATCAGTTGAGCATGTTTCGCCGATCACTACTGGTGCATGGCGAGCACCAATTACCAACTTCCTGGCATTCGCCGAACAATCATTCCTTGATGAAGTTGCGCAGGCTGCAGGGAAGGATCCCGTTGAGTTCCGCCTGAACCTGCTGCAAAAAGCAAGAACTTCTCCTGCGGGTGAGATCAAGTATGACATCGGCAGGATGGAAGGGGTTATTAAAATGGCAGCTGACAAAGCCGGCTGGGGAACGAAGAAAGGCGTGTACCAGGGCTTCAGCGTTTACTTTTCACATCGTTCATACGTGGCCCAGGTTTGTGAAGTAGCGATGGAAAAAGGAAAGCCGGCAGTGAAGAAGATTTATGCAGTTGCAGACTGCGGCGAGGTCGTTAACCTAAGCGGCGCACGCCAGCAGGTAATGGGCGGCGTGGTTGACGGATATGGACATGCGATGTTTGGCAAACTGACTTTTAAGGATGGTGAAACCGAACAGAAGAATTACAACACTTACCGGCTTATCCGGATGAAGGAGATCCCGGAAGTGGAACCATATTTTGTTGATAATGGCATAGAGCCGACCGGCCTGGGTGAGCCTGCACTTCCCCCAACAGGCGGAGCCGTTGCCAACGCGATTTTCAAGGCAACCGGTAGACGGATCAAGAACCAGCCCTTCAATGACGATGAGCTCTTTGGCGGTAAGAGAGTTAAGAGCACATTAAAGAAAGAAAGGCCTGGCTAGTGCTTCGGCAACTCCTTCCTGCCCCTCTAAACACGACATACACACTTCCCTGATGAAAATCATCATCAAGTTAATGAGCAAAGGAGGTAATTATGCGTGCTTACTTAGGGGCTATCCTCATCCTGCTGTCTCACCTCGCAGCTTATCCACAATCCATCAGTGGAACTATAACAGACGCTGCTGATAAAGCATTGGCAAATGCCAGCGTATTCCTGCTGAATGCAAAAGATTCGGCGCTCGTAAAAGGAGCGATGACAGACCAGGCAGGCAAGTATTCCTTCGAGAATATCGGTGCAGGTACCTATATGGTATCCTCCAGTTTTGCCGGCTTAAAAGCCGTTTATTCCTCTTCATTCACCCATGGGAGCCAGGGTAATAGCTCTGTGTCCACGCTTCGCATGACGGAGAAGGAATCGGAGCTGTCAGCCGTAACGGTGGTTGGTAAGAAGCCACTCTTCGAGCAGAAGATGGATCGGATGATCATTAACGTTGCCAGTAGTATTACCGGTGTGGGCAGCACGGCACTTGATGTGCTTGAAAGGGCGCCGGGAATCATGGTCGACCGACAGAACAATGGCCTGTCGATGAATGGCAAAAGTGGGGTAGTGGTGATGTTGAATGGAAAAATCAGCCGTATGCCTTTGTCTGCAGTAGTGCAGGTGCTGGCAGGAATGAGTTCCAGTAATATCGAAAAAATAGAACTGATCACAACACCTCCCGCGAATTATGATGCGGAAGGAAATGCGGGCTATATAAATATTGTGCTGAAAGAAAATACCTTATATGGTACAAATGGATCTTATTCTGCGACGGCAGGTTATGGCAAGGGGCCTGTACTTTCTGCCAGTGCGAATTTTAATCACCGGACGATGCGGACGAACTTCTTCGGGGATTTCTCTGTATCGAGGAATGCACAGGAACAGGAATTGAGTTTTTACCGGAAAGTGCTTAAGGATACCCAGGTCATCGAAAATTACATCCATACGATGCGCGACCCTGTTGTATTGTTTACAAACGGAAGACTGGGATTGGATTATCAATGGAATAAGAAAACGGTAGTTGGTGTATTGGTTTCGGGGTTCCACCGGAACTGGACAATGGATGCGGTGAACAACACCCAGATCTATCTTGACAAAAGCCTGGATACTATGGTTCGCATCGACAACCATGAAGTACACAAGCTGACAAATATCAGTGGAAACCTGAATATGCTGCATAACTTCAATGAAGGGGAGCGCCTGTCTATGGACCTCGACTATATCTATTACAAGGACCTGAACCCGGTTGACTATGTGAACTATTATTATGACGGTAATGGTGAGCCGTTGTTTCAGTTCCGGACAAAAAGCGATAAAGAAACCCCAATTAAATTTTGGGTATGGAGTGCAGATTATAATAAGAAATTCAGTTCAAAAATTTCATTGGAAACAGGCGTAAAGGGAACCTGGTCGGAGTTCCGGAATGATGTCAGTGTTCAGAACAAGCAGGATGATGAGTGGGAGACTGATGAAAGTCTTACCGCGAATTACGAACTAAATGAAAGCATCCTGGCGGCATACGGCTCGCTGAACATAGCATTCAATGAAAAGAATAATGCGAAGGTGGGGCTGCGGTATGAATACACCAATTCAGTGCTGGACTCGGAAGAAAAGAAAAATATTGTGGATCGTCACTATGGAAGGTTGTTTCCAACCTTGTTCTTCTCGCACAAGATCAATGAAAAACATTCGTTCAATTTTGCATATAGCAGGCGGATCACGCGGCCGACGTTTAATGATATGGCTCCCTTTGTGATCTTTGTTGACCCTAATACTTTTTTTTCAGGTAACCCGTCACTGCAGCCTTCCATCTCAGATGAAGTTAAAGCCGATTATCTTTTTAAGAACGTAGTGCTTTCCGTTCAATACACTTATGAGGCGGATCCAATTACCAATTTTTCACCCAGTGTTGATCCGGAATCAAATAAACAAACGCTGGCAGCTGAAAACCAAAAAAGCCGGAAAACCTTTAATGTGATTCTTTCCCTTCCCATTAAAGTAAACAGCTGGTGGAGTATGCAGAATAACTTTACCGGTACTGCCCAGACTCTCGATGGTACATATAAAGGAGATCCTATCCTGTTAAAGCAAAAGTCTCTCAATGCACGCACTACGCAGACCTTCAGTTTGCCGAAAGATTTTTCGCTTGAGCTGTCAGGATTTTTTCAGTCACCGGGTATGTTTAGTGTATATAAGGTCAACTCATTTGGCTCCCTTGATTTCGGGGCGCAAAAGAAGTTTCCAAAGATCCGTTCCTCACTGCGACTGGCATACGACAATATCCTGAATACCCTGATCTTCAAACCAGATATAAACCTGCCGGAACAAAACCTCGTCCTGAATGGCGTACTTCGCTTCACCAATCCGACAGTGCGGCTTACCTACACGCACCAGTTTGGAAACGACAAACTGAAAGGGAAACGGGAGAATTCTTCTGGTGACGACGCGAGGCAGCGGGTGAGATCGGAAAATTAGTTGGGGATAAAGCCCTGCAACATTATTCCCTGGTTAACTGTAGCTCGATGTGGATCCACACATCTTCGCTTATTAACAGTCCGCCTGATTCCAGGACTGTATTATAATTCAAACCCCAGTCCTTCCGGTTGATTTTTCCGTCTAAGCTGAACAAGGCTTTTTCTTTGCCCCATGGGTCTTTTATAACTCCGCCAAATTCAATATTCAGTTCAACCGGCTTTGTGATTCCTTTGATCGTGAGCTCCCCGTGTAGTACATGATTTCCTGGGTGGAGCACTGCAAGCGGACCTGTTGCTACGTGCCCGGTCGAAATAAATTTGCCTGCAGTAAACCTGATTTCGGGAAAATCATCAGCAGCAAAAAAATCGCCGCCAGCCAGGTGCGCATTTCGCTGTTCGTTATTGGTGTCAACAGATCGAGGGTTTATCCTGACCTGGATTTCTGCCCTTGAAAAGTCGATGTCGTTCGTAAGGATGTCAGCTTCGAAATCTTTGAAGGTGCCTCTTACGGTCGAAAAGACTAGGTGTTTTACTTTAAATCCAATTTCGCTATGTGCAGGGTCAATGGTCCATTTTGTTGTGCCCTTGATTGCTGTGGTTGGAATAGATTGCATCGCAATTAATATTTGTTTCCACCAAATGTATGATCGCGATAAGGGGTGAGTCAAGGACGATGGATGCTAAAAGGCCAAACATACCGACGAAGCAGGCAATTCAGGGTTCAAGAATTTCAGTAGCATTTGCCGGCCGGTTCACTGATAACTTTGTCCGCCTGGCCAGCTTTGCTATTGACAAAGGGCCTGCTGCGGTAGTACTTTTAGAAAAAAAAGTATGGGCGAAAAATCACCTGAAAAAGTGCAGCTCCTGATTATAGGATCGGGGGCGGCGGGCTATACCGCAGCCATTTATGCTGCACGTGCCAATTTAAAACCGGTACTGTACCAGGGAATTCAGCCTGGTGGACAATTAACCATCACTACAGCAGTAGAAAATTACCCCGGATTTTCAGCGGGAATCCAGGGGCCTGAGTTGATGATGGAATTTGAGAAACAGGCTGAGCGTATGGGCGCGGACATTCGTTACGGGCATGCCAGTAAAGTAGATTTTTCGAAACGTCCGTTCAAAGTGTGGATTGATGAAGAGAAACTCATTGAAGCGGATGCGGTTATTATTTCCACCGGGGCTTCAGCCAAGTGGCTGGGACTGGAGAGCGAGCGACGGCTGACAGGACATGGCGTGGGTTCCTGTGCTGTGTGCGACGGGTTCTTTTTCCGGGGAAAAGATGTGGCTATAGTTGGAGGTGGTGACACTGCAGCCCAGGACGCACTTTATCTTTCCAAGATTGTCAGGAATGTACATATGATTGTCCGCCGGGATAAAATGAGGGCATCTGCGATTATGCAAGACAGGGTTAAAGCTACCCCGAACATCACGATACACTGGAACTCCGCAATCGGGGATGTACTGGGAGAAAACAAGGTAAATGGCGTGTTGATCCACAATAAAAATGGCGAAAGTGCAACCTTGCCGGTGGAAGGCCTATTTGTGGCGATAGGGTTCCAGCCAAACACCGAAATCTTCAGCGGCCTGATCGATATGGATGAGATCGGTTATCTCAAAACGATTCCGGGTACATCCAATACAAATATTGAAGGCATATTTGCTGCCGGTGATGTGCAGGATAGCATTTACCGGCAGGCTATAACGGCAGCTGGCAGTGGTTGCATTGCCGCGCTGGATGCAGAAAGGTACCTGAGCCTGCAGGAGCACGAATTAACAAACCGTTTAGCTGTGGCCGGTGAACAAAAGCCTGCAGCCTGAGTGGTCGGGCTACTCAAACAAAATTCTTTTGATCCTGTTATTATTAACTTAATTCAAATTAATATGGCTAACGAAAAAGCGCTCCTCGCAGGCGGTTGTTTCTGGGGGGTAGAAGAACTGGTCCGCGAGCTGCCGGGCGTAACTCATACAGTTGTCGGGTATACCGGCGGAGAAGTAAAAAATGCAACCTATCGCAACCATGGTAACCATGCGGAAGCCATCGCGATAGATTTTGATCCGGCTGTTCTTCCTTTTAAACAGTTACTGGAGTTTTTCTTCCAGATCCATGACCCCACCACAAAAAACCGCCAGGGAAATGACATCGGTGCTTCCTACCGGTCTGCTATTTTTTACCTCAGTCCTGAACAGAAAAAGACCGCAGAAGAATTGATTGCTGTTATGACTGCTTCCGGAAAGTGGCCAGGCCGCATTGTCACAGAAGTTGTTCCCGCCGGAGATTTCTGGGATGCGGAAGAGGAGCACCAGGACTACCTGCGTAAACATCCCAACGGGTATACCTGTCATTGGATCCGTCCAGAGTGGTCACTGGAGAAAACAACTACTTAAACCCGTGCTTATTAAGGAAAGTAAATGACTGTGAATTAACAGAAACCAGGGTTAAGGCTGTGTTATGCCCCAGCGGTTGGCGTGAACTGGGACGTTGGGCTTTTCTTTTTCAGGATCAATGAACTTACCAGGGCGACTACCAATCCGACTGGAAGCACTTCCATGTACGTGATGAGTGCAATTAATAACGGGTTTTTGTACATATTCCTGAGTGTTTGCATTTGTTTAGTGGTTGCCTCGAGTTTCGCAGGATCATTTTCGCAATTTTTCAGTGCCATGGGAATATATACATCCAGGAAATCGGGTACCACGAGGTAATAGTAAAACAGCCAGAAGATCACATATATGGTTGAACCGGCAAGTGCTATCAGTACGCCGGTTTTGAAGGCCTTGCCGAAACTGATGAATCCATTTAGCTGCCGGTTGCGGTAGTTGCGGATTCCAAAAAAAATCAGCGAGAAGATGACCACCATCGAGGCGTACCCGGTTACATGGTCGCCCTTAAAATCGGGATTGTGATACATCATGTTAAGAATGATTAGCAGGCTGATGCAAAGAAGGATGCCAAGGACAATCCCGTAGATCAGAATATTGCGTTTCATATAGTTTGGTTTTGGCTGTAAATCTATAGTCGGCACATGAAACCGGGCTCATACTTTAGTACCAAAATAGGTTGGTTTGGTGATTTTCCTACTTAAGTACGAAAGTTGGGTCCGGTTCGCCGGCATTAGTGGACGATTGCGAGTCGCTTAGCCTTTTCGATTGCCTGGGTGCGGCTTTTAACGTCCATTTTTACAAAGAGGTTGGAGACATGCGTTTTAATTGTGCTGAGCGAAAGGCATAATTGGTCGGCGATTTCCGCATTACTGTTGCCTTTTGACAACAGTTGAAGTACTTCGTATTCGCGGCTGCTCAGCTGGAGTTTATTTAATTCGGCTTCATTTATTATTGCCGGTAATGGCTGCGGTACATAAACTTCTTTTTCTACCACCACAGTTTTCCCTTTCATTTTCCCGAGCTGGTTGGCGATCCAGACACCCAATGCAGTAAACAGTACGGCCAGTAATCCGGCGTATATTTCAAGGGCATGGTCAGCCACAAGAAATTTCCATTGCAGCCATTTAAGCAGAAAAACCAAAATGGCCATCATAAGGCCATAAAGAGTAATGTGCCTGATCTTTAAGCCTGTATGTTTAAAAAAATGGTTCAATGCCATGCTTAAAATTAATGCTTGATTTGCCGGTAACCAGGTTCGGGCGCTAAATAGCCATCAGCCCATAGCCTTCTTAATAAAACTGATACGGCCATTGCTTTCGAGGAAAGCTTGCTGAATACTGTTGAGGTCTTCGCTTTTCATTTCCAGCCGGAGACTTTCCATAAGGTCTTCCTTGCTGAGTGACGCCGATTTCAGGTTTTGCCAGAGGATTTTGCCATCATCATACAACAACAATGCCTTTCCTTTTACCAGGTTATCAAAAGTTTCAGAAAAGCAGCAAATGAATGCGATCAGTTTGCTGACTAGAACCATTGCAGTAGACGCCGCCACTGTAGCGAGGAAAGGAGAAGCGCCAACGACACCACGTGCCAACACCGATCCCAGTGTTATGATGATGATGGTATCGAAAACGGAGCGTTTACCCACAAGGCGCATGCCGCCGATGCGGATCAGCACAAGAGAAATAAAGAACATCAGGATGGCCCTGGCGGACATTTGCCAGGTGTTCAGCTGGTCTCCGTCCCCAAAGATGGTGTGGATGGTATTCATTTGGTGAATTTTTTAAAGGTTTTCAAGGTTGTTCAGTCTTTTCTCCTTGAGTTTCCTGAAGTGTGAAGGAGTAAATCCCGTGGTTTTTTTGAACTGGGCTGACAAGTGTGCAACACTGCTGTAATGTAATTTATCGGCAATCTGTGTAAGATTAAGTCCGTCATAGACCAGCAGCTCTTTAACTCTCTCTATTTTGTGAAGGATGATGAAATGTTCAATAGTAGTACCCTGGACTTCGGAGAAAAGGTTGGCGAGGTAAGTATAATCATATTGAAGCTTGTCACTCAGGAATGCAGAGAATTTCATTGTAGGTCGTTCATCTGCATGGTGGATCATTTCAATAATTACATTTTTGATCTTCTCCACGAGCATGGATTTCCTGTCATCCATCAATTCAAGGCCAGACTTTTTTAAGGCTCGATTTAGTTTTTCCCGTTGGTCCTGTGTTATCTCTTCAACAATAACTTCACCTAATTCAACAGTGGTAAAATGCAGCCCGAGTTTAATGAGCTCAGATTTTACCAGCATTTTGCAGCGGATGCTGACCATATATTTGACAAACAGCTTCATGGAACCGGGATAGAAACGGGGACCAGTATGTTAAAGTTAGCAATGATTATTTGCTGGCAACGATAACAATGTGTGAATTATGTAAGAATTGATGGCAATTGTGTAACGGTTGGAACGGGAGGTTCCCGGAACTTTAGTATTACCAACACTTCTTCCTCCGTCCAACTCTCTTCAGAAATAATGGAAAAACTCAATATTGGGATTATTGACCTTGTAGCCAAGTGTCCTACCAATACACTTTGGGCAAGGATCATGCACGCCAACCTGGCGAGTATCATGCCCCAGGTAGTTGCCGCCTGGTGCGAAGAAGAGGGGCACCAGGTTACTTTCGTTTGTTTCACCGGCAGGGAGGATCTGCAAAAGATCTTTTCCCAAAAAATGGACCTGGTTTTTATAAGTTCATTTACGCATGCTGCCCTGCTTGCCTATGCCCTCAGCAACTATTTCCGCAGCCGGGGGGCGGTAACTGTTTTGGGTGGGCCGCATGCCCGTTGCTACGCTGATGACGCTGCCCGTTACTTTGATTATGTACTTGGCTTTACACACAAAACTACAATTACGGATCTCCTGAATAGGTATGCGCCGCAGCGCCCGATTGGTGAGCAGGTATCGGCAAGTAAGCAGCCTGTTACACTTCCGGGTATAAAGCAACGCTGGAAATTCATTGAGCAGACGCTGGCCAAAGCCCCCTTTATCAAGATCGTGCCAATGCTGGCGAGTATGGGTTGTCCATACACCTGTTCCTTTTGTATTGATGCGGCTGTACCTTACCAGGCGGTCGAAGGCAGGCAGATAAAGGAAGACCTGGAATTCCTGCTTACAAAATTCCGTAAACCATTTATTGTCTGGCATGATCCCAACTTCGGGGTTAAGTTCCACGAGAACATGGAAGCGATCAGAACCGCGGCGCCACCGGGCAGCTTTCGTTTTATTGCAGAGAGCAGTCTTTCCATACTCACAAAAGAGCACCTTGAAATAATGAAATCAAACGGTATGGAGGCTATGCTTCCGGGAATTGAATCCTGGTACGAGCTTGGTTATAAAGCTGGTACCGGCCGGACAACCGGAATTGATAAGGTATACCAGGTTGCGGAGCATGTGAATACGATCTTCCGTTATATCCCGTACGTACAGGCGAATTTTGTACTGGGACTCGACAGCGATGAAGGTGAAGAGCCTTTTGAACTCACAAAAAGATTCATTGATAAATGTCCCGCTGCATTTCCCGGTTACTCACTCCTCAGTGCCTTTGGAACTGCAGCCCAGGCAAATTTGGAATACCAGCAGTCTGGTCGTGTGCTGCCTTTCCCGTTTCATTTCCTGAACAATCACCTTGCCATGAATGTAAGTCCAAAGAATTACAAATGGCCCGACTTCTATGACAAAGTCATCGACCTCACAGAATATTCGTTTTCTCCCGAGGCGATATATTGTCGCTTCATGGCCTCAAAAAATTACACCAGTACCTGGATGAACCTCATGCGCGCAATGTCTTCTGAAGGTTATGGCAGGATCCGCTTTTACCGAAAAGTCAGAAAACTGCTAAGCACAGACAGGCAATTCAGGCAATACTTCGAGGGCGAAACAACTCAATTGCCTTCCTTCTATCGTAACATTATCAGGCACGACCTTGGCGAATGGAATGCCTGGCTTCCTGATTCTGCCCTTGAGCATGACCCCAATAATTATCTCCGCAAATCAAGTCTGCCTGAATTATCTGTCAGCTGATCCCCATTCCTTTTTACTTTAAGGTCGCCATTTCGATCACGAATCTGAAAAATACCAGGTTCGCAGGAGGTACAACAGCCGGTGCAGTAGGTAGCCCGACACATACCATCACGCCTCTTACTTTTAACATTGACAGGTAAATATTATAATCATGTTCGGCAGAAACGGTGTCAAGGATGAAGTCAAAATAATTGGCGACTGACTTCAACTGCTCTTCATCGCGGGTAACAACAAAGTTTTTAGTTGGTAAAAAAAGTAAGGATTGTATAGCTATGGAGAGGATATGGGTAGAAGGGAAGAGAAAGGTAAGAATTTCCTGTTATGTTTGCGTTTGTTAAATATTAAATGACAATGACAATCATCTTATTGGTCGCTGTGTTGCTGTTGCTTTGTATTACAGTGTTTTTTTCTTTCAGGGCTTCACAACGCTTTGGTGATAACAGTTCTGTTGAGTTAAAAATTTACCTGGACCATATCCGTTCCGAATTTCCCAAGTTGGATGCGACTATTAAATCGGAGATCTCGACCAACAGGTATGAGAATAGTGTTGCCCTGCAACAGGCAAGGGAAGAAATAAGCAGGTCTGTAACATCGTTTACAAATTCAATTAATGAAAAGCTCGACCAGCTTACCAGCAGAATTGAACAGAAATTGAAAGAAGGCGCGGAACTCGCAGTTTCGCACAATAGGGACAACAGGAAGGAGTTGAGGGAAAACCTGGAATCATTCAAAACAGACCTTTCAAACACGCTCGCGAATTTCAATGACCGGCAGCGTGAAAATTTCAACAATCTTACGAAAAGCCAGGACAACCAGAATGCTGCCATTACGGAGAAAATAGCAGCAATGAACATTGCGCTGCAGGAGGGATTGAAAACAATGCAGGACAGCAATGAAAAGAAGCTGGAAGAAATGCGTAAGACTGTTGATGAGAAGCTCCATGATACATTGGAGAAACGCCTGGGTGAATCATTTAAATTCGTCAGTGAACGCCTTGAGGCAGTGCATAAAGGCCTTGGTGATATGCAGAGCCTCGCCACCAATGTCGGCGATCTCAAGAAGGTAATGTCGAATGTGAAATCACGCGGTGTTTTGGGAGAATACCAGCTCTTGAACATACTTGAAGACCTCCTCACAAATGACCAATACGAAAAGAATGTCAAGACTAAGGAGGGCTCTGGTGCGCTGGTGGAATTTGCCATCAAAATGCCCAATGGTCGGGACACCCAAAAATCACTCTGGCTTCCTATTGATTCCAAGTTTCCCAAAGAGGATTATGAATCGCTTGTGCAAGCCTATGACGACGGTGACCACGATAAAATTGAATTCTTCCGTAAAGCCTTCCGTGCAGGTATCATTAAGAACGCCCGCGACATCCAGGAGAAATATATTAACCCGCCCAATACAACTGAATATGGTATTATGTTCCTTCCCTTCGAGAGCCTCTATGCAGAAGTATTGCGAACACCGGGATTATTCGAAACAATCCAGAAAGATTATAAGATAACCATAACGGGGCCTACAACTTTAAGTGCCCTGATCAACAGTCTGCAGATGGGATTTCGAACCCTTGCAATTGAAAAGCGAAGCTCAGAAGTATGGGACCTGCTGGGTGCCGTGAAAACTGAATTCTCTGCATTCGGCGATATCCTCGATAAAACGCAGAAGAAATTGCAGGAAGCCAGCAACGTGATCGACAAAGCAGGCATCAGGACCCGCGCCATCGAAAAGAAACTCCGCAAAGTGCAGGAATTGCCCTCAGATGAGTCAATCAGGATGATCGATGAGATCGAAGCTAATTTTGGCGAGGAGAATATTAATTAAGAAGATGTATCACAATATAAAGGAGCAAAGTAGCCCGGTACAAAAGAAACTCAGGTTCCGCCTAATATATTTGAAATGAGCTGTACCGAGTTTTTTGCGTGAAACTTGGACTTCAGGTTTTTCTTGTGGGTGATGACAGTGCTTTCACTGATGGATAATTTTTTTGCAATCTCCTTCGCGCATAGTCCCTCTGCAAGAAGATTAAATACTTCAATTTCCCGCTTCGTTAATAACGGCGCCTCTTTTTTAGCAGTTGTTGTATCAGCCTGTGTCGTATGTGCAGTTCCCGCAGACCCGTTAGTATGGATAGTTGACTGGAATAAAAAATGAATATAGCTGATTAGTTGCTCGATCTGCTCTTCCAGGTTGATCACCCGGACCTCCAATGATTTTTTATCAATCTGCTTTAAGGGGATATGATGGTTCGTTGAACCGTTTTGGGTGGGGGACCTTTTAATGATTGCATCAATATCCGAAAGCAAATGTGAGCTACTGACCTTCATAACCGTAAAAGTTTAATGAACAAATTAATCCAGGTCAGGTCGGTGGTCGTATTAGAAAGTTCAGTTCACTAATATACGAAAATTTGTCTTCAAATCCGGCTATCCCGTTTATACCACTTACTGGTAATGGTTAGCGCAACCTCCCCATAAATGAGTAGGTAATTATAAATGCCTCCCCTGTGCCAAATGAGGATTGACAAAGCTTTTGTGCGATGGTAATTTTATATAATGATAAGGACTGCATTACGATTTGTCCAGAAGGAACTGGAGGCGTATATGATCGACCGCGAGTTGGATGTTCCCTATATCACAGACCAGGTTGTTGATTTGCGCTCAATTGTTCTGCCAAATGGCAACCTGAACCTGGATGAGAATAAACATGTGACCTTAATGCTTGTGGGAGTAGAAGAAGAACGGAGAGAAGGTAAGCGTCCACATTTTATGCCCGGTGCGAACAATGAACAATACATGCTGAACCCGCCTGTTGAAATTGATCTCTTCCTGCTTTTCCTTGCGCACAGTAGCAGTTATGGGACTGCACTGGATGACCTGTCGGATATAATTGCATTCTTCCAGGCCAACCCCGTTTTTGATTCCCGGAAATATCCTTCCATGAACAATGGTATTGAAAAACCATGGCGACTTATTGACAGGCTCAGCTTCAAGCTGGTCAACATGACGTTTGAACAACAAAACAACCTGTGGGCGATGTTAGGGATTAAATACATCCCAAATGTCGTGTACAAAATGAATATGCTAACACTCTTTGATACGCGCAGCCAGCACAAAGTGGAACCAATTACAGAAATCAATCTCGAAGAAAACTGAATTCGCAATGGGAGGAATTCAAATACGATACAGCACAATGTTTTCAGTGATCACACAATCGCTGTATTACGCGAATAAAATTTCTCCAAAATTACAGCAGGTTCCGGTTCCGGATTTTGAGTTCATACCGACGAAGGAAACCTGGGAAACAATGAAACGTTTAGACCTGCTGTTCAGGACTACGCCCTTTAATGGCGGATTTATTGTACTGGCAAGAACGCATGGGCAGAATGGGGCGGGAAATGATTTGCTGCGTTTCCCTGTACTGCCGGGCGATAAGCTTTGTTTCCAGGTGCTGTTGAAAAACCCGGACCTGTTGAATTTCGCAGAATTACCGGTTCAGCCATTGAAGGGACAGGCTTTCTACCTTGCGAACGATGTAAACGACCCCGCTGCTCCGGCTGATAATTTGCACCTGACGATCCAGTCAACAGGGATCAGTGCTTCGGATGACCTTATTAAAAAAGCAGGTTCGGATTACAGGTTTCACCATCCTGCAGTCGTAACCCCGGGAACTGTATTGGTGAAACACATTGAGACGGGCAGGACTAAAACCCCATTTAGCATCGATGTTTTTGCGGGAGAAACAGATCTTTTGTTTGATCTGTCGGCTAGCCCCGCTGGAAAATACCAGCTGCTGATCAACAATGCGGTTACAGATTCCTTCTATCTTCTGAATACTAATCTCATTGAACCTGTGTTCGGAATTATCGAGATCTTCCTGTCGCCTTCGATCGGGTCGAACTACCGGGTCGTTGAAGCTGATCAATCACTGCTTCCCGCGCGTCCTGCTTTCAGGATTGTCTTTGTTAACAGGAAAACGAAATGGCGGTATACGTTTCATATACTGGCGGAAGGCCCGCTTCACCAGGAGATCATGAAAATGACACCGGCTGACAGGGCAACATTCCTGGGCAGCCTGAACATCGCAACGAATGATACCCAGGTTGGCTTCACGAAAATTTCTGCAAATGAAAATGATTTCCTGTTTGAATCACAGCAGCCGCTTCCCATGCAGGAAATATATTTTTCCTCCAGCAATCCTAAACAAGTACTGAATCTTCGCCTTGTGAAAGATTTTGGTTCGCCAAATCCTAAAGACCTGAAGGGTTTTCTGCCGTATCCGACAACCGCTAAAATAAATGCTACAAATACAGCTTCTGTTTATTCAGATGTTTTTTTAACGCTTTAATTCAAAATTTATGGCCGTCTTAAAACTTAGTACACCAGGCGTATTCGTGCAGGAGATCTCAACGCTTCCTCCTTCAGTCGCCGAGGTTGAAACTGCGATCCCGGCCTTTATCGGTTATACCGAAAAGGCGGAAAGATTTGCGCCCGGGGATCTGACCATGATCCCGAATAAGGTTACCAGCGTTGCAGAGTTCGAGCAATTTTACGGGAAGGCGGCCGAAGAGACGGATGACAGCATATTCATCACTGTGACAGAAGCGGCGGATGGTAAAATGTCAGCGACCCTGGCTTTTAAGGAAACTGATCCGACTAATCCCAATAACCTGAAAGACAGGTCTAAATTCAATTTGTACTATTCTATCAAACATTTTTACGACAATGGAGGCGGAGTTTGTTTTGTAGTATCTGTAGGCGATTATAAAGCGGCTGGTGCACCAGTTGCAGCGAAGTTGACCGATGGACTAAAGGCGATCGAAGATATAGACGAAGTTACCCTGTTGGTGGTTCCGGAAGCGAGTAAGATTGACGATCCAGCTGCGACATACCCGGTACAGCCAGCACCACCGGCACCACCCGTTGCCCCGGTACCTCCTGCCGGTTATAACCTGGTAGTACAGGCAATGATCAAACAGGCTTCCGATCCGAAACTAAGGGATCGCTTTGCGCTTATTGATCCTTTTTATGTTTCTCCCAAGAGTTCAAAAGATCCGAATGGTGACATTGATACCGATGTAAAATGGATTCGCGATGCTACGATGACAGTTCTGGAAAACCGATATGCCGCAGCGTATTATCCAAACCTGGTAACAGCATACGCATACAATTACCTGCTTGATAAAGTGACCGTGAAAGAAGGTCCGGCATCTGTGAAAGGCAAGAAAATTAAGGACCTCGAAGGGTCTGCTTTATATAATACTATTGTTTCCGCACTCGGAAAATTGTGGGTTGTATTGCCGCCTTCACCAGCTATGGCAGGCTTATATACCCGGGTAGACAACACGAAAGGCGTCTGGAAATCACCAGCGAATGAATCTGTACTGGCAACACTCGGTCCCAACCTCGCCATTTCCAACCGCGAGCAGGAGAACCTGAATGTTGACCCGAACTCCGGGAAGTCAATTAACGTAATCCGCACTTTCCCAGGATTCGGGACATTGGTTTGGGGTGCACGTACATTGAATGGTAACGACAATGAGTGGAAATACATCAGTGTGCGCAGGTTCTTTAACATGGTAGAGGAGTCAGTGAAGAAATCATGCCAGTGGGCAGTTTTTGAACCCAATACCATCGATACCTGGGTGAAGGTGCAGTCCATGATCGAGAATTACCTGTTTCTCAAATGGCGCGAAGGCGCGTTGGCCGGAGTTAAACCCGAACAGGCCTTTTACGTAAAAGTTGGATTAGGAACTACTATGACATCGCTCGACATTCTCGAAGGCAGGATGAATGTGGAGATAGGCATGGCTGTTGCGCGGCCGGCAGAATTCATTGTATTGAAGTTTACCCAGCTCCTGCAGCAGTCCTGATCCGGAACAACCATTCTTTCATTTATTAAAAAATTACGATCATGGCTTCCTATCCCATTCCAGTTTTTTATTTCAAGGTTTCCTGGAACAACCAGGATATTGGCTTTTCGGATGTATCCGGGCTGACCCAGGAGATCCAGGCCATTGAGTATCGCGATGGACTGACGGGACATGCGGCTGCATTAAAGATCCCGGGCATTCCAAAAGTGAACAACATCATATTGAAACGTGGTATTGTGCAGAAAAACAACGATCTCTTCAACTGGTTCAACAATAACGGAGCACCCAATGTGGAAAGGCGTGATATTATCATAACCCTGCTGAATGATGAAGGGGCACCGGTAATGATCTGGACAATTTCACAGGCATTCCCGGTGAAATGTGAAGGCCCGGGATTAAAGGCAACCGGTAACGAGATTGCCATTGAATCGATTGAGCTGACGCACGAAGGGATCTCTTTAAAAACTGCGTGATATGCCGCATTATTATCCGCCAACCGGCTTTCACTTTAAAGTAGAGTTCATGGGCGTTGCAGGAATGAACAGTGATACCGAGCAGCGGTTCCAGGAGGTTACCGGATTGTCCTTCGAGATCGAGACAGAAGAAGTTCGCGAAGGTGGTGAGAACAGGTTCAGTTATAAGTTTCCGAAGCGGATCAAATATCCCAACCTGGTGTTGAAGAGAGGCCTTCTTAAAGGCACAGCGATAAGAGACTGGTTCAAATCTGCCATCAACACCTATTTCACGGTTGCGGTTTATGATTTTAAGCCAGCGGATATAATGGTTACCCTGCTTGATGATGCCGGTTTGCCAGTGGCACAATGGAATGTCGTTCAGGCATACCCGTTGAAATGGTCGGTGTCTGACCTTAAGGCTTCTGATAATTCGATTGTAGTGGAGTCCATTGAGTTGGCCTATCAATATTTTGAAAGAAAAATTTAACACCATGCCTGTTTTAATTAACGAGATCATCATCAGGGCAATAGTTGATCCCAAACCAGAAGCAACAAATGCGGAGGGTGGGTTGAATTGTCCACCCAGCGGAAACACCGGTATGGATCCCGAAATGGCGGAAAAGATCCTGGAGATCATCCGGGAAAAAAATGAACGATAATGGATGCCCAAGCTGCCATAAAACTACCCTTCAACCTGAAGATCATTCCAACTACGAAGGAAGGAATCCCATTTGGCGTTCCTTTCCTGGCTATGTTTAACCCGGAAACTTTTTCGATCAAGGATGAAGTGGAATGGTCTTCAAAATGTGCAATAGCAAAAGCCGGCGATGATCCTAAATATGTGCGGGTTAAACCCCGTACGTTCACCATGGAATTTGTGCTCGACGGAACAGGCGTAAATACAAACGGGGTGAAGATCCCTGTTACTGCACAGGTTGCGTTATTTCGCGCCGTTACCACCAATGTGAGGGGCAATATCCACAGACCTCCATACCTGTTGGTACAATATGGAACCTTTGTCAATACCTGTATCATCAATTCTTCCAGCGTTACCTATACGATGTTCGACATGTTCGGGCTGCCGATCAGGGCTAAGATCTCCGCTACTTTCACGGAGCGGACTGTCGGCGTATTGAATGATATTCTTGGTATGCTTTCGTCGCCGGACATGACACATGTCATTGAAGTAGACAAAATAAACCTGCTGCCACTACTAACCCACCAGGTCTATAATAACCAGATGTACTACCTGCAGGTTGCGCGGATCAATAAACTGAAAAACTTCAGGCGTCCATTACCTCCGAAAACCAGGCTATTGTTTCCACCCATTTCAACTGATTAAAGCATGGGAGCGTTAGACATTTTATCCAGTTTACCACCGGGTGCTGAAAAGGCAACGGATGTGGTGAGCTTTAAGGTGTTCCTCAATGGAGATGTTTTGTCTGCATCTGTCCCTTTGGTTCAGATAGTGGTGAACAGGACTTTCAATAAAATCGCCTCTGCGAAGATCGTATTCCTCGATGGGTCTGCATCTGACCAGGATTTTCCATTGAGTGCAAACGATAAATTCAAACCTGGCAGTAAGATGAAAGTGCAGCTTGGTTACCATGGGGAAGTGGATACCGTATTCGAAGGCGTGATTGTTAAGCAATCGGTGAAAGTACGGCAGCAGGGCTCTTCATTGCTGACGATTGAGGCGAAAGACAAAAGTATCAGTCTTACGCTAGGAAGAAAGAGCGCCTATTTCAACGATAAGACCGACACCCAGGCAATTGAATCAATTGCTTCGGATTTAAGTCCTGATGTGGAGAATACGCAATTAAAACACAAGCAGCTGGTGCAGTTCGAAAGCACCGACTGGGATTTCATTATCACGCGTGCAGAAGCAAATGGACTGTTGGTGCTGACTATGGATGGCAAGTTGATAGTGAAGTCACCGGGTACGGATTCAGCCCCGGTCCTGAAGGCGGAATACGGGAAGAACATTCTCGAGTTTGAAGCGGAGATGGATGCACGCAGGCAAATGAAGGATATCACTGCATATGCATGGAATTTTACGGAGCAAAAAATTCTGAAGGGAACGCCCACCAGTGTGGATTTTTCGGAACCAGGAGACATGTCTTCGAAAGATCTTGCGAAAGTGCTTGATGCGTCTGTGGTGGTCAGTCATTCGGGCTACCTCGCACAAAAGCAATTAGAAGCCTGGTCAATGGCAGTTGACATGCGGCAGAAATTATCAAAGGCAGCAGGCCGGGTTCGTATTGAAGGCAAGGCTTCAGTGAAGCCTGGGGATATGATCACGCTTAGTGGTGTGGGTGACTGTTATAACGGCGATGTTTTCGTAACAGGTGTGTTGCACCAGTTTGAAGGTTACTGGCAAACTGACATCCAGTTTGGCTGGAAGGAAGAATGGTTTTATAAAAAGGAGGATGTGATGGATAAGCCTGCATCGGGCTTGCTTCCGGGTGTAAATGGATTACAGATAGGGACAGTACTGGATACTGATGACAAAGATGGACAATTCCGTGTAAAGGTGCATATCCCGATTATCCAGTCAGGCAATGAAGGCATCTGGGCAAGGGTTGCTACGCTTGATGCCGGAAAGGACAGGGGCTCTTTTTTTCGGCCAAAAAAAGGAGACGAAGTAGTGCTCGGGTTTTTGAACGACGACCCGCGTGATGCCGTGATCCTCGGATGCCTGCACAGCAAACAGGAACATCCGTCGCCACTTCCAAAAGAAAAAGATAAGCCTGAGTTTGGCTTTGTTACAGAAAAAACGAAACTGGTTTTTAATGATGACAAGAAGAGCCTGACACTTTCTGTGAAAGCAGATGCGGGGGAGAAATCAATTGTCATTAATAATGGAGATGGTGCAATAGAAATGAAGGACGGGTCCGGGAATAGTATTGTTATGGGGAAAGACGGGATAACCATCAAAGCAAGCAAAGATGTTGTGATCAAAGGAGCCAATGTAATGATCAATTAAAAAGATCTATATGCCTGAAGCAGCAAGAGTTGGCGACGACCATACCTGCCCGATGACGAATCCCAATGGAAGTCCGCATAAGGGTGGGAAGATTATGGGACCCGGTTCACCGGATGTGAAAATCGGCGGTAAGCCTGCCGCACTGCTTAATGGTCCATGTATTTGTACCGGTCCACCTGATACGATCCAGAAGGGTTCGGCTACGGTGAAAATCAATGGGCAGGCGGCGGTGAGAAAGATGGACCAGACTGCGCATGGTGGATTTATCAGCGAAGGTGAATCCACGGTAATTATAGGAGGTTAACATTAAACCCTGGCAACTATGGACAGGTCATTTTTAGGGACAGGATGGAATTTTCCGCCCACTTTCCGCCGGGAATGGTATGGTGTGGAAATGCTCAGCAATGAAGAAGATGTAAAAAGCAGTATCTACATCATTTTATCTACCATAACAGGGGAACGGATTATGCTGCCAACTTTTGGTTGCAACCTGATGCCTGAATTATTCAAACCCATGAATGCCTCCAACGTGGCCTTGATGGAAAAATTTGTCCGTGAAGCGTTGGTATTCCATGAGCCTCGGATCATCGTGGAAGAGCTGGTCACAACGGTCAATGCGGAAATGGGACGGCTGGACATCGACGTCGGATATACCATTATCAGCACCAATACCCGTACCAACTATGTGTTCCCTTATTACATTTCTGAAGCAACCAACCTGGTAGATGAAACAGTGTAATTGTCATCCCGATTTTTTTCGTGACGGCTCCGGGCAGCTTGCCCGGTACCTGAAAGCTTTGGATCCCGGTTATGCGCAAGTTGATGAAAGAAGTATTTCTGATTTGCTTGTGTTTGCCAGGAATTACGCAGAAAAGGTCAGGTTCTATGACGTGCCGGACAGCCAGCTGGCGCATACCGGTAATGCAAAAACAAGCTGGGTGGAATTTTTTCGCCGGGACATGGCCGTTATTGCTGCTTCAATTGCAACGGTTAATACTGACAGGATAAAGCAATATTATAGCAGTTTGCGGAACGCAGCTGATGATTACCCTGGCCATGCTTCTTTTGGAAAATTGTTTAAACCGGTTGTGGACCTTGTTGTTCTTGTTGATGACTGGTTTGCAGTGTCGATGCCTGGCCATCCCTTACATGAAGATCTTGGTCTTGCAATAGCATCCAACTTAAAACCGCAGCTGGATAAACTGCGGGCATACGAAGCCGGATTTTTACAGGTAGATCCCGCGCATCCGTTGAAAGTAGATTACCGTGCCATCCGGAATAAGGAGCTGTGGGGATTGCAGGATGTTATTGGTCCCGATGCCAGTATTTATGAAGGCACTACCCCGGATCAAAAGATCCGTATGGGTTCATTGTATGTTGATGATGTATTCAATAGTTTTTTTGGATTCGTTGACCGGCTGGTTGGTAATTCGGAGCAGTATCTGCAGTATGCACTGCAGCAATATCCAGCTCACCAGCCACATATGGCACTATTCATTTCTTTCTTACAATTGTTCAGCCTCGCACAGCAGCAGGTAAATGAACTCACCGGCAGGATTCTTAATTTTTATTATCGCGATGTATTGCGGCTTGCGGCAAAACCAGCCATTCCTGATCGTGCATTCGTGGTGTTCGAACTGGCAAAAGATGTTGCCAACTATCACCTTCCGCAGGGCACTCCATTGGACGCGGGGAAAGATTCTGGCGGCAAGCCACAGGTATATGAAACCGAAACAGACCTGGTTGTAAACCAGGCAAAAGTGAAAGAACTTAAGACCCTGTTTGTTGACAAAGGAACGAGCCTGTTACCTGCTATCAATGGGTTTTACGCAAGGCCGGTAGCGAATTCAGCGGACGGCTTTGGAAAAGCATTTGAAGGTGTTGCAGGTAAATGGCATACGTTCGGAAAGGGTCGTTTTAACAGGGAGAAAGCAACGAATCCCTGTACTGCTATTGAACAGGAAAAAGAAGAGTCCAATGCCGTTCGCCAGACACAGATCGGGTTTGCGCTGGCTTCTCCCCAGCTGGTGTTGCAGGGTGGAAGGCGACTTGTCGTGTGGACTTTCCGCGATCTCGAAAAATTTTCTGCGAAATTCTCAGAGAAGAATATTGAAATCTGGCTTTCGGCAGAAAAAGGTTGGATGAAATTAAAGCCATCCTTCGATGACAAACAAAGGAAAGACCTGATTGATGTAAAGGAATCGGACAGGTATCAATTCAATAATGAACCACAACAGGAAGGATTTTTTGTGGTTGCGGGAAGGCTGTATATCTACCTCCCTGTTTCAGCCGAAGCGATCATACCATTTGACCCGCAACTGCATCCGGGGTATAAATATCTCACAACCTTCCCGGTAATGCAGGTTATGCTTGGTCCCGAAATTCTTCTCGATTATAAATCATACGAAGAATTAAGTTTTGTGAACCAGGAATTATGGGTAAAGGTAGGTTCTATCAACCCATCCGGAAGGGCTGGTGAGCGGCTCAATATGGATGGCCTTAAAAAACTGTTACTGAAGAATGATGAAGGATTGATTGCGCCTGGAAAGCCATTTGATCCTTTCACTGCATACCCGCTTAATGGAATGAACTTTTTTATCGGCAGTGATGAAGTGTTCAATAAGCCGATAGACCATCTATCCGTGAATGTAGAGTTCATGACAAAGGATGGAAGGATTTCGAGTACGCTGATGCGTGCAGGCTTTGGGATGGTGAGGGGCGCAATATTGGACAGGCGGGAATGGAGAAGGCTTCATCCAAAGGATAAACCTGAGCAGGAGCTGACAATGGGTGACCTTACTCTTGATGTGCTAGAGGGGCAGTCTAATATCCAGCCGCCTCTGACAAGAACACCCCTAACTTATAATTCAGATTTTAATGAAGGCAGCCTGAAAGGCTTTATCAGGCTTGAAAATATTCAAACCGATGACATCTTCGATGCCAGCGATCTATTTGAAAGGATCCAGAAAGTTGCACTACAGCTGAAGATCAAGGAAATTTCCGTCAGCTATTCTTCCATACTCAGGGAATTTGACCCGAAGATCGACCAGTTCTTCCATGTGTATCCATTTGGTATTGCTGAGACACTGATTCGTGGAAGGCAGTATACAGATGTATTGGTACCCATTGTTCACAGGGAGACCTTTACGAGCCGGAACACAGCTGAGCGATTGCTGGCGAGGGCAGATATTTTAAGCGGACCTGATGCGATTGCCCTGGAAAGAGACGTGATAAAAAAAGATCCGCCACAGGTTGATGCGTTGCAGAAGCTCCTGCCTCAGTTCACATATGTGAGTCCGTATGCTGAGTTGTCAAGGAGCCCGGTAAACATCCGGGCATACAAAAGATTGCTGGAAAAAAATGCTGACCTGGATTGGTCATCCGAGATGGTTCCACGCATCATTGGCATGAGTGGTATCAGGGAAAGACTGGATGGGAAGAAGAACCAGTATTCAGGTTCGATCCAGGAAGAAGGGATACTATATATTGGGCTGGAAAATTTATTGCCGCTTCAGTCTGTATCCCTGCTGTTCCAGTTTGCAGAAGGCAGTGCGGAAGATGAGGACAATGATCCGCCACCGGTCCATTGGTCATACCTGTCGGGAAATGAATGGAGACCGTTACAACTGGAGAATATAGTTTCAGACAGCACCTATGGCCTGCAGGCTACCGGCATTATTAAGCTGGATGTTCCTGCAGATGCCAACCTCGTTCACACGATCGTTACTGATGGCCTGGTTTGGTTTGCGGCCAGTGTGACCAATCATCCGGAAAGGTTTCCCATGTTGATCAACGTGGTGGCGCAGGCCGTTGAAACGAAATTCGAAGACCATAGTAATGATGATTCGCATTTCGACCAGGCTTTGCCTGCGGGTAGCATCGGCGGCCTTGTGACCAAAGTCGAAGAAGTAAGTACAGTAAGCCAGCCTTTTGCATCTTTTGATGGTAAAAGCAGGGAATCGGGACGCGCGTTTTATACACGGGTCAGTGAACGGCTCCGGCATAAAGCCCGGGCTGTTACGCCCTGGGATTATGAGCACCTTGTATTGTACCGCTTTCATTCAATATATAAAGTGAAAGCAATTCCGCATACGGATCCTAATTGTATTTGCCGTCATACCCAATCAACCAGCAGCCCGGAAAGAACATATCAACTGAAGTATAATGCAGATAAGCAGCTCGATCCATTGAGCAGTCGGTTGGTTGAGGAGATTGTCACGCTATTGAACGGGATCCCTGTGCCCAAGGCCGAATTTATTGCCTATGCGCCGGACGGAAACCTGGCAAGTGCGGTCGAGATGGCCAACAAGGTAATAACGCTGATAAACCTAAGTACGACATCCATTGATTTTGTACTGCTCTCTGTTGACCAGGTAGTCGATGACGGACCACCTCGAACGATTGACGTAAAAGTTTCAAACATTCCTGTTGTAGTTACTAGAAATTGCTGTGGACCACAGGTTTCACCAGGCCACGTACTCGTGATTCCGATCGCTAACCTGAAGAACCGGAATGCAGTGGATATTCTTCGACCCAAAACGAGCAGGATGACAATGATCGCGATCCGAAAATACCTGGAAAAAAGGACATCACCGTTTGTGAAAGTCCATGTGCGCAACCCATTGTACGAGCAGGTACAGGTGCAATTCAAGGTTCAGTTTCGAGCTGGGTTTGACAAAGGGTATCACCTGAAGAAGCTGAATGATGAAATTGTCCGTTTCCTTACGCCGTGGGCTTTTGACGAGAACGTTGAAGTCAAATTCGGCCAGAAGATCTATGCTTCTGCTATCATCAATTTCATTGAGGAGCGCAGTTATGTCGATTTTATAACGGAGTTCCTGATGTATGTGTGCCGCGATACATGTTGTCCGCCCACTCCCGAACCGGAACGCTTCCTCGTTCCGGCGGCCGATGCCTTAAAGAGCAGCAGCTGGTTTGCGGGTAAAGATGAAATGCTCCTTGCTTTTTCGGAGCTATGTGGTTGCAGCAGTGTAGAAGTACTGATTGAAGACCGGTCGCAATTTGCGGGAGAGGTAGTGGCGCGACCATCTTCTGCCCGGGCGATTCTTGTGTCGGCGCCGCAGCATATCATCATACCTTATGATCCACCAGAGGTTATTTCACCCTGCGAGGCAAGGTCCAGGCCACAACCACCCCCGGCGACTTTTGTTCCGGGTGACCTGATACCTGCAGACGGTCTGCTGCCCCCAATACCATTCGACCGGCCGCCCAGGGACGCCCCAAGGGCAGCCACAAGGGAGACCTCTGGCCCGAAAGTTCCCAGGGCTCCGGTTAAAAAACGAAAACCGCCACGGAAAAAATCCTGAGTATGGCAAACGCGATTTCACTCATAAAGGCAAACCCACTTACTCCTGCCGAAGATTTTCCTTTGCTCAGGCGTAAAGGCATCAAGCAGATCGAGGACCTTGGACACGAAAATTGGACCGAATTCAATCCATCAGATCCAGGCATTACCATCCTCGAAGCAGTTTGTTATGCCATTACCGATCTCGGCTACCGTTCGGGATTCGACGTGAAGGATTTGCTGGCCCCGGAAAAGCCTGGTGCCGACAGCTGGCGGCAGATATTCTACACGGCACGAAAGATTTTACATAATGGACCGCTCACATTAAACGATTACCGCAGGATCCTCATCGATATCGAAGGCGTAAGGAACGCCTGGATCCAACCCAGTAAGGATTACGAAGTTCCGGTTTGGGTGGACTATAACGTTACACGACTCGACACACATGAGGATTGCAGTTGTCCGGACCATGAGATTGAAGAATGCCAGGGAAAACTGGATGTTTATCCCACCTCAAAAGAAAAAGTGATTGCAGGGAAAAAAGAATACATCGAGGAGTTGACAAAAGAGATTGATGAGCGCAAAGAAAAAATGGAGGCTCTGTCGGGTAAGGAAGGTCGTGAGGAAGAAGTCGCCCGGTTAAAGAAAGAAGTTGAAGTCTTAACGGCAATCAGGACCCGGATCAGCAACGAAGTAATTGCCATTACTGCGGGTACAAAGAAGGTTATGGATGCCAAGATCGTGGAGTTTGAAGGCCTGTATAATGTAATGATAGAATTCGAAGAGGATGTGGCACAAAACAACGATCGTAAGGAAGAAGTAAGGGACCAGGTGCTTGACCGCCTGTTATGTCACCGCAATTTATGCGAGGACTTTCTGACCATTGATACGGCTGACTATGCAGAATTTGGACTGGGTGCGTCTATTTCGCTGGAGGAATATGCCGATCCCGACAAAGTGCTTGCAGAGATTTTTTTTACTGTATATAAGTATTTCACTCCATCAGTTCCCTTTTATAGTTTATCGCAGCTGATCGGGAAAGGATGGCAGATCGATGACATTTTTGAAGGGCCGGCTTTGGAACATGGGTTTATCGATGAAGCGGAATTAGAGAAGACAGATTTGTTCCGTGATATTCGTCTTTCTGACCTGATCAATGAGATCTCGGACATCAGTGGATTGAAGGCAATCACTTATTTCCATCTGCCGTTCACCGGTTTTGACCAGCCGGACTCGGGCGTGAATTACTTTTATCAGTGGGTCCGCCAACTTCGGCAGGAGCGGAAAATCGCCCGCATAAAACCTGAACTGTCTAAAGTGATTTTTTGCAAGGAGCGCGAAACCATCACCTATTATACCGGGAAGCCGGATGATCGTCGGCCGGAACGAATGCTGAAACTATTCCGTGACCTTAAAACATGGGAAAGGAAATACAAGCTTGAGCTGGAAGAGAAAGAACTTGACCTGCCTGTTCCGGAAGGCGAGTATATGGAAACTGACGACTATTACCCAGTCACCTATTCGCTGCCGATGTGTTACGGGGTGAGTGATCATGAAGACCTTCCTTCCGATGCGACACCAAAAAGAAAAGCACAGGCACTGCAGTTGAAAGGTTACCTGCTTTTTTTTGAACAGTTACTTTCTGATTTCCTTGTGCAGTTGAATCACCTGCGCGACCTGTTTAGTTTCGATGACCAGGTAAAACATACCTACTATACGAGGGTATTAAGTGAACTGAAGGATTTCCGATATCTCGTTATTGATTCCATGGATCGTGGTGAAAACAACTGGGAGCAAATTGAAGATGATTTTGAAAAAGCATTGTCTGCAATAGTTGAAACGCCATTCGTTTTTGAAGATCGCCGTAACCGGTTCCTCAATCACCTGCTTGCCAGGTTTGGTGAAGATCTTTCAGAATATGAGAATATCATGCACTGGTTAATGCCGGAAAGTGCAGCCCAGAAATTGATCCGGGACAAGACAGCGATACTCCGGAATGACGAATACTTTGAAATCAGCAGTAATCGCGCGAAGGCCTACGACTATAGCAAACAAAAAGTTTGGGATACCAGGAATGTTTCCGGGGCAGAAAGACGCGTGAGCAGGTTACTGGGATTCCAGGATGTCCGGCGACGTACGCTGGCAAGCGAGTCCATTGAAGTGGAGGACTACGATCCGTCAGCGGGTGAGCACCATCGGCACAGGGCCGGCGGGCGACATAAAAAAGTAATCAAGGTCGTTGACCCTGCAAATCGTGAAAGAACACTGTTGACAAGTGTGCCGGTGAAACGGGGTTGCTGTACAGATACACTGATCACTGCGATCCTGGAACATGCGGATGAGCGGAAGTTTTTCCAGTTTAAGAGCGGTCCGCCGGAGCATGGTCGCCGTGATGGTCCAAGAGGGCCTTATTCATTTGAACTGTATGATGATGTCAATATGGAAGAAGCTGCCCTGTTGGCAACAAGTGCGGAATTTGAAACTGAACGGGAAAGGAATGCGGCATTTGAACACCTACAACGGGTGATGCATGAAGTCAACAGCAACGAAGGGCTCCATCTCGTAGAGCACTTGCTGCTGAGACCGAGGCTTGACATTGTACTGGATGAAAGGGGGCAGAACATCGATGTGGAATTGCTGGACATCTGCCTTGACAGTTGCGACCTGGGTATTCGATTGAACCAACCAACCGAAATTCCACCTTATGCGAAAAAAGTGTATCGGCTGCCGGCGAAGAAATGTTTTGATAAAATGCCGTGGATCCTCGAGTACCTGCGATGGAACAAAGCCACAAAGAAGTATGAGACCTCTGTGCTTTTCCAGGAAGTAAATAAAGACAATAAGAATCCTGTACCACTTAAGTTCCGGCGGTATGAATTTCTCGCGGCGCGGGTAAAGGACCTGCGTGAGTTTGGTGCGGAATGGGTGAACTATGAAATAGTTTCCAATGAGGAAACAGACCCGGTAAAATTGAAATACGCGTTCATTATTTATGGAAGAAAAAGAGCAGTGCTCGCCAAAAGCCTTTACATGTTCAACAAACGGACCGCGGCACAGGTTGAAGCGAATGTGCAGGTTGCTGATGATGTGGAGGAAGAAATCCTGCAACTGATGAGGTACTTCGGTTTCGAACTTGATCTCTATTGCCAGGCCGATCCATGCGACAGCAACGAAGATCCCTATTCTTTCCGGGTTACGGTAGTGTTGCCCTGCTGGCCACGAAGACTACGAAATCCTACATTCCGTAACCTGGTGGAGAAAACCATTGATGCGGAATTTCCGGCGCATGTACATGCCCGGGTAAAGTGGGTGGGCTGGCTGGAAATGAAACGTTTCGAGCTCGCATACCGCGAATGGCTGGAAGAAATGGCGGACACACATATGCCGGATTATCCTGTGAACAATCATTTGGTAAGGGTGATCGATCGCCTGCAATCCTGTGGCTGTTGTCATGATGATTGTGAAGACGATAATGATCACAGGCCACGTTCCATTATTAACCGTTAAAAAGTGACACACCAGGTCAATAAATTGCTGTTTGAATTTAAATGTCCCGATGAGGACAGTGCTTTCCTATTGCGGAACAGCATAGTTGATCTTCAGGAACAGGCCATTGAACTTGTGGACAATATCAGTTCCAGGTATGCAGGTGAGGATGAATGGATCCGGATTGACAGGCTTGAGATTGACCTTGGACAGTTTGGTCCTGATGCTCTTTCCAGTGCTTTTTCAACTGTATTTGGCGACAGGTTTGAAAGAAGCCTTAAGGGAAAGTTGTCCGGTGCATCGCCGGGGGTTAGAACGTTTTCGACCCTGCGGTCGAAATGTACCCTGCTACAACATTTCCTGTTAACAGGCTCATTGCCGTGGTGGGCAGACAGCAATGCCACGGATATACAACAGATTGCAGGGGAAATTATGGCTGAAGAGCCCGGAGCTTTTCGGCGCTTCCTTTACGATCGCAGGCGCAATTCTTTTTTATGGATGAGGGTGAGACTTCAATTGAATGATGACACAAAAGCGCTGATTATTTCAGCATTTGACGAATTCCAAACAGCTGAATCATACCTCTTGCAAGTTACCACCAGGCATTTTGAACAGGCAGGCCCTGCAAACTTTAGCCAACAACAAATCAGGCGATGGGTGCAGGATACTGTGTTTACAGAAGCCATATCGATCATCAATGATCCTGGTAATCTGAAAGTGTTGAAAAATACTTTAGCCAAACATTTGCCCGGGTTTTCTGCGGAACAGGCAGGGAATACAGTGGCATCAGAACTTTTGAAAGTTAAACCAGTTATAGACGAACAGGTTGAAGCAGAACTCTTGTTTTCTGAAATGCCTGGGGAAGAAAATGGCAACGAAACCAACGGCCTGGTATATATGGCCAGGAACGCCGGGATAGTCCTGTTGGCAGCATTTCTTCCCGACTTCTTTGACAGGCTGGGAATGCTGGAGAACAACCGGTTTGTAAATAAGGAAGCTACCCACAAGGCTGTTCACCTGGTTTGCTACCTGGCGACCGGCAAAGTGAGGGAGCCGGAATTCAGGTTGCTGCTGGAAAAACTTTTATGTGGTATACCAGCAGGGGAGCCGGTTCCATTTGATGTCGAATTACAGGAACATGAAACCAACGAAGCAAGCCAGCTGCTTCAATCGGTATTATCACATTGGAAGTCGTTAAAAAACACCTCAATTGAAGGGCTGCGTGAAAATTTCCTGAAGCGCGACGGGTTGGTGAACAGGAAAGAAGAGAGCTGGTTGCTGAGGGTAGAAAGAAAAACATTGGATGTATTGCTGGATCATATTCCCTGGGGTATTTCGACGATCCGTTTACCCTGGAACAATTTCACGATCGAAGTAGAATGGTGAACATATGTTTGAACACAATGTAATCAGTGAGGCCGTGCAGGCTAATGGCCAAAGTAACCATAATGCAACAGCATTGCTGCATGAAATGGAATGGTTTACTGCGGTAGTCAATGCGCGGTTGAGCAGCTATTTTCAAGATGGAAAAAATGGGAATGGCATGCATAACGTTATGCCGGACCTGACCGGGGATCCTTCTGTTTATGCTGAATTCGTGAACTATTACCAGTTGAGTCGTGATGAACGCCTGTTGCTGATGCTGGCCATCATTCCACATGTTCAACCACATTTGCTCGATGTGTTCTTTATGGTCAACCCTTCGTTAGGACGGGGGTATACCGAGTTCGGGGGTATTAAGGCAAACCGGCACAGCGGGTTTCTGCCGACTGTTGAAACGGCATTTTTTATTCTCGCCGGAAACGACCTGGGGCGCCGGTTCCAGGTGCAGAGACTTTTTGAGCCGGACCATATATTCTCGGGTCACAATATTCTGCATTTCGACCAGGATGGGGCAGGGGAGCCATTCAGTTCAGGCAGTCTCCGAATTTCTGAAGAATACCTGGATTTCTTTACAACTGGTCATTACCGCAAGCCACAGTTCAGCCAGGATTTTCCTGCACGGCGTCTTACTACATCCATGGATTGGACAGATCTCGTCGTGGATGAATTTACCGCTCAGCAACTTGACGAGCTGCGTGTATGGTTGAAATACGGAAAGGTTCTTGCAACCGACTGGGGTATGCAAAAAAAGTTAAAGCCGGGTTACAAGGTCTTGTTTCATGGTCCCCCCGGAACAGGCAAAACACTAACTGCCTCATTGCTCGGCAAACTATATCATCTCGATGTTTACCGGGTCGACCTGTCAACGGTCATCTCCAAATACATTGGCGAAACGGAAAAGAATCTTGAGAATGTATTCCGCAAAGCGGAAAACAAGAACTGGATCCTCTTCTTCGATGAGGCGGATGCTTTATTCGGCAAGCGAACCAATATTTCGGATGCACATGATCGGTATGCAAACCAGGAGATTGCTTATTTATTGCAGCGGCTGGAAGATTATGCAGGACTTGTGATCCTTGCTTCGAATATGCGCAGCAATGTTGATGAAGCGTTCACCCGGAGATTGCAGTCGATTATTCATTTCCCAAAGCCGCAGGAAAAGGAGAGGCTGAGGATCTGGAACAATGCTTTCAGCCCTAAGTGTGAGATTCCGCCGCCTGAAGAAATGCAGCGGATCGCACATTTATATGAATTGTCGGGGGGCGCTATTATGAACGTAGTACAATCTGCATCCTTACAGGCGTTGAACCGGGAGGACAACAGGATTTCGCTCGATGACCTGTTGCAGGGCATAAAAAAGGAATTCCGGAAAGAAGGTAAAACCATTTAAACAGGAGCCTATGCGGGGCAGAAAAACAAGACCGCGAAAAAGTCACGTGCCGGCGGCAGAATCCGCAGGCATTTCGCCTGTCCAGCGAAAGGAGAATTCCCCTGTCGGAAGTCAAAACATCGTAACCAGTGAGTCAGTGAGTGATGCGATTACTACAGGCAAGGAAAACGGAAAGCCGATTGAAAGGCCGACCGCGAGTTTTATGGAAAGCAGGTTTGGGACCGATTTTTCAAATGTGAAAATTCATGACGATGCAGAAGCCTCAGACCTGGCGCAGCGGTTAAATGCACAGGCCTTTACAGTTGGAAACGATATCTGGTTTGATAAAGGGAAATATTCGCCAGGCACCAGTGACGGAAAAAAATTGCTTGCCCATGAACTGGCGCATACCATCCAGCAACGGACTGCCACCAAATCTATTTTTAAAAAGGACGAACCGAAGACGGACGCTGAAAAACTGGGAGAATACATAGCCAAAAATGACAATGCAGGTTGGGGTGCAGCATATACCCTGCTGAACGGGATGTCGATTGTTCAAATGCTGGCGTTATTAAACGGCCTCACACTTTCAGACCTGGATAACCTTGTGTCACATGCTGATGATGCAAAAAAAGCCAGCGCCATTGGTGAAGGAGGTGTAAACCGGATCCTGGCAGCGGCCTATGCAGTAAAGTCAGTTAAGGATCCAAAGATGCCGGACGCAGATATAGAAACCGCGAAGGAAAAAGCATTGACCATACCCGTTGACCAGCGGATTGAGATCGTCACCTACCTGTCAAAAAGCAAAAGTAAGGCTGCAATAAAATTAAAAGAGATCCTGCAGAAACCATTGCTGGGATATGTGGCATCCGGGTATGATTACAGTCGTCGTTTCCTCAGGCATTCCGGGAAACTTGGTTTCGATATTGCAGCAGGAACCGCGGGTCTGCCGAGCGGTGAATGGAAAGGAGATGATCCTGAGCCGCAGGACAAGAGTATAACTGAAGCGGCCATCAAGGCATTTGAAGTTTCAGATCTTATATTCTTTTCCGGGCACCAGTATGCGCAGAAGGGAAGGCCGGGGTTGTTTACCAACGATACAAGCGAGTCATGCTTCAATATGAGCCTGATCTCGAAAAAACTTAACCGCGTAAAAGTGGTGGTGAGTACCAGTTGTGCGACCATCTGTAAGGCACCGGCAAAGATCTTCAGTGAAAAATTCCCAAACGCCATCATCCTGGGATATCGCTTAAGTGCGCCATTGAATGGGGCAATTTTAAGTGATGCCTTTGCAACTGAACTGGCGAAGAAGGGGCCGCTGGACCTCAGCAAAAGTGCCGACATAGAGAAAATAAAAGCAGCCTGGAGGAAAGTAGCCATCAGTAGCGGTAGCAAGGAAGGAGAGCCAGGCATCATCGAAGGGGAAAATGTTGAATTCTGGCGTGAAAAGAAACAAAAGTGGCTCACCTTAAAATGGGACAGCAAAGAAAATGAATGCGCACAGCACTAATGTCCTTGTGTCGCCGACTTCAACCGGCACGCCCGCAGCGGTTCAAACGCCTGCGGCAACTGCTTTGCACGAAGAACCCATCCAATTTAAACTGACTATCGGGGCGAAGGATGATCCCTTGGAACTGGAGGCAGATACCATGGCCGACCATGTAATGCGTATGCCCGCAGAGTCTTTTGTGCAGCGGAAATGTGCTCAATGTGAGGAAGAGGAACGTGTGCAAAGAAAATGTTCCCAATGTGAAGAAGAGGAGCATGAAGAGAAAGTGCAAAGAAAGCCGCTGGCAAGTTTCATCCAAAAGAAATCATCGGGTGGAGAAACACCGGGTGAGGCTGTCAGCAGCGGGATAGAGGCGGGGAGAGGAAGAGGAAATGAAATGGACGCTTCATCGCGATCATTCATGGAGAATCGTTTTGGTGCT
>NZ_JSVC01000059.1 GCF_000814475.1 Flavihumibacter solisilvae | reverse complement strand
GCCGGAACTTATACGGTAACTGTAACCGATGCAATGGGTTGTATCACTACGGCAACGGTAACGATCACCGAACCGCCCGTACTGGCTGCCACAACAGTTGGTAATAATGTATCGTGCTTTGGAACAGCAACAGGTTCCGCTACCGTAAATGTAACAGGAGGGACCGCACCATTTACTTACAGCTGGAACACGCTGCCGGTACAAACTGGTGCTACTGCAACAGACCTTACTGCCGGAACCTATACTGTTACAGTAACTGATGCTGCAGGTTGCGTGACTACGACTACGGTTACCATTACTGAGCCACCTGTACTGAATGCTACTGCTTCCTTCAATAATGTATCCTGCTTCGGAACAGCAACCGGATCAGCTACTGTAAATGTTACTGGTGGTACGGCTCCATATACCTACAGCTGGAACACCCTGCCAGCACAAACCGGTGCAACCGCCACCGGCCTGGTTGCTGGAACTTATACGGTAAATGTTACCGATGCAATGGGTTGTATCACTACGGCAACGGTTACGATCACTGAACCACCTGTACTGGCTGCCACAACAGTTGGTAATAATGTTGACTGCTTTGGTACAGCCACGGGATCTGCTACCGTAAATGTAATAGGCGGCACCGCTCCATTTACTTACAGCTGGAACACTTCGCCGGTACAGACAACTGCTACTGCATCTAA
>NZ_JSVC01000058.1 GCF_000814475.1 Flavihumibacter solisilvae | reverse complement strand
AGATTAGATGCAGTGGCAGTTGTCTGTACCGGTGAAGTGTTCCAGCTGTAAGTAAATGGAGCGGTCCCTCCTATTACATTTACAGTAGCTGAACCTGTGGCCGTACCGAAGCAGGATGCGTTAGTACCTACTGTTGATGCTGTAAGCAGTGTGGGTTCCGTGATCGTAACCGTAGTAGTTGTAATACAACCTGCAGCATCAGTTACCGTAACCGTATAAGTTCCGGCAGTAAGGCCTGTTGCTGTTGCACCAGTTTGTACTGGCAGGGTATTCCAGCTGTAGGTAAACGGTGCGGTTCCTCCTGTTACGTTCACAGTTGCTGATCCTGTTGCCGTTCCGAAGCAGTCAACATTATTACCAACTGTTGTGGCAGCCAGTACAGGCGGTTCAGTAATCGTAACCGTAGTGGTAGTAATACAACCTGCAGCATCGGTCACCGTAACCGTATAAGTTCCGGCAGTAAGATTAGATGCAGTGGCAGTTGCCTGTACCGGCGAAGTGTTCCAGCTGTAGGTAAACGGTGCAGTGCCGCCGCTCACGTTCACAG
>NZ_JSVC01000057.1 GCF_000814475.1 Flavihumibacter solisilvae | reverse complement strand
AATATATTTAATCCATTATAGGTGTTATTGAAAAATAAGTTGCCTAAATAGTATGTTTCTCCTGCAATTATTAGTTCAATTCCGTTAAAGAGACTCTTTCCATATTTGTTAGGTTGTTCAGTAAAATCAAAATCATTTTCGTCTAAATAGAAAACTATTTCTTCAATTTTTTGTCCAATAAAAGTCTGGCAGGTTTTAAATATCCTGTCATATTCATTTATTTCTTCTATCGTCCAAGGATCGGTCATATAATATCAGCTAACGTTGAGGGATTGGCGAAGGCGGGCCGTTTGAAACAATCAATAAACAGGTTGTTGGCTGCCCGCTTTAGCCAATACCATGTTATAGGCAGCTTTTTGAAAGCGGAATTTTAAATACTAATAAATCTTCGATTAGGTGCTTCCCCCTCGTAGTAAATGACATCGCCATCGCCAAATATTAGGATGCTTGCTTCTATTCCAACGACATTATTAATGGCTTCCTCAATACTCATCGACTTACCATCAAATTTTGGGTCAGACGAAATTACGCGACAATTTGAAATAGTTTTATATGATTTGAGCTTAAGGCGAATTGCTTCTTCTTCATTTTCACTACCAGGAATCTCACGAAGCAGATTCCAATTGAAATCATTGAAATGATAAAGTTTCTCAATAAACTTAATTCTCGTTCTATTGTCGTTTAATAAATGCAGATATCTTTCTTGTTTATTCTTAATAATAAATCTGCTTACGAAATGTTGTTCTGCTCGGCTTAAATTCAAAGTGACAGAATTTTAATATTGTTCGCGTATTAGACTGGTGCTTATTGTTGCCTATAACGTTAAGGTATTGGCGAAGGCGGCAGCTGAGTCTTTTATTTAAAACAATGATATGCCGCTTTTGCCAATATGTTGTTATGCGCCGGC
>NZ_JSVC01000056.1 GCF_000814475.1 Flavihumibacter solisilvae | reverse complement strand
AAAAGAAAATTGTGGTGGTTTTTTCGTCCACTCTAAGGTCGTTATACATAGGATACCATGTTGTAGGCAGTGAATTGTTTACTAATTTATGGTAAGACACTCGGATTAAGCACTTTTTCTAAATCACCTTTGCTGAGAATGTCTTCAATCGCATTTTCAATATTTTCCCGTGTGAGTGCTTTCACAAAGAGATCTGGAGGTACTTGGTACAAACCACTACGGCAGGCACCGGATTTACTATCCAAATCGATTGCTGTCTTAAGGAATTGATAGGTCCATACGTTAATGCCATAATAGCGACCATCATCTAACGTCACGGCAATATTGCAGAAATCATTCTCTATATCCCAGTTTCCAGGATCAACTTCTTCAAATTCCAACCATAACTTAAAGTGATTCATTTTTTGTGTAGATGTAATTTACCGCGAAAGACGTTTATTGACAATATGGTAACACAAAGCAAACAGATAAATAATAAAATACTATAGCCAATAATAGACTGTTCATGAAAAACGGTTGCGGATTCAGGATCAAAATAGCGTCCGTTTTCAAAGTTCATTTGCATATGATCAAATACCAAAGCACCAAAAATAGAAGATAATATAATTAGGAATATTAGTGTGATTATTTTAATGTGCTTCATTCGGATTTCTTATTGCCTACAACGTTAAAGTATTGCTGAAGGCCGGCCCCGCAGGCAGGCACATCCGCGTAAGGTTAGGAGGTGTTTTGTTTTTGATTGTTCGGGGCATTTGAGCCCGGCTTTTAGCAATACAATGTTATGGGCAGGCCGTTAAGGCCTTTTTCTCTGACCAGTGTAATCCTGGTGGCAAAACGGATCGGCTAAATTCAATATGGATTACTCGCCTTCTGGCATTGTTTGTAGTTCTGCTGGAAGAATGCAGAAGCAATGGTCGCATTAGCATGATGCCACCTCTTTCTACCGCACAGGTTTCTTCTCGAAGGTTTTGCATTTCTCCTGCTTCAACTCGCCGAATGCCATTTAAATGGGATTTTGGGATTACCCTCAACGCCCCATTTTCGATATCAGTATTGTCGAGGTGTACTCTTACTGTGAAATTATCCTCAAGAATTTGAGTAGGCGGTTGAACCGCGAACTGATTTTGTTTTATTGTCCAGGGACCAAATCCTGACAATTCCATCTTTTTGTCTACGGAAATCGTAAGATCCTGGTGATAGGAAACAAACCAGTTGGAATCTCCAGGCTTGTCAAAGTAAATTGACT
>NZ_JSVC01000055.1 GCF_000814475.1 Flavihumibacter solisilvae | reverse complement strand
TGACTCGGCTTAATTCCTCATCCTTTATGTTCTTTAGGGCATCCAAATTCTTGTTTTTAACGAATTGCGCCAAATCAAGCGGAGAAAAACATCTTTCAATATATTCAGATTTGACAACTCTTGAGGTTCTCCAATCCATTACATTTTTTAGATGATCTGCAAATTGGGGGGAGTAAGTGCCTTGCTGATATTTCAATGTGACGAAGAATCCATCAACTGTGTTTTTTAGATTGGAATTTACAATTTCCGCAAATAGGTAGCGCTTGTAGAAAATTCTACTCTTTAAATCCTTTCTACGCTTGAGCAATTCGTTTCGGGTTGATAGCTCCTGTTGCAATTGTGTGTTAGTCAACTGTAATTTTCTTAGGCGTTCTTGATAGTATAGTAATTCTTGTGCAATCTGGTTAATTTTACCTAAGTCGAATGGAATTCCTCGTGTTTCCAGGTCTTTCTTCTTTTCATCAATTTTATCTTGGATTTGTTTCTCTTTTGTTGACCAGCCATCAATTTCTGTTTTTAATTCTTTAACTTTTGTTTCAAGCTCGATCGATAGTTCGGAAGACTTAGAGGCAACAATTTGGGAAAAATCGTAAACCAGTTGCTTTACTTTTGAGAAATATTCTTTACCCACAATAATTTCATCATCGGTTAGTTGTTCAAAACTTTGGAAAACTGAGTTATCTGAAAAAATCGTCCTATATCTTTTAATTAGCTCAGTTAAATCAGTAATAATATTTTTTCGAATGTCACGTTCCTTAAGTAGTGCTATTTGATACTTTACTAATTCACCGGCTTTGTCTTTTTTTAATTGATCCTGTTTGTCTTCAAGTATTTTTTTCTGCCTTTCAGATTCGGGAATATTAGAAACCTCGAAACGTAATTTGTTAATATCAGATTGGTTTTGAAGTAATAGTTCCCGCACTTCAATTTCTTCCGATTTAAGGCTTTGAAAGTCGATAAAAGAATCTAGAAAATCAATCAATATTTGTGGATTATCGTCACTGTGCTGTATGGTTTCAGCTGTTTCTCCTTGCCCGTAACTTTCAATGGGTACATGTGAAAGCCCCTTTACAGGATCATCCACATTTACTACTTCGGAATTTTTTTCGCGTGTTAAAGTGTGCACTTGGCCGGTTTCGTCTTCATAAAATAAAGTGATCTTTTCTGGCCATACATCGGAATCTACAACCCTGGCTTCAGATTTATTGCCTGATGTTTCTCTGAGTGATTCTAATAGAGTTGACTTACCGGCACCACGTCCGCCAATTATGCATGTAAGATTATGACTAAAGCTTACTACTTGCTTATCTAGAAGCCCACCTGCAATTTTTATTCCGAGAAATTTGGGAATCCTTTCAGGAATTAAATTCTCCAATCTAATTCGGGAATTACTTGAATTTAAGGCGATTTTAAATGAGTGAAAAGTCAGAGTTTCAATTTTAATTCTAGTAAGCTTTGTTTCACCGTCGGCATTTGTGCCAAGTTTTGAAAGAGTGTGTGCATCAGAAGACATCAACTTTGGAATGTCATAATCTTTTGGAAGGAATAGAGCATCTTTTCTTGCGTTAAAAAGTCGTTTTCTATCTTGATTTTCGTCATCTTCAGTGTAATAGTTTGAGCATCCTTTACTGCTTATTTCCATTCCGTAAAGGGTAGGATGTTTCAAGATATCTTCCATATGAGGGCCAAATCTTCCAATTGTTTTTTCAAAGCCAGAGGTGAGTTCAATATGTGCAAGTATGCCTATGCCGTTGTAGGTATGTGCATAGTTTAAACAATCAATAATTCCTTGACTACACCTTTCCTTGTCTGCACTGATATTTAACTTTCCTCGGAAATTTTGCAGGTCAATAAAGGATTCAAAATAGACTAACAAGTGACCTTGGGTGGTACTAACTTCAATGCCAGGTATTACTAGAATTGGTTTGTTTTCAGAGTGTTTTATTGCATCCTTTACATTGCCTATCGCGTTATGATCTGTTATAGAGATAATTGATAGGCCTTTTGAAACTGCTGTATCTACAATGTTTTCAGGGGTCATTGTAATATCAGTCACATCAAATGAGCCTTCATCGCCAAAGGAATGAATATGAAGGTCCGCTCGTACAAACTTTGCACCGGAGCTTATTTCGTTAAATTCGTTCATACTAATACTAGAGTAATTTTTATCGAATAGTTTTAGTGTTGATATTTTGACTTTCAAGGGAGCCAACAGCGTTCAGAAGCCATATTCTGAAAAGCGCTTCAATTTTACTTGAGCGTTCATGTTATCTATGTTTTTTGACCCAGGTTATTTCATTTCGCCAAACCCACGTTAAGACATTGGCACCACAAATCTCATATTGAAAATATTAAATAGATAGTTTCCTTTATTTGTCGCGTTTCTTTTTTAGCCAGTCCCAAAACCCCTTGTTCATCCAGCCTTTTCTATTGACGATGTTTATTTCACATATAAATAATCGCCCTTCCGGCTCTACTAATGACTTGTATCTTGTCATTAGTTTCTCCAGTGTAGCGGTTGAATATATTATCCAAACATTGTTACCATACTTAATCCAGTCCAAAGCCAAGTTCATTTTTGCCTCAATATTTTCATCATCAATACCCTGCATTGGGGATAGGTATATTTGATAGAATTTTCCTTTAGCCATTGTTACCCTCCTCTTCATTATTATTGTCCTCATCAGGTTGATTGGCGAGTTGTTGTAATTCGTTGTTCAATTTGACAGGAGGATCTTCTTCTACTAATGTCAATAATGATTGTGGCATTGATTTAAGGCCTTTAGCTGCCATTTGAATTTGTTCATGTACCAAAAATTCAGCACCTTCTAAGATCGCAGCTTGAGGGTTTTTGTTTGCAAAGTTGATTAAGCGCCAAAGTATGACAAAGGTTAATATGAATATTAATGCGATAGCTGCGCAACTTATCCACAGATTGCCTGCTAATCCAGCAATTAAGGTAATGCATGCTGATATAACCAT
>NZ_JSVC01000054.1 GCF_000814475.1 Flavihumibacter solisilvae | reverse complement strand
ACCCAAAACCCAGTCAACTTAATTGTTAAAGTGGACCTCTCTCCGAGTTGATTTAAATATGACAAAGTATATTTTGCTTCACTCTCCTCTCCCTCAATCCAAAAATAGACTTCGTAGATATCGAGTCCGGGAATAAAGTATTGAGTGCTTAAATTAACAGATAACCGCTTCTCTGAATCTGGATCTATCATTTCACTACTCTCTAAGACACAAGAATTATGTGCAAATAATAGAAGCTTATTTTGACCTCTTACTACAATTTCACGCTCAGTCGACCAATGATTTTTATGACGTACGGGAATAGGATTTAATGTATTAGAATGCATGATAACCGGAATCACTCCGCCTGCAAAACGATCTAAAGGCATTATCTTGACCTTCTTCTTTTTTGCATTTTCCGCATTAAAAACAAAATCAATGGGTCTCTCAACAAAACCTTCCTGCCTATGAACAAATGTTGGGCTACTAATCTCATTAGGTGCATTCTTCCCCACTACTACTGAAAGGCCGTCTTGTACTGCTTCAAAATTCCTAATTAAAAATTGTATTTCACCGCTAGCTAGACTTGAGGTAAAAGCTATATTCTTTGGAGAAAAATATTCTAGCAACTCATGACTTATAACGACCACGTCTATAGCAGACACTTGCGACTGAAACTCCTCCAAAACAATATGCCAGAAATTACTTGATAGTACACTCCACCATGGTTCCGGAACTTTGCTAGCTAAACCAGGTATATAGTAAAACAATGGAGAATTTGAAATATCTAATGTATTAATCGTCTTATCTGTTAACTTTTGAAAGAACTCGGAGAATGCTGTTTTATAAGCATCTTTTAAATCCATCAAATTAACCTCTTTCTCAAACAACTCAAATAATTCT
>NZ_JSVC01000053.1:0-2500 GCF_000814475.1 Flavihumibacter solisilvae | reverse complement strand
CTACGAGTTACTCCTCACTGGCGAGGTTAAGTTCTTAAGTAACGGAGCCGTAGCGAAAGCGAGTCCAAATAGGGCGATTTAGTCAGTGGGGGTAGACGCGAAACTTTGTGATCTATCCATGGGCAGGTTGAAGGTGTGGTAACACACACTGGAGGACCGAACTCATTAACGTTGAAAAGTTATGGGATGACCTGTGGATAGGGGTGAAAGGCCAATCAAACTGAGAGATAGCTCGTTCTCCCCGAAATGTTTTTAGGAACAGCGTCGCATTTAGAAGTTTATTAGAGGTAGAGCTACTGATTGGGCTAGGGGGCTTCACCGCCTACCAAACCCTGACAAACTCCGAATGCTAATAAATATCTGCGGCAGTGAGGCTGTGGGCGCTAAGGTCCATGGCCGAGAGGGAAATAACCCAGATTAGCAACTAAGGTCCCTAATACGTAGTTAAGTTGAACAAACGAGGTGGAGTTTCTAAAACAGCCAGGATGTTGGCTTGGAAGCAGCCATTCATTTAAAGAGTGCGTAACAGCTCACTGGTCGAGAGACTCTGCACGGAAAATGATCGGGCATCAAACTACGAACCGAAGTTCTAGATTTTATACTTTGTATAAAGTGGTAGGGGAGCATTCCAATCTGCAGCGAAGGTGTACAGTGATGTATGCTGGAGCGATTGGAAAAGAAAATGTAGGCATAAGTAACGATAAAATAAGTGAAAAACTTATTCGCCGTAAGACTAAGGGTTCCTGATCAACGTTAATCGGATCAGGGTTAGTCGGGTCCTTAGGCAAACCCGAAAGGGGCAGCTGATGGAAAACTGGTTAATATTCCAGTACCCGCATTTGTTTCGATGGGGTGACGTGTTCGTGAAAGGTCCGCGCAGTGACGGAATACTGCGTTAAAGCCAGTAGATATATCTTTTGTAGGAAAATCCGCAAGAGATGTCGAAGGTGATAGTACTCAAAAGCTTCGGCCGGCGAGATAGCGACCCTAATCATAGCACCGAGAAAAACCTCTAAGGTTAGGCAAATGCGGCCCGTACCGTAAACCGACACAGGTAGTCGAGATGAATATTCTAAGGCGCTCGGGTGAGCCGTGGAGAAGGAACTAGGCAAATTGACGCTGTAACTTCGGGATAAAGCGTACCATAGCGATATGGTCTCAGTAAAATGGTTCAACCAACTGTTTAACAAAAACACAGGGCCCTGCAAAATCGTAAGATGACGTATAGAGCCTGATACCTGCCCGGTGCTGGAAGGTTAAGGAAGGATGTTCGGCGCAAGCCAAAGCTTCTGACTGAAGCCCCAGTAAACGGCGGCCGTAACTATAACGGTCCTAAGGTAGCGAAATTCCTTGTCGGGTAAGTTCCGACCTGCACGAATGGTCTAATGAGTTGAACACTGTCTCCTCCACGAGCCCGGTGAAATTGTAGTATCGGTGAAGATGCCGGTTACCCGTCACGGGACGGAAAGACCCCATGAACCTTCACTACAACTTTGCATTGATTTTGAGCCACAAGTGTGTAGGATAGTTGGGAGACTATGAAGCAGCGTCGCCAGGCGTTGTGGAGTCATCGTTGAAATACCAACCTCTTGTTGCTTAGAACCTAACCCCTTACGGGGGACATTGCATGGTGGGTAGTTTGACTGGGGTGGTCGCCTCCTAAAAAGTAACGGAGGCTCGCAAAGGTACCCTCAGTACGGTTGGTAATCGTACGCAGAGCGCATTAGTATAAGGGTGCTTGACTGTGAGACATACAAGTCGATCAGGTGCGAAAGCAGGCTAAAGTGATCCGGTGGTTCTGTATGGAAGGGCCATCGCTCAAAGGATAAAAGGTACTCTGGGGATAACAGGCTGATCTCCCCCAAGAGCTCATATCGACGGGGAGGTTTGGCACCTCGATGTCGGTTCGTCACATCCTGGGGCTGGAGAAGGTCCCAAGGGTTCGGCTGTTCGCCGATTAAAGTGGCACGTGAACTGGGTTCAGAACGTCGCAAGACAGTTCGGTCCCTATCTGTGATGGGCGTTAGAAAATTGCGAGGACATGACCTTAGTACGAGAGGACCGGGTCGTACGTACCGCTGGTGTATCGGTTGTGCCGCCAGGTGCAATGCCGAGTAGCTATGTACGGAAAGGATAAACGCTGAAAGCATCTAAGCGTGAAACCTACCTCAAGATGAGTTTTCTTTTAAGGGTCGTCAGAGACTATGACGTTGATAGGCTACAGGTGTAAAGGTGGTAACATCAAAGCCGAGTAGTACTAATTGCCCGTAAGCTTTAATTTTTTATTCTCTTCGGAGGTAAAAAACATCCAACACTCGCAAGTCTTATTGCAACTTCCCAATATGTTACCTTATTGAAAAGTCTTCATTGACTTTTACATTCTTATGGTGCTTATGCCGAGGGTGTTCACCTCTTCCCATACCGAACAGAGAAGTTAAGCCCCTCATGGCCGATGGTACTGCTATACCAGGCGGGAGAGTAGGTAGGTGCCATATTTATT
>NZ_JSVC01000052.1 GCF_000814475.1 Flavihumibacter solisilvae | reverse complement strand
TTTGATAACATCTCATATTCTGATGACTCTTCAGAAATTTCATCAATCCTCGAATGAACAAAATCTCTAAACCCGTTAAGACTCCTATTGGAGATAGATGAAATAATAGTATTGGCAAATTCTAGCTTATCAAAGTTAACTTTCTTATCAAATATTGATAAAGAATGACTTATATCTCTATTTATCCCAGTCTTGGGAAGACCTAACAAAAAACACAAATCATCAATTTTAACTGGAGTTGCATTCTCCAATGAAGAAAAGAATCTTAAAAGAAAATACCATTGCCCATCAATACCATTTGGATACTCCTTCCCAACTAACCTGATAATTTTCTTAACTAGATCTTGCTCATATTTTCCCTCGATACCTGCAAACTTGAAATAAGAAAACAAAAGAAAATGACCAAGAGAAGAATTTATCCACTTCCACTTCTCTTTGGCAAAATCGTTTATTACAGTAACAGCTGTCTCACTCGACCTATCAAGTACAATATTTGAAATGATAATTAGTTTTTTAATACTTGAATCATTCCTCTTCTGTAAGATTCCGTCCTTAGTATTTACACTAAACAGCTTAACATTTGAACTTTCACCTGCAACGCCTGTAAAAACAATGGGAACACCTGAATAATTTGACAAGCTATAAAATTCAAACATTTCCTGTTGGACAAAACTCGGTATATCTTGTATAATTACACGCTTAATCTCCTCCTTATTGTCCTCTTGAAATAAAGTATTGACATAAAGATCGAAAGCCTTAATAAACTCTTTCATAAAACTCAATCTATAAAAAATGGATTTAATACAATTATTCCCTTTTCACCATCGGG
>NZ_JSVC01000051.1 GCF_000814475.1 Flavihumibacter solisilvae | reverse complement strand
AATTGATTCTGCAAATATTTGAAGTTCATTTTCTCGCCTTGTAGCCCATTCTTTCTTTATCCATTCTTCTGCTGTCCTGCCAATTACATTTCCAGCAATTTCATAGGCTTTGTAATTGATAGCACGGTTATAACCTACCTTTTCTTTAATTCTTTTAAGAACTTCTATTTTATCAAATATTTGAAGTTCGTTAATAACAAAATCGTCTGTGAAATAGTGAACGAATGAAAAGTCAATTAGTCTGTTTAAGTCACTTTTGATATGTTCAAATTTGGGAAATGGGAAAATTTCAGCTTCGACAACTGCAATGTCTGGTTGAGTTGCTTTTCCTGTGTCATAATCGTAAAAGTCGTCGTGTAAATAGTAGACGTGTCCGTGAATTGCTGTTAAGTTGAAAAACTCCAAGGGTCTTAACGCTTTATTTAATAGCCTTTCGTGACAAGGCAGGCACAAACGAAAGGAATTTTGTCCTTCGCCCGCAAGTTCTTCAACTTCAATTTCTCTTTTTTTACAACTTTCACATTTCATTGTCTTGGTCGTCTTTTAGCCTGACCGCTAACGTTGAAGCATTTGTGCTGTTGGGGAATGAATTCCAAATGTTTGCTTGGCCGTAAACTTTAGTGTGTCCACTGTTTAAATGCTGAAGTGAATAGAATTACAAATGCTGATTCGTGATGTTCTTCTGCCCCAATAGCACAAATGCGATGTTATAGGCCGGCAGTTTCACCGATAAACTGTACAATTTATGAATCTGGTTGAGTGTCCTTATTTTCGTTTTACTCATTCCAATGGCCTGAGCTTGTATTATTATTTAATATTGATGTTTCTGAATTGTGTGGGATGGGCTTTTCTACGTGGCTCATTGATTTGGTTTAGCAGTTAAAATTTGCTTTTCTTTTTAAGCCCTTTCCATCGTCTGACAATTAGATAAAAACTAATAATGATTAGTACTCCACCTGTTATATAAAAGGAAAAATGCTTGTTTATCGGTTTATTATCTAATCCTACAACAGGAGAGAAGAGACACACCAACGCTATTATAAGCAAAATAATGCTAAGTCCAATTTTGCCACACGCGTTACCATACACGACATTGACAAATTCGCACAATAGTTCTATAATTATTGTGTGTGAAAGTCTCTTATTGTTTTTGACAGATTTCATCGTTTGGTCGAGCTGTTAGTCATCGATATTTGTACGCTGCTCTGCTCAATTAAAGTTGAGAATACAGGCAATTTCTTGGATGTAAGTTTACGCCGTGGGAACCTGGCTGGCCTATAACATCCGCGCATTGGCGATGTGGCTGCATTCCGTGTTTCGTCTTGCTGGATCGTCAGCCGGGTAAAGATATAGAGCTGAAATTATATTCCAAAAAGCTGATCCGTGATCCGAAAAGTTGGAACTGGAGTTCATCTGTGTTAATGTCGACCAGGATTTATTCGTTGGCCCGCCATATGGCCTATGCGATGTTGGCTGCTTCTTTATTCGTTTTTTATGTTAAAATCACCGTCAATTGGAAACCTTTTTGTAATCTTATCTAACTGTCTAACATATTCTTTTGTTTGTGTCTGATCGAAGCTAATTGAAAAGGATAACGTCTGTCCTAAATGAGGTTCTGGTGTCGCCTCGCAATAGAGTTCAAAATGTCCAAGGCCGTCACCTTTAATTGTCAAGACTAACTGACTTTCTAAAGGCTCGAACTTTGCACTACCGCTAAAATTCGTGTCAAGCTGTTTTAGTTGTTGCTTAAATATTTCAAAGTCAGTGGTCATAAATTCAGCTACGAATTGTCCGCTAAAAGCTCCACCCTTTACTGTGACTTGTGTCTTAATCCAGTTTCTATCCCAATCTAAATCGGTGTTTGGGTTTATCAAGTTAATAGGCTCAATTCGGATGATGTCGCCGGCGTCAGTAATTTCTAAATAAAGGTCTGTAGATTGTGTCATGGTTAAAGTAGCAGCCAACGGAGAGGGGCTTTGTGAATTAGCGGCGATTGTAATGCCGCAGCTTCATTTACTTCCTACAGTTGATTTAAGTAATATGGATTAAATGTAGCGCCTCAGCTGCTATTTTACAAAGCTTGTGTTATACGCCTTCAATAGGCCACTTCGTCATTTTTCTCTGAAATTCACATAGCCACTACTTAGGATTTTATATTTCGTATAGCGAAATACTTTTGCCTTTTCAGGGTTCATTTCAGTTACAGGGTAATTCTTAGGATAACCTTTTTCTTTATAAAATTGTCCCGTAAAGCGAATAACATCACCAGTATAACCGATTGTATCCGCTAAGGTCAAGGTGCTGTCGGCTGGCTCAACGAACATTGACCTTTCTGCAAGTCCTCCACTTTCTTGATATTGTTCATGTTCACTTGCCTTTATCCAATTTGCGCATTGACAAGCCCAAGCTACATAGCTCAAATCCAATGTCCGAACTGTGTCCTCCAACTCGTCCGTATAAGTGGGATGAAATTTAGGACGTTCAGTAAGTTTAGACGCATCTTTTTGTACTTCTTTGTTATTGGCCTCCTTAGAAACACAACTGAAAAGGGAAAAGACAAATATGATAACTCCAAATTTCATGAATGTAAAAATAGCGTATAACGAACAAGTATTGCCGATGGTGGGGAATTAGAATTC
>NZ_JSVC01000050.1 GCF_000814475.1 Flavihumibacter solisilvae | reverse complement strand
AATTTGACTTTCGGTGTGATTCTTACGTTTCATTTCGAGATTTAAAGTTAACAATTCAAGTAATTGATAACTCTAATTCTGCTGGCCGGAGAGTGGGGAAGCCTACAGTATTGATCAATGTTTTTAAAATATTGGTCCAGGTATGTTTTTTCACCGGGATTCTCTTTTACTGCTTTTTCTAATCTTTTTCTTTGTATCAATAAATAATCTTTCCGGCTTATAATGGAGAACGGAAGCGTATCGCCATAGGTAATTAACCAGCGGTATTCTTTTATTTTGTTTTCCAGGTGGCTGTCGCCTACTACCTCTTCTCCCATAAAATAATAGTCGTCTTTTTTTACCGGCATTGCTTTCAGTTTCAGGTATCCTCTAAAATCATCAGTCGCAATATCAGCAGCGTAAAGGTTATTCAACCAGTACATAACATTGGCCGTAATGTTCACCGTAGTAGGAGTGGAGTAGTCAACATAATACTTTGATTTATCTGCACTCTGCTGATCGCATAGGTATCTCAGGACATACATTGAATAATGATAGGGGTCTGCAATCCAGTTGCTGGCTGCAGGCAAACCCTTTCCATACACAGTACTGTAAGAAATTTGGCATCCGGTTGGTTTATAGCTTGCAGATACCATTTTGTGAATAGCAGCAATCACTGATTTTTCTTTTGCTAAATCTGCTGCCTTTACATTAACAATAGAACCTTGTTGACCCGCTTTCCAGGTGCCGGGCTTATGTGCCAGTAATGCTTTAGTACAATCCTGTGAATAAGTAGTTGTTGTTATCAATAAGAGTAAGGTTGAAAGAATGTAATTCATATTGATTGGTTGAGTTGTTACATTAGGCATACTTAGTATAAGTTACTCCAAGTTTCGATTGGGGAACACAGCCGCCTGACTCGAACTATTCTTACGTACTTACGATCACGTACTTTTCTTTTTTCTTGGTGTTCTAACCGGTACCGCTTTTTTAGATTGCTTCTGTGCTTTAGGTTTCTCTTTCACCTCTATATTTTCATTCTTCACTTCCTTAAGTTTTACAGGCTCCCTAACACCATGTAAAAACTCGGGCAACTTTACAACATTTGAATAAGATTGAAGCTTTTGTGCTGATTGAATAAGCGGAGCAATTCTTCCATGCAAACTTGTTGCAACGTCAAACAAAGTTGACACATACTTAGGCTCAGGATTGTTACTAAAATTAAAGAGTCCAGTTGAAACTGGTGTCCTTAGCCTCTCTAACTCCGCTTTTGCGGTAGTCAATTCGGCCCTTGTCATTTTCGAAGATGAAATTGTTTGTTCTAATTTATCCAAAGCGTTCTGGTGCTCAATTGCCAAAGTACGGTACCTTGTCCTTTCCGAATTTAATTCCTCTTGTAAAAACATAAGGAATGAACCCATTTCATCGGCACTTCCCGAAAGTCGGTTAAGGATCATCAAAAATTTCGAATAAATTAAATCGTCAACATTATTGGGGTATCGAATTGTGTGATCAATTTCTGACCATGCTTCTTCATAGATTGTTCTGACTTGTATTTCAATTAAGATCTTTTCTTTGATAGGCTGTACTTCAATAACATAGTGTACTGATCGATAACCAAATTTGTGCTCATTTAGTCGGCACCCTTTTTCTATAAAATAATTAAGTCCATCCTTTTCCAAATCACCTTTCCGAAAATTTGCTGTAGGTTGTTCATGCTGATTCCATTTTTGATTAATATAATCATGTACCCTTGCCCAGTCTTCTTTGAAAAGGTGAAGCGCTCTTAACCCAATAAGATCTGTAACCTCCTTCTTATAATTTGAAACTGTAATATTTAAAGTCGGGTCGTTGAGTTTTTTTCTTATGATTTTGTCAATTAAATGCTCAGGATTTTTAATCCTATATCTTACGGAATGGACATCTTTTGCTTTCATAAGCAAATTCATAACAAACTGGGCTGTCGGTTCCAAACCGGTCATATACTCAGAATAGTCTGAATAAATTGAAGCAAGTTCATTCCAGTCAAGCCCCGACTCAGTGAATCGATCTTCCGAAATGTTGTATTTTTTTAGAAAATCTTCTTGGCTCAACATTAGTGTGGGTTTCATAAATACAGTTTCAATGCTTCAAAATATAACAAAAATCCAAAGGGACATAGCGTCCCCTATTTCGTCCCTCAAAAAAACAAACCCCTTGAAAGCATTAGCTATCAATGGGTTATAATTTAATTACCAATAACACTTTATATTTAGTATCAAAAAGCAACTATATGTATCTTTTTAAAGTAGAAGACACATTTATGATAACAGATCGTGGTCTTACTTTAACTCCGGGATTCGGTGACCAAAAAGTGAAAGTAGGTGATAAAATAAAGATTGTTCGTCCGGATAATACAATAGTTGAAACCATAATTAGAGGTATCAGTTTCGGAGATCACTCAATTTTAGTAGGCAAGGAATTATTAAAGGAAGATGTACCAATCGATTCAGAAGTTTGGCTAATAAGAGATTGAAGCGCCTAGCCATAATTCAATTCATACTCAATCTGTCTCCTGTATCGTCCCCCCAGAAAGAAAAAACCCCTGAAAGCTATTGCTATCATGTTTTTTTTTAATGCTTGTGCCCAGGACTGGATTATTGCATGATCCAGGTACTCCTGCGAGGGGCGTACTCAAAAGCCCCGCGTCGCTATCGCGCCGTCGGTTTTTTTATGGGCCAGCTTATGAAAACTATCTTTCAACGCTTGCCCATAAAAAAACCCCGACTATCGTCGGGGCTTTTTGTGCCCAGGACTGGATTCGAACCAGCACACCTCGCGGCGCCGCCACCTGAAGACGGTGCGTCTACCAATTTCGCCACCTGGGCATTCCGTTATTTGCGTAACGGGGTGCAAATATACAGAAAGATCAATTTCTACCAAGTTTCGGGAGGAAAAAATTTGCATTGGTTTATGCGTCAATAAGGTGGATTAAGGTAGTAGCTTAAAAAAAAGGAAATTACAATTATGGGGAATAAAAAATAATTTAGAAAATCTAAATAAAAATTTAGATTTGTGTCACCCTCAACAGAGTAGCAATATGCCCAATCCTGATTGATCGATCGAGGAATATTTTAACCTGCCAGGACAAGAATTATGGTTATTATAAGCAAGACGATTTTAAAGGAGTTTATAAGGCAAAATCCACTATCTGAGGACGCGATCTTACGGTGGTATTCGATTTGTAAAGAATACAACTGGGAGAATTTAGGAGCTCTTAAAAGACAGCTTCCCAAAACTGACTATGTGGGAAACGACTTGTATGTGTTCGATATTCACGGTAATAAGTTCAGAATTATTGCCAGGATATTTTTTAAAACCCGTACCATATACATTCGATTTGTTGGTCCACATTCGGCCTATGACAGGGTCAAATTATCCGACCTGTAAGTGGATAATCCCCTTGGATCAAAGGGGTGTTATTGATCTTGCAATATGCAATCATGAAAGAAGTTATTGAAAAAAAGTCTGTGACGAGAAGGAGAAGTGTGAAAAGGAAAACTGCAGTGAAAAAAACTGTAAAGACACCAATCAAAAAAAATATCATCCAAAGTAAAGAAGCCTATGACCTGACCATGCAGGAAATAGACAGCTTGATGAAGCGTGGCGAGGCCAATCTCACAGCAGGGGAATTGAAGAGACTAACAGTGCTTGCAGCAGCAGCTGAAGCCTTTGAAGATTTGCATGATCCTATGCCATTGCCGTCCTCACTCCAGGAAATTATTCGTATCAGGCTATTACAATTACACATAAAGCAAAATTTTGCCGCCAAATTGTTAGGAGTAAGCGATGCTAAGTTTTCACTAATCATGAATGGTAAGCAAAAGCCCGACATACTATTTGTTAAAGCGATTCATGAGAAACTGTCGGTAGATGCTAATGTGATATTGAAGGCAATCTGATTTCGTCAAAAATGAAATTTCTAAATCGAAGTTTGGGCTTTCACCAGGCGTAAAGGCTTGTGAAAGCCCTTTCCGCGGTGATCGGGATGCGTGAATACATCCAGCAGGTATCCTTCCTCGTTTTCGGTCAACGAAGACAGTAATAGTAATATACAGCTGCCGATAGTGCAAAACCTTTCTGAATCTAAAATTCGGAAAGGTATTCTCAGTTTAAACAATTTGCCAGACCGCCACATGTTCCGTATGCACTTTGCCGGAACATACCTGGTGTAATGTTTGTCTGGTTTTTGAAAAAGTGAGAAAGGTGACTTTCGTCGGTAAAGCCAAATTCGTCGGCAATTTGTTTAAGCGTCACCTGGTTTGACCTGAGCCTGTTCTGGATTAATGATACGCGGTATTTATTAACGTAGGATCTAAAACTGTCACCATAGTTTTTCTTAAAGAAAGTACTAAAATAAGCAGACGAAATGTTGAAATGATTTGAAATGGATTTTATTGCAATCATTGCGGGCGAGTAAATGTGTTGATGGATGTACGATATAATTTGTTCATCCAAAGGAACATTCAATTGCATCGATGAGGTTTCATTTGACTTGCCCACTACTTCCCTGGTTAATCCAAGAATGGACAGGATCTGGTAAAAGACAAAGGGAGAAGTGGCAATCAGGGGGTCATCGTAATAAGATACAATATTTTCTACTGCATTTCTTAAAATGGTTTTTTCCCGGGGAGAAAAATCAGGTTTGGTTTCTTTTAGTTGTTTATGCTGCATCACCACCTGGGGTGAATGAAGTATAATGCTTTCAGCGGTATGCTTATGAAAGTAGTTGTCTGTAAACTTGATGGATGCAAACCGGGTACATTCCATGATGTCAAAATAGTGGTGGTCTCCCGGGCAAATGAAAAATACATCATGTGTGGCAT
>NZ_JSVC01000005.1 GCF_000814475.1 Flavihumibacter solisilvae | reverse complement strand
GATTAAACGGTTAACTGTATTGCCGGCAGGTAAGGACTGAATTAATGGAGTAATTTAGTTGGAGGCACCTCACATTATTTAATTCACATGAAATCCATCCATGTTGTATTAGTTGGTTCCTGCCTGCTCTCCGCAATGGCATGCAAGGATAAAAAGGAAGCTGCAACAGTTATCCCTGAAGTGAATGTTGTGCCTGTCGGGCAGAAAAATATTGCAGTTTATTCAGAATTTGTCGGACAGACATTCGGCCAGACAGACGTGGAGATCAAGCCGCGCGTTGAAGGCTGGATCCAGAGCATCCATTTCCAGGAAGGCAGTGAAGTAAAGAAAGGACAATTACTGTATGTGATCCAGGACGATGAGTTGCGTGACCGCGAGCAGGCAGCAATGGCAAGACTTGCAGAAGCCAACATTATGGCTGTGAAAGCAAAATCAGATCTCGACCGGGTAAAGCCGCTGACAGAAATGAACGCGCTTAGCAAACGTGACCTTGATGCTGCACAAGCCAGTTACGATGCACAGAAGCAATCTATAGTTGCCGCACAGGCCGCATTAAACAACGCACGAACCCAACTAAGTTATACAAGGGTCACATCACCTTTAACCGGCACCATCGGCGTTTCGAAAGTGCAGGTTGGTGATTATGTACGGAATGCTGCAGGTGATGAGCCCATCACCACCGTATCTGCCCTTGGTGCCATGCGGGTTCGGTTTCCCATCACCGAGAATGACTACCTGAAATTCAGCCAGTCGATGACACCGGCGCAGCTGCGGGACCTTGAAGTACAATTCATTTTAAATGACGGCAGCGTATTCCCGGAAAAAGGCAAACTTGATTTTGCCAACAGGGAAATAGATCCTACAACCGGCTCACTGCTCGTGCAGGCGCTGGTTCCAAACAAATCACGTTTCCTTCGGCCTGGTCAATTCCTGAAAGTGAGGATCAAGGCAGAGGAAATTGCCAATGCGATAATTGTTCCCCAACAGGCAGTAAACCAGATGCAGAACGTGTATATGACTTTCGTGGTAAACGACAGCAACAAGATCAACCCCCGGCCTGTGCAGGTAGGGCAAAGATCCGGCAGCAACTGGGTGATCAGGGAGGGACTTAAACCAGGGGAGAAAGTAGCGCTCGTCGGGAATGCCATGATCAAACCCGGTATGCAGGTTAAACCTGTCGCCAAGCCTTATTCGTACGATTCAACCACTTCCAGATAATGAGTGAATTTTTCATTCGCCGTCCCATATTTGCGATGGTATTGTCAATACTGATGGTCATACTCGGACTGCTCGTACTGAGAGGAATTCCTATTTCGCAGTACCCCGAGATCACGCCCCCGATGGTACAGGTAAACGCCACGTACAACGGAGCGAACGCAGTGAACATGGAACAGACAGTCGCCACGCCGATCGAACAACAGGTGAATGGTGTTGAGCGAATGTTATATATGCGTTCCGTAAATGCAAACGACGGCACAATGCGGCTGGAAGTATCTTTTGAAGTTGGCACCAATCTCGACAATGCCAACATGCTCACACAGAACAGGGTTGCACTTGCGAACCCCTTTCTTCCACCGGAAGTAACCGCCCTGGGTGTATCTGTAAAAAAATCACTGACTTTCCCTTTGCTGCTGGTTTCCATTTCTTCACCAAATAATACATACGATTCAAAATTCCTGAACAACTATGCGTTCATCAATATCGTGGATGAACTGAAGCGCATCAACGGGGTTGGAGATGTGTTTGTTTTTGGCGGTTCCGAATATGCGATGCGTGTTTGGGCGCAGCCGGACAAACTGTCGAGGTATTCACTAACGGTGCAGGATGTGATCAATAAACTGAAAGAGCAGAACCTGATTAAACCGGGCGGCAGCTTTGGTGGTGAACCTGCAGCATTGGGAACACAGAATACCTACACTGCCTTGTTACAGTCAAGACTTGTAACGGAAGAGGAATTCGGGAACATCATATTAAAAGCAGACGAAGCAGGCGCGCTGGTTCGGATGAAAGACGTTGCCCGCATCGAACTGGGCACTGAGAACTACAGCATGACCAGCCGGATCAACGGAAGCGCTGCATCAACCATTGCCATATACCAGATTCCCGGTTCGAACGCCCTTGCTGTAGCGGAAGAAGTGAAAAAACGAATGGACATGTTGAAGGACCGGTTTCCGCCGGACATGCAGATGAACATTGCATTGGATACCACGCTGGCGGTAACAGAAGGGATCAATGAGATTATGCACACCCTGTTTGAAGCCGTGGTGCTGGTAATCCTGGTGGTGTTTATATTCCTGCAGGACTGGCGTGCAACACTGATTCCATTGCTGACAGTTCCGGTTTCACTGATAGGCACGTTTATCGTTTTCCCTTTGCTCGGATTCTCCGTGAATACATTGTCGTTGCTTGGCCTGGTGCTTGCCATTGGGCTCGTAGTGGACGATGCCATTGTGGTGGTGGAAGCCGTGATGCACAATATTGAACATGGCATGAATCCGAAGGATGCGACGAGTAAGGCGATGAAGGAAGTAGGCGGACCGGTAGTTGCCATCGCGGTGATCCTGGCAGCGGTGTTTGTGCCGGTGGCATTAACCGGAGGCATTACCGGAAGACTGTATCAGCAGTTTGCCATTACCATTGCCATTTCTGTACTCTTCTCTGCTTTCAATGCGTTGACACTAAGTCCTGCATTGGCCGCACTGTTGCTGAAACCGCCAACTCAGAAAAAAGGAATCCTTGCAAGGTTCTTTGCATGGTTCAACCGGAACTTCGACAAGTTTACCACCGGCTATGGAAAAGTCGCAGGCTTCTTTGCCCGCAAGCTGATCATCACCGTTGTAATACTGGTTGGAATAGTCTTGGCAACTGTTTGGTTAGGAAAGAAACTTCCCACAGGTTTCGTTCCCGAGGAAGACCAGGGATGGTTCCTGATAGGAACATTGCTGCCTGATGCAGCCTCACTGCAACGTACAGACGGAGTGACAAGAAGAGTGGAAGAAATCTTAAAGAAGATCCCCGAAATTGATCTGTATACGACTGTGAACGGGAACAACCTGCTGAATAATACCGTGGCGCCGAATGCGGCTACTTTTTTCATCACACTGAAGCCCTGGCATGACCGCCATAAGACCGCACTGCAGATCGTACAGGAGATCAACGCGATCACGATGAAGGAAGTGACGGAAGCTACAGTGCTTGCTGTTGGTCCACCTCCCATTATCGGGCTTGGAAACGGTGCCGGCTTTACGATGATGTTACAGGACCGTGCCGGTAACTCGCCGCAATACCTTGCCCAGCAGGCACAGAAATTTATTGCAGCAGCAAGCCAGCGACCCGAAATCGGCAGGGTGTTCACGCTTTACAGGGCCAACGTTCCACAGAAAAGTATAATCGTAGATAAAGAGAAAGTAGATAAACTTAATCTTCAGCTGAACGATGTGAACACTACCATTTCTTCTTTGCTGGGAGGAACGTTTATCAATAACTTCAACCAGTTTGGCCGGCAGTATAAAACCTATGTAATGGCCGATGCCGATTACCGGATGACGCCGGAAGGGTTGCAGCAATTTTTCATCCGCAATGCCCGGGGCGAAATGGTGCCGGCCGGAACCATTGCCACCATCACGGATACTACCGGTCCGCAGTATACTAACCACTTCAATATTTATCGTGCCGCTGAGATCGGCGGCGTACCGGCAGTAGGTTACAGCTCGGCACAGGCACTGACTGCGCTCGAAGAAGTGGCGAAAGAAGTGTTGCCGGCAGATATGGGCTACCAGTGGAGTAATATTTCCTTCCAGGAAAAAGCAGCAGAGGGAACAGGCGGAACAGCATTCCTGATGGCGCTGATGTTCGTATTCCTGATCCTTGCGGCACAATATGAAAGCTGGAAACTGCCCTTCAGCGTGTTGCTCGGAACTCCATGGGCTGTCATGGGTGCCTTCCTCGGGCTATTCGTTGCGGGAATTTTTTCACTGAGTTATGTCAATAACATTTTTGCACAGATCGGACTGGTAATGTTGATCGGTCTGAACGCGAAGAACGCGATCCTGATCGTTGAATTTGCGAAGATGAAAACAGAAGCCGGCGAGCCGACTTACAATGCATCCATTGATGCCGCCAAACTTCGCTTCCGGCCGATCCTGATGACATCGCTGGCATTCATCCTCGGTGTAATTCCATTGCTGACTGCTTCAGGTGCAGGTGCTGAAGGCCGTAAAGTGATGGGAATGTCTGTGTTCAGCGGCATGCTGGTAGCAACGATCATTGGCGTAATCCTTATACCGGCATTCTTTGTAATGATAGAGGGAAAGAATAAGAAAAAGGCAGCAGTAACCGGTACCGTACCGCCGACACATCCATCTCCTCCCGAACATATATAGAAAAGATGAGTGGAAAGAAACTATATATTCTGATGCTGTTGATCATGACCGGGACACTCGGCTGTCTCGTAGGGGGAAAATATAAACCCCCTGTAGCGCCAACCAGCATCACTTACCGCGATACGGTGCAGACAGACACTTCAAAGCTGATGCAGTGGTTTGAGCTGTACCAGGATACGGCATTGTCTGCAATGATCAAAAGAACTCTCGACAGCAACCGGGACCTGCTGACCGCCGCTTCGCGGGTGCAGGAAGCGATGTTCCGGACCGCGGTCGTTAAATCAAATATGTTCCCGCAGCTCGGATATTCGGCACAGGCAGGCGGTGGTAAAGCCGGATCGGAAGCCTTAAAAGTGGCTGGAGGAGTCGAAGGTGGATTGCTGAGTGCATTCGGTGTCCTGAACTGGGAACTGGACATCTGGGGAAAACTAAGACATGCAACACGTTCAGCGCAGGCTGAGTATTTAGCATTTGAATACAACAGGAGTGCCCTGCAAGTGAGCCTGATTGCGGAAGTAGCCGACAATTATTTCCTCCTTCGCGACCTTGACAACAGGCTGAACATCGCCAGGCAGACAGTTGTGAGCAGAAAGGAAAACACCCGTATCATTTCCGAACGATTCAATAAGGGATATGTGCCGGAACTGGACAAGTTACAGGCGATCCAGCAGGAATCCATTGCCGCAGCATCCATCCCGGTGCTGCAACGGCAGATTGTGCAGATTGAAAATGCGCTCCGCCTTCTGATGGGATTGGGGCCAGGAACGGTTCCACGCGGATTTTCCAATTTTGAACAGGCTTTATCACCGGAGATCCCGGTGGGCTTACCGTCACAGTTACTGGAGAGAAGGCCGGATATCATAGCAGCCGACAGATTCCTGCAGGTAGAATTTGAACAGGTTGGCGTCGCAAAAGCAAACCGCTTTCCTTCGATCAGCCTCACCGGCGTATTAGGATTCGCGAGTCCACAATTAAGCTCTTTCATTAGCGGCGATGGGTTTGTTGCCAACGGATTTGCCAATATAGCTGGCCCCCTCTTTAATTTCAACCAGAGAAAGAATATAGTTGAGGCGCAGAAAAAACGGATGGAACAGGCATTTTACCAATACGAGCAAACCGTGCTGGCTGCTTTTGGTGATGTTGACAATGCCCTGACTTTATATCGCACCTACACAGAAGAATATGAACTGTTAAAGATCCAGGCCGATGCTGCAGAAAAAGCGCTTACTCTTTCCAGGGCGAGGTACGATTATGGCTACACCGATTATCTCGAAGTAGTTGTAATGGAGAACTCACTATTCGATGTCCAGTTCCAACTGTCGCAGTCCTTACAGGGAAAACTCAATTCCATTGTACAGTTGTATAAAGCACTTGGTGGTGGCTGGTAGGCATTTCTTCATTTTGCATTTTCACTTTTGAATTTAATTTAATGCATACGGTTGCTTTCTTGCATTGACGGGCAATTTCCCTATATTGAAAACTTTAAACTCCCCAAATGCAACAACAGCCAATAGCCATCGCCGTTCCCCGGAAAGAAAGCAATACCGTTCCGATGCTGATCATCGGCGCACTCTTTTTCATTTTTGGATTTGTAACCTGGGCAAACGGTACACTCATCCCCTACCTTAAGATTGCCTGTGAGCTGACCACTTCTGAAGCGATGCTGGTAACATTTGCATTTTATATCTCTTATGCTGTAATGGCATTTCCCTCATCATGGGTCTTAAGGAAGACCGGCTTCAAAAAAGGTATGATGCTGGGATTGATCCTGATGGCTATCGGTGCCCTGATCTTTATTCCCGCTGCGAACAGCAGGACTTACAGTGTTTTCCTGCTGGGACTTTTTGTGATCGGGACAGGACTTGCATTACTGCAGACAGCCTGTAACCCATACGTAACGATACTTGGTCCCATAGAAAGTGCTGCACAACGGATCAGCATCATGGGTATCTGTAATAAAGGTGCCGGAGCCATTGCACCGTTGATCATGGGTGCGATCATGCTCGACAATGCAGATGCACTCCAGGCAAAACTACTGACGCTGGATGCAGCTGGCCGTGCGGCAGAGCTCGACACGCTTGCATCCAAAGTAATTGTTCCTTATATCCTGATAGCAGTAGTGTTGTTGCTGCTGGCGGCGTTTATTCATTTTTCTTCGCTGGCAGAGATCAAGGCAGAAGGAGAAGATGATTCGGTAGAATCTTCAAATGTCGTTAACCGTGCTTCCATTTTCGAGTACACCTACCTCTGGCTGGGATTCATTGCCCTGTTCCTGTATGTGGGTGTGGAAGTGCTTGCAGGTGACACTATCCAATTATATGGCAACTCCCTTGGCATCAGCCTGGATACGGCAAAGCACTTCACTACCTATACAATGCTTGGCATGCTTGCAGGTTACCTCTTCGGGATAGTAGCCATCCCGAAATACATTTCGCAGTCGACCGCACTTAAGTTTTCTGCTGTTGCGGGCATCCTGTTTTCCCTTGGCGCAATATTCACTTCGGGAACAACATCCGTGTTTTTCATTGCAATCCTGGGTCTTGCGAATGCGCTGGTATGGCCTGCGATCTGGCCACTGGCGATCAACGGTCTGGGCAAGTTCACCAAAGCTGCTTCAGCCCTGCTGGTTGTCGGTATAGCGGGCGGTGCACTACTTCCGAAGCTCTGGGCTTCCCTCGGTGAGTATGCAGGATTGCAGCAGGCATACTGGATTATGGTACCTTGTTACCTGTTCATCCTCTATTATGCGATAACGGGACATAAAGCCGGGTTGAAGAAATAGTCATTTAACCCTAACTATTTTTATTCGCATGCATAAGGTGTTACCTTGTGCCTGATAGTTGGATTTATCACTTCAACAATCATGCATATGGGCCCAACCGAAACGCCAACCTCACGCCCAGCGCTCATTTCAAGACTGGCCATCCAGGTAGCATTACAGTTACTTGTACTTTTCCTGCTTGTCAGGTTCTGTTATCATGTGATCGCTCCTTTTGTAAACATCATAGTATGGGCGGCAATTCTTGCCGTCACCATTCACCCGCTGTACATCAGACTAAAAAAAGCAATTGGAGGCAGGTCATCACTTTCAGCTGTGTTGATCACCATTGCCATGCTGCTGATATTAATCGGACCGGCGATCTGGTTTATTTCAACAAGTGCAGGAGAAGTAAAGGAAGTGGTTGTAAAACTAAGAACCAACAATTTACAAGTGCCACCGCCAACTGCCAAGGTAAAAGAATGGCCGTTAATCGGGAATAGGGCCTACTCCCTGTGGAATGAAGCATCGGCTGGTGTGGACACAATGATAAGGCATTACCCGGCACAAACGAAACGGGTAGCCACAAAAGTGATCGGCATGATAACAAGTACCGGAAAGGGACTCTTGTTAATCGCCGCAGCCATCATAGTCAGTGGTGTGATGCTGGTATATGCGGACCAGGCAGGAACATTCAGCAGGAGCCTCGTCAATAAACTCACCAGCAATGCCAATATTGACCTTACGTCCATTGCGGTCGTCACCATCAGGAATGTAGTGAAAGGAATACTTGGAGTCGCCGTTGTCCAGACCATCCTTGCAGCTGCAGGTATGATCGTCGCAGGTATTCCCTATGCCGGGATCTGGGCATTGCTTTGTCTCGTACTGGCAATCATCCAGGTGGGCACACTTCCCGTAGCTATCGGAGTCATTATCTATGCATGGGGAGCATTGCCAACACTGACTGCTTCATTGATCACAGTGTGGATGCTGGTTGTCGGTATCCTCGATAATATCCTTAAACCGATTGTAATGGGGAAAGGTGCACCGGTTCCCATGCTGGTGATCTTTCTTGGCGCGATAGGTGGATTCATGTATTCCGGGTTTATCGGCCTGTTTACCGGTGCGGTAATACTTTCATTGGGATACCGGCTTTTTGATATCTGGTTGAAAGGACCGGAAATCTGATGTACCATGCAAAAGTTTACGTTCCGCAGGTTTGAACAATTCTGGGCAACGGAAAAAAGCCTTGGAGTGCTGTTGTTCATATTAGTGACACAGATCTTTATCGTCTTTCCACTCGGCGAAAGCAGGTTTGGCAGATTAGCATCGTTTACCTTTTATATACTGTTGTTGTGCGCGGGAATGTTTTATTTCACACATACGCAAAAAAACACAGGCAAAGTACTGTTGTCAATAGTTGCAGTAGCATCATTGTGCATCGGTTTTTTCGCGAAACTCGGACCGTTGGACCTGGTAAAAGATTTTTCACTGCTTCTTTTTTGCCTGTTGCTGGCGTGGGCTGTATTAGTTAAAACCTTCAGTGAAGGACCTGTCACTTTTTACCGGATCCAGGGTGCCATAGTAGTTTACCTGCTGCTTAGCCTCATCTTCTCAATAATATACCAGATTTTTTTCCAGCTGAATGGTGCCGGTGCATTCAACGGAACCATAGGCTTACCGGAAAGTAGTTTTATGTATCTCAGCCTGACAACATTGACCTCAACAGGCTATGGTGATATAACACCGGCGCTTCCGGTTACGCGCTCCTTGGCAAACCTCGAATCGCTCATCGGGCAGCTATATCCCGCAATATTGATTGCCAGGCTTGTTTCCATGGAATACGAAGCGAGCAAAAACCGGTGAACGGTACCCGGTGCATCCGCTGGCGCCGGTTCGCGCATTTATTTACCATATTTCCCCATCAAAGTGCCCTGGCCAATGATATGGTTTTCCATTGCTTTTTCCAGCACCTGGCGGGTTTCGCCGGCCAGGATGTCGAGGCGGGAATCAAGCGCAAAAACATGGAAAAAATACCGGTGCGTGCCTGAGGGCGGACAAGGACCGTGATAACCAGTTTTGCCGGCGCTGTTCACACCGCTGATGCCGGGATTTGTATTGGCAGGAATGGACGAGAAAACGGGGATATTCCAGACTATCCAATGATCATAAGTACCCTTCGGCGCGTCGGGATCATCCATAATGATCGCCAATGTTTGCGTGCCTTCTGGAATCTGCGCGATATTAAGCGGTGGATTTACATGTTCACCATCGCAGGAATATTCAATGGGGATCATTTCCCCTTCACGAAAAGCGTTGCTGCTAATTGCAAGAGAAGCCGGGGCACTATTTTTCATACACACATTTTGGATTGTCATTCAAAAATTGAACCCAAAGCGGACCACCGGGCCGAAGCTCACCATATCATACAAAAAACGATCATTTCCGCTGCCTGTTTCATAGTCGAGCCCTATAGCCCGGTATCCTGCGGAAATCTGGAAGAGAGGAGAAAACCGGTATCCGCCATACAACTGGATCTGCCAGGAGAAATCTGACCCAATGCCAAAACCACCGACGTTACCCCTGAATAATACATTCCATTTCTTTTCGAGAGGGTATGTTAACCTGGCAATTATGGTGGGATCCACCCAGGTTTCAGTAATTTTCTTCGACTGTGGTGATGGCCCGCCTGCCGTATTCACAACGATGTCGAGGCCAGACTCTATGCTGTTGAGCTGGGCTCCTATTCCCGCTTCAAGCCATGGCAAGACCTTCCTTAACACCGCCAATTCCCAACCGAGCTGTTTTGCATCTGATTCGCCACTGATTATCCCGTTTTTCGAGGTGATATCCATATTCAGGTCCATGTATAACAGGTCTGAACTTATCGACCACTTTCCCTTTTTCGCTTCAGCATACAACATCGCGCCGATCTTAAGATTGCTGAAAATATCTGACGGGTCTTCATCTACCGACGCATCCGGGAGGTTGCCAAGCCCGGTCGTTCCCTGCATATTCGGGAACATAGCATAGGGCTCAAGCAGGAAGCGCCATTTCTCCTTTTCCTGTGCCCTGCAAACAGTGCAGCTTATCATGACCAGCAGGCTCAGTAAGTACTTCATATTTCCTCTTTTGATTGTTAATTTTCCCGTTTACCTTGAAAGACACTTTACACAGAAGCTATCCACCAAAAAGCAGCAAGTTTCGGGTTGATATGGCAACCCTATACCGGTAATTTTGTTTCTTCAATTGAGCAGTATGAAAGAGCAGCAAGTCATTCATTATAACAGGATCGCAGAGGCAATTGGGTTCATCCGCGAGAATTTCCGGGAACAGCCACCGCTGGAAAGCATTGCAGAACAGCTTCATCTTAGTCCGCACCATTTCCAAAGACTGTTTACTGAGTGGGCCGGGGTAAGCCCGAAAAAATTCCTGCAGTACATCAGTATTGAACATGCAAAAAAAATATTGAAAGAAGAACAGGCTACCATCATGGATGCAGCTTTTGAAACGGGACTGTCAGGAACAGGCCGCCTTCATGACCTGTTCATCAATATAGAAGGCATGACACCGGGTGAATACAAAAATGGTGGTGAAAGCCTTGACATCAATTACAGTTTTGCTGAAAGCCCATTTGGCAGCCTGGTAGTGGCATCAACACCAAAAGGGATTTGCTATATGGCCTTTACAGAAAATGAGCAACTGGCCCTTGAAGAACTGAAACAGCATTTTCCGAATGCAACGTACAAACAGATACTGGACATGAACCAGCAGCATGCCCTGTACATCTTTACCCACGACTGGTCGAAGCTGCACCAGGTAAAACTTCACCTGAAGGGCACGCCGTTCCAGTTGAAGGTTTGGGAAACCCTGCTTAAAATCCCGATGGGCCAGCTTTCTACCTATGGCCGGATCGCTGAACGGATCCATCAGCCCGGCGCATCCCGCGCAGTCGGTTCTGCCATCGGCAGTAACCCGGTAGCTTTTCTAATCCCTTGTCATAGGGTGATTCAGAGTTCAGGAGCTAGTGGGAATTATATGTGGGGAGGCGACAGGAAACGGGCGATTATTGGTTGGGAAGCTGCGAAGAATAATGCGATTGACTTAGAATAATTCCTGCGGTCGTGGGTGTTTCGATTTTAAATTTTGAATTTGCAATTATGTTACCGTACGATGGAGAGGTGAGATATTTTGGGAAAGTATTGAATGAGGGCGATGCACTGCGATATTTTGAGGAGTTGCTGGGGAATGTTGAGTGGAGAAATGATGAGGCTGTGATATTTGGGAGGCATATAATTACGAAGCGGAAAGTGGCGTGGTATGGAGATCACAATTATGCATATACGTACAGCAATACAACCAGGTATGCACAGGTTTGGACGGAGGAGTTATTTCGCCTGAAAATATTGGTCGAAGGATATTGCGGGAAAACCTTCAACTCCTGCCTGCTTAATCTATACCATAACGGGGATGAAGGTATGGCATGGCACAGCGACGACGAGAAGTCACTGGGACAGAATACCGTGATAGCATCGCTCAGTCTCGGTGCGGAAAGAAAATTTGCGTTCCGGCATAAGAAGACGAAAGAAACATTGTCGCTGATGCTGGAGAATGGCAGCCTGTTATTGATGCAGGGTGCCACGCAGGAAAACTGGCTGCACAGCCTGCCCAAGACTAAGAAAGTTACAACGCCGAGGATCAACCTCACTTTCCGGACATTTATTACCGAAGGATCTCGTTGATCATGTTCAGTTCTTCCTGTGCAAAGTTGTAGTTCGTGAGGCACCTGATCGAATCGTCGATCTGTTCCGGCCTGCTGGCACCGATGAGCACGGATGTAACACGTGGATCTTTAACGACCCAGGCGAGTGCCATCTGCGCGAGGGATTGGCCGCGTTTCTGTGCAAGTACGTTCAGTTTCCTGGCCTTCTCAATATTGGCGGGAGTAACCGCATCTTCCTCCATGGCGCCGTTACCGAGATGACGGGCTGCACGTGAGTCGTCCGGAATGCCATGCAGGTATTTGTCTGTGAGTAGTCCTTGCGCCAGCGGCGAAAACGGGATACATCCGATTCCTTCCTCACCGAGCACATCCATCAGCCCGCCTTCTACCCAACGCTCGAACATGGAATATTTCGGCTGGTGAATGAGGCAGGGAGTACCGAGTTGTTTCAGTATGGTTGCGGCGCGCTGGGTTTCTTCCGGTGAGTAACTGGAGATCCCTACATAGAGCGCCTTGCCCTGGCGGGTGACCAGGTCGAGGGCAGCCATGGTTTCTTCGAGCGGCGTCGAAGGATCCGGGCGATGATGATAAAAGATATCGACATATTCGAGACCCATTCTATTCAGGCTCTGGTCGAGGCTCGCAACGAGGTATTTCTTTGAACCCCAATCGCCATAAGGACCGGGCCACATAGGCCAGCCGGCTTTTGTTGAAATGATCAGTTCATCGCGGTGTGCGTGAAAATCACGTTTCAGGATCCTGCCAAAATTTTCTTCTGCTGAACCGGCAGGCTGCCCGTAGTTGTTGGCGAGATCGAAATGTGTGATGCCGCGATCAAATGCGCGGTGCAGGATAGCCCTGCATTTTTCAAGCGGATCAATATAGCCGAAGTTATGCCAGAGGCCGAGTGATACGGCCGGGAGGAGCAGTCCACTGTTTCCACAGCGGCGATATTCCATCGAAGTATAGCGGTCAGGATTAGCCGAATATGTCATTGTTGATTTTTAGGAATTGATAGTTATTTCACCTTCATGGCGACTGGATCCCACTGGATGATCTTTTTCTGGAAATAGCTGTCGTTACATGCTAGGCATGGCGCTGCGGCCCTGAACCCAAACACCGCATCTTCCACTACAGGATTACCTGTACGAACACTGTCGAAGAAATTGGTGAAGTGATCAAGGTGTTCATTGTATCCTTGCGGCGCTTTGAATTCCGTTACGGGCTTAACCGGAACCTGGCGGTCGTCGGCAGAATATTTCGAATTGTATTCCTGCATCAGAGACTCCTGCATGGCCCTCGGATATGTGGAAAGCGCGTCCCATCCGCCAATGCCCGGCGCTTTCGGCATCAGGCTGTGACGTACATTCAGGCTGTTGCCACGCAATTCCATTACTCCTTCTTCACCAATGAGTTTAATCGAACTGGTATCGCCACCACCGCTGATGAAATTCACGCGAAGGTTTAGCTGGAAGGAAGGATGTGTATCGGTTTCCGGGTATTGCATGATGGCAGTCATGACATCTGGCACATCGCGGCCGTCTTTCCAGTGTGATAATTGTCCTGATGAGAAAATTGTTTCAGGTCCTTTAGAACCGGTCACAAGATGTACACCAGACAACAGGTGAACAAACAGGTCTCCGGCTACGCCTGTACCATATTCCCGGTAGTTGCGCCACCAGAATAATTTCTTTGGATCATAAGGCGCCTTTGCTGATCCTGCAATATACCGGTCCCAGTTAACCGCAGCTGCATCAGCATCTGTAGGCATGGTATACTGCCAGGCACCCAGCGCGCTTTGCCTGTCGAAGGATGCTTCAATCATATTCAGTTTGCCGATATCCCCGCTTTTGTAGAGTTCAGCAGCTTTGGCATACACGATACTGCTCACCCGCTGGCTGCCAATCTGCAACACTTTACCAGAAGCCTTTTGCGCTGCAATCAGGGGCAGTCCTTCGCTGATGCGGTGAACCATTGGCTTTTCGCAATAAACGGCCTTGCCAGCCTTGAGGGCGGCGGTTACAATCCGGGCGTGCCAGTTATCGCTGGTTGCAACAATCACGGCGTCGATGTCTTTCCTGTTGAGTAATTCACGGTAATCAGGCGTTGTAAATAGCTGGCTGCCGTATACTTCACGCGCATGTTCTAACCGGCCGGCATAAAGGTCACAGGCCGCAACAAGCTCCACACCGGGAACTTTCAATGCCGTTGCCACGTTGTTATAACCCATAATGCCCATGCCTATCACGCCGATACGTATGCGATCATTGGCACTGATCTTTTTTTCGTAAGGGAGAATGTGTTCCGCAGTTTCCGGGGAAGATGCCGATGTGGCAAGTGGATTTACTGCCATCAACAATGCAGACCCACCCAGGTTACGGAGAAATTTTCTTCTTGAATTACGGTTGTTACTTGCAGCCATTGCGAGCCTTTTATATTTGGAATCAGAAAAACAGGTTCTAAATATAAGAAATGGCCCGCTTTATCTGGTGAATTATCTCCCTCTTCTGAATCCGCCACCACCTCCTCTCCTGCCAGCACCCATACTGCGATAGTTGTTCTGGAAATTGCGCGTCTGCATTTCGCCGCGTTGACGGGAAGTAGCAGAGCGGTCGAGCTGGTCGCGTGTGGAGGGTGATGTACGCGACGCATCTTTCCAGGAACCGTTATCATACTGGCTCCAGTTTCCACCCTCATTCTTTTTATAAATGTTGCCGTCGTGGCCTACGAAGGTGCCGTTGTTGCCTTTAATGACTTTGCCATTCTGGCCACTGTGGATCACGCCCTGCTGGCCTGTTGAGGTGCGATAGGCGGCGGTTGTTCCGCGGGCAGTGGTGACATGACCGGTCTGCGCCCATTCGCCACCGCGTGTGGCAACGGAGCTGCCCCATTGGCCATAGGCATTATGTCCCTGTGACGTAGCCGCATATCCGCCGGTCCACGGATTATACGCACGCGCAGCTGTCCGGCCTCCGTATGGTCCCTGTACGCTTGCAGACCTTCCATACCTTCCGGTTGATGGGTTATACCAGGCCGAAGTACCTGCTGCTCCATAAGGTCCGTAAACCCTCCTGCCACCGGCATATCCGCCGGTATAAGGATTATATGCGAACCCTGCCCCGTAAGTGCAGGGATATGGGCGGTAAACGGGATACATCATACCAGGGGGGTAATACATGTAAGGCGGGTAATACCAGCCTGTTCCATAGGCCAGGCATACGCCGACGCCAACACCAATGACAAAGGAGCCAAAAAATCCGGCTGCAGCATTGCTCTGCACAGTTTCTTCATCCACCACTGTCTGCGTGACATAGGTAACATTGTACACGGGGGAGCTGGCAGGAATGGAATAAATTTCCGCTGGGATCGATTCCGCTGTTTCCCAAGGACCATCAGGAGATGAAGACACGAACCAGACTGCCTGGTAGCACAGGTAATAGAGCTCGCCCGATCTGATCACTTTGTCCTGCGTGTTGGATGCATACTCGAGACCTGTTGATTCAATCTTTTTGAACTCGGGTTTGCCATCGTATACCACTTTCACTTTTGCGGCTGCCTCTTTTTTGTTTACGATTGCTGTAGTTGGGACCTGGGCAAGCATGACGGCATCTGCAGCTTCAACAGTGCCGGGTACGGAAGCAAGGATCGCTGCCTTTGGCGAATTGGAAGGGATCCGGGCAAAGTCTGAAGGCAGGGAATTACCGGCATAATACCAGGGACCTTTCAGATCGTCTGCACTGAACCACCTGCCTGAAAGAAGCACAAAAAAGGTTTTCGTTTTATTATCCACGAACACATCATTCTCCGTGTTGGCGACATAGAGCAATTCAGTGTTCACGATCTTCGTATAAACAGGCGCACCTTTAAAAAGAATAAGTTCAGCGGGAACATTACTAAAGAAGACCTCTGGAATTTTACCTGGCGATGCTGGCGGTGGGATCATCTTTTTCACCTCATCGAAATTCTCTCCATCCGGCAGCTTCGACATGTCGTTCGGCAAAGCTTTGGTGTATTTCCATGGACCTTTCAATTCTTTCGATGTAAGCCAGGTATTTTCGGCGAGCAGGTAGTATACCTTGGCAGACTTGTCATAAAAAAGGTCCCAGTTTGTATTTACAACAAATTGCAGTTCGGTCTTTGAGATGGGGACATATACCGGCTCACCTTCCACCATCAGCATAATCGCAGGAGCAGTGCTGTAAAATATGGGCGGGGGATCATTCTTTACCTCGACCGTCTTCGTGGCTTCGGCGTTTTGTTTCAGCTCGGCCATTAAACGTTCAATGGCGATCGGCTCACCACCGGGCGGTGCCATTTTACGGAAAAGTGTATCCAGATTTTCCTTATCTGCAGCCTCCACACCCGGGAACCGGATGCTGGAAACTTTCACATCCCGCATATAGGCAGTATGGGTTTGTTTGTCGACAAGGGTATTGCATTCGAAGGAAGCCACTCCATGCGCTTCTTTACCGCCTTTAGGCGTAATAGCGAAGGCTACGTTGCCGGTAAGGGTAGTATAGTCTTTCCAGTCGCTAACCTGCGGCTGGTAAAGTACCAGCACTGAACCATCCTGGGTGATCTGCCGAGGCCAGCCAATATCCTGCACCGGGGCCTTGCCCTGCTTTTCCGGTTGTGAATAAACCGGGACTGTTACCCTTAAGCTTATGAGGAGAATAAAGATGAAATAGCGCATAAAACAATAGCAACTGTTGTTGTTGACAGTTGCTATTGATAAGACACTAATACCTGCTTTGAACCGCCATGCAGGCTGAAATATTTAGACCATCAATGCTGCGCTTCGCCAGTCAGGTCGCGGACTTTAATGCTGCGGAAATCAACGGCATTGCCATGGTCCTGCAGCAACAGGTGACCTTTTTCCGCCATTCCGAAATTTTCCCATCCTGCATATTTGCTCCTTGCCACGAGTGCATAAAAAATCGGCGTTCCGCGTTGGTATTCCACCACTTTGTACCCATTCAGGAAGTGTTCAATACGATTGTCCGGATGAACCCTGATCATCGCCCTGTTCCATTCTCCTATCTTTCTTTTTGCCTGGGGAAACTTTTGCGAAGGGATCAGGTCATACAGCGATGCAATAGTCCTGTTGCCCACTGCGCCCTGTTTTGCGTCGGGGTGTTTTTCGTCATCCAGCAACTGGTACTCCAGCCCGATCGCAGAGCCTGAAGTTTTTTCCTTCTCCGTTACAAAATATTTTACGCCGCTGTTTGCGCCTTCTGTCAGGCGGAAATCGAACTGCAACTCAAAGGCGCCGAAGGTTCCGTTGGTAACAATATCGCCACCATTCGCAGCTTCACCACCCGATGAAGGCATCACTTTGAGCAATCCATTTTCGATCGTCCAGCCTTTTTCAGGGAATGTGGTTTTACCCGCACCTCTCCACCCTTCAGTAGTCTTGCCATTCCACAGAAGCTTTACGCCATTCTTTTCTTCCTGCGCAGACAGCTGGTTAGGCTGGAGGTTTACAACGAAAATATCATTCGCCGGAGTTGGCCTGAGATTGGAAGTCTGGATGCGGATATTGCGCCAGCTGATCTGCCGGCCGGCTTCTTCAGGCTTGCCAATGGAATGTACCTGCAAAGCGATGAATCCGCTCGTTTTTATGTCATCAACCAGGTGGGCTGCAGGAATTCCGTTCACCCATGTACGCACGGCATTCCCGATACACTCGATTCGGTAGCGGTTCCATTCGTTGTTACGGAACGCTTTTTTCGCTGCTTCATTATACTCAAGTGTATAGAGCCAGAGGCGACGTCCCTCGTCGTAGATGCCACCACTCCATGCCCGGGTTGATGGATCTATCTCCATCTGGTAACCGAATACTTTTCCATTCTGGTAATCTGGTTTGCTTTCGCTCCTGAACTGGATGCCGGAGTTCATTCTCGGATCCACTTTGAATTCGAGTTCAAGGATGAAGTCGTCATAATTCTTGTCAGTGGCAAGGAAGGAATTCGGCTGGTCGGGAACAGTTGTTCCAATGATCACGCCATCTTTCACCTCGTATTTTGCTTTGCCATTGAGTTGTTTCCAACCATTCAGATCTTTCCCGTTGAAAAGACTGATCCAGGTTTCTTTTTTCGCGCTGGTCTGTGCGAATAAACCTGCACATATCAATAAAATTGAACTAAGAAGAAGAGTTTTTTTCATTGCCTGAAAATGATTTTTATATAAAACAGGTTACAATTTCATTTTCCATCCCGGTTCGTATTCACGCTTCCAGAGTTTCATGGCATCGCGATCATCCAGGATATGCCCGTTCGACGGATCACAATGGAGGGTTCGCCCTGTGCGCCAGGAGATATTGCCGAGCTGTGCAAGCAATGTGCTCTTGTGTCCTTCAATGATAGGAGATCCAAGGGTTGTTTTACCTTTTATCGAGTCGATAAAGTTAACCAGGTGCATTTTATCCAGCCGTTCGCCCATGCCCATCGTGTTGGTAGCATCTGCTTTTTCAAGCGTTGTTTTAACATCCTTCAGCACCTTGTTTTCCATGTCGAAAATGGTATACTCGTCACCACCGGGAATTACCATGGTACCCTTTTCACCATAAAAGATCACGCCTCTGCCACTACCCTGCTCCTGGAAAGGATTGCAACTGCGGCTTTCCCAGGTAATGGCGGTACGGTTTGGAAATTCAAGGGTGATGGTTTGTGTATCCGGTGTTTCCCAATCATCATTGAATGCATATCGTCCGCCCGCAGAAACAACTTTCACAGGATAATCGACACCCAGTCCCCAGCGCATTACATCGAGCTCATGTGTTCCATTGTTAAGTGCTTCACCTGTTCCCCAATGCCAGAACCAATGCCAGTTATAGTGAACAAGATTATCGCGGTATTCCTTGCGGGGTGCAGGCCCTTGCCAGAGGTCGAAATCAAGAGTTCCGGGAACGGGAGCAGTCTTACCGAAACCGATCGACTTGCGTGAAGCGGCATACCAGCCTTTTGCAAAATACACTCTTCCGATTGCACCGCTTTTCAGGTCGTTCATAGCGGCCATTACATTAGGGAAAGACCTGCGCTGGTTACCCATCTGGATGAGTTTGCCATACTTCTTCTGCGCAGCAACCAGGATCTCACCTTCCTGCGGGTTGTGCGAACAGGGTTTTTCCACATACACATGTTTGCCTGCCTGCAATGCCATGAGTGTGGCTGGCGCATGCCAGTGATCCGGTGTTGCGATCAGGATTGCATCCAGGTCTTTTTCTTCAAGCAGTTTGCGGACGTCTTTGAATGCCTTTGGTTTTTTACCCGTCAGCTTTTCAATTTCCGCAACGGTCTTGGCCAGCACCAGTTCGTCAACGTCGCAAACGTACCCGATTTCCACATTGGGTATGGTGGCAAACATCCGCGCGAGGTAAAAGCCCCTGCTGTTTGTGCCAACAGCCCCGAGTACAATCTTTTCATTTGCAGAGGATGCGAAGCTTTTGATGGTAGGTGCCAGCAGGATTCCTGTCCCGGCGAGCGTGGACTGAATCAGAAATTTTCTCCGGTCAAGCATAAATGAACACGTTTTGGTTGCGGTTAAACATTGTGGTTATGACAAGGTAGCAATTTACAAAAAAGTTGACACCACCGCTTCCTGTAATTTCACGGAATGACACAGAGAATTCACGCTTTCGGATTTGTGATCCCCTTCAGCTTTGTATGATATTCTTTATTAAAGTGATCCGGCCGGATATTCCCTACTTCGCTCCAATCCATTTCTTAAAGTCGGAGACCCTTTCCTTGCTGACGAATTCTTCGGCCCTCTCTTTTGAAGAACCGATGAGAAGTTTTATGCGGCTGTTAAAGTAGGGCCTGATTTCCTGGATGCTTTTGTAAGAGATAACGTGTGAGCGGCTGATCCGGAAAAAGTCCAGTGGATTGAGCATGGAATTGAGCTCTTCCATAGTGTAATCAACTACATGCACTTTGTTATCCCAGGTACGGAGGAAGTTGATGCGGTTGTCGGCAAAGAAATATGCCACCTGTTCAATGGGAATGGTAAGGATGCGCGATGACTGCTTTACCATAAACCGCTGTTTCGCGGTTTGTGTGGAAAGCATCAGGCTTGCAGGCACCATTACAGCTTTACCGGTATGAATGAAAACATGGCTTTTAAAAGCGTATTGCCGGAGTGTGTGGAGCGCCTGGTAGCCATTCTTCTTCATGGAAAGGATGATGATATCCGGTTCACTGCCCTGCCTGATCCTGACGAGGGAATCTTCCAGGGAATTATGGGTGATATTGAAGCTCGCCTTCGAATCAAGCTGTGTAACAAGCTGTTCCAGCAATTCAGCATCTTCTGCATTGCCATCAACGATCATGATGTCCATCGGGATTCAGGTTTTATGATGGACAAATTTACCGGCCAGCCAGACTGCTGACAATAACATAAATATGCTATTCTTCGGGCGGGCTCTTCAGGCGGGGGGTGCGGGTAAGCAGGCTGCGGATGTGCGGACCAATCTCTGAGGGGGAAAGGACGGCATTTACTTCCGACCGGTCAATTGCCTGTTTTGGCATCATGGCCATATCGGCCGTTTGGGGATCCTGGACGATGGAGTAACCACCGGCCTCCATAACCCTTATGATCCCATCGGCGCCATCAGCGTTGGCTCCCGACAACAGGACAACTATAGCAGCCGGTCCGAATGCGAGCGCTACAGATTCGAATGTGACATCAATGCTGGGGCGGCTGAACTGGACCTTTTCGGAGCTGTCGAGTGAAAATTCATTTTCGTTTTCAACCAGCAGGTGATAGTCGGGGGGTGCAACATAAACGGTACCAGGAATAATGGGCTCCTTATCTTCAATTTCCCTGACGCGGAGGTCTGTACGGCCGGACAAGAGTTCAGTAAGAATTGAATCGCCGGTATTTTTCCGATGCACCACGATGACATAAGAGGCATCGGTACCCGCGGGTAAGGAGCCGACAATCTGGAGTATGGTTTCCAGGCTTCCGGCTGATCCGCCGATGACCACCAGGCGATACGGTTTTACATTGTCTTTTGCCAGATCTTTTCTTTCTGCGCCCATTGAGTGTATTTTATTGCAATTGAGGAGTAGCGGATATTTTCTTTGGAACCAAGAATAAGAAAACCCTGGCTCACAAGGCTGTCATCAAAAAGGGAAAGTACTTTATCCTGAAGGTCTTTATCAAAATAGATCAGCACATTCCTGCAGATGACCAGGTGGAATTCGTTGAATGATTTATCAGAAACGAGGTTATGCGTGGCGGCGATCATTTTAGCAGTAAACCTTTCATCTAATTTCGCCCAATCATACTTGGCCGTGTAGTACGAAGAGAAATCTTTTTTACCTCCGGACAGTAAATAATTTTCCGAATACTGCTTCATGAGGCTAATAGGAAAAATTCCCCTGCGTACATTGTCGACAGCTGCAGGATTGAGATCAGTTGCATATAACAACGACTTGTGCAGGAGACCCGCTTCTTCCAGCATGATGGCCATGGAGTACACTTCTTCCCCTGAAGCACAGCCTGCATGCCAGATCCGGATGAACGGATGTGGGGCAAGTAAAGGAATGATCGTTTCCCTGATGATGCGGAAACTCTGCGGATCGCGGAACATCTCCGTCACATTCACCGTAAGTTCTTCCACTACCCTGCTCCAGTAGTGCGGGTCATGCTTTACCCTGTGCAGCAGTTCCGCAAAGCTTGGAAACCGGTCTATGATCATCAGCCTGTTGATCCGTCGTTTCAGTGAAGCGCGGGTATAATTTGTGAAGTCATATCCATAGAGTCGAAAACTTTCACTTAGCAAAAGGTCGAGGTCATCGTCATTCAAAATTGCCGACGCGGGAAGTCCCATAGTCGTTATTAAGTGTTGTATAACCAAACCCGTAAAAGAGAAACGAGTTGGTCAATATCAACTGGTTTGGTAATATAATCAGATGCACCTGCACTGATGCACTTTTCCCTGTCACCCGTCATTGCCTTTGCCGTCACTGCAATCACGGGAAGTTTCGTGAAACGGGGATTAGCCCGGATGGTCCGGGTCGATTCATAGCCATCCATTTCCGGCATCATCATATCCATAAGCACGAGGTCAACTTTGTTGCTTTCATCCAGCACTTTCACGGCTTCCTTTCCATCCACTGCCGAAACAACTTTCACCCCGTAATTCTCCAGTAATTTCGTCAGCGAAAAAATATTCCGGACATCATCATCGGCGACGAGAATGGTTTTACCTTTCAACACATCGCCCATATCACCATTTTTCCTGTATCGGTTCAATTTATTATCCTGGTGATTTTCTTCAACGAGGTGAAGGAAAAGGGATACTTCGTCAAGGATGCGCTGGTAACTGTGAGCTGTCTTTACCACTATGGAATCGGAGTACTTGCGGATATTCATTTCTTCTGCGTGCGACAGGTTCTTGCCGGTAAAGATGATGACGGGAATTCCTTCCAGTCCGGGTGTCTTTTTAAACCGTTCCAGCGTTTCGCCGGAACGCAGGGCAGGCACGCCCATGTCGAGGATAACGCAATTCAGGTCGCCCATCCGCAAAGCTTCCACTCCTTCTTCCACTGAGGTCCGGATCTCTGCTGCGATATTATAGGATTCGAGGAAGTGAGCCAGTGCTTTTGCATGAAGAGGGTTCTCTTCAACGATCAGGACTTTTTTCGGATGATTATTAAGTGCATTTTCGATCTTTTTAAAGACATCCGATAACTTTTCTTCGGCGAGCGGTTTACTGATGAAATCGATCGCACCTTGTGAAAGGCTGCGTGACCTTGCCTGGTGCGAAGACATGATATGAACGGGAATGTGACGGGTGTTTGGGTTACGTTTGAGTTCGTTCATCACATCCCAGCCACTTTTGACCGGAAGCTGCAGGTCGAGCAGAATGCCCGAAGGCAGAAATTCGCCTGCAAGTTGGATCCCGTCATCTCCCCTTACCGCAACAATTCCCTTATACCCCTGCTTCCGGGTATATTCAAGCAGTGAGCGTGCAAATACGGTATCATCGTCGATTATCAGGATCACCCTGTCTCCCTCCCGGATGGCAAGACGGTCATCGGGAACATCGGGCGGAATGACTTCAGATATGAACTGCCTGTTGCCATTCTGGTGGGATAGCTGTTCAGTGATCTTCGGTTGTTCATTAACACCAGGTTTCCCGGACTCTTCAATTACCGGATTTGTATGTGCCTTTTCTATCGGAAGCACCAGCGTGAACTCACTACCTTTCTCCTGCTCACTGCTGAGTTCAATTTCACCACCGAGCAGCCTGGCGAGCTGCCTGCTGATGGAGAGTCCGAGACCGGTTCCGCCAAACTGCCTGCGTGTTGATCCGTCTGCCTGTTTGAAGGCTTCAAAGATTGTTTGCTGTTTATCGAAGGGAATGCCAATGCCGGTGTCGGTTACTTTAAATAAGATGTTTTTGTTCACCAGGGAAACGTCAAGTTGCACAGATCCCTGCCGGGTGAATTTAAGTGCGTTGGAAAGAAGATTGCGTAGTACCTGTTCAAGACGGAGGTGGTCGCTTTCAATTGTCTGGGGAACATCCGCAGCGGTTTCAACAGAAAAATCAATCCCTTTTTCTTTTGCCATCGGGGAGAAAATAGCAGCTAGTGCTTCGGTAACATTTTCGATGCGAACATCCTGCCATTCGAGTTCCATCTTGCCCGATTCGATCTTTGACAGGTCGAGGATCTCGTCAATGAGCGTGAGCAACCCTTTGCCTGAACTCTGAATGACGGAAGCATATTCAACCTGGTCACCTGTCAGGTTCTGCGGATGATTCTCGGCCAACAGCCGCGAAAGAAGCAGGATGGAATTGAGCGGTGTCCGTAACTCGTGCGACATGTTTGCCAGGAACTCGGATTTATACCGGGTGCTTTGTGCGAGCTCTTCTGCTTTCTGCTGGATATCGAGGTTGCGTTCCAGGATGAGGTGATTTCGTTCTTCCAGGAGTTTACTACGCTCTTCGAGTTCCTGGTTGGCCTGCTGGAGTTCTTCCTGCTGAACACGAAGCTCTTCTTCGGAGGCTTGCAGCTTCTCGGTCTGTGTCTCCAGCTCGGCATTTATACTTTCCAGTTCGGCATGTTGTGACTGCAGCTCTTCTGCCTGGTCCTGGGTTTCCCGAAGCAGCTCCTGCAAACGCTGGTGATCACGGGCGCTGTGAATAGCCATTCCGATATTGTAGGCAGCACTTGTCAGGTATTCAAGCTCAGTATCTGAATATTCTTTACCGGATGCAAGTTCGATAACACCCTTGAACTTTCCCTCATAGAAAATCGGTACAGCGACGATCGTTCGTGGTTTGATAATGCCATTACTATAGGTAATGACAAAATCCGTTTCATCGACATTATTGATCGAAGCAATCTTACCCGAAACAGCTGCCCGCCCGGCAATGCTTTCACCGGGCAGGATTGTTTTCCTGATCTTGCTGCGGTCTATTCCGACTGCTGCAGCGATAGTAAGATTCCTGGCATCATCGGCAAGATAAAAAGCTGCAGCCTGGCTTGACGTATACATGGAAACTTCATCAATGATAATACCAGTGAGCTTTTCCATGATACGTTCACCGATCATTCTTTCATTTATCCGCGCAATGCCTGAATGCAGCCATTCCTGCCTGGCCAGGTCGGAAAAAGAATTTTTCAGCGATCCTGCCATACTGTTGAGTGAAAGGGAAAGGTTTCCCAGTACATCCCGGCCTTCATCAGTTACGCGGATATTATAGTCACCTTTCGAGATCTGCTCGGCTATGTCTTCAATTATTTCAAGTCGTTTGGAGATCTCAACATCTTTCAGCTGTAATTCTTCCTGCAGCTTTACCCGTTCTGAATAGTCCCTGTTTACGCGCAAAAAAGACACGATGGCCACCAGGATGGATAACAGTGAAGCGACTACTATCAATAATGGTGTGGTCATTGCGAACCGGTTCATTTTGGCAGTAGCCTGGTTGAGCAGGAAATTCTCCCGCTGTTCCATCTGGTTCACCAGGTCGCGTGCCTGATCCATATAACCCTTCCCTATTTTGAGTTCAGATACTGATACTGCTCTTCCAGCATGTTTTTCATCAATACCATATTGCAGGCGAAGCAGTCTATTGTTTGTCACATCGCGCAGGGCATCGAGGTTCCGTTGCTGGGCATAATTGTCAATGGTCATGGAAGCCGCCTCATCAATCGCTTTCATGGCACGTTCGCCAGCGCCAAAATAAGGCTGCAGGAATTCCGTGTCACCGGTGAGCAGGAAGCCGCGTTGACCCGTTTCCGCGTCGCGAAGTAACACGAGAACGTTTTTGAGTTTTGTTATAACGAAGTGCGATTGTGATACGAGTTCCTGGCTGCTGAGCATATTGCGGATACTGATGAAGGATGCAACGGAACTTGCAAGTAGCAGGAATAGGGAAATGAAAAATGCTATAATCAGGTTTCTCTTAAAGGACGACTGCATGCCTGGGTTGTTTTAGGGGTAACACAATGATAAAAGTCGAGCCTTCGCCTACGCTGCTCCTGGCTGTGAGCAGGCCATGGTGTTTCTCAATGATCTTTTTTACAATAGCGAGGCCGATACCTGTTCCTTCGTATTCGTCACGGCCATGCAGCCGCTGGAAAATGGTAAAGATCTTGTTCAGGTAAATTTCATCGAATCCGATCCCGTTATCCTGGATGTATATGCGTAAATATTCCCCAACAGGATCAGAATGGCCCCAGGAGTCGAGCCTACTTGTCCGCTCGCCCCAGATCCTGATCTGCGGTGCAACCCCGCTTCTTGAAAATTTCAACGCATTGCTGATCACATTCTGAAAAACCTGGCGCACCTGGCCCGGAATGGCTTCAACAGCCGGCAGGTCTTCTATGATAAGCTTTGCCTTCTTTTCACCTATTACCAGTTCTAAGTCGGTGATGGTTTCCCGAAGCAGGTTATTGAGGTCAGTCTCACAATAAACAGATGTGCCCGACAGCCTCGAATAATTCAACAGGTCATGAATAAGGCTTCTCATCCGCTCGCATGAAGCGATAACTTTATTCATATACCGGTGTGCCTCAGGATTACCGTCAAGATACTTGTCTTCGATGATCTTATTGAAGGTGATGATCTTCCTCAGCGGTTCCTGAAGGTCGTGGGAAGCCAGGGATGCATACTGTTGCAGTTCTGCATTACTTACTTCAAGTTCGAGATTAGCCCTGAGAAGGTCGCTCGTTCTTTCCATAACTTTCACTTCCAGTAATTCGTTGGAAGCTTCAAGTTCTTTTTGAATTCTTTTCAGCTCGTTAGTCTGTTCGTATAACCTGATGAAGGTCCTGACCTTCAGCATGAGCAGTTCCGGGTCAAATGGCTTGGTGATATAGTCCACACCACCGGAACTGTAACCTTTTGTGATAAAGCTTTTATCGATATTGACTGCAGAAAGGAAAATAATAGGAATATTCTTTGTCTTGCTGTACCCCGAAATTGATTCGGCAACTTCATAGCCGTCCATCACCGGCATCTGTACATCGAGAATTATAAGCGCATATTCGTTTTTAAGAATTTTCTTCAGGGCCTCTTCACCCGATGCAGCAGTTTCCACCTGGAACGAATTCAGTTCAAGGAGAGTTTTCAGGGAAAACAGGTTTTCTTTTTTGTCGTCTACGATCAGGATCATGTCAGCATCTGCTTTGATGGGTTCAACGGATTATACACATACCCTCGTTTTGGCTTAGCGTTTCCACGGTTTCTTCAATCTTGTTCAGACCATTGACGATCGCGGAAAGGATGTTCCTGAGCTCGTGTATACTTGTGGGCTTGGTAATAAAGCAAATGGCCCCGGCCTGCCGTGTTTCTTCAATATCCTTCGGCTGGGAGGAGGTGGAATACATGATAACCGGGATATTTTTTAGCAAGTCATCCTCTTTGATTGCAACGAGGCATTGCTTGCCATCCATCCTGGGCATGTTCAGATCCAGGAAGATAAGGTCCGGCAATTCTGTGCCCGCATTACGAAGCATGTTCATTGCATCGAGGCCGTTGTGAGCGGCCTGGAATTTTACTGTAGGTTGTACCTCAAGCAATACTTCTTCGAATAAGGAGGTATCGTCGAGGTCATCATCGACCAGGACGAAGTGAGGGGAGCAGTCCATACTATTATAGTCCCACATATTATGCCATATACGGGCGACTGCGGACAACGCTTCTCACATGGGGGATTATGCGAATATGAATGCAAAAAAGTGTTGGCAGGAATCCCCGTAGCGGGGAAAATTATTCCTGTTCCATCACCGATTCATCCATATGGATGACTTCCCAAAGGTGGCCATCGAGGTCCTGGAAGTTGCGGTAATACATGAAACCCTGGTCCTGTGCCGGCCTTGGCTCAAATGCACCTGCTATGATCGCTTTGTCTGCGATATCGTCTACCCGTGACCGGTCGTCGACTGACAGGGCAATTATGCATTCCGTAGCCCGGGAGGCATCAACAAGTTCCTTTTTTGTGAATGTCTTGAAAAACTGGTTCACGAGAAGCATTATGTAAATGTTGTCGCCGATCACCATGCAGGTTGCTTTTTCATCGGTGAACTGCGGATTAAAGCTGAATCCAAGGCTGGTAAAAAAGCCGATGGACCTGTCCAGGTCTTTAACTGGAAGGTTAACGAAGATCCTGTTAGACATATGGGATGTTTTAACACAAACTTAAACCGTCTTCCATGATTACGTAGTGTGCAAAAACGACATTCTGCAGGGGGAAATACGACCTGTCGTATCCGACCCCGTTAATTGCCGTGTTCACACCCCCTTTTTCCGGGCAAGGGTTAATAGCTTTGGATAAACTGATGATTATGTCAACTACCGCAACAGTACCAAAAACCGCAATGCAGGTAATACTGGACATGTACGACATGCATTCGAAACTCTTTCACAATGTGATTGAAGGCATCGCCGAAAAAGATGCGAACAACAGGCTGAACACAAAGGCCAACCATCCGTCATGGATTGCCGGCAGCCTTGTGCAGGATCGTTTTGAACTTGCAGCAATGCTGGGAGAAAAACATAAGTCAGATAATGATGAACTTTTTCAGAACCACCGGAGCAGGCAGGACGGTGTACAATACCCTGCGCTGGATTCATACAAAAAGAACTGGGATGAAATAACCCCGGTTCTCCGTAACATCCTGGCAAATATTAAAGATGAAGTACTGGAATCCATTGCCCCGATCGATATGGGAGGTGAAAAATACAGCTGGTACGAAATGATCTATTTCACGATTGACCGCGAGGCGTATTGTATTGGGCAACTGGCTTTGTTCAGGAGGCTGTTGGGATATGAAGCGATGAAGTATTCGTAAATGGAACGCAATAATATGATCGAGGTTTTTAAAACTGATGTAAGGGATGCAGAAAATGCAAAACTGCTGGTGGACAGGATCCACCGGCAGTTTGACAGCTATCGCTGCAATTTTGATCTTGCCGACTGCGATAATATACTCAGGGTCCTTTGCACACGTGACACCGTGGAAGCCGCAGAAATAATAGAATTCCTCAGAAGCCACGGATTTACGGCAGAAGTATTGCCGGATGAGCTTTAATTAAAGGCGAGCTCCTTATTGTATTTATTACGGTAATCGACCGGCGATAACCCGGTAATTTTCTTGAAGACAGAACGAAAAGCTTTGGTATCGGAATAACCGACATCATACATCACTTCGTTCACATTTTTGCGGCTGCTTTCGAGAGTCATTTTCGCCACTTCGATCTTCACCCGCTGGATATATTCTACCGGTGTATTGTTAGTGGCTTTCTTGAACCTGCGTTCGAAATTGCGTCTGCCAATCGCAAACTTCGCGGCAAGGTCTTCGACGGAAATTCTTTCCGTAACATTATTCTCAATGAATTCCTGTGCTTTTTTTACCGGTTCATCTTCATGATCTTTTTGTCCACGGAAGATGACAAAAGACGACTGGCTCTCACGGCCAATTTCAATGGCAAATACTTTGGCAGCAAGAATGGCCATTTCCCTGCCGGCAAATTTTCCAATGAGATGAAGGATCAGGTTGAGATACGAAAAGGCACCGCCGCTGGAATAAATTCCTTTTTCATCAGTAATGATCTTTTCACGTACCAGTTCCACCTCGGGGTACATTCTTTTGAAGGCATTTTCAGCCATCCAGTGTGTTGCACACCTTTTCCCATTAACAATACCGGTTGCTGCCATCAGGAAAGCGCCGAGGCAAAGACTGGCCACTTCCGCCCCACCCTTGTACTGTTCAATGATCCAGGGTATGAAGTCGCGGTTCTTTTCGATTGCCTGCTGGAGGTCGCCGTCAATTGCCGGGATGATAATCAGGTCTGTCTTTGTAACATCCTTCAATGTTACATCCGTATTCACAGTAAAGATTCCACCGCTTACCGGTGTTTCCTTCGACAAACCAACCAGTTGAACATTAAATACCGGAGGCTCATCTTTCTGGCGGAAGAAATCGTTTACCTGGGTCAGCAATTGACGCGACCCCTCCAGGCTGCCAAGTATGGCACCCTTCGGAACAAGTATTGAAATGTGTTTCATAGGATAAATTTAACCAGAATTAATTTTGATGTCAATGTTAAAATCCACAGGTCCACAAATTGCAGTTATAACAGGGAATCAAATCTAAAAGGTATGAGATCAATTATCCTTGTTTGCCTGCTTGCAGCAGGAATACCTGCATTCAGCCAGTACAAACATTCAGCAGCAGAAGCTCCTTATGGCACATTTGGGATAGGGGTTGGTTTCCAGGACTTCGAAGCCATTAACAGCAGGATAGAAAATTATCCACAATACAAGCAGCTTCGTGACGTCACAGGCCTGTTGCAACTGGGATGGATAAAAGAAAAGCGACGGGTAATCAGCATATTCAATGTAATGGCGGGAAGTACCATGAGCGGAGACCGTGATAAAATGAGTAGTACGGTAAAATTTATAGGTGTACAGGGTGATATCGGCTATGACGTGCTGCAAGAGGATCGCTTCATGTTGTATCCCTATGCTGGTATTGGTTACGAATGGTATAAAGCAAGATTTTTCAGGGATGTGTCATCGGTCGACTTTGATGATGTACTGGAAAATGCGAATACCCGGAATGCCATCAAATCAACCGACCTGAAAAATGCATTCTTTCTTTACCAGGTCGGCATTGGATTCGCAGTTAAGTCGCCACGCAATCCGAATAAACTTATCGGCATCCAGGCAGCATATTCCGGCAGCTTTGAGGACCGTACCTGGCGGAGCAATGAAAACCAGGTCCTGGGTGGTTCACCCGAGGATGATCTTGGAAGGTTTCATATCTCCCTTATCCTCGGTTCGAAGCCTCATATGATGCATAAAGAAAAATAAAGTAAAATAAAGTAAAAGCTGCTGACATAGGGTTGACACTGGCGGGTGTTTACTTTGTTTCATAATTAAAATGTTATGGAACAAACAATCATGCAAAACGCAGCGCCGGCAAAAGAACATGTTATTAATGCAGCACAGTTACTTGAACATTGGCAGGGACACCGCAAGCTCACACGCAGGGTTATCGAGGTTTTCCCCGAGGATGCCTTTTTTAATTTCTCGATCGGAGGCATGCGTCCTTTCTCACAGTTAACCTGGGAATTGCTGACCATAGCGGCCCCGGGTATCACAGGGATTGTTACGGGCGATTGGGGATCACTGGGTGATAATTCACACAACTATGCAGCTGCTGCCCCGAAGACCAAAGAAGGGTTTTTGAAATTATGGGATGAATCCACTGCCGCATTGGATGAGCAATGGGAAACACTACCTGATTCAAGATTCCAGGAAACGATCCTGGCATTCGGTCAATATGAAGGGACTATATTTTCCACCATCCTGTATTTCGTGGACAATGAGATTCACCATCGCGGACAGGGATATGTGTACCTGCGCGCACTCGGTGTTGAACCACCGGCATTCTGGGATAGAAGTTGATCTGCGATATTGAAACCAGGTGAATAGGTCAATAAGTGAATAAAGCGAGCGCCTCAAGATTCACTTATTGACCTATTGACTTGAAATTCACTTTCCGGTAATAAAGCTTCTTCCCTTCTTTCGTCTCCTGTGTATATGCGACAAGCGCATTATTGTCTTTCAATGGAACTATTACCGGGTAAACACAGGTAGAAGTATCACCGGTCAGGAAATATTTTTTGTTACCCGTATAACCAGCCGAACGTTTCTCGACGCCGATTCTTTTATGGATGTTATTACCGGCAACAATGGGTTCGTCCCAGGTGATGATGATATCGCCACCTGTTAGTGCGGCCATTTGTGGGTGTGAGCCGGAACTGCTTACACTGTCGCGCCTGCCATAAGTTTTGCCATTATCATTGCTCGAGGTATAATAACAACCTTTGCCCGGGCCACCTGTGTACCAGGCAAAATGCAGTCCTTTTGCATTGGATGCCATGGCCGGGCCGGTATGTGGACAGGCATTGATGACCCAGTTGTCGCTGCTGATCCTCCGCGGGGCGGAAAACGTCTGTCCCCCATTGTTGGAAACAGCGTGTACCATGTCGCGGATGCTGTCATTGATGATTCCCCTGTATAGTACATGAATGTTACCGTCCGGTTCAACCAGCAGTTTTGTACGGCAGCACTGGCAGCATTCGCGGCTGATGGCCCGTTCACCTGTAAAGCCGTTGTTGCCAGAGGTCCGGGCAAAATATAATGACGAACCTACCTGGCGATCGTCTGCCCTCCGGTTATCCAGCCAGATGATGCCGGCTTCTCCATCAGGCATGAGGGCAACGTCATAGTAACGCTGGTCATTGCCTGCTGTGTCCTTGACAAGGGGCTTTGGCGACGACCAGCTCTTCCCGTTATCAAAGGATTGTGCGTAAAACACGGCACCGGCATATTTATTCCGAGGCGATGGATTAGCTGCGCCCCACAGGGCAATGATCTCACCGGAAGGTTTCCGGATCACTTTAGGCAGGTTCTCTGCATGCGGGTGGATATTATCGCTGCCTGGAACAACAATGGGCTCGCCAAAACTGGCGCCATCGTCGTCAGAGATAGCTACACAAAATACGGAAGTGGAATCATTGATTGACCTTACCCAGCTGGCCAGGGTATTTCCATGGGGATCCTTTGCCAGGTAAACTCCTGAAGCAGGAAATGAATCGAGCTGACGGGCGTTCGCCAGGTCCGGCGTGGTTTGTTTTTCTATTGTATTGCATGAGCTGGCCAACAATACAAAGCCCGTAATGATTTGGAAAAAAATTGTTTTCATTTGCGATGTTTGAAAAGCGGGGAAAAATCGTAAGCAATTCCCACATTGAAGCTAACAGGTTCAGCCAACTGGTAGCTGTAACCGAAATTACTTTTTGAAGTGATTACAGAATAATATTCGTCGGTCGCATTCAGCACATTCAGCCAAAGATCAAAGGAGCGGAAACTAAACCCGGCGCGCAGGTTCAGCACATCATACCCCTCATACCTGTCCGTATTTGCCGGATCGGCAAAATAGCTGCCTACATGTTGCCACTCTGCACCTATGCGAAATCCGGGAAGAAATGAAGGGCGACAGATTATTTCAGTATTGTATAACCAATTGGGCGCGTTGTTCATTTCGTTCCCGTTGAAGTCAACTCCCTTTTCTACATAGTCGACGAACACATGCTTGTTATAAGCGCCACTGAAACGTAAGGAAAGATCGCCCCAGGGGTTATATTTCAGGCCCGCTTCAATTCCCTTGTGAAGGGTTCTGCCGGCATTCTGGTTGGCAAATGAACCATCGTCAAGCTTCACCGAAATCACTGCATTCTTTCCTTCCAGCCGGTAAATACTCAGGTCGGCAGACATTTTACCATTGGCAGAATTGAACCATGCTCCCGCTTCATAGTTGTCGTACACAGCGGGTGACAGCTGCGGCACTTTAACCCCGTTGTACATTTCCGTGACCTGGGGCGGAACAAATCCCTGGCTGTAATTCGCATATACGCCAACCCGCTGCGTAAAACTGTAGGTCAGGCCAATTTTCGGACTTACGCGCGAAAAGCGGTTAACGGCATCGGGTGCACCACTGTAAGCGGAACCGTCGAGGTGATTGTTGTAGTCGTACCTGAAGCGGTCATAACGCAGCGACAGCACGACCCTGAGCGGGTCGACCGGGCTAAGCTCCAGGTGTACAAACCCGGCCATGTTCTCAAGCCGCGTGGAATAGTTGGACAGGAGGCTGTCCGGGGCCTGGTACGACACATACTTCGATTCAAGCGTATCCTTTTTAATGCGGATATACTCTGCAGTATAGTCCGAAGGACTCAGGTCCGTTGACACTCCCGCAATGATCACTGCACGCTTCCAGCTGAGTTGCAGGCGATGCTGTGCCACCAGGGAGTAGCTATTGAAGCTGCTTTCGTTGATTTCTCCATGTGCCAGCTCTTTATTACCGACATAGACATTGCCCTGCCTGCGGTAATCGTCCTTAATGCGGTAGGCAGGATTCTGGCCAATTGAGTTGTTTCTGTAGATTACAGAAAGACTTGAATTGGACTGGTTATTCCATTGATGCGAGAGGGTTGACCTGTACCGGAAGGCTTTCACTTTCCGATAGGTAAAAGTCTGCTGGTTTTTGAAGGTATGCGTGGCAAACATGGAACTGTCTATTGTGCCGGTCATGTCGCTGTAATAGTTCAGCCAGGTGGCACTGTTGGAAAGGGTGGTCCGTTCGGTGAACCTGTAATCCATCCTTGCCGTGAATATCCCCTTATGAAAATCGGTATAATCGAGGAAACCGTTTCTCTTATCAGCATAGTATCCGCCGATGGCAAACCCGAGTTTGCCGGTAGTGAAAGTACTGCTGAAGTCTCCGCGTTTGTAGCCAATATTATTGCCCTGCAGCGCCAGTTTCAGTGAGGGTTGTTCTGTAGGTGCCAGCGTAATGAAATTGACCACTCCACCGATCGCTTCGCTGCCATAAAGGGCAGATGATGGCCCCTTAATAACTTCGATTGTCCGGGTTGCAGCCAGGTTCATTTCGAGAAGTGCATTATGGTTATAAAGCCCGGTGGTCCTGACCGGAATCCCATCTTCGAGGTAGAGGAAAAGGCTTTTCGTGGTCATTGGCTGGCGAATGCTCATCTGGTGCTGTTCGTTGCCGAGTGTGACCATATTCACACCGCTGATTTTATTCAGTAACTGTTCAGCTGAAGTTGCACGGGTATCTTTGAGATTCTTTGTTGAGATAACTGAGATGGCGAGTGGGGCATCTGCACGTTTGATACCTTCCCCCCTGCTGGCGGTGAAGATAAACTCCTGCAGCATCCTGGCTGTGCTATCGGGTTTCTGGTCCGATTGAGCATATAGCCGGGATACCGATACAAGGAGTAACGGTAATAGAAGCTTATACATGTTGTAAAGGAATCACGATTTATAATGGATTGCTGGCGCAATTACATCAAAGCATGCAACCGGTACGATTGCGTGTTGAATGTCATGGCAGATTTGCAGAATAACTTAACTAAGACTGCGTAGGGGGATGAAATAAGTCGTAGGACCTGTCGACAGGTGTGGCATCAGCCTGGCGCTGTGTATGTTCACAGGAAATCATAAAGCAGGCCTGTTCAGGAATATCGAAAAAGCTGCGGGAATACATCAGGTCTGAAGCAAGCTGGGATTTATAAGCCTGGTTCGCTGACTGTTCCTTATCCTCGATCGCTTTCAGTTTTTTCATCAGCTGACATTTACCATTGCAATGAAGGAGCGGCCGGGCTTTATTGACGCAATTACGGGCGAATGTACTGGTGTTGCTGTAATAGTCCACAACAACTGCCGTACGGCTGAAGCTCTGCACCAGGAAGGCAGCCAGCAGTAAAAACGCAATCAGGTGTCGGAACAACGGCATAACGACGCAAAGGTAGCTGAAAAGGAAGTCTCCCGGTCATATGATAATTTATTTCAAACAGTGCTGCAACATTCCGGGTAATTGTCTTGTCAATCGGCCAAATAACTGCTTATGCGACTGCAACTATACACGGTCGTTACCCTTGCCCTAATGGCTGTTCTGGGATTTTCCTGCTTTGATAACGGCTGGGGTCGCCGGTACCAGGATAAAAAACCTTCGGCCTTTGTACCGATCTATGGGATAGATTCAAGTCTCCGGACAATCGCTTCGGCAAGTCCGCAACCTACCGTAGCTGCCGGCAAGATCTATACCCTGGGGAATCGTCTCTACCAGGTTGAAAACAGCAAAGGAATACATATTATCGACTACCAGGATGTAAACCACCCCGTGAAACTAGCCTTCATCAGCATTCCCGGATGTTCGGAGGTGACTGTCCGCAACAACGTTATACTGACTAATAATTTGAACGACCTTGTTTCGATCGATATCAGCGATCTCAATAAGGCGAAGCTGATAGGCCGGGTTCCCAAAGCATTCAACCGGTACTTCTTTGAGCAAACGGTGGTTGCACGGCCGGCGCCCTCGAACGTTTACTATGTGTGTCCCGATCCCTGGCAGGGCGAAGTAATCGGATGGAAGGTGGAAAAGAATGTTGAAGGCGCTTATTGCAAAACCAATTAAACCAGTCACATGAAAATCATTTTACCAGGCCGGTTGCTCCTGTTGATGATCATCCTTGCTGTTATTGCATCCTGTTCCAAAGACGGTAATTCAGAGGCGGCTCCCGACACGGCTAATAACGGGGCCGGCGGTTCACTGGCCAGATATACGATAGTTGGTGACTACCTCTACCTGGTGGACGATTACAATCTTGATGTATACGATTGCCATGATCTTGCCAACCCGGTAAGGAAGTCAAGCCAGCAAATTGGCTTTGGCATCGAAACAATTTATCCCTTCCGCGACAAGCTGTTCATCGGCTCCTCCAATGGAATGTATGTTTACTCACTCGAAGATCCGACTGCGCCTAAGTTGGAAGGTTCTGTTACTCACGTCCGCGCCTGCGATCCAGTTGTGGCAAATGATTCGGCAGCGTATGTTACCCTCAGGAACTTTGGAACGACCTGCGGTGGCTCGGAAAATGTGCTGAATGTGTATGACGTGAAAAATGTGCAGAATCCCCGGCTTGTCAGGACGGTAACCATGAAATCCCCAGGCGGCCTCGGTATCCACCGGTCAGCCCTTTATGTTTGCGAAGGACAGAACGGCCTGACCGTTTTCGACATCAGTAAGGGTTATGAACCTGTGGAAATACGCACCCTCAAAGGGAAGGATTACCAGGATGTAATCCCATATAACGGGCTGTTAATATGTCACCTGTCCGACGGAATTTGTTTTTATGACCTGAGCGACCCGCTGCATCCGGTAGAATATGGCACCGTTAAAAACTAACGTTCGTTCTATGTTATCAAATTATTAAGCCGGAACATGCGGTTTGAAGAAGTTTTAACTTACAGGAATGATGACCTGCCTGTACGACAAAATGAGGAAGCCGGTTGCATACCTCTACCAGTTTGCGATACTTGAGCCGGGAACCTATCACCTGATCGGCCTGATGCTGGGAAATTGTGTGTTCAGCATCCAGGGGCACCTTAAAGGCAAAATGATCGGTCACCAGTTACTGGATGAATCAGGCGCCATTCTTGCGGAAGAGGGACAAAAGACTCCGAACGGTCATATTGATAAATCCAGCCTGCTGGAACAGGTATGGAACGTCCTGGTGAACATCCGGCAGCATACACTCAACTTTGTTCATCCTTCAGGAAAGTGGGCCGACAAGCCCCTGGCAGAATGCCTTTCAGGCAACTGATGCATATCTTTTCCCTTCACTCTTTCACTTATTTACCTATTCACTTATCGAAAACTTACGGGCTATCTACAGGTTTAATCATTTGATTAAACTTTTTGTTTAAAACATAATAAATCCCCCTATCTTTGTTGTGCCTTAATGAAACAATATGGGTAAGAAGACTTCGATGGTAGACCTATCGACTGAAGACAAGATCAAAGAAGCGGCGAGAAAAGTTTTTACCAGCAAGGGATATGCAGCGACCCGGACCCGTGACATTGCCGAGGAAGCTGGAATCAACCTGGCCCTGCTCAATTATTACTTCAGAAGCAAGGAAAAGCTTTTTGAGATCATTATGGCTGAAAAGATGTTCAAGCTCTTCAATGTGCTTGCACCGGTAATAGACGACCCGAAAACAACCCTTGAGAAAAAAGTAGAAACGATCGTGGTCAACTACATCGACCTGCTGCGTGAAAATCCTGACCTCCCCCTTTTCGTACTTAGTGAAATCAGGACCAATCCCCAACGTTTCAGCGAACAGTTGCGCGTTGGTCCGCTTCTGCAGAATTCGGCCCTCGTGAAACAACTGAAAGAAAAAAGACCGGATCTGAACCCCTTACATTTCGTGATCACCCTTTTAGGCATGACAGTATTTCCGTTCATCATGAAACCGGTCGTTTTTGATGCGCTGCCCAATAATGCGAAAGTATTCGACACCCTGGTACAGGAAAGAAAAAAACTGATCCCTGCCTGGATCAAGGCTATCCTGAAAGCGAAGTAAATTTTTTTGCCCTGCCGTTATTTATTTGTTTAAATCAAATGATTAATAATGAAGTGTTATGCCTATTTTCTGGCTGCCTTGTGCTCGATGTGCTTATTGACAGCGGACGCGCAGCCACTTACACTTGAGGAAGCGTACCATCTTGCGGTGAAAAACTATCCACTGGTAAAGCAGCGTGACCTTATAGCTAAGGCCGGAGCCTATAACATCGAGAACATTTCGAAAGGTGCACTACCACAACTGTATGTCGGCGGATACGCCACCTACCAGTCGGAGGTGACGGAATTCCCGGCGAAACTGCCCAACATCAATATCGCCGAGATCCCGAAGGACCAGTACAAGGCTTATGCAGAAGTGACGCAGCCACTTACAGACCTAAGGTTGATCCGGCAGAAAAAAGACTTGCAGGAAGCTACGACTGTTTACGAAAGGGAAAGTCTCGAAGTAGAGCTGTATAAACTGAGAGAACGGGTGAACGGGCTTTACTTTGGAATCCTGCTGGCAGACGAAGAGCTGAAACAGAATGGGATCACCAAAAATGATATCCGCAGCGGAATGGACAAGGTAAAAGCGGCAATTGCCAACGGCACGGATTTCAACAGCAGCCTGGATAAGCTTAAAGCAGAGCTTCTCCATGCCGAACAGCGTGACACAGAGATCCTTTCGATACGCGGCGCTTACCTTGAGATGCTGGCCATGTTCATCAATAAACCTTTACCGCAGGAATCGGCATTGCAATCTCCGGCGCCCGTAGTTCCGGTGGCGGAAATTAACCGCCCTGAAATAAGAGCCTTTGACGCCGGAAGCAGGATGATCGATATGCAGTCGGAGATCCTGCGCACCAACACGAAACCGAAGTTTTCTTTCTTCGTGCAGGGGGGAATCGGTAACCCGGCCCTTAATATGCTGCTCAACGAATGGAAAGGATTTTATTATGGCGGCCTGCGATTGAACTGGTCTGTTTCAAGCCTGTACACTTACAAAAAGGATAAGCTACTCCTTGACCTGGATAAAGAAACGATTGCTAGCCGGAAAGAAACGTTTATCTGGGATACGGAGTTACAGCTGAAACAGGAATCCGCTGAGATCAGCAGGCTTCGCCAGTTGCTTAAAAGTGATGAAGCGATTGTCACCCTTCGTATGGCAATCAAAAAAGCCGCGAGTGCACAACTGGAAAACGGCGTCATCTCGGTGAACGACTACCTCAAAGAAGTGACAAACGAGGCATTGGCTCGACAGAATGTTTCCTTCCATGCTATTCAGTTGCGGCTGGCAGAATACAATTCGAAAACAACTTCAGGGAACTGATCCAACAAAAACAAAGTCAACATGAAAAATATATTTCTCCTGGCAGCATTTGCAATAACAGCAACGTCCTGCTCTGACAAGAACCGCTTTGATGCTACAGGCGCATTCGAAGCAACCGAAGTGATTGTCGCCGCTGAACAATCGGGCCGGATCCTCGCTTTGAATATCATGGAAGGTGATAGCCTGGCTGCGGGCCAGGTGATTGGAGGGATTGATGTAACCGGTCTTGTATTGCAACGGGCCCAGAGGGAAGCTAACGTGAAAGCCATTACAGAAAGGACTATCGATCCCCGGCCGCAGTTACAACTTGTACGGAAGCAACTTGATGTACAGGAGTCGCGGCTACAGCAGCAGTTGCATGAAAAAACAAGGATCACGAACCTGTTGAAAGCGGATGCAGCAACCCGGAAAGAACTCGACGACGTAAATGCAACAATCGATCAACTGAACAAAGAAATTGCAGTCAGCCACCAGCAAATCGCATTGTACCAATCAGATATCAGTACACAAAACCGCACAATTCTCAGTGAGAAAGAACCGGCAAGCAAGGATGTAGCCATTGTGGAAGACCAGATAAAAAGAGGTACACTGATCAACCCTGTAAGCGGTACTGTTCTTACGCAATACGCATACGCGGGTGAATACGCATCCACCGGAAAACCATTATACAAGATCGCCGACCTGAATGTACTTACGCTACGCGCATACATCACAGGCAGCCAGCTGCCGGCAGTAAAAATCGGGCAGCATGTGCATGTAATGATCGATACAGACAGGAAAAATTACAAGGAATACCCCGGCACAATAACGTGGATCAGCGATAAGGCTGAGTTCACTCCGAAGACAATCCAGACTAAAGAAGAACGGGCGAACCTTGTTTATGCAGTCAAGATAACTGTCAGGAACGATGGTTACCTGAAGATCGGGATGTACAGTGAAGTAAAATTTTAAACGATGCAACCCATTATCGTCAATTCCCTCAACAAGACTTACGGCAATGGCCAGGTAACTGCAGTTAAGGACGTTTCGTTTACCGTAAATGAGAACGAACTCTTTGGACTGATTGGTCCGGACGGTGCGGGCAAGACCAGCATTTTCCGGATACTTACGACCTTATTGCTGGCGGATAGTGGAACTGCAAAGGTGGCCGGATTTGATGTGGTAACAGGGTACAGGGAGATCCGGCAGCGGGTCGGTTACATGCCGGGACGATTTTCATTGTACCCCGATCTTACCATTGAAGAGAATCTGGCGTTCTTTGCCACCATCTTCGATACCAGCATTGAAGAAAATTATCACCTGATCCGCGACATCTACATCCAGATCGAACCTTTCAAAAAAAGAAGAGCCGGAAAACTTTCAGGGGGAATGAAACAAAAGCTTGCACTCTGTTGCGCATTGATCCATAAACCCGAGGTCCTGTTCCTTGATGAACCCACAACAGGTGTAGACCCGGTAAGCCGAAAAGAATTCTGGGAGATGCTTGGGCGGTTAAAATCGGGCGGTATTACTATCCTTGTGTCCACCCCGTATATGGATGAGGCCTCGCTCTGTGACCGGATTGCACTGATGCAATCAGGCAGCATCATGACAATTGACACACCTGAAGCACTTACAGGCTCCTACCCTGATCCACTTTTTGCTATCAGCACTGAGAAAGCATCAATGCCGTCCATTCTGAATGCGCTTGCACAATTTGAAAAAACGAAATCCCATTATGCATTCGGGGAGTTTGCGCATGCAAGCTTTACAGACAAAAACCTGTCTGCCGACGACATAATCGGATACCTGGACAGCCGGGGCATCACCAATTCAAGAATCAACCTGATCAAACCTACTATCGAAGACCGCTTTATCCAGCTGGCCACCCAAAAATAAAAGAGTATGACACCGGTAATTACAACCAACAGGCTAACGAAAAGATTTGGGGATTTTGTTGCAACAGACAGCCTGACGTTCAGCGTGAACCAGGGTGAGATCTTTGGATTTCTCGGTGCTAACGGTGCAGGAAAAACGACTGCCATGCGAATGCTGTGCGGATTGTCACTCCCCAGTTCCGGTGATGCTACAATTGCAGGATTCGATGTGTATAAACAAACCGAAGATATTAAGAAGAACATCGGTTACATGAGCCAGAAGTTCTCGTTGTATGAGGACCTGACTGTGCTTGAAAACATCAGGTTCTTTGGCGGAATCTACGGGCTGAACAACAGGCAGATACGGGAAAAATGCGATGCTTTGATCAACCGCCTGGGAATGGAAGACGAAACAGGCAAGCTCGTCGCTTCCTTGCCGTTGGGATGGAAGCAGAAATTGTCCTTCTCTGTTGCGGTGCTTCATGATCCTAAAATTGTGTTTCTTGATGAACCCACAGGAGGCGTTGACCCGGTAACACGGCGGCAATTCTGGGATCTCATTTACGAAGCAGCTGCCCGGGGAGTTACCATATTCGTAACAACCCACTATATGGATGAAGCCGAGTACTGCAACCGCATCTCTATTATGGTGGATGGAAAGATCGAAGCCCTGGATACTCCAGGCAACCTGAAAAGGCAGTTCAGATCGGAATCCATGGATGACGTTTTTTATCAACTCGCCAGGAAAGCACGCCGCGGCGACTAACAATTTCAAATGAAACAGTTTCTGGCCTTTGTACGAAAAGAGTTTGCGCATGTGATCCGCGACCGGAAAACCCTGCTGATCCTGTTTGGAATGCCGGTGGTGCAGATCCTGATCTTTGGATTCGCACTTACCAACGAAGTAAAGAACACCAGCATCCTGATCGTAGATCATGCGAAAGATGTTGCCTCACAGCAACTCATTACCAAGATCGAAGCCAGTCAATATTTTGAAGTGCAAAGATCCATATTGTCACCGCACGAGATCAACAAGGCTTTCCAGGAGGGTGTTGTAAAAGTTGCTGTGGTATTTCCCGTCGGATTCAACGAAAGCCTTAAACATGAAAACAGTGCCAGTGTGCAGTTGCTCGCTGATGCTTCGGATCCTAATACGGCGACCACCCTAACCAATTACCTGGGCGCGATAGTCGAAGATTTTCAATCAGCCAATAACGAACTAAATGGAACACCGTATAACATTTCGACCGAAACAAGAATGCTTTATAATCCGCAGCTGCAGGGCGCTCACAATTTCGTACCCGGAGTAATGGCATTAGTGCTTATGCTCGTATGTGTAATGATGACGGCAGTGTCTATAGTCCGCGAAAAAGAAACCGGCACCATGGAGATCCTGCTGGTATCCCCATTCAAACCCCTGCTGGTAATAGTCTCCAAGGCTGTCCCCTATTTGTTGCTATCCCTGATCAATGTTATTTCGATCCTGCTGCTCAGTGTGTTTGTTCTTGACCTGCCGGTTAAGGGAAGCATAATACTCCTGTTTGCAGAAAGTATCCTGTTCATAATCACCTGCCTGACTATGGGAATTTTTATCTCTGTCAAAACAAGTTCTCAACAGGTTGCTATGCTCATTTCGCTCATGGGCATGTTGTTGCCGACAATTCTTTTCAGCGGCTTCATGTTTCCTATTGAAAATATGCCGGTGGCATTGCAGATTTTTTCAAACGTGGTACCGGCAAAATGGTTTTATATCATCGTCAAATCGATCATGATCAAAGGAATGGGATTCGGCGGCATCTGGAAAGAAAGCCTGATCCTTTGCCTGATCACGCTGTTCCTGCTTGTCGTTAGTTTGAAAAGCTTTAAAATCAGGTTGTCATGAGAACTATCAGATTCCTGTTACAGAAAGAATTCCGGCAGATCTTCCGGAACAAATCAATCCTCGCCATGGTAATGGTTATGCCGATAGTTCAATTGTTGATTTTACCATTGGCGGCGGATTATGAAATCAAAAATATCAACCTCGCCGTTGTTGACGAAGACCGCAGCCCCTATTCACAGAAGCTCATCTCCAAGATCACTTCTTCCGGCTACTTCCGCCTAACTGGTTTTGAAAACAATTACAATGAAGCATTCAGGCTGATCGAACAGGAAAAAGCTGACATCGTGCTGCAGATCCCACCGCATTTTGAAAGCACCCTGGTCCGCGAAAACAAGTCTGCGTTGTTCGTGGCTGTGAATGCGATCAATGGCACAAAGGCTAGCCTGGGCGGCAGTTACCTGTCGGCCATTATCCGGAATTTCAATGGTGAAATCCGTGTTCAGCTGATGCAGCCGGGCAGGTTCAGCCGGGTGGAACAGGTTGAAACGCCAACCCGGTTCTGGTTCAATCCCTTTTTGAACTACCACATGTACATGGTGCCCGGAATCCTTGCTATACTCGTAACCATGATCGGAGGCTTCCTGTCCGCCCTGAACATTGTAAAGGAAAAAGAAGTTGGAACCATTGAACAGATAAATGTTACGCCGATCCATAAACATCATTTCATCCTCGGAAAACTCATCCCTTTCTGGGTGCTGGGCAATATTGTGTTCATCATAGGTCTTGGCGTATCTTGGCTGGTTTACGGAATAGTTCCGCAAGGCAATATAGCATTGCTGTTTGCCTTTGTAGCCGTTTACCTGCTTGCCGTACTTGGACTGGGCCTTTTGGTATCGACACTTTGCGAAACCCAGCAACAGGCAATGTTTATTATGTTCTTTTTCATGATGGTGTTTATCCTTATGGGTGGACTATTTACTTCAGTTGACAGCATGCCCGACTGGGCACGTGTCATTGTCAGGTTCAACCCGGTTAGTTACCTGATTGACGTCATGAGAATGGTGATACTGAAGGGCAGCAACTTCGGTGACGTCCGCCAGAAAATGATCATAATAGCTGGATTTGCGATAGTCCTGAACACACTCGCTATCCTGAATTACAGGAAGCGGGCGTAACTAGTTTGTTTCCTTTTTTCCCCATATCGAAGTATACCGGAAGCCGGTTATACTCCTGCGGGCTGGTATTGTTTTTTTGCCGGTTATTGAAAACATCAGGTATGAAAACAATATGGAACAGGGCAATCCTATATGGTATAATTTCATCAATGGCTTTGTTTGCCTTTAACCTTACGCTTCGTGCACAGGAAAAAGTAGAGATCGACAGCCAGGAAGTAGGCAATTTCTTCCAACGCAATTGGATGTGGATTACAGGTGGAGTTGTGCTCCTGGTACTGATCCTGCTGTTTAGCAGAGGCGGCGGAAAGAATCGGCGTGTAACCACAACTGTTGTTAAAGATGACCTCGGAAATGTAAAGACGGTCAAGACTACAGACATCCGCGAATAACCGGTTCACTCGCCTGTCTCATCACTCGACGCATCAACAGGTTTCGATTGCGGGGAACCGATCTGGCGCAAACTGCTCTTGCGATGCGTGATAGGCAATCATGATTTATCTGGTCTATAACTCCTGTTACATGCCATGTGCCTGTCCTTTGCCCCGAAAATCTCATTCCTTTACCCGCATGGGGGAATTGTGGAAGAAACTTTACAGAACGCGTGCGTAGGGCGCGATGAGATCGCACTGGTACATCCTTTGTAAAAATTCTGGAAAAAGAATATTATGGCAACTAAAACAACAGGTACAAAGTCAACAGGCCAGAAAAGTGCGTCGGCTTCAAAGTCTGCCGCCTCCAAAAAAAAACCGGAGAGCAGTAATGGTCAGCTTGAAGAATTTTTCACTGAACAGCTGAAAGATATCTACTGGGCAGAAAAGGCGTTACTGAAAGCACTTCCGAAAATGCAGAAAGCAGCAACAAGTGAGGAGCTTCAATCAGCCATTGAAGAACATACTACTCAGACTGAAAAACACGTTTCAAGACTTGAGCAGGTATTTGAACTTCTCGCATTGAAACCAGCTGCAAAAAAATGCGAAGCAATGGAAGGATTGATCGCTGAAGGCGAATCGATCGTGGAAGAAACAGAAGACGGAAGTATGACAAGAGATGCAGCCATTATCATGGCCGCGCAGAAGATCGAACACTATGAAATCGCCACTTATGGCGGATTGAAGCAGCTTGCGATGACAATGGGGCTTAATGATGCAGCCGATCTGATCGACCAAACTCTACAGGAAGAAAAAGAAACAGATGAAGGCTTGACTGAAATAGCAGAAAATAATATCAACTGGGAAGCAGAACAGGAAGGCAGCAGTGACGAAGAAGCATAGAAAGTGACTACAGATCAGCCGGAGTTTGCGCTCCGGTTGATTTTTAATTTTCACTTTTGAAAAATGATATCATGTATTTTGCCACTTCAGCGAAAGTGGCTACATCATTAGGCTTGACAATGTAATCAGATGCACCTACAGAAAGGCAGTCTGCCCTGAATACCGGTGACTTCGAGGTACTCCATACAATTTTAGGAATGCTGAGATATCTGTCATGGTCTTTAAGGATCTTCAGAATTTCCGCTCCGTTAAGCACCGGAAGATTATAATCCAGGACGATCAGGTCGGGCAAATTTCCGTCTTCAAGCTCTTCCAGGAAGCTGAGCAGGTTTCTTCCGTTACTGACGGCTTTAAAACGATAGGAGTGGTCAATGGAATGAAGGGCTTCTTTCAGGAAGTCCTGGTCATCTTCATCATCTTCACCCAACAATATAAATCTGGATGTATTAATTAAGGGCATTAAAGGGTTGGTTTCCACAATAGACGGTTTCACTTACGGTAATCGCTAAGGTAATAATTTGCCAATTACTGGCAAGGTATATGCTTTTATTCCAAGGTTTAAACCCCATCCCTTATACATGAATACCCGAAAAAAGAGCGTTAATGAGGCTCCGGCTGAGAATCCCGTTACTCAGGCCGATAGCACTACTGTGCAGAAACGTTCACGCACCAATCATAAACCGAAAGCAGAATCGGGGAAAATTTTACCCGAAGACGGAATTGAAATCGACTTGTTGAAAGTTCTCACTGAAGTAAAAAATGGAAATTTTCGCATCCGGATGCCGTTCGACAGGATTGGCGTTGACGGAAAGATCTGCGACACCGTGAATGAAATCATTACGCTCAATGAGATCCTCATGGAGGAGCTGAACATTGCACGGAACACGATCGGCCGCCAGGGTAAGCTGGCCCACCGTGTAGAGCTGCCAAGATCAGCCCGTGGCTCCTGGAGTGATGGAGTCGATTCTATAAATGCACTCATCTCCGACCTTGTACATCCTACTATTGAAATAGCACATGTAATCAGTTCTGTGGCGAAGGGAAATCTTTCGCAGGATATGCCGCTACAGATCGGTGATCACCTGTTGCAGGGTGAATTTGCCCGTATTGCCAAAGAAGTGAATGACATGGTGAAACAGCTTAACCTGTTTTCCATGGAAGTTACCCGTGTGGCGCGTGAAGTGGGTTCAGAAGGAAAGCTTGGCGGCCAGGCGAAAGTGAAGGGTGTTGCCGGGGTATGGAAAGACCTTACAGATTCGGTGAACCAGATGGCCGGTAACCTGACAGCGCAGGTGCGGAATATCGCTGAAGTGACTACCGCGGTTGCGAAAGGTGACCTCTCCAAAAAAATTACGGTTGATGTTCAGGGTGAGATCCTTGAACTTAAGAACACCATTAACACGATGGTTGACCAGCTCAACTCCTTTTCAAGTGAAGTAACGCGTGTGGCGCGTGAAGTAGGTACTGAGGGGAAACTGGGCGGACAGGCAGAGGTGCAGGGTGTTGCAGGAACCTGGAAAGACCTTACGGATTCAGTAAACCAGATGGCCTCGAACCTGACAGGCCAGGTGCGGAACATTGCCCAGGTGACAACGGCGGTTGCGCGGGGTGACTTGTCCAGGAAGATCACAGTGGATGTTAAAGGAGAAATCCTGGAATTGAAGAATACGATCAATACAATGGTGGACCAGCTGAACTCCTTCTCTGCGGAAGTGACGCGTGTTGCCCGGGAGGTGGGATCGGAAGGAAAACTGGGTGGACAGGCGACAGTAAAGGGAGTTGGTGGTGTATGGAAAGACCTTACTGAATCGGTAAACCAGATGGCATCGAACCTGACTGCCCAGGTACGAAACATCGCAGACGTAACCACTGCCGTGGCCAATGGTGACCTGTCTAAAAAAATTACGGTTGATGTTCAGGGTGAGATCCTTGAACTGAAAAATACGATCAATACGATGGTGGACCAGTTGAACTCCTTCGCTTCCGAAGTGACCCGGGTGGCACTTGAAGTGGGTACGGAGGGAAAACTCGGTGGCCAGGCCAAAGTACAGGGTGTAGGTGGTACCTGGAAAGACCTTACCGACTCGGTGAACCAGATGGGTTCAAACCTGACAGCACAGGTGCGGAACATCGCTGAAGTCACCACTGCTGTAGCCAATGGTGACCTGTCCAAGAAAATTACGGTTGATGTTGCGGGTGAGATCCTTGAATTGAAGAAGACCATCAACACGATGGTGGACCAGCTCAACTCATTCGCATCGGAAGTGACCCGTGTGGCACTTGAAGTGGGTACGGAAGGAAAACTTGGCGGACAGGCAAAAGTGCAGGGAGTGGGTGGAACCTGGAAGGACCTTACAGAATCGGTAAACCAGATGGGTTCCAACCTGACAGGCCAGGTACGTAATATCGCCGAGGTGACAACCGCAGTGGCGAAAGGAGACCTTTCCCGGAAGATCACGGTGGATGTGAAAGGAGAAATCCTGGAGTTGAAAAACACCATCAACACGATGGTGGACCAGCTCAACTCTTTCGGATCAGAAGTGTTCCGTGTGGCCCGTGAGGTAGGATCAGAAGGTAAGCTGGGTGGCCAGGCTGATGTACCAGGTGTGGAAGGACTCTGGAAAGACCTTACCGACTCCGTAAACAAGATGGGTTACAACCTTACATCGCAGGTGCGGAACATCGCGGAAGTAACCACAGCGGTTGCGAACGGTGACCTTTCGCGGAAGATCGAGGTGGATGTAAAAGGCGAGATCCTTGAGCTGAAGAATACGATCAACACGATGGTGGAACAACTGCGCGCCTTTGCGTCGGAAGTAACACGTGTTGCCCGGGAAGTAGGTACGGAAGGTAAGCTTGGTGGGCAGGCGCACGTACCCGGGGTTGGTGGAACCTGGAAAGACCTTACCGACTCAGTTAACCAGATGGCGGGCAACCTTACCGACCAGGTTCGGAATATTGCCGACGTAGCCGTTGCGGTGGCCAAAGGAGACATGTCGAGAAAGATCACGGTGGATGTACGCGGAGAGATCCTCCAGCTGAAAGAAACGCTGAATACGATGGTGGACCAGCTTCGTGCCTTCGCATCGGAAGTGACCCGTGTAGCGCGGGAAGTGGGTACGGACGGTAAGCTCGGTGGACAGGCATTCGTTCCTGGTGTTGCGGGAATCTGGAAAGACCTTACCGACTCTGTTAACCAAATGACCGGTAACCTGACCTCGCAGGTGCGAAACATTGCGGAAGTGACAAAGGCGGTGGCATCAGGTGACCTTTCCAAGAAAGTAACAATCGATGTAAAAGGTGAGATCTTCGATCTTAAGAATACCATCAACACGATGGTGGACCAGCTGAACTCATTCGCCTTCGAAGTAACGCGTGTGGCGCGTGAAGTGGGAACTGAAGGTAAACTTGGCGGACAATCGGAAGTACAGGGTGTTGCGGGAACCTGGAAGGACCTTACCGACTCAGTAAATATGATGGCCTCCAACCTTACCAACCAGGTGCGTGGAATCGCAAAAGTAGTTACCGCAGTGGCAACTGGTAACCTGAAACAGAAACTTTCCATCGTATCACGCGGAGAGGTTGCCCAACTAACGGATACGATAAACGAAATGATCGATACGCTTGCGCTATTTGCAGACCAGGTAACCACGGTTGCCCGGGAAGTGGGTGTGGAAGGACGACTCGGGGGACAGGCAAGTGTACCGGGTGCATCCGGGATCTGGAAGAACCTTACAGAAAACGTGAACCAGCTGGCAGAAAACCTTACGACCCAGGTGCGCGCAATCTCTGCGGTTGCCTCGGCGGTAACAAAAGGTGACCTTACCCAGATGATCCGCGTGGAGGCGAAAGGTGAAGTGGAAGAATTGAAGGATACTATCAACCAGATGATTGCGAACCTGAAACAAACCACGCTCCGTAACCAGGAGCAGGACTGGCTGAAGTCGAACCTGGCAAAATTCACACAGATGCTGCAGGGCCAGAAGGACCTGAAGACGGTTACACGACGGATCCTTTCAGAGCTTGCCCAGGTGGTGAACGCCCAAAAAGGAATGTTCTATATTCTCGAACAGGATGAAAACCTGCAAAACAAGAAGCTGAAACTCTTTGCTTCATACGCATTTGAAAACGAAGTTTCCATTACCAGGGAATTTTCGCTTGGTGAGGGACTTGTGGGACAGGTAGCGCTTGAGAGGGAAAGAATCCTGCTAACAAATGTGCCGAAGGAATACGCGAAAATCGGCTCGGGGCTTGGTGAAGCTACGCCTGTGAGCCTGATCGTTCTGCCTGTATTGTTCGAAAAAGAGATCAAGGCAGTAATTGAGCTGGCCACATTCGACACGTTCAACGAGACGCATCTCGACTTCCTCAGCCAGCTTACTGAAAGTATCGGGATTGTACTGAATACGATCGAAGCCAACTCACGTACAGAAGATTTGCTTCAGCAGTCACAATCGCTCACCGACGAGCTTCGGAGAACGAACGAAGAGCTGCAGGATAAGGCACACCTGCTCGTAAAGCAAAAAGATGAAGTAGAAGGTAAGAATAAGGAGGTTGAGGAAGCAAGGCTTTCGCTTGAAGAAAAAGCCGAGCAGTTACAGCTTACTTCCAAATACAAATCAGAGTTTTTGGCAAACATGTCGCACGAGTTGCGTACTCCGTTGAACTCACTGCTAATACTTGCACAACAGCTCTATGAAAACCACGAAGGAAACCTGAGTGAAAAGCAGGTACGCTATGCGAAGACGATCCACAGCTGTGGCGATGACCTCATTCAGCTCATCAATGACATTCTCGACCTGTCGAAGATCGAATCCGGTTATATTTCTACCGACTTCGTAAATGTCACCTTCAATGAGATCGCAGCATTCGTTGAAACGACATTCAAGCACGTTTCTGAAAGTAAGAACCTCCGGTTCTCCATGGAAAAGGATGATAACCTGCCGGAACTGTTTGAGACTGACCTGCAGCGCCTCAACCAGATCCTGAAAAACCTGCTGTCGAATGCGTTCAAGTTTACTGAAAAGGGTGAAGTTCGCTTCAGGATCTATGAGGCGAAACACAATTGGAAACAGCAGAATAGCAACCTTGACAATGCCGAAAACGTTGTGGCGTTTGAAATTAAGGACACCGGTATCGGTATTTCAAAGGATAAACAAAGCATAATTTTTGAAGCCTTCCAGCAAGCGGAAGGATCTACAAGCCGGAAATATGGTGGCACCGGGCTTGGACTGTCGATCAGCCGCGGTCTTGCGGATTTGCTAGGCGGCTCCATTGAACTGGAAAGTGAGGCGGGTATTGGAAGCACTTTCACTCTCTTCCTTCCCATGGATACTTCAACGGCAATACTTAGAAGGGAGAAGCCGGCTGTAAGGCAGATCAGTGAATACAAGCTTGCTGAAATGGTTGACGACGATGTTACCATTCAGTCAGTCCCCACAATTAAAGTTTCCGACCAGAAAGAGCTCGAGGCTCTTAATGAGATCATCAATGAAGTTGGTGATGACAGGAACAATATTACGGCCACCGACAAGGTGATACTGGTGATAGAAGATGACGTACGCTTTGCAAAGATCATGATGGAAAAGGCCCACGAAAATGACCTTAAAGTTGTAGTGGCCACACATTTTTCTGACGTTTTCGAACTGGCAAACAAATACAACCCGGTAGCCGTGACGCTTGACGTAAAACTTCCGGATGCGAGCGGCTGGCGGATCCTGGACCTGTTCAAAAATGATATCAACTTCCGGCATATCCCGGTGCACCTTATTTCAGGTGAAGAGAACAGGGTACTCGCGATGCAACGCGGGGCCAGGAGCTTCCATATGAAGCCGATGAAAACCGAGGCGCTGTCCATTCTGTTCGGTGACATCATGGAATTCTCAGACCGGAGGATCAAACAGCTTCTGATTGTAGAAGATAATGAAACAGAATCAGCGCAACTTGCCGGGTTTCTGAAAAATGATGATATCATCAACATTGAAATTGCAAACACCGGAGGCGAAGCACTTGAAATGCTTGGAAGGAAATCGTACGATTGCATAGTAGTGGACTACATGCTTCCTGACATTGCGGGAATGGAATTTGTGGTGGAAGCACATTCCACCAAAAAGCTGAGCATGACGCCACTGATAATTTACTCAGCAAAAGACTTTACCCCAAAGGAAAAGACTAAGTTGAAGCATTATGCGAACAGGATATTGTTGAAGGATGTAAACTCACTTGATGTGCTACTTGAGGAAATTGTGAGCATGCTTCACATCAAGCATAAGGACCTGACTCCGGAAAAGAGAGTGATTATAGAAGAATTCCGTTCAAGAAAAGATGTGCTTGCCAATAAGACTGTGCTTGTGGTTGACGACGATGTCCGGAACCTGTTTGCACTAACCACAACGTTTGAACGTTATAATATCAATACCATTACGGCGGAAAGTGGCAGGGAGGCCATGAATATCCTCAGTGAGAATAACCAGGTGGATATGGTCTTAATGGACATCATGATGCCTGAAATGGATGGTTATGAGACCACCCAGAAAATCAGGCGTGAACACAAAAACAGCCTGATGCCGATTATAGCAGTTACGGCTAAGGCCATGAAGGGCGACCGGGAAAAGTGCATTGAAGCAGGCGCATCGGACTATATTACCAAACCCCTGAAAATAGATCAGCTCCTTTCGCTGATGCGTGTATGGATGTACAAATAATGATGATGGAACATTTCAAAGAGACCGATTTGAACAACTCTGAAATCAAGATCCTGGTAGTAGATGACAGGGAAGATAACCTCTTCTCCATAGAAACTATCCTGGAACTGGGTCACTATAACATAGTTAAGGCTACGTCCGGACGTGCAGCGCTAAAGATCCTGCTGAAGGAGCAGGACTTCTCGCTCATACTTATGGATGTACAGATGCCCGACATGAGTGGTTATGAAACTGCTGCGCTGATATATGAACGGGAAAAGCTGAAGGACATTCCCATTATTTTCATCACTGCCCACAACTATGGCGAAGACCATGTGTTCAAGGGGTACCGCATCGGGGCGGTGGACTATATCTATAAGCCTATCAATCCCGACCTGCTGAGGGCTAAGGTTGATGTGTTTGTAGAATTATACCGGAAGAATCAAACACTCATATCGCACGAAAGAAGGTTACTGGCGATCAATAATGATCTGCAGAAGGAGATCAATGATCGTAAGGTTTCAGAAGAAAAAGTCAGATCACTGAATGAGCAGCTGCTTGAAAACAACATCTACCTGAAAGCCATGAACGAAGATCTTGACCGGTATGCATATGTAGCGTCACATGATTTGCAGGAGCCGCTGAGGAAGATCATGATCTTCAGCGACAAGATACTCAGCAAAAGGATTGAAGATGATGAGATCAATACCTATCTGACTAAGATTGTGAATTCCTCGAAACGAATGCAGACGCTAATCGAGGATGTACTTCGTTTCTCCCGGCACAACACCCAGCCGGCCGATTTCTCACGGATCGATCTCAACGTACTCATGCGTGATGTGCTCCACGAACTGGATTTTGAAATAGAGAAAACCAGGCCAGTCATCAATATCAATCCCCTTCCGGAAATCTGGGGCATACCAGTGCTGATTCATCAACTATTCCTTAATCTGCTCAGCAATGCAATAAAATTCAGCAATAAAAGAGAAGAGCCTCTCATCCAGGTGAGTTCAATGATGATCACTCCCGATTCAAACGGCAATTTCCGGAACAAAGTGCCCACCGTCCGTTATCACCAGATTAGTATCACGGATAACGGGATCGGTTTTGATGCTTCCTATTCGGATGAGATCTTCCGCGTATTCAAAAGGCTTCACAGCTATCATGAATACACCGGTACTGGAATCGGCCTCTCCATCTGCAAGAAGATTGTGGAGCAGCATGATGGTTTTATCAGTGCCGAAGGCAGGCTGAATGAGGGTGCGACCTTTACCATTGAACTGCCGGAAAAAAAATTCAACTGATTTACTTTCTATATGGGTAATTCCTGTGCTTCGGAATATTGTTGACCGCAAGTGCAACGAGGAGCAATATCAGGACTCCGCTTAACACCGGAAAGAACACATAACCGAATCCAAGCTGTTTTATCTTTTCCGAACCGATATTGGCTATAAGGGCAGTTGCGCCACCGGGAGGATGCATTGATTTGGTCATCTGCATGGATACTATGGCGAGGGAAACTGAAAGTGATGCAGACAACCAGGGCATCCCGGGAAATAATTTCTGAATAATGACTCCCATTACTGCAGAAACGAAATGCCCCAACACCAGGTTACGCGGCTGGGCAAGCGGGCTGTTCGTAGCCCCGAATACCAGTACTGCCGACGCCCCGAATGAACCGATGAGGAAGACATTATCCTCCCTGCCAAAATTGGTGTGCTGAATCAGGCCAACGGCACCTATTCCCACAAATGCACCTATGAACGTCCACAGGTGATCGATTGGTTCCACTATCGTTTGTCGATACACTACATACCTGGCTATCCGGTAGGTCCGTTTAATACGTTTCTTCATTGGCCCCGCAAAGATAAGGCCCGACAATAATCCGGCATTTGGGACGTTAAAAAACTTTGATTATGTTGCGCGCTTAACCCCCATCCGTTATGAAAAAGATCTTACTGGCTGCTTCCCTGTTACTTACCACTGCATTTGCAGGTGCACAAACTTTTTTACATGGTATAGGTACAGGCTTCTCCGTTACTACAATGAAAACTGCAGAAACTGCGGTATTTGGAACACTTATGTACAATCCTCGATTTACATTGACTGAAACAGAAAGTTCATCGCTTACTATCGGTTTGCCTCTGACCTTAGGATTCGCAGGAGAATATTCCTACTCAAGTTATTATGGTGAACAGAGCGACATCAGGTATGTATTGAATGCTCCGCTGATTCTGAACATGAACTGGGGTGCCGGGTCTTCAAAAATTACCGAAGATCGTTTCGGCTTTTTTATCGGCGGTGGATTCGGAATAAATACGGGTAGTTTTGTATTGGAAGAAACAGTCATTGATGCGGGTTATGAATACATTTCCTATGAAAAACAGAATGTTACCACGTATGGCCCCGCCGCTAATGCGGGCGTTCGTTTTGGAGTAGGAAACAAAACCAAAAACATTGAAGTCCTTCTCTCCTATATGAAAGGCATAAACGACCACAAGCCAAACTCCTATGCCTTGCAGGCAGTTTTTAACTTTTAAAGACCAAAAAATTTGTTATTTTGAGTAAGATGAATTGTTGAGGACTCAGGAAGATATTTTAATGCCTGATTTGGATTTCCAACCTACTCTGGCAGGGTTTATGCGCATCAGGCGCATCCAATAGACAGAAAGACCCTGCGAATCCGTACCCTATTATTACCTTTCTGCCAACTGTTCTTTCCGGAATTTCGTCTTTGGAGCGAATTCAGTATTTCCTAATGCTAAACCAGCTTGTCGTAAATGAGTTACAAAGCAAAATTCACCTGGATTGTAGCTGTATTGGCAACGTTTCAAACCATTACAGGATTTTCCTTTCCGGGAACAGCCCTTCCGAACAGCAATAAGGTGTCTGCTTCTGTGGCAGCAATTGCCATTACTCCACTTTCGGTGATTGCGGATGAAACTGCGGTAAGTTCCTGGTATAATATGCTTCATCTCGATTCCCTGGGTATGGATCAACGTGTTTTTGCCCAGGCTGTCAAAGGCTGGAATAAACTTCGCAGCCATAACAGGATAAGCCGCGAGAACATACTTACGATAGCAGATTTCAGTCAGCCAAGTATTAATAAACGTTTATATGTGATCGATCTGGATGCCGGGCGCGTGTTGTACCATACGTATGTTGCGCATGGCCGCAATACCGGAAAGGATAAGGCTCTGTCTTATTCAAACAGGATGTCTTCCTACAAAAGCAGTCCGGGTTTTTACCTTACATCAACAACTTATAACGGAAGTAATGGCTATTCACTCCGGCTCACAGGTCTTGAAAAAGGCATCAATGACAATGCGCAGCGTCGGGCGATTGTAATGCATGGCGCAGACTATGTGAATGAATCTTACATCAGCAGCCAGGGATATATTGGAAGAAGCCAGGGTTGTCCGGCCATTCCGCTCGAGCTCACCATGCCGGTTATCAATACCATCAAAGACGGCAGCTGCCTGTTTATTTACACAGCTTCTCCCTCATATACAAGTCGTTCAACTTTGTTAAGATAGAATCAGGTTAATTATCTTTGACCGATTAACTGATTTATATGTTGAAAATCGGCGTTTTCGGTGTTGGTCACCTGGGAAAATTTCACCTGAATAACTGGAAGGAAATCAAGGGGGTTGAACTGGTTGGGTTTTACGATCCCAGTGATGAAACCGCTGCAGAAGTTACCGCCAGGTATGGCATTCCACGATTTATCGATCCATCCGAACTTATTAAGCTTATTGATGCGGCGGATATTGTTGCGCCCACCAACTATCATTTCGAACTGTGCCAGCTGGCCATCCGCAATGGCAAACACGTGTTTGTCGAAAAGCCCCTGGCAAACACTATGGACGAAGCCCGGGAACTGGTAAAGCTGGTAAAAGAATCGAACATTAAAATGCAGGTTGGACATGTGGAGCGATTCAATCCCGCGTTCCTTGCAACCCAGTCCCTCACCCTGAATCCAATGTTCATCGAGGTACACCGTCTTGCCCAATTCAACCCCCGGGGTACGGAAGTGAGCGTAATCCTCGATCTCATGATCCATGACATCGATATCATCCTCAGCATGGTAAAGAGCGAGGTTAAGAATATTTCATCCAGCGGTGTTGCAGTTATGACAGACACGCCGGATATTGCAAACGTCCGGATCGAATTCAATAATGGTTGCGTAGCCAACCTTACCTCGAGCCGCATTTCTATGAAAAAGATGCGTAAAATGAGGCTGTTTCAGAAAGACGCCTACGTAGGAATCGATTTCCTGAATAAAAAGACCGAGGTGATCAGGTTGAAGGGCGATGCTGACGAAAACGTGTTTGAATTTGATATTGATACGCCGAAAGGAAAGAAAACGATCGCCGTTGCAAACCCGCTGATTCCTGAAGTAAATGCCATTAAACTCGAGTTGGAGGAATTCCGGGATGCGATAGTCAACAATACACGTGTTGTTGTTTCAGAGGTTGACGGACTCAGGGCGATGGACGTGGCTCACCAGATTCTGCATAAGATCCGTAACAATACGATCAATACCTGATAAAATGAAACCTGCTAAACCAATCCATCCCGCCTGGTACGCACTGAGCGATTACCTGGCTGCGGCAGTCGTTTGGTTTATCTTCTACCTCATCCGGACATCGTTACTGGGATTACCGCTTTTTATTGACGGGTTGCTTGTGCTGAATAAGGGCTTCCTTGCAGGACTCGCCATTCTTCCTGTCATGTGGGTAATGTTTTACCTCCTGCTGGGAAGCTACGGCTCCCTGTATAAAAAGTCAAGGCTGACAGAATTCACTTATACAATTGTTGCCAGCCTGATCGGGTGCACGGTTGTATTTTTTGTAATACTACTAAACGACGACAGGAGAACACTGCCTTATTACTACAGCATCTTTGCGTGTTTCATAGTATTGCAGACAGGTCTGACGCTTGTCGGCCGGATGCTGTTACTCAAACGCGCAAAAAGGCAACTGTTGTGTGGCGCTGTCCGGTTCAACAGCCTGCTGGTCGGAGAAAGCGCCAAATCGAAAGAAGTATATCACGAAACCGCCAGGCTATTGCGCAACGCGGGATACTATTATTGCGGTTATGTGGCGCCACAACCAAATGGCCTCAGTAAGAAAATTCCTTTCGCCGGCACTGCAGATGACCTGGAAAAGATCATCGACCAATACAATGTTCACATGGTTGTGCTTGCCCTGGACACGGAGAAACAAAAGGAAACTGACCAATTCATCAGCAGGCTGAGCGAAAAGGATGTGGAGATCAAAATGCTGCCGAGCACAATCAATATCCTTACAGGTTCCCTGAGAACTGACGATGTATTCAGCCCTTTGTTAACTGATATTCAGACAGCACCTATGGTGGACTGGCAACAAAACATCAAGAGACTGCTGGATATATCTGTATCATTTTTATCTGGAATTCTCCTCTTCCCTGTGCTCATTTATGTGGCTGCCAGGGTGCGTTTATCGTCGCCAGGTCCGATCCTCTACCGGCAGCGTCGAACCGGTTACAAGGGAAAAGAATTTACGATCCTGAAATTCAGGTCAATGATAGCCGATGCGGAAATTAACGGACCTGCCCTCTCCTCGCACTTCGACAACAGGATAACTCTCTGGGGCAAAACCATGAGGAAATGGAGACTCGATGAACTGCCACAATTATGGAATATCCTTAAGGGAGAAATGAGCCTTGTAGGTCCCCGGCCGGAAAGAAAGTTTTACATTGACCAGATCGTAGAAAGGGAACCCTGTTACCGGTACCTGCTAAAGGTAAAGCCCGGTCTCACTTCGTGGGGAATGGTACAGTTCGGTTACGCTGAGAATATTGATGAAATGCTGAAAAGAATGAAATATGACCTGCTGTATATCGAGAATATATCGCTGGCACTAGATTTCAAAATCATGTTTCATACTATCAGGATAATCTTTCACGGTAAAGGCAAATAGGTAACAATTTCATGGCATGTCGGTAACAGGCAGTATAACATATTTAAGGCGAAAAGATATTGATACCCGTAAATGGGATGATTGCATTACCGCTTCTCCTAACGGACTTGTGTATGCGTATCATTTTTATCTCGACGGAATGTGTGACAACTGGGATGCGCTGGTACTCGACGACTATTCAGCAGTGATGCCCCTGCCCTGGAAAAAGAAGTGGGGGATTCATTACCTGCCCTATCAGCCGTTTTGTGCTTCACTTGGCATTTTCGGCAAGGGCATGGATTCGTTGACTGCCACAGAAAAATTTCTTGCAGCCATTCCCCGAAAATTCAGGTACTGGGATTTTCCCCTTAACCATGGCAACCATGTACTATCCGGCAAATTCGAGGTTAAGATCCGGACGAACTATGTCCTTTCGCTTTCAGACGACTACAGGAAGCTATCCGGGGAATACAGGCAGAACATCAAAAGGAATATACGCAAGTGCCATGACCTGAAATATACAGTAGACAAAGGGTTTCCCATCAAAGAGGTGACCAGCCTTGCGAAGTTATTTCATGTAAACAATGGAATCGACGACAGTGCATATGCGCAGTTTGAAGAAGTATTTAACCTGATGGCTTTAAAAAAGCAGGCTGTAACTTATGGGATTCGAAACGGTGCAGGTGACCTGCTGGCGTCATGTGGATTTGTATTCAGTCATCAACGGGCTTACTACCTGTTGGTAGGCAATCATCCTGATGGACGCACATCAGGTGCGTCGCATGCTTTAATTGATGCGTTTATTTCCGATCATGCAGGCCGTCGCCTGCTGCTCGATTTTGAAGGCTCTGATATTCGGAACCTCGCTTTTTTCTACAGCAGCTTCGGGGCACATACAGAACATTACCCGGCTATTCAGTATAACAGGTTGCCGGCTTTACTGCGATTCATGAAAAAATAAGTGACGGCCTATAATCCCATTTCCCTTTCTTCCAGTACTTTCTCAGCTATAAGCAGGTCAAGCGGCCTTGTAATCTTAATATTGCTGTTTTCCCCTTCGATCAGGTGAATTTTAACGCCCAGTTTTTCAACCACACTTGCCTCATCGGTAAAGCTTTCATGAAAATCCTGTTCAAATGCCGATTTTACGATGTCAGAGTAAAACGTCTGGGGAGTTTGGATGATCCGGATTTTATTCCTGTCAAGCTGTTCATTGCCGTTAAATGTTTCGATGCGAATGGAGTCGGTCGCACCAACAGCTGCAATCGCATTTCCTTTATCCACTGCGCCTTCATAACAGCGTCGGATAAGCTCGGGCGTCAGGAGGCAACGCACACCATCATGCACAAAAACAATGGAATGTTTCCGGATATGCTGCAGGCCGTTCCGTACGGAATGAAATCTTGTTTCCCCGCCAACTGTCATCCAGATTCGATCAGGATCGTACGTTGAACGAAGGATCTGTTGACCTGTCTGAAGGTGTTGTTCCGGCAGCACCAGGATTATCTGCATGTCCGGAAACGAATCCAGAAATGCGGTCAGGGTGTACCAGATAACAGGCTTACCACGTAATTCCAGGAATTGTTTGGGCACAGTCGTACCCATTCTCAGGCCGGAGCCACCTGCTACGACTACTGCATATTTTTCCATTCGCTCAGAATCGATTTAGAATATTTGTTATGACAGCAACATTTTGCATTCGCTCAGCAATACCTCTTTCCTGATGGCTGCCGTGCCCACTTCCTCACAAACCAGTCCTCCCGCAATATTTGCGATCTCGGAGAATAACTCCACTTTCCCAGTGGCGGCGAATACAAGTGCAGCGACAGCAATTACAGTATCACCTGCTCCGGAAACGTCTGCAATGTTCCGTAAATGACTGGGAATAATAGCTGCCTGGCCATTGTCCTGGTAAAAAACTCCTTTTTCCGAAAGGGTAATAAATGAAATACGGTGATCAAGCTTATCCTGCAACTGGTCATGTACTGACCTCATCGAATCAAGTGTTACGTGGTCAAGCTGGATATTAAGACCCTCTCTCACTTCTTTGAGGTTTGGTTTGAAAATATCCACGCCTTTATAGCTGAAGAAATTCTTTTTTTTGGGATCCACTGCTGTGAGTACTCCCTGCTTCCGGCAATCTGATATCACTTCAGTTATCAGGTTTTCCGTTAGCACGCCCTTGTTGTAATCTTCAAATATCAGGACGGCAGGTTTCGTTTCTTTCAGGTAGCTGGAGATCCGCTGCAAAAGTTGCGTTTCTGCATGGTGATCAAGATCCCGGGTGGTTTCACTGTCGAGTCTCATCATCTGCTGATTCCGGCTGATGATACGGGTCTTATTGGTTGTTTTGCGATCGGCACTAAAAACTACATGTGAGGTACCGATCCCGGCTTCTGCAAGCAACCGGTCAAGCATTTTACCATCTTCATCATCACCCATCACAGTAAAAATGTCAACGTTGGCACCCAAAGCTACAAGATTGAGAGCCACATTCCCTGCACCTCCGATCCGGAGTTCCCTGTTATCAAGTGCCACAACCGGCACCGGAGCTTCGGGAGAGATCCGTTCCACATGCCCCCACCAGTAGGTATCGAGCATTACATCGCCCACCACGGCAACTCTTATATCATTAAAGGATCCGAAAAGCTGATCAAAATTCATGGTGCAAAATTAACTTAAACAGCAACGTCTTTCCTTTTATTGGCTACTGCGATATAGTAAACAGGTATCCCTATAAGCACAATCAGCAGGCCAAAAGACGGATACTTTGGCTTGGATAATAATAATGCAAGACACATTGAAGTTGCCAGCAACACATAAAGTGCGGGTAAAACAGGATAGCCAAATGCTTTATAAGGGCGGGGAAGGTCAGGCCGGGTTGCCCTGAGCCGGAATATTCCTATGATTGTGAGTATATAAAAGATCAGCACTACAAATACCACATAATCAAGCAGCTCGCCATACCTGCCGCTCAGACACAGAATACAGGTCCACAGGCATTGAATCCACAAGCCTTTAGACGGCACGCCATTCTTGTTAAGGGTTCCGACCTGGCGAAAGAATAATCCGTCTTTCGCCATTGTATAGTAAACCCTCGCACCGGAGAGGATCAGCCCGTTGTTACAACCGAAGGTGGAGATCATGATCATTATCGCAATAACAATTGTGCCTGCCTGTGCGAATATATTTTGTGAGGCAGCAACCGCTACCCTGTCATTTTCTGCGAAAGCAATTTCATTAAGTGGAAGTACTGCTGTGTACATCAGGTTCGCACATACGTAGATGACCGTAACGATGAGCGTGCCCAGGAACAGACTCAGGCCAATGTTTTTTTCCGGCCTTTTAATTTCGCCGGCGATGAAGGTTACGTTATTCCAGGCATCGCTGCTGAATACAGAGCCCACCATGGCTGTAGCAACTGCGCCAACGATGGCAAATATTGTAGCATAGTCGGTCTTCCTGATCGCTTCACCGACAAAAACGAGTTCATTACCGCCTTCTGTACGTTCGAGCTTACCAAAATCCCAGGCATTTGCCCAGTTCGCATCCCAAATACCGGCTTTTGCTCCCAGAAGAAATCCAAATATTATCAGGCCAAACAGGGCAAGCAATTTTGCCAGGGTAAATGTTGTCTGGATCCATTTACCTTCCTTAACACCTCTTGTATTGATATAAGTTAATAGTACTATAAGCAGGATCGATACCAACTGTGCAGCCGAAACCCTGATGTAAGCTGTATCAATGAGGTAATTGTTTTCACTCAGCGAAGGAAAAATATATGCAGCAAACTTTGAAAAAGCAACCCCTACCGCTGCGATTGTTCCAGTTTGGATTACCGCAAAGAAACTCCAGCCATAGAGGAATCCTACTAAAGGATTATATGCTTCTTTAAGATATACATACTGACCGCCGGCTTTGGGATACATGGCGCTCAACTCACCATAGCTAAGGGCTGCGGTTAGTGTCATGAACCCGGTAAGCAACCAAACGAATATCAGCCAGCCTGCGCTGCCGACGTTCCTGGTAATATCTGCACTGACAATAAAAATTCCGGATCCGATCATGGAACCTGCAACAACCATCGTTGCATCGAGTAATCCAAGGGTAGGTTTGAACGAAGAACCAGTCTGACTCATAGAGAATTAATAATCCGGTAAGATATACAATCCTTCCGAATTATTTCTTCTTGTACGCAGTGTTCAGTCCCTGGATCAGCTGATCGGTAATGTTGTAGATTGTGTCTTTGTAAAACATCAGTTCCGGCTCATAGGAAATAATATACGAGTATCCCTTGTCCTTGTTGAACTCTTTCAGGTATTCCTCGATCTTGGTTTTAATGTTTTTCTTATAGTCCATCTTCAGGTTCTCAAGCTGTTGCTCGAGGGTAAGCCTGCGTTGCTGGTAATTCTGCTGCATCTGCGCGTACTCACGCTGAACCGCATCTGCCTCTGACTGGCTCATGGAGGCGCCTTTCTGCTGCCATTCATTGATCTTTTTCTGGTAAGACCGCTCAAGGACAGAAAGCTCGTTATTCATCGACTCTTCCTTTACTTTCAGCTGTGCAAGTGCATCCTTGAAGAATTCATATTTGTTTTGCAGCGAATCAATATCAAAGTAGGCAATCCTGAATTCTGCAGCAGCCGTTTTACCGCTACCGTCTGTATGCGAAGGCGTAGCTGCTGTATCGCCTTTACTGAAATGCTTAACCAGAAGAAATCCGCTCACAAGGGTCGCAATCACACTGAGAACTAAAGAAAGTTGCTTCATGAAATAGTGTTTGTTATTGGCAAATTAAGGGGTTTATACAGAAAGCGGAATTTCCCTGTGAAAATCTTTTGAAATTTAACGCTTTGTGTATGTTTTACGGGGTGTTGTAAAAGTAAAGTGCCTGGTCCTTGCGGGCCAGACACTTTTATTTACGGCAGTTGTTGCTGCTTATTCTTCGTCATCAAAATTCATCGCTTCACGTGTAGTCTGCAACAGCTCATATTCTTCCTTGCTGCCCACGATCATGTTCTCAAAATCGCGCAGACCCGTACCGGCCGGGATCTGGTGACCAGTGATCACATTCTCTTTCAGACCCATCATATCGTCAGTTTTACCCTGGATCGCCGCAGTGCTGAGCACTTTGGTTGTTTCCTGGAACGAAGCTGCCGAAATCCAGCTCTGTACTCCGAGTGAAGCTTTGGTGATACCAAGCAGCAGTGGATGAGAAGTCGCCGGTTGCGCATCGCGGTATTCAACCAGTTTCTTATCGGAACGACGGAGGATCGAGTTTTCTTCACGAAGGTCGCGCAGACTAACGATCTGGCCGGCGCGCAGCCTTGAGCTTTCGCCCGGATCTGCTACTACCTTCTTGTCAAAGATCCAGTCATTCTCTTCGATGAATTCAAACTTATCAACGGTATCGTCTTCGAGGAACTTGGTATCTCCCGGATCTACGATAGATACCTTTTTCATCATCTGGCGAACGATCACTTCAATGTGTTTGTCGTTGATACGTACACCCTGGAGTCGGTAAACTTCCTGGATTTCATTCACCACATATTCCTGAACAGCGAAAGGTCCTTTGATGTTGAGGATATCGCTTGGTGCAATCTGTCCGTCAGAAAGTGCTACCCCTGCTTTCACGAAGTCTCCGTCTTGTGCAAGGATCTGGCGTGTCAGCGGAACAAGGTATTTCTTGGTTACTCCGTCACGGGCTTCCACGATGATCTCACGGTTACCACGCTTGATAGATCCGAAGGTCACCACACCATCAATTTCAGAAACGATGGCAGGGTTACCGGGGTTACGTGCTTCGAAAAGTTCAGTTACACGAGGCAGACCCCCGGTGATATCCCTAAGCTTACCGAGTACACGCGGGATCTTAACGATCACCTGCCCGGCTTTCACTTCATCGTTTTCTTCGATGATGATATGCGAGCCTACCGGCAGGTTATATGATTTGATCTCCTTGCCTTCTACGTTCACAGAAGGAATCTTGGTCTTATCTTTTGTTTCGATTACCACTTTTTCACGGTGACCAGTCTGCTCATCAGCCTCTTCACGATAGGTAATACCTTCGATTACATTCTCGAGTTTAACAGCACCGGCAATTTCCGCGATGATAACGTTGTTGTATGGGTCCCATGTGCAGATCACATCACCTTTGGCTACTTTCTGGCCATCCTTCACCTGGAGTGTTGCACCATAAGGAATGTTCACCACGTTCAGCAGGCGGTCATTCTTCACATCCATGTTCCTGATCTCACCGGTACGACCGATAACAACCTGGACTTTTTCACCTTCTGCATTCTCAGTAAGTACGGTACGCAGACCATCAAACTGGATGGTACCGTCAAACTTGGCGAGAAGTGAGGATTCAACAGAAGCAGATCCTGCCACACCACCCACGTGGAAGGTACGGAGTGTAAGCTGTGTACCCGGTTCACCGATCGACTGCGCAGCGATGATACCAACAGCATCACCTTTTTGTGCGGTATATCCTGTTGCCAGGTTCTTACCGTAACACTTCACACACACGCCGCGTTTACTTTCGCAGGTCAGTACGGAGCGGATCTCCACTATTTCAATACCTGAATCTTCGATCCGCTGTGCAGTATCATTGGTAATTTCTTCACCTGCTGTGACAATCAGTTCCTCGTTCAGCGGGTCATAAATATTGTGAAGGGAATTTCTTCCTTCGATCCTGTCTTTCAGTGGTTCAATAACGTCTTCATTATCCTTCAGGGCAGAAGTCGCAATACCACGGAGTGTTCCGCAATCTTCTTCAGTGATCACCACATCCTGGGAAACGTCCACAAGACGACGTGTCAGGTAACCGGCATCCGCAGTTTTAAGGGCGGTATCGGCCAGACCTTTACGGGCACCGTGCGTAGAGATAAAGTAGTCCAATACGTTCAGACCACCTTTAAAATTCGAAAGGATCGGGTTCTCAATGATCTCAGACCCTGTAGAACCACTCTTACGCGGCTTTGCCATCAGACCCCTGATACCAGCGAGCTGCTTAACCTGCTGCTTCGAACCACGCGCACCTGAGTCAAGCATCATGTAAACAGAGTTGAAGCCCTGCTTGTCATTCTGCATTTCACGGATAAGGGTCTCCGTGATACGGGTATCCACCCTTGACCAGATATCAACGATCTGGTTGTATCGTTCGTTATTTGTAATGAGACCCATGTTGTAGTTGTCCCACACTTCATCCACTTCAACTTTCGCCTGCTCAAGAAGTTCTTCCTTAACTTCAGGAATGATCAGATCCTGCGGGTTGAAAGACAAACCGCCACGGAACGCCATACGGAAACCAAGCTGCTTGATATCATCGAGGAACTTCGCTGTTTTCGGAACGTTGGTGATCTTGATGATGTCGCCAATGATTTCGCGAAGGCTCTTCTTGGTCAGCAGGGCGTTTACGAATCCAACTTCGACAGGAACGTACACGTTGAAAAGTACGCGACCTACAGTAGTTTCGATGAGCTTGCGCTCGAGTATTCCCTGGTTGCTGCGCATGTTTGTACGCAGTTTGATGGTTGCATGAAGATCGATTCTGCCTTCGTTATATGCGATCAGCACTTCTTCTGATGAATAGAAACTCATTCCTTCACCACGCACTTTTTCAGTTTCAGTGCTTTTCTTACCCTTTGTGATATAATACAGTCCGAGTACCATGTCCTGTGAAGGCAGGGTGATCGGCGTACCGTTCTGCGGGTTAAGAATGTTATGGGAAGAAAGCATCAGCAACTGTGCTTCAAGGACTGCTGCATTGCTGAGGGGAACGTGAACCGCCATCTGGTCACCGTCGAAGTCGGCGTTGAACGCTGTCGTTACGAGCGGGTGCAGCTGGATAGCTTTGCCTTCAATCAATTTTGGCTGGAAGGCCTGGATAGACAGGCGGTGCAGTGTCGGGGCACGGTTAAGCATAACCGGGTGCCCTTTCAGGATATTTTCAAGAATGTCCCAGATCACCGGTTCTTTTTTATCAACCAGTTTGCGGGCACTCTTAACAGTTTTTACTATACCCCTTTCAATCAGTTTGCGGATGATAAAGGGTTTGAAGAGTTCAGCAGCCATGTCTTTAGGCAGACCACACTCGTGCATTTTCAATTCCGGTCCAACCACAATTACGGAACGGCCGGAGTAGTCAACACGCTTACCGAGGAGGTTCTGGCGGAAACGACCCTGCTTTCCTTTCAGTACATCTGAAAGTGATTTCAGTGCACGGCCACCTTCAGCCTTAACGGCATTGGACTTACGGCTGTTATCGAACAGGGAATCGATCGCTTCCTGCAACATCCGCTTTTCGTTACGGAGGATCACCTCAGGAGCTTTGATCTCGAGAAGGCGCTTCAGACGGTTGTTCCGGATGATTACCCTGCGGTAAAGATCATTCAGGTCAGAAGACGCAAAACGACCGCCATCCAGGGGAACCAATGGACGCAATTCCGGTGGAATAACCGGGATGTATTGCATAACCATCCATTCCGGGCGGTTGGTGATCCTGCTGTTTGCATCACGGAATGCTTCCACAACACTCAGACGCTTAAGGGCGTCTGCCTTACGCTGCTGTGATGTTTCAGTAGCCGCAGCATTACGAAGGTCGTAGCTCAGCTGGTCCAGGTCAATCCGCTGCAACAGGTCGTGAACAGCTTCAGCACCCATCTTGGCGATGAACTTGTTCGGATCTTCGTCAGGCAGATATTGGTTATCCTTCGGTAATGTATCGAGTATATCGAGATATTCTTCTTCTGTCAGCAGGTCTCCCACATTCTGTCCCTTGTCGGTCCGGATGCCTGGCTGGATTACTACGAAACGCTCATAGTAAACAATGCTTTCCAGCTTCTTCGAGCTCATTCCGAGGAGGTATCCGATCTTGTTCGGCAAGCTCTTGAAATACCAGATGTGAACTACTGGTACCACCAGTTTAATGTGGCCCATGCGTTCACGACGCACTTTCTTCTCGGTAACCTCAACCCCGCAACGGTCACATACAATACCCTTATAACGGATGCGCTTGTACTTACCACATGCACATTCGTAATCCTTCACCGGCCCGAAGATCCTTTCACAGAAAAGACCATCACGCTCCGGCTTATAGGTACGATAGTTAATGGTTTCAGGCTTCAACACTTCACCGTAGCTCTTTTCCAGGATGGAATCAGGTGAGGCCAGTCCAATCGTGATTTTCGAAAAATTGGACTTGGGACGATTTTCTTTTTTGATAGCCATAGATATACTGCAGATTGTGTTTTATGGATCCTACCAGATGGGTGTTCAAGGTATAACATACAAATTCCTGCTCGTTATCCCCCATCGGAGGCACCAACGAAACAGGTTGATTATCAATACTTTATATGAAACACGCCTAGCTTTCCCAACTTAAATAGTGGGCAAAGATATGAAAAGCGGTGGAATAACAAGCACAGGGAAAGTTAATATTACTGGTTGTATTGCTGGAACAGCCGGGTAAGGGCAAGAATGCTTGTGACACCCATCTTTTCAAATATACGTCGCTTGTAAGTGTTGCCGGTACTGTACTGGATATTTAACAAATGGCATACTTCGGGGAGTGAGTGCCCTTTATCCAGCAACATGGCAATTTCGAGTTCACGGGGCGAAAGGTTGGAAAATGGATTAAGATCCCGCCCTCCCGTCTCGTTTTCAGCTATCAGCTGGGCTAACGTAGGGCTGATATATTTCCGGTTTTCCAGTACATTCCGGATTGCAGTCACGATCTCTTCATTGGACGCATTCTTGTTCAGAAAGCCATAAGCTCCCAATTTTAGTGCATGCACCCCAAACAGCTGCTCACTGTGCATGGTAAAAACGATCACCCTCATTGCTGGGGCTGCAGCCTGTAACCAATGCATTAGACCCGGGAAATCGGTGTTTGGCATATTGATATCAAGCATCATCAGGTCATAGTTCCACCTTTTGACACACTGGGCTATCTCTTCTTCAGCACTGGCTTCATCAATCCGGCCAAAACGAAAATGATCAGTCAGTAACAGCCGGATGCCTGACCGTACAATACCATGGTCATCTGCAAGGAGTATACTCTTCATAAGTATAAATTTATGGTTGCGCCTCCCCAGGAATTGTTTTCAATAGTTAACCGGATATTCAGCAGTTTACAGAAGTCGATAATAAAACGGAAGCCATTCCCCCGAACTGAATAAGTGACATTCCCGGGGGCCGGGCCGGCATCGATGGTGCGGTTCAACTGGTCTAGTATTTCCTGCCTGATCCCAGGACCAGTGTCCATTACCCTGATCCTGGTAATACCGTTAAAGTTGGTGACGTGCAGGTCTATAGTTCCATTCCGCATGACCTTATTTGCATTGTCAAGGATATTCCGAAGGATGATTTTCAGCAGCTGCCTGTCCGTTTTGAGGCTTGTGACTGCGTCGTGATCCATTCGAAGGGTGTTGCCTTTATCTTTCAACTGCGACGATATGAAACCGGAGAGTTCATAGGCCAGTTCGTCGAGCATTATCTCACTTTGTTGCGGACGCCAGTCTTTGTCAAGCGTTCTCAACCATGTACTGAACTCTTCAATCAAATGATAGCAGGCACGGCTGGTTATGCTGACTTCCCTCACGAGCTCATCCTTATCCATTGCACTGGGAACGTCTGTTCTCATCACCCGCTCCGTTGTATCGGCAAGGAATCTCATAGGGGACTGAAGATCATGCGTCAGGATCATGGCCAGCTTTTGCCGGAACTGTACATTCTTAGATAGCTCATTAATGAGTTTATCCTGTTCACCGGTTCTTTTCCGGATCTCATCTTCCAGTGCCGCCTTTTGTTTCACCAGGTAGTGGAATCTCATGTACGCCAATCCATAAAAAATCAATGCGGTAAGCACAGACATCAGCAACCAGAATTGAAGCGTCTCATGAAAGGCTGGCAGTACCACGAATGCCACCTGTTTCATAATCAGGTTATCCCTGCCAAACCTCACGCGCTTACACAGGTTCAATGTATAGTTTCCGGCGGGAAGTTTGTTGAGATGGATCATGCCGTCATCCTGCAAAGGATACCAATTGGAGTCCACACCTTCGATGTTATATTCCACCAGGTTATTGCGGGGATTGCCAAAAAACGGGGAAGACACAATGAACTGGATGCGTCTTGTACCAGGCTTTACCTGCAGCGCATGAAGATTGTATGGTCTCACGACATTACCGCCGATAACTGCTTCCACATATATCGGATTCTCGCTGCAGTGAGCAGAAATTTTTTCGGGATTGAACTGCACTATGCCTTTCATTGAAGGAAGCGCAATAAAGCCATTTTTCAACCGCACTCCCGCAGGTGTGCATCCTCCATTGAATTCGTTTGTAAGAAAACCGTCTGTCCGCTCATATTCATGGAAATAAGGAATGAAGGCAGGATCCCTGAAATAATCATAAAGGTCGCTGACAAGGACCTGGAAAAGACCGTTATTGGTGGGTATCCAGAAATATCCCTTTCCATCATCTACCACAGCATGTGCAAACGCAAGATGATTGTTGTAATCGGTCGGAAGCCGGATCAATCTGCTATTGCATATTGCGTAAAGACCTTTACCATACGTGCTGACCCACAAAGTACCACGACTGTCTTCATACAGCTGCCTTATTTCAATTCCCTTCAGTTCTTCCAATACTTCAGCCTGGTTAGTCTCCCTGCACACCCGGGCAAGTCCCAGTTCCCCTCCCAGCCAGAAATTCCTTGCGCTGTCTTCTATAATTGTCTGTACAGGGAAGTTTGCAGGCAAACCTTCAGGCGGTTCCAACCATTTGATTCTGTTGTTTTCGAGTTTTCCCAGGTAATGGCCGGCTGCCGCCAGCCAGCGGCTACCGTCATTGGATTCCAGGAAAGCTTTTACCCTAAGATTGTCTTCGCGGATATATGTTCGTTGCCTTAGGTTACTGTCAAGAACGACGATTCCGGCATCTAACTTGTTTACCCAACGATTCAGGAGGTAGTTTCCGTCTTTTGTATGTAAAATGCTCTGGCTTGTATAAACAGAGGGAAGATCAAACACTTTACCCGGCTGGATGCCTCCTTTCCAGGTTAAAAATCCGTTTCCACCGAGCGGTGCCAGTGCATACACGACTTCGGATTCCGGCTGGTCAAGCAATACAGCAGAGAATTGTTGTCGTTGAAATATATAGAGCCCGTCTGAAAGCGTTCCAACCAGGTAAATATCCGAGTCGGGTACTTCAAGGAAGCAGGTAATGTTGGAAATTTCTCCAACGTTCAAAACAGGGGTGCCAGTGACCAGGTTGTTTTCCCGGAAATCAAGCCGGTAGATCGTCTCCTTCCATCTGACATAAAGCGTATTTTCCTGAAGAATGAGACCAGTTGCAAATTCGGCACTTTTGCCCTTGTTCATTTCAGCTGCGAGTGGCCCGGTAATATGAACTTTTTCAAATTCCACAAGGCCTGTATCTGCGGCTACCAGTTCCATCATGCTATTAAAATACAGGTACCTGTTCCGTACGAAGGCTATGCTGTTCTGTGCCGACCTGTTCATCAGTTTCGCTTCGGGTAAAATCCATAACGGCCGGCTACCGGATTCTACCAGCCGCTCACAGTCTGAATACAGGTCATAGATCCTGTTGTATGCGACTGAACGCAACCATCGTTGCAGGGAAGCATCATAGCCCTTCATCAGAATAGGTCCTTCCGCGTCTAACCTGTATACAGAATTCCCTGCAGTTGTCGCAAGCAGCAGCTTTGAACCCGTTTTGCCGAGGAAGGCTATTGCCGTTGATCTGTGGTCATTTGAGGGTCCGGTATTGAACTGCCGGAAATGTTGTCCATCAAAACGGGTTAAACCCATTTCGGTACCAATCCATAAATAACCACTACTGTCGAAAGAGATGCCGCGGACGCTGTTTTGCGGCAAACCGTTTTCACCTGTGTAATGCGTTACAGAGTATTGTTTTGAAGGAGATAGTTCCTGAGCGAAAAGTTGAGATTGAACAATTGAAAGTACAGCCAGCCACGCCACAATACAACGGCCACACACCAGCATAAAACTGGTATTACAACGTGATACAACAGGGCGTGGGTTGAAGATGGGGGGCATTTATTACTGCTACCAACCTGTTGTTGCCGGTTTTTACAGGGATGCAAATCAGTGTATGATCCTGGGTCTGTACTAATTTAGCAAATACTCTTGTCAATTAAGCATAATTGTCATATTTCCTGTTACAGAAATTTGCGTCAATCTGTTACAAATCAGGTTCAAATGCATCATTAATTTAGCTATTCAGCCACCTGGATGCTTATCTGGCTAATGCCGTTCCCTATTCTGACCAAACCTTTTCCTCACCTATATCTGCAAGAATCATGCATTTTACTGCCGCCGTCGTAAAACAGGTATCAGATGAATCCATTATCGACCTTATTTACACAGACCGATCTGCGGGTATCAGCCTGTTGTTTAAAACATATTATAAGGCGCTTGTCAAATTCGCCGACGGATATGTTTCGGATATGAATACAGCTTCCGAGATCGTGCAGGAACTCTATGTGTCTTTGTATTGCAAGGGATTCCAGTTGCGCAATAAAAAGAGCCTCCTGCCCTACCTGCAGCAGAGTCTGCGTAACAGGATTTTTAACTACCACCGCAACAATAAACTACGTTCGAGGCATATGCAAAGCTTCCGTCTTTTCAGTGCAGAAGACGGCGAAGATGTCAACAGCCGGATCGCCTGCAAGGAAATGAAGGTTTTGCTAAACAGGAGTCTCGCTGGCATGTCTAATAAGTGCAGCATGGTTTTCCAGCTAAACAGGATTCATGGACTAACTATCAAACAGATTGCTGCAATTCTTGGAAAACCGGCGAGTACAATAGAAAAGCAACTTCGACAGGCGCTTTCCAACATCCGCAATGAATTCAGCCGTTTGTACCCTGACTAACAAAACTTCCGTGAATTTTTACCGGAAATGGCGGAATATCACTTTTTGCAGTGTCATAAGTATAGGACCACAAAAAATTTCAACCACAAACTAAGATATTAAAGACGGGGAAAGGAACGGGCCGATCGCAACTTGGAATGAAAATTTGAAGCATGCGCGTAGGCCCACCTTTTTTGTCGTGTCATGAAATCGACCGATGGAAAACAACCCAACCTTAATCGGGTATTCTGTAAATACTCAAAGGCATGTCATGTCAAAGCAGCGAAGGTCGTTCAAGGTGGAGGAAAAACTGCTTATACTTAAGCAGGCAGAAGATGAGGGCATTAAACAGACCCTGCTACAACACCATCTTTCATATAGTGTTTTGTCGCGCTGGAGAATAAAGCTGGAAGCGCTGCACAGGCTCAATTCAAATGCACTGAATACTGCTTCCCAACAGGAACTCAACTTGTTGATCGAAGAAAATATCCGTTTAAGAAAGATCATTGCTGAACAGGCGCTCGAACTCCAGATCAACAGGGAACGCCTGAACAACCTGCGATCAATAGGAAAATCATAAACACTGAAGCAATTGTTTAATATGAAACCAATTACCTCATAAGAAAAAAAAGCAATATGAAAAAAAAACTCATGCTAGCCATCACTGTTGTCCTGAATATGACTTTGTCTGCACAGACCCCGGATGAAGTTGTAATCACGGGCACAAACAAGGTTAGCAAACAGGAACTTCCTGCCGCAGTGATTGCTAAACTGGAAAAGCAGTTTCCGAATGCGCAAGCCGTTCAATATTACAAAGTACCACAGGATGTGGTTGCGAAAGGCTGGAATGTGACGGTCGATGACGAACTGGACCCGGCTGAAACTGTTGACTATTACACCATACAATTCACCCGGGATAATATGAATTACTATGGTCTTTATAAGCCTGACGGAACATTGATAAAATCCAAGCTGGAACAACAGGCTGCCACACTGCCTGATCCTGTTAAAGCATCCATCAGCAACATCAGCCAGACACATCCAGGCTGGACTGTGGTAGCAAAAACATATTATAAGAATACCAGTGCCACAAAGAACCTTGAGTATTACGAAGTCGTGGCAAGGAATGATGCCGGCGAACACAGAAGACTTTATTTCGCACCTGATGGTACACTGAAAAAACTGAAGAAAGAATAAAATGATAGGGGAACATCAGAAGACTTCCGACGCACCAAAGTAGATGCCGGAGGAGTGGTCTCCTCTTCCGTAATCAACCTGGATGTTCATTCGCGTTTGTTTGTTGAATAAAATGCGTATACCTGCTCCAAAACCAGGTTTTACATAATCGAAAAGATGGACGTAAGCGTCTTTATTGTCGATAGTAACGGCATTTACAAAGAGGACACCACCCAGCGTTCCTGTACATTTTGATATAGGGAACCGGAATTCAGTTTCTCCATAGACCATATTTTCTCCACGAAACCGGCCGATCGTATAACCACGGCCGGTTTTGCTTCTCTGGTCATATCCTAATGCCGGCAATCCCAGGTAAGGCTGGTCTCCCCCAACACTGAAATTCCCAATAAGCCAGAATGCCAGTACCATGCTTTCGTACTTACGTGATACTCCTTTGAAATAGCGGAATTCAGACCAGATTGCCGAGCTGTATTCATCACTACCCAGCCACGTTGGATTAAACCGGTAATTCAGGTTTGCATACATACCCTTATAAGCATTAACCATATTATCACGGGTATCATAAACTATATTCAGGCTTACACCTATCTGTTTATATTTTTCGGGGTTAAAACCATACTTACTGCTGTAGGCGTAGTGACTGGTTATATAAGCAGTAGGTGTGTCAAGTTTGAGGTCTTTGATATTATTGAAAAGGTCAAAATGCACCCCCGCACCTATAAACCAGCCATCCGCTACCCGGAAGGAAGCGACCTGGTGAATTTTGTAATAATTGAATTCCATAGGCTGCGACAGGGAATCAGTTGCCTCACCTTCCCCCATGAAATGAAAATAATAAGGTAATGTACCTTTCGGTGCGTTTGTGCCCAGCCCGTAAGTGGGTTCAGCATATAGGAAAAAACGCCAGTCGCCCGAAAGTAGTATCGTGTTTTTCTTCGCGTAAATAGTATTTCGCAGGAAGACGAGAAACTGGTTCTTAGATGTGTATTGAAGATTCGCCTGGAAGGCAGAGAGGTTCGAGTTAGGCAACTTGAATGCTGTCTGCAAAGTAGCACCAACTAAGAACCCGGTACTTGGCGAGCTGCCTATAAGCGGGGCAGCAAATATTGCAGAAGTTTTTTCTTTCGGCGGCTTTTTTTTGTTCGTCCATTGCCTGAACCAGTCAGTCATGTCTTTTGTCTGACAGCTGTCGTTGCCTGGCGAACCCGGCGTTTGCTGGGCTGTCAAATCCAGGCTCAGAAGAATGAAAATAAACACCACGACCGGATTACGTATCATCGTTGCTGTTTGATTTTACCAGATTCTGCCTAAACCTGCATGCACCCAACTTATTTTCAGAAAACTCCGCAGTTGCAAAACACTGCAGGCGACACTTGAATACATCGCTACCAGGAAAATATAAATAAAAAGACTCATGGGTAAATTAATCCAATTAAAGTTCACTTCAAAGAATAATTTTCACCCGGATCTGTCGTTATTCCTGCAATCCATAGAAAATCCTACCCGATGCATGACCTTAAGAAATTGGTAAAAGAGTTGTTTGAACAGGAATCACTGGTCCGGTCACTCGACAAGGAGATCAAAAATACCCGGGCACAATACCATCACCTGATCCTGAAAAATTCTGAAAAGATTTATTCTGACCAGGAAATGATAAACATCTATAGCATACACGAAAAACTTGTTGAACTGGAGAGCCGGCAGGAAGCTTTCAATAATCGTACAATAGAAATTAAATCATTTCTCTGTTCACTTGTGAAACCGCTGAATGGTGGCAGATGGATACACGAAACTGATGACTTCATGCATCCGAAACTCGAGTTCTGGATTGAGGACGACGAGCTGAAGTATGCGAGACTTAACGGAAGATCCTACGACTGATCCAATTCCCCCTTCCGCCTGCGATTTACCCCGGCTTTGCGCCTGATCACTTCCTGCACCGGAATGTTCTCAATCTTGCTTTCCAGCCAGCTGATCACATCGAGGTAGCTGAAGGTCCTTGTTTCGCGGGAATCATTTTCAAATGGCTTGATCTTTTCCAGGAGTTTCCTGAATTCATCTTTTATGGATGACGGTGAAAGGCTGAGTGCTTTCCGCAGAAAACGGAACATCTCTTCCTCCACTACACTCAGACTGCCCATATTGGCCATGAAACGGTATACTGATTTGATCAGGTATTCCAGGAGTTCATAATTGCCGAGCTCATAGTGTGCAATCAGGTGAAGCAGGCGTGCATAGCACTGCAGGTCTGTGCGCAAATCAACTTTCCAGTTAATGATTTTCTGAAGATAATCGATAGCCTTCTCATTGTCGCCACTGCCGAAATACAGGCAGGCAACTTTGTAATAAAATACCAGTACCCGGTGCCTGTCCAGTTGCAACCTGTATTCTTCCAGCTTTTCTTCAAGATATGGCACCAGTTGAAGTCCTTCAGTAAACGTGCCGGTAAGGAAATGCTGGTTGATACGGGCAAGCTGTAAGTACACGAATGCCTGGATCCTGTTGTTGTCATTCGTCTGAACCACATCTGTCCTTTCAAATTCCTCGAACAATTGCAGGGCCCGGGAAAAACCTGTCTCATTACGCAGGTCAAAGTGAGCACTTAGCAGGTTATGCAATCCTTTTATATACTGCAGGGTTTCCACTTTGATCATTTCCGGGTACTTGTGAAAAGTGTCAACCCACTTCTGCGAATAGCGGTAATACATGAGAAAGTCCTGCCGGATGAACGCGTACCAGGAATAACTCTGGCTGATGTAAAGGGTCTCATAAAAGCCCCTGCCCTGCGCAGGTTCGGCAGGCATATGCTGTTCAAAGAACCTGTCCAGTTCAGCCTCATCCTGCTTATTACGCGCGTGACCATGACGGATGTACCAGTCGTAAAGCAGCAGGGAAAGACTGGAACTGTCATTTATCCGTTCAAGGCGGCCGGTGACCTGTTCAGATTCGGTTACGAGAGATGCAGCACGATTCTCGCTGCTCCGGGTAATATGCAGGGCTTCGATCTTTTTTTCAAAAAAAACGGCCTGCATGATAAAGGTCACCTGGTTGTGCTGCCGTGCCTGGTCCTTAAGCTTATCGAGGATCTTGAGGCTCTGGAGGTACAGGCCTTTATTGTACAGAATCCTGGCATACCCCATTTGTTCATGGAGTTGAATATCAATATTATGCTCATCGCGGATAAGTCGCAGGCTGGAAAGGATCAGCCGGTAGAGATGGGCCTTTAAATTACTGAGCTGAGCCTTCTTTATGCCGGGGTTCTTCTTTAACAGGAGGGCTTCATCATATTCCGTCATCTTATCAAGTGCATCAAATAGTTCGGTCACTTTCAGGTTGTCAGCCCCCGTATTACGGGTTACGTACAGCTTGAAATTGCGTTTTTCCGACTTTTCAAGGGTCTTGATCAACTGGAATAAAGCGTCTATCTGTTTGTTGGGCATCGTAATTCGCTTAACATTAAACCCTTATCAGTACTGCATTTCAGCAAATTTAAGGGGGTTTAACCACTGTAATTCAGGAACCATTTTGATTTGAACGCCCATGATATGCTAGCTATTTTCGGTTTCGCAGGTCCCTGTATTTCACAAACATAGCAAGCAATCGGGAATATAGGGCCTGCTTACTTTATAAATCCCATGAATGCATATGGATAAGAAAATTTTCATATTTGACACAACCCTCCGCGATGGTGAACAGGTGCCCGGATGTAAACTCAATAAAAAAGAGAAGATCGAACTGGCCCTTGAACTAGAGGCGCTGGGTGTCGACATTCTGGAAGCCGGCTTCCCTATTTCTTCACCCGGGGACTTTGAAGCCGTTAACGAAATTGCCAGGTTATTGAAGAATACTACGGTATGCGGATTGAGCCGTGCAGTCCAGAAAGACATAGAAGTGGCTGCCGAAGCCCTCAAACCTGCTGTCCGCAAGCGGATACACACCGGAATCGGAACTTCGGACTTCCATATCAAGTCTAAATTCAATTCAACCCGTGAAGAGATCCTCCAGCGTGCCATTCAGTGCGTAAAGTGGGCGAGAAACTTTACTGATGATGTTGAGTTCTACGCAGAAGATGCAGGCCGGACCGACAATGACTACCTGGCCCGCGTGGTGGAAGCAGTTATTGCTGCCGGTGCCACAACAGTGAATATCCCGGATACAACCGGATATTGCCTTCCGCACCAATATGGTGAAAAGATTGCCTACCTTGTCAACAATGTTCCGAATATCGATAAAGCAGTTCTGAGCTGTCATTGTCATAACGACCTGGGCCTGGCAACAGCCAACTCTATCGCCGGTATCATTGGTGGAGCCCGCCAGATCGAGTGTACCATCAACGGACTGGGTGAAAGAGCCGGAAATACATCTTTGGAAGAAGTGGTAATGATCATTCGCCAGCATGCTTCACTTGGATTCTATACCGACATAAACGCGACCCAGCTGAACCCGATCAGCCGGATGGTGGCAGATACCATGCGTATGCCCGTACAACCTAACAAGGCGATCGTAGGCGCCAACGCATTTTCTCATTCATCCGGTATTCACCAGGACGGGTTCCTGAAAGATACCCAGACTTATGAAATTATAGCTCCGGAAGAAGTGGGCGCAGATAGTTCAAAGATCGTTTTGACTGCGAGAAGCGGCCGAAGCGCACTCGCTTACCGGTTCCAGAAACTTGGACACCAGTTTAACCGCAATGATATCGATGCCCTTTACCAGCGATTCCTGGAAGTGGCAGATACCAAAAAAGAAGTTTGCGATGAAGACCTCCAGCTGATTGCCTTTGCGCACAGCAAAAGCGTCGTTACCGCATAGTAATATTCACCTGATCATCGAATAGCAGAAAAATGGGTAAGACTTTATTTGACAAGATTTGGGAAACACATGTGGTGCAGCAGATCGAAGACGGCCCCTCAGTGTTTTATATTGACAGGCATTTTATACATGAAGTGACAAGTCCGCAGGCGTTCAAAGGCCTTGAACAGCGCGGTATTCCTGTTTTCCGCCCTGACCAGGTAGTGGCAACAGCGGACCACAATGTACCTACGCTTAACCAACACCTGCCTATTAAAGAAGAATTATCGCGATTGCAGGTAGCGACTCTGATAGAGAACTGCAAGAACCACAATATCGAACTATATGGTTTAGGCCATCCTTACCAGGGAATTGTTCATGTGATCGGACCAGAGCTGGGCATCACACAACCGGGAATGACCATTGTATGTGGTGACAGCCACACTTCCACGCATGGTGCTTTTGGATCCATTGCTTTCGGGATAGGAACCAGTGAAGTGGAAATGGTATTGGCAACGCAATGCCTGATGCAAAGCAAGCCAAAGCTGATGCGCATCAATGTTGAAGGTGAACTGCAGCCGGGAGTAGGAGCAAAAGATATTATCCTGTATATCATAGCCCAGATCTCTGCAAGTGGTGCGACCGGGTATTTCGTCGAATATGCAGGTTCTGCAATTCGTTCGCTAAGCATGGAAGCCCGCATGACCATCTGTAATATGAGTATCGAAATGGGTGCACGTGGCGGAATGATCGCTCCAGATGAAACGACCTTCACCTATATGAAAGGAAGAAAGTTCATGCCGCAAGGTGAAGCTTTCAACGAAAAAGTTTCCGAGTGGTCTAAACTTTACTCAGACCAGGATGCGACGTTTGATATGGAGATCAACATTGCAGCATCGGCTATCGGGCCAATGATTACCTATGGAACAAATCCGGGGATGGGCATCACCGTTACCGGCCACATTCCCACTCTTGAACAGATCGAAAGCAGCGACAGGCCGTCTTTTAATAAGTCGCTCCAGTATATGGGCTTTCACCCGGGTGCGTCTATCCGTGGTCAAAAAGTAGACTATGTATTCATAGGAAGCTGTACCAACAGCCGCATTGAAGACCTTCGCCAGGTTGCGGCATTTGTAAAGGGGAAGAAGAAAGCTGACGACGTTGAAGTGTGGATCGTTCCTGGCAGCAAGCAGGTTGAACAGCAGGCGATCGCCGAAGGAATTGACAAGGTATTTGAAGCTGCAGGCTTTCAGTTGCGGCAACCAGGCTGCTCCGCCTGCCTCGGGATGAATGAAGACAAAATTCCTGCCGGCAAATATTGCATCTCAACTTCCAACCGAAACTTTGAAGGCCGCCAGGGTCCAAACGCAAGGACACTGCTCGCAAGCCCGCTCACCGCTGCACTTGCAGCCATCACGGGCAAAGTTGATGACGTAAGAGAGTACATTTAAAAGTAAAAAAGGCAAAGGGAAAACTAAGACAAATGAAGTCACTTTCTACCATAACATCGACAGCTGTTCCGGTTCACATCGAGAATGTAGATACAGACCAGATAATACCAGCACGCTTCCTCAAGGCAACAAGCCGTGACGGATTCGGCAAGAACCTTTTCCGCGACTGGCGTTTTGAGAATGACGACGAAAACCAGCAGAAGAAAGATTTTATCCTCAATAATCCGCTTTTCAGTGGAAAGATCCTGGTAGCCGGTAAGAATTTCGGCTGCGGATCATCCCGCGAACATGCTGCATGGGCTATTAAAGATTATGGTTTTGATGTGGTTGTGAGCAGCTTTTTTGCTGACATCTTCCGCAACAACTCACTTAATAACTTCCTGCTGCCTGTACAGGTAAGCGAAGATTTCCTGCAACAGCTTTTCAGCGCTATAGAAAAAGATCCGGCTACAACCCTAGAAGTCGATCTTCCAGCCCAGACTATCAGTTTACCTTCTGTTGGGCTGACCACGACATTCGACATAAATCCTTATAAGAAAACCTGCCTGCTCAACGGTTATGATGATATTGATTACCTGCTGAGCATCAGGAAAGAAATAGAACAACACGAAAAGAACATGGCCTGATGAACCGGGATACCATCATAGTAAATAATGTTTCCCTTCAACTCAGTGGGAAAAAAATTCTGGATGGTATCGCATTTGAATTGCCTGCAGGCAGTCACCTGCTCATCAGCGGTTCTTCGGGAAGCGGGAAAACGTCGCTTGCCCACGCCTTGTCTTCAAGACTTACGGTTCACGCATTACGGGTAGATCAGCATTATCATTTTACGAACCGGTCGCATGTCAGCCAGTTCTATTACCAGCAGCGATTCAACAGCATGGAAGCGGACGATTCTGCAACCCTGCGTGAAGACCTCGAACATTTGTCAGAGGAAACTTTGAGATTGCTAAGGGTATTTGGTCTCCAGGAAAGGCTGGACACTCCCCTTCTTCACCTGTCAAGCGGTGAACATAAAAGATTCCAGCTCATCAAGGCTTTTCAGCAAAATGCACCGGTATACATCCTAGATGAACCTTTTACCGGTATGGATACAGCCAGCCGTGCCCTGTTGCGAAAGATCATGGAAGAAAAGTCCTGTACAGGATGCAGGTTTATTATCATCTGTGATCCGGAAGAATGCCCGCTGTTTATTGATTACGCGCTGCTGCTGGACAGTGGCAAACAGGCATACTTTGGAAACACAGCGGGACTCCCTGTTCACACATCCGAAAGAAAATTTGAAAGTCCCCGGATCGATATCGCACAACTCCCCCACCATTTTCAGATCGTAGTGGAGATGCATCAAAATGAGATCAGCTATGGTGACAAAAGACTTCTGAACAATGTGAACTGGACCATCAGGAACGGAGAAAGATGGTGGCTCAAGGGGGCAAATGGTACCGGAAAATCAACATTGATCAGCCTCATCACGGGCGATAATCCAAAAGCATACTGTAACGACATTTTACTCTTCGACAGGAAAAGGGGAACCGGCGAAAGCATCTGGGACATCAAGAAAAATATCGGTTATGTATCACCTGAACTTCAATGGTATTTTGACAGCAGTATCACCTGTTACCAGGCGGTTGCATCCGGATTGTTCGACACGATCGGGCTTTTTCGCCAGTTGAATGAGTCACAGCACGCAGAAGTAGTGAAATGGCTGGAACTGTTTGGCCTCACAGCAGTTCAGCACAGGCTGCTTTCCTTACTTTCGACAGGTCATCAGCGCCTGGCATTACTCGCACGGGCTATGATTAAAAACCCACACCTGCTGATTCTCGACGAACCCTGCCAGGGGCTCGATGATCACCAGCGGACTGCTTTCATAAATCTTGTTGACCGCCTTTGCGATGATCCGGAGCGAACACTTATTTATGTAACACATTATGAAACTGAACTGCCGGAGTGCATCAGTAAAAAACTGGTACTCGAAAATGGTACTGCATTCATAGGTGAGCATTTTTCAGAAAAATTATTATCAGCATAAATCCCAACCATGGAAAAGAAAATTGCAGTCATATTAGGTGATGGAATCGGACCGGAAGTAACACAACAGTCGATTAAAGTGCTTGATGCTGTTGCTAAACATTATAATCATAAATTTCATTACTCTTTCGGCCTGATGGGTGCAGATGCCATTGACAAGACCGGCAATCCATTACCCGACGAAACAATAGAACTGTGCCTTAATAGTGACGCAGTATTGTTTGGTGCCATCGGGCATCCCAAATATGACAATGACCCTTCGGCCAAAGTACGCCCGGAGCAGGGCCTGTTAAAGCTCCGCAAATCGCTGCAGCTGTTTGCCAACATACGTCCGGTAAATACATTTCCGACATTGCAACACCTGTCTCCCCTGAAGGCAAAAAACCTGGAGGGTGTGGATTGCGTTATTTACCGTGAACTCACAGGAGGTATCTATTTCGGTGCCAAGAACCTGTCGGATGACGGCACCACAGCTTCCGACGAATGCTCTTATTCTGCAGCAGAAATAGAAAGAATCGCGCACCTCGCGTTCAAAGCAGCGCAAAAGAGAAGGAAAAAACTGACGCTGGTTGACAAAGCCAATGTACTTGAAACTTCCAGGCTATGGAGGAAAGTGGTGCAGGCAATGGCATCACAATACCCGGATGTAACGGTTGATTTTCTGTTTGTTGACAATGCCGCTATGCAGCTGATTGTGAATCCGAAACAGTTTGATGTGATCCTCACCGAAAATATGTTTGGCGATATCCTCAGCGATGAAGCAAGCGTGATTACGGGATCCCTGGGATTGCTGCCTTCAGCATCTGTAGGAAACGGCGGGGCATTGTTTGAGCCTATCCATGGTTCATACCCGCAGGCAGCAGGTAAAGACATTGCCAATCCGCTGGGATCCATATTGTCTGCCGCAATGTTGCTTGATCATTTCGGATTACACACTGAAGCAGCTAAAGTGCGCAGTGCTGTGCAATGGACACTCGATAACAGTTTTGTTACAAAAGATATAGATCCTGTTAATTTTTATTTCACCTCTACAATAGGTGAGTTGATCAGTGATCTTGTACAGGACAAGATCCCCAGCGAATTGCACCCGGAAAATATCCAGTTGAGAAAATCCACGATTATTTAAAAAATAATCGATCAGTTCTTTTTTTATTCGGCACGGCGGTTTTATATTCGTAAAACATACGACCTCGTGTCATGCAGTTGAATAATCTACATACCATCCCTTCTCTTATCGCAGTCATTATTGTGGTGGTGATTATTATTCCTGCATTGGGAGGTGGTACTTGTATATAACAGAATTAAAACAACATACAAACGGTCCGCCTCCAAAAAGGCGGACCGTTTTTTTTTCCGCAACCGCATCAAAGAATAAAAAATATCAGTTATGGCAACTTATTACGATAACAACACTATCCTTTACCATAATGGCAGCTTTCTGAAAGCCGCTGAATTAACTATGGATCTGTATAGCCAGAGTCTTCACTATGGTTACTCAGTGTTCGAAGGGATCCGTTCTTACCGGACAGCGTCAGGGGAAACCAGGATCTTTAAGGCAACAGAGCACTATGAGCGCCTGGAGCGTTCGGCTGCTTTGGTCAACATGCCTTATCACTGGTCTGTAAATCAACTGATCGATGCCACATACGAAACTTTGTCCCGCAATAATCTGCAGGATGCCTATATCCGTCCCCTGGTCTATGCTCCCGCAAACATGAGCTTCAATGTGAACACAGAATCGTACATCACTATCCAGGTGTGGGAAATGCAGCCTTTCCTGGGTGACAAGCTGTTACGTGTAATGGGCTCTTCCTTCCAGCGGCCAAATCCGCGGGGATTCAGGATTGAAGCTAAAGCTTCGGGACATTATGTAAACTCGATACTGGCTAGCCAGGAAGCAAAGGCAAAAGGTTACGATGAAGCACTGCTGAATGATATCAACGGCTTTGTTGCTGAGGGACCAGGTGCAAATATCTTCTTTGAAAAAAACGGGAAACTATATACACCGCCTACCGGAAATATCCTGCCCGGTATCACGCGCGCTACAATCTTTGAGCTCTGCGGAGAATCCGGCATAGAAGTGGAAGAAAAACTTTTCACTACAGAAGACCTTAAGCAGGCAGACGCTGCCTTCTTCTGTGGAACAGCTGCAGAAGTAGTGGGATGGCAAAGCTTTGATGATGTTCCCATGGTAAAGGAATGGAATGATACGATATCGCGCAAAATACAATTGGCTTACAAGGAACTGGTGACAGAAAAAATCACTGAACCATCGACACTCTGAAATTCAATAACCCATTTTAAATACAGAATCGAATAATGCTGAACAAATATTCCAGGACGATCACCCAGGACCCCACACAGCCCGCTGCACAGGCGATGCTTTACGGCATCGGCCTTACTGATGAAGACCTGGCAAAGGCGCAGGTCGGAGTAGTGAGCATGGGCTATGATGGCAACACCTGCAACATGCACCTGAACGATCTTGCAAAAGTGATCAAGGAAAGTGTGTGGAAGGAAGACCTGGTCGGGCTGATCTTTAATACCATCGGTGTAAGTGATGGGATCAGTAACGGTACCGATGGCATGAGATATTCTCTTGTGAGTCGCGATATCATCGCTGACTCGATCGAAGCTGTTTGCGGCGCCCAGTATTACGACGCTGTAATTGCTGTGCCAGGCTGCGATAAGAATATGCCCGGGTCAATTATTGCCATGGGCCGTCTCAACCGTCCGGCAATAATGGTTTATGGCGGTACGATTGCACCAGGGCATTACAAGGGACAGGACCTGAATATTGTTTCGGCATTTGAAGCACTGGGACAAAAAATTGCGGGACAACTGAGTGAGGCTGATTTTAAAGGAATTGTTCAGCATTCATGCCCGGGTGCGGGCGCTTGCGGTGGAATGTATACTGCGAATACGATGGCGTCTGCAATTGAAGCCCTTGGTATGAGCCTGCCCTACTCATCTTCCAATCCTGCGCTCAGCAGTGAGAAACAAGACGAGTGCAGGGCTGCCGGTAAAGCGATCCGCCTGCTGATGGAGAAAGACATTAAACCTGGCGACATCATGACAAGGGAGGCATTTGAAAATGCGCTGACAGTTATCATGGTGCTTGGTGGATCAACCAATGCCGTACTACACCTGATCGCAATGGCAAAAAGTGTGGGTGTTTCCCTGACCCAGGATGATGTACAGGCATGCAGCGACAAGGTTCCTGTACTTGCTGATTTCAAACCCAGTGGTAAATACCTTATGCAGGACCTGCATGAACACGGTGGTGTACCGGCAGTAATGAAGTACCTGCTGAAAAAAGGTTTATTGCATGGTAATTGCCTTACCGTAACAGGAATGACGCTGGCTGAAAATCTTGAAACTGTAAAAGACCTTGATTTCGATACGCAGAAAATTATCTACCCGCTTGAAAATCCGCTTAAGGCAACGGGCCATCTGCAGATCCTGTATGGTAACCTCGCAGAAGGTGGAAGTGTAGCAAAGATCAGCGGTAAAGAAGGAGAAAGATTCGAAGGACCTGCGAGGGTATTCGATGGAGAGCAGGAGCTGATCAAAGGAATTGAAACCGGCAGGGTGAAAAAAGGCGATGTTGTGGTAATCCGCCAGGTAGGACCGAAAGGAGCGCCAGGAATGCCTGAAATGCTGAAACCAACCGCTGCCATCATCGGTGCAGGACTTGGAAAATCTGTTGCCCTGATCACTGATGGAAGGTTTAGTGGCGGCACACATGGCTTCGTCGTCGGACACATCACGCCGGAAGCCTTTGAAGGAGGACTGATAGCATTGGTTGAAGATGATGATATCATCGAGATTGATGCAGTGAGCAACCGGATCAACCTCAAAGTTGCGACAGACGTGATCAGCCAGAGAAAGTCACAGTGGAAAAAACCATCATTGAAAGTTAACAAAGGAATTCTTTATAAATATGCAAAGCACGTTAAATCAGCCGCAGAAGGCTGTGTTACCGACGAAGACTAACACCATCAGCGGCTCGCAGGCTGTTCTGGAAGCGCTGATCGCTGAAGGTGTCAAAACAATTTTCGGGTATCCCGGTGGTGCCATCATGCCAATTTATGATGCACTGTATGATTACCGTGAAAAGCTCGATCACATCCTGGTTCGTCACGAACAGGGCGGCATTCATGCGGCACAAGGATTTGCCCGCACATCGGGTGAAACCGGTGTGGTATTCGCTACTAGCGGTCCGGGTGCGACCAATCTTGTTACCGGCCTCGCCGATGCCATGATCGACTCCACTCCTGTCGTAGCAATCACCGGCCAGGTGTTTGCGCACCTCCTTGGAACCGATGCGTTCCAGGAAACAGACGTGATAAACATCACGACGCCCGTTACGAAGTGGAACTACCAGGTTACGGACGCCACTGAAATTCCATCAGTACTGGCAAAGGCATTTTACATTGCCCGTAGCGGAAGACCAGGCCCTGTACTCATAGACATCACCAAGAACGCGCAATTGCAGCAGTTCGAATATGAGGGATACCAAGCCTGTACACATATCAGGAGTTATCGCCCGAAACCGGTAGTAAGGCAGGATTATATTAAGCAGGCAGCACAACTCATCAATGAGGCCAAACAGCCTTTCGTAATATTTGGCCAGGGTGTTATTCTTGGAAAAGCTGAAATGGAATTCAAGCGGTTCATCGAAAAGGCGGGGATCCCGACAGCCTGGACCATCTTGGGCATGAGTGCGCTCCCTACTGATCACCCGTTGGCAGTAGGAATGCTGGGTATGCACGGCAACTACGGACCGAATGTGCTTACCAATGAATGTGATGTACTGATCGCTGTGGGTATGCGCTTCGATGACAGGGTTACAGGACGACTGGATAAATATGCAAAACAGGCTAAAGTAATTCATCTCGATATCGACCCCGCTGAGATCGACAAGAATGTGAAGACCACAGTTCCGGTATGGGGCGATTGCAAGGAAACACTCCCGCTTCTGACAGAACTGATCGAACAGAAATGTTATCCGCAATGGTTGCAGCGGTTCCGCGACTACGAGAACGAAGAAAAGATTACATGCATAGAACCGGAACTTAATCCAACTTCTGATATCCTGACCATGGGCGAAGTGATCAAAACTGTGAATGAGCTGACTAACGGTGATGCGATCATTGTTACTGACGTGGGTCAGCACCAGATGGTGGCCTGCCGCTATGCAAAATTCACGCAATCCAAAAGCAATGTCACCTCAGGCGGATTGGGAACAATGGGATTTGCATTGCCCGCTGCAATTGGTGCGAAGTATGGAGACCCTGCCAGGACTGTAGTTGCGGTAATCGGTGACGGAGGATTCCAGATGACCTTACAGGAACTGGGAACTATAATGCAAAGCAATGTGGATGTTAAGATCCTGATCCTGAATAACCAGTTTTTGGGAATGGTTCGCCAGTGGCAGCAGCTGTTCCATGAAAAAAGGTATTCATTCGTGGATATTGCAAGTCCCGATTTCGTGCAGGTGGCTAAAGGCTATGGCATTGCAGGACAATCAATAAATGACAGGAAAGACCTGAAAGAAGCTGTTTCCACAATGATAAGTCATAAGGGCGCATATCTTCTTGAGGTAATGGTCGGAAAAGAAAACAATGTCTTTCCAATGGTACCACAGGGATGCAGTGTTGCGGAAATCAGACTTAAATGACATTTTAAACCTATTGTATGTCCAAGCAAGAATTTACCATAACAGTATATACAGAAAACCAGATCGGCCTGCTCAACCGGATCGCTATCATATTTTCCCGCAGAAAGATCAATGTAGAAAGCCTGAATACATCTCCAAGTGAAGTGGAAGGCATTCACCGTTTTACGATTGTAATCCATGAAATGGAGGAAGTGGTAAAGAAACTGGTTCGCCAGATCGAGAAACAGGTTGAGGTTCTTAAAGCCTACTACAATAACAACGAAGAAATTGTATGGCAGGAACTGGCACTATATAAAGTGTCTACTGATGAAATTGCAGAAAAGGTAAAAGTGGAAAGGCTGCTGCGCGAATTTGGCGCAAGAGCAGTAGTGATCCGAAAGGATTACACGGTATTCGAAACCACGGGTCATCGCGAAGAGACTGACCGGCTCATCAACGTATTGGAGCCCTACGGACTTATCGAGTTTGTAAGAAGCGCCAGGGTGGCTATCATCAAGGCGAGTCGCGGGTTCCATGAAAAACTGCGGGAGTTTGAACTGCAGGAACCGTCTGAGCATGTGGTGGAAAATGAATACTTAGACAAACAGGATGAAGTTTTTTCAATGTGATCTCACAATACAACGGATCGACTTTTAAATTTTTAATTTTCAATTTTTAATTTGTTAAGATGGCTAAACTAAATTTCGGCGGAGTGGAAGAAAATGTAGTTACTCGCGAAGAGTTCCCACTCGCCAAAGCGCAGGAAGTCCTGCAAAATGAAACAGTAGCGGTAATCGGCTACGGTGTTCAGGGTCCTGGTCAGGCACTCAACCAGCGTGACAATGGCATCAACGTAATTGTTGGTCAGCGTAAGAATTCAAAAAGCTGGGACAAGGCAGTTGCTGATGGATTTGTTCCCGGTAAAACCCTGTTCGATATCGAAGAGGCATTGTCTAAAGGTACAATCATCTGCTATCTCCTCAGCGATGCTGCACAGATCCAGTTGTGGCCAACCGTTCAAAAATATCTTACTCCTGGTAAGGCACTTTATTTTTCTCATGGTTTCGGTATTACATTCAATGAGCAAACCGGAATCATTCCACCCAAGGATGTTGACGTTTTCCTTGTAGCTCCTAAAGGTTCTGGTACATCTCTCCGTCGCATGTTCCTGCAGGGACGTGGACTGAACAGTTCTTTTGCCATCTTCCAGGATGCCACTGGTAAAGCACGTGAAAGGGTTGTTGCGCTTGGTATCGCCGTAGGAAGCGGATACCTGTTTGAAACTGATTTCAAAAAAGAAGTGTATTCAGATCTTACAGGTGAAAGGGGTACGCTCATGGGCGCTATCCAGGGCATTTTTGCCGCACAGTACCAGGTGCTGCGCGACAAAGGCCATACTCCAAGTGAAGCATTCAACGAGACTGTTGAAGAACTGACACAATCTCTGATGCCACTGGTAGCTGAAAATGGAATGGACTGGATGTACGCTAACTGCTCCACAACTGCACAACGCGGCGCACTTGACTGGTGGAAAAAATTCCGTGATGCAACTGCACCGGTTTTCAAAGAGCTTTATGAAAGTGTTGCAACAGGAAAGGAATCCCAGCGCAGCATTGACTCCAACAGCCAGGCTGATTACCGGGAGAAACTCGAAGCTGAACTGAAAGAACTCAGGGAAAGCGAAATGTGGCAGGCAGGAAAGACGGTTCGCAGCCTCCGTCCTGAAAACCAGAAAGAGCCGGCAGTTACCGCTTAATAAATTCAAAAGTCAAAATTAAAAAGTAATAGTACGGTACTGCCTGAACCCGCTTTTTGATTTTGACTTTTCACTTCTGACTTTGAAAAATGACGACACCAGCAACACCTTTATCATCATCTTTTGCGCTCGATTTTCACAAAGCTGCTTTCCGCCTCAAAAAGGTCGTGAACCGCACTGCGCTCACCTATAACCAGAACCTGTCCCGCAGGTACCAGTGCAATGTGTATCTCAAGCGTGAAGACCTGCAGGTTGTGCGAAGCTATAAGCTTCGGGGGGCCTACAATATGATGAGCAGTCTGCCTGCAGACCAGCTGCAGAACGGCGTGGTGTGTGCCAGTGCCGGTAACCATGCCCAGGGATTTGCATTCAGTTGCAACAGGCTCAAAGTCAAAGGAGTCGTTTTCATGCCAATAATAACCCCTAACCAGAAAGTCACACAAACCCGGATGTTTGGTGAAGACTGGATTGAAGTGAGGCTTGTAGGGGACACTTTTGACGATTGCGCGCAGGCCGCAAAAACTTACACGGAAGAAAACCTGATGACCTTCATCCCTCCTTTTGATGACGAAAGAATTATTGAAGGACAGGGAACTGTAGGTGTGGAAATCCTGGAAGACCAGCCTGATGTTGATTTTGTATTTATACCTGTTGGCGGCGGTGGACTGAGTGCGGGTGTCGGCCGGTATTTTAAAACTTATTCGCCTAAGACTTCCATCATCGGTGTAGAACCTGAAGGCGCTCCATCCATGCTCCGTGCATTACAACACGGCTCTCCTGTATCCCTTGAAAACATTGAACGATTCGTAGACGGCGCTGCCGTTAAAAAAGTTGGTGATAAAACCTTCCAGATCTGTCGTGAAGTACTTGACGACATGCTTCTGGCGCCGGAAGGCAAAGTGTGCTCCGTCATTCTCGAGCTGTATAATGCTGACGCAATTGTTGTTGAACCTGCTGGCGCACTGTCCATAGCAGCCCTTGACCAGTATGCCGACAGGATCAAGGGAAAAAATATTGTCTGCATTGTAAGCGGAAGCAATAATGATATTGACCGTATGCAGGAAATCAAGGAAAGGTCCCTGCAATATGAAGGACTCAAACATTATTTCCTGGTGCGTTTCGCCCAAAGACCAGGTGCACTGAAGGAATTCGTCAACCACGTATTGGGACCAAATGACGACATCACCCGATTTGAATACATGCAGAAGCATAACAAGGAATCCGGTCCGGCACTTGTCGGTATTGAGCTGAAAAGCCGCGAGGACTATAACACATTGCTGGACAATATGCAACGATACCAGATCAACTACACTGAACTGAACAAAGACGACAATCTGTTTGGATACTTAGTGTGACTTTGAAATATTTGTTGTATATTCATTCCGTTGCTTGCTGCATATATTAAATTCCATATAGGAAAAGGCATATATTTTTGAATAATTTCTAAACTGCATTATCAACGATGGCAAGCAACAAGGGTTTATACCACCCCTCATTTGAGCATGATGCCTGTGGCATTGGATTCGTAGCAAACATCAAAAGCAACAAATCTCACCAGATCATTTCTGATGCGCTGACCGTGCTGGAGAATATGGAGCACAGGGGAGCCTGCGGTTGTGAACACAATACCGGCGATGGTGCGGGAATTATGGTTCAGACGCCGCATGAATTCTTTTTTGATGAATGTGTGAAACTGGGCATCCACCTTCCGTCTTTCGGTAAGTATGGTGTTGGTGTATTGTTTTTTCCCCGCGAAATCAGGCTACGTGAAGAATGCCGGGATATCTTCAACCGTGCTGCCGAAAAGCTTGGACTTGAAGTTCTCGGATACCGGAAAGTGCCGGTAAATACAGATGGCATCGGCGCTACGGCGTTAAGTGTTGAACCAGAGATGGAGCACGTCTTTATAGCCTGCCCCGATCACATTACCAATCCGGATGATTTCGAACGCAAGCTTTTCATTCTCCGCAACTATGCGAGTCATACGATCAATAATACTGTAAGGAAAGATGCTATCGGGTTCTACGTAGCATCCCTGTCATATAAGACTGTAGTCTATAAAGGACAACTGACGAGCATGCAGGTTCGCGGCTATTTCCCCGACCTGAACGACAAAAGAATGGTAAGTGCATATGGACTGGTCCACTCCCGCTTCGCGACAAATACTTTCCCTTCCTGGAAACTCGCACAACCGTTCCGTTACATTGCACACAACGGGGAGATTAATACGCTCCAGGGTAACCTGAACTGGCTGAGAACAAGCGAGAAAGGGTTCACATCTCCATACTTTACGAAAGAAGAAATGGATATGTTGCTGCCGATCGTAACTGAAGGCCAGTCCGACTCAGCCTGCCTGGATAATATGATCGAATTACTCACGCTTACCGGCCGGTCATTGCCCCATGTGATGATGATGCTGATTCCGGAAGCCTGGGACGGCAATGACCAGATGGACCCGTTAAAGAAGGCCTTCTATGAATTCCATGCGGCTTTCATGGAGCCCTGGGATGGTCCTGCTTCTATCTCATTTACAGATGGAAAAATTATCGGCGCAACGCTCGACCGTAACGGCCTTCGCCCCTCACGCTACTGCGTTACCACTGATGACCGGGTGATCATGGCATCGGAAACCGGTGTATTGCCGGTAGACCCCGCTATCGTAAAAGAGAAGGGACGTCTTCAGCCGGGAAAAATGTTCGTCGTTGACCTTGAACAAGGTCGCATCATCAGCGATGAAGAATTAAAACAACAAATCTGCAGCCAGAAGCCTTATGCTGAGTGGCTGAATAAATATAAGATCAGGCTTGAAGAATTGCCTGAACCAAGAGTACTTTTCACTCACCTTGAACACGAACAGGTGTTCAAATACCAGAAAGCGTTTGGTTATTCAACTGAAGATCTTGAAACCATCATTGCACCGATGGCTACGGAGGGAAAAGAGCCGGTGGGTTCTATGGGAACCGATACACCGCTTGCCGTCCTGAGTGACCAGCCACAACACCTGAGCAGCTATTTTAAACAATTGTTCGCCCAGGTTACCAATCCGCCAATTGACCCGATCCGCGAAAGACTGGTTATGTCTCTGGCTACTTTCGTGGGAAATAATGGCAATCTCCTGATTGAAGATCCGCTTGCTGCACACAGTGTTGCTTTGAAACAGCCGGTTTTGAACAACCACGAGCTGGAACAGATCCGTAGTATAGATACCGGAATATTCCAGGCAAAAACACTGCAATGTTATTTCCGTTCGGATGGCAAACCAGGATCATTGCAAAAAGCACTCGACAGACTTTGTCGTTATGCAGTGGACGCCGTACAGGATGGATTTGAAGTATTGATCCTGTCAGACAGGGCGATAGATTCAGATCATGCTCCGATACCTTCTCTCCTGTCAACTGCCGCAGTTCACCATCACCTGATCCGCAAAGGTTTCCGTGGACAGGTTGGACTTGTAGTGGAAGCTGGTGACGTTTGGGAAGTGCATCACTTTGCCTGCCTGATCGGCTTTGGTGCTACCGCTATCAACCCTTATCTCGCTTTATCTACCATCCGCGATATGCGGCTTAATGATAAGCTGGAAACTACACTTGAACCGGATCAGCTGAAAAAGAACTATATCAAGGCGGTAAACGATGGTCTGTTGAAAGTGTTCTCGAAAATGGGAATCTCCACTTTGCAGTCATACCAGGGTGCACAGATCTTCGAGATCATTGGTATTAACAAAAGCGTTGTCGATAAATATTTCACCGGGGCAACTTCGCGTATCGAGGGAATGGGACTTGACGAGATTGCAAAAGAGTCTTTGGCAAAACATTTCCTTGCATTCAGCAAAAAAGAAATACCGGTCGACCGGCTGCCTGTCGGTGGTGTCTACCAGTGGAAGCGTAAAGGAGAATTTCATCTTTTCAATCCACAGACCATCCATTTGCTGCAGTATGCAACAAGGATGAATGATTACGGCACATTTAAAAAATACAGCAAACTGGTGAACGACCAGTCAGGCAAAGCAGCGACACTCCGCAGCCAGCTGCAATTCAAAAAGAACAGGCCGTCCATTTCTATTGATGAAGTGGAAAGCGCAGAAAGCATAATGAAGCGTTTTGCAACCGGTGCGATGAGTTTTGGCTCAATCTCACATGAGGCGCATAGCACGCTGGCCATTGCCATGAACCGGATCGGCGCTAAAAGCAATACAGGTGAAGGTGGTGAAGATGAAATGCGCTACCAGACACTACCGAACGGTGACTCTATGCGCAGTGCGATTAAACAGGTCGCATCAGCGAGATTCGGTGTTACGAGTCACTATCTCACAATGGCGGATGAATTACAGATCAAAATGGCCCAGGGCGCCAAACCTGGAGAAGGTGGACAGCTTCCCGGGCATAAGGTGGACGAATGGATTGGTAAGGTTCGTCACTCCACTCCGGGTGTTGGATTGATTTCGCCGCCCCCGCACCACGATATCTATTCAATCGAAGACCTGGCACAGCTGATCTTCGACCTGAAGAATGCAAACCGTGCAGCGCGCATCAGCGTAAAACTGGTAAGCAAGGCAGGTGTGGGTACAATCGCAGCAGGTGTTGCCAAAGCAAAAGCTGATGTGATCCTGATTGCCGGTTTCGACGGCGGTACAGGAGCTTCACCTGTCAGCTCTATCAAGCACGCAGGCCTACCATGGGAACTCGGGCTTGCAGAATCCCACCAGACACTCGTAAAAAACAAACTCAGGAGCAGGGTGGTTTTACAGGCGGATGGCCAGATGAAGACCGGGCGCGATATCATCGTAGCTACTTTGCTGGGAGCAGAAGAATGGGGAGTGGCAACAGCAGCGCTTGTTGTGGAAGGTTGCATCATGATGCGTAAATGTCATTTGAATACCTGCCCTGTTGGCGTTGCCACCCAGGACCCTGAACTACGCAAGCGATTCAACGGTGATGCAGACCACGTGGTTAACTTCTTCCGGTTCATTACCGAGGAAGTGCGCGAGATCATGGCTGACCTTGGTTTCCGTACAATCAATGAAATGGTTGGCCAGGTAGACTGCCTTGAGGCACGCACTGATGTGAATCACTGGAAATATAAAAATCTTGACCTCTCCCCGATTCTGTATAAAGAGCCGGCATCATTGTATACCGGGCTGTATAATAGGGAAGCGCAGGATCATGGCATGACGGAACTGCTCGACTGGAAACTGCTGGAAGCAGCAAAGCCTGCGCTGGAACAGGAACAAAAAGTATTTGCAACTTTCGCTGTCAAGAATACCGATCGTACGATTGGTACCATCCTCTCGAACGAGATCTCAAAAAAATATGGTTCACTCGGGTTGCGTGAAGACAGCATCCACTTCAAGTTCACAGGTACGGCAGGACAAAGCTTTGGTGCTTTCAATACCAATGGAGTGACACTTGAACTGGAAGGAGATGCAAATGACTATTTCGGGAAAGGATTGAGCGGTGCAAAACTCATCGTTTACCCATCATTGTTAGCAGGCTTTGTTCCGGAAGATAATATCATCATAGGTAACGTTGCCTTTTATGGTGCCACTTCAGGAACGGCATTCATCCGCGGTAAAGCCGGCGAACGTTTCGCAGTTAGAAACTCAGGTGCAACTGCAGTGGTGGAAGGCACCGGTGACCACGGTTGTGAATATATGACCGGCGGTAAAGTAGTGATATTGGGTGACACCGGCCGGAACTTTGCAGCGGGCATGAGTGGTGGCATTGCATATATCTACGATGTCAACAACCGCTTCTCTACCAACTGTAATACTGAAATGGTTGACCTCGATCCGCTTGACCAGGAAGATGCGGCTGATCTGCGCGAAATGATCCGGCAGCATTATGACTATACCGGCAGTACTGTTGCGCAGTTTATCCTCGAGGATTTTGACAACCAGCTGAAAAATTTCATCAAGGTCTTCCCGCGTGATTACAAGAAAGTGATCAGGGAAAAGAAAGCCGTTGTCAAAGGAAACAGCTGACAAAACCCTTAAGAACGCAACTAAATTTTGACTTTTAAATTCTTGATTTTTTAATTTTTGAATATGGGTAAACCAACTGGATTTATGGAGTTTGGGCGGGAATTGCCCGGTAAGCGCCCTGCAGCAGAACGGATAAAAGACTATAATGAATTTGTTGAACGCTATTCAGATGAACAGCTCAATAAACAATCGGCCCGCTGTATGAATTGTGGCATTCCTTTCTGCCACAATGGTTGCCCTCTTGGTAACGTCATTCCCGAATTTAATGATGCGGTATACCGCAAAAACTGGGAAGAAGCATACGAGATACTTAGCTCAACAAATAACTTCCCGGAGTTCACCGGCAGGATCTGCCCTGCGCCATGCGAAACGGCTTGTGTGCTTGGCATCAATCAACCGGCAGTAGCTATCGAAGAGATAGAAAAGCATATTATTGAAATAGGATTTGAAAAAGGATTTGTAAAGGCAAAAAAACCAAACCTGCGCACCGGGAAAAAAGTAGCTGTGATCGGATCAGGTCCAGCCGGACTCGCAGCAGCAGCGCAGCTGAATTATGCAGGCCACCAGGTGACCGTTTACGAACGTGATGAAAAGCCGGGTGGACTTCTTCGTTATGGCATCCCTGACTTTAAGCTTGAAAAATGGGTGATTGACCGCCGGATCGCGCTTCTTGAAGAAGAGGGTGTGGTATTCAGGTGTCATGCAAATGTTGGCGTAAATGTCCGCATTGATGATCTGCTCAGGGAATACCAGGCAGTAGTGCTGGCCGGAGGATCTACTGTTCCACGCAACCTCGACGTTCCTGGCAGGGAACTTAATGGTGTTCATTTTGCCATGGAGTTCCTGAAACAGCAGAATAAAAGGAATGACGGCTCCGATCCGCTTGCAGGCGCCGAAATTGAGAGCAATGTGATCGGGCAGGATGTTTTTGCAACCGGTAAAAATGTGGTGGTGATAGGTGGTGGTGATACAGGCAGCGACTGTGTGGGTACCTCAAACAGGCATGGTGCAGTATCTGTAACCCAGTTCGAACTATTGCCAAAGCCACCGGACGACAGGACAGCTTTTATGCCATGGCCGACTTATCCAATGGTCCTGAAAACATCGTCATCGCATGAAGAAGGTTGTGAACGTCACTGGGCGGTAGCGACGAAAGAGTTTGTTGGTGATGGAAACGGAAACCTCAAGGCACTTAAGATCGTTACTCTGGAATGGACCAGCAGTTCTGATGGCAGACCAGCTCAATTCAAAGAAAAAGCGGGTAGCGAAAAAGAAATCCCCTGCGAACTGGCATTACTGGCCATGGGATTTGTCCATCCCCAGAAAGAAGGAATGCTCAACGAACTGGGAATCGAGCTCGATGAAAGAGGCAATGTCCGCGCAACTGAACGCTCCTACCAGACAAATATTCCCAAGGTCTTCGCTGCCGGCGATATCCGTCGGGGCCAGAGCCTCGTAGTCTGGGCAATCAGTGAAGGCCGCGAGTGCGCCCGAAAGGTCGATGAATTCCTGATGGGGCAATCTCTCCTGGAAAGCAGGGATGAAGTGCTTTCGGTAGCCATTTAATAGCTCCCACAACATATTATATTTTTATTCATATAAATCAAAAAGCGGCTTCGGCCGCTTTTTTTATTCCGTATACCTGGATCTTGTTAATATTTCATTTTATATGACCATGCCACGTTCCTAAAATCCCATTCTTTCAGAACCGCCTGGGGCAAGTTCTCATTTTGGCTACTAACATATTGACATTCAATATCTTTACCGCCTCGCCGCTCCGCACTTCAGACTATTTAAATGTTTATCTATCACCCAGTAAAGCCAAATCACATTATTTTTAATTATATGTGTATATTTGTGACGGTTTAATGTAGTTTTAATAACTATTTTAGTGAAAGAATATAAAATTAGTTTTTTTGTAATGTCTTCACTTAAACCAACTGAAATGAGTAAACTGACAACCAAACAGGTTGCCCCCTTCCTGGTTCTGGCAGCTGTAGCGATCGCGTCACTATTTGTTCCTGCTCTGCCGAATTTTGATGACGGTGGCAAACTGTACAATGCTGCTGATACCGGCTGGATTATTGTTGCCACAGCGCTGGTATTTTTAATGACACCCGGACTTGCGTTTTTTTATGGAGGCATGGTACACCGCAAAAATGTGATCTCAACGATGATCAAAAGCGTAGTTGCTGCCGGTGTAGTGAGTATTATTTGGGTAGTAGTAGGATTTAGTCTCTGCTTTGGAGATTCTATCGGAGGCTTTATTGGTAATCCCGGCACCTTTGCCTTTTTCAAAGGTGTTTCCTCAGGTGCCCCATGGAGCCTGGCACCCACTATTCCGCTGGCACTTTTTGCCCTCTTCCAGCTGATGTTCGCGATTATTACACCCGGACTTGTAGTTGGTGCAGTAGCCGAAAGGATACGTTTCACATCATACATTGTGTTTATTGCACTCTTCAGCCTTTTGGTTTATGCCCCCATAGCACACTGGACATGGCATCCTGAAGGCTTCCTCTTTAAAATGGGAGTGCTTGACTTCGCCGGTGGTACAGTAGTGCACATCTCAGCCGGTTGTGCGGCCCTTGCCGGAGCATTGGTTCTCAAGCGCAGGCAGTCGCACCTTGAGCACAAAGAAATTCCCCCCGCAAATATTCCATATGTTCTTATTGGTACAGGGCTCCTTTGGTTCGGCTGGTTCGGATTCAATGCAGGTTCTGCCCTTGGTGCAAACGCCCTTGCTGTTTCAGCATTCGCCACCACCAATACCGCGGCAGCTGCTGCTGGCCTGAGCTGGATGTTCTTTGATGTTGCCCGTGGCAAAAAACCTTCCGTGCTTGGTTTCTGTATCGGGGCTGTTGTAGGACTCGTAGCCATTACACCTGCAGCCGGATTCGTAACCATTCACCAAAGCATCTTTGTAGGAGCAGTAACAGCAATTGTTTCGAATCTTGCGGTTTATTACAAACAAAAGTCAACACTCGATGACACCCTGGATGTGTTCCCCTGTCACGGTATTGGCGGTATGGTGGGTATGCTGATGACCGGAATTTTCGCAACAAAAGCGGTAAATGGCGCCGGCGCAGACGGACTTTTTTATGGAAATGCTGCCTTTTTCCTCACCCAGCTCAAGGCACTCGCAATAGTTGTTGCCTACAGCTTCGTGGTATCTTACGGCATTTTCAAATTCATCAATTTCATTCTCCCATTGCGTGTGAGCTCAGAAGAAGAAGAACTGGGACTGGATGCTACCCAGCACAACGAAAAATACCTGCAGGGCACACTGCTTGTGCAGAATAATGGAAAAATCCATGAAGAACAACTGTCAGAGATCTGAGCTGACACCGCAGATCACTGATCAATAGAAAAAGGTACAGCGTAATGATGAACTTCTGACACAAGCTCATCGCCGTACCCTTTCCCTTAACACTTAAAATGTTACGCAATGTTACAAAAAATATTTGCAACAGGCATCGCCATTGCATGTACACTAACTGCTTATACCCAGACCAACGAAACGGCCTCTGCAACCACAACCACAACAACTGACCCCGGCGCGCCTGCCCCGGAAGAAAAGAAGCCGCTGATTACATTTTCCGGATCCGCCGATGTGTATTACCGGTACGATTTCAGCAAACAGGCTTCAAACAACAAGACGAGCTTTACAAATAGTCACAATGCTTTCGCCCTTGGTATGGCAAGTATCAAAGCCGAACATAAGGGGGAAAAAGTCGGAGTTGTGATAGATCTCGGCTTTGGTCCACGCGCAAAGGAATTTGCTTATGCAGACGAAGGAATCACGCAGGCCATAAAACAATTGTACATAAGTTACTCACCAACCGACTGGTTAAAGTTTTCTGCGGGAACCTGGGCTACCCACGTCGGTTATGAGCTCGTTGATCCTCAACTCAACCGCAACTACAGCATGTCTTACATGTTTACAAATGGTCCGTTCACACATACCGGTTTGAAAGCAGAACTGACTAAAGGCAAAAGTGGACTGATGGTTGGTGTTTCCAATGCAACTGATTACCGGATTCCACCATCAGATATGATCAACCGGAAATTCCTGATCGCACAATACAGTTTCGCCGCATCGGACAACCTGAAGTTTTACCTGAACTATGTGGGTGGTAAAAATCCCGACACCAGCAAGGTGAATCAATTCGATCTAGTGATCACCGGCAAAGTAAGCGATGTTTTCAGTCTCGGTTACAATGGAACCGTAAACTCATCAAAGGCCTGGGATGGCGAGAAGAATGTTGATTCAAAATCCTGGTGGGGTTCCGCAGTCTATCTTAATGTTGATCCAAAGCCATGGTTTGGCCTTACGCTCCGGGGCGAATATTTCAGCGACAAGAATCAACTTAAATATCCTACTGGTGTAAATGATGGTGCAAACATCTTTGCCACCACACTTTCAGCCAATTTCAAAACAGGCGGGCTGACATTTATTCCAGAGTTCCGTTTCGATAATGCCAGCGAGAACATCTTTACAAATGAAGATGGAACTGGCAAAAAATCTGCCGGCAGTTTTGTGCTGGCAGCAGTATACAGTTTCTGATATCTGTTTCACATATGGCAAGCAATCGTTGAAGGCCACCTGTTTCTACAGGTGGCCTCTATTTTTTTATGCAGAGTTTCTTCCTGCGTTGATGATCCCAAATGATGAACGCATTACCAGCTTCTCGTAGGTGGCACGAATCGCTGCAGCAGGTCCCTGTCCGTTCGCACCTTCCATTTCGCGCACTTTTGAAATAGCATATTGTTGTATGGTTGTAAGTGGCAGAACAATGCGCTCACGCATCTGAACAGACAGTTGCTCCACCGGGTAATCTGCCATCAATTCAGTTTTGCCGGAAAGTTGAAACAGGTATTTACGGGTCAGTTCATATTCGCTGTAGATCATGTGCCAGATCTCTCCAAACGCAGGATGATCTGCCAGGTGGCTGGTGAGCGGGAAATGACATTTGAGCATGGCCATTTCACAATTATCGATAAGCGTCCGGAAAAACAACGAATGCTGATACAGGTCCTTCACCTGCTTCCATTGTCCACGTTGCTCCGCAAGCTGCAATGCAGTGCCCACCCCATAATAACCCGTTACATTTTGTTTCAACTGGCTCCATGCACCCACAAATGGGATGGCGCGAAGATCTTTCAGACTCAGTCTTGTTGCTGAGCCTCTTTTTGCAGGACGCGAACCGATATTTGTCTCGGCATAAAAACGCAGGGGACTGGCATTTGCCAGGTAGTTGACAAATTCCGGATGTTCTTTCAAAGACACATAAGACTTAAATCCATCAGCTGCAAGCCTGGACAGCAATTCCTGTTCTTCGGGCTCCATGGTAGGTTCATCTTTTTCGCGCAGGTAACTGCTGAGGCCCGCATTCAGCAATTGCTCCATATTGAATTGCGCGGCATCGATCGTACCAAAGTTGGAACTGATGGTCTGGCCCTGGATTGTCAATTGAATCTCCTTGCCGGAAACATCATTTCCCATAGAGGCATAAAACTTTTGCGTCTTTCCACCCCCTCTTGCCGGGGGACCGCCACGACCATCAAAAAACAGCACATCGATACCATATTTCTCAGACAGGCTGGTGAGTGATTGTTTGGCTTTCAGGATCGAATAGTTTGCCATGAGATAACCACCATCCTTGGTTCCGTCAGAAAAACCAAGCATGATCGTCTGCCGGTTTTTCCTGCGTTGAAGGTGTTCGCGATATACAGGAAGCCGGTATAATTTTTCCATGATCTCACCCGCGCTTTTCAGGTCATCAATTGTTTCGAACAAAGGAACAATATCAATGGACATCGACTCAGGCTTCCATCCTCCGAGGAGGAAGAGTCCATAAACTTCCATCACACTGGAAGCGGAGTTACACTGGCTGATGATATAGCGGTGGCAACCCCTCTCACCATTCTGTTGTTGAATGGTTGCAATAGCTTTCACGCTGTTCAGTGCATCTTCATGTAAAGGCTCCTGCAATTTCGCTTCAGCAGGAAGCGGTGAAAGTCGGGAGAGAAGTTCAAGCCGCTGGCCCTCTTCAAGCTGGTCATAATCTGCAGGAAACAATTTAAAATACTGTTGCAACGACCTGAACAATGATACATGCACGCTGCTGTCCTGCCTTACATCAAGCGATGCATAATAAAGTCCGAATGCATGCATCTTCTGGATGAGGTTGTCGACCAGGTTGGCAAAGAGACCATTATGCTGGTACACCAGGGTGTCGCGAATCTGCTTGAGTTGCTGAATCATGCCATCCGCCGTTAATTCGAGCTGGGCTCCTTCCGAAAACACCTCATTATATAATTGCTTTTCCAGTTGCGCTATCAGCTGATCTGTTTCCTTGAATGTAAGCCTTCGTTTCAGTCTTCTTACATCCATATAATATGACTTCACTATGCTGCTCCGCAGCGTAGCGGCTACCTGCAAGGTTGTGTCAACGGTAACAAACGGGTTACCATCACGGTCTCCGCCAGGCCAGAACCCCAGCTGCAGCATCGGCTGATCCGCATTGATCCAAGGCTGCAGTTCGTTAGCTGCATATGTCAGGATCCTGCCTACAGCCGGATAAAAGACATTGTCAAGGTACCAGATAAGGCTCATTGCCTCATCGAATGGTGTAGGCTTTTGTTTCTTGAAAAATGGTGTTTTCCCTAATTGCTGCAGGTATGTATTTACGAGGGTCGTGTTGTTCTCCTGCAACGCTTTAGAAAGATCGTTGATGATTCCCAATACTGAACCGGGATAAAACTGTGTCGGGTGAGCGGTAAGCACCAACTTAACACTGAACTGGTCGGCATGTTTTGTATGGTCGTGACCATCTGCTATCGCATCTGTCCTTTCGAGTATGCCCTTCAGTTGCTTAAGGGAACCTGGTCCTGAAAGATCATTGACCTTACTGAATGCCGCATCTTCAAGGGCATCGAACAGCACAACCTGTCTTTCCACATATTGAACAAAGCGAAACAAAAGATCGGTCTGCTCCTGCTCATTCCTGTAAGTGGTGTGCATGGAAAAGAACTCATCCATGATCTGTACAGGGCTCTTCTTCTTTTTATAACCTTCTTCACAAACATTCAACAGCATGGATAGCAGTATTCCGGTCTTTTCAATACGATGAAACGGCAGGGATGTGAACAGGCTGTTATACAATTGAAATTTCAGGGCGACCTCACTCTTGAATTGTTGCAGGGCTGCCGGGTCCATACTTGGCATGATACGTTGATTTTTTGAAACAGTTATGGCAGCAATCGGGCTATGAATATAAGAAATCAGCAAAACATGAAAAAAATCTAAAAACTAACGATTGTTATATGTTGGGTGCTTTGTATTTTCATTCCTCCAAAATTTCAGTGGTACAATTCATTACATACAAGACTTCCATTGGGGTTGCCGCAACAACCTCAACTACCACTATTACCATTATCACAACCCGTTAAGGGTTGTATTTTTCCATATTACCGTTTGGGCCCCCGGCTGTTTTCATTAAGGAACTTCTTTCTTATTCATCTACAATCATAACATTTCCCCCCTTCATAAATATGCAGGTTTTAAAATTCGGCGGTACTTCCGTAGGCACTGCGGAAGCCATACTCAGAGTAATAGATATAGTATCGGAAAAGATTAGTAAAGAACCGGTTATAATTGTTGTTTCCGCTTTTGGGGGCACAACCGATGCGCTGTTACAATGCGGCTCCCTGGCAGCAGGAGGTAATGAGTTATATAAAGAACATGTCGGGCATATAACCACCCGTCATCTTGATGCAGTGAGGCAACTCATCCCGGTTCAGCAGCAAAGCAGCATGCTTAGTGCGGTTAAAAAGCTCTGTAATGAAGTGGAAGACCTGTGTAATGGAATTTTCCTGCTTGGGGAAACTACTGCCAGGACAAAGGACAAGCTAGTGAGCTATGGGGAACTTATCTCGTCCCTCGTCATAACGGCTGCATTCCAGGCCAAAAGCGTTCCGGCAACGTGGTGGGATAGTCGAAAACTGATTCGTACCAATGGTGAATTCGGTAATGCAACTGTAGACTTTGCCCTCACCAACGAGCAGTTCAGCCTTGAGCTGCAGTCGCTGTCAACACCGCTGGTTGTCATGCCTGGCTTTATTGCATCCGATACGGAAGGGATTACGACTACGCTCGGCCGGGGCGGGTCTGATTATACTGCAGCAATTGCCGCAGCTGCGGTGAAAGCGTCCAGTCTCGAGATCTGGACTGATGTCAGTGGCATGATGACGGCTGATCCACGCTGGGTGCTTAATGCCAGGGTAATACCTGCAATCTCCTACCAGGAAGCTATGGAGCTTTCTCATTTCGGCGCGAAAGTGATCTATCCGCCGACCATTCAACCCGTGATGAACCTGCATATCCCGGTCTGGATCAAAAACACGTTTGCACCTGGAGATGCCGGTACCGTTATCCAGAATGAAAGCTATCGCAACGGGAACCCCGTGAGGGGGATTTCCAGCATAAGTAACCTCGCCCTGCTGAGTCTTGAAGGTAGTGGAATGGTGGGAGTACCAGGATTTTCAAGACGCCTTTTCGAAGCACTTGCCGCACACCAGATCAATGTGATCCTTATCACCCAGGGATCATCAGAACATTCCATCTGTGTTGGCGTGGACGCAACTGCAGCTGACAAGGCAAAGATGGCGGTAGACGCTGCTTTTGCACCTGAGATAAGCCTGAGGAAAGTAGAACCGCTGATCGTGGAAAAAGATCTTTCTATAGTTGCACTTGTCGGCGAGCAGATGAAAAGTCACCCCGGGATCAGTGGCAAGATGTTCGGATCACTTGGTCGTAATGGAGTAAACGTACGTGCCATTGCGCAGGGCTCTTCTGAGCGGAATATCTCCGCAGTGATCGCAACCCGCGATGTGCGCAAAGCCATTAACCTGCTACACGAAGAGTTCTTTGAGAAGACATACAAACAAATCAACCTTTTTATAACTGGCGTGGGCAATGTTGGTGGAAGATTGCTGCAGCAGCTTGCGCAGCAGCAACAATTTCTTCTGCAGCATATGAGGCTTCAACTCAGGGTTGTTGGCCTGGCCAACAGCAAACGTTACCTCATCAACGAAGAGGGCATTGACCTGCTTAGCTGGAAGGCTGCAATGGACCATGGCGTGGAAGGCAATATAACTTCGTTTACTGATGATATTATCCAGCGAAACCTGCGCAACACTGTATTTGTTGATGTCACTGCAAGCGAAGAAGTGGCTCGCGCGTATCCAAAGCTGCTCGAGAAAAGTATAGCTGTGGTAGCCTGTAACAAAATCGCCTGCTCTTCGCCATACAGCTATTATCGCGAGTTGAAAAACAAGTCGCACGAGTTCAATACTTCATTCCTCTTTGAAACAAATGTGGGTGCAGGTTTGCCAGTTATCGGCACGTTAAACGATTTGCTGAAAAGCGGTGATCGCATCCATAGCATCGAAGCTGTACTGAGTGGCACTCTGAATTTTGTTTTCAATAATTATGACGGATCACGTCCGTTTGCAGAAGTGGTTCGCCAGGCACAGGATGAAGGATACACTGAGCCCGACCCGCGCCTTGACCTGAGCGGTGTGGATGTAATGCGCAAAATCATGATCCTTGCCCGCGAAACAGGTGAGCACCTGGAAATGGAAAGCATCAGCAACAACAGCTTCCTGCCTGCTTCCTGCATGAATGGTTCAGTTGATGATTTCTATAACGAAATGCTGAAACAGGAAGCACATTTCAGATCCATCTTTGATGCCGCTGCTGCCAACGGGTGCAAATTGAAATTCGTTGCTACATACAATGAAGGAAAAGCATCTGTAGGACTACAGCAGATCGCACCCGGCCATGACCTGTATCACCTGTATGGCAAGGATAACATTGTCCTGTTCAAGACAGATCGTTACCCATTGCAACCGCTCGTGATCAAGGGCGCAGGGGCAGGAGCCGATGTTACGGCCTCAGGCGTATTCGCAGATATACTAAGAGCAACGCTCAATTAAAAAGAATATTAAGTCACTATGACAACAGAGATAAAGCAAGGAATTGATTACGGTAAAAAAGTAACAGCCAGCTGTCCGGCTACTGTTGCCAACCTGGTTTGCGGATTTGATATCCTGGGAATGGCTCTCAATGATCCGCAGGACGAAATTGAAATGACCCTGAGCGATGTACCTGGTATCCGCATTTCCCACACTGACGGATATGCGCTTCCATCTGATCCCGCCCAGAATGTTGCAGGTGCCGCCCTGCTCGACCTGATGAAGGAAGTACAGGAACCTGTCGGTTTTGATATCAGTATCACCAAACACATTAAACCAGGAAGCGGGCTTGGTTCAAGCGCTGCGAGTTCTGCAGGCGCCGTAGTAGCTGCAAACCACTTGCTGGGCAACAGGTTTTCCAGCAAAGATCTTGTCCGTTTTGCAATGGCAGGCGAAAAGGTGGCCAGTGGTGTGAAGCATGCAGACAATATAACTCCATGCATCATGGGCGGTGTCACGTTGATCCGCTCGATCTTCCCCCTTGATATTGTTCAGCTGTCCGCCCCGCCCTTGTTTGTAACGGTAGTACATCCCCAGATCGAAGTGCGGACTTCTGATGCGCGGCAAATCCTCAGGAAAGAAGTGTTGCTTAAGGATGCGATCCGCCAGTGGGGAAACATCGCAGGCCTCGTATCGGGCTTCCTCCAGAAGGATTACGACCTGATCGGCCGCTCACTCGAAGACGTGATTATCGAGCCGGTCAGAAGTATGCTGATCCCCGGCTTTGACGAAGTCAAAAGCCGGAGTAAGGAAGCCGGCGCACTTGGTGGGGGTATCAGCGGCTCAGGGCCTTCCATCTTCATGCTAAGCCGGGAATCCGAAACTGCCATAGCTATCGAAGTGATCATGAAGGAAGTCTTCCAGTCGATTGGAATTGACTACAAAACTTATGTTACTACCCTGAATACGACCGGGGTCAAAGTCAAAAGTGAATATTAAAAATTCAAAAAGTGAGGGGATTCCCTTCGACATATAGTATATGCAGTACTACAGTTTAAACGGACAGTCGCCCAGGGTTGACTTCAGGGAAGCGACAATATTAGGACAGGCTCCGGATGGCGGATTATACTTTCCCGAAACAATCCCGGTGGCCGACAAACAATTCACAAACAATCTGCAACAATTTACCCGCGAAGAAATTGCATTCAGGATCATTCGTCCGTTTGTAGGAACGACGATACCTGAAAACGTTCTGCTGGATATTGTAACTCAGACTATCAACTTTGAAATACCCCTGGTTCAAATAAATGAAAACACGTTTTCACTTGAACTGTTTCACGGACCAACCCTGGCATTCAAGGATATTGGTGCCAGGTTCATGAGCCGGTGCCTGGGTTATTTTTCGGGCGAAACCAATCGCCGTGTTTCCGTGCTTGTCGCAACTTCCGGGGATACGGGAGGCGCAGTGGCAAGTGGCTTTCATAATGTTGAAGGAGTGGATGTAGTGATCCTTTACCCTTCGGGCAAAGTCAGTTCGGTACAGGAAAAACAACTCACCACTTTCGGCGACAACATTCATGCGCTGGAAGTAAGTGGCAATTTTGATGATTGTCAACAGATGGTGAAAGAAGCATTCCGCGACCGGGACCTGGCACAAAAAATATTCCTGACATCCGCCAACTCCATAAATGTAGCGAGGTGGCTTCCGCAACAGTTTTATTACTTTTTTGCCTTACAACAATGGAAGGGGAAACAACCACCGGTCTTCAGTGTCCCAAGTGGCAATTTCGGCAACATCTGTGCAGGCCTCATGGCATGGAAAGCAGGGCTACCGGTTCAGCATTTCATTGCAGCCTGCAATGCCAATGATGTAGTGCCGAGGTTCCTGCAAACGGGGAAATATGAGCCCCGGAAGGCTTTGCCTACCATATCCAATGCCATGGACGTTGGGAACCCCAGCAACTTCATCCGTATCATGAAGATTTTCAACAATGATGCGGAGGCTTTAAAAAAAATGGTCTCGAGTCACACTACCGGTGATCAGCAAACGAAGGATATACTTCTGGACGTTTACCACAAACACAAATACCTCCTGGATCCCCATGGTGCTGTCGGATATGATGGCCTTCAGCATTACCTGGAAACTCATGGCGGTGAACAAGGCATAGTGCTGGAAACAGCTCATCCCATAAAATTTCTAGACGTTGTAGAGCCTGTTATCAATGAGTCCATACCTGTTCCGGCTTCCATTAACGATACCCTAAAAAAGGAAAAAGTGGCACAAAGAATTGGAAACAGTTATGAGGAGTTGAAAGCATACCTGGAAGTCAACAGGTGAACGGGTCAACAATACTTAGTTGCCTATTGACTTCTGATTATTAACCTTCTCCAAAAATTGACTGATCTCTTCGCGGGCGATTTGTGAGGCGATAGAATTCCAGTTAAAGTCAAATGAATGGTCGGTATAAGGCAGGCTGTAAAACTCGTATGGAACGCCTGCTTTTTTTAATGCATTGGCGAGGATCAATGATTGGGTGACGGGAACAATCCGGTCCTTTTCACCATGGATAATGAGTGTCGCCGGAGAAGATGGAGTTACATGGGCAACGGGACTAACCATATCATATCGTTCCCGGAAATCGACCGGCGCTCCCCCGATATAACGCTGCAACCCATAATTTGCCAGTGAAGTACTGCCTGTTGTTGCATATAACATGGCCATATCGGAAGGGCCATAGATATCAACCACAGCCCTGACCCTGGCGTGCGGCACATCGCAGGAAGGTGGCAGCCTGAAATCGTTATAGCTGTAGGCAGCAAGCAGTGCCAGGCTTGCCCCGGCTGAATTTCCCATCATAATGATCCGACCTGTATCGATCCGGAATTGCTGGGCGTTGTTTACCAGCCATCCAATCGCGCTTTTTATATCGCCCGTTTGATCCTGCCACCGCTCCGGAGGTGGAAGGCGGTAGTCCAGGTCAAATACATCATAACCCAGTTCATTGAACCACCTGTTCCACGCAGTCAGTTCTTTCCGGGAACCTGCAACCCACCCCCCACCATGCACCTTGACGATAACAGGCCTAAAACCTGTGTCTTTCTTTATCGAAGGCCAGTAATCCATCAGCAAGTCACTACTGTCGGCCGGGATGCCGTATTTGATGGTCATTATGCCTGCAGCATTTGCCGTATTGAACTGGTAACTTAAAGCCTGGCCAATCGAAACCGGTACGTTCCACGATTTGGCTGCTTTTTTCAAGGTCAGCGACGGCCATAGCATTAAATAAAGGACAAGGATAAGCAGGACCAAATAACCCAGGGTTGCGAGGAACCATTTCCGGATTAATGCGATAATTAGAAAGACAAGACAAATAACCGCGGGGAATATGGTTAAACCGGGCCGCGACAAAACAGTGAATGCATACCTGCCCATTCCATCTGCATCTACCGGAACTGAAATATAGTACAACAATAAGGCCGCAACTCCGATAACCAGGAAAGCCACAAAAGTAAAGATCCATTCAAGTACTCCGGGCGACCTTACTGAATCCATAATGCTGATTTTTGTCCGCACATATAAGTTAAAGGGAAATATTCGTTTTACATGAGATTTAGCCCTTTTTTATTAGCAAATTCGGATGGGCATCGGCGTTGAAACTGTCCCAAACGGTGGACATTTCCGCGTCAGGCAGCTGGCCTCTGATTTGAAGTAACTTATTTGTTTTAGATAGAGAACATGGCAGCTGCACAGAAAATCATAATAGCTGAAGATGATCACGGTATCCAGGAAGTTATAAGGCTAATTCTGGAAGGATGGGGTTATGAAGTAATTATTTACAGGAGCGGACTTGACCTGATTCATAACAAATTTGAAGTCCCTCATTTGTTTATCCTGGACAAACAGCTTGCAGATATTGATGGCCTGGATGTATGCAAGTGGCTGAAAGAAAATCCAGCCACCAGGCATATACCCGTGATCATGGTTTCAACAAGCCCGCACATCTCAAAATTTGCCCTCAAAGCTGGTGCGGACAACTTTCTCGAAAAACCATTCAAAATGCAGGAATTGAAAGAACTTGTTGAAAAGGCGCTTTTATAGTCCGGATCACTTTCTATTCTGCACAAATTCATCGGCATCAGCAACTTGTAAAACTTTGCGTAGTATAGCTTTTAACTGAAGGATACTGTAGGGTTTTTTTATACAATCTTTCGCGCCCATCTCGAGAGCGAGCTTACACACTTTATCGTCAATGAAGTTGGAATAGATAAAAACGTCTACCTGTTCCGGCAGCTTCATGTTCCTCAGCAGGGCAAGGCATTCAATGCCATCGATTTTAGGCATGTTTATATCAATAAATACTACATCAGGTGTAATCTGGTGCAATACTTTCAATGCAGCTTCCGCACCTTTTGCATAAACGCATCGGATGCGCGGAGTAACTCCATTCAAAGCTTCGGTAAGTATATCAAGTTCCTCAGGGTCGTCATCAATCAATAACAAGCACTGTATCATACGCATTGTTTTTAGTTATTGGGGGTAGCTAAAGACTTTCAAACTCAAACTCAGACTCCAAATCGAAATCCAGTTCCTTCAATCTGATAAATCAGCATTGAAAGACGTTAGTGAAATCCAAATATGCTTGCAGAAAACAATCAATAATCAGCAGGATATGGTCCAGATAGTAAAAGAAGAAAACTACGTATAACCAGGTTTCCGAAGAACGAAACCTGTATTATAAATTTAAAACAACATTGATTAATTAACAAATCATTTTGGTGTTGAACCAGTAATGGGTTCACGGGAAAATTATTCTAGCACTACAGAGTAGAATCAAATAAATGTTATAGTAGTTACGTGATTGAAATCCAACCGCAAACGTGGCTATATGCTATTTCCCAACTACTGCCTGATGACGTATTATTTCAGGTATTTATTATACCATGCGATATGTCGCTGGTAACGGTCTTTCAGGTAGCTTGGAACGCTGATGCCATGGTATTGCTTGGGATAAATGATCAGCCCGGTTGGAACATTAAGCGCTTTAAGGGCCTGGTACATCTGCTCCGCCCCTGTTACCGGAACATTGAAATCGCTTTCACTTGCCATAAAAAGAGTAGGCGTTTTTATCCTGTCCGCCTTAAAGAACGGGTATGAAACGGCAATCCATTTTTCCGGGTTCTTCCACGGATAACCGAGCTCTTTTTCATACTGTGTAACGTACTGGTCACTGCCGTACAGGCTTAACTGAAGAGAACTGCCCGCGCCACTCACAGCAGCTTTGAAACGCTGGTCAGTGGCGATGGTATAGTTGGTCGTAATTCCACCATAACTCCAGCCACCCAGCCCCATACGTGCCACGTCTGCAATCCCTTGAGCAACGAGATGGTCTGCTGCGCCGACTATATCCATAACTTCTTTATTTCCCCAATCTCCATAGATCGACTTAATGTGGTTCAAACCCCGGCCGCTGCTGCCCCTGTAGTTCACTGCCGCTACAGCATAGCCCGCGGATGCATATATCATCCGGTCCAGGTCAAAATCAAACTCATCCTGCCCTACTGGTCCACCATGGATGAATATGATCAGGGGAAGCTTAGTTCCTGCCGGCGTACTGGCGGGCCTGTACAGGATCCCGGAAATACTTGTTCCGTCCTTGCTCTTCGAGCGGAATCCTTCCACTTTCGGCAAATGTAACGGAGCAAGGAAGGAGTCCTGCAAGTGAGTCAGCTGGCGGAGTTCACGACCTTCAAAAGCAAATAATTCAGCTGGCACATACACCGTGCTCATCACCGTTACCGCAGAATTCTTATGCCTGTTCCATTCCATTTCGTAAAAACTTCTTTCACCGCTGGTCAGCCTGGTCACTTTGCCGGTGGCCGGATCAATTGATACGATCACTACTTCACGGTCATCTTCCATCAGGCCTGTCAATTGATTACCATCATTGTTCCAGCGAAGATTCCTGATCGGACGGTCTGCTTCCGCAGTTAGTACCTTCTTCTCTCCACCATTTGCCGGGATTACTGTTACCAGTGGCTGCCCATACATTGTGAAGGGTTCATTGCTGCTGCTCTGAAGGTAGGCTATCATTTTGCCATCGGGACTCCAGACCGGTTGCTCATCAGACCCTTCCCAGCTTGTGAGTTTGCGTGGACTGGCGCCTGCACGGGCTTCCATTACAAAAAGGTCTGAGTTGGCATTATTATCCGGCAAGGTTGAACGGTTGCTGACAAAAGCAATCTGTTTGCCGTCGGGCGAAAAGACGGGTTGCTCTTCACTGTAAAAGCCACGCGTAAGCGTATCAAGCTTTTTCGTGGCAAGGGTGAACACGTAAAGGTGACTGGCTGCACTGTCGAGGTATCCCTGCCTGTCCTGCTTGAAATGATACCGGTCGATCACGTATGGCTTCCTTATCTTTGTATTGGCAGTATCGGAAAAATCTTCGTCCTTAATACTCAGAACGAGGCGGTCGCCGGCTGGAGACCAGTTATATTCATCAATGTCACCTTTGAAACTGGTGAGCTTCCTGGCTTCTCCTCCCCTCCTGTCAAGGAGATAAACCTGGCTGTTCTTTTCGTCATCCCGGGTACCCACAAACGAAATGTACTTTCCGTCAGGACTCCATTTCGCAGAAGATGCACTTTTATCGAAAGTCAGCTGCACATTTTCTTTTCCATCCCAGCTGATCATCCAGAGTGAGCTGGAGAATTTATCTTTCGCACTGTCAACCTTGCGCACCGTATAGAGGATCCAGTTGCCATCAGGGGAAATCTCCAATGAAGAAGGTGTTTGCAGACGATAGATATCAGAAGGAAATAGCGGACGCTTTGGAGTTTGGGGTACTTGTGCTGTCACGGAATATGAAAAAGTAAAAAGCAGAAATGCAAGCAGGAAGGCTCTCATTTAGTTGTGTTTTGAAATTGATGAGTCTAATATAAATATTTGCACACAGAAGATCGCGGACATTTCGTCAAACTTACTTTTTGCCCTTCCCATATCTTTTCGCTAAACACTACGATCAATAAAAAAGCCCCCTTGTTACAGGGGGCTTTGCATTATTGCCAATAAATGAATTCGATTAATCAAACTTCAGGTCGAGACCGAGACCACGCAGTTCGTGGATCAATACATTGAAGGATTCAGGAACACCTGCTCTTGGAATGTTGTCACCTTTAACGATTGCTTCGTAAGTCTTCGCACGGCCGATGATATCATCAGACTTGATGGTCAACAGCTCCTGGAGAATGTTGGATGCACCGTATGCTTCAAGTGCCCACACTTCCATTTCACCGAAACGCTGTCCACCGAACTGTGCCTTACCACCAAGCGGCTGCTGGGTAATGAGACTGTATGGTCCGATTGAACGGGCGTGCATCTTATCATCAACCATGTGGTGCAGCTTGATCATGTAGATGATACCTACTGTAGCCTTCTGGTGGAAGCGGTCACCTGTTTCACCATCATAGAGGTGAGTGTGACCCATCATCGGGATGCCTGCCTGTGTACAGTACTGCTCGATCTCGTCAGTTGAAGCACCGTCGAAGATCGGGGTTGCGAACTTCACGCCCAGTTTTTCACCTGCCCATCCGAGCACGGTTTCATAGATCTGGCCGAGGTTCATCCGGCTTGGTACCCCGAGCGGGTTAAGCACGATATCAACTGGTGTACCGTCTTCGAGGAACGGCATGTCTTCCGCACGAACGATCTTGGCAACGATACCCTTGTTACCGTGACGTCCCGCCATCTTATCACCCACTTTAAGCTTACGCTTAACTGCGAGATAAACTTTTGCGAGCTTCAATACACCTGCAGGTAATTCGTCACCTATCGAGATATTGAATTTCTCACGCTTGTAACGGCCGAGTTCTTCGTTGTATTTGATACTGTAGTTGTGCAGCAGGATGTTGATCTGGCTGTCAACTTTCTCGTCGGTTGTCCAGCCCAGCGGGTTGATGTTCAGGTAATCCAGTCCGGCGAGGTTCTTTGCAGTGAATTTTGCGCCCTTACCGATCTGTACTTCACCGAAGTTGTTGCTTACACCTGCAGATGGCCTTTCTTTAACGAGGCTTTGCAGTTTGCTCAGCAATACATCCTGGAGATCCTGTACATTCTTCTCGTGAACCTTTTCTACTTTTTCCAGGGCAGCTTTTTCGCGAACCTTGGCGTTCTTATCCTTTTTGGCGCGCTGGAACAGCTTCTTGTCGATAACCACACCTTCCACACCGTTAGGTGCTTTCAGAGAAGCGTCTTTTGCATCACCGGCTTTGTCACCGAAGATGGCACGAAGAAGTTTCTCTTCCGGCGTAGGATCACTTTCTCCTTTCGGAGTGATCTTACCGATCAGGATATCACCTTCCTTCACATGAGCACCGATCCTGATGATACCGTTTTCGTCGAGGTCTTTGGTAGCCTCTTCAGAAACGTTCGGGATATCCGGGGTCAGTTCTTCTTCACCCAGTTTGGTATCACGAACTTCCAATTCGTATTCAGAAATATGGATTGACGTGAACAGGTCTTCGCGCACCATTTTCTCGTTGATCACGATGGCATCCTCGAAGTTGTATCCTTTCCATGGCATGAAGGCCACTTTCAGGTTACGTCCGAGTGCAACCTCACCACCCTGAACTGCGTATCCTTCTGTGAGGAAGTCGCCTTCCTTAACGCGCTGGCCTTTCTTAACGGCAGGTTTCAGCGTGATGGAAGTTTCCTGGTTGGTTTTCTGGTATTTTGTCAACCTGTAGATCTTGAGGTCTTCCTCAAAACTTACGAGGCGTTGTTCGTCATTGCGTTCGTAACGGATATGGATTTCATTTCCGTCAACGTATTCCACCACACCTTCGCCTTCAGAAATGATCTGAACACGCGCGTCGCGGGCTGCTTTACCTTCAAGGCCGGTACCTACGAAAGGAACCTGCGGCTTGATCAGGGGAACGGCCTGGCGTTGCATGTTCGATCCCATCAGGGCACGGTTGGCATCATCATGCTCCAGGAACGGAATCAGAGATGCGCTCAATCCCACGATCTGGTTCGGAGCCACGTCCATGTATTCCACTTCTGTTTTATCGAGGATCGGGAAGTCACCGGTTTCACGGCTCACAACCTTTTCTTCTACGAATTCACCTTTTTCAGACAGCGGGGTATTCGCCTGGGCGATCTTCGCGGTATCTTCTTCTTCGGCGCTCAGGAAGGTCAGTTCCTTCATGTTCACTTTACCATTTTCTACACGGCGGTAAGGCGTTTCGATGAAGCCCATCTCGTTGATCTTCGCGTGTACACAAAGGGTAGAGATCAGACCGATGTTCGGTCCTTCCGGAGTTTCGATGGTACAGAGACGGCCGTAGTGAGAGTAGTGTACGTCACGAACTTCGAAGCCTGCACGCTCACGGCTAAGACCACCTGGTCCGAGTGCAGAGATACGACGCTTGTGCGTGATCTCAGACAGCGGGTTCGTCTGGTCGAGGAACTGTGACAGCTGGCTGGTTCCGAAGAATGAATTGATAACTGAAGAAAGGGTACGCGCGTTGATCAGGTCAACAGGCGTGAACACTTCGTTATCACGTACGTTCATACGCTCGCGGATGGTACGTGCCATACGGGCAAGTCCCACACCGAACTGGGCGTACAGTTGCTCACCTACAGTACGTACACGACGGTTGCTCAGGTGATCAATATCATCGATCTCCGCTTTTGCGTTGGTCAGGCGTACCAGGTATTTGATGATCTCAATGATATCTTCCTTGGTCAGTACTTTGTGATCAAGGGGATAGTTGAGGTTCAGCTTACGGTTGATTTTGTAACGGCCTACTTCGCCGAGGTCGTAACGTTTATCGGAGAAGAACAGTTTATCAATGATACCACGGGCCGTTTCATCATCGGGAGCGTCAGCACCACGCAATTGGCGGTAGATGTGCTGTACGGCTTCCAACTCACTGTTCGAAGTGTCCTTGTTCAGGGTATTATAAATGATGGCATAATCACCACCAACATCTTCACGCTGCAGGAACACGCTCTTCACATCCATGTCAACGATCATTTCGATCGCTTCTTCATCGAGGATGGTATCACGCTCCAGCACCACTTCATTCCGCTCGATAGACACTACTTCACCTGTATCTTCATCAACGAAATCTTCCACCCAAGTTCTCAGAACGCGGGCAGCGAGTTTCTTACCGAGGTATTTTTCAAGTGCTTTCTTTTCACCTTTCACTTCATCAGCCATACCGAAGAGTTCCAGGATGTCCTTGTCGGTCTCGAAACCGATGGAACGCAGGAGCGTTGTTACCGGGAACTTCTTTTTACGGTCGATGTACGCATACATCACGTTGTTGATATCTGTCGCAAATTCCATCCATGCGCCCTTAAAGGGGATAACACGGGCAGAATAGATCTTGGTTCCGTTGGGGTGGATGGATTGTCCGAAGAACACACCAGGGGAACGGTGAAGCTGGGATACCACTACACGCTCTGCACCGTTAATCACGAATGTACCGCGCGGTGTCATGTAGGGGATGTTACCCAGGAACACATCCTGAACGATGGTCTGGAAATCCACATGTTCCTCGTCGTTACAGCTCAGCCTCAGCTTTGCCTTGAGAGGAACGGCGTAAGTTAGACCACGCTCCATACACTCTTCGATGGTGTAGCGGGGCGGATCAATAAAGTAATCGAGGAACTCCAGCACGAAAATGTTACGCGTGTCGGTGATCGGGAAGTTCTCCTTGAACACCTTGAACAGGCCCTCATTATTACGTTTGTCCGGAGTTGTTTCTAATTGGAAGAAGTCTTTAAACGATTGAATCTGCACTTCCAGCAGGTCAGGAGCTTCAGCGAGGTGTTTGATCTTACCAAAGTTGATCCTGGTGTTCTGTTTAGTTGAAGACATATGTATTTTAAACCGGTTTTAAAGCTTTTAATAATCGTCGACAGATTATAATCCAAGGATTGTTTTACCAATCCAGTGCTCTGAAAATAAGGAGGTTACATATAAATGGCCATTTCGCAGCCTCCCTATAGTATTCGCCGAATATATGAAAACGGAGGGCAAAGTTAGGGATTTTGGGGGAGAAAAAAGTCAAAACTTCGTCGTCAATCGTTAAAATCCCCTCCCCGACCGCGTTTTCACCTTTTTACTCCACGGGTGGCCCCCTATGGTCAACGATTAAGCTTCAGCTTTTGGAGCACGATCTCCCCCACCTGGCGCCCCTGGGTCTGGCCATTCTCGATTGCAGGCCGGTAATGGATGCCGCCGTAGAGCCTGCTGATGGCGGCTTCGTCACATGCTTCCTTAAAGGACCGGAAATGCCTGACAGGCAGTCCATACTCCAGTTCAGTGCTGTCGTCAAAGGCAAAATTGTCACCGAAGATACTGGTCAGCACACCGGCTGCGGCTGTGGAAATGACGCTGTGACCGCTGGGGTATTCCGGGAAAGGCGGGGTTTGCAGCAGCGGTCGCCACGATTCATCAATATTAGAATTGATAAATGTCTCCGGCCTCACCAGGTGGCTGCGGTATTTTTCATCCCAGCAGCTGATAAAGCCATCGAAAATTGCCGCTGATACAATGGTGTAAGCAGCAGCGCTGGTTTTTATATCAGCAAGCTTTTGACGGCAAACTAATGCAGTGATCAGCATCCAGTGTCCGCCCGGCGAGATCTTCTTGGTGGCAAAATTCAGGTGACCCTGCGTATTCAGAAAGAAGGGATTGCAATCCCAGAAACTCGCGATAGCTATTTGTTCCGTCGAAAGCTGCTTGCCTGTCTGCCACACTTCAATCGCTTCTTTATAAAAGGCTGAGCTGCTGTCGGTGGCGAACCTGGTGGGTGGTGCGGGCTTACACTGTGCTGCGCTATCCAGGGCAATAGGCCTGATCTTGTTCCAGTGCGGTTCAATGGCAGCCATATAACCAGGAGGCGTGGGCAGCCAGGTGCCGGGCTGTTTCAACAGGTTGTAGCGCTTCATCCTTCTCGTTTCTTTATAATTATCTGCTGCAACCCATTTCAGGATACTGTCGGACACCAGTTTCCCGTAAGCCTCCGATGCCGCCAGTTGTTTTGGCCCGACTGATTTCGTTTTATACCACTTGAGGACGGCTGCTGCGGAATCCATCAGGCGCTTTTCGGAGAACACCAGCTGTTTGGCAGTATTGAAAAATGCGTGGATGGCTGCAACCGATGAAACCACTTCTTTTCCAGGGGCAGGGATGGCTGGGAATTTACTTAATTGGCCATGCAGGCTGCCCAGGTTGTGGTCACCTGCTGCGAGGCATTCAAAAGCTGCCATGTTCGCATACACGTAAATGCGGCTCGCTACCGGCGGAGAGAATATATCATGCACGATCACGTCAGTCAGTGCTTTCTGTGCCCGGTGCAGGGGATAAGCATCGGTTGTGTAAGATATCCGTTTATTAAGCGGTGCCGATGCCTGTGAAAACAACTCACCGGCGATTGCCAGAAACAAGACTATAACCAGGATCTTTTTCATCAATAAGCTTTTCATCGTTATTCTTTTACCTGGGATTAATTTTCAGGATCTGTGGCTGCTGGTTGTTACCAGCCAGGATCACCATATTACTGTCTTTAGACCGGACCATCGCGATCCGCCTGATATCACCACCTGCGTAATTACCTGCCTGCATCGGGGTAAGGGGGAGAAACCCTTTGTTTTCGTCTATTTTCACCAGTAGTCCAAGACCGGCGTCCGATTGTCCCAATTGAACACGGTATGCTTCAAAATTGCCGGCCAGGAACACCTCATTTTTATGATCATTATCGAAATCATTCACAACAAAGCCGTTCACACAGGAAAGCTGGGCCTCAGACGGAAGACTTTCGAACCTGAAGCCGGATTTCCCTTCATTCCACAACACGCCACTCGACAACTGGTTACAGGTTACCTGTTGCGCTTTGGCAAATGCTGCAGCTGGTACAATGTCGTTTATGGATGCATTCGCGTAGTCGCTGTAATGAATGAACTTCTTCCTGAGCGGAACGATCTGGTCGAGAAGTTCATCCCTTGACGGAGAAGGATACGACTTGCCCTGGATATAATAACTAAAGATCGGATCGGTGGAACCATTGTTGTCAAAGTCACCTGCGACGATGGTCATGGGTTGCGAGGCACTCGCTTTGAACTGGTTGTTGCGGCCGGCATTTCCCAAAAGGAAATCAAGGTCACCATCGTCATCCAGGTCTGCAGCACGAATTGCTGACCAAAGGCCACTCAGGGTGTCGTTCTTACTGATCAGCTGTTTCCTGAATGTACCATTCTCATTCTTCCAGCATTGCAGTGGCATCCAGTCACCTGCCAGGAATAACTCCGGGAAATTATCTCCGTCAGTGTCCGCCCAAAGCGCATCATTGATCATCCCGGGCGACTGCAACGCCGGGGCTGCGTCAGCCATTATTTCAGTAAACAGGACTCTGCCGTTTTTGCTGTCATTCCGAAGCAGGTAACTCCTGGCAGCCTGTGGAAAGAATCCCGGAACCGACATCCCGCCAACAAAAAGATCGAGATCACCATCGTGGTCATAGTCACCCGCGGCTACAGCCTGTTTCGGGCTCAACATTTGGGGAACTGCGGAAGTGCTCTTTTCAAAATTTCCTTTTCCATCATTGAGATAAAGCCTGTCGGCGTATTCAGGCGATTGGTCACCATATTCATTACCACCGCTCACTACATACAGATCCGGATCACCATCATTGTCGGCGTCAAAGAAAATGGCATTCACGTCTTCGGATGATGAATCAGCAATCCATGGTTGTGAAGTACATCGCTGAAAGGTCGACCCGGCGGTTTGGATGTATAATACCCCCGCCTGCCCTATGGCTCCGCCCAGGAATACGTCATCAAGTTTATCTCCGTTCACATCAGCAACAGCCAACGCAGGGCCTTTACGCGATAACATATAGGGCAACAATACTTCATCCTTGAAGTCAACAAAGTCATTTTCCCGGTGAACGAAATCGATGCCGGAAGTCCGGGTAACATCAGTGAAAATTTTTGCTGCTGGCTTCGTCGATTCTCCTTTGGCAGCAACATCTTTTCCATGTTCAAAAACCAGTTGTTGTCCTGCCGCAGCCTCTCCCCTTTCACTCACTGTACCGTCAGGCCAGGTCACTGTTACCCGCTGAACTTGTGCGGTTCCCGGAATTCCAAAGTTAAGTTGGTTGGATACGGTGGACTGGTATCCACGGACCGGGTTTATTTCCTGCATCTGCGTCAATCCACCCGAGGTTATCACTTTGACTTTTGCACCCAACGCCATAGTGTTGCCTGCAGGACCTTTACAGGTAATGCGGATAAAATTATTTGAACCAGCCTGCTCGCGGTTATTCCGGTAAAGCATTGCAGGTTCATTGTTGTTGCAAATAACAAGGTCCAGGTCACCATCATTGTCGAAGTCCGCATACGCTGCTGCGTTAGACACCGCGGGTTTCATCAGGCCCCATTCGCGTGTTTTGTCAGAAAAGCTGAGGTCATGGTTATTCCTGAAAATATAGTTGCTCACTTTGTTCGCGGGCATTTCTTTAACCAGGGCCTGGGTCTGGAAGTTCTGGTGGCCCTGTTGGGCAGCTTTGATCTTCGCATCGGCAACCGTGTACTTCAAAAAATCCATGTTGGTAAAATCGCGGAGATAACCGTTTGTTACGAGCAGGTCTTTCCAGCCGTCGTTGTCGAAATCGGCGAACAATCCTGCCCAGCTCCAGTCAGTATTGGACACTCCTGCAAACTGGCCGATTTCACTGAAACGAAGGTTGCCTTTTTCGTCCTGGCCACGGTTCAGCTGAAGCATGTTGCGCATCTGCTGTTTGTAGTAGCCGCTGTCCCAAAGCAAATGGTATTGGTCATATTCATCCGGCCCGCGCAAAAGCTTCTGCCGGTAATTATTTTCGGGCAGCATGTCGAGCGTAAACAGGTCAGGTAGTCCGTCGTTGTTATAATCAGCCACATCTGCACCCATCGAATATTTAGAAATGTGGGCAAACGAACGTTCCAGTTGTTCCGTGAAAGTGCCGTTACCCATGTTGATGTAAAGACAGTCTTTCTCCGAATAGTCGCTGGTCGTATACATATCAGGCCAGCCATCACCGTTGAAGTCACTAACTGTCACACTAAGGCCAAAATTCAACGCATGGTTCACAATACCTGACTGTAATGTCACATCTTCAAAAACTGCTGCGCCGTTGGAGATTCCATTATTGCGAAAAAGCCTGTTCCCAAATTGCATGTTTGGGGTCGACCTTACTTTCCTTGTATTGAGAAAAGGGTTGTAGGTATGATTCGAATGGTTAACGAGGAACATGTCGAGATCGCCGTCACGATCATAGTCAAGGAAGGCAGCCTGGGTAGATTGTGTACCGGGTGCATCAAGTCCGAATGCAGCTGCCTGTTCCGTAAATTTTACCTGTCCGTTTACAACTCCCTGGTTAATGAAAAGTTCATTCTTCAATTTTGCGGGATCAGAATACTTTCCTGAATGGCAAACATAGATATCAGGCCAGCCGTCACCATTCACGTCTGCAACAGCCACACCGGTTGCCCATGTTCCGTTACCTGCTGTTCCGGAGGACCGGGTAACATCTTCAAACCTGAAACCACCCTTGTTGATGAACAGTTTCCCAGGTGTACTGTTACCCGAGAAATAGATATCATCAAGCCCGTCTTTATTGAAGTCCCCGATACCGACTCCTGCGCCATTGTACAGGTATTCGTAGCGAAGTACATTCAACGAGTCGTCTTCATTAACCTGGTTCAGGAATTGGATACCGGTCTGTTTTTCAGACAACAGTGTAAACAGTGGTGACGCCTGTTGGGCAATCGTTGAAGAGATACAAGCGCAGGCAGTAACCACTGCTATGAAGAAATTTTTTTTATTGGCAATCACGGTCAGGGAATTAATTATTCAAGTGAGATGTTTTCATCGCCGGGTTTATATGGAACGAAGATCATCATGAGGGTCATCATTTCGTCTGTTGATTTCATGTCACCGCGCGAGAAGATAGTTTTCGGCGGAGAATTGGGATTGAAAGGATTGTCTGCAGTATTATCGTACGTGCATTCGAGTTTGATGACCGAACCTTTGCTGATGCGAACAGGTTTTCTGAACCTGTAGATCTCCTGCCACCTGAAATCCCAGTCAGAAATATGAACCAGGCGGGTAGTATCACCGGTTGGTGAAAGGGCGTAGGCCTTAAATTCTTTTCCGAGAAGGTGCATGTGTGGCCATACATAGAGGAGCGACTGATCTTCATTGGGGTTTGTCACTTCAAGCGTGAATTTCTGTTTCTCATTTGCCTTGATATAAAAGATCGGTTCGATCTGCCTTTCACCAATACCGCCTGAGCCGAAGCTCACTACTTTAACCGGTCGTTTTACTTTCGTTTTCTTGAAGAACAGGTTGACACCACCTTTGAATGATTCCTGTTCAGGTATAGGGCTGAAGTGAACGGTCATCAGGATGACACCGCGTTTTGGCAGGACCCAGCCAAAATCCTGTGGGTAAGATTCGTAGCTCGCGCCAGGGATCCAGCCGCCGTAATAGGTGATCGTTTTGCGGTACGGTTGGTACTGGTCGAATTTTCTCCTGTCGTCCTGATTGAGGTTAATGAGTGAAACAGAGTTTTTCAGGTCAATAGCAGGATCAGGAACCGGGTGTATGGCATAGTTCACATGGTGAACCAGTTTTTTATTATTGGCAGTGAACTCGATGGCTTCAATATTGAATGAATCAGCAAGTTCGAATGGCAGTTTGAAGATGACAAACTGTTCTATGTTGCCGCCAGGGACCATGAAACTATCAGGCATCTGCAGAACCAGGTCCGGCGCGCGATGATATGAAGTTCCCGTAACCAGGGACTTTGCAGAACTGCTGCTGCCCTCCTGTTTACCGGCAGGAGTTTTGTTATCGATCCATTTAATGATCTTATCAATATCACCCTGTGCAAGGGAACGATCGTTTGCAAAATGCACGTAGCTGTTATCTGCTTTCCAGGGTGGCATATAACGGCTTTGCACGACATCTTTAATGAATGATGCCCTTTTCGCCACATCCTGGTAGCTGAGAAGGGAAAAAGGTCCTGCTTCACCAGGTTGGTGACAGGGTGCGCAGTTTTTCATGAATATGGGCTGGATGTCTTTATACCAGGTAAGTTCCTGCGCCGCGAGCGGGATACGGCAGACAATAAACAGGAGACAGGTAAGCAGCAGGGAGTTAATTTTCATCGTCAGTAATCATTTATGTAACAGCCTTTCGGAGTTGTTCTTTGAACCATGACCGGCTGGTGGTACAGGAATTGTTGAATAGCAGTTCTTAAGTATTCGTGTTCCGCTTTGAGCTTTTTCTTTCCAAGGTTCACTACCCAGTCATCAATTGCACCGCGGTACACCAGGTTGCCGTTCTGTTCAATCACCAACACTTCGGGAGTAACGGAAGCTTCGAGGAATTTTGATAATTTCTTTTGTTTGTCAACCACCAGGTCAAATAATAATTTGTACCGGTCGCTGTAAGCGGTGATCTCATTTTGCGTATAAGCCGCACCGGGAATAATACCGATAAAATTCACCTGCTGATCAAAGTCTTCTTTCAGTTTGTTCAGGACAGGCGCATAATTTTTACAAAGCGGGCAGTCGGGTGAAAGGAATACAATAACGGTCAGTTGTTTCTGCAGGGTTAAAGAAGCAGGCTGATCGCCGGGAGTTGTAAGGGAAATGCTTTTGATCTGCCGGGGACTGAAATGCGTTGCAGCCTGTTGTGACAGTGCAACAGTACAGGGGAAAAGAAGCAATATAAACAGCAGCAGGCGCATTACTCAAATTACTAAAACAAAATCTACATCTCTTCAATTAAAGGTAAAACCCCGGGCAATTGCCCGGGGTTTTATCTATATGTGTTTCAGGCACTTATTTCTTATCCCACCAAACACGTCCGTAAGGATCGCCGGGACCTGCACCGAAGTCAGGATCAGCAGCCATATCCTGTAACGCCTGCTCCTGGTTAGAGAAGTTGGCATTTGTAGAAGGCAGCGGGGTGAGTGAAGCTCTCCTGGGCAGCTGAAGCAGCGAACCATTTGATCTCAGCTCAGACCATGCCAAAACAGAAGTTGTGTTGGGGTAGCCGGTACGCTTCCACCATGCCCATGCTTCCATCGGGTTGCGGTAGAAGTCGAGGTAAGCCTGGACAGCAATCTGCTCCTGAGCTTTTGCAGGGTCGAATGTAACATCAGGCTTTGCATAATAGGCAGTAATCTCAGCAGGCGTAACTGGTGTATAGCCTGGAACCTTTGCAAGTTGAGCCTGTTTGTCATACTGCTGAATAGAAGCTTCAACTCCTTTTTGATACCACTGTTCTGCATCGCTTCCCGCAATATTACGAGCAGCGAGATCTGCGCGGATAAAGCAGTACTCTGCATAAGTAACTACAGGGAAGAAAGAAGAACCCGTTGGTGTTTCACCTGCGGTGTATACCATATCCGGTGTGAAGATCCTGTGCTGAAGTTCAGACAGTGTATCAGCAACCGAGTACAATGGCTTGTTAGCAGGCTTTTGCGCATCATCCGGGCTTGGGAAGCTACCAACGTACTGACCATTCTTGTTTGGACGGTAATAGATACGAAGGCGTGGATCTGCATTTTCCTGCATGAATTCAACTACAGGTCTTCCAGCTACAAATCCTGCATCAGGATTCCAGTTACCACTTGAGTTTGCGTATGACGGACCAGCCTTCAGCATCCAGGAATCATCGATAGAAGACATCTGGTTGGCATCAGCGAACACTTCATTGGCAATAGCTGCCAGCTTGTTCGGGTCACGCTTCATAAGGCGGAGGGCCACTTTCAGGCGCAGAGCATTACCTGCTTTGATCCATTTAGTGTAGTCTCCATTGTAGAACGGATCATTGTTGCCGAGAGCAGCCTGCTCAACAGAAGGCGTTGATTCCAGGGATGCAACTGCGTCTTTAGTCAGCTGGTCAACTGTTGCGAAAACAGTTTCCTGCTTATCATACACCGGAGTCAGCGTTCCGCCGTAACGGGCCTGGAAAGCTTCGGTGAAAGGAATACTTCCGTTGATGTCGCTGACATAGAAAGCATAGTATGCCATCATGATCTCTGCAACGGCCTTCTGGTAAACGCGGCTGGCTTGTTGCTCCGCAGGCATTTTTTCGATGGTCTGGATGGCATCCATTACTGCCGGTCCCATACGCTCATAGAACGTACCATAACGATAGTTGAACTGTGAACCGGGCAGCGTGAAGTTCTGACCGTTACCAACACTTGGTGTTGAGTATTGCAGCCAGTAGTTCAGTTTGCGGTAAACATCATAGAAATATTCGAAGTCATTCTCAAAGTTAACAGCCGCTTTGAGGATCTGATCTTCCGGGTTTACACTGTAAAGTGTATTAGGTGAAGTATTCGCCTCTACAAAGCTCTCCTTCTTGCAGGATACCTGTGTAAGGCCGACACAGAGCAATAGTCCACAATATATTTTCAAATTCGATTTCATATTAGTTATGATTTTATGGAGAGATAAATTAGAAGGCTGCATTGATATTAAATCCAAGACTTCTTACATAAGGCCAGCCTCCATATTCAGCAAATGCAGCAGACCTGTTGCTGTAAATACCTTCGGGGTTGATACCATCTTTTGCAGTCTTATACAGGTAACCAAGGTTCCTGCCAGTTACACCTACGCGAAGACTGTTCATCTTGAGCTTCTGGGTGAAAGCAGCCGGAAGGTTATAACCGATCGAAACTTCGCGAACAGCTACCCATGAGTTCTCAAATACAGAGTATTCACGGATACCGCTTGACCACTGAGACAGGTTCTCGTAATATGCATAAGCCGGAATTGGCTTCAGCAGCCCCTGCTTAACCGCCTCATCGTATGACATACCACCAAGGTCAACTGTCTGACCACTACCGTTGGTTGCAGTAAGACCGTCCGCAAGAACACCATCCGGAATGATACCATCGTATCTTTCAACACCGTTACCATCTGTATAGGTTTTACCACCTGATGCGAGGTCACGTCCGTAGAGTGAATTCTTCAGAGATCCGTTTGCAGAACCGTACTGGTGTGTTGCAGAAGCAAGCAGACCACCCACTTTCGCATCGATCTGTACATTGAAAGTGAAATTCTTCCAGTTCACAGTCTGAGTTGTGCTCGCGAGGAAGTCTTCCATAATTGATCCGAGGATCTTTTTGGTTCCATCATAGTCCTGCTGACGCATATAAGTATAATAGCCGCCTGTAGTACCATAACCAGTAAAGCCAAGTACATTCTTCCCGTTGTTTGCGTGATCAATCGGGTTACCGCTGGCATCTTTCTTCTGGTATTTAGCGAAAGCAAAACCTGTTTCAACAGTACCATAATCGCCACCTGCAATCGCTTTGGCGATAACGTCGTTACCGAAAGCAAGTTCGAGGTCAATTGAAGTTACGCCAGGAGCAATTTCTATAACCTTATTCCTGTTACGGGTAAAGTTGATGAGGGAAGTCCAGGTAAGATTCTTAGTACGAACCGGAACTGCAGTCAGCAAAATTTCAATACCCTGGTTTTGTACGTCACCACCGTTGATTACCCTTCCTGTTACACCACTTTCAGTTGGAGTTGACAGAGAGAAGATCTGGTTGTACGTATTTCTTTTGTACCAGGAGAAGTCAACTCCAATGCGATTGTTCAGGAAACGCAGGTCAGCACCAAACTCAAGTTCACGTGTCAGCATGTTCTTCAGGTTGTCATTCCTGAGTGTTGCATCGCTGAAACCGTAAACTGATTGGTTGCCATTGCTGGCATTGTTGAACGTACCATTCAGGCTATAGTAACCAGTTTGGTTAGTATACTGAGGCGCTGCATCCAGACCAGTCCATGACAATGCACCTCTCAGTTTACCAAAAGACAGCCATGAAGCGTCTTTCATTGCAGGCAATTCAGAGAACACCCATGCCAGGCCTACGCTCGGATAGAAGTAAGAATAATCACCATGTCCGTCACGATATGTGAGGGTTGAAGACCAGTCATTCCTTGCACTCAGGTTCAGGATCAACATGTCCCTCCAGGTAAGGTCACCGTATGCATAAACCGCATCGGTCCTCTTACCAGGCCAGGGATATCCTTCAGTACCTGCAGGCTGAACAGAGTTTGAAATAGAGAACAGGTCAGGAATTTTCAGACCACCGTTCGTATATGACCTTGTGTACTGTCCACCAATATTTTGGTAAGTTTCACCACCTACAGAGAATGAAGTGCTGAAATCATCATTCAGATCCTTATTACCATTCAACAATCCCTGAACACGGAAAGACTGGTAATTGGTTTGTGCCAGCTCATAGTTACCACCTGAGAACCCGATACCTGCACCGCGGTTTTTCCGCTCATAAAAATCAGTATAGTAGTTGGTGTTACCACGAACCAGGATATCTAACCAGGAGTTGAGTTTTATACTTACATCAACATTCGCAATGATGTTGTTCTCCGTTCTTTTCCTGTTATCTTCATTAAGACTCCAGAAAATAGAGCCAAGAGCGTATGGATCATTAACGTTAGGATTATCTACAGCGATTGAACCACCCAATTCTTTATTGATGTAGTTGTTGGCATAGTAACCAAGGTCAACGTGGCGGGGCATGTAATAAGAGAACGCAAACAGCGGGTTATTACGGCTACCCTGGCGAGCCGGGTTCAGTGATTTTGAATTGGTATAGTTAATGCTCGCGTCGATATTCACAGCGTTTGAAACCTTGTGAGTTGCGCGGAGCGTGAAGCTATTACGTTTCAGGTCATTGTTTGGCTGCACACTGTTGTTAAGCAGGTTACTATATGAGAACCTGAACGTAGTTTTTTCATTTCCACCTTCAACTGCAACGTTAGTATTGATATACTTACCAGTCTCATACTGATCGAGCGGATCGTTCGCAGACCATTTGATCATGCGGCCGTCAGCTTCCTTCACAGTCCTTCCATCGAGTTTCGGACCGAAAGAATAACCACCTTGCCTTGTGATTGCATTGATCGGGTCAACGATCTCAACACCATTGGCATCTTTTTCAAAAGTAGGATAGATACCACCACCATATTCGTCCTGGAAGTCCATCAGCTTGTAAGCTTTGTCGAAAGACTCAGTGTGCGAAACGCTGAGGCCGAGTCCTTTCCTTGCACGACCTTTTTTAGTAGTGATGAGAAGTACACCATTCTGAGCTTTAGAACCATAAAGGGCGCTTGCTGCAGCACCTTTAAGTACAGTTACACTTTCATAGTCATCTGAGTTGAGGTTCTTCATAACGTTACCGAAGTCGGCGTTATCACCCCAGGAATCAGCACCTGTAGTTCCCGGCTCGAGCAGTACACCATCAACCACAACCAGCGGTTGAGAGTTGTTGTTTGAGATGGAAGAGTTACCACGGATCCTGATCCTTGAGCTTGACTGCGGACCGGAAGCACCCTGGTTAACCATCACACCTGCGACTTTACCCTGGAGAGCGTTAACAACGTTGGCGTTGTTGGCCCTGAGGATCTCGTCACCTTTTACTTCAGAAACAGAATAAGCCAGTTTACGGGTTTGCTTTTTAACACCAAACCCTGTAACAACAACTTCGTTCAGGCTTTTTGCATCTGACTCGAGTACCACAGAAATTTCTGTCCGTCCTGAAACAGTAATTTCCTGTGATTTAAATCCAATGTTTGAAAACACCAGCACCGGCTGGTCGGCCGTAGTAGCGATCAGGTAGTTACCTGCGGCATCAGTCGCGCCTGCGACCTTTGTGCCTTTTACCATAACGGAAACGCCGGCCAGGCCGTTCCCCTTATCGTCCTTTACGGACCCGGTAATTGTTTTTTTCTGCTGTGCTACAGCCATAGCTGCGAACACGTTCAGAAAGAATAGCAAAAGCATTCGAACCGTTGTTCTTTTCATTGCAGTTTAGTTTTAATTGTACAAAAAAGTTCAACCCCCTGACAAGCCTAGCTTGAGGTGGTTTGCAGTTGTTGATTTTTTTTCTTTTTGCCTTTGTCAAAGTTTTCCATTACCAATGCGGCTGCTCCAAGCAATTCAGCCTGTAACCCGAGTGTTGAAATTTCGATCTCGGTGTTTTCGGCTAACCTCGGAATGCAGTGCTCATTCAATGCCTGCTGAATCGGCGTACGCCACAGCTTGCCGGCTGTGGTGCCTCTTCCGCTGAGAACGATGAGTTCCGGATTAAGAATATGGATTAGGATCGCTACCCCCTTGCCGATATTGTAGCCCACTTCAGACAGGACCTCGATGCAAAACTTGTCTCCGTTTACAGCCGCCCTGATAATCGCTTCACATGCCTCTTCCTGGTTTTTCGACGCAATATCATGAAATGATGATACCCGTCCTTCCCTGATTCCTTTCAAAGCTTTCTGTACGACTACAAGTAATGATGCCTCAGTTTCAAGGCACCCGGTTTTTCCGCAGCTGCATAATTTGTCGGTGCTGAATACAGGTATGTGACTGAATTCACCCGCAAATCCATTCTGACCACGAAACAACTCGCCATTGAGTAAAAGTCCAAGTCCAACTCCCCAGCTGATGTTGACTACCATTACATTCCGCTTGTTTCTTGCAGCGCCAAACTTCAGTTCCGCAAGTGCGATGAGGCTAGAATCGTTGTCGATATGCACGGGCAGCATTAGCTGCTGTTCCAGGTAATCAACCACATTCGAACCCGGCGTGTCGAGAAAAGAATAGTTAATGCCCTTTTTCACGTCAATGAAACCCGGCATTCCTATTCCAAGGCCTGCAATCTTTGATTTCTCAATCCCCGACCTGGTAATGTAATCTTCAATCAGCTCGGCCAGTTGCCGAAGTGCGCCCGGGTTGTCAGCCAGGGGCAACTCAATTCTTTCAACCGGCGCAACGAATTTGTGTTCCATGTCCATGATGCCGATACGTGTGAACAACTGGTCCATTGCGACCGTCAGGATAAAGTAAACGTCCTTTTGGAGGGTATACAGCATCGGCCGTCTCCCACCTGTCGATGGGGCATAACCGAGCTCTACTACCTCGCCATCCTTAATCAATTCCGTCAGCAGCTTCATGGTGATAGGTAGACTTTTTTCGATACCGGCGCTTAAATCGGCCCCAGAAAGCTGCTTGGCAAAGTACAGTTGCTTTTTAAGGGTGCGCTTTAGTAACTCGTTTTTGTCCATACTTATCGTGAAATCTTCTGATAAACTGTTAAATAAGATGTTAAGATAGAGAAACTTTCATAAATTTTAGAATAAGTTTCACCTTTTTTCTTAAAACTTATCAAGAAATGCCCTGTTTATTTCTTAACCTTTTCTTGATGTTTCTATAAACCCGGCGATAAGAATGAAGAACGCAGCAAAAGACAGAAGAACGGTAAGATTGGGAAATATGGAACTCAAAGTGCCGCCGCGCAGGAAAAGACTGTTGATGGCATCGAGCGACCAGTAAAGCGGGGATACCGTGGCGAGGTGCTGAAGACCGGCAGGAAGAATTTCCACCGGTACCCAGATCCCGCCGATAGCGGAAAGGATAACAATGGATATGGCACCGAAGGGCAGCGCCTGATTGCCCGTTTTGAATAAGGCCCCCACACAGATGCCATAGGCGGTAGCAGTCAAAGCGATTATACCAGTGGTGAGTAAGAGTAATAATGGGGCTTCACCCATATACAATGAGGGCAGGCCGAGAGCAGGAAGTATGGACAGCCCGGCCAGCAGCATTACATAAAACTGCAATATTCCCAGCAGTACATAAAACATCACTTTACCCAGGAGGATGGAAAAGTAAGATCCGGGTACCAGCTTTATCCGGGTCAGGCTACCTTCTTCCCTTTCCCGGATCATATTGCCAGAAATGGGAACGATAATAAAGAACAGGCCGAAGATCGCCCATGCAGGCACGTTATGTTGTACCGAGTTGGTATTGATGTTCACCTTACGGCCGGTTACGGTCTGCATTTCCTTGATCGAAACAGCCTTCATTTTCTCCTGCAGGTTAAACGTGTCGGTTGCGGCCGTTGTGTCACCCCTTTCCCCCTTCATGCGGTCTGACAACCTTCCCATTATTATTTCGGCCTGCACTTTGGTCAGCTGCTTATCCATAGCGTTGAGCAGCGACAACTTCAAAGCCTGTTTGGTAACGGGATCAAAATAGATTTCAATGGCTGAACTCCTGGTAGCCCGTTGGGGCAGCTTACCAGCCGCGCCCAGCGTTTTCCCGAATTCGTTTGCGACCTGGTTGGCACTGTTCACCACTTCCGCACTTGTGCCATCCGGTATGATGATGCAGATCTTATATTTTCCGGATTGAACCAGTTTCAGTGCCTCACCACGCTCAAGCTGACGGCCATTTATTTCGCGCACCAGTCGGAATTGACCGGTTTCCTGGAGACCCTCCCCCATTTTTGATGCCATCCGGCCACCATCGCGGTCTACCCAGAGAATTTCAAAGGTAATATCCTGGTATTCCCGGAAAGGAGCATCCTGGATCAATGCCATTATAATGGTAAGGGCCAATGGCATCAGGAAGAGCAATGTCATCCCGGTAATATCTTTCCGGAATAGCTGGAGTTCGTTGACAAAAGTGGCTAGGATCTTTTTCATATCAATCCCGTACAGAATGACCGGTAAGATTAAGAAATACCTGTTCCAGGCTTGATGCCTCCTGTTCACGCATCAGCTGTAGGGGATCACCCAGGGTAACCAGCCTGCCATGATCAATTATGGCGACTTCGTGGCATAGCTGCTGCGCTTCTTCGAGAAGGTGTGAAGTATAGATTATGGAATGTCCCTCGGCGTTGAACTGCCGGAGAAAATGGAGAATCATGTTCCTCGATTGCACATCTACCCCGGCAGTAGGTTCGTCGAGGATGAGCAGCTTCGGGTCATGCAGCAGCGACGCAATGATGTTGGCCCGGCGTTTCATTCCCCCACTAAAATGTTTGATGGCCTTGTCACCACTTTTCTCAAGTCCGAAGATCTCGAGATAGGTTTCGATCTTTTTCTTCAGGCTCCTGCTTTCCAGGCCGTAAAGGCGGCCAACATACATGAAGTTTTCTTTTGCACTCAGTGTGGGGTACAAAGCGATTGCCTGGGGCACTACTCCAATCATCCTTTTGATCTCTTCGAGCTGGCGGGGAATCTCCATCCCCATCACCTTTACCATTCCCGAGTCTGCTTTAACCAATCCGCAGATAATGGAAATTGTTGTCGTTTTGCCGGCACCGTTAGGGCCGAGCAGGCCTGCAATCCTGTTGTCACCAAAGCTGAATGAAAGGCCGCTAAGCGAAGGCTCAATGGCCTTGCGGTAGGTTTTGTGCAAATTGCTGATGGCTAACATGGATGGTGGCGTGAATAGCTTTATAGCTGTTTTGACAGTCGGGTAAAGAAGTCCTTCTCTTTCGCCGAAAGGGCGATCAGCATATCTCCCAGTTCGCCATAGGTGGCAAGGTTCCCTGACCTGTCTTTCATTACTCTTGCAGCTGAATAAGCGAAGTTGCGCCACTCGTCGCCGATCCGGGTCATCTCATCCGACATTACAACCAACTTTTCATTGTTGAGCAAACGTGCTGATTCCTGGAGAAATGCTGCATACAGGAACCGGAATCCGCCGCCGCCGGTGCCGATCTCTTCCTGCATGCGGATGATGTTACCGATAAAAAGGGAAGCCTTCCTGCTTTCCAGCTTTTCCGGATATTTTTTCACTTTCCTTCCGAGGAAGGCAATACCGTTATGACCAAAAAATGGTGGAGGCGACTTAAGCATAAAAAAACAGGTTTTCTTCATGCCATTTTTTATCGCCACTGGCAGGTCATGCCCGGCAGAAGTCTTTACCGGGAAATACATTTTGCCTTTCGGCGCCGGAAACCCTTTCGCAAAACGCGCCTTCTCCAACTCGCCGGCCGGCAGCCGGGTAACGCCTTCCATTACCGGATCACTGATAATATATTCACCGTTGTCCTTCCCGAACGCAATCAGGTTATGCGCGTTGAAATGGAAACGGAACGCAGGCGGGAAATAACTCAGGTAGTAAACGCTCGACTGCAGTCCAACAGGCTGCCTGCCTGCAAGCGCTTCGTCCAGCGCATTCATGCCTTTTTCCGGGGAAGAGAATGACTGTACTTTCATCTGTACCCCCAGTTGGCTGCATACCCTTTTAAAAATGTAACCCGGCCAGATCCGGAAAGTTGTACCCGGCACTCCATTCACCTTAACAAATGGCAGGTGGCCAAAGAAATAACCTGCACCAATCCCGAATACGAGTGGTTCCGTTAACTCAATACCATAATGACGCAACAGACTTAGTGTTACGCCACTTTCACAATGGGCAGATTGCTGGTGATTAAAATTTTCAATTATCATGCTGGGTAACCGGTGCTTTTGGATCATCCGGGAAAGTGCGTCAGTTCTTCGACAGTGATGTTGAAAACTGATGCATATCGTTGTAATTTTTTTGCAGAGAGCTTTTTAAAAGAAGCCGGCTGAAGATGTTTTTTGACGAAGAATTTCCAGAATCCCGTGTACTGCGCCAGGGTAGAAAGATCCATCAGGCTCTTTTCCATATAATAGGCGACGGGACTTAACTCTCCGTCCAGGACTTTTTGCCTGGTTTGCCCGATGCGCTCATCTATGTCGTCCCAGGCCTGGCTCATTGCCAGGTTTTCTGCATCCCAGCCCTCGTATTTGGTTGTCTCATACTTCCCGTCATTCCCGGTAACGTACAGGACTTTCACCAGGCTGTTGTCTTCGCCGTGGATGATCTTTTTATCCTGGGGAACTTCGTCTTTCTTCATACCATTAAACTACGGTAAAGTGTGCATATATATAGGTAAACCTTGCGCTTTCAGGGATCATAAGCAACAGGGTGTCACCTTTTTTCAGTCTTCCGCTGTTGAAAAGCTCTTCAAGCATCAGGTAAGGCGAAACGCTTCCTACGTTGCCTACGCGGGTCAGGTTGGTGAACCATTTTTCCGCCGGAACCAACAGGCCGATCTTTTCCTGCTCTTCTGCAATCCTTTCACGGAAATATTCCGAAGAAAGGTGAGGCAGGTACCAGGTAAGTCCTTCAACTGTCAGGTTATGCTTTTCGAACACCTCCTTCATCATTAGTCCACCCATGGGAACGATCTTCACTCCCAAGAGACGGGTATCCTGCTTGAAGGAAAATATACTGTTATCGCCCCACTGTTCTGGCTGAAATTCGGGCCAGCCGGTAAGTCTGCCGTCCGGGCTGCGAAGGGCTCCGGAATACATGCATGAGGGCAGTTCATTTGCATATGATTTGATATCGATAAAATCTACGCGAAGCGAGATGCCATCTTTATTGGGCGAATTCTGAAGTAGAGCCGCACCGGCGCCGTCACTCAGCATCCAGCGCATGAAATCCTTTTCAAATGCTATCATCGGATTTACATCGAGCTCACGGAGTTTTTCTGCTTCCTGGTTGAATTTTTCGCCACGCAGCCAGGTAGAAACTTTTTCAGAAGCGCAGGCAACTGCATTGTTGATGTCGCCGTTTTTCACGGAGAGATAGGCATATTTCATCGCCTGGAAGCCGGCCGCACAAGAACTGCTGATGGAAGCTATTTCGATGGGCTTGCATCCTAGTTCGCCGTGTACCATCGCGGTATGGCTGGGAAGCAATTGTTCAGGCGACATTGTACCGCAGGTTAGCAGCCCAATATCTTCTTTTTTCACAGTTTCATCGAGTAATCCTTCAATCGCTTTAGCGGCAAGCTGTGCATTTGAATGCGTGCTTTTCCCTTCTTTATCTATCGCGTAATAGCGTGAAGTGATTTTATTATTACCCAGGATTTTCGTTCTTGCTCTTGAGGGTTTTCCATCCACCATTCCAAGGTACAGTTCGATATCGTCATTGCTAACGGGTTCATTGGGCAAAAATTTCGACATCCTTGTTACAAACACATCTCCCATAATAATATCTGATTTGAATTCAACTGCAATATTAATAAACCCCGGGTTAAATTACTTCGGGCTGATAGTCAGTACCTTTAAAATAAGCGATCTGCTGCCGGAAAGTTTTTTTCCTGAACACGCTGACCAGTTTTGCAGTTAGTCCTGATACCGGCGATAATACAAAAATTCCTGTTAACAATAGTCGTTTGAACAGTTTTACACGCGGCAACCTTTCCGGATCGCCACGTTCACCTTTCTGCCGGATATAAGTTGCGAATTTCCTGAAGTTCGTTATCCCCCTTTTTTCGAGAATAATGAGTGTTGGCTTCAGTTCAACAGCGCCTGCCCCGAGAAGTTTTTCCTGTAGGGTGTCAAGTTTATTCTGCTGCAGTGAATCGAAAATAATCGGGCCAAAGCGGGACGATGCTTCAATATCACGGCTTTGTACACCCGCTTCCGGCAACAGTCCTTTTGCTTCCTTGCGGCCGGTGAATGTCCATCGGATGATAGTAAAAAGTGATATGAGGTTGTGGTTGGTATCAGCGAGTACAATATTCCCCACATGTTTTGCGCCAATCGATTTCAGAGATGCCTTTACTTTTTCCTGCGCATGCAACCACATGTTGCGTGACCCCACCACTGTAATTACCGGTTTACCGGCCAGAACACCTGCCTGTCCGCTTTGCAGAAAGCTGGTTGTGGGGATCGACGGAGATAAAAACCAGGGTTGGTATCCGAGTACAACGAGGTCATAGTCTTTGTCGGGGATCTGGAACTGCTGCAGTTCGACCGGGATTTCTTTAACACATTCGGGCATGCAGTCAAAAAACTGCTCGCTTGTCCACGGAAATGGGAAATCGTTCACGGGCTTATAGGGTACCACGGTAATTTCAGCTTTCTCAGCTACGGGTCCCAGGATATTGTCCAGTATGGATCTAAGTTGCCCGCTCTGTGAATAATAGAGAACAAGAATTCGCAAAGCCATATTCATTTTCAATAACGAATGAAGATAGCTAATTCCGCTCTTTTGAATCAAAGAAACATTTTTTTGCCACCGGCACCCCAATAGCTATTTTTGAAAACTTATAAATAAACGCCTTTCATGGAAGAATTCAAGCGTACGTTAAAGCAGCAGATCATTGATGCACTGAACCTGCAGGGTATGAAACCGGAAGAAATTCAAGATACCGCCCCACTTTTTAATGAAGGGCTTGGACTTGATAGTATAGATTCGCTGGAGTTGATCGTTTTACTGGAACGTAACTATGGAATCAAAATAGAAGATCCACGGGAAGGCCGCAAGGTGTTTGAATCCGTTAATGTAATGGCGGAGTACATCCAGGCCAACCGCAAAAAATAAGGCATGTGCAAGGTGTATGTGACCGGAATGGGTGTTGTTTCGGCTTTGGGGTTAGGGAAAGAAGAAAACCGGTCGGCCCTCCTGGCCCGAAAATCAGGGATCGGGCATGCGAAATACCTTAACAGTTCACTCGTTGACAAGCTGCCGGTAGCCGAGGTACCATTTAATACGACAGCGATGCTGCCCCTGCTGCATCGACAGGAAAACCTGCAGCAAAGCAGGCTGGTTGTTCTCGCCGCGCTGGCGATCCAGGAGGCCCTTTGTGACCGCCTTGGTCCATCAGGAAAGCCCTCACCACTTACCGGCTTTATCAATGCCACCACGGTTGGCGGAATGGGTGACGTGGAAGACGTATATGATTCACTCATCAATCCTGGGATTCGCGATAATTTAGGCGCGGGTGATGCTCTTGATTGTGCGGCCGGCACGGAGCAGCTTGCCCGGCATTTTGGCTTTACACAATTTGTAAGTACCATCAGTACCGCCTGTTCTTCTTCTGCAAATGCGATCATGTATGGCGCGAGGCTGATCAGGCATGGGATTATCGACCGTGCCATCTGCGGCGGCGTAGATACGCTGACCCGGTTTACCCTGAACGGATTCAACAGTCTGAAGAATATTGACAAGCAGCCATGCAGACCATTTGATGCCAACAGGAACGGGCTGAACCTTGGTGAAGGTGCTGCGTACCTGGTACTGGAAAGTGAGAAAAGCATAAATATTACCGGCGCTACCCCGCTTGCCATACTGAGTGGGTACTGCAATTTCAATGAAGCCTTCCACCCTACTGCGCCATCACCCGAAGGAGAAGGAGCCTACCATGCCATGAAGGGAGCAATTGAAGCAGCCGGCCTTGAGACCGGCTCGATTTCATGGATCAATGCACACGGTACTGCCACGATCAACAACGATGAAGCAGAAGGTGCAGCATTGCTACGATTATTCGGAAAGGAGATGCCGGCATTCAGTTCCACAAAATCATTTACCGGCCACACACTGGCCGCAGCGGGAGCGATCGAGGCTGTATTTTCAATCATGAGTATCCGGCATGGCGAAATTTACCCGGTTCTTCATTTCAATGACCCGATGCCGGGGTTAGACCTGGTACCGGTAACCGAAGTAAAAACGGGGATACCCGTAAATCACGTATTGAGCAATTCGTTCGGCTTCGGCGGAAACAATGCAAGTCTGTTATTCAGTAAATATGCTTGACCCGGTATACATAAGAGCATCGCGCGCGGTAACTGCGCAGGATACGTTTGCCGCGAACTCCCTGCCAGCTGTTTTTTCAGATGCGATAAATAATACGCTTTCGTATCTGCAGCCGGCGTACCAGGATTACTTTACGATCATGCAGCTGCGAAGGATGAGCCGGATCACTCGGATCGGAATGGTGGCTGCAATTGAATGTCTCAGGGACGCAAAGCTCACACATCCGCAGGCGATTATAACGGGAACGGGTAAGGGAAGCTTAAGTGATACGGAAAAGTTCATCCATAATATAATGGAGTTCAATGAGGGTACGCTGAACCCTACACCATTCATCCAGTCGACTTACAATGCACTGAATGGAATGATCGGCCTGCATCATGACAGCAGCAGTTACAACACAACTTATGTTCACCGCGGATTTTCGCTGGAGCATGCCATTCTGGATGCCATGATGCATTTACATGATGGCGAAGCGGAGAACGCACTTGTCGGATCATTTGAAGAAATCACTGGCGAACATTTCGTCATCAAGGAAAAGATGGGCTACTGGAAGAAGGAGAATATCTCCCGGACTGAACTTCTGCAGGCTGATACCCCGGGTAGCATTGCAGGTGAAGGCACATTCTTCTTTGTTCTGCAGAAACAGCCAGAAGATGCCATGGTGCGGCTGAATGGAATGAAGCTGTTATTTGAACCACAGGAGCACCAGGTTCGTGAACAGGCGCAGGCGCTGCTCAACGCGAACGGGTTAAGCTGGAATGACCTTGATGTTGTGTTGCTGGGAAATAACGGTGACAACCGCTTTGATCACTATTATTCAAACTTCGCTTCACAATTAAGCGATGAGACGCATCAGCTTGCCTTTAAGCACATCTGCGGCGAGTTCGATACTGCATCGGGGTTCGCATTATGGCTGACGGCGCACCTGGTAAAGGAACAGGAATTCAGTAACGATTTACTATTGAAAAAAGGTAGCCGCATGCGGTTGAGGAATGTCCTCATTTACAACAACTATTATGGTTCACATCATGCTTTATACCTGTTGCAGGAATGCCAATAAAAAAGCCGCAACAAAAAGTTGCGGCCTGTAATATCTGGTAAAACCGGATTACTGAACTTCAACATCAGCACCAGCTTCTTTCAGTTTGTTAGCGATATCTTCAGCTTCTGCTTTAGATACACCTTCTTTAACTGCTTTAGGAGCGCCGTCAACGAGTTCTTTTGCTTCTTTCAGTCCAAGACCAGTCAGGTCTTTAACCACTTTAACTACGTTCAGTTTAGAAGCACCACCGCTCTTCAGAATTACATTGAAAGCAGTTTTCTCTTCTACTGCGGCTGCACCACCACCATCAGCTGCTACTACAACAGCTGCTGCTGCAGGCTCGATACCATATTCAGATTTCAGTACGTCAGCCAGTTCCTGTACTTCTTTTACAGTGAGGCCAACCAGTTGTTCCGCTAATGCTTTAACGTCTGCCATTTTGTTTAAAATTTTTACCGTCTTCACAGCCTGACGCTCCGACGGCGGGATTTAAAAAAATTCTAATTATACCCCCCTTCAGGCAGGGGGAATGATTTTAAGTAAATGAAATTATTCTGCCGGTGCTGCTTCTGCAGGAGCTGCTTCCACGCCACCTTCCTTGTTTGCTTTTTCCAGCAGGGCTGCGATAACGCGCTTTGCAGGAGATTGCAACAGACCGATAACATCGCCGATAAGCTCGTTTTTAGTCTTGATCTTGGTCAGGGCTTTCAGTTGCTCGTCACCAACGTACACATCACCGTTAATGAAAGCGGCCTTCAGGGTCGGGCGGTCACCTTTGCTTTCCGTACGGAAAGAGGAGATGATCAGCGCTGGCTCTTTCGGGTTTTCGCTGAACAGCAGGGCTGTTACATTGTTAAGAGCTGCGTAAACACCAGCATATTTTTCAGCATCCAGGGATTCCAGTGCTTTTTTGATGAGTGTGTTTTTAGCAACCTTCATTTCCACCTGCTTGTTAAAGCAATGGCGGCGAAGTTTTGTAACCTGCTCAACGGACAGGCTTTCTGTATCAGTGATATAGAAGTTATTGTATTGCTCGAACTTGCTTTTCAGCACGTCAATCACTTCTTGTTTTTGTTCTTTAGTCATACCGCTAAATTTGTTTCTGCCTTTACAGGAGAACGGTTTGTGAATTAGTGAATGAATGTTTTGGTGTCGACTGAGATACCCGGGCTCATTGTGCTGGCCATGCTTACACCTTTCAGGTAAGTACCTTTAGCTGTAGCAGGTTTGAGTTTCAGGATCGCATTGATCAGCTCCTGGCTGTTTTCAGCGATTTTGTCGGGACCAAAACTTACACGACCGATAGATGCGTGGATGATACCGGCTTTGTCAACCTTGAAGGCGATCTTACCACCTTTCACTTCGTTTACTGCAGCAGCAACGTCGTTGGTCACGGTACCAGTCTTCGGGTTCGGCATCAGGTTACGGGGACCGAGTACTTTACCCAGTTTACCGATCTTAGGCATTACAGCGGGAGTTGCGATGATTACATCAACATCTGTCCAGCCACCTTCGATCTTCTGGATGAATTCGTCCAGGCCAACGTAATCAGCACCGGCATTTTTTGCATCGTTCTCTTTGTCAGGCGTGCAAAGCACGAGTACGCGCTTAGTTTTACCGGTTCCATGGGGAAGGGTAACGGTACCCCGAACAGCCTGGTCAGCTTTCTTGGGGTCCACACCCAGGCGGATGTGCAGGTCAACTGAAGCGTCGAACTTGGTGATGTTCACTTCTTTCACGAGTGAAGAAGCTTCTTTCAGGGTATATATTTTGTTGGAGTCTACCTTAGCATTAACTGCTTTTCTTTTTTTAGTGATAGCCATTGCTCAAAAGTTTTTGTTGTCAACAATTAATTTTCCCATGGAGCAACACCATCAACAGTGATACCCATGCTACGTGCTGTACCGGCTACCATTTTCATGGCACTTTCCACGGTAAAGCAATTCAGGTCAGGCATTTTATCCTTTGCGATTGCTTCTACCTGGGCCCAGGTAACTTTTCCAACTTTTGAACGGTTAGGCTCTTTAGAACCACCCTGGAGTTTAGCAGCTTCAAGCAGCTGAACAGATGCGGGAGGAGTTTTAATAACGAAGTCGAATGACTTGTCAGAGTACACGGTGATAAGCACCGGGAGTACCTTACCCATCTTGTCCTGGGTTCTGGCATTAAACTGCTTACAGAACTCCATAATGTTCACACCCTTAGAACCGAGTGCGGGACCGATTGGGGGTGCAGGGTTGGCTTGTCCGCCTTTACACTGCAACTTCACGAAACCAGTGATTTCTTTTGCCATTGTTATAGATTTTTTTGGTGATAGCGCCGTCCCGGACCTTGCGACCCGGACAGCTCCCAAATCCAATTCGAAATAAGAACTTCTATTTGGGGATGCAAAATTACAAAGGAAAAATGAAAAATGGAAAACTAAAACGCCCAAAAACCACAAAATTCCAAAAGGTTGAAAACCAGCGAAATGTAAATTCCACGTAGGGTCCAGCTAGGGTCCAGCTTGCGACCAACTTTGGTCTTCTCGGCTTCTTCCCGGCTTAGGCCGGAATACGGACGAATGCGGTCAGAAAAAAGTCGAAATTTTTCAAATTTTGGGTGGTTGATTCATTTTTTAGGCACAGGTTCCACGATGCAAGTCCCCGCCTCTCTTCGAGGACTAGAGTCATGTAATAATAAAAAAGTTACGGTTGTTTCGGCCGCGCTGGACTCCTAAAATGCAAAGAGCCGTCTCAAAGGACGGCTCTTTAAAGTTCTTGATTTATAATCAGGAGAGTTTTTCCACCTGCATATAGTTCAGTTCCACCGGTGTCGATCTTCCGAAGATCTTAACGGTGACTTTGAGCTTTTTCTTTTCGTCGTTTACTTCTTCAATGATACCATTGAAATCGTTGAACGGTCCTTCGATGATCTTGATGGTTTCGCCTACAATGAACGGTTCGCTCATGCTCATACCGCCTGCTTCGCTCATTTCATCCATCTTACCGAGCATCTTGTTCACTTCTGCCTTGCGGAGGGCGATCGGATTATCTTTACCAAGGAAATGAATGACGTTGCTGGTATTCTTTATGGTATCGCGTAGGTCATCACCCAGTTTGCCCTCTACGATCTCGATCATTACATAACCGGGATAGTAGTTGCGTTCGCGCATTACTTTTTTACCATTCTGAACCTTATACACCTTTTCAACCGGAAGAAATACCTGCTTAACCACCTCACTCCATCCGCCGCGGCTGATCTCTTTGTCCAGATATTCCTTAACCTTCCGTTCTTTTCCGCTCACGACACGCAGTACATACCACTTGGTCTCCTGTTGATTGACAATTTCTTCCATTAGGCAAAAAATGAATAGATGAATTTCAATAAAGAGTTAGATGCGAAGTCCATAAGCCAAACGATGAGAGTGATCAGTACAGTTGCCACCAATACGATGATGGTGGATTGCTGCAACTGAACCCAGGTTGGCCAGGTTACTTTTTCGACAAGCTCTTTATAAGACTCGCTGAAGTATGTTGTTATTTTAGTCATGTTTCTCTTCTGGCACGGGCAACAGGATTCGAACCCGTATCAACGGTTTTGGAGACCGCTATTCTACCATTGAACTATGCCCGTAAATGAAAGATCAAAAGTAAAAATTAAAAAGTAAAAATTGGGTATGATCCCGCATTTTACTTTTTAATTTTCATATTTCAATTATCTGAATATCAGATTACTTCAGGATTTCAGTCACCTGTCCGGCACCTACGGTACGGCCACCTTCGCGGATCGCGAATTTCAGACCTTTTTCCATAGCGATCGGCTGGATGAGGGTAACACGCAGGTTGGTGTTATCACCAGGCATCACCATTTCAGTTCCTTCAGCAAGAGTACACTCACCAGTTACGTCCGTAGTACGGAAGTAGAACTGAGGACGGTATTTGTTGAAGAACGGAGTGTGACGGCCACCTTCTTCTTTGCTCAGTACGTATACTTCGCCTCTGAATTCAGTGTGCGGAGTGATGGAACCTGGCTTACAGATTACCATACCACGACGGATATCTTTCTTTTCAATACCACGGAGGAGCAGACCGGCGTTGTCACCAGCTTCACCTTCGTCGAGGAGTTTCTTGAACATTTCCACACCTGTCACGGTAGAAGTCATTGCCGCAGGCATCAGACCTACGATCTCAACACCTTCACCAACCTTGATACGGCCACGCTCGATACGACCTGTAGCAACGGTACCACGACCAGTGATAGAGAATACGTCTTCTACAGACATCAGGAACGGCAGATCAACCGGGCGCGGAGGCAGCGGGATGTAGCTGTCAACAGCATCCATCAGCTCTTCTACTGCTTTAACCCACTTGTCTTCACCAGCGAGGGCACCGGTTGCAGAACCTTTGATGATCGGAGTGTTGTCACCGTCGAAGCCATAAGAGCTAAGCAGGTCACGGATCTCCATTTCAACCAGTTCAAGCAGTTCAGCATCGTCAACCAGGTCAACTTTATTCATGAACACAACGATCTTGGGTACACCAACCTGGCGAGCCAGCAGGATGTGTTCTTTAGTTTGAGGCATTGGACCATCTGTAGCAGCCACAACCAGGATGGCACCGTCCATCTGAGCAGCACCGGTAATCATGTTCTTCACATAGTCAGCGTGACCAGGACAGTCAACGTGAGCATAGTGACGGTTTGCTGTCTGATATTCAACGTGTGCAGTATTGATGGTGATACCACGCTCTTTTTCTTCAGGAGCTCCATCAATTTCATCATACTTCTTAGCCGTCGCCAAACCTTTCTGAGCCAGAATAGATGTGATAGCGGCAGTTAAGGTGGTTTTACCGTGGTCAACGTGGCCAATAGTACCTACGTTAACGTGGGGCTTTTCCCTCTTAAAGGTCTCTTTTGCCATTTTATTTTGTTTTTAAGTTGTGGTTTAAAACTGGAAGACAAATCGTCTTCATATAATTTATGTACCTGCAAAGGTACACGACGTATACCCTTCCCTGCACAATTCAAAACGTTCATTTACAAGAACCACCGGACAATTATCACCATTAATCGGCAAATAACTATCCGGATACAGGCTCGTTAGAGCCGTTGATGAGAATTGAACTCACGACCTCTTCCTTACCAAGGAAGTGCTCTACCACTGAGCTACAACGGCGAAGAGGCTGAAGGGCGCTTTACATCGAACACCCAAACATTTAACACCAGTGAGCGGAAGACGAGTCTCGAACTCGCAACCTATAGCTTGGAAGGCTATCGCTCTACCAATTGAGCTACTTCCGCTTATTACATCATCCCCGATGGCTGACTGCAGCCTGCAATCGTGGGCAGGAGAGGATTCGAACCTCTGAAGTCGAAAGACAGCGGATTTACAGTCCGCCCCATTTGGCCGCTCTGGAACCTGCCCGATTCAATATTGAAACCGGTATTAATACATTCTTCCGTTTCAGTACTGTGGGAGCCACTTGTCGGAATCGAACCAACGACCTACTGATTACAAATCAGTTGCTCTACCAGCTGAGCTAAAGTGGCGATCAAATACTTTAAAGAACTACCCCTTTTTTGTTTCGGGATGGCAAAGGTAACAGAATTTGAGAAATACAAAAATTTTGAAAAGATTTTTTTTAAAAAAAGACGTCGAAGGGGAATAAGAGAATAAATCAATAAGTGAATTGGCATTCCGGGAGCTTCATCAACCTGAAACTAAGGTGCCCGGCAAATGAGCCGCCAGGGAAAGGTTTCACGCTAAACTCAAATAGAAAACTCTTCATGCAGAGGCACAATGACCATATAGAAACCTACCCGGCTTAAGGACAAAAAAAAAGACCTCCGAAGAGGTCTTTTGCCGTTAGCCGGCATATTGTTTTTCTTTTTTTCTTTTTATCTGATTGATGAGTGAACCCAACGCACTGTCAAAAGACTCCTCAAAGGATTTCGAACTTGCTTTTACGAAGAAGTCGTTTCGGGGCACATGTACTCGGATCTCCGCTACTTTGTCTTTAATCGTATGCACTACATTATCCAATTTCAAAAATACATCCACTTTGATGATCCGGTCATGAAATGTCCCAAGCTTGCTCAATTTGTTGGTAACATACTCTATCAATTTTACATCGGCATCAAAGTGAACCGTCTGAATGTTAACGTTCATAGCAATCACGTTTTACGAGTGAACAATAAATAAAGAACTTTCTGTGTAAGGATTCGTCATAGGCTTTGTATTGATATAACAATTGTGTTGCTATGAAGTTAGGATAATGAGACCCATTTTCCAAGAATGCACACCATAATTTTTAATTTTCACAAGCTCTTCACATCCAACATATTACTACATAAATTCATCCCTTCGGATGCGCCTTTTTATGCACTTCCTTAAGCTTGCCTATTGTTGTATGCGTATATACCTGAGTAGCAGCCAGGCTTGAGTGTCCGAGCAGCTCCTTCACCGCATTTAGTGCGGCACCATTGTTCAGCAGATGTGTGGCAAAACTATGTCGCAGGATATGCGGACTCCTCTTACTCAACGTGGTGAATTCTTTAAGGAATGATGTCACAATCTGGTAAACATAATGCGGGTAAAGTCTCTTCCCTTTTTCCGTCAGCAACAGGAACTTCTGGTCATAATCTTCCCAGATCCCCTTCTTCGATTCTTCGTATTTCTGAATTTGCTGCAACAGCTCGGGGTTCATCGGAACAACACGTTCCTTCTTACCCTTACCCAGGATCCGGACTGTATTCGTGAAGAAGTTTATGTGACTATATTTCAACTGTATCAACTCACTGCGACGCATTCCGGTCTGGTAAAAAATCTTTAACATCAATTCTGTAGTCATGGCTTTCCAGCCATCACCGTAATTGCCGCGTGAAAACAATTCTTCCGCCTGGTGCTCTTCCACGTAAACTGGCAATTTCCTCCCAACCTTGGGCGCCGCAATTGCTGCTACGGGCGACACGGTTACCACACCCTTCTTCAGTAAATATTTGTAAAAGGATCTCAGGGTAGACCGTTTCCTGTTGATCGTTCGCGGGGAAACACCATCCGGGCCCTCGCGCTGTGAACTCATCCAGCTGCGGATCATCATGGAGGATGCGGCCTCAGGTGCATTCAACTCATATTCTTTCAAAAGGTACTGCTGGAACTGCAGCAGATCATCCTGGTAGGCGCGGACAGTATGATCGGAATACCGCTTCTCAAACCGGAGGTATTGGATGAAATCGGAAAGATGCCTGTCTTCGATGATTTGCATAAAAAAGGGGATAGCAACAAAACTAATGCTTTGCTGCTATCCCTTCACACTATTATGAACAGAATTAACTGTTAGCTTTCGAACTTGCCGCTGGCGACCTGTTGCTTATAGACTGCTTTCAACACCTGGGCACGACGTCTTACTGACGGCTTGGTGAAGGACTGACGATCTCTCAATTGTACCAGCACTTTTGCTTTTTCAAACTTCTTCTTGTACTTTTTGAGCGCCTTGTCAATGTTTTCGCAATCTTTTGAATCGATGATCAGCATGGTAATATACCTCCTTTGGTAATTTTAGGATGGCAAAGATAAGAAAGAATCCACTTTATCCAAATCCTTTTTCAAAAAAACGGCCGTTCCCTATAAATTGCGTGCATGTTTACCGGAATCATTGAAGCAACCGGCATTATTGCCTCTTCTGAAGCCAGCGGAACCAACCGGGTCCTCTGGATCAGCTCCCCTGTCTCCCATGAACTGAAGATCGACCAGAGTGTGTCTCACGACGGCGTTTGCCTCACCGTGGATGCCGTGGCGGAAGGGATGCACCGGGTAACCGCAATAGCTGAAACCCTGGATAAGACAACCATGCACAACTGGAAGACGGGCGACCAGGTAAATCTTGAAAGGTGCATGATCGCTAACGGAAGGCTCGACGGGCACATTGTGCAAGGACACGTCGATTGCACAGCCACCTGTATCAGTAAAATCAACCGGGAAGGCAGCTGGGAATTCCGGTTCCGCATTCCGGATAACTTTGCCAACCTGATAATTGAAAAGGGATCCATCAGCCTGAATGGAATAAGCCTGACCATTTTTGGGATCAGCAGGAACGAATTTACAGTGGCAATTATTCCCTATACCTATTCTTTTACAACGATGGGAAGACTGGAACCCGGGGCCCTGGTAAATATTGAATTTGACATGATTGGCAAGTATATCAACAGGATCAGCCAGAATGCACTTCAACCTATGGGATAATGAATATCAGCAAGTCCAATGAAAAAATAACTGTCTACCTTTTATTACTGCTGTATGTGGTAGTGGCCTACCTGCCGTTGTCCTCCTTCTGTTTTGCGCTGAAAAACGATGCCCTGACCGACAACTTTCCGCCTAAATTTTTTTTTTCCGCTTCCCTCCTGAACGGTGAACTACCGCTTTGGAATCCCTATATCAACTTCGGGCTCCCACTTTATGCCGATCCGGGATTTGCGTTCTGGCATCCCATCACCTGGTTATTCGGCGCCATTGGCTATAATATGTATACGATGGCAATTGAGAACCTGCTCTACATCTGGCTGGGGGCCATCTTTATGCACGACCTGGGAAGGTGGCTCGGACACCATCACGTGACCTGTTTGCTGATTGCTATCATGTTTGCCAGTTCCGGGTTTTTCGTTGGCAATCTCCAGTTCACCAACTTCCTTACTTCCGCAGCCTTTATCCCGCTTTGCCTGCGATTATTCCTGCAATGGCAGGATGACTATAATATCCGGAACACCCTGTTATGTGCGGGATCATTTTATCTGCTGGTCACCGCGGGGCACCCGGCGATTCCAATAGGAATGTTCTATTTTATTTTCACGTTCATGCTGGTCCGGTATTTCGGAACAAGAAAAAGCCAGCATCCCATCAAACCTTTGCAACTTGCCGGACGATCAGTAGTACTTCTGCTTGTTTCATGCGCTTTTGTCCTGCCGCTGCTTTATTCATTTTCCGAGATCATTCCTTTCCTGAACCGCAGGGAAACGGTGATGCAGGAATACCACATTACAACGGGTTTCACTGTCCCCTCCTATCTGTCTTTTATTTTTCCCTTTGCTACCAACGTTGAACACGGGATTTTCGGGAATACAGGATTAATGCGGAACGGATATTTTTCACTGGCGGGTATTTTATTTTTTGGCATAGCTCTTTTCCAGTCAAAGAATTCATTTCAGAAATCACTTCTTATCACCGGCATCATCTTTTTGGTCCTGAGCCTTGGTGGCGAAATAAAAAGACTGCTTTATTCCAACCTGCCCCTGTTCCAGTTTATCCGGACCAATGGCGAATACCGGGTATTTTCAATTATTGCATTTATCCTGCTTGGCTCCTACCCGCTGAACAATCTCATAATTTCACAGCATCTCCGGGGGCTGCAAAGCTACCTGCGCTATATTTCCTGGTTCGCAGTTTTTATCATGGCGGTCGCATTGATACTCTGGTATCCATTTTCAATGACCCTTCCTTTTGAATTCAGCAGCCTCCCGATAACCACAAGAGGTAAATGGATGTTGGATAACCTGCCATTTTCCGCAAAACTGATGATCAATGCCACCATTATATTGATCATAACCACTCTTGCCCTTGCCTTTTCGCGAATGATTAAACTTCCGGCTCTCCTGATTCTGTTTGTCCTGGCTGATACCATTGCAGCCGCGTGGATAAACCTGCCTTATTCAGGAGTGCAGACGAAAAGTGCGGCGGAAATGCAGGCATTGCTGAAAGATTCTCCGGATGGCATTCCGGTTCCAGCCATGACGCCGTTATATGCCAACACCAGACCGGACCTGTTGAAAGTGGTCGGGTGCTGGTCATATTATTCCAAACAACCCGGCACACCGGAATTATGTGATTATCCCACCCTATTCGTATCTACAGAAAGTTATTTCAACTCAGAAGAGGTTTCCCGCATCAACAACAGGCCTTTTGTGTTTATGGAACGCGGAACGTTTCCAGTAACTCCACTGTCAGATTTCAGCAGCTCCGATATGCGTTTTCAATGTGAATCCGACAGCACGGACAATCTTGTATTATTACAGAACATCTATCCCGGCTGGAAAATCTATAAAGACAACCAACCTGTAAGGATGGAAAAATACCTGGGTAATTTTATGTCCGTAGAACTGGAAAAAGGAAAGCATCTCGTCCGGTTCAGTTTTGAGAACGGCCGGCTACTTGCCATTGTCATTTCATGGCTGGTTTTATTGGCAATTGCAGGTGGATTGTTCTGCAGCAGGAAACTCAGATCTGTTTCCCCTTCATCGCTTTCGCAATAGCTTCGTCCATCAGTCTTTCTGCATATGGCCTTGAAACTTCATTAAGATTTTCTGTCTTTGAACGGATCTCATCTTTATTTCCAGAAGTCATTACAGCTTCAAGCTGTCGGATCGCAGCCTTGGTAGCAGCTACTTCTTCTTCCAGGAGGAATTCCCTGTTCCGCGTTAGAAAGTTTTCGGTGGAGTGGATAAGCTGCGTAGCTTCTGTTGTCGCTTCCACCAACGCCCGCTGGGCCATATCATCTTTTGCGTGGACTATGGAAGCCATCAGCATTTCTTCCACCTGCTCATCTGTAAGTCCGTATTGAGGCCTGATCTCGATCGACTGCTCCACACCGCTTCTGAGCTCTTTTGCAGTTACGACCAGGATTCCATCTGCATTAATCAGAAAAGTGAGTTCCACTTTCGGCAAGCCCGCCGGCATTGCCGGAATGCCTTCAAGGTTAAACTCTCCCAGCTTCCGGTTGTCCTTCACCAGGTCGCGTTCGCCCTGGTATACGGAGATCTTGATACCCGATTGTCCATCTTTCTGGGTTGTATACTGGCGTGAAACACGTGTCGGGATTTTTGAGTTTCGCGGAATGAGCACATCCATCAATCCGCCCATTGTTTCTAGTCCCAGGGACAGTGGTGTTATATCCAACAGCAGGAAGTCCTTGTTCCTTCCTGCAAGTATATCCGCCTGTACAGCTGCCCCAAGGGCCACTACTTCATCCGGATTTAAGCTATCATGTACTTTCTTCCCGAAAAATTCCCCAACCGCCTGTTTCACCTGGGGGGTGCGGGTACTGCCTCCGACCATAACAACCTCATCAATGTCTGCAGTTTTCAGTCCTGCATCAGTCAAAGCAGCCTGGCAGCTGTCAAGTGTACGCTGGATCATTGGTTTGATCAGCCTGTTAAATTCAGCAACTGTTATCTGTAACTGGTAGTTGGCTACCCGGTCAATAAACACATCTTTTTTTCCGAGGTGCTTTTTGGCCAGTTCTGCTTTGAGACGCAGTTGTTGGGTCAGCTGTTTGTCTTCTTTAATCTGATCCTGGGTAATCCGGTGCTCTTTCATCCATTGCTTCACGATTGCCTGGTCAAAGTCATCACCGCCGAGATATGTATCGCCGTTGGTCGACAACACTTCAAAAATCCCGTTGCTGATACGCAGGATGGAGATATCGAATGTGCCGCCGCCCAGGTCATACACAGCAATGACCTGGTCCTGACCATTTTTTACACCCAGTCCGTATGCAAGACTTGCAGCTGTAGGTTCATTGATGATCCGCAACACGTCAAGTCCTGCCAATTTCCCTGCGTCGCGTGTGGCCTGGCGCTGCGTATCGTTGAAGTACGCGGGAACCGTGATCACAGCTTTGTTTACGGGTGTTTTGAGAATATGTTCCGCCCTTTTGCGAAGTTCTTTCAGGATAAATGCGGAAAGTTCCACAGGGGAATAAAACTTATCTCCTGTCCGGACTTTTACAAGACTGTCTGTATTATCATCAATTATCTTATAGGTAAAAAATGAAGCGTCATGACGCACATCGTTGTAAGATTTACCCATCAGTCGTTTCACGGAGAAGATGGTATTAGACGGATCTGTTACCAGGAACTTCTTAGCTTCCTCACCTACCACAACGTTACCAGACAAATCAAAATGAACCACGGAAGGTACAAGGGTAAGTCCGTCAACTTCCCGGAGTGCTACCGGTTCATTACTATCCGGATGTATAACAGCAACAAGGCTGTTAGTTGTACCGAGGTCTATTCCAACGATCATTTCCTGTTGCTGCAAACTTCCCGTGGCGATATTTATCCCGATCTTGGCCATAATACATCAGTCTTTTGTTCAGATGCAAATGTAACATAAAAGCCCTCGGGAAAATGATCAGCGTATCAGGTACATCTTACCATATCCCTTATTGAAATATTTATCAGTATTGTCGCCAGCACCTTTGAATTTATCCATTTTCTTTCCGTGAAGCCTGGTGACCACGCGGTACAGGTAAACTCCGTTTGCCAACCGCTGACCAAACTGATCTGTTCCATCCCACTTATATTCAGTGATATTTCTTCCGATATGAAGCGGACCGAGCTCATCGCCTGTTATTTCCCGTACAATTTTGCCGGTAACAGTCATGATCTGGATCTTGAAATTGCTCGGGATCTCGCTTCCGGTCAGCGTGAATACAAATGCCGTTGACGTAGAGAACGGGTTAGGATAGTTCAGCAGGTTGGAGATCATCGGTTTATTAATAACCGTAAATACTACCGTGTATGCCTGGTTGCCGGCTGAATTATTACTCGCATCCTTACCTGTTACAATAAGTTCATAATCGTCAACGCCGGTTTCTTCATTATAGGTGGTCGTAAATGCGGGAGTAAACTCGATGGTTGCGGTATTGTCTGAAGTTGTCTGGGCCGGAATGAACCGAACCGTATCACTGTCAAACTTATAATTCCGCAGGGTTCCATCCGGATACCTTACCTGTACTTTCATCAGTGATGTGTCCTTCAGGAGGAGAAACTTCGATTCATCCTTTAGCTTGATTATGATTTTCGGCTTCGCGGATACGATGTCCCCGTTCAGGATATGTACGCCGTCGAACGTCACATCAAGCACCGGTTTGGTATTGTCTCCGGCTACATAAATGGTTTTATAAAGGAAATTATTGAAATGATATTGCTCTGCCTGGTGGTTATTGGGGTTGAACTCAATGAAGAGTGTGTTTACGCCAGCATAGTTCCGCGTATCGATCGTATAACGGAACATGATGGTATCACCTGCCGCTAATACTTTGAGATCCGCAACCGGCAACTGGTGGGTCACATTGTTCTGATCAGTAAGCGTCACCTTCACCTTCATCATGCTGTCAAATGGAATCTCACTGATATTTTTAAATGCAATACCAAATTCCAGTTGTTGCCCGAACCCGATCGTGTCCTTGCTGATGAGGAAGAGATTAGGTGCAAGCACACCTTCCGGAACAGGTTCATAAACCACGCGCCAATAGTCCAGCTGGTAGGGAGTATAATGAATCGAATCGCTGTTCCTCATTTGCAGCATAAGCCGGGGAAATTCGGCTGCACTGATATCTGAAATATCGACATCCTGTTCTGTCATGGAGAAATCCTTCAACAATACTGTGCTGTTATCGTTCCTTACACCAAGTACAGAAACCATCACGTTATCGCCCGGTGCAGTTTCACTGCTTTTGCCTTTCCAGTGAAGTTCTTTCCATTTTTTTGCAGGACCGAAGGCCGGAGATTTAATGGTGCCGACTGAATCAGGAGTTGGTGTGGTTACAGCCAGGGAGATCCGGTCATAAATTCCTTCTGATACCCTTGACTGCGGATTAAAGCTGTTGTTTCCTTTCCTGTATACAAACACCCAGCTTTTGGGCGCGGTAAGTTCGCTGACACCTGTCATTCCCGCCTCCAGCAATTTATGGTAAAGTGATTTATTCTTTCCATACAGGGTTGTATCGTTCTGCCAGGTTGTAGAGAACGAGTTAGGTACATGATAGTCGGTCGATCTCACCACAACATAATAGCCTGTTGGAATGGAATCCATGAAGTCCATGATCTTCTTCCGCGATGCGGCGGTCAGGTACGAGAATTCGAAGTTCCAGTTACGCGCGGGCTTACAGTTAGCCGATCCGCTTCCCCATTTAAGCAGGTTCGCTCCATTTGCATCTACGTTTTTCCATGGCACAAAAGTCAGCGGATCAATAATATGGAAGATGAGTGACCTGCCCACGCAGGCACTCTGGATAAATTCTTCGTCATTCAGAATCACGGCAAAATCACCGTCCTGCGTACCGGAAGTTGGATACATTGCCTGGCGCATCACGATAGTATTATGGTTAACATCAAATGCCCAGCGCCGGTCATCCTGCAGCAGCAGGTTGGAAAGCGTTGAATTGGTATGCTGGAAGTAATGAGATTGGTTGGCACCAGTCTGACTGTTGTTCCTGAAAAGGAAAGATGACTGGTTCCAGATGGTCTGTTCTCCTTCCGCGGGCACTAAGGCTGTGCGCCAGTAATACACCACACTGTCGAGAAAGGTGATCTGCGGATCAAATTCCAGCAATCCGCCTTTTGAAGAAATCGTTGCCGTTTTCAACAACGATGAATTGAACATCGCAGTTGTATCAATCTCCATGATATATTGCTTCATGGGACTGAACGGATTTGCAGTAGATGCGTAAAATTTCTGCGATGCGTTGGAAACGATTGAATAATTATATGGATATGCAGGGGTGGCACCATCTTCATAAATGAAGAAGGTTTTATTGATGCTGTTATTAAACTCGTCCATCTCAGGAATGAGTTCATTGCCATCGAGGATAACGCTGATCCGGTTCTCACCTTTGTCGGTAGTTGCCACTACCGGCACGTCCAGTTCCAGGGAGTCTGCGTAATAAGGGGCGAGACGTTTGCCACTGTAAAGGACCACACTGCTGCCGTCAGGTTTAGTGCGACGGATTTCCACCTGAATGGAATCCTTCACCGCCATTCCCAGGTTGTAATATTTCATTTTCATTTTCACTGACTGTGTGGAAACAGAAATGAAGGAAGGCGAAAGTTCAAGTAAAGATTCCTCAACAATATAGTCCGGTTTCGGTGAGAAGTTCATCACAATTGCCGGGTCACCGTGAAGGTTTATCTGTTCAGAATGGGAACGGGCGAGAAAATCAAGCGGTGTATATGAATCCACCATGTAACTAAGGGCGTCGGCAGTAAGTCTACCGAGACTTGCACCATAATCCGTATTGCCCATCTTTTTATAAAATCCTTCGAGGTATTGCTCGAGGTAATTCAAAACCCCAAAGTGCGTGCTTGCCAGGAAGGCTATGCCACCACGTTGTTTGGCAAGCGTGAATTTTTCCGACAGGGATTCGAGATCGGAAAACCTCGCAATATTGTACCGGAAGAAATCTCCCGCATAACATCCGTTGACTGAAAACACGGGGTATTTGCCCGCGTTGTTGTAATCCTGCGGATCCTCAATGTTAAATTCGAGTGTACTTGCAGAAGAGTGCCCGAAATATGTAAGGAGGCTCATGCCTTTATCAAACATGCCGCGCAGGATCTGGGTACCTGTCTGGTCCTGTTGTGTAGATGCTGATTTGCACAACACTACTACATTGGCACCTACCAGCGTATCCTTGATAACATCCTTATAAGTATTCATATAATTGCACAGCTGCGAGCCCAGCAGGGCGTTGCTTGCGCCGGTTACATGTGAAATATTTTTCATCCACAGCCTGTCCTGCAACGTGAATGGCGCAGTCTTTTGTGTCAGCTCATATTCTTTGATCTTTTCGAGATAGTTTTCGATTTCAACGGCACGGATAACTGACAGCCTGCCGATTTCCGTTACTGCCCGACTGTTATCGACCCCGTTTGCACTCAGCATATTGTCAGAGCCCGGGTAACCGAAAGTGGGTACGAGGTTCAGTTCATCGAGCCGAAGCTGGTCCGCAAACACCGGCCCGGTCGCGCTTACCTGGTAACGAAATTCCGTATAGTTCACTCCCTTGCCAATAAGGAACGCCTTCGATGGTGGCTGGCTGAAATTGGTCCTGGCATAACGCAGGAAATTCTTAACTGAAAGCGGGTGTCCCTTAATACCAAATGCAAACTGGTCTACAAGGTCTTCGGTTTCATAAATCTTTGCATTATACGATCCGCCGGCAACGCTGCTTCGGTATTGACGGTAGTCTTCAACAGGATTGTTACCTGCTGTGCCGGAATATAGACGGGGGTTGGAAATAATGATGTAGCTCGCCTGGTTATCAGGATTCCTGTAGTCCCTGAATTTGCGTTCAGCCATTGTGGTAACCATTGGGATTCCCTGTTGCCGCACGAGTATAAGTTTGCGGGCCTGTGCGTTCGGCCCAAGTGCAAACCGGTAAGCGCCGGCGACCTGGGTGTTTGCAACAAATCTCTCGCGTGTAGCAAGATCATATAAAACTGGTGTTGCAGCACCGGCATTAAAATTCCTGATCTCGAGAAGATATCCTGAAGAACGAGGTTCGAGCTCGAACTGGAACTGGGCCTGGTTACCAAAATCAAACTGGCGCGGGTAAGTGATATTGAAGAAGGAAACGACAAACCTGTCCGTATAAGGATCTGTTCCTGTCGGTGGTTTGGGTGGCTGAACGTTTGTAAAGGCAACGCTTGCAGAACCGGATGCAAGTGAAGCTGCGGGAAAGCTAACAGTAGACACCAGGTCCGAAAAGAAGTTTACCGCAGTATCCTGTAGTGGTGCGCCATTGAGGTCGAGTCTTATCCTGCGGGTTTTTGTGGTGTTGCCAAAAACACCGTATCGCAATACAGCTTCCGGACCGGACGTTGCAGCAAACAGGTTTGGAATTACGTCAGTACGTGTGGTCCTTTGGGCAATATCGCGGCTTGCCCAGAACTCCCCCCTATCGTACGCAGAAGAATACACATATTGTTCGAGATCGGCGGCAAAGCCCTTATTGAGTATCTCCCTGTAATATTTTCCGGTTGTGTACATGAAGTAAGATTCAACAGGAAGCGTGCTTGTGGCAGCATCGTTGGATACATCCGCAAACCGGAGGTTGGGCTGCGACCTTTCAACAGTGAGAAAATATATGGAAGTGTCTGAATGCAGGCTGTATTTCGTGGTATGCTGGTGGCCGGGAACCCGGTAAAGTGGCCGGTCCGCTTCGCCATCGTTGGCAAGTCCCCAGAATTCGATATACCCGTCGGCTGGTAAAGTGCCCGTTGCAACAGAAGTATAAATTGGAACTTCCTGGCCGTTCCTGAACATTTTCAGGAACTGAACGGGTACGGTATCGAGTCCTCTTTGTGCAAGAGTAGTTACAGGGATGCGGTAAAGACTGTCTTTACCGATCTTGAATTTGTAATAAGTATTGTTGTAGTTGATCCATTCATTGTTGAAAGCCTGGCCGAAGGAACTAAGTCCTGATACCAGCATCAAAATGAGCAGCATTACAATTCCGGTGCTATATCTACGGTTCTTGTGCATAAACCTGGGCTATTACTTTTTTTTATTTTTTCTTACAAGGTCAAGCTTGAGAGAAAACACGTGGGTATAAAGGGGGTTGGACTGGTTGGCAAGGTTGGTGAAGGCATAATCAACCATTACGTTCTGCAGCCTGAATCCGGCGCCAAGGGAAGGTTGGTAGATCCATACTTTTTTCGTGTAAGTGCTGTCTTCATCTTCAAGAGCTTTCTGGAAGTTGTTGATACCAGCCCTTACAAAAAATACATTCTTCACAGATGCTTCCAACCCGATCTTAGGATCAATGCTCACTACGCTTGAGCTGATCACGGTGTTGCGGCGTCCGTCGAAAGTGAAATCAAGATTGGCTTCAGCAAGCAGGTTAACCGATTTTCCAAGCCGGAAATTATACGCGCCACCGGCAACCAGTTTGGGTGCCGTGAGTTCTGTTGATTTAACGGGTATGTCATTCTGTGTTACATAAAACACTTCCCGCATTTTATCATTGATGCTGTACGACCATGCATTGAACGTAGTAGTAACGTCGCGGGCCATCAGTGCCAGTTGCAATCGCTTATTGATGTATTGAACACCGGCATCAAATCCGAAGCCCCAGGCAGTTGCGAAATCACCAGCTTTCCTGTGGATCACTTTGGCATTAAAACCAAGATTCAGCTTTTTATCCTCACTGTTCATTTTCAGCTGTTGCGCATAAGAGAACAGGAAAGCATAATCTGCTGATGAAAATGTAGTGATATTATCGAAGTTGATGCTACCGTCAGGTTCTACAAGGAAAACAGTATTGGGAATATCATCAACGGCAAACCGCAATACGGAAAGTCCTATAGTTCTTTTCCCATCGCTGAGAGGAATAGCCACATTGGCAAAATCATATTTTCCGATTCCGGCGAAATATTCCGCATGCATTATGTTCACTTGTGCCTGGTCCTTCACATGAACCAGGGCTGCAGGGTTCCAGTAACCAGCGGTGCCATCGGAAACCGAGGCTACCTGGGCAGATCCCATGGCCAGGCCACGGGCACCAGCGCCGATGTTCAGGAACTCATTCGAATACTTACGAAATTGCGCCACCAATAGTGTGGGTGCAAGGGTGCAGAGAAGGATAAGACATCTGGTCTTGATAGTCATTAGGTCAGCTTTCAGATAAGCAAATGTTGGCCAATGAACACTAACGCCCGTCGAGAGCTAATATTGCCCTTCGGGCGAGAGGTTTATTACGTTAGTTTTGCTGCAAATTGCAGTGTTTTTATGAATTTAATCGAAGAATTACGATGGAGAGGCATGTTGCAGGATATTATGCCCGGTACAGAGGAGCAGCTGACCAAAGAAATGACATCTGCCTATATCGGGTTTGATCCGACGGCAGACAGTCTGCACATAGGAAGCCTCGTACCCATTTTACTCCTCGTTCACCTGCAAAAGGCAGGTCATAAACCCTTTGCACTGATTGGCGGGGCTACAGGAATGGTGGGTGATCCATCCTTTAAGGCAGAAGAAAGGAAAATGCTTGATGAAGCAACACTTCAGCATAACCTCGCGGGGATCCGAAAACAACTCGAAAAATTTCTTGATTTCGAACCGGGAAAGGCTAATGCAGCCGAGATCGTCAACAACTATGACTGGTTCCGTGAATTTAGTTTCCTCGACTTCATCAGGGAAGTCGGCAAACATATTACAGTAAATTATATGATGGCGAAAGACTCTGTTCGCAAGCGTATTGAAGGCGACAGTGGTATCAGTTTCACCGAATTTACCTACCAGCTCATCCAGGGATATGATTTCTACTGGTTGTACAAGAATAAGAATTGCAAACTCCAGATGGGTGGCAGTGACCAGTGGGGAAATATTACCACGGGTACAGAACTTGTCCGCCGGATGGGTGGCGGGGAAGCATTTGCGTTCACCTGTCCCCTGCTGACAAAATCTGACGGCGGAAAATTCGGGAAAACTGAACGCGGGAATATCTGGCTCGATCCTCAAAAGACTTCCCCTTACCAGTTCTACCAGTTCTGGCTGAATGCTTCGGATGATGATGCAGAAAAATGGATCCGCATCTTCACGTTCCTGGGAAAAGAAGAAACAGATTCTCTCACCACTGAACACAAGCAGGCGCCGCACTTAAGGCTGATCCAGAAAAAACTGGCCGAAGAAATAACAACACTCGTTCATGGACGTGAGGAATACGACTTCGCTGTAAAGGCGTCCGAAATCCTTTTCGGAAACGCAACTACCGAAGTGTTGCTGAGCCTGAACGAAGAGCAGCTGTTGCAGGTAATGGAAGGCGTTCCTACCCACGAGTATGCCCGCACAGCATTCGAAGCCGGAGCTGACATTGTAGGCTTCCTTGCTGAATCCGGGATCTTCCCCAGTAAGGGAGAAGCCCGAAAAATGGTTCAGAGTGGAGGAATTAGCATCAACAAAAGCAAAGTGGAAGGTGTAGAGGCAAAACTCAGCACTACCAATCTCCTGAACAACCGTTACCTGCTGGTGCAGAAAGGCAAAAAAAATTATTACCTAGTTAAAGCAGTATGATAGCTGGAAGGCGTTTCGTAAATTGGTATAAGAACCTTTAATATGAAACGACTGCTTTCCACCATCTGTGTGCTGGCACTTGCTTTCAATGCCTCAGCACAAAAGGACATCCAAAGGTCCCTTCAGACTAAATTCATCGACGCGGAACACAATTCCGTGATTGAATTGCCTGAAGGGACTTTTCAGCTTACAGCCTCACTGTCGCTTGACGGGAAAAAAGGAATTGTGATCCGGGGAAAGGGAATGGACAGGACAATCCTGAATTTCGCCAGCCAGGTAACCGGTGCAGAAGGGATCAAGATCACCAATGGTGCAGATATTACTATTGAGGGCCTGACGGTGCAGGACACAAAAGGAGATGGTATTAAAACACAGCTGGTGGACGGTATCACATTCCGGAATGTAAAAGCGGAATGGACCCGTGGGGCGAATGAAAAGAATGGTGGATATGGACTATACCCGGTACAATGCAGCCGGGTTATTATCGACAGTTGCGCTGCACGGGGAGCAAGTGATGCAGGCATTTATGTCGGGCAATCAAAAAACATCATCGTAAAGAATTCTAAGGCAACTGAAAATGTTGCGGGGATAGAAATCGAAAACTCGATGTATGCGGAAGTGTTTGATAACGAGGTTACCAACAACACAGGTGGAATTCTGATCTTCGACCTGCCTGACCTGGTCGTAAAAAAAGGCGGGTATACCAAAGTTTACCGCAACCATGTTCACCACAACAATCACGTAAATTTCGCACCAAAAGGAAACATCGTGGGTAAAGTGCCTCAGGGCACCGGCATCATAGTGCTGGCAACAAACAACGTTGACATCTTTCAGAACCGGATCATCAATAATATAACGACGGGAACGGCAATCGTAAGTTATTACATAACGGAAAAGCCAATCGCCGACAGCACATACTATCCATATCCCGGGAATATTTACATCTATGACAATGTATATGAAAGGGAGCGTAAGCGTGCAACAATGAAAGGCCGGATGGGAAAAATGTACCGCTTTAAGCTGAAGTTCGGGAAGGATGTACCGCATATAATATTCGATGGTATCATTGATGAAAAACAGGCCGCAGCAAACCGGATCTGTATCCGGAATAACAAGGATGCCAGCTTCGCCAATATTGACGCAGCAAACAAATTCAAAAATATTTCCCGCGATATGAAGCCTTACGATTGTGGTAAAGATGTGGCGGACAGGAAAGTCGCAGGTGAATGATCAGCATGAAAACAATATCAACAATATTTGCGCTTGTCATTTTTGTCATCCTCGGGGTTGCATTCACAGCAAAACAGCCCTCAGTATCCGGCAAAAAGGAAAAGCTGTCGGAATATGGATTCTTTACCGGAAACCTGGCAGAACTCAATCCTGCCGAAGATGTGGTTCCTTATCAGCTTAACAGTTCCCTGTTCAGTAATTACGCGGAGAAAGCACGGTTCATAAAGTTGCCGGCCGGACTAACGGCTCAGTATAACCGCGACAGTGTTTTCGGGATGCCTGTCGGTACTATCCTGATCAAGAATTTCTATTACCCGGCCGATTTCCGCAATCCTTCAAAGGGGAGAAAGATCCTGGAGACAAGATTGCTTGTGCATGAACAGGATGGGTGGAACGCGTTGCCTTATATCTGGAACGATGAACAAACAGAAGCGTTTTACGATGTTGCAGGCGATGTCAGGAAAATAAGCTATATAGATGCAGGAGGTAAAAAGGTAAGCACCAGTTATGCAATCCCGAATAAGAACCAGTGCAGGGGATGTCATTCCAACCGCGACCAACTCATTCCGATTGGCATTGCGGCACGTCACCTGAATAGGGAATATACCTTTGCGGATGGAACAAAGAACCAACTGGAATACTGGCAGCAAAAGGGAATGCTGACCGGATTGCCATCATCAGGACTTCCTGCGAACAGCAAATGGGATGAAGCGGGCTCCGGTTCAGTGGAAAGCCGGGCAAGGGCCTACCTGGATATCAATTGCGGGCATTGTCACCAACCGAATGGTGCGGCAAACACATCAGGATTGATGCTTGACATGCACACCAGCAATCCTACTGCACTCGGAATCATGAAAACGCCGGTTGCTGCGGGTCGCGGTTCCGGAAATCTTGACTATGATATTTACCCTGGGCATCCCGATAAAAGCATCCTTGTATTCCGGATGAATACCACAGATCCCGGGATTGCAATGCCCGAGATCGGCCGTGAGCAGATACATAAAGAGGGGGTTGAATTGGTGAGGCAGTGGATCAAAGGTATGAAGTAGGTGAATCCTTTAATATGGTTTCGCCGTAACAAATTTCGTGATTGCTTCTACGAGAAGATCAAGCTGGGCTTTTGTAGTATACACATGCGGGGTAACGCGAACGCCCCTGATATTTTCCCACTCGATAGAGACCGCATGGATCTTATACTGGTTGAATAGATACTGGTCCAGTTCTGCAGGTTTCCGGTCCTTAACATTCACTAACCCGATGGCACAACCGAATCCGGTCTTCGATGATGTGCCAAGCTCTATGCCAGGCAGTTCACGCACTTTATCCATCCAGTAGTTCTTCAGGTAGTGGAGCCGTTGTTCTTTCCTTGCTCCGCCGATCATCTGGTGAAACTCAATAGCCTTGCCAATGGCTTGTTCAATAAAAAACGGTCTCGTTCCCAGGTTCTCGAATTTCCTGATATCAGCACTGACCGGATCACCAGCTGCAAAAAGCGGGAAGATCCTTGCGATCTTTTCTTTCTTAATATACAGCATACCGCTTCCGATACATGCGCTAAGCCACTTGTGCAGACTTGTACCAAAATAATCCGCTCCAAGCGAAGGGATAGTAAATTCGAAATGTGCGAAGCTATGTGCACCGTCGACAAGCACTTCAATCTGTTTTGCATGTGCAGCATCAGCAATTTTCCTTACCGGCAGGATCTGTCCGTTCCAGTTGATGATATGGGTCAGGTGCACCACTTTCGTTTTGGCGGTGAACAACTTTGTGTACTGCGAAACGAGATAGTCTGTGTCTTCGGATGGCAGCTGCAGGTCTGCCCATACCAGTTTGATACCATCACGCAGGGCGCGTTGTTTCCATGCGTTGATCATATTGGGATAATCCTGTTTACTGAGAACAACTTCATCGCCTGGTTTAAGCGGTAATCCGAAAATTACCGTTTCGAGAGCTTCCGATGCATTACGTTGAATGGCGATCTCTTCGGTATCGCATCCGGCAAGTGCAGCCAGGTTCCTGCGCAATGGCTCGCGACCCTGGTCAAGGATGCGCCACATATAGTAACTGGGACCTTCATTACTGAGGTCGTGGTATTTTTTCATGGCTTCCTGTACGACCCGGGGAGATGGACTCACCCCGCCGTTATTCAGGTTGATCAAAGAAGGAGAAACTGTATATGCCTGCTGCACGGCGGTCCAGAAGTCCTCCTCCCCTGCCAGAGCAGCCGCATCTGCATGCTCGAACCGTTGTAGCTGTTGTTGCAATTGCCTGCTCCAGGCGGGCATGGTAATATTCGTAAGAACGGCGCCCAGGCCAAGTTTGCCCATTCCTGAAAGGAAATTCCGTCTCCCGGTGTTGTTCATGCAGCTAATTTTGAATTAAATATAGGGAATCAACAATTTTCCATTTTTATTTGGCAGAAAAGGATGCGGCCATTATTTTTGCACTCCCATTTGGGACGGATTGCCCGATAGTATAATGGTAGTACGACAGATTTTGGTTCTGTTTGTCTAGGTTCGAATCCTGGTCGGGCAACAAAAAAGGAAAAACAATAATACGTTTTTCCTTTTTTATTTCTCTCAACCTGTTAAATACCAGTGAATTCAATCCTGCTTCCTGGAAAGTTTCATTCCACCCTGCATATCTACAAAAAGATGACTGACTTTTCCTGACTCTTCAAGGAACTCAACTGTAGTCTGAGGTCCGCGTAGGAAAAATTTATGGTCGCTTTCGGGGATCAGTTCAATCTTCATGTTATCGCCTTTTGCGAGCGCAAAAAGTTTGTTGTTTTCCAGCGTTACAGTAACATTGAAATGTTCATTCAATTCATAAGTACCGGCAAAGCGACGCAGGATATCATCTGGCAGGGCGATGGCTACTTTCTGACGGGGCAGTTCATATGGTTCATTGAATACTATTGCTCTCAGGTCACCTGACAATCTGCGTCCATCTGTATCACCATAATTTGAAAGCAGGATAATGGTGATACCCTCTTCTGGATAGCTGATAAAATTAGCGACATAACCTTCGATGGCACCTGAATGGCTAACCTCCTTATGACCGTTGTGATCATTGATGATCCAGCCCAGTCCATAGTTGCCTTGCACGGGTTTTGTTGCCAGGTCGTAAGTAGCAACGGAATAGATCTTTCCCGAGCCGGCAAGCTGCGACCATTTGAAGAGGTCTGAAAGGGTTGAATACATTGCTCCTGCCCCTGACGCAGTTTCGACGGGTTTACCGGTAACAGCTTCCCAGTCGCCGGACGCGGGATTAGTCTGGTATCCAATAGCCTGGCGCAAATCATTTCGATCGTTCCGGTCGAGCCCTGAATGCTCCATGCCGGCAACTGTAAACACTTCGTTTGCCAACAGTTTTTCAAAAGGCCTGCCCGATATTTTTTGTGCGATGTATGACAGTAATATATAGTTGAAATTGTTGTATTCGAAAGTAGTACCGGGCATATTTGCAGGCGTATCAAACTGGTATAATTTTACCTGTTCTTCAAGCGTCGGTAACGCCTTGCCTGTGCCCCTTCCCCGGATACCGGAAGTATGGCTCAGCAAGTGAATAATTTTGATGGAATCGCTTCCGGGAAAAGCCGGGATAAATTTACTCAGCGGATCCTGCAGGGACAGTTTTTTTGCTTCCACAAGTTTTAAAACAACTGCAGAAGTAAACATCTTGGTCAGCGATCCAACGCGGAAAGTAGTTTCGAGCGTATTTGCAGTGTTGTGCCGGCGGTCTGCATATCCATATGACTGCTGAAAGATAATTTGCCCCTGTTTCGCGATCAGCACATTTCCACTGAACTTGCTTTGTGCAGTATATGCCTTCAGCAATTCTGCTGCTTTGCCTGGAATGTCCTGCGCTCCGGCATTCATTATCACCAACGATAACACGAGGATAAGGTATAGTCTCTTCATTTTTTACAGATGAGACTACAGTTGCGGGAAATCGGTTACACGGGTACTGCAGGTACTTCTTTCGTAACAGCATAAACCCACTCGCTGTAGAGCTTTGCTTCCTCAGAGCAGGCAATTTCACAAAGTTCCTTCCACCTGTCCGAAAGTTTCTGTAGCTGCGCTTCCATAGAAGCGAGGTGTTGCTGCTCTTCCGTGATAATGTTATGCACGCTGATTGAGCTTTTGTTGCGGCGAAGTACATCCTGGTAGATGGGATATAATTCGTCGGCCCTCACTTCAATAGCGTAGGTCACCAGCAGGTAAGCGGCATATTTCAGGTCATGATTGCGAAATCCGAAAGTTTCCCTGAGGTAGCGGCTGATGGTAATGTCCAGGCGGTGAAGATATCTTGAACTCACAATTGGAGCCATCAGATAAGGTGATTCGTAGGTAGGACACAATCCCGAACCTATCTTCTTTAACTGCTTTTTGAGGTACCAGGCATGTCGCGCTTCTTCTGCAGCGTGTTTAAGAATTTCCTCCGGTACAAATACAGGATGTTCGCACTGCTTGATCTTTTTTGCGCCTGCATTCTCAAGCATGGAGAGCGTGTTCAGCCAGCGGGAATGAAGTGCCGGATCTGCGACTATCTTTTCGAGGGATGATGCGATATTCAAAGTCAAAATTGAAAATTAAAAATTCAAAATCCACAACCTGCTACCAGGTGTGGGCAAAGATAGTTGATTGCAGGAACCAAAGTGGTCCCGGCTTGCCGGCTACTACGCCAGGTAGCGCTGCAGTTGAAGGAGGCAGGATTGCAGGCTGTATTTCCAGGGTATGGTATTAATGCCGAAGACTAAGCGGATCTTCTCCTTATTGAATACGCTGTATGCGGGTCGTTGGGCAGGCGTAGGATAAGCAGATGTAGGTATCGGATTTACGGTACACTTACTGCCGCTGAATTCCTTTATAGCGGACGCAAACTCATACCAGGTTGTAGCACCATCGTTTGAGTAGTGATAAATACCACCGAATGAACCTGGGTTTCCGGACTGTTCGGCGAAACTGATGATATCCAGAATGACTTTGGCGAGATCGGCAGCGAAGGTTGGGGTGCCTTCCTGGTCATTCACTACATTGATCTCCGTGCGTTCAGCCATAAGGCGTAACATGGTCTTCACAAAATTGTGGCCATAGGAAGAATATACCCAGGAAGTCCTGATGATAATAGACGACGGGTTATACAACTGTGCCAGTTCCTCACCTTTTCTTTTCGATAGGCCATACACACCCAATGGATTTACCGGATCGTCTTCTTTTAATGGCCGTAAGGCTGTTCCGTCGAAAACATAATCGGAAGAAATATGGATCAGCACTGCACCAACTGTTTCCGCTTCCTGCGCCAGTAAGCCAACCGCGGTACCATTCACCAACATGGCGCGCGCAGGCTCTGATTCGGCCTTGTCAACTGCCGTGTAAGCTGCGCAATTAATACAGTAAGCTGGCTGGTGTAAAGCAAAGGCTTCACGAACCTTTTCTTCCTGGTCGATCGGCAAGGTCTTGCTGTCGGTGAAGATGAAACGGAAATCAGGATAAAGGGCGGCGATCTGTTGCAGTTCGGCACCCAACTGGCCATTGGCACCTGTAACCAGGATCTTTTTCATGTTCAGAAATTGAAGGGCTGTTCGGTATCGGCAAACCTGGAATATATCCGGTCTTTATCAGACAGGATCATTTGGTGTTCGGGGACTTTCCAATCGATCGCGAGTGCAGGATCATTGAACAACACACCACCTTCGCTCTCCTTGTTATAAAATGCATCACACTTATACATTACCTCGGCAGTTTCGCTGAGTACGGAATAACCATGTGCAAATCCTTTAGGTACCAGCAGTTGTTTCTTATTGGAAGCGGACAACTCAATGGAGAACACTTTACCGAATGTAGGTGAACCCTTCCTGCAATCCACTACTACGTCCAGGATAGTGCCTTCCAGCGTCCTGATGAGCTTTGTCTGCGCATAAGGCTCCCGCTGGTAATGCAGACCGCGTACAACACCGTAAACGGATCTCGCCTGGTTGTCCTGCACGAACTGGTAGTCCAGTCCATGTGCCCTGAACCAGGCATCGTTATAAGATTCAAAAAAATATCCACGGTCATCGCCGAAGACTTTGGGTTCAAAAACCACCAATCCGGGGAAGCCGGTTTCAGTAAATGCCATCGTTATCTGCTGTGATATTGCTCTTCGTAATAATTTTTGTAGTCGCCGCTGGTCACATGGTCGATCCATTCTGTATTTGACAGGTACCAGTCAACAGTCTTTTCCAATCCTTCTTCGAACTGCAGCGAAGGCTGCCATCCGAGTTCGCGGTTGATCTTCGTGGCGTCGATAGCATAACGGAGATCATGTCCCGGGCGGTCAGTAACATAGGTGATCAGTTTCGCCGAAGCGCCTGGTTCACGGCCGAGTTTCTTGTCCATGATGGAACAAAGCAGGTGCACCAGGTCTATGTTTTTCCATTCGTTGAACCCGCCGACATTATACTTTTCACCTGTTACGCCTTTGTGATAGATCACATCGATCGCGCGTGCGTGGTCTTCCACATAGAGCCAGTCACGAACATTCTCTCCCTTTCCGTAAACCGGCAGCGGCCTACTGTTGCGGATATTATTGATCATCAGCGGAATCAATTTTTCCGGGAAGTGGTGCGAACCATAATTGTTTGAACAGTTGCTCATCACAACGGGCAGATGGTATGTATGGAAATAAGCCATTACGAAATGGTCGGAAGACGCTTTGGATGCAGAGTACGGGGACCTTGGATCATAAGCTGTTTCTTCAGTAAAGAACCCTTCCTCTCCCAGCGATCCATAAACTTCATCAGTAGAAACATGGTAGAATCGCTTTCCTTCATAGTTCCCCGCCCAGTGTTTTTTCGCCACATTCAGCAGGTTAGCTGTACCTAACACATTGGTCCGTACGAATTGTAACGGATCCAGGATGCTTCTGTCGACATGGCTTTCCGCTGCAAGGTGAATAACACCGTCGAAATTAAATTCCGCAAACAGGTTGTTGAGCGCAGATTCGTCGGTGATATCTGCCCTTACGAAAAGATAGTTATCAGCCTGCTCAATGTCCTTCAGGTTTTCAAGGTTACCTGCGTAGGTAAGGGCGTCAAGATTTACTATCCTGTATCCGGGATACTTGTTGACAAACAACCTTACTACATGCGAACCGATAAAGCCCGCACCGCCGGTTACAAGGATGGATTTAGAAAATGTTTTCATTTAAAGACTCCAGTATAATCTTGATTTAATTTTATTCTTATAAATGCCCTTAAGGTCAACGACAACGCCATTCTCCTTTGTTATAGAACCGAAATAAGCATCGTCATGCTGGCGGTATTCGTCATGTGGAACGGTGATAATTACCGCATCATAGTCTTTTCCGCCGTGGCGTGTAAGATTGAGGCCATATTCCTCTTTCACCTCTGCATGTTCAGCATACGGATCTTCTACGTCAACATGAATATTGAATGCCAGTAACTCCTGAACCGTGTCAACGATCTTTGAATTCCGGATATCGCTTACATTTTCTTTAAAAGTTACGCCTTTCACCAATACCCTTGGGTTATCAGAATTGCGCAGCACATACTTGATGATCTTACGGGCCAGGTATTTAGCCATATCATCATTGATATACCGGCTTGCTGCAATTACCCTTGACTGGTAGCCAAGTGACGCAGCTTTATGCGTCAGGTAATAAGGATCCACACCGATGCAGTGACCACCTACCAGTCCAGGTTGAAACTTCAGGAAGTTCCACTTTGTGCCGGCCGCTTCGATCACATCATAGGTATTGATTCCCATACGGTCGAAGATGAGCGATAATTCGTTCATCAAAGCAATGTTCATGTCACGCTGCGTATTTTCAACGATCTTGCTCGCCTCCGCAACTTTGATGGAAGGAGCACGATGCACACCTGCATCCACCACCAGTTCATATGTCTGCGCGATCTCCTCAAGTGCTTCCTCGTCGCTGCCCGAAGCTACTTTTACTACTGTGCGAAGGGTATTCTTTTTATCACCCGGGTTGATCCTTTCGGGAGAATATCCCAGTTTGAAATCAGTTCCCAGCTTGAGCCCGGACACCTTTTCCAGGATTGGCAGGCAATCTTCTTCGGTACAGCCGGGATAAGTAGTGGATTCATACACTACATAATCACCGGTCTTCAATACTTTTCCTACTGTTGTTGATGCACCTACCAATGGTTTCAGGTCAGGTACATTGTATTTATCAACCGGCGTAGGAACGGCAACAATGAAGAATTTTGCCGTCCTCAGCACATCAAGATCATCGGTAAAAATGATATCTCTTCCGTTGAACTCTTCAGGAGCAACTTCTTTACTCGGGTCGATGCCATTGCGCATCATTTCCACCCTGCGTCCATTGATATCAAATCCAATGACTGACAATTTCCTGCCAAATTCAAGGGCAAGAGGCAAGCCCACATAACCCAGACCTATAACCGCAATTTTTTCTTTCTTATCCAGCAGCTCCTGATAAATTTTCATTGGTGTAAACTTTTAAATTCTTTTGGTTGTTTAAAAAGTTCTTCGTGCGGAAGGGATTTAAAGTATTCATAGGTTATGCGGACTCCTTCAGACCGGCTGACTTTCGGCTCCCAGTTAAGTAAGGCCCTGGCTTTCGAAATATCCGGTTTCCGTTGCTTGGGATCATCGAGCGGCAACGGCTTATAAATGACCTTCTGGGATGTACCTGTAAGTTTAATAATTTCTTCTGCAAAATCACGCAGGGAAATTTCATCGGGGTTTCCAACATTTACCGGCTGGCTGTAATCACTCATCAACAAGCGGTAGATGCCCTCTATCAGGTCGTCGACATAACAGAAGGAACGGGTCTGTGAACCGTCACCGAATACGGTCAGGTCTTCTCCCCTTAGTGCCTGCCCGATAAATGCGGGTAATGCACGGCCGTCGTTCAGTCGCATCCGCGGACCGTAAGTATTGAAAATCCGGACAATCCTTGTTTCCACTTTGTGGAAAGTGTGATAGGCCATGGTGATTGATTCCATAAACCGCTTAGCCTCGTCGTAAACACCACGCGGGCCCACAGGATTTACGTTTCCCCAATAGTCTTCCGTCTGCGGGTGAATAAGCGGGTCTCCATATACTTCCGAAGTGGAAGCCACCAGGATCCGGGCATTTTTTGCTTTTGCCAGTCCCAGGCAATTGTGTGTTCCCAATGCTCCGACCTTAAGTGTCTGGATCGGGATCTTGAGATAATCGATTGGGCTTGCCGGAGAAGCGAAATGAAGAATATAATCGAGTTCGCCGGGCACATGGATGAACTTGCTCACATCGTGGTGATAGAATTCAAACTGTTCCAGGCTGAAAAGGTGTTCAATATTGCGAAGATCGCCGGTGATCAGGTTATCCATAGCGATCACATGAAATCCTTCAGCAATGAACCTGTCACATAAATGGGATCCAAGGAAACCTGCGGCTCCTGTAATCAAAACTCGTTTCCTGCTCATTAGTTCTTATGGTTTGAATTCGGAGATATGGACCTGCGGCCGACGCTTTCATAATGAAATCCGAGTTCTGAGATCGCACTTACATCGAACAGGTTCCTGCCGTCAAAAATGGTTTTATTTTTCATGCTGGTAACGATTTTGAGGAAGTCCGGGGTACGGAACTCATTCCATTCCGTTGCGATGATCAGCGCATCTGCGCCTTTCAATGCCTCATACTGGTTTTCAGCAAAATGGATCTGGTCGCCAAGCAATTGCTGCACGTTCTTCATTGCTTCCGGATCGAAAGCACTTACCGTGGCACCCGCTGCCAGCAATTCTTCAATAATATATAAAGCGGGAGCTTCGCGAATATCATCTGTGTTTGGTTTGAATGCGAGTCCCCACAATGCAAAATGCTTGCCTTTCAGGTCGTCATTGAAGTATTTTTTGATCTTGGGGATCAGGTGCAGTTTTTGTTTTTCGTTGACTTCCATTACTGCATTGAGGATGCGGAATTGGTAATCCGCTTCACATGATGATTTTACCAATGCCTGTACATCCTTGGGAAAACAGCTGCCACCATACCCGATTCCAGGAAAAAGGAAACGCTTGCCAATACGATCATCGCTGCCAATGCCGAGACGGACCATATCCACATCGGCACCAACGCGCTCACACAACTGGGCTATTTCGTTCATGAATGAGATCTTAGTTGCCAGGAAAGAGTTTGCTGCGTATTTGGTAAGTTCAGCACTACGCTCATCCATGTAGATAACGGGGTTGCCTGAACGAACAAACGGAGCATAAAGGTCGCCCATCACTTTCCTTCCGCGTTCGGAAGTAGTTCCGATTACAACACGGTCTGGCTTCATGAAGTCGTCCACGGCTACACCTTCCCGCAAGAATTCGGGGTTGGATACCACATCAAACTCGCCGGAATAGTTTTTACGTACTGCTGCCTTTACCTTCTCAGCTGTTCCTACCGGAACAGTGCTTTTATCTACCAGTACTTTATAGTCTTTCAGCAGTTTGCCGATTTCTTCTGAAACCCCGAGAATATATTTAAGGTCTGCTGAACCATCTTCGCCGGGAGGCGTAGGAAGTGCGAGAAAAACAATTTTTGCATCACGGATACCATCTTCGAGGCTGGTAGTAAACTGCAACCTGTTTTCTTTCAGGTTCCGCAGGAAAAGTTTTTCCAGGCCTGGTTCATAAATGGTTATTTCACCGTTTGACAGCCTTTCAACTTTTTTACTGTCGATATCCACGCAGGTGACTTCGTTTCCTGTTTCAGCAAAGCAGGTTCCTGTCACCAATCCGACATAACCTGTGCCAACTACTGCAATTTTCATTTAGATAAGCTCTTGGTTGATTTATTTATTGACGTACGATAAGACTTTTGAACTGATGTATTCCAGTTGCTCCTGGTCCAGCTCAGTATGCATGGGCAGGGAGATAACCCTTTCGGTTAACCAGTCCGTTACAGGCAAATTACATGCCGCCGAACCGAAGCTCGCAAACATTTGCTGCCTGTGCGCGGGAACCGGGTAGTAAATCATCGACGGTATTTGGTTGTCTGAAAGGAACTGGTTCAACCCGTCACGGTCAACGCCTTCCAGCTGCAACGTATATTGATGGAATACGTGTTTGCTTTCAGCAGAGCGGAAAGGGACAGTGATTTTTAGATTGCCGGCGAAGGCATTGTCGTAAAAATCAGCTGCCGACCGGCGTGCATCAATATATTTATCCAGCAGGGGCAGCTTCACATTCAGGATAGCGGCCTGGATAGAATCCAGCCTGCTGTTACAGCCTACGAGGTCGTGGTAATATCTTTTGCTCTGGCCATGATTGGCGATCATGCGCATTTTCGAAGCAAGAGCATCATCGTTTGTGTTGATAGCACCGCCATCTCCATAGCAACCCAGGTTTTTGGAAGGGAAAAACGAAGTACAGCCGATGGTTCCGATAGAGCCGGTCTTTTTCGTCTGGCCATTACTGAAACGATAGTCGCTGCCTATGGCCTGTGCGTTATCTTCAATAACAGGAATGTTGTGTTTTTCCGCAATCTTCATGATTGCTTCCATATTTGCCGACTGGCCGTACAGGTGTACCGGAACTATTGCTTTAGTGCGGGGGGTAATTGCTTTTTCGATCGCTACAGGGTCGATATTAAATGTCTTTGGATCAGCGTCCACAAATACCGGTGTCAGTTTCAGCAATGCTATTACTTCGGTTGTGGCAATATAGGTATAGGATGGCGTGATTACTTCATCACCCGGCTGCAGGTCTAAAGCCATCATAGCGATCTGCAGGGCATCGGTACCGTTAGCACAGGGGATCACATGTTTAACCCCCAGGTAATCCGCAAGAGAATTACCGAAATCAACAACTGCCTTTCCATTAATAAAGGCCACCGTATCTATCACTTCATGAATCGCCGCATCAATATCCTGTTTGATATGCAGGTATTGTTGTTTCAGATCAACCATATGAATTGGCCGCATAAGTCTGTCCCCCTCTTTTTTTAAATGCGCACAAAAATAGCAAAATATAGGTAGGGTGAAAGTTTGAATTTAGTTTTGCAGCACATTAACCATTTGATTACGTGAGTCTTTTATTATATAACATATTTCTAATACTATACCGGCTCGGGATTGGCATTGCAGCAAACTTTAATGAGAAGGCAAGACTCTGGCTCAGGGGACGGAAAGACTGGAAAGACAGGCTAACGGCGGCATTAGGCGAAAAAAAGGCTCCGGTTGTTTGGATGCACTGCGCTTCTCTGGGGGAATTTGAGCAGGGAAGGCCGGTACTGGAATATATCCGTAAAACAAAGCCCGGGTATACGCTGGTGGTTACTTTCTTCTCCCCTTCCGGCTATGAGGTCCGCAAAAATTACACCGGGGCGGATCATATCTGTTACCTGCCCCTGGACGGATACAGGGTTGCCAAAGACTTCATCGGCATCGTTCAGCCAGACCTGGTGATTTGGGTGCGGTACGAGTTCTGGTATCATTTTCTACACCAGCTCATGAAAAAAGAGGTGCCGGTGTTGCTGGTTTCGGGGTTGTTCCGCTCGTCGCAGCCCTTTTTCCGTTGGTATGGTAAGTTGCACAGGCATATGTTAAGCTGCTTCCGTCACATCTTTGTCCAGGATGAAGATTCAAAGGATTTGCTGAATTCAGTGGGATTCAGCCGGGTGAGTGTAAGCGGCGACACCCGTTACGACAGGGTTTCTGCGATCGCTGAAAACTTTCAGCCCCTGCCTTTGATCGAAGCTTTTGTGAACGGGAGCAAAACGGTGGTTGCCGGCAGTACCTGGCCGGAGGATGAAGAGGAGCTGGACCATTTTGCCAATTCGGAGCCACAGGTCAGGTTTATTATTGCGCCTCATGAAATTGGCGAGACACACCTGAAAGAAATGGAGAAGCTCTTTAATAATACGGTGCGATACGGGGAGTGGGAAAAGCGATGGAAGGAATTACAGGCAACTGCCAATCCGCCCAACGTCCTGATCATCGACAATATAGGGATGTTGAGCAGGTTATACCATTATGCGACCGTGGCTTATGTCGGGGGTGGGTTTGGGGAGGACGGGCTTCATAATATCCTGGAGGCAGCTGTATATGGGGTACCGGTGATCCATGGACCGGTGTATGACAGGTTCCCCGAAGCGATAGCCATGCTAGATGCAGGCGCGTCATTTGCCGTAAACAATGCTTTGGAGCTGGAATCCACGCTAAGGCGGATGCTGGAGGAAAATGCAGCTTATCACGAGGCCTCCGCGGCAGCAGAAACTTTCGTCCGCACCAGGAAAGGCGCTACAAACACCATTATAAATTACTTGGAAGAGAATCGCCTTCTTACCAATTGACAGAAGTGCCTGACAACTTCTTTGGAATCGTCCCAGCCGAGTTTCAGTTTTAATTCCCGTTGGATCCAGAATTCGGCTTCCTGCAGAATATTGAAGGAATTGATGGTTTTGATACTCCTTTCATACATCACTTCGTCACCCCTGAAGAGCTCATTGACGAATACAAAGCGGTCATTTACACCGATTGCTTTTTTCAGGTCGCGGACCGGTTCGCGGGTCAGGACTTCCGCCACTTCAACAGACTGCTGCCTGAGCCTGTCATTAAGGGAAGCACCATTCTGCTGGCTCATCACTTCGTTAAGTTCGCGGATCTCCTTCTGGTGGGCCAGGGTCGGAATTTCCTGCATCAGGTTATGCAACCAGTCGGTCTGGGCCGGAGCCTGTACCGGGAGTGGTTCGGGGACCGGATGTGCCTGGCTGGTTTCCATCGGGACGGCCTCCTCAGTTTTTTGCGGCTGCGAATAAGACGGAACTGTGCTTTCTGCCTGCCGGCGGGAGTTGGCGGGCATTACTACCGCAACTTTGCCGGAACCGGAACGGGAAGCCTCAGGTTTTGAAGCACCCTGCAATTCAGCCTGTAACAGCTGTACAGTTACCAGTAGTGAGTGGGTATCGGCCTGCTGATCCAGTTGTTCCTGCAACTTATTTATCAGCGCTCTTACTCTTTCCATTTGATATGGTACTTTTGGGTCAGTATTGGATTTCATAAAGTTATAACAAATATGTCTGAAGTTCGAGGTAGCTCAAACCTTTAACTTTTTTCCCTGAATATGTTTATTGAACCAAATCTTAGTGGCGTACGGCGGGGTTGGATCGAAGTGATCTGCGGATCGATGTTCTCAGGTAAGACCGAAGAACTCATCCGTCGTTTAAAAAGAGCGAGGATAGCAAATCTGAAGGTGGAAATATTCAAACCCTCCATAGATGTACGTTATGATCCACTAAATATTGTGTCACACGACGAAAAAGCTATCCCATCCACTCCTATTGATAACTCCCAGACCATCCTGCTGCTTGCCAGTGATGTCGATGTCGTCGGGATCGACGAGGCCCAGTTCTTTGATGACCAGCTCCCCGAAGTGTGCGATCAGCTCGCCAGAAGGGGGACCAGGGTGATCGTTGCGGGCCTGGACATGGACTTCCTTGGCAAGCCGTTCGGGCAGATTCCCTACCTGCTGGCCAAAGCTGATTACATCACCAAGTTGCATGCCATTTGTGTAAAATGTGGAAATATAGCGAGTTATAGTTACCGAAAAGTTCCGGGAGCAAACCAGGTATTACTTGGCGAACAGGAATCATATGAGCCACGGTGCAGGGTTTGCTTCCATGAAAAAGACTAAAATCCATTCAAGTTGAAGAATATAATTTCTCTTTTCAAAAAGGACCTTTTGCTGGAGTTCCGGCAACAATATACCTTCTATGGAATCCTGTTGTATGTCGCCAGCACCATCTTTGTCCTGTATCTCGCGATGGGTCAACCGGAGGACCTGGTATGGAATGGCCTGTTCTGGATGATCCAGTTGTTCGTTTGTGTGAATGCGGTTGCAAAAAGCTTTCTGCAGGAGAGCCGCGGCCGCCTGTTATATTTTTACTCCATTGCCGGTGCCCGCGATTTCATTTTGTCCAAGCTTCTGTTCAATTCCTTGCTGATGGCGTTGCTGAGCCTGGTAACATGGGCATTGTTCAGCCTGTTGCTGGGAAACCCGGTGATTAATGGCCTGAGGTTTATAGGGATCTCGATCCTGGGCGGCTTAGGATTGAGCCTGGTTTTCACTTTCCTGTCGGCAATTGCTGCAAAGGCACAACAGAATGCGGCCCTGATGGCCATCCTCGGTTTCCCGCTAATTGTAACGCAACTGCTGCTGATGATGAAACTTGCCAACACCGCTTTCAGCCAGGTGATACAGGACAGCCTGCTGATGATCGTAGTTTTACTAATTGTAATGGATGTGCTGGTAATCACCCTTTCCATAATCCTGTTTCCCTTTCTCTGGAAAGACTGAGTTTTGCGGAAATGTGAGAATGTCCCCCTAATTTTGCCCCACTTATAACAACATATGCGCCTATCTTGGTGGAAAATACTCTGCATCTTTCTCCTGTTATTCATCTCCATAGCAGGCTTCCTGGGCGGAGTGCCGGCAAAGCCGATCCTGAACGAGACAATCCGTAACCTCTATTTCCATGTTGCCATGTGGTTTGGCATGATGATCTTTTTCATCGTATCGGTGGTGAACTCGGTTCGCTACCTGCGAACGGGCAAGATCAGGTATGATGCCTATTCGGTTGAATACGCCAACACGGGGATCCTGTTTGGGATCCTGGGGCTGGTTACCGGTATGATATGGGCAAACTTTACCTGGGGAAAAGCCTGGAGCAATGACCCAAAACAGATCGGGGCTGCCATTGCACTACTGATCTATTTTGCATACCTGGTCCTGAGGAATTCGATGGTTGACCTTGATAAACGGGCACGGATAAGCGCTGTATACAACATTTTCGCTTTTGCCATGTTGTTCCCTACCATATGGATCATTCCACGACTCGTTGAAAGCCTGCATCCGGGTGGTATGGGAAACCCCGCATTAAATACGGATGATATCGATAGCCGGATGAGATTATTATTCTGGCCGGTTGCAGTTCCGGCATGGACACTGCTCGGCGTATGGATCACTACCCTGCGCATCAGGCTCAAATTACTGGAAGACCAAAAACTGAATCATGCATAAGATCATTGCCTCTATCTGTACCCTGACATTTCTTCTCCTGATCGGATGCAGTCTCGCCGCCCAGGATACCATGCCCAATGAACCTGTTCAGATGGCAGAAGGATTACGCTCAAGTGGAAAGATCTATGTCGTTGTTGCCGTAGTAGTTACCATCCTCGCTGGTGTGGTGGTATACCTGGTTAACCTCGACAAAAAGATCAGCAGGCTTGAGAAGGGTGAATAAATCGTCGACAGCTTAACACCATATAAAAAACAAATTACAAAAACGAAAATCATGTCTGGACATCAAGAGTACAGTTTTTTCGGAGCAGTAGAGCAGAGTTTTGACAAGGCAGCCAGGTTTACGAATTGGGATCCGGGAATTCTGGAACAGATCAAACAGTGCAACTCAGTTTACAGGATGCACTTCCCTGTTAAGATCGGGGACAAGATCGAAGTGATAAAAGCATACCGGGTACAGCATTCACATCACAAAACACCATGTAAGGGCGGAATCCGTTTCGCGACCACGGTAAACCTCGATGAAGTGATGGCCCTTGCCGCACTCATGACCTACAAATGCGCGATCGTGAACGTACCGTTCGGTGGTGCAAAAGGTGGGATAACCATCGACCCGAAAAAATATACTCCATACGAACTTGAAAAGATCACGCGTCGTTACACCCATGAGCTCATCAAAAAGAACTTCATCGGACCTGGTACCGACGTACCTGCTCCTGACTACGGAACAGGTGAACGTGAAATGGCCTGGATCCTCGACACCTATCTCAGTATGAACCCGGGAGAAGTGGATGCACTCGGTTGTGTAACCGGTAAACCGGTAGCTCAGGGTGGTGTTCGCGGTCGTCGCGAAGCAACCGGTCTTGGTGTGTTCTTCGGTATCCGTGAAGTGTGCAACATGGATGATATAATGAAGAAGCTGGGACTCAGCACCGGTATTGAAGGAAAGACAGTAGTGGTACAGGGACTCGGAAACGTAGGGTACCATGCAGCCAAATATTTCCGCGAAGGCGGTGCCAAGGTGATTGCCATTTCCGAATTCGAAGGTGCTATCACAAATCCTGACGGACTGAATGAAGAAGAAGTATTCCAGCATCGTAAGAAAACAGGTTCCATCCTGAATTTCCCCGGTGCCACTAATATCACCAACTCATCAGATGCACTTGAACTGGATTGCGAGATCCTGATTCCTGCTGCCCTGGAAAACGTGATCAATGGTGACAACGCACCACGGGTAAAAGCAAAGATCATCGGTGAAGCTGCGAACGGCCCGCTTACTCCGGAGGCAGATGAAGTGTTTGCTTCCAAAGGTGTACTGGTCGTTCCGGATATGTACCTGAACGCAGGTGGTGTAACAGTTTCTTATTTCGAGTGGCTGAAAAATCTTAGCCACGTACGTTATGGAAGACTGGAAAAACGCTTTACTGAGAACCAGAACAAGAACATCCTCAACCAGATTGAAGGACTGACAGGTAAAAAAGTAAACGATCGGGAGAAGACAATGATCGAGCATGGTCCCGATGAAGTTGACCTGGTATATTCCGGTCTTGAAGAAACCATGATCTCTGCAACCCGTGAAATCATGGAGATCTGGCAAAAGAACCCTTCAATTCCCGACATGCGGACTGCTGCATATGTTGTTGCGATCAACAAGGTAGCAACGAGTTATGCTGAGCTTGGGATTTTCCCATAGGTCGAATTAAAAAGTAAAAATTTAAAAAGGGTCTCCGCGAGGTTGACCCTTTTTTAATTCTTCATTATAAGTTTTGAATTTTCAATCAATGACCCGGGAGGCTGGGAATCTCTGTCAGTTTCCCATCCAGGCGTTGAAAGAAATAGGCTTTACTTCCGTTGGTAATGATGAGGTAAGGCACGGGAATAGCGATATTATAACGAAGCAACTGGTGCAGCACTTCGTCATTCAGCGGCACTTCCATGGCTTTGCATTCAACCATCATCCACGGCTGGTGATTCCTGTCATAAACGAGGATATCGAACCTTTTCGTAAGCTCACCAAGTTGCAGCACTTTTTCAACTGCGATGAGTGCGGGAGGATATTGTTTCACCTGGATCAGGTATTGAAGGAAGTTCTGCCGTACCCACTCTTCCGGGGTGAACAACACCCACCTTTTCCGTGCAACATCAAAGATCTGGCGCTTGCCTTCGTTGGTTCGTATCCGAAACGGGTAGTCGGGGTACTCCAGTGTTTCCATTTGCCAAAGCTATGATTCGAAAATCGTATATTGCCAAAATTCAGTTTTGAAAGGACCCACAACTCAAAGCGCATGAAAACCAAGGAAGAAATTGTTCAGAACTGGCTACCGCGTTATACCGGGCAATCCATAGAAAACTTCGGGAAGTATATATTGCTTACCAACTTCAGCAATTACGTGGATTGGTTTGCAAAGTGGAACAACACCGAGATCATCGGTGTGGGAAAACCAATGCAATGTGCAACCGCCGACGACATCACGATCATCAATTTTGGGATGGGTAGTCCAACCGCTGCAACAGTCATGGACCTGCTTACCGCAATTGAGCCAAAGGCAGTGTTATTCCTGGGCAAGTGCGGCGGATTGAAAAAAAGAAACAAGGTCGGCGACCTTATACTTCCTATTGCGGCGATCCGGGGGGAAGGTACTTCCAATGACTACTTCCCTCCTGAAGTGCCGGCGCTACCGGCGTTTGCCTTACAAAAAGCGGTATCGACCACCATCCGTGACCACGGTGTCGATTACTGGACAGGAACGGTCTACACTACTAACCGCAGGGTGTGGGAACACGATGAACACTTCAAGGAATACCTGCAGAAGATCCGCGCCTATGCGATCGATATGGAAACTGCCACAATCTTCTCTGTTGGCTTTTACAATAAAATTCCTACAGGTGCCCTTTTACTCGTAAGTGATTCGCCGATGATTCCCGAAGGAGTGAAAACGGAAGAAAGCGATAAGAAGGTAACAGGTGAATTTGTTGAGCGCCATATCAGGATCGGAATCGATTCATTGAAACAGCTGATCAATAATGGGCTTACGGTAAGGCATTTGAGATTTTGAAATCATTTTCCGTATGCTAAGAGAAACATTCATAGCGCTTGTGGCGAAGTATACGGATGATGACCGTCTGCCAAATGAACTGTGGACTGAAATTGAAAAACAGTATACAAGTAAAAAAAGGCATTACCATACTTTACAGCACCTCGATAATTTGTTGGCCCAATTGACTGAATTAAAACATAAAATTCAAAACTGGGAAACTCTTTTGTTCACGCTTTACTACCACGACATAATTTACAATCCGTTAAAATCGGACAATGAAGAGAAGAGTGGTGATCTTGCTGAAAAAAGACTACAACAAATTTCAGTCTCCAGTGATACAATAGAGCTTTGCAAAAAGCAGATTTTAGCAACGAAGTCACACCTGGAATCCGCTGACAACGACACCAATTATTTTACGGATGCTGACCTTTCCATATTAGGACAAGGCTGGGAAACTTATTCTTCCTATTACAAAAGCGTAAGGATGGAATATTCTATGTACCCAGACTTTTTGTACCATCCGGGACGTAAAAAAGTTTTGCATCACTTTTTGACAATGGACAGGATATTCAAAACAGACTTTTTTTATAAGAAGTTTGAAACACAGGCAAAACAGAACTTACAAAAAGAATTAGAACTGCTTTGATGACTATAACTTTGACCGGCGACTAACTACGTAAAGAAATAAAGACTTCAAAGCAACCATTTAAGCAATACCAGTATCAATAGGTGAATCAGAACAAAAATTTACTAAGATGAAAAAAGTATTGAGTGTTGTCCTCGCGGCAGGTTTTATGATCGCCTGCAAGAGTTCAAAAAGCCCGGGTGAGCAAGGGGTATTAACAGGAAAACTGGTGATCAGCGAACTTTGCAATCATTACGTCGTGGGCCTGGAATCGGGAAGCCTGGATACAGCGAAAATTGCGGCGTCGTGGGCGGACGAAAAACGGAACGCTACATTTTCAAATGTGTTTAGTGTGGCTAGCAAGTGCAGTTTTGCGCAGGCAGGATTAAAAGAAGGCGATGTGTTTACATTTGAGGTGTCGCCGCAACCGACGGAGGAGAACTGCATGCAATGCATGGCGTATTACCCGATACCGGAACGGTCATTGTATATCCGGAACATCAAAAAAATCAACAAATAATTTTCTATAGGTGTCGCCTTTACTCGAGATCAGGGACCTTGGTGTGGCATTCCGTTCCGGGAAGGAACAGGTAACAGCCACAGAGCATGTTTCGTTTACGGTAAACCGTGGCGAGATCGTTGCCGTGGTTGGTGAATCCGGTTCAGGCAAATCAGTAACCGCGTTATCCTTGTTGAGACTGCTTCCCGCGGACAAAGCCGTGTACCCGTCGGGCGAGTTGCTGTTCAGCGCAAATGGCGACACTCCGGTTGACCTGCTGAAAATGGGCGACAGGGATTTACGAAAGGTCCGGGGTAGTGAGATTGCCATGATCTTCCAGGAACCGATGACTTCCCTCAATCCCGTATTTACCTGCGGCGACCAGGTTGCCGAGGCGATAATGCAGCACACGGAATTAACCCGGAAGGAAGCCAAACAACTTACCATTGAACTATTCGCAAAGGTGCAGCTGCCAGACCCGGTGTCCCTTTTCAAACGTTATCCCCACGAAGTAAGCGGCGGCCAGAAACAGCGGGTGATGATCGCAATGGCCATCTGTTGCCAGCCAAGGTTGCTCATAGCTGATGAGCCCACGACCGCTCTTGACGTAACGGTCCAGAAGGGGGTGCTGGAACTACTGGCCTCGTTACAGGCACAGACGCAGATGGGAATGATCTTCATTACACACGACCTTGGCGTGGTCCGCGATATTGCTCATCGCGTGGTAGTCATGTACCGCGGAACCATCGTGGAAGAAAATACTACCGATGGACTGTTTAATGCCCCCAAACATCCATATACGAAAGCCCTTCTCGCCTGCCGGCCCATTCTTCATCACAAGGGAAGCCGGCTGCCGGTAGTAAGCGATTTCTGGCAACCGGATCCGGAAGGCAAAATAAGCCAGGCAAGCCCCAATGAAGTTTTACAACCCATTCATACTGACAGTTCAAAGTCGACTTTGCCGGTTGCGGGTGATGTCGGTGACTTCGTTGGAGGCGACCGCATACAAAAGGCCGGCGGTAAGATCACGGGCAATCCCCTGTTGCGTGTAACCGACCTGAGCGTGTGGTTCCCCGCCGAAAAGAAATTCTTCGGAAAGCCGGAAAAGTTCATCAAAGCAGTGGACGGCCTCAGCTTCGATATTTTTGAAAATGAGACCCTGGGGGTGGTGGGTGAATCGGGGTGTGGTAAAACAACGTTGGGACGGACCCTGCTTTGCCTGCAGTCCGCGACTAATGGAAGCATCCTTCACCGCGGAAAAGACCTGCTGACCATGGAAAAAAAAGAGTTGCAGGCGCTAAGGAAGGAGATCCAGGTGGTTTTCCAGGATCCCTATGCGTCGCTTAACCCGCGGTTAACTATTGGCGAAGCAATCCGGGAGGCGATGCAAGTGCACGAAGTACTCGATTCAGGAAGGGCCAGGAAGGAAAGGGTTGTCGAATTGCTTGAGAAGGTTAATCTTAAAGCTGACCACTTTAACCGTTATCCGCATGCTTTCAGCGGCGGACAGCGGCAGCGCATAGGCATAGCCAGGGCACTCGCCCTGAACCCGGGATTTATCGTATTTGATGAGAGTGTTTCCGCGCTGGACGTGAGCGTGCAGGCGCAGGTCCTGAACCTGGTCAACGACCTGAAAGCCGAATTCGGTTTTACGGCCATGTTCATTTCCCATGACTTGGGTGTGGTACGGTATATAAGTGACCGTATACTCGTGATGAACAAGGGAGTGATCGAGGAAATCGGGCAGGCGGAGACGGTTTTCAGCCAACCGGCTTCAGCCTATACCAGGAAATTGCTGGAAGCAATCCCCGGAAATAAGCGCCAGTCGGGCTAATCCTGAAAGATCAAAGTTTTTCCATACCTTCGCAGCCTTTGAACATCATGCCGTAACATGATAACAAACCCGGTGCCGTAAGACCGGGCTTGAAAGACACTCAAAGAAGGACCCTTCTTTACCCGGTTTGTGTCGTGTGGCTGATGGTTGTAAAAACCATTTAATACATGAAGCTATCACAGTTTAAGTTCGACCTCCCTTTAAACCTTATTGCCCAGCACCCTGCAAAGAAAAGAGAAGACAGCCGGATGATGGTTGTGCACCGCAAGACCGGAAATATCGAGAACAAAAATTTCCGTGATATCCTTGAATATTTCGACGACAAGGATGTCTTCGTTGTGAACAATACCAAAGTGTTCCCCGCAAGAATGTATGGCCGAAAAGAGAAGACAGGCGCCAAGATCGAAGTGTTCCTGCTTCGTGAACTCAACAAACCAAACCGCCTTTGGGATGTAATCGTTGACCCGGCCCGTAAGATCCGTGTCGGCAACAAACTCTATTTTGGCGACAATGATGAACTGGTTGCAGAAGTAATTGACAATACAACGAGCCGCGGCCGTACGATCCGTTTCCTGTGGGATGGTACCGACGAAGAATTCCGCCAGATGCTCGAATTCCTGGGTGAAACCCCACTTCCCAAATACATCAAGAGAAAACCCGACGAGGAAGACAAAGAGCGTTTTCAGACAGTTTATGCAAAACATGAAGGTGCTGTTGCTGCTCCAACTGCAGGACTTCACTTTTCGCGCGAGCTGATCAAGCGCCTGGAGATCAAGGGTGTCCGCTTCGCCGAAGTAACGCTTCATACCGGGCTTGGAACTTTCCGTCCGATCGAAGTGGAAGACCTCAGCAAGCACAAGATGGACGCTGAATATTACCGTATTGAAGACAATGCCTGCCAGATAGTGAACAAGGCAAAGACTACAGGTCACCGCCTCTGCTCAATTGGAACTACTACCATGCGGGCTATTGAATCTTCATTTACTGCGGAAAAACTGCTGAAGCCTTCCGAAGGATGGACTAACCACTTCATCCATCCCCCTTACGAGTTTTCCATTGCAGACGCGCTTGTTACGAATTTCCATCTTCCCAAGACAAGCCTGCTGATCATGACCTGCGCTTTTGCCGGTTATGACCTGGCGATGGAAGCCTACAGGAAAGCAATCAAGGACAAGTATCGTTTCTTCAGTTATGGAGATGCCATGCTGGTTATTTAACAAACTTCTTTTCGATAAGACCGCCTGTTTTGCAGGCGGTTTTTTATTTTCATCCTGGTTTGTAATGAATACACTATGAAAAAGATCCTCTTCACCGTTATGTCCGCTGCAATTTCCTTCGCTGCTGTGTCCCAGGAAACAATCCCCTTGTATGAAGGCGCAATTCCCAACAGCAAGCCTTCACAACTTCAGGAAAAATCGGAGGTAGCCGGTAACGGCCGCTTCCTCATTTCCAATGTAACCACTCCTACCCTGACGGTATTTCTTCCACCGGCTGACAAAGCCAACGGAACAGCCGTGATCGTGGTACCGGGTGGCGGTTATCGTTTTATTGCCGCAGAACATGAAGGTACTGCTGTTGCGAAAGCACTTAACGAATGGGGTGTAACTGCATTCGTTCTGAAATACCGGCTGCCATCTGATGAAACGATGACGGACAAGACCATCGGCCCGCTGCAGGATGCGCAGCGAGCCATCCAGATCGTAAGGGAGAAAGCCAAGCTATGGCAAATCAACCCGAAGCAGGTTGGAATAATGGGATTCAGCGCAGGTGGACATCTTGCCGGATCAGCAACTGTTCATTTTGACCAGGCTTTTATCCCGAACCCCTTAAAAACATCCCTGCGTCCCGATTTCGCGATCCTCGCCTACCCTGTCATCAGCTTTACCGATGAATTTGCACATAAGGGAAGCCGTGAGCAGCTGCTTGGTAAGGAACCAGCGCCGGACAAACTAAAATTCTTTTCGCTGGAGTTGCAGGTAACCAAACATACCCCGCCGGTTTTCCTGATGCATGCGCGCGATGATAAGGCAGTAAAAGTGCAGAACAGTGAGGTATTTGCGGAAGCCCTGGAAAAAAACAGGGTGAAGCACGATATGTACCTCTACGAAAAAGGTGGTCACGGTTTCGGCCTCATTAATACGCAAAGCGATGTAGACTGGATGAAATATGTTTACCAGTGGCTGTTCAACCAGGATCTGATACTGAAGAAGAGGTAATTGGCCCTGCGATGAAATAATTGCAGTTAATAAGTAAATAGGTCAATAAGTGAATAAACCGGGTCGCACCGCGACCTATTCACTTATTGACCTGTTCAGTTATCGACTACTCGCCAACTCGTTAATCCAATCCGAACAGTCCTTTATTCAAAAGCTGGAGTGTTTGTGTCTTGTATGGTGACGCAATCAGCAGCGAAACGTTGTGCCTGCTTCCACCATAACTTACCATTCGTACCGGCACAGGTTTCAAGGATTCGAACAGCTTGCTGAGAATATCCTGCGTTTGTGCAATATTGTTTCCTACAACAGAAACGATGGACTGGTCACTATCAACTTCCACACTGCCGAATGGTTCGAGCTCCTTCACGATTGCGTCCAGGAATGCTGGGTTGTCGATCGTAACAGATACGGCCACTTCGGACGTCGTGATCATGTCGATGGGTGTGCGGTATTTCTCGAAAACTTCGAAGATCTTGCGGAGGAAACCATAAGCCAGCAACATGCGGCTGCTCTTGATGTTGATGGCGATAATGCCATCTTTTGCCGCGATGGCTTTTACACCTACGGAGCCGGCTTCCTTTGTAATTACTGTACCAGCAGCTTCCGGTTGCATTGTATTCAGCAGCTTAACCGGAACCTTCTCCTGTTGGGCAGGCCAGATACATGTCGGATGCAGGATCTTTGCTCCAAAATAGGCGAGCTCGGCAGCTTCCTCAAAGCTCAGTTGCTCAACCGGAACGGTCTTGCCTACGACACGCGGGTCATTATTGTGCATCCCATCGATGTCGGTCCAGATCTCACACACGGTACCATTGATGGCCGCAGCTATCAGTGAGGCAGTATAATCGCTTCCGCCGCGTTTGAGGTTATCTACTTCTCCTTTTGCGTTCCGGCAGATATAACCCTGGGTAATGAACAGGTCTGTTCCCTTGTTTGCGGCCAGAATACCGGTCAGTTTCTGCCTGATGGCACTGACCTGGGGTTCGTCGTTCGCATCGATGCTCATGAATTCAAGCGCAGGCAACAAAGCGTGCTTAATACCGGCTTCTCCGAGAAAAACGGAAAACAGTTTGGTGCTCATCAATTCGCCCTGTGCCAGAATATCCTTGTTCAGCGCTTCATTGAATGAAATGCGGGTTATGATGTTCAGGAATTCAAAGTGCTCTGAGATGATGGCATGCGCTTTTTGCCTGGAGCTTTCCTGTTTGACCAGATCATTGATGAAAGTGTGGTAATGCGCTTCAAGTTTATCGATGATGGCTTTGGCTTCCTGCTTGTCGCCTTTGGCCAATGCTTCACCTATGGAAACCAGCGTATTGGTCGTTCCGCTAAGGGCGCTCAATACTACAATTTTCGGTTCTTCATCCCTGGTAATCAGGTCTGCAACCTGGTGCATACGCTCCGGTTTTCCCACGGAGGTGCCCCCGAACTTCATTACTTTCATAAAAGGTCAATAAATCAATAAGTCAATAAATGAAAAGGTAAACCCCAATTCAAACGGGTGCAAATTTACAGGATTCAGAATGGAATAGAGAACCTTTTGGCAATCGATTGAAGATCCTCTACTACTGCGGGCAATAATGGGATACCATTCTCCGCCCTTTCCTTTTCCAGGAATCGTTCCGGGTCGCCCGGAATGATCACGGGAACATCCTCTTTGATGCTTTTTGCGGACCGGAATCTGCGGATCCAGTTATCCATGTGGTGTTTAAAGTCAGATGCCGGGCGGAATGCATCGATACGCATGGCGCCAAAGAAATGTCCTATTCCTTTACCGGGCATACCTGTTGGCATCGGAACATAGGCAGGAAATGGAGGAACCCAGGGGCCGTAGTTCGCCCCGCTCAAAACTGCAGAGAAGATATCTACGATGGCACCCAGGGCATAACCCTTATGACTTCCATGCTCACGGTCACCCCCAAGCGGAAGCAATGCTCCGCCATTCTTCAACGCATGAGCATCGGTTGTTCCTGTCCCCGATGCGTCCTGGATCCAGCCTTCGGGAGCCGCTTCTTTTTTACGCTGGAGGATCTCCAGCTTTCCATTGGCAGCTGTAGTAGTAGCCATATCGGCAACAAAAGCGGGCTCTTCGCCTGCGGGAATAGCCACACAGATGGGATTGGTACCCAGCAGTCGCTCAACCGAGAATGTCGGGGCTACCAGGGCGCTTGCATTGGTCATGCTGATCCCGATCATATCATGCTCAAGGGCCATCATTGCATGCCTGGCAGCAATGCCGTAGTGGTTGCTGTTCTGCACACTGACCCACCCGGTTCCCACCTGCCGGGCCTTTTCGATGGCAATCTTCATGGCGTTTGGAGCAACTACCAGACCGAGTCCGCTGTCGCCATCCACCACCGCGGTGGAAGGAGTTTCATGTACAATGCTGATTTCCGGGTCAGCATTTACCCGGCCCGCTTCCCAGAGCCGGACGTAGCCGCTGAGACGGGCAATTCCGTGCGAGTCGACGCCCCGCAGATCAGCACTCAACAGTACATCCGCCGCCAGGGCTGCATCCTCATCGGAACAGCCAATAGCGCGGAACATTTTTATTGTGAACTCATTAAGCTGCCCGTAAGTGAAAATTTGTGACTCCATCAGAAGGGCAGATCATCATTAGCAGAATCCATATTGATCGGAGCGGCCTGGGTCGACTGGTTCCCATACTGGTTACCACCGTATGACTGGCCTGACTGTTGTCCACCATAGGACTGTCCGCCACCCTGGTTATCAGGCCTGGTGCCCAGTAACTGTACACTTTGCACGCGAAGTGACAGTGAAGCGCCCGTTGTGCCGTCATTCTTTGGATATGTCCTTACCTCGGGAGCACCTTCAACATACACCTGCGTTCCCTTTTTCAGGTAAGGAGCAATAGCGGTACGATCGGACCAGTATGCGCAATCCACCCAAATCGTCTTCTCCTGCTGGTTACCCTGAGCATCACGGAACTTCTCCGTATGCGCTACCGTAAAATTCATTACTGACTTGCCGTTCACATTATTCGTCACACAATCCCTTCCCAGATTTCCAATTACCTGAAGTTTGATCATACAGATTATTTAGCTACGTGTTTTAAATTATCCTGCAATTTAGGGTGAAGGGCAATTCAGAAAAACCGTTAAATCACCTAAAATGAATTTACTATCGTAACACGTTGTTTATCAATCAACTGGTTATTCACCATTTACTAACGATTCCCTAAAACGGCCCCAGTCGTTTGCATATACAAACCACGCCCAAATCATTCGTATATTTGCACCCTTAAACTGAACAGAAATGAGCCGAAAGGGGAAAGTGCTGGTAGCTATGAGCGGGGGTATTGACAGTACCGTTACCGCCCTGATGCTGCACAATGAAGGCTACGAAGTGGTGGGAATCACCATGAAGACATGGGATTACGCTACTTCCGGCGCAAGCAAGAAGGAGACGGGTTGCTGCAACCTGGATTCTTTCAATGACGCGCGTATGGCCGCAGTCCAGCATGGCTTCCCGCATTTCGTTCTCGATATCCGCGATGAGTTCGGTGATTTCGTGATTGATAATTTTGTCGAAGAATACCTGGCAGGACGTACCCCAAATCCCTGCGTAATGTGCAATACCCATATCAAATGGCGGGCATTGCTGAAGCGTGCCGATGCCATGGAATGCGAGTTCATTGCGACAGGTCACTACGGCAATATCGGCCAGCATTCCAACGGCCGGTATTATGTGAGCAAGGGACTGGATGAAACAAAAGACCAGAGTTATGTGCTTTGGGGACTGCAGCAGGACCTGCTGAGCCGGACCCTCCTGCCCCTGGGCAAATACCGCAAGACTGAGATCCGCCAGATGGCCCACGATTACGGCTACCCGGAACTGGCAAAGAAGGCAGAGAGCTATGAAATCTGTTTTGTTCCCGATAATGACTACCGTGGATTCCTGAAAAAGAAGGTCGATGGACTTGAAGAGCGGGTAATGGGCGGGGCATTCGTTGACAAACATGGCAAGATCCTCGGTAAACACAAGGGCTACCCATTCTATACGATCGGGCAAAGGAAAGGACTTGATATTGCCCTCGGACGGCCGGTATTCGTAACCGCGATTGACCCAGACACCAATACAGTTATGTTGGGTGACGAGGAAGACCTGAACCGGTCAGAAGCGATTGTAAGCAGGATCAACTGGATGAAATATGATAGTGTTACCGAAGGCATGGAAGCGACCACAAAGATCAGGTATAAGGATAAGGGAAGTTTATCTACCTTGCACGCGCACGATAACGGCGTTCAGGTGAAGTTTTACGATGATGTAAAGGGGATTGCACCAGGACAAAGCGCCGTTTTTTACGAGGGTGATGACGTAATCGGAGGCGGTATCATCCAACGCAATATTTGAGGCTGATAATCGTTACAACGCTATGACAAAACTGACTGGTTTTCTATTGACCATTTGTTCCCTGGTATTGGTTAGTTCCTGCAGTAAAGACCCCGTAAAGCTGGAAGAGGAAAACCTGGCAGACTATTTCAACCTTGAACCTGGTAAGTACACCATTTACCAACTTGACTCACTTGTCAAGGTTCCCTTTAACGATACTGCTTTCACTACAGTAAGTTACCAGGCAAAGGACCTGGTGGATACCATCATTACCGATGGCCTGGGTCAGAAAAGCTGGCGGATCTTCCGTTACCTGCGCCCGGTGAACAGTACTGATGAATCAGACTGGCGATCAGATATCACGTATTTCATCACCCCCACCCGCAATGATGTACAGGTTGTTGAAAATAACCTGCGTTTCCAGAAACTTGTATTACCGATAACACAGGATAAGGTATGGAGGGGAAATTCGCACATAGCCACTACACCAGGTAGTTCGCTTGACTACCTCGATGCCTGGGAATATTCCTACCAGGCCATTAATGAGCCCTTTATGCCCTGGGATGTCGAAATAGACAGCACCGTCACCGTTTTGCAGGCCGATATAGCAGAGAGTGCATATGAGTATAGCCCGGTCGATATTGACCAGGATGGTTACCGTACCCATAGCTATGAAGTGTATGCGAAGAACGTTGGTCTTATTTACAAGTATCTCGTTCACTGGAAATATGAGGCACGCACCCTGAATGGGAACGGAACTCCGGTGCCCCCCTACCCAAGTGGAAACAAACTGGGGTTTGGGATTACGATGAGAATGCTTTCCCACAACTAGGTCAGCGTCCACAGAGACCTTCTGATACCGGGATGACACCGGGATGACTCCGGGATGCCTTCACTGAATCGCTATGCTTTCCCGGTGAAACAGTGAACAGACAGTATACGAACAGTGGACCCATAGCGGACCCACAGGGGAGTTTTAGCGGGGATTAAGGGCTGCTTCTACCTGCTGGCGATACATCCGGCCAACCGGCAGTTCAGTTTTGGCAATCCATACTAGTTCATGGTTGAACGATTCTATTTTATCCAGCGACACTATAAATGAACGGTGGATCCTGAGGAACTGCTCTTTGGGGAGATTGGCTTCAATGGCAGAAATTGAAACTTTTGTAACGACCGAAGCGTTTTGGGTAACCACTTTGATGTAATCTTTCAGGCTTTCGATATACAGGATATCGCTGAGCTGGACTTTAACCATTTTGCGTTCTGTCCGCAACTGGATGAATTGGGGGGAAGATTTAGCAACAGAATCCGAGTTGGCGGGTTCGATCTTGCCAACCGCTTTCAGGAAACGTTCAAACGAAACAGGTTTTAGCAAGTAATCCACAGCGTCAAGATCAAACCCTTCTACGGCATATTTCCGGTAAGCCGTAGTGAAGATGACAGCAGGCGCCCGTTTGAGCGTCCTGACCAGGTCTGTACCCAGCAGTTCCGGCATTTTTATATCCAGGAAGATCAGTTCAACAGGATGTTGCTGTAGGAAATTGAACGCGTCTATGGCATCTGTAAAAGTGGCTTCCAGTTTTAATGACTGCACCTGTGCAATATACTTCCTGAGGATTTCCAATGCAGGTGGCTCATCATCCACAACTATACAGGTAATACTTTTTTCAGGCATAGGAATCAGTTTATGCTGTCAGCGCGAGCTGAAGCTTCACATTAAAGACGGTATCTGTTGATTCAATTGCTAGTGAGTGCCGGCCGGGATAAAGCAGCTGCAATCTTTTCTTCACATTCTTAAGACCAATACCGGAATTACCATTTGAATGAATGTCTGAGGCAGGCTTGCTATTTGCCAGTCTGAAAGAAACCATGTCACCGGCAACATCGAGTACCATCCTGACCCACTGGTTACCGCGCATGATACTTGCACCATGCTTGAAACTGTTTTCCACGAAGGGAATCAGCAACAATGGTGCAATAAATTTTTGTGACACATCACCATTCACTTCGATCCGGAAATCAAGCCTGTCGCCATACCTAACTTTTTCCAGTTCAACATAGTCAACGACCATCCTGATCTCTTTATCAAGCGGTACAAGAGGTTCGCGGCAATCGTTCACCATATAGCCGATCGTATCGGAAAGTTTGTCAACAAGTTCACCTGCAACAGGTGAGCGATCAAGCGCAAAGGAATAAATATTATTCAGAGTATTGAACAGGAAGTGAGGATGGATCTGGGCTTTCAACAGTTGCAATTCGGCCTTTGAATTCTCCCGGATGAGTTGCTTTTTCTCTTCCATCTTAAAGTGATAATTCTTGAATAATTTCAGGGTAAGGAACATGGCACATGATACAGGGGGCCCGTTAATAATATAATTCATGGAAAAATACCATGCAATCATCTTCCGCTCATCCGGCGGGAGTTGTAAAATATCGAACGCTAAGATCTGGTTGGTCATAAACAGCAGGTACGCCAATAAAAGTGCAGCAAACATCCACGCGGCAAAAAGGCGGTATTTTTTTGTCATAAAGTACTTTGGAATGATAAAGTACGTCACCGAATAGGTTAAAGCAATCGCAATGAAGACCTGGAATTGGAACTGCGATTTCAGGCTCCATTGAATAAATGATTTGAAATCAAAGAAAAAAACAGTTGCCCATATTAGCCAGAACGCAGAATGGAGCAGCCAGAAGCACAGGTGCCTGTAATACTTTGCCGGTTTTCGTTCCGTGAATATGAATTCATGCATGCTCATATGCTTCGGTTTGCCGCACAAGTTCAATAGTTGTTTCACCAAGAACCGATTTCACCCGTAACTGGTCAGCTTCAACAGTAACAGCAATGATTGATGAGCCTGTATGCTGTAAATTTTCCTCCACCAGTTTCAGCAGTGACATGGGGATGATCTGTCTGCCCTGTGGATCACCAAATATGTCCATCGATAAACTATCGCTTCTATTTTTTTTGTGTTGAAGTTGAAGAAGGTTTTCACATTCAGCAAGTTCCTTTTCCAATGGAATATTTGCTTTATCGTTTTCATAAACACTATAACTGAGAAGGTCTGCCATTTTCAGGATCATTGATGGAGCTGCATCAGAAGATGTATTGATAAGCGACCGGATATGACCGAGTGAGTCCAGGAGGAATTCGGGATGAAAAGCAGATTTCTGCAGTTGCCATTCTGCCTGTAAAGTATTCCGAAGAATCTTCACATTTTCCTGTTGTTGCAGGTAATAGAATTTTTCCAACCTGATGCCCATTGCCACAACCGAGATCACCATTGCCCACCGGGTATTGTAATTTCCAAACTCGAGCCGGTGGCGGAAGTTGTTTTCTTTTGGTGTGGAATAATGAACATGGCTGAGGAAGATATCTGCCGTGAAATAATTCACTACGGTTCCCGCCAGGTACAGCAACAAGAAACCGGCAATGAAAACAGCATATCTTTTTGGGATCAGGAAGCGCGGCAAAAGGAAAAAAATGGAGACATAGACCATTGTGATAAGCACCGGGCCGAAGCAACATACGTTCAGGAAGGCAAAATACCAGGTGTCAGCAATAAAGAATTCGCTGTACTTGCGCGGCGCTACACTCTGGATATAAAAATAACTGAGGTATACCAGCCAGAACACTAAATGCCTGGCAATACAATGGCGGGATTCGCCTGATAAAAAGAAAGCTGAAGTACTCACTGGCAGCTATTCTGACCTAAAGGTAGACATTAACAGGTAGCCCGGTATCTGCTGAAAATGGATAGTAGACAAACAATAAGGTAGGGTCGACAAATGGTTTATATCGCCAATAACCGGCTGCTGGTACCTAGATGTGTTTCATAATAGCTGCGAACATATTGTCAGCCTTCTCTGAATAGCCACTGATGAATTGCTGTGAAACTAATTCGAGCGGGTAATTGCTTAAGAAGTGATTTACATTTTCTTCATTCTCATCCCTGTAAACGGAACAGGTGATATACAATAGCAAGCCACCGGGCTGGAGCTTTCGCATGGCGTTGCCTATGATCTTCCGCTGGAGTTCCGCATACCTGGTAATCTCTGCCTTGTCGAATGTAGCCAGGTTTTCCGGGTTCCTGCTCCAGGTGCCACTGCCGGAACAGGGTACATCGGCGATGATCAGATCCTGTCGCGGGATTAATGGAGTGGCAACCGACAGGTCTACAACAAGGCTTTCAAATTCAAAGATCCTGGCTTCCTTGAAACGACGCCGGAGATTTTCCAGGATCGAAGATCGGATATCGCTGACCGTTAGCAGTGCAGACGGGAACATGTCTTTCGCCATAATAGCTTTTCCACCACTTGCTGCGCAGCAGTCCCAGATCCTGAATTCTTCAGCCATCTGGTAGTAATCATGTGCCGCCCTCATGATCCTTCCGACGCGCTGCGAACTCAGGTCCTGAATTACAACCTGCTGGTTCAGGGTGAAATGCTCTTCAACGGAAAAGCCGTTTGGAAGCCGGACAGACCCGGGTTCCGGGATGGAGTAGCTGATACCAAGCTTGTCGAGTTTCTTAATAACATACTCTTCAAAACCAGGGCGAATGCGAATAAAAAGATCCGGTTGCACCAGGTGTGAAACTGCAAATGCCAGTTGATCAGGTTCATCACTCATTTGCCCGGGAAAGGGGAATATGGTAAGATCGGTGATTTTGCAGCCCGCAAGTTCACACTTCATTTCCAGTGGCATCGAAGCCTGCTCATTCCATACCGGTTCCAGGGCCTGCAGCAGCGCATTGGGTTCTGTTGAACAGAAAAACAGCCCGGTCAGAATGCGCTTTTCGGCTGGCCATTCAGGTAAGGCCTGTCCCATCCGGAAATAGGCATAGCATAGTTGAAGGATCTGCCTGCGATCCCGGGACCCATGCTTTTTGTGGGACGAGAAATACTGTTTTGCGTAATGGACAAAAGGCATCTCTCCCTTATATGCCTGTACCAGCAGAAGGGCTGTCTGTAAATGTGCTTTTGCAAACATGAAGACTTAAACTTCGAGCAGTGTCTTAACGGGATCCTTACCGAACAAAAGGAGTTCGGGGTTTTCCAGCAGTTCCTTCACCCTTACGAGGAAGCTAACCGATTCGCGGCCATCGATAATGCGGTGATCATAGCTGAGCGCGAGGTACATCATCGACTTCACCACAACCTGGCCTTTTTCCACCATCGGGCGTTCCTGGATCTTGTGCATTCCGAGGATAGCAGATTGCGGGATATTAATGATCGGCGTGCTCATCAATGAACCGAACACACCACCATTGGTGATGGTAAAGGTACCACCCTGCATTTCTTCCATGGTCAGCTTGTTGTCGCGCGCTTTCGTCGCCAGCTCAACCACTTTCTTTTCGATGTCAGCCATTCCCAGGCTTTCGGCGTTCCGGATTACAGGAACTACAAGTCCTTTCGGTGCGGATACTGCGATTGAGATATCACAGAAGTCGTGATACACTATTGAGTCGCCATCAATGTATGCATTAACAGCAGGCCACTCCTGCAGGGCAAAACATACAGCTTTGGTGAAGAAGCTCATGAAGCCGAGGTTTACACCATGGCTTTCCTTGAATTTATCTTTGTATTTAGTTCGGATCGCCATGATCGGCCCCATGTCTACCTCGTTGAAAGTAGTAAGCATTGCCGTAGTGTTCTTGGCTTCCACAAGCCTGCGGCTTACTGTCTTCCGCAGGTTGCTCATTTTTTCGCGTTTTTCGCTGCGGGTAAAGAGTTCCGCCCCGGGTTTACGTCCGGGATTATTGAGTGCATCCAGCACATCCAATTTCATGATCTTGCCGCCGGTACCGCTTGGGGTCACAGTTTTAGGATCTACTTTTTTATCGGCGATAATGGCTGCCGCAACTGGGCTTGCCTTGAGATCGTTAGGTGCGGCAGTAACGGGTGCGTTCACGGCAGCAGGGCGGGCATCAGCAGCAGGTTTTGCCTGTTCAGCAGCTGCAGCTTTACCCGAGCTGACAGGAACAGCTATGTCAGTATTGATCTTCGCCACAATATCACCGATCTTCAGCACATCACCTTCTTTTGCAATTGGTGAAAGCTGGCCGGCTTCTTCAGCGTTCAGTTCGAAAGTAGCTTTCTCGCTTTCCAGTTCACACAGTACTTCGTCGCGCTGAACGAGATCACCTTCTTTCTTCAGCCATTTGATGAGCGTAACTTCTGAGATCGATTCGCCAACAGTCGGCACTTTCATTTCGATAATGCCCTTACCTGCAGCTTTCGCTTCCGCAACCGGAGCCGGTGCGGGTGCAGATGCAGCAGGTGCAGCTGGTGATCCGTTGGTTGGAGCAGTAGCTGCCGAAGCGCCGGCAGGCGCAGCAGCTGTTTCATCAATAGAAGCTACCACATCACCTATTTTAAGTGTGTCGCCTTCGCCGGCGCGGGTATTCAACACACCGGCCTGCTCGGCATTCAATTCAAATGTCGCCTTTTCACTTTCCAATTCTGCAATTACTTCATCGCGCTGAACGTAAGCACCATTCGGTTTTAACCATTTTACCAGGGTTACCTCTGTAATAGATTCCCCAACTGTCGGAACTTTTATATCGATCATAGTTTCAAATTCAAAAGTGAAAATTCAAAATTCAAAAGGGAGCCCCCGGATCAGATTCCAAAGGCAGTGTCAATAATCTCTGCCTGCTCCTGGCCATGCACTTTCGCATAACCGGTTGCGGTAGATGCACTTGGCTGCCGGCTGATCACGCCAAAGTTAATATTGGAAAGGTTCATTTTAAGGTAGGATGCTGCGCCCATGTTGAGCGGTTCTTCCTGAACCCAGAACCAGGTTGCCTTATCATACTTCGCGTACAGGGCATCGAGCTGCTTCTGAGGCAGCGGGTACAATTGCTCCACGCGGATGATGGCCACATCTTTCTGCTGCTCTTTCTGCTGGCGTGCGGCAAGGTCAAAATAGATCTTACCACTGCAGAACAGCACTTTCGTCACATCGTTCTCGTTGCTGATATACGGATCGTCAATCACTTCCCTGAATCCGCCATGCAGGAATTCATCTTTAATCGAATAGGATTCCGGCAACCTCAGGTTAGCCTTCGGCGCGAAATTGATCATCGGCTTACGGAAAGGCCAGGTAAGCTGCCTGCGCAATGCATGGAAGAAGTTGCCTGCTGTAGTGATATTGGTTACCACCATATTCTGTTCAGCACAGAGTTGCAGGAATCTTTCCAACCTCGCAGAGCTGTGTTCAGGTCCCTGTCCTTCGTATCCATGCGGAAGCAGCATAACAACACCGTTCATGCGATTCCATTTCTGCTCACCGGCGGCGATGAACTGATCGATCATGGTCTGCGCGCCGTTACAGAAATCACCGAATTGCGCTTCCCACAGCACGAGGCTGTCCGGGTTGGCCATGGCATAGCCATATTCAAAGCCAAGCACCCCGTATTCGCTCAAAAGCGAGTTGTAGATCATAAACTTACCGGTAGCGCCATCGATACGGCTCAACCTGTTGTATGATTTATTGTTTTCTTCGTCGCGAAGTACGGCATGGCGATGACTGAAGGTACCGCGGCGAACATCCTGTCCGCTCATTCGCACATCCTTGCCGTCAAGCAACAGGCTTGCATACGCGAGCAATTCACCTGTGGCCCAGTCGATCTTGCCTTCTTCCCGGAATAATTTTATTTTATCCTGGATGATCTTTTCCACTTTTTTGAGCGGTTTGAAATCATCCGGCCATTTCATGATGCTTTCAAAAAGCTTATCGAAATCTGCAGCGCTGATGCCGGTTACTGGCGATTGCAAAAAGTCTTCCTCAGTTGCCTTACGCAGGCTTTTCCAGGCAAGCTCAGGTTGCTGGTATTTATAGGGAAGCGGGTTCTGTTTTACTTCGTCAAGGCGTTCCTGCAGGTCGCCCCAGAACTTCTTTTCCATTTCCTGCGCCATCTGGCGTGCATCCGACTTACCATTTTCGAGCAGGAAGGTCGTATATACTTCACGGGGATTCTGGTGCTTGTCGATCAGGTTGTACAGTCCTGGTTGAGTAAATTTCGGATCATCGCCTTCGTTATGTCCATGGCGACGGTAACAAACCATATCGATAAAGATATCCGAGTTGAACTCCTGGCGGTAACGGGTTGCGATCTCCGCACACTTCACCACAGCTTCCGGATCGTCGCCGTTCACGTGTAACACCGGCGCCTGTACAGTCGCTGCAATGGACGTACAGTAATCTGAGCTCCTGGCTTCTTCAAAATCCGTTGTAAAACCGATCTGGTTATTGATCACAAAGTGGATGGTTCCACCGGTATAGTAACCTTCGAGGTTGCTCATCTGGAGTACTTCATAAACAATCCCCTGGCCGGCTATCGATGCATCGCCATGGATAAGGATCGGGAGGATCTTATCGTAGTTACGATCGTACATGACGTCTGCTTTCGCCCGGGCGAAACCGACAACAACGGGGTCAACAGCTTCGAGGTGAGAAGGGTTGGGACACAGTTTCAGGTGAACTGTCTTCCCTTCTGGCGTCTGCACATCACTGCCGTAGCCCATGTGGTATTTCACATCACCGCTTCCCATGGTCTGGTCCATGACCGCGGTACCCTCGAATTCGCTGAAAATATGTTCGTAGGTCTTGCCGAGGATATTGGCAAGAATGTTCAATCGGCCGCGGTGAGCCATTCCGATAACCACTTCCTGCACATCATGCGTACCCCCTGTGTTGATCATGGCATCAAGGGCGGGAATGGTTGTTTCACCCCCTTCGAGTGAAAACCTTTTCTGGCCGATATATTTGGTGTGGAGGAACTTTTCAAAGATCACTCCCTGGTTCAGTTTTTCGAGTATGCGGCGTTTTTTTTCGATCGGCATCGCCTTACCGAACTCCTTTTCCATTTCAGTGGTAAGGAAATCCACCTTCTTCTGGTTGCTGATGTATTTAAACTCGATACCCACGTGATGGGCATAGGTCTGCTGTAGAAACGCCAGGATATTACGAAGGCTGGTTACACCCAGTCCAATGATATTTCCGGCATAAAAGTTACGGTCCAGATCAGCATCAGTGAAGCCGAAGAATGCAAGGTCAAGGTTTGCACCCCTGTCCTTCCGTTCCCGGATGGGATTGGTTTTTGCTATCAGGTGACCTTTATTGCGGTACCCGAGAATGAGGCGGTAGGCACTGATCTCTTTTTTTATGTCCACATCTGCAGGTGCAGCGGTTGTTACACCTGCTTTTTCTGTGGCGGCAGCCAGGCCGTTGGAGCCATACTGGCCGATAGCAAAATCGAATCCTTCAAAAAATCTCCGGAATTCCGGGTCAATACTGTTAGGGTCTTTCACAAAATCCTGGTACAGAGACTCAATAAATGCCGGGGAGGCGTTGGTGATATACGAAAAATCCTTCATATGGATAGCCCTTTTGATAACCCTTGAACTAGGTCGGGAATTGGGTATGCAAATATCGGGAAAAGTCAAAACTCAAAAGTCAAAATTCCAAATTAGCGCCTGCAGGTGTCGCAGTTCAATATTCGGTGAGCGTAAAGCCGTAACTGGCTTGAGTTTTAGCGAGAGCGATCAGGGGTGGCGCCGCCTGCCCATAAAAATTTACCCGCAAGATTTTTTTATTTTTACTTTTTACTTCTCAATTTTTAATTACCTTTGCCGTCCTAAATTTTGAAGAATGGCAAATCATAAGGCTACCAAAAAAGATGTGCGTCAGGCTGCAAAGCGCCGTGATAGAAACCGTTACTACGGTAAAACCACCCGTAATGCAATCCGTGATCTGAAGGCGACTTCAGAAAAGAAAGCCGTTGATGAGAGCCTGCCCAACGTTATCGCTATGATCGATAAGCTGGCTAAGCGTGGAATCATCCATAAGAACAAAGCTTCCAACCTGAAGAGCAAGCTCGCTAAGCGCGCCAACAACCTGGCAGTAGCTCAGTAATCTGCGTGCTGCTCCGGTAAATGAATATGGTCCTGTCTGCTGACAGGGCCTTTTTTGTTTGTACCTGTAATTCAGGGAGTTCTAATATAGAATTGGCGGAATATTCCCCTAAATTGCCGCCTTACAGGAAAATTACCCCATATGAGGCTCATAGCATCGCTCGTTCTTGCCCTGATCTCCAGCTCTCACCTGGCCGGCCAGACCTTACCCATCAGGAAAAAACCCGCATCTCCTGGCAAACCCGTTATTTCCCGGGGGACAATAGTAACACCCCTACCGAAAACTGTATATGAACTGTCGGGCGGAGTTAAAACCGCCACCTACCAGGAAGTGATCAGTTATTATGAGCTGCTCGACAAACGGTCGGCCCAGCTCAGCCTGGTGACCATGGGCCCATCAGATGCCGGTTTTCCCCTGCACCTGGCACTTTTCAGTAATGACGGGAAAAACGACCCGGCGCTTTGGCACCGCAGCCAAAAGGTAGTGATCCTGGTCAACAATGGAATCCACCCCGGTGAACCCGACGGCATTGATGCCAGCATGCTGCTGCTGCGTGACCTGGTGGAAGGAAAGAAGAAGCTTCCCGACAACGTAGCACTTGCCTTTATCCCGGTGTACAATATCGGCGGAGCGCTTAACCGGAGCAATTTTTATCGGGTTGACCAGGACGGCCCCGAGGCCTTTGGTTCCCGCGGCAACAGCCAGAATTATGACCTGAATCGCGACTTCATCAAATGCGATACCCGTGAAGCCAGGAGTTTCGCGTCGCTCTACCGTTTCCTGGACCCCGACATTTTTGTAGATAACCATGTCAGTAACGGGGCTGACTACCAGCATATTATGACTCTGATTGCGTCACAGCACAATAAACTTGGCGGGGAAATGGGGCAATTTATGAACCGCGAATTTGAGCCGGGGCTTTACCGCCTCATGAAGGAAAAGGGGTATGACCTGGTGCCCTATGTGAATGCCTTCAGTGATACCCCCGAATCCGGCTGGCCTGAGTTCCTGGAAGGACCAAGGTACAGCAGCGGGTATGCTTCTTTGTGGAATAGTTTTGCGTTCGTTCCGGAAACCCACATGCTGAAGCCATATATAAAGAGGGTGGATGCCACTTATGCGCTGATGGAATGTTTTGTGCGCTTCGCGACTGAAAACGCCACCCAGATCAAGCAGTTACGGAAGGCTGCCTTCAACGGGCAGCAGACTGCGGAATCGCTGCCCCTTCAATGGGAACACGACAAAAACAGTTTCACTGAGCTGACTTTTAAAGGATTTGAAGCAGGTAGAAAACCAAGCGGGGTATCCGGCCAGCCACGCCTCTATTATGACAGGAGTAAACCATTCGAAAAGAAAGTAAAATTCTATAACACCTATAAGGCATCCGTATACGCAAACCGGCCGGAAGCTTACGTCATCCCGCAGGGTTGGTGGAAGGTGATCGACCTGCTGGCAGCCAATAAGATTCACATGAGCCAGTTATCGAGGGATACGACGATCGAAGTAGAGTCTTACCGCATCGAAGATTATAAGACCAGTCCACGCGCCTTTGAAGGCCATCACCTGAACAGCGCTGTAAAAATCAGCAAGCACATTCAACAAAGGCAGTTCCGCAAGGGCGACTGGCTGATCCCTATGAACCAACCGGGAAACAGGTTCCTCATGGAAGTGCTTGAACCGGAGGCGATGGATGCTTATTTCTGCTGGAATTTTTTCGATCCCATACTGGGACAAAAAGAAGGCTACAGTTCATATGTCTTTGAGGATACGGCCGAGAAGTACCTTGCCGACCACCCGGATCTTAAAGAAAAATTAAAAAATAAAGTAGCTGCAGACACCGCCTTCGCTAAAAGCGGCGCGCAACAGCTGGATTTTATCTATCGCAACTCGCCATACTACGAACCGGATCACATGCAGTACCCGGTATACAGGATTGTTAAGTAAATTTGTGGTAATTGCTTGCAGACATGAAACGTACCATTATCATATCGATGATGGCGGCATTGTGCATGGGTAACATTAGCCTGTATGCGCAATCCGGCATCGCATCATCCAGCGAAATGGAAAATAGTGCTGAATCTACTCCATACTTAACTGATGAGAAAGTGGTGAGCACAAGATCGAACAGTGCATATGAAGGCCGGTATGAGGATATGCGCATAAAAGACAAAGGGAGGTTCCGTTACGGTTTACCGGATGGAGAATGGAAAGGATGGTTCAGCAACGGAAGCCCGATGTTCATCAGGAACTACAACGCCGATAAATATCTGCGCATCAGGCAGGAAGTCAAAAAACATCCCCGCCAGGTCTTTACTCCATTGGCAAAAGCGGCCCAGTCAGATCCTGCAGAAATAAAAAGGGCTACATCCTCAGTTGGTTCTTTCCGTGACTTACACGAAAGCACCGCCGACACCAGAATTTATCAACCACCTTTCAATACCTGTCTCCATCATGGGCTGTATATGAACTTTTATCCAAATGGTTCGGTTAAGGATTCGGGATATTACAAAAATGGCCTGCGTGAAGGACATTGGGAAGAATGGACCGAAAACGGGAGCACGAGGATGTCAGGAGGTTATCATCACGGGAAAAGGTCCGGCACCTGGGCATATTATGATGCCGGTGGAAAACTCAGATCTCTCACGAGCTATAACAGGAAAGGCGAGATATATCATCAAAAATTTTACGAGTGATAGCTTTCAGTTTGTATGTTTGACGCATGCGCCTGTTACTTATCCTTATCACACTTTTTATTGCCGCACCAGCCTTAGCACAGAAATCCGATACCAGCTGGCTTTCATTGAATGAACACCTGGCACCGCAAAAAAAAGGCGGCATCTACCCTGCTATCGTGATACAACAAAACAACCGTTGGGTGCTTTATGCCCTTCAACCGGATACATCCTTCGTTTTGGTGATGTCTTTCCTTGACCGGAAGCTCCGTACAAGGGACGGTGCCTTTGCTGCTTACCAGGCCGGCAAAAAACCACTGGTAACCGGCAGCTACCGCAACAACCTGCCAGACAGCACCTGGAGTTTTTACGACGAGAAGGGAAACCTGCTGCAGAAAGGACAGATGAGCCTTGGCCAGATGACCGGCGATTGGACCTTTTATACTGGTGGCCGGAAGCGATCAGTCCTGCACCATGAGTCGCAGCAGGACACCAGGCTGCCACAGGTTACAGAGCCGGCAAACGGGTCATTGCTTGCCCTGAATAATATCCGTCAAAGGATGCATGGACCCGCCATTTTTTACTACCCGGACGGGGCAGTAAAAGACTCGGGAGCTTATTTCAACAACTGGATGCACGGCGAATGGATCCACCGGTATGAAAATGGAAGATTACAAGGCTCAGGCAATTATACCAATGACAGCTTAACCGGAACCTGGAGCTGGTTCCGTAAGGATGGAAGCCAGGCTACGATTGAACAGTACCGGCGAAACAAACTGGTGTCGATCGAATGTTTCAATACTGAAGGAAAACCATCGGGAAATTCATGCCCTGTTTTACAACGCCCTTACCCGATTGGCTCATTCACCAATTTTTCGCTGTATGCAGAAAACAACCTGTTTATCCCCGATACACTGAAAGGAGTGATCGCACATGGGGAAGTGAAAATGCGTGTCAGCATTTCTTCCACGGGAAAACTCGTTTCCATAAAAACGCTTTCGTCAACCCATCCGCTGCTTACAAGCGAAGCAGAAGCGTTTTTCCATTCTTTCACAGAATGGTCACCTGCAATAATTCACAATATGTATGCTGATTACGATGTGGAATACGAGCTGTACTTCACCCGGTTTAAACAGGAATGATCAATCGATCTTCCTGATATTACCGCTGCCTTTGATATCGCTGCGGATCACGGGATTGCCTTTATAGCTGACATCACCGCTTCCTTTCACATCCACATTCAATTCTTTGCTGGCAAAGGCGCTGGCGTTGCCGCTTCCCTTGATGTCAATAGATGCAGTTTCTGATTTCAGGTCAGCCGCACGGAGATCACCGCTGCCTGCACTTTCGAGTAAAACCTGCCTGGTTTCGCCGGTCAGTTCGATATTGCCGCTACCGTACGTATGGGCTTTGATCTCAGGTGCATTTACACTCAGGTTCACGTTTCCGCTTCCTTTTGTTCCCACTTCGAGTGCTTCATCATTTGTGATCACAGATTGGCCGGTAATATTTCCGGAACCGTTTGACCAGATCCGCTGGTAAGATGGTGCAGATACGACAATTTTTATGTCGCGTGAAGGGTCAAGATTAAACCCTTCTTTGGTGCGGATAATAAGTGTACTGCCATCAACATAGGTTTCGATATGCGGTAAGATGTTATCTTCTGCTTCAATCAATACTTCATTGGAGGGTGCGGTTTTGATCTCAATATCGAATGATCCCTTCTGTTCAACGCTGTTGAAAGTACCGGGAGTTTTGGTGGTAGACACGACATTTCCGTTGCCTTTTACCCTTTTTCCGAATCCATATTTACATGAAACAAGTGAAAGGCAGAACAATGCTGCGAAGACGGTCAATAGAATTCTCATGTTGTATGTGTTTGTTGCAGTTTTTATAAACATCTTACCTTTGCGCCACCATGACAGAAAAAATCCTCATTTTAGACTTCGGCTCGCAATATACACAATTGATTGCCAGGGCCGTGCGCGAAGCCAATGTTTATTGCGAAATAACCCCATATCATAAGGCAGTGGTGTTTGAACCAGGCCTGAAAGGGATCATCCTTTCCGGGTCCCCCTTTTCTGTGAATGATGTGAATGCACCGGAAGTGGAGATCAGGGAGCTGATCGGGAAGGTACCGGTACTTGGCGTTTGCTATGGTGCCCAACTCACGGCAAAGCAGTTTGGCGGAAAAGTGGAAAAGAGTAACAAGCGCGAATATGGCCGTGCTTATATGCAGAAAATTAAAGAGAATGTTCTGCTCAATGGTATGTCAGAGAATTCACAGGTTTGGATGAGTCATGGTGACTCAATCAAGGAACTTCCCGAAGGCTTTGAATTGCTTGCTGTTACCGAAAGCATTCCGGTAGCTGCATTCCGCAAAAATGAAGGAGACGGAGTATTATACGCAGTCCAGTTCCACCCCGAAGTATATCATTCTATCGAGGGAAAAAAACTGATAAAGAATTTCCTGGTAGAAGTTTGTGGTTGCGCACAGGACTGGACCCCCGCACACTTTATTACTGATACAGTGGCTGCACTGAAAGAACAGATCGGCGACCGCAAAGTGATCATGGCACTCAGCGGCGGTGTGGACAGTACAGTAGCAGCAACACTGATACATAAAGCTATTGGTGATAACCTGTATGGCATTTTTGTAGACAACGGCGTTCTACGGAAAGGGGAATTTGAACAAGTCCTGAAGACATATAAGGATAACCTTCACCTGAACGTCAAAGGGATTGATGCGAAAGCGCGTTTTTACGGCGAGCTTGCAGGTAAAACCGACCCGGAAGACAAGCGTAAGGTGATCGGTCGCCTTTTCATAGATATTTTCCAGGAAGAAGCAGCTAACATCGAAGGCATAGAAATGCTGGGTCAGGGTACTATTTACCCCGACGTGATTGAAAGTGTTTCGGTACATGGTCCATCGGTGACCATCAAATCGCACCATAATGTTGGCGGCCTGCCGGAAAAAATGCATCTTGGCCTGGTGGAACCACTTCGTTACCTGTTCAAGGACGAGGTAAGGCGTGTAGGAAGGGAATTAGGAATTCCGGACGAGTTGCTGGACAGGCACCCGTTCCCCGGCCCGGGACTTGCTATCCGTATTCTTGGAGAAATAACTGAAGAAAAGGTTAAACTGCTGCAGGAAGCCGATTACAGGTACACCACCGGATTGAAAGAGCACAACTTATATAAAACAGTTTGGCAGGCCGGCGCAATCCTGCTTCCCGTAAAGAGTGTGGGGGTTATGGGCGATGAGCGTACTTACGAATATACGGTGGCGTTACGTGCCGTAACTTCGGTGGACGGGATGACAGCTGACTGGGCGCACCTTCCGTATGATTTTCTGGCATACATTTCGAATGAGATCATTAATAATGTCAGGGGAATTAACAGGGTGGTGTACGATATCAGCAGTAAGCCCCCTGCCACGATTGAATGGGAATAAAGACCAAACCGTAAGATCATATATGGGTAAAATGAGGCTTCTCTTTGTAGCAGTAGTCCTGTTACTGGGTTTTAGGCAATCCGCATCCGCACAGGAAAATATACCAGTTCAGTCAGGTATAAAGAAACCGGTATTGACTGTTTTGATTCCTTTATATCTTGATTCAGCTTTTGATGCTTCCGGCCAGTACAGGTATGGCAAACAGTTTCCCCGTTTCATGCTGCCCGGCCTCGAATTTTATGAAGGTGTGCAGTTCGCAATTGACTCTCTCAAAAAGGAGAATGTTTCACTTGAACTGAATATTGTTGACACGCGTTCGGTCAAGACGATTTACGACGTCCTCAAGCTGCCTGCCGTAACTGATGCTTCCCTCCTGCTGTCTTATGTGAGCAACAACGAGATCAGGCCACTGGCGGAGTATGCAAACAGGAAGCAGGTTCCCTTCATTAACGTAAACCTGCCTAACGACGGAGGGGTCACCAACAATCCGTATATGGTGATCCTGAACAGTACGCTCGCTACTCACTGCGAGGGTATGTACCGTTTCCTGCAACTTAAAAACCGCACTTCCACTATTATTGTATTCCGGAAAACCGGTCCGCAGGAAGACAGGTTGAAGAATTATTTTACCGAGATAGAAAAGTCAACATCAGGCGCGCAATTAAAGCTTAAGTACGTTAACCTGCCATCTAATTTTACAGCTGCCAACCTTACTCCCTATCTCGACAGTACGGAAACCACGATGTGTGTGGCGGGCAGCCTTGATGAAAGTTTCGGCCGTAACATCTGCATGCAGCTGGCTGAGCTGAATAAAACCTACCCTGTCCAGATCCTGGGTATGCCGACCTGGGACAATATCCGCGATTTTGAGAAACCGGAGTTCAAGGACCTGGAGATATTCTATTCAACACCATTTAACCCGCAACGGAATGATCCGGTAAGTGAGCAGGTAAATACTCACTTCAAAGACAACCTGTATGCAAGGCCAAGCGATATGGTGTTCAGGGGATTTGAAACGACGTACCGTTTCAGCAAACTGCTTGTAGAACTTGGTCCCAATATTGCAACTGGTCTTGGTATAAAAAAGTACAGGATCTTCACCGACTTCGATATTCAGCCGGTACTGCTCGACAAGAAAACACAACAGCTGGATTATTTTGAGAACAAGAAATTGTACATAGTTAAAAAAGTGAACGGAGCGGTGGTGACTGTATTTTGAGTCAACCTTGCAACCACTTATTACATTTACCGAATATGGACTTTTTTGTCAACCAGGGAATTTCTATATCGATCCCTGGCTTCCGGTTGACAAAGCAATTATCACCCATGCACACAGCGATCATGCCAGGTGGGGTTCGAAGGAATACCTGTGCCATCGTGGTTGCAAACCGCTACTTGAATTAAGGCTGGGTGCCGGAACCTACCAGCCTGTTGAATGGGGTGACATCATTTACGTAAACGGTGTCCGGGTAAGCCTTCATCCTGCGGGACATATAATTGGCTCATCGCAGGTGCGCCTGGAATACCAGGGCGAAACCTGGGTTGTCAGCGGCGATTACAAAACAGAGGATGACGGGATCAGTGGTGCATTCGAACCCATTCGTTGTCACAGTTTCATCACCGAATCAACATTCGGGCTTCCCATATACGACTGGGAGCCACAGGAAAAGATCTATGATGACATGCGATCATGGGTACAGGGAAACCGTGAATCCGGTTTTGCATCCATACTTATTGCTTACAGTCTTGGTAAAGCACAGCGCGTCAGTGTCTGCCTGTCAGCCATAACCGAAAAGATTTATGCTCATGGCGCAATTGCAAATGCGCAGGAGATCCTGAGGCAGTCTGGATTCAATTTACCATCATTAACGAGGATTACACCGGAAACGCCCCGTGAAGAGCTGAAGGGAGCAATCATACTGGCACCGCCATCAGCGGACGGCAGTAGCTGGATGCGGAAGTTCCAGCCTTACCGGACCGGAATTTGCAGCGGTTGGATGCAGGTGCGCGGAAACCGCCGCAGGCGAAATGCAGATGCCGGATTCGCATTGAGTGATCATGCAGACTGGAAAGGACTGTTGAAGGCAGTGCACGAAACGGGAGCGGAAAAAATATTTGCCACCCACGGGTTCCAGTCGGCATTCAGTCGCTACCTGAATGAACAGGGGGTGAAGGCATATGAAGTAAAAACCGATTACGGCGATATGGAGGAAGAAAATGACAGTGTTGGAGACAGTACCATATGACCAGGAGGAAATATCCGGTGGCATGCACCGGTTTTCTGTATTGGTAAACACCCTTGGCACATCCACAAAGACAAATGAAAAGCTGGATGCGCTTACCAGCTACTTCCAGCAGGCACCTGGAAAGGACAAAGTATGGGTGATCGCCTTATTCAGTGGAAGGCGACCGAAACGTGTCGTCAACAGCAGGCTGCTGGCAGAATGGAGTCGCGAACAGGCTGGCCTTCCGCCATGGCTTTTTGAGGAATGCTATCACACAGTAGGCGATCTTGCCGAAACCATTGCACTTGTTCTGCCGTCGCCGGAATCTGACAGTCCGGAACACAATCTTTCCTGGTATATCGAGCGGCTGGCGGAGCTTGGACCGTTGCCCGAAGTGGAAAAAAAAGCGTTTATGCTCGAGTGTTGGCGGGAACTGGGAAAGGATGGCAGGTTCGTATTCAATAAACTCATTACGGGAGGATTCCGGATAGGCGTTTCGCAGCAACTGATGGTACAGTCGCTCGCCCGCGTCACCGGACTGGAAGCGAGCATTGTTGCACACCGGATAAGTGGTAACTGGGAACCGGCATTGGTCAGCTTCGCCGAATTGCTGAGCGGAGAAGGCATGTCAGAAGATCATTCGAAGCCCTATCCTTTCTACCTCGCATATGCGCTGGAAGGAGGACCAGATTCATTAGGTGATCCGGTTGAGTGGCAGGCAGAATGGAAATGGGACGGAATACGGGGGCAGCTGATCAGGAGAAACGGCCAGCTTTTCGTCTGGAGTCGTGGCGAGGAACTGATGACAGATAAATTTCCTGAGTTTAATCCACTGCTTCAACTGTTACCGGAAGGAACAGTGTTGGACGGTGAGATCATGCCCGCGAGGGAAGGAAAGCCACTTCCATTCGCACTGCTGCAGACAAGGATTGGCAGGAAGAACGTGACCAAAAAGCAGCTTACTGAAGCACCTGTTGCTTTTTTTGCCTACGATCTCCTCGAATATGCAGGGAACGATTTCCGTGACATTGCATTGGAAGAAAGACGCGGGCAGCTCGAGCAATTGCTTACATCCCTTCATCACCCTGTGCTGCTGTTGTCACCTGTAATAACGTTCGGGGAATGGCGGGAACTCGAACGGATAAGGGAGCAATCCCGTGACAAGGTCGCAGAGGGCATTATGCTGAAACGGAGATCGTCGGTTTACCAGGTGGGGAGAAAGCGGGGTGACTGGTGGAAATGGAAGATCGATCCGCTGACCATTGACGCAGTAATGGTGTATGCACAGAAGGGACATGGCAGAAGGAGTAATCTTTATACTGACTACACATTTGCCGTACGCGATGGTGAGATCCTGGTAACTTTTGCCAAAGCATATTCGGGGCTCACAGATAAGGAAATTGGCCAGGTGGATCATTTCGTCAGGCAGAATTCGCTCGAAAAGTTCGGGCCGGTACGTACCGTAAAACCTGAGCTAGTATTTGAAATTGCTTTTGAAGGAATTGCCGCGTCGGGCAGGCATAAAAGCGGAGTCGCGTTGCGGTTCCCCCGCATCAGCCGCTGGCGGCATGATAAAGGGCCGGAAGATATCAATACACTGGACGATCTTAAAAAAATGCTAGAGATGTATGGGAAGTGATGGCTTAATTTCATATATGCAAAAAACCTATCGCGCAGGAATTATCCTGTTTGCCTGCATTGTTGCAGCTGTGAGTCTTCTGGCAGTTGATGCCGGTTACATCGATCCTGAAAAACCGGTGCCGGTTCCTCCATCGCCACAACGAAGTGGTGATGCCGTAAAGGGTTTCAGTTACCTGACAACCGGCGACTACGTGAAGAGCGGAATTCCATATGACTTATTTGTGCTTGGTAAAGGGAAAACGCCGGTAAATCATCTCAATCGCACGGGAATGAATGCAACTGTGAGTCATGAGTTCACCGTAATACAGGCAACCAACGGTGAGAACCTGGTAGCGCCGAATTGCCTGCAATGCCATGCCCAGGTTTTCAACGATTCACTGGTAATGGGGCTGGGTAACAGTTTCATTGATTTCAGCGGTGGACAGGTCCTTAATTCAAAGAATGTGAATATGCTGGCCAATATGCTCAAATCATCGGCGCCGGCAAAATACGAGGCTGCAAAGAATTTTATTACAGTTACCGGCACCGTTGGTCCGTACCTGAAAACAGCAGTACGGGGAGTAAACGCGGCTGACCGTCTCGCTGCCGTTCTTGTAGCCCACCGTGACCCGGTAACATTAAGATGGACCGACAGTGCAGCGATGCGAATTCCGGATGATGTTATTCCTACCGATGTACCTGCATGGTGGCTGCTGAAAAAAAAGAACGCGATGTTCTATACTGGATTTGGAAGGGGTGACTTCGGACGCTTCCTGATGGCCAGTAACCTGCTGACCGTAACTGACAGCAGTGAAGCTGCCGGGGTGGACAAAAAGATCAGTGATGTGCTTGCTTACCTGTATTCACTCGAACCGCCCGCATACCCTAAACCGGTAGATAAACAGCTTGCTGAAAAAGGTAAGGAAGTCTTTATGGAGAGTTGTAAAAAATGCCACGGCACTTATGGAGAGGACGAACAATATCCCAACCTGCTTGTGCCCGCGAAGATTATCAAAACCGACTCTGCATTATATAGCAGTAATTACCAGCAACCACAATTCATCAGCTGGTTCAACAACAGTTGGTTCGGAATGGGTGATCACCCGGCAAAGCTTGTTCCTTTCAGTGGATACATCGCTCCGCCGCTGGACGGCATCTGGTGCACTTCACCGTATCTTCATAACGGATCGGTGCCGACACTGGAAGCGTTGCTGAACAGCAGTGAAAGGCCGAAGTACTGGTCGCGCAGTTACCAACAGAACGATTACAACTACGAAGAGGTCGGCTGGAATTATACCCGGCATGAAATGGCGGGCGGGTCCACTGTCTATAATACAACACTGAAAGGTTACGGAAATTATGGACATACATTCGGTGATAAACTGTCAGCTGCTGACAGGAAAGCAGTGATTGAATATCTCAAAACTTTGTGATTGGGTTTCAATAATTCAATAAGTGAATAAGTCAATAAGTGAATAGGTGAATAGGGCTAAAGATGAAGGACACCAGAGGATATAGAATCATACAGGCATGGCTGGAAGAAAAAAAATTCGCCCCCTTTACATTCCAGGAAGCGACGTGGGCTGCCATTGCAAAAGGAGAGAGCGGTCTTGTGAATGCCCCGACCGGTTATGGAAAAACATTTTCGGTCTTCCTTGGCGCATTGATCCGTTTCATCAATGAAAATCCTGACAATTACAAAACGCGTAAGAAAAACGGGTTACGGTTATTGTGGATCTCACCACTTCGGGCGCTGGCAAAAGATATCGGACGGGCTATGGAAGAAGTGATCAGTGAACTGGGAATGAACTGGTCGGTTGGCATCCGCAATGGCGATACGACACCGGCAGAACGACAACGGCAGAAGACCCACATGCCGGAGGTGCTGATCATTACTCCTGAAAGCCTGCATTTATTGTTAGCACAAAAAGGATATCCGTCAACACTCAGTAACCTTCAGATACTTGCGGTAGACGAATGGCATGAACTGATCGGCAGCAAAAGAGGTGTCCAGGTAGAACTGGCAGTGTCCAGACTCGCAGCTTTACATCCATCGATATGCGTATTTGGTATTTCTGCGACAATTGGCAACCTCGAACAGGCGAAAGAAGTATTGTTGTCTCCTTTGAAAAAAAGCGGTGTTACTATTTCAGCAAACCTTGATAAGAAGATGGAGGTTTTGTCCATCTTTCCCGATGAAATAGAAAAATACCCCTGGGCGGGACACCTGGGAATAAAGCTCGCTGCGAAAACACTTCCCGTAATTGAGAATAGTACCACTACCCTGCTCTTCATCAATACAAGGGGAATGAGTGAGCGCTGGTACCAGGTGCTGTTAAACGAGGCCCCTGATCTTGCCGGCGCTATTGCGTTGCATCACGGCAGTATCGACCAGGATTTGCGGATCTGGGTGGAAGAAGCGCTGCACACCGGTCTGCTTAAAGTTGTAGTATGCACATCAAGCCTTGACCTTGGTGTTGATTTCCGGCCGGTTGAAACAGTCATCCAGGTTGGTTCACCAAAGGGAGTTGCGCGCTTCCTGCAGCGGGCAGGAAGAAGCGGTCACCAGCCAGGTGCTACCAGCCGCATTTACTTTTTGCCCACACATTCTCTTGAGCTTGTTGAAGCTGCTGCGTTAAAAGAAGCGATGGATCGCAATGTGATTGAATCACGTGACCCGATGTTACTTTGTTATGATGTGTTGTTGCAATTTATGTGCACGCTGGCCATTTCTGAAGGATTTGACCAGGCAGTTCTTTTTAACGAAGTAAGGACAACCTATTGTTTCCGTGACCTCACTCAGGATGACTGGATTCAATTGTTGAGTTTCCTTACGACCGGCGGTAAGGCATTGCAACAATATGACGATTATAAAAAAGTAGAGTTGATAGATGGTGTTTACCGGATCACCAGCCGGAGGATGGCCATGCGACACCGGATGCATATAGGCACGATCGTAAGTGATGTAATGATGAAAGTCCGGTTCATCAGCGGAGGATATATCGGAGTGATTGAAGAAGGGTTCATTGCGCGTTTGGAACCGGGCGACAGTTTCATCCTTGCCGGCAGAAACCTGGAACTGGTAATGGTAAAAGAGATGACTGCCCTGGTTCGAAAATCAAATTCGCCCAAGGCGATCGTACCCAGCTGGGAAGGAGGCCGGATGCCGCTTTCAGCGAACCTGGGCAGAATGCTAAGGGAGCAGTTCGACGAAGCCGGAAGTGGCAGCAGTAACAAAGACGAAATCATTGCGCTACGGCCGCTCTTCGATCTGCAGTCAGAGTTAAGTCACGTGCCAAAGGCAAATGAACTCCTCATTGAGCAGATTGAAACAAAAGATGGTTTCCACCTTTTCGTTTATCCCTTTGAAGGCCGGCTCGTGCACGAAGCAATGGCGGCGATCCTTGCTTACAGGATCAGCCGGATCATGCCTATTACCTTTTCATTTGCGATGAATGATTACGGATTCGAATTACTGAGTGATCAACCCATTCCGGTCGACGACAGCAATGTATATGAATTGTTCTCACCTGAAAATCTATTCCAGGATATCCAGCGAAGTGTCAACAGTACAGAAATGGCCAGGAGAAAGTTCAGGGAGATTGCCACGATCGGCGGGCTTATTTTCCAGGGATATCCCGGGGAGCAGAAGAAGACAAGGCATCTTCAGTCGAGTGCCTCGTTGTTGTTCAATGTGTTTCGGGAATATGATCCCGACAATCTTTTGATCAGGCAGGCCTACCAGCAGGTATTCGATCAGCAGATGGAGGAAGTCCGCCTGCGGGATATGCTGCAACGCATACAGCAGAGCAATATAGTGATCAGGTTCCCTGAAAGACTGACGCCTTTCTGTTTCCCGATCAAAGTCGATAGCATGAGAGAGAACCTGTCCTCGGAAAAGCTCGAGGACAGGATCAAAAAAATGCAGTTACAGCTATCGAAATAATTATTTCAGGTGTTTCAGCTGGGTGGTATACAAAATGATAAACAATACCGGGAATACAAGCATGAAACTCATGGCACCAGCGAAACCGATCCCGATAAAGATGATACTGCCTACGATGGGAAGCAATTCACCGATGAGCCACATGTAGTAACCATTTTTCTGAAGTTTCCGCATCTGGATGGCGCCGTAAATACAGAGACCGACACCTACGAGTGCAATTATAAAAAGGGGAATCCTGTTTTCGTAAGCCAGGCGGGCATTTTCAAGTGCTTCCGGTCCTGCCATTTTCTTCATGAAATCCGGTGCATCATCCAGTTTTCCACTTGATTGAAGTTCCTCGAGGTCATCGAGACTCTTCCTTCCTTTTATAAAGTTCAATGAGCCAAAAAACAGTTCAATCGCACTTCCGATAAATGTGAGAATTGTGAGCACATTCAGCATGGAGGGAAGTTTTTTCTCCTGCGGTTCAAATGGGTTTTCTGTATTCATACGCGGGGTTTTGTTGAAAAGCCAAATTAACAATAATCCTTTTTAGATTTGCAGGATAATGCAGGCACCTCTTTCTTTTTCTGTATCCGGTGAGCAATTGTGGCTTTCCCCTCACAAGGCTGTTTACTGGGAATCGGCCGGTACACTGATCGTCAGTGATCTTCATTTTGGTAAGACCGGGCATTTCCGCAAGGCAGGGATTGCAGTACCACAACATGTGTTCAGGAATGACCTCCAGCGACTTTTTGACCTGGTCAGCTTTTTCAGGCCGCACACGATCCTGATCGTTGGCGACTTCTTTCATTCGGCTGAAAACCGTGAAGCAGACCTGTTTGCCCGCTGGAGAAATGACCACGATGGCATCAGGATCAGGCTGGTCATGGGTAATCATGATATTTTTTCCGAAGACTGGTATACAATAAACAACATAGAAGTTTTTAAGAATATTTACTCACAGGGTCCGTTCAGTTTCGTGCATGAATGGTTACCCGAAATGGAAAACGGGACGGAGACCTATTTTTTCTCCGGCCATATACACCCGGGGGTCCGGTTAAGTGGAATGGGCAGGCAGTCACTCCGTCTGCCATGTTTTTATTTCGGCCGTAGTGCCGCGATCCTGCCTGCCTTCAGTGAATTTACGGGCCTGGCAATACTTGAACCGGATGAAGGCTCACGGGTATTTGTAATTGCCGAGAAAAAAGTGCTTTCCCTTCAATAAGACGACGAGTTCCGATGAGTAGAAACGGCCTGTATATCGCTTATGATCCCATTTATTCTTATCCACTGCCGGAAGGTCATCGCTTCCCGATGATCAAGTACGAACTGATCCCGGGACAACTACTCTATGAAGGATTAATCCGGGAAGAAAATCTCGTGGCGCCAGCAGTATGCCCGGATAAGGTAATACTCTACACGCATGACCATGATTACCTCGGCAGGTTACATAACCAGACACTAAGCGCTAAAGAACAAAGAGAGATAGGCTTTCCCCAATCGCCGCAACTCACGCTTCGTGAACTCATTATCACGCAGGGCACCATCAACTGTTCGTTGCATGCACTGAGTCACGGAATTGCGCTAAATGTTGCGGGAGGTACACATCATGCATATGCCGGAAAGGGCGAGGGCTTCTGCCTCCTGAACGATTTTGCTGTTGCAGCGAATTACCTGCTGCAGGAGCAGCTTGCTTCACGCATACTGATCATTGATCTCGATGTGCACCAGGGTAATGGAACTGCAAAACTCTTTGAGCATGAAAAGCGGGTCTTCACTTTCAGTATGCACGGGCGTCACAATTATCCCTTCCGGAAAGAAATTTCAGACCTGGATATTCCACTTGAAGATGGCACCGATACTATTACCTATCTCGATCTGCTGAAAAAAAACCTGCCCCCGGTAATCAAAAGCTACCAGCCGGATTTTGCGTTCTACCTGTCGGGCGTTGATATACTCGCCACAGATAAATTCGGTAAACTGAAGGTATCCACAGAGGGGTGTCGCGAACGCGACCGGTTCGTTTTTCAAATCTTACACGAGAACCACATTCCGTGCACGGTTGCCATGGGCGGGGGGTATTCACCTGACATCAGGGACATAATAACAGCGCATTGCAATACCTTTCGCGAAGCTGCAATGATCAGTGACAATTAAAAAAACCCCGCCGAAGCGGGGCTTACTAACCCATAATACTAAAAAACAACAGCGTTTATCAATTCATTTTTTTCTTCAGGGAACTAACCTGTTCCTGCAGGTTAGAGACAACTGAGGCCAGTTGGTCAACGTCCCACCGTTGCTGTTGATTTGCACGGGTGATGACCATCTGCGCCTGCCATACTTCCATAATATCGCCGGCATCAACCTGGTAAGGCTGGAAAACCGGGTTATCACTAACGAGGGTAAGTTTAGTTTTTGAGCGGGGATTTTTCATGACCCTTTTATAAACTATACCCTGCTGCCTTGAAACGACTATGTAGGTATTGCTCGTTTTCAACGACTCAAGGTTATCGATCTTCTCGCCAACAATGATAGAACCACTTGGGGTCGGCAACATTGAATCACCAAGAATCTCAAATGCCCTGTACTGGCCCGGAGCAAGCATTGGCAGCGTAAACGTGTTCAATTCATCAATGAACTCCGGATCTGCATAGCCTGCCAGGTAACCGGCGGCTGCTTTAACAGGTACAAATTGAATTACCGTTGGTTCCGAAGCCAGTTTCTGGGCCCGTCGTTTGGCTATATAACTACCCTTTGTATCACCAAGGTCTTTCAGAAACAACTCATCCAGGCTCACCTTGAACATTTCACTCACAACTTCCAGCACTTCCAGTCTTGGCTCTGCCCTTTCTTCTTCATAAGCACCAAGTAAAGATCTTTTGATCCTGAGCTTCGTTGCAAAATCTTCCTGTGTCCATCCCCGAAGCTTACGCAGATATTTTAAGTTTTTGCCGGCAAATGACATGCTAAGTGATTTAGCACGAAAATACTAAATTATTTGTCAAAGTAAAAAGTAAAAAATTAAAATTTAGAAAAATAGTTCCTGCTGCGAATGCGAAGGATGGAGCAACCCGCCTGCGGACACTTGTAACCGTTCCATCCCGGAACCTGTTTTTCCCTTTTTAATATCTACTTTTGACTTTTTTATTATGCCAAAGCGCAAGGAAAAGCCAATCATTCTCATTACAAACGACGACGGTGTTACGGCACCCGGAATTAAAAACCTGGTAGAAGCGGTTAAGGATCTGGGTAAGGTCGTTGTGGTTGCCCCGGACAAACCACAGTCGGGGATGGGACATGCCATTACGATCGGGTCGCCGTTGCGACTGAATGCAGTTACCTATTTTGAGGGCATAGAAGCATACTCATGTACCGGTACTCCGGTGGACTGTGTGAAGCTGGCGGTCGATAAGGTTTTGCACCGCAAGCCGGACATCTGCCTCAGCGGAATAAACCACGGTGCCAATCATTCCATCAATGTGATCTATTCAGGCACTATGTCCGCCGCAGTTGAAGCAGCCATTGAAAGCATCCCCTCCATTGGATTTTCACTGCTGGATTACAGCATTGAAGCGGATTTTTCTGCCGCTGCAGTGTATGCGCGAAAAATTACTGAGCTTGTGCTGGCTAAAAAGCTCGATAAGCACCTCGTATTGAACGTGAACTTCCCGGCAGTACCGGAAGACCAGATAAAAGGCATTAAGATCTGCCGGCAGGCCTATGCCAAGTACCAGGAGGATTTCCTGGAACGCCAGGACCCTCACGGCCGCAGGTATTACTGGCTCACCGGCGAGTTCATGAATTTTGATAAGGGCAGGGATACCGATGTGTGGGCACTTCAGAATAATTATGTAAGTGTGGTTCCTGTACAATTTGATCTTACCAATTACGTTCTTAAGTCCAAACTGGAAAAAAGCTGGAAACATTAATGTTCAAGAAAGACAATCTCCGCCTGGGAATCGTACTGGGCTTACTGGCACCTGTAGCCGGACTGATCATATATTACCTTGTTGCGTTTTTACCGCGGCATGTTGCGTTTACGGACTTTCTTCAATACCTCCGCCTTTATAAAAGCCTGCTGACTGGAGTCAGCAGTATATCGCTGGTTGCAAATGCTATCCTTTTCACCATCTATATCAACAGCAGGAGGGACCAGACGGCGAAAGGCGTATTTATTGCTACACTCGTTTATGGGATCGCTGTCCTCCTTATAAAACTGATCGCCTAATTTTGGGGCTATGAGATATTACATCATCGCGGGCGAGGCCAGCGGCGACCTGCATGGCGGTAACCTGATCAGGGAATTGAAAAAAAGGGATACTGATGCAGACATCCGTTGCTGGGGCGGGGACCTGATGCAGGCCGCCGGTGCAACCCTGGTTAAACATTACTCCGAACTGGCTTTCATGGGTTTTGTGGAAGTGATTGCAAACCTTCGGACCATATTCCGAAACCTTGACTTTTGTAAACAGGATATAACTGAATTCCGGCCGGATGCGATAATATTCATTGACTATCCAGGTTTCAACCTACGCATTGCGAAATGGGCGAAGGAAAAAGGGTACAGGACCATCTATTACATTTCTCCCCAGGTGTGGGCCTGGAAGGAAAACAGGGTCAAAGGTATAAGGGAGAACGTGGATAAAATGCTCGTAATCCTCCCCTTTGAAAAAGGTTTTTATGACAAATGGAATTACCCGGTAGAATATGTGGGTCATCCTTTGGTGGAAGTCATTAACCAGTTTAAGGCTGCACATCCTGATCTGAAACCCGATCCGAAACTGATCGCGCTGCTGCCAGGAAGCCGTAAACAGGAAATCCTTCAGAAGCTTCCGGTAATGCTCGAAGTAAGCCGTTCGTTTCCCGATTACAGGTTTGTCGTGGCAATGGCCCCTGGCCAACCTGACAGCTTTTACGAACCATTATTAGGTCCGTTCCCAAATGTTTCGGCTGTCCGAAACGCGACCTATCCCCTGTTGATGCAGGCTGCGGCAGCCATGGTTACATCGGGCACTGCTACCCTGGAAACTGCGCTGTTCGGCGTTCCGGAAGTTGTGTGCTATAAAGGCAACAGGATATCATACATGATAGCCAAACGACTCATCAAAGTAAAATATATTTCACTGGTGAACCTGATCGTGGATAGGCTGATCGTTAAGGAACTCATCCAGGATGAAATGAATGTGGAGAATCTCAGTGCCGAACTGGATCGACTCCTTCATAACGAATCAGCGCGCCGTCAGCTGGAAAAAGAATACCATGATTTAAGAGAAATCCTTCAACAGGGCGGCAATGCATCAGCGCAGGCAGCTGAAAGTATCTGGAACTTCATGCTGGAAGGAACAAGAGATCTTACTTCCGGAAAAAGACAAAACGGACGAGCATAAAAATCAACGCTGCCACGAACATAAACAATGAGATGCGGTTAATGCCATGCATATACCCTATCCATTTACTCCGTGGCGCTTTCGGATCTCTCTTTTTGATGTAGAGGTATTCTGCTAACTGCCTTAATACGCCCATTATAACGGTTTATTTATTAACAAAACTAGTCGGCTAATAGTTAACTTTAATAAAAAACCGCCATGAAATTTCCAGCAGTTGCGATGGCACTTCTCGCCAGTATGATCTTAACCGGGTGCGGCAGCTCCAAGCCCGCTTCCGGAACCGAAAGTTTCATTGCTGAAGGATACCAGAAAAAGAAGTACAGCAACATCCTGGTGCTGGGCACGATGAAGGATACTGTTGCGCGGAAAAAAGTAGAAAAAGAAATGGTGGATCTGCTGAACCGCAGCGGATATCATTCCACTCCGACACATCCTTATTTTTCGATGACTGAGATTACCAGCCGAGAAGCGTTAAAGACAAAAATTGACCCGATCCAGTTCGATGGAATAATCGTACTGACATATCTTGGAGCGCAGACATCAATGAGTGACCAGGTCAGTGTGGCTTCAACGACACCACTTGCATCCATGAGCCTCTTCGATATTTATACCAGCCCTGCCTACGATTTCAATTATGATACAAGATCGCAGACTGTCGGCAGTGTATCAGCTGCATTCTATACCAGGGAGCAATACCAGAAGCAATGGGCCAGCATGGTGCAGGTAAATATGAGCAACGGCCTTGATATGGGAACAGAAATGCTTGCAGGTTTGGTGTTAGCCCGAATGAAGCGGGACAAGATCCTTTGAAATTTTTTATTTGATGGATGATTATTTACGGTCCTGCTTGAAATAGAAAGTGAACAGGTAAAAGGCGAATCGGATAAGATCATATGAGATGCGTTGCCAGAACCTGACATACCAGGGATAATGTTTTACAAGATCGTCTTCCGTGATCCTGACACAGTCTTGCCGGATAATTTCTTCCAGCTGCTCCCGGACAGACGCGGCAAACTCTTCATCCAGCACTTCAAGGTTTAGTTCAATACTTGCATATGCACTCAGGAAATTCAGGTTATAAGACCCAGTGGTGGCCCATTGCCCATCAGCGCAGCTGATCTTGCCATGAAGGACCTTAGGCTGGTATTCATAAAGCCGCATTTTCTTCCTGATCATCCAGCGGTAAAGGTACCTTTCGGCATGTTTGGCCATATGGATGTCTGACTTGCCTGCTGTAATAACGGTTATCCTCACTCCTCTTGCTGCCGCTGCAGCTATGCTCCGGCGCATGATCCGACCGGGTAAAAAATAGCTCGACATCATATAGACATCCCTGGTTGCATGTGACAGCATTTTCAGGTAACTGGAGGAGATTTCAATCCGCCTGCGAACCCAATCTTCACGCCTTACTCCTACCAGGCATTTATCGGGAATATTAGCGGCGGAAAGTTTGAGGTTAAAGCGTTCACTCTTCTTCTTTCCCCATCCTGACTTATTCCACAGGTCCTGGCAGATGAAGAACAACTTTCCTGCTGCCTGCCCTTCAGTAAGGATCGCCCAATCAAGCCAGGCCGGCTGATCCGACAGGTCATTGTAACGATTACTGAGGTTAATGCCACCAACAAGCGCGCGGGAGCCGTCTGCAACTGCAACCTTATGGTGAAGCCTGCGGCCGAAATAAAAATGTTTGGAACGGAGGAGCGGTTCGAACCAGCGAAACTTTACGCCGGAAGCTTTTAACTCAGATAACTGTTTTGTCACCCCCTGCGAAGCATATCCATCGGCCAGTACAAACACAGCTACTCCCCTGGCTGCCGCAGCCATCAACTCGCCAAGGATTTCACGGCCGGTTTCATCGCCGTCGATAATATAGATCTGGAGGTGGAATGACTGCCTGGCACTCCTGATCAATTCGGTAAGATGACTGAAATATTCTTTTCCTCCGCGAATGAGTTGCACCCGGTTGTGTATGGTATATCCCACCTGAGGAAAAGACTTCTCCATAAAAGTAATTTAGATTAAATCTTGGTATTGTATTTGGTAACTTTAAGAGAGTAACTGAATTCCTTAAATAAAAAACCATTCGTTATGACAAACGCAAATAAAATCATGACTGCACTGGCGGCAGGGGTGGCTATCGGTGGTGTACTGGGAATATTATTCGCTCCCGACAAGGGCGAAAATACCCGCAAAAAAATAGCGGATAACAGCAAAAAGCTCACTGATACCATCCGGGATAAAGTAAATGAAGGGAAGAATAAACTATCCGGCATCCGCAATAATGTTCGCGAACGGGTGGACTCCATCAGGGGTACCATGGATGAATATGCAACCTGAGCCAACAAACTTTTCATTTATAACCAAGCCTTTCGTTACAACCTGCGAAGGGCTTTTTTTCGCCCTGCCATCCTGCGTAATAAAGCTATTGCTACATCTTTGTCCCACTTGGCAAACCGGCCTCTTTGCACAACAAGCATGTTCTCACCGGGGTGTTGCAGGAAATAATGGAATACAAACCGCTCTTCGGGACTTTGCCAACCAATGATCTGACCAAACCTGAGATCATTGAACACGATACTATCTCCCCATCTTTCAACTGTATAGAACCCTTGTGCAAATCGTATCAGCTGATGAACATCCTCATGCTCAGAAATGGGTCGGAGAAGACTGTCATTGCGCGGGAAATACTGAAAATCCATAGTAGTATCCTTATCAAACACTGACCGGTACCCGACATAGTATCCGCTATCATTACCTGTTACCACATACCACAGCAGGTTGTTAAGCGGCGTTGGAGTAATGAAGTAATTGTTCATAGGAATCTTCTGCGCTTTCACAATCTTCTTCACTTCGTTATTTATAACCAGTTTATTGAAGACAGAAAGCAGCAGGTACATTGCCGGCGGTATAAGTCCGAACCTGATCCAGAAGCTTCTTTTTCTGTGTGAGTTGGGAATGATCGCCAACACGACAGTGGCAATAGCCGGCCAGATACTGAACAGGGGATCTGCTACATATACTGCATTGAACGAAAAGCGCGCATGACTAAAGGGTTCAAACCATCCTGTTCCATAATTATTAAACCCATCAAGAAAAATATGTACGAGCATTTCTGCAGCGAAGAACAAGAGAAAACGCCGGAACATAATCTCATGCGGCCGGTGGATCCTGTCGGCTGCAAAAGCCAGGGCGGGTGTGGCCATGAAAATAAATAAAAAGGAATGCGTGAACCCGCGATGTGCAAGAAGTTCTTCAGCGACTGGCATCCAGAATCCGGCTATGAAATCAATATCGGGGAGACTCTGTGCAAGCGCCCCCCAGATCATTGCCTTCTTCCCGATCTGTTTCCCAAAAAAAACTTCACCAATACATGCCCCTAATGCTATGTGAGTTAACGAATCCATTTTCTGACAACAGAATTTTCATGCAATTAAGGATTTATTTGGTGGAAAATCCTGTCTCCTATTTCATTTGCATCTCCATTCAGGCAATTGCTTAATACAACCACCGCCACACCTGTCGCCGGCTGAAACAACACCCTGCTGGTAAAACCGGCTGTACCCCCTGAGTGGAAGAAGTATTTTCCTTTTGCATTTTCTGCCCAGAACCAGCCAATGGCAAGGTTCATTTCCGTTTGCATTACCGGAGCATGGGAATATGCAATATCCCTGCCAGCGATGGAACTATCGGGCGTGGTTTGCATTCGCAAATATTTCAGGAGGTCTTCGATATTGCTGCGGGCTGCCCCGGCAGGTGTATATGCAGATACAGTAAAGTATCGTGCGGGTGTGGCATCCGCATGATACGGACGAACCTCACCGATTGGCTGTTCCTCATTGATGAAACTTCTCTTCATGCCGAGCGGAGTGAATATCAGCTCGCGATACAAAACAGATATCGGCTTGCCTGTTACTCTTTCACACATGTACCCCAGTAAAGAATACCCGAGATTGCTGTAACGGAATTTCGTACCAGGTGTTTCAAAAGGTTTCCAATCCTTCACGAATGCCAGCATATGACGGGCTTCATAGAATTTCATCTGGTTATCGACATCGTCTGAAACTTTTGCACCATAGTCCTTATCGTTCTGATGTGGAAGTCCCCCCGTATGTGCCACCAGGTGCCTGATCAGCAAAGGCGTATCGCTGGTACCCAAAAGAGGAATGGAATCAGGCAGGTATTTATTCACCTTGTCGTCCAGTGATACTTTACCGGTACGTAAAAGGTGGGCGAGTACTGTGCCGGTAAAGGTTTTGGTGACCGAACCGATTTCATAAACAGAATGTGCCGAAGGTAAAGGTCCTCCGTTAAGAAACGACTCACCGTAGTTATAATAAAAAGCCTTCCCATCCTTCCAGACACCAATGCTGATCGCCGGGGTATTTGAGCGTTGCAAAATGGATCTTACGATGGTGTCAACCAGTTTATCGCTGGTACTGGAAAGGGGGTTATCTGTTTGCCATTTATCCCGCTTCTTTAATTCAAAGAAGGGATCTTCATGCGTAAACAGCATTGAAGAGATCTTGTCGTTGTTGTATGAAAGGACAACAAATATTTTTCCTTTGGTGCCCTCAAACTGGTAAAGGGACTGATTGTTTTCTCCTTTGAGAAACTTCACCGAGTTGAAATTTCCGAATGCGTTCTGCAGTGAGGGAACTGCGTTTTTTACCGCATCGAGCGGGAATTGTGTTTTGAATGTGCTGTCGAAAAGACTGAAAAGCCCGGCAGGATCCGATTGGTTGACATAACGCGCGATGTTAGTGGCAACCTCCGGATGCTGCTGGGCGATTGAATGTAGTGCAGTACAAAAGAAAACTGCAATAAGGATAAGGTGGCGCATCTTTTTAGGCAAACTTAGCTGCTGCCAACTTTCCCGGCATTCACATATCTATGTGAAACGGATAGCCGGCTCGCCAACGTGGATAAGCGGTAACGTCTCTCCTGCATTCCTGTCGTCATGCTCGATCTCGCGGAGGATGAGAGGCCAGATTTTCCCGCCAGGTCCGCTCCGGAAAAACCCGGTGTGGGCGATCCTGTACACCCCGGCCTGCTCCGGCGATACCATGATCTTCTTCCGCGGAGAAGAGGGATAAAAAGACAGCAGGCGATCAATGTTGTCACTCGTTGCAATAAAGTCATCTGAAGAACCAAATGCTGTAATCGGAACATTGAAATGCGAGAAATCAAAGCGACCGGATTCCTGTCTCAAGGTTTCTGCAAAATGATCCGGATCGCAGCACCAGCGTGCCCACTGGCGTGCCGCCCCAGCGGGTATGTCCTGGCCAAGGCCATACCGGCTTATCGGTCCATAGCCCAGCAACGGAATTGAAAGCGGGAGGAATACCTTCCACAGGAAAAGACTGTACAGGTTAAAGGGAAACCTAAATGACTTCCAGTATCCCGTTGAGCTGTTAATGGCAATAACTTTTGTGATACAATCGTAGCGGTCCATTAGCGCCATAAACTGTCCACCAATGCTGTGACCGACCCAGTATATTGGTTGAGAAGAAAAGTATTCAACAGCGAAATTCAAAACACCGTTCATGTCGAGCAAGGCCCAGTCAAGCATACTGCATTTTACATTCCTGAGCTTCGAGTTCCTGGAATCTCCCATGCCGCGGTAGTCGTATATGATCACCCGGTAACTTTCACCGGCCATATACCGCGCGAATTTCAAATAGAACTTTTTTGTGAGCCCGGTTGCGGGGTGGACAAGAATTGTTCCTATCACCTGGTTGTTCACGGGCATGATGATGTCGGCTGCGAGTTGCAGACTATCCATGGCCGGGATCGTGATGCTCCTGATAGTTGTGTCCATGGCTGGTTTCTATTGGCAGTTATTCAATGTGCCAACCAGGGCAGGCAATTCTGTGTATGCCGTTTTTCCTGACTCCAGTTGCCCGAGAACAGCCTGGCAATCTTTGGCCATAGGCTTTATGATAGCGACATATTCTTTCTTTTTTAACCAGGTCAGGTCCGGTTCACCGGAAACAGAAATAAAATACTCACCCTTTCGGCCTTCACTTCCCTGCATCACGCTAGCTTCTGTTCCGTTGTAAGTGAGTTTACCATCATTATCGGTCACTTTCTGGTAAAGTGTATAGCGATTGCCTGTTGTCACTACTTCAAAAAAATCATTCTTGTAACTGATATAACGGTGCTGGTCGATCGAGCACTCTTTTACCTGCGAGGCACTCAGTTGCTGCTTTTTGCTGGATGCATCCACATATGTGAGCATGCCGGTCCTGTTGATGTCATTTCTGAAACTACCCTGCAATGTCGTTCCGTTGAAAAGAATGGCTGCGTTTTGAGCCTGGGCGCAATGGACAGTAATAATCAGTCCCACCCCTGCAAGAATCTTTTTCATGTAAGGTTATTTTTTGTCAAATAATTGAGACCAACCGGTCTCTAACAGGTTAAAAAAAATCAGCTTCTAAGGTTCTGGATGCGCTGGCGGAGACTTTCGATTACCGGTGTGGTGTAGCTCATGTCCTTATGCAATTTTGCCAGCAGTATAGCGCCTTCAATGGATACCAGCATGATCCGGGCTTCCGCTTCAGGGTCAGTCGAGGGTTTGAAAATCCCTTTTTCTTTTCCATCGCGGTAAACGGATGCGACGGATTGCTCCCAATCCTTTGCTGCTTTCATGACTTCTTCACGGAGGGGTAGGTTTGTATCGTCCACTTCTGTTGCCGTGTTCAGGATCGGACAACCACCTTCCACTGGCGGATGGGCAAGAAAGTGGCAAAAAGTATCCAGGAACTGGTACAGTTTCTGGTCAGCAGGCTGGCCTTTAGTGAAAGTAGACAAGTAGGCTGCCTTAAGTTTTTGGTAAGAGTAGCGGAACGCGATGGCGGCAAGCATTTCCTTTGACTCGAAATGCCGGTAGATGCCACCCTTTTTCAAACCGGTCTCTTCCATGATGTCGTTGATAGATGTGCCTGCATAACCTTTTGTATTGAACAGGACCGATGCCTTTTCTACAATATGTTGTATGGTTGCTTCAGCATTACGCATGAGACCGATTGGTCTCTAAAGGTATATAAAAAAAATTAATAGGAAAAATTTTTATCCGCTAGTATATTGTTACCAGTTAAGGAAAACAAACCCCTCCTTCCGGCCATCCTGGCTGCCGGTCTATTAACCGGTATACTGGATGGGTTCGCAGCCGTAGTACAATACCTGATAAATACAGGCAGGAACCCGGTGATGGTTTTCCGGTTTATTGCCAGTGGAATCTTTGGCAAACCCGCTTTTGATCCGGAGGCGACATTCATGCCGGTATGGGGCTTATTCTTTCATCTCGCGATAGCAACGATATTTACGGCGATCTTTTTCTTCTTATATCCGAGGATTCCATTTTTTTCCCGGAATCGGATTACAGGCGGAGTAATATACGGACTGGTCATCTGGTTAATCATGAACAGGATTGTTCTGCCGCTCAGCAACACCCCGTCTTTACCATTCAAACTGAAATCAGCTGTTACCGGTATACTCATCCTTATAGTAGCGGTTGGCATTCCGGTGTCCATTCTGGCAGCACGATATTATGAAAGGCCGGGGTTCAGAACTGAAGAGCAATAGCCGGATGAATTAACCGGAGTATTTACTTTAAATCAATTAGCATGAATTTTTTTGCGATGATCACAGTAGCTGCAATGTTGCTGAATGTCGCCTGCAACAACCCGGAAAAAAAACGTAAAGCAATTGCATACCCGGACAAAATTTATTCAACAGACAGCCTGAACATCCATTACACTATAGATGGAGCCGGCGATACGACATTGTTTTTCATACATGGCTGGGCGATCAATCACTCGTACTGGTCGAACCAGGTTTCGGGTTTTTCAGCGAGGTATAAAGTGGTGACTGTTGATCTTCCGGGTTTCGGCGCTTCGGAACCTGGGCGGAAGGAATATACAATTGAGAAATACGCCGACGATATCGCCGCGGTGATTGATCAGCTTAACCTGGAAAACGTAATTCTGATCGGGCATTCCATGAGTGGCGACATCGTAATAGAAGCACTTCGAAAACATCCGCAACATATTAGCGGATTGGTAGGTATCGATAATTTCCAGGATGTCGGAAGAATAATTACATTGAAAGACCAGCAGGAGATACAAAACTTCATGGACGCGCTAAAAAAGAGCTATCAGCAAACAGCAGGAACTTATGCTGACCAGACGTTGTTTCACAAGGATACAGATACGGCTATCCGAAAAAAGGTGATCAATGACATTAAAATGGCTGATTCCACTGTTGCTATCTCTGCCCTCGAAGGATTGTTGAAATACCAGCAGCAGGAAAGAACAGTACTTCAGCAATTAACCCTTCCGCTATTGCTGGTAAATAGTGATGCGAACCCCGTTGACACGATGGCTCTTGCAAAATTTTGCAGATCCGGCTTCCAGGTTTTTTATGTGCCTTCTACCCGGCATTACCCCATGATAGAAAAACCGGAAGAATTTAACCGGGCTTTGCAAAATGCGATCAACAGTATTCCGCATAGAAATGAAACAACAAAAAATCGGTAAATTACGTCAGGGGATCATATGATACGATTCATTTTAATAACCCTGATAGCGCTTGCTTCCTATCAGCTCCAGGCCCAGAAAGTGCTGGCCATAAAAGTTGACGGCGCCATTAATCCGGTTGCGACCGATTATATCCAACGGGGCATTAAAAAGGCCACGGACGATAACGCATCCTGCCTCCTGATCCAATTGAATACACCGGGTGGTCTATTAAAATCTACAAGGGTCATTGTGCAGTCCATACTTGAGTCTCCTGTTCCTGTCATCGTATATATTTCACCGGGGGGCGCGCATGCCGGTTCGGCAGGTGTTTTCATTACGATGGGCGCGCATATCGCAGCGATGGCCCCGGGTACCAACATTGGCGCTGCCCATCCTGTAACACTGCAGGGTGCGCAGGATTCTGTTATGTCAGCCAAAGCAACCAACGATGCAGCCGCCTTCATCAGGAGCATTGCCAACCAGCGCAACCGTAACCTTGAATGGGCGGAACAGGCTGTCCGGGAAAGCCAGTCCATCACGGAAAAAGAAGCGTTGGAAAAAAATGTTATCGATGTTGTGGCTACTGACGTACGCGAATTGCTTGCAATGATCGACGGAAAAGTGGTTCAGACCAGTTCAGGCAAGCACACGCTCCATACGACGAAGAGTTCCGTTGAATATCTTGAAATGGGATTTGTTGACAAGCTCCTCGACCTTTTAAGTGACCCTAACATCGCTTATATCATGCTGCTGATCGGTTTTTATGGAATACTTTTCGAACTCTATAATCCGGGCGCAATCTTTCCGGGAGTTGCCGGAGGGATCTGTCTCATCCTTGCTTTTTACACCCTGCATACGTTACCGATAAACTATGCCGGCCTGGCACTTATCATTTTTGCAGTTATTCTTTATTTGCTGGAAATTAAAATTGTCAGTCATGGTATCCTGGCAATTGGAGGAACAGTGGCGTTACTAATGGGCTCCATGATGTTGTTGCGGAATGACTCGCCGCTGGAATACGTCAGGATCTCACTGAAAGTGATTATACCATCCATTGTCATAACCGCTTTGTTCTTCCTGTTTGTAGTGGGCGCCGGACTCAGGGCCCAGAGAAGCAAGCCGGTTACGGGGCCCGAGGGACTGATTGGTGAAACAGGAGAATCGCTTGAGGAACTGAACCCGTCAGGAATGGTGAGAGTCCATGGGGAGATCTGGCAGGCAGAATCAGTTTCCGGGAGTATCGGAGGCAGTGTACGCATACGGGTAACTGGTATAAAGGATCTCAGATTGTTTGTAGAACCACTCCACATATAAATACATAACCATGCAGCCCGCATCGATCGTATTGTTACTGGTAATTTTCTTTACCATCATCATTCTTGCGAATGCCATAAGAATCCTGCGCGAATATGAACGCGGTGTCGTATTCCGGCTTGGACGGCTGGCACCAAATTCAGGCGTAAGAGGACCGGGACTGATACTGCTTATCCCGATCATAGACAAAATGGTCAGGGTCAGTCTCAGAACAGTTGTACTGGACGTTCCACCGCAGGATATCATTACACAGGATAACGTTTCCATTAAAGTTAATGCCGTGGTCTATTTCCGGGTGATTCATCCGCAAAAGGCAATTGTGGAAGTTGAAAATTACCTGTTTGCCACGTCACAGATTTCACAAACCACACTGAGAAGCGTGCTGGGTCAATCTGAACTCGATGACCTGTTGTCGCAACGGGAAAAGATCAATCATAAACTTCAGCAGATCATCGACGCCAACACTGAGCCATGGGGAATAAAAGTCTCAAATGTGGAAGTAAAGCAGATCGACCTGCCGCAGGAAATGCAGCGGGCGATGGCAAAACAGGCGGAAGCAGAACGTGAACGGCGTTCGAAAGTCATTGCAGCCGAAGGAGAATTCCAGGCATCACAACGATTGGCTGATGCAGCGAAAGTTTTGAGCATGGAGCCGAGTGCATTGACCTTACGTTACCTTCAGACACTTCGTGAAATAGCTACCGAGAACAATTCAACCACCATCTTCCCGGTTCCCATCGACCTGGTTAAACCGTTCATGGATGCTGCAGATGCTGCGAGGAAAAGTAAGTAAGTAAGACCCACAAATTAAAATTCATGACACCGCAATAAAATAGTTCGTTTACCGATATTGGATATTTATCCCTATTTCGTATATTTTACGTCTAATCCATACCTGTTATGATCAAACGAATTATGTTACAGGACAACATCATCAGGCATTGGTTAGGGCAGGTAGTACCGGGTATTACGGAATATGGTATCAAAAAACTTAACCACCCCAGGCTTACGAATGAACGTAAGTTCCTGGCACTATCCATCATTATAATCGCGGGGATTCTTTTCCTCGGCGCAAAAACTCTTGATAACAATTTCCTTCAGCAGGAAGCGGCACACCAGGTAGACCACACGCGCCAGGTAATGAATGATGCCGAGCAGATATCTGCCCTGATCAAGGACCTTGAACTTGGCGCGAGGGGATATGTAATTACCGGCGACCATACTTTTCTCCTTCCCTTTTATACCATCAGGCAAACTATTTTTTACCGCATTGCCAACCTGAAAGCCATTTCAAAAGACAACCACGAGCAACAAGCCAGGCTCGATACCTTGAAAAACCTGCTGCAGCAAAAACTGGCGTTCCTGGAAACCTGTATTCAAATGCGTAGAAAAGGTTCGAAAGTGGCGGAAAACTACATCAAAGAAAATGCAGATGTAAACCGGCTGGCATTCCTTGAAAATATCATTTCCGCCATTAAAGCTGAAGAGAACCGTACGCTCGCCACGAGAATTGAAGCGAACGAAAAAAGCATTTCCGCATTTACGACTATTTACCTGGTCTTTTTTACAGTATTACTGGCGCTGTCGACGGCCTTCTTTATGACGTTATGGAAAAACATGCGCACAACCATGATGGCAAAGATGTCGCTGGAAAATAACCGCCAGCTTCTGCAGTCGATAATTGACAATACTACATCCCTGATATACGTTAAAGACATGTATGGCAGGTACACGCTCGTGAACACAACTTTTGTAAAAACACTTGGACTTAGTCAGGAAGACATTATCGGTAAGACCGTTTTCGAATTCCTGGATTTTGATCGCGCTGCAGCGAATACAAAACTGGATGACCAGGTGCTCGGCGAAAGAAAACTGCTGGAAACGGAAGAAGATATGGTAATCAATGGGCAGTCGCACCACTACTACACCATCAAGTTCCCACTTGCCAACAGGAACGGTGAGGTATATGCACTGGTAGGCATCTCAACCGACATAACGGACCTCATAATAAGACAGGAGCTGCAACGCCAGCGGGAGATCGTAGAAAACACGATCGAAGCCCAGGAGAATGAACGTAAAGAGATTGGAATTGAACTACACGACAATATCAGTCAGCTGCTGGCGTCGGCAAAAATGATGCTCGATACTGCATTGCACACTACAGAGTCGAAAGACCCCCGGCTGGAAAAAGCCCGGAACGACATTTTCACTGCTATAAATGAAAGCCGCAAACTTTCACATGCCCTCGTTTCACCCTTCCTGAAAAATGAACCAATCACAGATGCCATAGAGCAATTGGTAAAAGACATCAACCTTGCCGGCCGGATGGAAGCACGAATGAAATGCTCAGGAAAGAAACAGTTGAATGCCCTGAGTGAGAAACTTAAGCTTACCCTTTTCCGAATCTGCCAGGAACAGCTCAATAACATCTTAAAATACTCAAGGGCATCGAACATATTGATTGACCTGAAGATAGTTTCAGGTCAGGTTTACCTGGAGATTTCTGATGACGGCATTGGCTTTGACCCACAGCTTAAGCCAAAAGGTATCGGGTTACGTAACATTGCAGGAAGAGTACAGTTCCATTCGGGAAATATGCAGATCAACTCCTCCCCTAACAATGGCTGCACGCTGAAGATAGAGATTCCCATGACTGCAGCCACTCATCCTGTAGTTTGAACAGGTTAGGCATTTCTTTGTTAATTTACAATTGAAATGCGACAACTGGCAGCAATATTATTCGCGGACATGACTGGCTACACCACACTTGTTCAGGAAAATGAACAACTGGCCCGCCAGAAAAGGAGACGCCTCAAAACTGTATTGGAATCATGCATAAATTCCCACAATGGAAAAATATTGCAGTACTACGGCGATGGTTCCCTCAGCATCTTCAATAGTGCAATAGACAGTGTGCGCTGCTCAATCAACATCCAGCAGCAACTCATGCAGGAGCCAAAAGTTGATCTTCGCATTGGCATCCATACCGGTGACATTATCATAGATGAGGACGCAGTATATGGCGATGGAGTTAACCTTGCCTCGCGTATCGAATCACTTGCAGTACCAGGAGGTATTCTTATTTCCGAGAAAGTATATGACGAGATCCGGAACCAGGAGAATATCATTGCAAGTGAGCTGGGATATTTCGAATTAAAGAACGTGCGATCTCCGGTCAGGATCTATGCCATTTCCAATAATGGCATTGTCGTTCCCACAAGGCAGGATCTTAAGGGGAAGACCAAACAGACAGGCAACAGGCTTGCTGTACTGCCTTTTGTCAACATGAGTGCAGACCCGGAAAATGAGTATTTCAGTGATGGTATAACTGAGGAGCTGCTCAATGCACTCACTCGGGTGGAAGGGTTGCAGGTGACATCCCGCACTTCAGCATTCGCCTTCAAAGGGACGAACCATGATATTCGCGACATTGCCATTCAGCTAAATGTTGACAAGGTGCTGGAAGGCAGTGTGAGAAAAGCGGGTAACCGAGTACGGATAACCGCCCAGCTGATAAATGCTGCAGATGGCTATCATATCTGGAGCGAAAACTATGACCGCAACCTGACGGATATTTTTGAAGTGCAGGATGAGATCAGTGCCCGCATCGCCAACAAAATGCGGGAAAACCTTTCGACACCGGTCAGGGAAGAACACCTGGTAAAAGTTCCGGTCAAGAATGTGACAGCGTACACCTACTATCTTAAGGGGCTTCACTTCTGGAACAAATTAACCCCGGCGGATACGCGAAAGGCAATTGAATATTTTGAACAGGCCATTGCACTCGAACCCGGATATGCCCACGCATATGCGATGATCGCAGCGGCCTACAGTTTTCTTGGTGCCACGGGACAAATGCTTCCCTCCACTGCTTTCGAAATAGTGCACAGGTTTGCCGACAAGGCACTCGAACTTGATGATTCTATCGCTGAAAGCCACATCGCAAAGGCAAGCGCCTACCTGTTTTATGAGTGGAACTGGCCAAAAGGCTATGAAGCCCTGCAGAAAGCGATGAGCCTTAATCGCGGAGCAATAGAGGCTTACGAACTGATGGGATTTTATTATGTGATAAAAGGACAAAAGGAGGAAGCGGTAAATATCCTCGAAGAAGCAGAAAGGATTGATCCGCTTTCCCCGATCGTGTTGCAAACGCTGGGTAATATGTACATGTTTGCTGGCAGGTACGACGACAGCATCAGGCAGGCAGAAAAGCTCCTGGAAATTGATCCGCAAATGCGAATTGCCATCGAAATAAAAGGATGGGGCACAGGGATGAAAGGCGACTGGCATGCTGCAAAAAAACTATTCCAGGAAGTACACAGGCTCACCGGCCATCCACTAAAAGGGTTGATGGGCCTGGCGTTCTCACATGGGCGGCTTGGCGAAAAAGAAGAAGCACTTGAATGTATCAGGAAAATGGAACAGCGCCAATTACAGGAACCTGATTCCGTTATAGATGCAGATATTGCGGCCGCCTGGTTCGGACTTGGTGATATGGACAAGACATTCGAATATCTTAACAGGTGCATAGACAAGCGGATGGGCCCAGTCAGCTATTTCCTGGAATACCCCGCTTACCAGGGCGTGAAGGAGGATCCGCGGTATGCACAACTGATGGAGCGTACACAGAGAACGATACCCACCTGAACAGACATTCATTAATATTAAACATACATGGGAAAAGGATTCTGGATGTTTTTAGCTCTTATTTCTGGGGCATTGCTACCTATTCAGGCGGGTCTGAATTCGAAACTGGGCAAAGCTACGGGCAGCCCGATCTACGCAGCTGCCTTCTCCTTTCTGACCGGCACAATCGCCCTGTTCCTCTATATAGTTGTAACCGGACAAACCATCAACTGGCAACAGTTGCGGAATGTCCATTTTGCCTATTGGCTGGGCGGACTACTCGGTGCATTTTATGTGTCAGCTACTATCTATGCATTTCCGAAGATCGGTCCGGCATTGACCTTTGGACTGGTAGTAGCCAGCCAGATGATCATCTCCGTTATCATGGATCACTACAATATTCTGGTAGCGCAACCGCATCCCATTAACATCTGGCGTATATTCGGAATCGTTATGATCATTGCAGGTGTTATCATAATCCGCAAATTCTGATTCCGTCATACTATTCTGATTATCATGAAATCAAGGCTCGCCGCATTTCTTACTATCGCCTTTTTGTTACCATTGGTGGTATATACGCAGGACAGTCTAACAGCAGATCAATTGAAGCTTTGGTATACGCATGCAGCAGGCACCTGGAATGAGGCACTTCCTGTCGGTAATGGAAGGCTGGGTGCAATGGTTTTTGGGCGTGTGGACAACGAACGCATCCAGTTGAATGAAGAAAGCCTGTGGGCTGGGAAAAATATCAACGTCAATAACCCGGAAGCGAAAGCACACATCCGTGAAATTCAACAGCTCGTACTTAACGGCCATAACCAAAAAGCATTTGACCTCGGTGAAAAATACCTTGTAAATACACCGCCCGGTTTCAGGTCCTATCAGTCATTGGGGGACTGCATCATTGATTTCGGTGAGCAGGGCGAGGCTCATGACTATCGAAATGAATTGGATCTGGAGACAGGCATAGTTACTACTACTTATTCAATCAATGGAGTTTTATTCAGTCGCCAGGTATTTGCCTCCGCACCCCGGAACTGTATAATTATCAGGATTACTGCAAGTAAGCCCAATGCGATCCATTGCAAGGTCAATCTTTCCCGCGAAAAAGATGCAACGGTTATATCTGCCGGAGATGATCAACTTACGATGACCGGACAAATCGTTGACGTGGATGATGTGATCAATGGTGCAGGTGGATTCAATATGAAGTTTTCAGCGCGGTTAACAGCCCGCCAGCAGGGTGGTAATATCAAATCATCAAACAATACATTACTGATTTCCGGTGCAAATGCGGTTACATTATTCATCACCGCCGCCACTGATTATAATTTTGCCACACTTGGCTTCGACAGGAATATCAAACCGGAAGCAGTGGCTGAAAAGATAATCGGGGAAGCAGTTTCATTTTCCGACAAGCAATTAATGCAGCAACATGAGACTGATCACAGACGGTTGTTCAGCCGTGTTCAGCTGGCACTTGGCGGTAAGGATTACAGCCACGAACCCACTGATGTCCGCCTCGAAGCAATCAAAAAAGGCCGCGAAGATCAGCAACTGGCAGCATTATATTTCCAGTATGGCCGTTACCTTTTAATGGCATCTTCGAGAAGTCCTGGTCTTCTCCCTGCAAACCTGCAGGGCGTGTGGAACGAGCATTATATTGCGCCCTGGAATTCGGACTACCACACAAACATCAACCTTCAGATGAATTACTGGCCGGCCGAGGTCTGCAATCTTTCCGAGACCACGCGCCCGCTTTTTGACTTCATCGACTATTACCGCGTTCCCGGCAGAGTTACTGCACAGTCACTTTATAGTGCTCCCGGCTGGACGATGCATCATGCGACAGATATATTCGGTAAAACCGGGATCAATGCTTCAATGCAATGGGGCACTTCACCACTTTCTGGCGCATGGTTATGCCTGCACCTGTGGGAACATTACCAGTTTACGCAGAACAAAGAATTCCTTAGGACAAAGGCATACCCAATCATGAAGGAAGCAGTTGAATTCATTCAACAGTTCCTTATAGAGGACAAGAATGGCTACCTGGTGACGGCACCATCAATGTCGCCCGAAAACGCGTTTGTGCTCCCGGATGGAGGCAGGACACAGATCACATACGCGCCAACCATCGATGTGCAAATGATTATGCAATTGTATAAAGCATGTATTGCAGCTGCACGCCAGGTCGGTAAGGAAGACAATTTCATAGCAGCAATGGAAAAAACCCTTGCGCGCCTGCCACCCCTGCAGGTAAGTAAGCGTTACGGGACTGTACAGGAATGGATCAATGATTATGAAGAAGCTGAGCCGGGACACAGGCACATCTCACATTTGTTCGGTTTATATCCGGGTGATCTCATCACACCGCAAACGCCTGAATTATTCCAGGCAGCATCAAAAACATTAACAAGGCGTCTTGGACATGGTGGTGGACATACAGGCTGGAGCCGCGCCTGGATCATAAACTTTTATGCAAGACTGCTGGACGGTGAGAAAGCATACGAAAACGTTGTAGCCCTGTTGCAGAAATCCACCCTGAAAAATCTCTTCGACAACCATCCGCCATTCCAGATAGATGGCAATTTCGGGGGAACTGCAGGCATTGCAGAAATGCTGCTGCAATCTCACAATGGTATCATTAATTTATTGCCAGCGTTGCCAAAAGCCTGGCATAATGGCGAAGTAAAAGGCCTGTGTGCGAGGGGTGGTCTGGAAATAGACATGCAATGGAAGGAAGGCAAACTGGTGAATGGGTTCCTGGCAGCAAAGACTTCCGGGTTAGTGACCATCAGGTATGGCGGCAGGGAAACAAAGCTTAAAACAGTTGCAGGCAAACGTTATAACCTGAAAGAAATAATTAAAGCCCTTTAAGCATAAGGTTCCTGAATTCCACTTCCGAACCTTCGGCCTGGAGGGCGATGTGGCCTTTAGAAGCAGTTGCATTGGATCCCTCATTTACCAGGTCCTCATTTATCCACACACGCACTTTATCCTCACGACACTCAATCCTGACTTTATTCCATTCTCCCAACGGCTTTTCGGAGTTGTCGGTAAGGTTCAGGATTCTTCGCTCCTTTCCTTCCACTGTACCCCAGGCATCTTTATGACCGCGGCGCTTTTCCATGTCAGGCACTTCGATATTTTCACCGATGCACCAAAAGTCGCCGGCGTTTTCGTGCATTAACTGCACTTCTATTGACTTCGGAAATATTTTGTATAAAATGCGGGGAGTTGATGCATGCACCAAAATGCCACAGTTGCCGGGTTCCCCTGCGAACCGGTATTCTGCCTCAAGGACATAATCTTTGAACACACTGTCAGTGATCAGGTGTCCGACGGGTGTACCGAGGCTAACAAGGTTCCCATCACGGACAATGAAGGGCTTCCTTGCTGCAGGCACAGTATCCCGTTCTGGCACATCCATGTGCCAGCCCGTTAAATCCTTTCCGTTGAAAAGGGAAACTGCGCTTTTCTGTCCAGTTGTCTGGCTGCAGGAAGCACACCATGATGCCAGTATTATTATGCAGGTTTTTACATTCAACATATGGGGAAATTACAATATTCGGGGGGAGGAAAAAGAAAAAGGTTCTGCAACTGCAGAACCTTCGTGGAGAATACCGGAGTCGAACCGGTGACCTTTTGCATGCCATGCAAACGCTCTAGCCAGCTGAGCTAATTCCCCTTTCCCTATTTGGGAGTGCAAAGATATTGAAAAGTGAAAAGTAAAAAGTAAAAATCTAAAAAAAAGGATCCGCTGCGATTTATTCGCCCCAGATTTCCTCTTCACCTTTGAGCCACTTCTTCACAATCTCGGTCGTAACCGATTTCGGCCTTTCGATCGGGAAACTAAGCGCACGATCCCAGATGAGGCTGGCCATTACGCCAAGCGCACGGCTGACACCAAACAGTACTGTGTAAAACTCATATTCCTTAAGTCCAAAATGCACGAGCAGCGCTCCACTGTGGGCATCCACATTCGGCCATGGATTTTTGATTTTACCGAGGCTTTGCAGGATTGGTGGCACGGTTTCATAAACATTCCAGACTGTTTGGCAAAGCTTATCATCCGGCATATGCTTTTTACCAAATTCCATCTGTGCGGTAAAACGGGGATCCGTCTTTCTTAATACCGCGTGCCCGTATCCGGGAACCACTTTCCCAGCCGATAAAGTATCCTGAACGTATTGAGCAATTTGTTCTTTTGTCGGAGACTCGGTACCCAGCTGGTCCTGCATTTCGTAGATCCATTTGATAACTTCCTGGTTAGCCAGCCCATGCAGTGGACCGGCAAGGCCGTTCATACCTGCAGCAAAACTCAGGTAGGGATCACTTAAAGCAGACCCTACGAGGTGGGTGGTATGAGCCGATACGTTTCCTCCTTCATGATCTGCATGTATGGTCATATACAATCTCATGAGTTCCTTGAAACACTCATCTTCATACCCAAGCATATGAGCGAAGTTCCCTGCCCAGTCAAGAAGCCCGTTTGGCTGAATATGTTCATTGTTCTTATACTTACGGCGATACACATATGCAGCAATCCTGGGAAGTCGTGCGATCAGGTCCATAGCATCATCGAAAGTATGTTCCCAGTAATCCTTTTTATTCATTCCCTTCGCATACTCTTTTGCGAAATTACTTTCAGTCTGAAGCGCCATAACACCAACCACGAACATGGTCATGGGATGGGTACTTAGCGGCAGCGCATCGATGGTATTGAAAACATGGGTAGGCACGTGTGAGCGGCGCTGCCATTTGGCAGTCATCTCGTTCACGTCCTCCTCAGTAGGTAAATCATCAAACAACATCAGGTGAAACAAACCTTCGGGAAGGGGCTCATTGCCGTTTTTACTTTTGGGAAGTTTTGACTGAAGTTCCGGAATAGTAAATCCTCTGAAACGAATTCCTTCATGTGAATCAAGCAGGGAAGTCTCGGAAACAAGGCCAGTTATTCCACGCATCCCCTGGTAGACCTGGGAAAGGACGACCTCTCCGATCACTTTCTGACCATTCTCTTTCAATAACTCCTTGATTTCGGCTCCCGCCGCATCTGCCTTTGCTTTGAATTTTTCTTTGTAAGCTCCCATGAAGAACAAATTTTATGTGTTCAGATGTAACTAATTTCCGGTTGGCTATAACCGATAAAATTAGCTATTGTCAACGGTACAACAAAGATTATTTGGGAGCCTTCCTGTATAGTATTGCTGCCACTGCTGTGAAAATGATGTTAGGCAGCCATGCAGCAAGGAAAGGCGGGAAATTCCCTTTGGTGGAAAATACCGTAGAGAATTTATCCATCACCACAAACAGGGCTGCCGTTACTATACCAAAAGCCATGTGCAGTCCGCTTCCCCCTCTTGTTTTTCGCGCAGCCACAGCCACGCCCATAATCGTAAGAATTATAACAGAAACCGGAGTGGCTAATCTCCTGTAAAGCTCAACTTTGTAAGTATTCAGTCCTTCCGTGCCCCTGTCCTCTTCCCTGTTGATAAAACCACGCAATTCAGGTGTCGTCAGCTTGTCCTTCAGGTAATCGTCCCGGCGCAGTTCGTCAGGTTTTACGTTAAGATTGAGATTCAGGGAAGCATGCCTGACTACATCTTCCTTTAATCCGTTGATGGTGCGTTCCAGGGCATTCTCAGCCCGCCATTTTTTTGAGGCTGTATCCCACCTGATGTAATCGGAACGAAGATTATAATAAACCTGGTTGCCCCTGACCTTCTCCAGGAAAAATGAGCTGGCTGATTTATTTATAGTATCATAATATTTCATTCCGACAAATGTGTTGGAGTCGGAACGGAAATAGAAATCACGGCTGCCTCCTGCCTGCCCGGCATAGTAGGAACTGTTCTTATCTATGTAGTTCGTTTTGAAAGTGCTGTGAATCTCATTGGCACGGGGAATAATAAATGCATTAGCCCATGCCATTATAAGCGCAAGCAGCACTGCTCCTATCATGTATGGCCGCAGCATCCGATTGTAGGGAATTCCCGCGGCAAGTATGGCGACCGTCTCAGACCTTCCAGCCATTTTCGATGTAAAAAAAATAACCGCAATAAACACGATCAGCGGGAAGAGCATAGAGATGAGGAATGGAACAAAGCCAAAATAATATTTGGTGATTATTCCCATAATTGGAAGGCCTGACTTTACGAAGTCGTCAGTCTTTTCGCTGGCATCAATAACCACTGCGATCACTGTAATCGTCATAATTGTAAAGACGAAAGTGACCATAAACTTCTTAAAGATGTACCAGTCTAATATCTTCATTCCTGTGCATTTGCAGCGACCAAAAGTAGGTCAATTTACGGGGTCGGAGCCTTCGCTTTTCCTTTTATAATATAATTTTATAAATCCCTGCCGGTCCCGGGGCTCATAGTCATCATACCAGGCAATTATATCGGGAAGTCGCTCAACCTTTTCCCTGAACAACACAAGATCAATGAAGGGGTGTTGCGCCAGGACTTGTTTTGCCGCCGAATCATAAGGCACAAATTGTATCGTACTGCCCTTCGCTGCTGCTTCACTGAAATTCTTTTCACGGTCACTGAACACCTTTCCATAAACATATCCCTGCAAAAGATTTTCATATATCCTTGGCACCTGGACGCTTGCCAATGGCATAACGGCAATAATCCACCAGAAAAAGGACGGCAGGTGTTTCCACATTTCCTCCTTTATCCCGACACCGTGAAACCTGCTGCCATAAAAATAGGCACCACACAAACTGACGAAGATCATCGGCATTACGAGCACATTAAGCATCCTCGGTGGTATTGAACCATTACTTCCCCAAAGTATGGGAGCAAGTGAAACCAGTGGCAACAACAAAATAACAACCGCACCAAAGGGAACAGCGTTATAAATTTTTGGTGGCAGCGGCTTCCTGGTCCCGAAAAGACATCCTGAAATGTAGGAAACCAGAAGCGATGTCCAGTATAACGGTTCGCGGATAATACCAAGGACCAGATTGATGCTCCAATAAAAAATGCTGGCCAACACTTTCGTGATGTCCTTATCGCCCATTGATTCAGATCGCTTCCAGGAACCGGGTGAAAAAATGGCCATGGCAACAAGGACGACTATTGAAACCTGGAGCCACCTGTATCTCTTTCCAGCCATGGGCATGAAAAGTAACAGCAGAATAGCGGACAATTCATTAGAGCCAGCAATAATAAAAACGAGAAACAACATGCCCGTACCATGCAGGACCTGGTTGCGGACAGGCCGATCACCAATCAGTAGTCCGCCCAATATTACCATGGCAACTACCGGCACCTGGTATGTTACAGCTCCGCTTAACCAGTAATAAGCCTGGGCAACAGAGGGAAGTGAATAAGTGTACAGAAGAAAAAGTACCAGTGAAATCAATAGTCTTATTGAAAGGCTGGTACCTGCAGTTGAGATCTTCCTTAAGAAACTGGTGACAAAAAAATAAAATGAACCTGCAGTAAGAATCATAAGCACAATAGCATGCCAATGGTAGCCCGCTGAGCTCACGGACAAATATGCCAGTACAGACAAAAGGGGCGTTGAAAAATACCTGCCCTGCCAGTTCAGGTAGTAGTCTTTCTGCATATCCCAGAAGCTGGTATCACGGTGACTGGCTGCCCACATGAAATCATCGGCAGCGGGACGCGCAAAAAAACTCAACACAAAAAGGGGAACAAGCATTACCATTACGGACATCAGCAGAAGAAAAAACCTGCTGTTGCCGGAGCTGCCTGCGTTGATCATATTAAAGCCTTGTTTTTATAATGGGGATCATTTCGTTTTTCCAACTGTTGAAATCCCCGGCTAAAATATGTTTTCTTGCTTCTTTTACAAGCCACAGGTAAAATGCAAGATTATGGACGCTTGCAATGGTTAGTCCAAGAATCTCCTTAGCTTTTACTAGATGACGCAGGTATGCTTTTGAATAATAGTGGCTGAAAGTGCAATCAATACCATCATCAATCGGCGAAAAATCCTTTTCCCATTTCTTGTTATCGATGTTGATTACTCCCCTGCTTGTGAAAAGCATCGCATTCCGTCCATTGCGGGTAGGCATGACACAATCGAACATATCTACACCAAGTGAAATATTTTCCAGTATGTTCCAAGGAGTTCCGACGCCCATCAGGTATCGCGGCTTATTTTCCGGCAGGTTTTCACAGCAAAGGCCGGCCAGTTCATACATCATCTCTTCCGGTTCGCCGACACTTAAGCCGCCGATTGCATTTCCCACTGCATTCTTAGAACTTATATAAGCGCAGGATTCTTTCCTGAGGTCGCCAAAAGTGCTTCCCTGGACAATGGGAAACAGGTTTTGCGAATAGCCGTATTTGTCCGGCGTTTCATCCAGTCGTTTGAAGCAGCGGTCCAGCCACCTGTGTGTAAGATCAAGAGATTTCCGGGCATAGGCGTAATCGCTTGGATACGGTGGACATTCATCAAATGCCATGATTATATCACCCCCGATAATGCGTTGAATGTCCATTACGCTTTCGGGACTGAACAGGTGTTTTGAGCCGTCTATATGCGACTGGAACAGGGCTCCGTCCTCTGTCAGCTTCCTGTTGCCGGCCAGGGAAAAGACCTGGTATCCCCCGCTATCGGTCAGGATCGGGCCGTCCCATCCGTTGAATTTATGCAATCCCCCGGCTGCTTCCAGTACCTCCAGGCCCGGGCGCAGGTACAGGTGGTATGTGTTGCCGAGGATAATTTCCGCCTTCACCTCCTCCTTGAGCTGCTGTTGTGACACGGCTTTTACGCTGCCTACAGTTCCTACAGGCATAAAAATGGGGGTCTGGACGGTTCCATGATCAGTAACAAACTCACCGGCTCGGGCCTTGCTGTTCGGATCCTGTGCTGATAAAGTAAAAGATAAAGCTGCCATATGGGGGGCAAAGATATTCACCATTCACCATTCACTTGTCCACCTACCCCGCTGTTTACCTTTTCGCGCTGTTCTTTTTCCCTATTTTCGCGGCTGGCCGGGTTGTATCCGGTCGAACCCTGAAACGTTTATGGATTTATTGCAGATTAACCTGGACTGGTGGCAGGTCGCCTTTATATGTTTTTGTGTAATCACACTTATCCAGCTTATATATTACTGGGGCATATTCAGGAAACTCGCCTATTTTAAACCACGTGAAAGAGAGCATACACAGCAGCATCCCGTTTCCGTCATCATCTGCGCACGGGACGAAGCAGGCAACCTTGCAAGAAATCTTCCCGGAGTCCTGTTCCAGCAATATCCCAGCACGCATGAACTTATTGTAGTTAATCATAACAGCCAGGATGATACGCGGTATCTTCTTGAGGAGTTCCGTAAGACATTCAAAAGCCTGGAGATTGTTAATCTTGAACACGAAGCAAAAGGCATCCCCGGTAAGAAATATCCATTATCGATAGGGATCCGCGAAGCGAATCATGAAATCCTCCTGCTGACGGATGCTGATTGCGTGCCAGCCTCCGAAAACTGGCTTTACCGGATGCAGGATGCATACCAGCCGGGAATTGAAATTGTTCTGGGATATGGAGCGTACCGGAAGAAACCCGGCCTTCTCAATAAGCTGATCAGGTTTGATACTTTCCATACGGCCATGCAATACCTGTCGTTTGCACTTTCAGGAATGCCATATATGGGAGTAGGAAGAAACCTTTCTTACAAACGACAGCTGTTCCTCGAAAACAAGGGATTCAGTTCAATTAACCACCTTCCGGGAGGAGACGACGACCTGTTTATTCATAAGGTCGCACATAAACATAATACAGGCGTGGTGATCGACGAAAATGCCTTCACCCTTTCGGAGCCGAAATTGAAATTCGGCGACTGGTTCAGGCAAAAGACACGGCATTACAGCACCGGTAAGTACTACAGTCCAAAATTCAGGTTCCTGTTGGGCCTGTACGCCTTTTCCCAATTTATGTTTTACCCGGCCTTCATTATCTGTCTTATTTTCTTCAGCTGGCAATGGAGCCTGGTAGTTTTTGGCAGTCGTTTCATTACTCAGGCCATTATTTCCTACAAATGCATGAATCGTCTCCAGGAAAAGGATCTCTGGCCCTGGTGGTGGCTGTTTGATATCTGGATGTTCTTTTATTATTGCATCTTTGCATCTGCAATATGGAAAAAGCCCCGGCAAAACTGGAACTGATCGAGAATTACTTCGGAGATTTTACCCCTCGCCAACTTGAGCAATTCAGGGCATTGGAGGGGTTGTACACGGACTGGAACAGCAAAATCAATGTGATTTCGAGGAAGGACATTGACCAGCTTTATAGTAACCACGTACTTCATTCCCTTGCAATAGCTGCTGCTTTTACTTTTCCGCCGGGATCAAAAATTATTGATATCGGGACCGGTGGAGGCTTCCCGGGGATTCCCCTCGCCATCTTTTTCCCCGAGGTCGAATTCCTGCTTGCCGACAGTATAAATAAGAAACTTAAGGTGGTGGCCGGAGTGGCAGACGAGATCGGGCTGAAGAATGTCGTGACCAGGCACACCCGGGTTGAAGACATAAAAGACCGGAAATTTGATTACGTCGTTTCACGGGCTGTGGCCCCGTTAGGCGACTTGTGGAGATGGAGTAAGCCCTTGCTGGCCAAGCGACCCTCAGATGGTGAACATCCTGCATCCGGATTAATCTGCCTGAAAGGCGGTGACCTGGCTGCGGAAATTTCTGCAAGCGGCGTAAGACCCAAAATAATGGAAGTGTTTGATCTTTTCCCGGAAGAAAACTTCAGGGAAAAATACCTTTTATACGTACACAAATAAGTTCCGGCGGGAACACCTACCACAAAGTGGTATGGGAAAATCCCTATTAAAATACAACCTTTGCCAGATGGCGATAACAGTATGCATTGTAGATGATACCAGCGATATCAGGCTGGCACTTGAGGAGATTGTCCGCTTATCCGATGACTATAAATTATTGGGAAGTTTTGCCAGTGGAGAGGATGCAATCCTTAAAATACCGGTATTGCAACCGAATGTTGTTTTGATGGATATTAACCTCGGGGGAATGAGCGGGATTGAATGTGTGCGTAAACTGAAGCCGGAGAACCCGGACATACTTTTTATGATGTGCACTGTTTACGAGGAAGACGAGAAAATTTTTGAAGCCCTTAGTGCAGGCGCCAGCGGATATATCCTGAAAAAGACTTCACCGGTAAAGTTATTGGAAGCAATCCGGGAACTGAATGAGGGTGGAGCACCGATGAGTACCCAGATAGCACGGAAAGTTGTCGCCGCCTTCCAGCAAAAGCCCGCCACTTCCGAAGTGAGCCCCAGCGGTAGTTCTTCGGGGAAATTAAATACGCTTTCCAATCGTGAAATGGAGATCCTTGAGCTTCTGTCAAAAGGAATGCTTTACAAGGAGATTGCTGCCCAGCTTTTTATCAGCCAGGAAACGGTCCGGAAACACGTGTATCATATGTACGAAAAACTACATGTAAATAACCGGGTAGAAGCAGTAAATAAGTTTTTTGGCAGGTAATTACCGGATTTGGTTGTAGAAAATACCCACTTTGTGGTATTCGTGGGTAGAATATGCTTGGTATTTTTGGACTGCCTCAGGGATGCACAAATATTATTAATCATTCAACCTTACCTCACAGATTCCGCAACCCAATAGGCCACTCCATTTCTGCTATAAAAAATTTAAGCCGTCGCATAGCAACGGCTTATTTTATTGCAGTATGTGTGGCAGGAAAACTACCAGGTCAGTTCGAGCGTGTTATCTTTCTTATTCACGTCTGCCAGGCGACCTGAAGGATCAATTTCCACTTTAATGATATCCTGTAACTTATGACTTGTACTGATCTCATAAGTGGGGTGAGTCCATTTCCATGCCTCGTATGTAGTTCTCCTGATGCTGTCTGATTCTGCTGGTTTTTCACCAAACATGAGGTACATCGGAACGTAATGCAATTCCCTGGTACCGTCCTTGAAGGTTACCACGAGATCAATCGGCATAGGCACTTTGCCCGTTCTTTTCAACCTGATTTTTGTGGTACCGCTTTGCTCATATAAACTATCGATACCATAATCGATCGTTTTCGTAGTATTCACCCAGTATTCCCTGTACCAATCCAGTTTCATGTCACTCTTCTGTTCGGCTACGCGAATGAAATCATTAACGTTGGGATGTTTGAATTTCCACTTGTTATAATAATCGACCAGGATCTGGTCGCGGACCTGCGCGCCCACTATATAACCCAGTTGTTCGAGAAACACTTCACCTTTCGAATAGGCAGCGATGCTGTACCCGAAATTGCTTTCAAAATGATCGGCATGGGTTGTCATGGGTTCTTCCCTTCCGCTGCGTACAAGAGCAAAATACCCGGCATAGGCATCACTGTGCGGATTTTCCTGCGGCTGGACGTTACTGTCGCGACGCGGGCCGGTTCCCGTTGAACTTTGGGTAACAGCGTTTCCGGTGTTCAGGTTGCGGTAGTATTGTGACACAAGAGATTCACCAAATGATGTGAATCCTTCATCCATCCAGGCATACAGGCTTTCGTTTGTCCCCATCAGCATCTGGTACCATGTGTGCATCCATTCGTGGAAGGCAGTGCCGATACTGGGTCCGGAAATGAGTGTAGCCATAGGATATTCCATACCGCCATCACCCCCATGTATAAACGAATATTGCTTGTAAGGATATTTACCGAATTTTTTTTCAATGAACGGAAGAACCTGTACAGCAGCATCGGCGATCTTCGTCCACGCTTCATCGTTCTTCGCATCGTTCTCTTTATAATTATACAGAACGTGAATGGCCGGACCACCAGGCACCTGTCTTACAATATGCCTGAACTCAGGGTCGGCAGCCCATACGAAGTCATGCACTTCGGGCGCAACAAAATGCCATGTCAGTTTATTTCCCGCAGGCAGGGTAACCTTTGTGCCTTTTGCTTCGTAACCAAATCCGATTGATTGCGGATTCTGCAGGTATCCTGTTCCCCCCAGCACATAATTCTTATCGATAGAGATCTTCACATCAAAATCCCCCCAAACGCCATAGAATTCACGTGCAACGTAAGGAGTCGGATGCCAGCCTTCATAATCGTATTCACACAGTTTCGGATACCACTGGCTCATTGAATAACGTACACCGGTGTTCGGATTATCGCGTCCTGCCCTGCGGACCTGCAAGGGCACCTGGCTTTCGAATTCCATGTTGAATACCACCTTTGATTTCGGGGCAATTGGCTTTTTCAGCACAACTTCGAGGATCGTTTCCTTCACGGTGAATTGCTGGGAAACGCCATTCATTTTAAGTGAAAGAATTTTCTGGTATCCAATCTCATCGGGCTTGAGGTTCTGGATCCGGTCACGTACTCTCCCATCCCAATCGGGGCGGTTGTTAATTGCGACCTTGCCCAGCTCCCTGCTTCTTACATCCATCATACTGTTAGGCTGAAATGCATTCCAGTACAAATGATAAAACACTTTGTGAAGGGTATCCGGTGAGTTGTTTGTGTATTCCAGCTGTTGCTTACCTGTAAAACGGTTGGAAGTTACATCAACATCGATATCCATTTTATACTTAACGCGCTGTTGCCAGCGATCAGGCTGGGCATACGATAGTGAAATGGAAAAAAGGAAGCTGAACAACAGCCAGCTCAACTTGATTTTCATTGGTGTCCTGTTAGTTAGGTTATAGGGTGAGTTTATCTTTCAGCAATCGGCCTTTTTCAGAAAAGGTAAGATCTCTTTTGTTTAGATCCGATTTACGAACGATGAGACGATACTCATGACGTTCATCAGGAAATGCCAGCTCATACAATGTGTCTACATCCCAGTCCGCATATTTGCTTTTATCCCAGCCATCTATTACGTTTCCGGGAAGTTCATCTTTTTTGATCACTTTCTGTGAGCTTGTCCACGTACCATCATTCCGGAAACTGGCTTCAAATTGCCTTCCGTCGAGATGAAAATACACAATATAATGACTGAGCTTGTCCTTCCACTCCACGCTTTCCGCGTTACGGTATTTATACTTAAACGCATCTGTAACCACTGAAGGGATCTTCCTGATTTGGGCATTTGCCTGGTTACCAAACCGGCAAAAGCTAACAAACATAAGGGTTACCAGGATTATTGGTCTCATAATGTGAATATTGTTTATACAAATATCAGCCCGGGGCTGAAAAGGAAATCATAAAACTCATTGTTCGGTTCCTGCCACCACAATCACAATTTCCCCTTTGACAATCTTTTCCTTAAAATACCCGGCTACTTCTGCAAGTGTGCCCCTTTTATTTTCCTCGAACATTTTAGTAAGTTCGCGACTCACGCAGCATTGCCTCTCTGAGCCGAAATATTGTGCCATTTCTTCCAGTGTTTTCACCAGCCGCATGGGTGATTCGTACAAAACAATGGTACGTTCTTCCTGGGCCAGTTTCTTCAGCATCGTTTGCCTTCCTTTCTTCAACGGCAGGAAACCCTCAAAACAAAAACGGTTGATGGGCAGGCCGCTGTTCACCAATGCAGGAACGAATGCAGTGGCACCGGGCAGGCATTCCACCCTGATATTGTGTCGTATACATTCCCTTACAAGCAGAAAGGCCGGATCTGAAATTCCCGGGGTACCGGCATCAGTCAGCACTGCCATTGTCTTACCCGTCGCCAGCTGATCCACAAGATGCTGGAGCACCTTATGTTCGTTATGCTGGTGATAGGGCGTGAGCGGCTTCTGAATCTGGAAATGATTCAATAAACGGGACGAGTTCCGGGTATCTTCTGCAAGAATTACATCCACGTTCCTGAGCACTTCGAGTGCCCGGAGAGTAATATCCTGCAAATTGCCGATTGGAGAGGGAACCAGGTACAGCATGAGCCGGATTAGTTCACGCTGATCTCATACTGCTCCATTACCGGGTTCGCCAGTAATTTTTTTGCAGCCTGGTCGGCAAGGGATTTTGCTTCTTCAGCATTGGCAGCTTCTACCTGCAGGGTGATATGTTTCCCAACACGCACGTCCTGAATCGCATTCAAACCAAGATTGCTTAATCCGCCCATAACAGCTTTACCCTGGGGATCGAGGAGGTCTTTAAGTGGCATTACTTTTACCTGTACTGAGAAGGTCATTCTATTCGATTTTTGAGGGCCAAAGATACAATAATGTAGGAAAGGAAAATGACTGGCATGGCCGCCCATTTCAGCACGATCACAGACAGAATTGCGATCAGTAATATTATAAGTTTTGGCAAATTGTTTTTAAGTGTAAAGTCCTTGAACTTCAGCGCCATGATCGGAAGCGTACTAACCATGAGATAACTGAGTACAAGAATTATTACATATAAGAGCCATTTGTTCAGGAGCAGGTTGCTGATGACAGTACTGTCGGTGTTCCAGTAAATCAATGGCAATGAGGCTACGACAAGCCCGGTGGCGGGAACCGGAACACCTTTAAAACCATGGCTCTGGCTGGGGTCAATATTGAAACGGCCCAGCCTGTAGGCAGCGGCACAGGGAATCAGCACGGATGGAATCAGCCACATTGTTGAAGCGTCGAGTCCCGTTTCTTCGCGTGCAACAGCCAGCCGCAGAAACTGGTACAGGATCAGACCGGGGGCCACGCCAAAACTCACCACATCAGCCAGGGAATCGAGTTGTTTTCCCAATTCACTGGTGGCACCCATCAGCCTGGCAACGAAACCGTCAAGAAAATCCACGACAGCAGCGATTGCAATGAAAAGTGATGCCATCCAGATCTTTTCCGGCATATCGATGAGGTATTCTCCGGATGGGCCGCTTGCGATCACGATCCCGTTCTGCAGTATGACAATGATGGCCAGGAAACCGAACACCAGGTTCAGGAGGGTAAAGAGATTTGGGATTTGTTTCATTTTCGATTAAACATAAGAGTTAGTGTACAGTATTGGGTAGCGCTTATTTTTTCTTCATCAGCGCTTCTATTTCTTCGGCTTTAATGGGAATGTTGGCCATCAGGTCCTTATTCCCGGTTTTTGTGATCCAAACATTGTTCTCAATCCGGATCCCCATTTCTTCTTCTTCAATATATATTCCCGGCTCGATTGTGAACACCATGCCGGCTTTTATCGGTTCTGTGCGGGTTCCCAGGTCATGTACATCGATGCCCAGGTGATGGGATATGCCATGGTAGAGATATTTGCGGTAAGCCCTGTTTTCCGGATCCTCATTTTTCATGTCCTCTTTTTTTAACAGCCCCAGTTTTTGAAACTGGCGGGTGGCCTCACCGCCTACTTTTTCAGTATAATCCACAATGGTAATACCAGGTTTAAGTATTCCCTTTGCGTATGTATGTATGGCAAGGCAGGCATTATACACATCTTTCTGACGCTTGGTGAATGAACCACTCACGGGTACCGTACGGGTAAGGTCTGCACAATATCCACCATATTCAGCCCCGAAATCCATTAGCACGAGTTCCCCGGCTTTACATTCCTCATTGTTGCTCACGTAATGCAGTATCCTGGCGCGGTCACCGCTTGCGATAATGCTGCCATAAGCCGGGCCCGTGGCGCGGTTACGCAGGAATTCATGCCAGATTTCTGCCTCGATCTCGTACTCCATTACACCGGGACGAATAAACGAAAGCAGGCGGCGGAATGTCTTTTCGGTTATGTCGATCGCTTCCTGCATCACTTTAACTTCCAGGGGCGACTTTATTGACCTTAATGACTTGAGGATGCGTGCACTTCTTTTATACTGATGTAGTGGGTAACGTTTGCGCATTTCTTCAGCGTAACGATAATCCCTGACCGCTATATTATTAGATTTTCTGTCGTTTTCATTTGTATTCAGGTAAATGGTTTCGGCCAGGTGAATCATCGGCTGCAACAGGCCATCCAGGCTGTCAAGCCACACAATACTGTCTATGCCGGAAATTGCAGTGGCTTCATTTCGCCTCAGCCTTCTTCCATCCCACTTTTCCTTTAATTCATTGGGACGGACGAGAACCAGCACTTCGCGGTATTTTGGATCCGGGCTTGCCGGGAAGAGTATAAGCATGGAGTCTTCCTGCTCAATTCCTGTAAGCCAGAACAGATCTGAATTCTGCTTGAACTTATATAGCGCATCACCGTTAGTCGGAAGTTCATCGTTACTGTTGAAAATGGCGATGGACTGCGGATCCATTTCCTTAACGAACCGTTTGCGGTTTTCGATAAACATCCGGGAATCCAGTGGCTGGTATTTCATGTTCCAATATTAGTCGGCTAAAATAGGTATGATTTTCATCAATCCGGGAAACATGGACGCAATGTTATAACATCGGCTGGCAATTTCAGCTCCGCCGGGGCCAAAAACGAAGTCAAATTTTAATATTGTTCAAAATTAAAAATATAGGAAGCATTCAAACTAACAAACGTTAGTTTATAGCGCATTCAACCATCCCTAAACCTATCAAGAAATCATTCAACATTACTTCAAAAGTATTAGAAAACATCTATAGTGTACTGAATACACATTAGTAGGGCGCATAACCATCAACCCCTAGATTTGTGCCAACAAACGATTGCTAAACCATGTCAGTTCCTACTATTATGCTACCAGCAGAGCAGCTGGTGACCCTGGGCCTAAGATCGTCTGACACAGTACATTACCAGCTTTCTCCGGAGGAATTAATTCAGGACACCCTTCGAATCGGTGAAGGGGAGTTGAGTGATTCCGGAGCCCTGTTAATCCGCACGGGCGAATTCACCGGCAGGAGTCCCAAAGACAAGTTCATCGTACAAGATGAGATCACAGCCGATACGGTCCACTGGAATGATTTTAACCTCCCGATAGATGAGAAGTACTTCTTCATCATAAAACAACGTATCACGGACTATCTTTCAAAAAGAAGTGAGATCTGGGTACGCGACGCCTATGCCTGTGCAGATCCGCGTTACAGGGTGAGTATCCGCGTTGTGAATGAAAAGCCGTGGCTCAACCTGTTTGCCTATAATATGTTTCTCAGGCCTACGGAAGAAGAACTTGAAAACTTTCACCCGGAATGGACTATCATGTCTGCCCCCGGTTTAAGGCTTGACCCTTCGGTTTGTGGCATCAGGCAACATAATGCCGCCGTAATTTCTTTCAAGTATAAAACAATCCTGATTGCAGGAACGGGTTATACAGGAGAACTCAAAAAAGGAATATTCAGCATCCTGAATTTCATTCTGCCCCACGAGCACCAGGTATTAAGTATGCACTGTTCAGCCAACATGGGGAATGAAGGGGATACTGCGCTTTTCTTCGGGCTCAGTGGTACCGGGAAAACCACATTAAGTGCCGACCCGAACCGAAAACTGATTGGTGATGATGAACATGGGTGGACTGACAATAATGTATTCAATTTTGAAGGAGGTTGTTATGCCAAATGCATCAATCTTACAGAAGAAAAGGAACCTGAGATATTTCATGCCATAAGACACGGTGCATTGGTGGAAAATGCGATCTTTTTTCCAGGTACGAATACCATCAACTTTGAGGATGCCTCAATAACTGAGAACACCAGAGTTTCATATCCACTTGATTATATCAGCAATTCACTGGACCCTGCGATTGGAAATACGCCGCTGAATGTATTCTTCCTGACCTGTGATGCTTATGGCGTGCTGCCACCTATATCCCGCCTGACGCCGGAACAGGCCATGTACCAGTTCATTTCCGGGTATACTGCGAAAGTTGCAGGAACAGAAACAGGCATTACTGAGCCTAAGTCTACATTCAGTGCCTGTTTTGGTGCGCCTTTCCTGCCCCTGCATCCAGGCAAGTATGCAGAAATGCTGGGGGAAAAAATGCGCCGCCATAACGTCAAGGTATGGCTCATTAATACCGGTTGGACCGGCGGTCCTTATGGCACCGGAAGCAGGATAAAACTTGCGTTTACACGGTCAATGATAACGGCTGCCCTTGACGGACAGCTTGAAGGAGTTGCGTATGAACGGCACCCTGTTTTCGGAATGGACATCCCACAGAGTTGTCCCGGTGTTCCCGCCTCTATTCTGAACCCGCGGAAAACTTGGCAGGATACCAATACCTACGACATGAAAGCCAGTGAACTTGCTAGCCAATTCATTAAAAATTTCGAGAAATATGCTTCAGGAGTTTCAGCTGAAATTATGGCTGCAGCGCCTGTTGCTGTAAAATAGGTTTAGTTTAATTGTTTTTCGGTCTCAACGTTGCTTGCAGTCCGCCCCGTTCACGGGGCGGAATTTTTTTAGCAATACTTTGCATAAAGCAAAATGGACTAACCATCATCTTTGTACAGTAAATATTCCCCTATGTTTATTGTTGGCTACCTGCTAATTATCCAGAGTTTTCTGCTTATCCCATCTGCGCACCCAAATGCAGACCCTGGTGCAGCGGAAAAAGAAAGTATCAATTGGCGACAGCGACGCCAATTGCAGTGGGGCGACTTTAAAGGTCAACCGGTTGCGAGTGCCCCGAATGCAGCCCTCACAAGCACTTCCATCCTGATTAGTTTCGGCTACGACAACAAAGCCCTTACCTATAACCTGCAATGCGTATTTTATCCGGAAAAATCATGGACAAAAGTGAAATCTGTCCGTATTCTTGCTCATGAACAGGGACATTTTGATATATCGCAATTGTTCACCCGAAAACTTCACAAAGCACTGTCTGAATATCGCTTCTCAGAAGGCTCAGTTGATCGTGATGTAATGGACATATACCAGAAAATCGGTAGCCAACAGGCTGCTTTTCAGCAGCAGTATGACAAGGAAACAAACTATTCGAGAGATGCATCACAACAACTGATCTGGCAGGAAAAGATTGAAGAAGAATTAAAATCACTTTCAAAATTCGCAGCTTATCCGTGATCGCCATCATTCTCCCACAATGTGTAATAATCGCCGGATGCCGATAACTTCCCTTCCCTGATCACATGAATACGATCACAATACTGCAGAATATCGTGCCTGTGAGCAATGACAATAACCGTTTTTCCTATTGACCGGAGATGACTGATCAGGTCCTGGATTCTTTTGCCTGTTTTATTGTCAAGGTTCGATGTGGCTTCATCAAAGATCACGATCTGTGGGTCGCGGTATAAAGTCCTGGCAATAGAAATAAGTTGACGCTGGCCTCCGGAAAGGTTTGCACCACCCTCACCTACCTGGTGCATAAAGCCCGAAGGAAATGATTCGATAAAATCCGAAGCGCCCAGGAGACAGCAAATCCTGATCACAAGTGCAGGATCGGGATCCGGATCTCCCAGGGTAATGTTTTCAAGTATGCTGCCTGAGAAAAGCTCAATCTTTTGTGGTACTATTCCTACCACAGACCGGATACTACTTTTATCTATATGCCTGATGGGATATGGGCCTATATAAATGTTCCCGCTTTCAGGAGAATTCAGGCCCATGATGAGACTGACCAGTGTTGACTTGCCACTACCACTCATACCGGTAATGCCAGTACACTCGCCCTTCCTCAAAATTAAATTCAAATGATCAAATACAGGTTTTCCCGCACCATACCGGAAAACAACATCAGAAAACCTGATATCGTCAACCAATTCCGGTGTCATCGCAATTGTTTCCTCTTGCTCATTACCATCTTCCACGGCTGCAAATAGTCTTTCAGTTGCAACTCTTGCATCCTGGATAATCCTGCCGGAGCTGACAAGCATAACGAAAGGACTGGCCAGCATACCTGCCAATGTGTAAAAAGAAAGCAGTTCTCCTGCTGTAAGATCCTGAATCATTACAAGGTATGCCCCACACCACAGTATTATGACTAACGAGACTTTATTGGCGAAATCAGCTATGGCAGAAATAAGGAGATTAAACCTGTTTGAAACACCGGTCAATTGCAGGAACCGGAAAAAGCTCTCATTAACCCTGTCAGCAAAAATATTTCCGAGGTTCAGCGAGCGAATAGTATGCATGTTGTGCAGGCTTTCTGTGATGTCCGACTCGAGTTTTGCCGAGGCCGCCAACTGTTTTACAAGCAGCTTTCGGTTAGTGATGCTGCTTATTGCATACAGCAGAATAAAAACCGGTAACATGGAGATAACAATAAGGGCAAGTTTCCAGTTATAAAAAAGGCATCCGGCAATACTGAATAAAACGATGGATAAATTCAGCAGTATATTCACCAGGAACTCATTCAACGCAATACGGATCTTCATCGCATCGCCAATCCTGTTTAGCAGGTCACCAGTTCTGAAACTCTCAAATACTTGTTGCGGCATGGCAGTTAACTTCCTGAAACAGGCGGCAAACAGCCTGGTGTCCAGAACCTTTCCAACATACACGCCGAGCATATTACGGATCAAACCAATAAATGCCTGCAATATCAGGACTACGATCATGACAAACCCTGAAATATGCAACAGATGAAAATCAGCGTTCCCGATAACCAGGTCAAATAATTTCTGTACATAAATGACCGTCGAAAATCCCACTGTTGAATATAACAGTGCACCTGCCATCATCAGCAAAAGATTACTTTTCTGTTGAAGGATCAAACTATACCAGATCCTGGAAACCGGCAATCGTTCATCTCCCTCGCGGAAATCAACAGAAGGAGAAAACATGACGAGGATTCCAGTCCAGATTTCTGCAAAAATTTCTTTTCTCACAAAATGAAACCTGCCGGACGCCGGATCCATATACTTAATTTCTTTACGCCCTGATTTCACTATAACCACGAAATGATTGCTATTGTCGCTCCTCCGGATGTGGGCAATAGCCGGCACCGTCATCGACATTAAAGCTTCAGGACTGCCTTTCACTGCCTTTCCTGTCAACCCAAAGATCCCAGCTGCCCGTACCAGACCCGAAATACTTGTTCCGGTAGCCGTAGTCCATGTATGGCGCCTTACCCTTGACACAGGGATTCTGAATCCATAAAATCCGAGTATACATGCCAGGCATGCTGGTCCACAGTCAGAACCATCCTGTTGTCTGACTGCCCTGACTCTTGCCATTTAAACTCTATTTGATGACCGGGATTGGTTGTGTGTATTGACGAAACCGGCCGATTACCAACTGCCACAGTTTTCTTTCTGTAACCAGGAACCGGGACTTGAGCGTCACACCGGCTACCAGGTGGAAATCTTTTATTTCATCACCATTATTATCCGGTGGCGATGACAACACGCGGTAAACCGGCTGGCTGCTATTCCACTCCATAACCGGACTTACGACTACGATCCTGCCGGGTGCTATATTCAAATGATCTGCGCCGGCAATATTGAAAGAATAATATACCGGTTGCCCCGGAGAGAGAAATGCAATTGCAGACGGCGTAACATAAGATTCAATGACGAGAGAATCGAATGGAGATACAAAACAAAAAACATCTTCTATGGCTATGTTATCATTTTCCACGCGACGTTTCAGCCCGGTCACTACTCCTGCTACTGGTGAGTGTATGTAATGACTTTTATATTCTTCCTCTGCGTTAAAGATGTCCATTTCCAGCTTCCATAAACGTTCGGAAAGTAATTGCCGCTCTTTTTCCCAGGCCGCAACCTGCCCGCTGATAAAAGCTTTGAAAGCTGTATTAATTTCCTGGAACTTACTCTCCGCTGCAGCCAGCTCAGCAGGAGCGACAATATTGTCGTGGCACAACACCCTGGTGAGTTCCAGATCGGCTTCGGCCTTCTTCAATTTCACATTCCACGCAGAATGGTTTGCCATAAACAATTGGTATTGCCTATCGCTTTTCTTAACGTTCACTTCACCGGGCGTAACGGGATATTGAGAAGCAAAGACTCCAAGAATTTCCAAACGTCCGATCTGCAATTTGAGATCTTCAGATGCCTTTCTAAGCGTAAGTATTGTCTTCCGGGAGACAGCATCGTGAAGCTTCGCAATTTTATCACCGGCAGATATGCTGTCACCATTGCTGATATAGATCGAATCTATAATTCCGGGTTTCCTCGAATGGATTGGTATTGTTTCCCCATTCTGTCGGGTAATCGCCGGAAATATCGCGACTACATCAACTGTTATAAAAAACATAGATAAGATTACCCCGGTAAGCAATATTATAACGAGTATGTACAATCGCCTTATGTATGCCGGCGGTTGTCCGGATAGTAGTCGCTGTTGTTCAAACACATCTTCCATTCCGCTAATTTGAAAGGACCGGCAGTTGCCGGTCCGGACTAATTACTTTTTGAGACTGGACGAAAGCGAGGACTGAAATTCAGCCGCCTGCTTTGAGAGTTCCCAGATACTTTGTAACGCACCAGAGGCATAAGTAAACAGGTCAAATGGCTGTGCTTCACCACCATTTATGTCCTGCATTTCAACCTCTGTTAATTGAACAAACAAAGCTTTTTGGTCTACGCAACACGATTCCATAACTCAGTGATTTAAAATTATTACGTTTCTTTCGCCCCCTTCAGGCAGCAGGCATAACGTAAATCTCCCCGTAACCGGCATGCATACTGTTTACAGATGCTAAGCTAGTATACGGGGAGATCGTGAGGTAGAGTGCTTTAACGGTATCTGGTCAGAACAGGCCGTACAGTTGCGCATCAACTTTACGAATGATATCACCAAGGTCTTCTTCCTTTTCTGCGAACTTGTTCTTGTCGACGTCAATTACCAAAAGCGGTCCTTCATTATATGAGGCGATCCACTTGTTGTAAAAATCGTTCAGGCGCTTAAGGTAATCCAGCCTGATATTCTCTTCATATTCCCTGCCACGCTTCTGAATCTGGCCGACAAGTGTCGGAACGGAAGCCTGCAGGTAAATGAGAAGATCCGGCGGCTGAACCATTGTTTTCAGGGTCTGAAAGAACAAAAAATAGTTGTCGTAATCACGTTTGCTCATCAATTGCATTTCATGCAGGTTGGGAGCAAAAATGTGCGCATCTTCATAAATCGTCCGATCCTGTATCACGGTCTCTGTACCACGATGAATATCGAGGATCTGGTTCAACCTGCTGTTCAGAAAAAATATCTGCAGGTTAAAACTCCACCTGGGCATATCCTCATAGAAATCGTTCAGGTAGGGATTATGATCGACATCTTCAAACTGGGGAATCCATTTATAGTGTTTGCTTAGCAATTCAGTGAGCGTGGTTTTACCGGCACCGATATTGCCAGCCACCGCAATATGTTTTGGTTTCTTTCCTTTGGACATAATTAGGCAAATTAATAGTATTTCAATCCAATTGCTTCCCTTACTTTTTCCATTGTTTCGGCTGCTCTTTTTCTTGCCTTTTCTGCCCCGGCTTCCATAATATCCCTCAGGTACTTCTGATCATTGCGAATGGCTTCGGCTTTTTCGCGGATTGGCCGTACAAACACAACCATATCTTCAGCCAGTTGCTTTTTCATATCACCATAACGGATAACAGCTCTGTTATAATCGTCCAGGAATTTATCTAACACCTCATTGCTGCTCACCAGTTTCATGAGAAGGAAAATATTCTCAATATAGTCCGGCATAGGCGTACCAGGTTCTGTCGGTCCCGCATCAGTTTTTGCTTTCATGATCTTCTTCCTGATCATATCGTCTTCATCAGAAAGGTAAATCGTAGCATACTGATTTTCACTTTTACTCATTTTCCCCTTCCCATCAAGGCTGGGAACTTTAATCAGTTGCTCGCCGAAGTTAAAGGCATAAGGTTCTGGAAATACATCACCGTACCGGTGATTGAAGCGGTTGGCAAAATTCCGGCTCATTTCCAGGTGTTGCTCCTGGTCTTTTCCAACAGGCACCAGTGTCGCCCGGTGAAGAAGGATATCAGCAGCCTGTAAAACGGGATAAGTCAGTAGTCCCGCATTTACGTTTTCAGGGTGCTGCCTTGCCTTGTCCTTAAAAGTAGTCGTCTTTTCCAACTCGCCTTTATATGCCAGCATATTCAGGTACATATACAATTCACCTGTTTCATAAAGATGGCTCTGGCAATAGAGCGCGACTTTTTCAGGATCCAGTCCACACGCAACATTCTCCGCAAGCACGCGGTGAACATTTGGTTTCAGTTCTTTTGTATCAGGATGTGTTGTCAGTGAGTGTACATCAGCAACCATAAAATAACACTCATATTCATCCTGCATTCTTACATAATTGCGGATTGCCCCGAAATAATTTCCGAGGTGTAAAAATCCGGTACTCCGGATCCCGCTCATTACAACTTCCTTCTTTCCATTTTCCATAGAGCGGCGAAGATAAGAAGCTCCTTTAAAACCCATTCATTTCCATTATTTTTGTTGATACCATGGAACTTACTAATGATATGATCCGGCAACTGGCCAGCCTGGCAAGGCTGGAATTCGATGAGGCGGATACCATTCAGATCAGGGAAGACCTGGCCCGGATGATCGGCTTTGTCGAAAAACTGCAGGAACTGGATACCACCGGAGTGGAACCGTTGCTGCACATGTCCGGAACCAGGGATGTATTGCGGGACGACGAAATCAAAGGATCGATGGGAAGGGAAGACGCGATGAAGATTGCACCGGATACTGACGGTAAGTATTTTTATGTTCCCAAAGTGATCAAAAAATAATATGAGTCAACCGATCATACACCTACACCAGATCCACAAGAGTTATTACATGGGAAAGCAGGCCATTCCGGTGCTGAAAGGCATAACCATAGATATTTCCCGGAATGAGTATGTGGCGCTCATGGGACCTTCGGGGTCCGGTAAAAGTACCCTGATGAACATCCTGGGCTGTCTCGACTCCCCTACTGCCGGCAAGTATATCTTGAACGGGCATGATGTCAGCAAGATGGCAGATGATGACCTTGCCAATGTGAGAAATAAGGAAATAGGGTTCGTTTTCCAGCAATTCAACCTGCTACCAAGGCTGACGGCAGCTGAAAATGTGGCGCTGCCCCTGGTATACGCAGGCATGGCAAAAAAGCTGCGTCATGAATGGGCGCTGGAAGTCCTGAACAAGGTGGGGCTGGCCGACAGGAGCCACCATAAACCGAATGAGCTAAGTGGTGGACAGTGTCAGCGGGTAGCCATTGCCCGGGCGTTGGTAAACAATCCATCCATTATTCTCGCCGATGAGCCGACTGGTAACCTTGACTCAAGAACATCTGTGGAGATCATGGACATATTTGGGAAGATCCAGCAGGCAGGGAATACTGTCGTTCTTGTAACGCATGAAGAAGATATTGCCAATCACGCGCACCGCATTGTTCGTCTTCGTGACGGGCTTATAGAAACCGACAAGAAAAACCTCCAGCCCAGCCTGGCTGTTGTACATTAAGGTTATATGGCATTAAAAATTTATACCAAAACAGGCGATACAGGGAACACTTCCCTTATCGGAGGTACAAAAGTCCCGAAAAGCCATATTCGTATAGAGACATACGGTACGGTTGACGAACTCAATTCGTATGTGGGTTTCTGCAATGATCAGCTCTCTGATGCTGCTTCAAAGGAAATGCTTAAAGAGATCCAGGATCGCCTGTTTACCATCGGTTCCTCCCTGGCCTGTGACCCTGACCGTGAACCGCTCATGAAAATTCCTGACCTTAAGGAAAGTGACGTTACCATTCTTGAGAATGAAATTGACAGGATGAATGAAGTGTTGCCAAGAATGAAGGCCTTCATCCTGCCAGGAGGGCATATGGCCGTTTCATCACTACACATCGCCAGGTGTATTTGCAGAAGGGCCGAACGCCTGTGTGTTCACATGCAACAGGAATCAATATTTGTCGATCCCCTGGTCATAAAATACCTGAACAGGCTGAGCGATTATCTTTTCGTTTTATCCCGCTACACCGGTCATCTGCTGGGTGCCGGGGAAATCCCCTGGAAACCCCGCACCAGCTAGCTTCCGTTTGTAATAAGGCCATCTTTCATGTGCAGTACGCGATCGCTCATCTGCGCAAGTTCTTCATTGTGGGTAACGATGAGAAAGGTCTGGTTGAATTCTTTGCGCAGGCGGAAGAAAAGTTCATGCAATTCCCTTGCGTTTCTTGAGTCGAGGTTACCAGTCGGCTCATCGGCAAAAATGATCCGCGGGTTATTGATCAGTGCCCTTGCCACGGCAACCCTTTGCTGCTCTCCGCCGGACAGTTCCTGGGGCTTGTTTCCCGCCCTTTCCTTCAGTCCAAGGTGTTCCAGCAATTGGATTGCCCGCTGTTCCACCTCCTGTTTGGGCCTGTTTGCTATCCATCCGGGAATACAAACATTCTCCACCGCAGTAAACTCGGGCAGCAGGTGGTGAAACTGGAATACGAAACCAATAAACTGGTTGCGGAAAGCCGCGAGCTGGCGATCCGTCATTCCGTTAATGGCGGTATTATTGAGTGAGATGGTGCCACTGTCAGCTTTGTCGAGCGTACCGAGAATGTGCAAAAGGGTGCTCTTCCCGGCTCCTGACGAACCGACGATACTTACGATTTCCCCTGCCTCAATACGGATATCCACCCCTTTCAGCACCTGTAGATTACCAAATTGTTTACGAATACCTGTAGCCTGGAGCATGTAACTAATTGATTATTCCTGTATACGAAGCAGCAATATTAAGCGTTGTTAGCCGAAAGGATTTGGAAATTTCGTTTTAACCCCTACATTTGCCGGAAATTTAAAATCTGTATAGATGTTCTGGACTCTTGAATTGGCATCCTATCTGGAAGACGCACCATGGCCTGCAACTAAAGACGAGTTGATCGATTACGCCATCCGTAGCGGTGCACCAATAGAAGTGGTGGAAAACCTGCAGGAACTGGAAGACGAAGGAGAGATATATGAAGGGATTGACGACATTTGGCCCGATTATCCCTCCCAGGAAGACTTCTTCTTTAATGAGGATGAGTATTAGTAAGGAAAAATTCGAAAGTTAAATAGGAAAAGTGAGCGTGCGACAGTGGGACACACGGATGTTAATGCCATAGCCAATAAGAAATTTATAGAAAGGGCCTCCAATGGGGGTCCTTTTTCATTGTGAGCACTCCCCCGGTAGTTTTCCAAACTAAAAAAGCGTTCCCTGGTGGAACGCTTTTTTATGCCTACTTTATATTTTTTTAATTTTCTTTTTCTATCCCCAGGCTCGTCATCACTTCCATGCTTACACCTGTAGTTGAGTAACCGCCGTCATGAAACAGGTTCTGCATCGTCACCATACGGGTAAGATCAGAAAACAGGGTGATACAATAGTTCGCGCAATCCTCTGCAGTTGCATTTCCCAACGGCGCAATGGCATTCGCATAATCGTAGAAGTCACCAAATCCTTTGATCCCCGTGCCGGCCGTTGTTTTAGTGGGCGATTGGGAAACAGTATTGATCCTAACATTCTTTTCTTTTCCATAGTGATAACCGAAACTGCGGGCGATAGATTCGAGCATCGCTTTAATATCAGCCATATCGGTATAGAAGGGATAGGTCCGCTGTGCAGCCATATAGGTTAATGCTACCACGCTCCCCCATTCATTGATGGCATCAAGCTTTTTTGCAACTGCCAGCATCTTATGCAGTGACAAAGCGGATACATCGATGCCCTTCTGGAAGTATTCATAATTAAGTTCAGTATATGGGATATTCTTACGGATATTCACACTCATCCCGATAGAATGCAGAACGAAGTCAATCTTACCGCCAAGGACTTCCTGAGACTTTGTAAACAGGTTAGCCAGTTCATCGTTATTGGTAGCATCTGCGGGGATGATCTCTGCCCCGGTCTTTTCAGCTAATTTTTTGATTTCACCCATTCTCATGGCAATCGGAGCATTGGTCAGGACAAATGTCGCACCTTCTTCATGCGCTTTCTCCGCAACTTTCCAGGCAATTGAATTTTCATCCAATGCGCCGGTTATGATGCCGCGTTTGCCTTTAAGTAAATTGTATCCCATATTAATAGTTTGAGTTGGCTGCGAAAATAGGGATTTAGTTCATTACCATTTCCCTTGCATTTTCAAGAGCAGCTGCTGTTGGTTTCTCCCCTCCCAGCATTTGTGCAATTGCCTGTATGCGTTCTTCCTTATCCAGGATCCTGATGTTGGTGTTTATTACCGATCCCAGGGATTGCTTATATACGAATAAATGAAGATCGGCGCGACCTGCAATCTGTGGCTGATGGGTGATACAGATCACCTGGCGCGCATGAGCAAGCTCTTTCATGATCAGGCCTACCTGGCGACTGGCTTCTCCGGAAATGCCGGTATCGATTTCATCAAAAATCAGGGTGGGAAGGTCCATCCTGTTTGCTACCAGTGATTTTATACACAGCATCAACCTGCTTAGTTCTCCGCCTGACGCCACTTTCCGTAAGGGCGCATATTGTTTGCTTTTATTCGCATCAAAGAGAAAGTCAATGTCGTCACTACCGGAAATTGAGGGAGCTGATTTTTCAAGGTGAACCTTGATGGAAGCATTGGGCATCCCAACCCTGGCCAGCAGGCTGTTAACCTGTTTTTCCAGCGGAGAAACCTGTTTCTTACGTGCATTGCCAAGGCGATCAGCAAGTTCAGTCATGGCAGTCTCGGCTGCTCCTAGCCTGGCCTGCAATTCTGCTGCTTTTTCATCCAGCACTTCAATCGCCTCCAGCTTTCCGGATAACTCCTGCTTCAGTTGCAACAACTCCGCCGTCGTCTTTACACCATGCTTTTTCAATAGCTTATAGCCCGCTGCAAGCCGTTCATTAACCTGTTCTATCCGCGCACTATCATGACCTGTCTTATCAGACAGGTGGCTGGCTTCATCCGCTATGTCATCCAACTCAACATGGGCCGCATGTAGGCGTTCCAGGAGTTCAGCAATTTTAGGATGCTGATCACCGAATGGCTGCAACTGATGTGAAAGGATCTTCAGTTGTTGAACGATGGCAGGTTCCTGTCCCTGCAATTGCTCATATATCCCTGCAAGTGCCGCCTTAATACCTTCGGCGCTGCTGAGCAGCTTCAGTTCGGCTTCAAGGTCTTCCAGCTCATTCTCCCGGAAAGCAGCATCCTCAAGTTCGTTATACAGGAACTGGAAATAGTCCTGTTCTTTCTTATCGCTGCTGATACGACCCATAAGCGAACTAAGCTCGCGCTGGATCTCCTGCCATTGGCGGAAAGATTTCCTGTATTGAGCCAGCAGGGATTCATTTCCTGCCATGGCATCCATCACTGCAAGCTGGAAGCCGGTTTCTCCCAGCGATAATGTATCAAACTGGCGATGAAGGTCAACCAGCTTTACGGAAAGTTCCTGCAGTTGTGTAAGCGTGACCGGGGTATCGTTTACGAAGGCCCGTGATTTGCCTGAAGAAGCGATTTCCCGCCGGATCACCAGCTCAGTAGTAACATCCAGGTCATTATCTTCCAGGAACCTGCTTACCGCTTCCTGTTGTGACACACTGAAAACGCCTTCGACAAAACACTTCTTCTCTTTGTTAAGCACCACATTGCTGTCTGCCCTTTCACCAAGTATAAGCGAAAGCGCGCCCATCAGGATAGACTTACCAGCTCCTGTTTCTCCCGTAATGATATTCAACCCCGCATCAAAACGGATCACCAGTTCTTCTATGATCGCATAATTTCTAATATGCAGTTCCTGCAACATAATCTATAATGATGCGGCAATTTAGGCATTTGCCAAATGCCCTGTCCACACGTTGATAAATTCCGTGTTTTTACTGTAAATAAAAATCCCGGCACCGGCCGGGATCTTCATCAGTATTATAAATCTGGATATTATTTCACTTCAACACCATCGTTAAGGTCATTATCCACGAGAATACGTCCGCAGTTCTCGCAAACAATGATTTTTTTACGCTGCTTGATCTCGCTCTGGCGCTGGGGAGGAATTGCGTTGAAGCATCCGCCGCAGGCATCCCTTACCACAGGAACAACAGCAAGACCGTTGCGATAATTTCCACGGATACGGTCATATGAAAGCAGCAGGCGCGGATCAACTTTCTCGCGTGCTTCCGCAGCCAGTTTATTGAAATGCTTTTCTTCAGTGTCAGTTGTGGCGATGATCTTCTCAAGCTCATCTTTCTTATGCTTCAATACACCATCTTTAGTGGCGATCGCTTTCTTTGCTTTTTCCAGTCCTACTACTTTTTCCGCTATCTCTTCATTCGCATCCTTAATATGCTTTTCAGCCAGCTTTACTTCCAGCTGCTGCATTTCAATCTCTTTGGTGATCGCTTCAAACTCACGGCTGTTTTTTACATTCGTGCTTTGCTTTTCGTATTTCTTGATGAGGGCATCTGCTTCTTTAATGGATTCTTTCTTCTGGTTAATGAATTCATTGATACCATTGATCTCCTCCTCTATCCTGGTCTGGCGGGAATTCAGTCCTTGTATTTCATCCTCCAGGTCACTCACTTCAATCGGCAATTCTCCTTTCAGGATCTGGAATTCATCGATCTTTGATTCGATCTTCTGTAAGGATACCAGAGAAACCAGTTTTTCTTCAACCGAAAAGTCTTTAACAGTTGCCATATATGTTTTTGAAATTAGATATAATACTTCACCGGGTTGGTATTTACCCCCGTTTTGAAGACGGCAAAGGTAGGAAATTTTTCCGCCAAAATATCATATAGCAGATCCACCGTAAACTGCTCGCTCTCGAAATGACCGATGTCCGCCAGCAGCATCCTTCCGTCCGCGTCAAAGAACTCATGGTATTTTATGTCGCCTGTTATATATACATCTGCATTCAATTGTAAGGCCCTGGAAACCAAAAAACTACCTGCACCACCACAGAGGGCTACTGACCTGACCATCCTGCCGGTAAACGGCGTATGACGTACCACTTTCAGCCCAAACACCGTTTTCAGGAGTTCCAGGAAATCCGACTCGGTGACTTCGGCCGGAAGCTCACCGATCATTCCCGACCCCACAGCTTCATGAACATTACTGAGAGATACAAGGTCGAATGCCACTTCCTCGTATGGGTGACTTGCCCTTAGTGCAGCAATGACCTGCGACTCCAGCCATACCGGGTAAATGACTTCGAGACGGGTCTCAGGCTCTTCATGCCGCGTGCCCTGTTTACCCGCATATGGGTTAGTACCCTCGCCGGGAAGATAGGTACCGGTACCAGCTACCGTATAACTGCATTCACTGTAGTCGCCGATGTGCCCGGCTCCCGCTGCAAAAAGTGCTGTACTGACCTGCTGCAGCTGGGCATGAGGCACAAATGTGTATAACTTTTTTAACAGGCCTGGTTTCGGCTGAAGGATCCGGCGGTTGCCCAGCTGAAGCAGATCAGCCATCTTACCACTTACGCCTATGCTTACGTTATCGAGGTTTGTATGAATGGCATAAAGGGTAATATTATGCCTGATGGCAGTGATTACCGTATTCTCCACATAATTTCTGCCCGTTAGTTTCTTCAATCCTGAAAAGACTATCGGATGGTGAGAGATTACCAGGTTACAGCCCCGGGAAACCGCCTCAAGCACCACTTCTTCGGTCGCATCCAGTGATATCAATACCCCGGTGCAATCAAGAAAGGCGTCGCCCGTGATCAGCCCGGAGTTATCATAAGATTCCTGGAGCGCCGGTGGCGCAATCATTTCAAGATGATGGATGATTTCTCTGATCTTCATACCCAAAGATAAATTGGTCTGGCTCAAAATTTGATACTTTAAAACTGTGAGTTTCAAGTGAAAAGTACAGACCTGACAAACCAAAACGGAACTGGCACGACGATGATCCGTACAAATTACCAGGGACACAGTATTTTCGCCGAAAATGAGGTCCGGATACCTTCATAACGAACATCTATTTTAAACAGGAGAATCTGTAGATTGCACCAAGAACCTGGAAACCTATGGAGCACGCCGCGAATACCGCATCCTTATACGAACAATATGTAACCGAGTTGCAGCGGATTGCAGATGTCCGTTATTCAGCAGCCGTATTACAGTGGGACCAGGAAACTTATATGCCACCTGCAGGTGCCGGTTTCAGGGCGCAGCAGATCGCCACACTCAGTGAGTTGGCTCATTCCAGATTTACCCAGCCTTCTTTTATTAACCTGGTAAATGAATTATCAGACCGAAAAGACCTTCATGATGCGGGACAGAAAAATATTTCCCTCAGCAAATACGATGTGGAACAACAGGCAAAACTGCCTTCTGCATTTGTACGGCGGCTGAGCGAAACAGTTTCGCGTTCGTTTAATGCCTGGATGGATGCCCGGCGACAAAATGATTTCAGGGTTTTTCTGCCGCTGCTTGGTGAAGTGGTTGAGCTCAAGAAGCAGGAAGCCGACATGCTTGGTTATGAGAGCCATCCGTACAACGCCCTGCTCAACGAATATGAAAGGGGAAGTACGGTGGAACTGCTCGACAATACTTTCAGCCGGTTACAGGAACCGTTGCGGAATCTGCTTGACAGGATCAGCCGTTGCCCACAGGTTGACGACTCCCTCCTTCACCAGCATTTTCCGGAACAGGACCAGTGGCAGTTCAGCATGCAATTGCTCGAAAAAATGAATTATGACCTTCAGGCAGGAAGGCAAGACAAAGCGGAACATCCGTTTACCACCAACTTCAGCAGCCGTGATGTGCGCATAACCACGCGAATCGATGAGCAGGACCTGAGCAATATGACTTACAGCACGATCCATGAATTAGGTCATGCATTATATGAACAGGGTTTACCGGCAGACCAGTATGGATTACCCCTTGGGGAATATGCATCTCTCAGCATTCATGAATCACAATCCCGGTTATGGGAAAACAATATCGGCAGGGGCATGCCCTGGTGCCAAAGCTTTTTCCCTGTAATGCAGCATTTTTTCCCCAAACAGTTTGGCGGGCGTTCAGCAGAGCAGTATTACCGCGCAGTCAACAAGGTTACTCCTTCCCTGATCCGGACAGAAGCCGATGAGCTGACCTATCATTTTCATGTTATTATCCGCTACGAGCTGGAGAAATCCCTTATCGGCGGTACCCTGAGCGTGGAAGACATACCGGCATTCTGGAATGAAAACTACCAGAAATATCTTGGCGTAACGGTACCGGATGACCGCAGGGGGTGCCTTCAGGATGTACATTGGAGCCACGGAAGTTTTGGTTATTTTCCCACGTATAGTCTCGGTAGCCTTTATGCGGCACAATTTTTTGAATCGGCAAAGACCGCTGTTGGCCAGCTGGATGAAAAGACGGCAAAAGCTGACTACAGTGACCTGCTCCAGTGGCTTCGGCAAAATATACATATACACGGCAGGAGGTTCAACAGCGAGGAATTGTGTAAAAATGTTACCGGTGAGGGAATAAACATCCGGTATTTCATGCAATATGCCGAGGCGAAATATCGTTTCATTTACGCTTTTCAAACCGAAGGAATTGCAATATGAAAAAATTGTTCTGGTTAACCATAACAATATGTTTTCTGGGGTCGTGTAAAAAGGCCATAGAAAAGAAGAAGGAAGATATTGTACTGGACGCCATGACAAATGGCCAGTGGTATGTGCATTCCTTCCGTGAGGGAAGTAAGGATATAACAGGCGATTTCGCTCCATACTCTTTTCAGTTTTACCGCGATGGAAGAGTGAGTGCGTTATCAGAGGGCAGTGAAGACAAAGGAACCTGGGCGGCGGATGTTGATGCAAGAACCATTACTTCCGATTTCCCGAATGCAGCAGATCCGGTTAGGAAGCTGAATGCCGCCTGGAAGATTACCGACAATTCCTGGGATTATGTAAAGGCTGAAACTACTGTTCAGGGCATAAAAAACTTACTGCACCTGAAGAAAAAATAGAATCCGTTCCAACCCTGTGAAAACAAGTTGCTTTCTGAATAACAAAAACCAGCTTGTTGAGAACATTAAATATCGTCCTGATCCTGCTCCTGTTCATTGCTGGTGCTCATTCATCGTGGGCACAGGCGCCCGTTCCCCAGTTTTCCGCAAACAAGACATCAGGATGTGCTCCACTTGCCGTCGCATTTAAAGATGAATCCCTGAATAATCCGACCGCCTGGAGCTGGGATCTCGGAAACGGCCAGCTGTCCACTGCCAGGAACCCTACGGTTACCTACCGCATACCGGGCACTTACACGGTTACGTTAGTAGCTACCAATGCAAGCGGTTCCCGGCGGGAAATTAAAAAGGATTATATCCATGTTTACCCCAACGCGTCTGTGAATTTCACAGCCAGCACTAATCTCGCCTGCCGGCCTGCAACTATAACTTTTACAGACCGGTCAACGATCGACGGTGCATCCATTACCTCATGGAACTGGGATTTCGGTGACGGAACTACATCTACTGAGCGCAACCCGACCAGGACCTTTGACAATATCGGGTATTATAATATAACCCTCACCGTAACTACTTCCAATGGTTGTACGGCAACTGCACCAAAAACCAGATTCATCAGGGTCATCGGCGGTGTAACTCCCAATTTCGATTTTTCAAAGACCGGCAATTGCGAAGCTCCGGTAAATATAAATTTCATCAACCAGACAAGTGGTCCGGGTGATATTAACTACCAGTGGACATTCGGCAACGGCAGTAGTTCGGCGGATAAGGATCCGACCACTACTTATAGTACATTCGGCACCTACAATGTTAAACTGGTGACCATAAGCTCATATGGCTGCCGGGACAGTATAACCAAAGCCATAACGGTAAACAGTAACAACACCGGCTTTACTCTGCCAACGGATAACCTGTGTCCGGGTAAGGAATGGACATTTACAAACACCGGCACCCCCATCCCGGTATCGTCACTATGGGATTTTGGCGACGGCACCACATCCACGGATATTAACCCGGTAAAATCCTACCTGGTGCCAGGGACCTATACGGTAACTGTCACAAATCAATTTGCCGACTGTTCATCAACGTTTTCGAAGGATATAACCGTATCCAACCCCGTTCCGCCTGACTTTACGGCAACAGACACAATAGGTTGTACAGGCGGACTCACTACAACTTTCCAGGACCTGACAGGCGATGCTACAGAATGGCAGTGGGATTTTGGCGATGGCACCAGTTCCACCGAACAAAACCCTGCACATACGTACGCTGCCGAGGGAGAATATAATGTAACACTTACGGTTTCAAGAGCAAATGGCTGTCCGGCGACCATTACCAAAAACGCATTTGTGCGCATACAGGCCCCAGGCGCTATTACCGTACGCGGACTACCGGCGAGGAATTGTGCTCCATTGACTATAAATCCTTCCATTACGCTCGAAGCCATTGATACGATTGCGTCCATTGAATGGGACCTCGGCGCAGGCGGGACAGCAACCGGCAATAATCCCAGTTTCACGTTTAACTCACCCGGTACTTATGACGCGCGGATCAGGATTACCACCACCAGCGGATGTGTCAAGGACACCCTGATCAGGGATGCGGTAAAAATTGGAACCAAACCGGCCGTTGACTTCTCTTTCACTACTGCCTCCACCTGTGCATCCGATACGGTATATTTTACTTCAACTGCAACACCTGCAGATGAATGGATCTGGGAATTTGGCGATGGAACGAGAGGCAATGGTGAAAATCCCGCTCACCATTACCAGGACACAGGCTGGATGTCGGTAACCCTGATTGCCATCAACAACGGCTGTCGCGACACCCTCCGCAAACCTGACCTGCTGTATAAAACAGCCCCGGTTGCACGTTTCGAACCAACTTATGACTGCGCGAATTCACTCCGGGTACAATTCGACAACCTGTCAATTACAGATAACGGTCCCGGCCACGGTATCACCACCTACTCCTGGGATTTTGGTGACGGTTCCCCCGCTTCAACCGCGTTTGAACCGGTACACATATATTCGACCCCGGGCACTTACGATGTTGTGCTGACAGCAGCTGACGATATGTGTACCTATAAGTTTACGAAACAGGTGACCGTTTTCAGGAATAATCCCGACCTCGTCATAGACAAGCCTGCCCATTGTAAGGGAGAACGATTCCTTGTTGAGCTTAAAGGCGTTGACCTGGCCACTATCGACGAAAACAGCTTTTTCTGGACGGTGGAATCCATACCCACGTTCCAGACAACTCACCTTATGGGAGCACGCCTGTACGACAATGGCTTTTATGATGTTACACTCGACTATGTCGACATTCATGGTTGTGCACACAGAATTGTAAAGAACGACCTCGTGCACATCACCGGGTCGAACCCGGACTTCACGGTAGTAAATAACGGAGGTTGCGTAAACGCACAGGTAACAATAACCGATGCCTCACAACCCGCAGGCTCAATTGTCCAATGGATATTTAATTATGGCGATGGAACAATCGACACATTAACCGCTCCGCCATTTACCCATAGCTACGCCAATACGGGAACCTATAACATCGAGCTGACAACCACCGATAATATCGGCTGTGTATTTTCAGTATCAAAAATGGCGGTTGCCAATATTACCCGGCCACAAGTTAATTTCGACTCTCGCGATACCCTGATGTGCCCGGATGTCAATATCAGGTTCAGGAATACATCCCTTGGCCAGGAACTTACCTACCTGTGGGATTTCGGTGATGGAAACACCTCAACAGATGCCGAACCGGTTCACATTTATACAGGCAATGACTCCGTCTATACGGTGAAGCTGGTTGCCACTGACAGGAACGGCTGCCAGGATTCGCTGATCCGCCAGAATTATATCAGGATTGTTGCACCGAAACCAATTTTCAGTGTTTCCGATTCAACAACCATTTGTCCGCCGCTTGAAACCAAATTCACCTCACAGTCATTGGATTACGAAACACTGCTGTGGACCTTCGGCGATGGAAACACCTCTACGCTGGGTAATACCTCAAATTTTTACGACACATTTGGAACTTACACTGCAACTCTTACCGTTTTCGGGTATGGTGGTTGTTCCAGATCTGCTTCGACGACTGTGAACGTGTATGATCCCAAATCAGTTGTACTGGAATATGGACCGCTGGAATCCTGTAACGAACTTGAGGTAACCTTTAATGTCACCCCGCCACCCAATACCTGGTTCCACCTGGTGTTCGGTGATGGCTCCATCGATTCCAGTGGCAACAGAACGGTTACCCACCTGTACAACAGGCCCAATATTTATGCACCCTCCGTAATCCTGTTCGACAGCCTGCAATGCCGAGCAGGAGTTTCTGGCGCCAACAGGATCACCATAAATGGTATTTTGCCAATCCTCGACATTTCAGCTGACAAGTTCTGTGATACAGGCAGGGTGGATCTGCAGGATTACAGCCTGGACGGCGCCGACAGTATCATCACCCGTCCCTGGAATTTTGGCGACGGAACCCCGCCGGTAACCATACCATCACCGGTCGAAACCATTTCATATTTTTATACGCAACCCGGCACTTATATCATAACCGAAATCCTGAATACAGCCAAGGGCTGTACCAATACCATAACCGATACGGTCAGGGTATACCGTACTCCGGTACCGGTAATACTGGGCCCGGATGAAATATGTGTAAACAGCGTCATTCGACTGAATGCCAGCACGGTTGTTCCCGACACGCTGACCACCTGGCAGTGGACATACGGGAACGGACAGACATCCGCATTACCAGCCATTACCGGAACATATAATTCGCCCGGCACAACGGTAATTCAATTAACTGCGACCAATGAACTGGGTTGTACTAATGATACTTCAATGACATTAACTGTGTGGCCGCTGCCAACTATTGAGAATGTGCCGGAAGTAGTGATCCCGGTAGGGGGCGGTGTAACCCTGCCGATCACTTACAGCAATAATGTATCGACCTGGACCTGGACTCCTACCGACAACCTGAGTTGTACAAATTGTGCCACCCCGTTTGCCAATCCACGGTTCAATACCAAATACAATATTGCGGTCGTAGACTCCAATGGATGCCGTGCTACCAGCAGCATTGTTGTGAGAGTGATCTGTGAAGGAAAGAACTATTTTGTACCCAACACCTTCAGCCCGAATAATGACGGCCAGAACGATGTGTTCTACCCCAGAGGCACTGGTCTCGACAGGATCCAGTCCATGCGCATCTTCAACCGCTGGGGTGAGATCGTATTCGAGAAGAAAAATTTCGCAGCCAACTCTCCGTCAGATGGCTGGAATGGTATGATCCGTGGCAAATCCGCCGCTTCAGATGCTTATGTCTATATTATCGAAGTAGTCTGTGATAATGGCCAGGTAGTGCCGATTAAAGGAAATGTAACTTTAATCCGTTAAACATGAAAAGACCAGTACAACCATATAAGTATATCGTTTTGGTCTGCCTGTTGATCTCAGGAATTACAGGTTATGGGCAGGACATACATTTTTCACAGTTCTATGAAGCACCATTGCTTCGTAACCCTTCGCTTGCGGGAATTTTTACTGGTGACATCCGGGTGCAGATGGTATATCGTGACCAATGGAACAGTGTAACGAATGCATTCAGGAGTGGCTCACTTAATGCGGAATATAAAATGCCTGTTGGCAGGGGTGATGATTTTATTACAGCCGGCCTGCAATTCCTGTTCGACCGCGCAGGAACGGTTTCACTGACTTCAACACACGTACTTCCCGCCATCAATTACCATAAAGCGTTAAGCAGTGAGAAGAATATGTACCTGTCGGTTGGTTTTATGGGTGGACTGGTGCAAAGAAGCATTGACAGGTCGAAAATCACTTCAGATAACCAGTTTGTTGGTGGCGCCTTTAATCCGGCAGTCGACAACGGCGAAACATTTGCGAGTCCCAATTACCACTATTTTGATGCGGCAGTTGGCAGCAGTTTTAATATGGGTTTTGGTCGTGAGCTGGAGAACAGTCTCTTCTTCGGTGTTGCGTATCATCATTTGAACCGTCCGACAAATTCGTTTTACCGGAATGCCAATGAAGCCTTACATCCAAAATGGGTTGTATCCGGCGGCACCAAATTTAACGTCAGTGACCAGGCATTCTTTAACCTGCAGGCAGACTACTCGAACCAGGGAAATGCAAATGAAGTGATCGGTGGAGCTATGTACGGATATAAGATCGGTGATCCGGAAATGCCCGACTACACCCTGCATATCGGCGCCTTCATGCGTTTCCGGGATGCGCTTATCCCGGCAATTAAAGTTGACTATGACCCATTTTCAATAGGGCTCAGTTATGATGTGAATGTTTCGCAGCTGAAAACTGCAAGCCAGGGCCGCGGGGGCTTTGAATTGTCGGTCACCTATATCGGCTTCCTTGACCGCGACAATTCATCCCGGTACAAAGTAATTTGTCCGAAATTCTAAGACAATCTGACAGATGTGCCTGATTCTAAGTTCATTCACGGCACCTTGGAAAGATTAAATTAAAACATAATGTTATAAATCGGAATTCCCGGTAAGCTGGTGGGCTTTACCTGCTTATAATCACCCTGGCCATTGTAACTTTGGAAAAAATGGAATATCTTGGGCTGGCGGTCATATAAAATGAATGTGCCGATGAGGATAATCTTTACCTGTTTTCTTTTACTGTTTCTATCCATCCGCGGGCTATCGCAGTCCAGCCTTCCGACCGTTTCCATACCTGCCATAAAGTTTTATCCCAACCCGGCCATAACCCAGATCACATTTGACTTTCCAAGGGACCTTGAGGAAAACTGCACATTCGAGATCTATAACTTCCTCGGCAAGAAAGTATACGAACTGAAGAATATAACACAAAAAGCCACGGTTGAACTGTCACAATTCTACCGCGGCATTTACATCTTTCAGCTTCGGGATAAAACAGGCCGCATTATCCAGTCGGGCCGGTTTCAGGTCGCCAAATAACTTTCTTACAGCACTTGTACAATCAGGAATTTCAGGTAATGGGTGTTATCCTGGCCCCAGATGATCGGGTGATCACTAGCCTGGGTCTGGTAAACCACCTGGCGCAACGTCCTGCGGGCATCTTTTGCAGCCATTTCAATAATTTCAAGGAACATTTCCGGCTGAACAAGGTTGGTACATGATGTAGTGACCAGGAAACCACCGGGTTTGATCAGTTTTATTCCCCTGAGGTTAATCTCCTTATAGCCGGTAATTGCTTTCTGAATATTTTCCCGGCTCTTGGTAAACGCGGGCGGATCGAGCATCACCACATCGTATTGGCGCCCATCCTTACCCCATTGTTTCAGCACATCAAAAGCGTTCACAGCCTCAAAGCGGCAGATATCGCCATAACCATTTAAGTCTGCATTCCGGTTTGCCTGTTCAACGGCTGAAGCGGAAATATCAAGTCCCAGGACCGATTTTGCACCATAATGGGCAGCGTGAATCTCGAAGGTGCCGGTATAGGTGAATGCGCCAAGCACATCTGCGCCCTGTACAATATTCCTGATTGCCCGCCTGTTGTCCTGCTGGTCAAGGAAATATCCCGTCTTCTGACCATTTTCAATATCAACCTTGAATTTCAGCCCATTTTCGTTGATAATGATCGAAGTATCAAAAGGAGCAGACAAAAAGCCTTTCAATTGTGGAAGTCCTTCAAGCTCCCGGACCGGAACATCGTTTCTTTCATAAATCCCTTTTGGAGAGAATATGGTTTCCAGCGCCTTAACGATTGCCGGTTTCCACCGGTCAATTCCGAGTGCAAGGGTTTGCAAAACAAAGTAATCATTGAATTTATCGATGATCAGGGCTGGAAGAAAATCTGCTTCCCCGAAGATCAGGCGGCAGTTTTCTGTGTAGCCCAGTTTTTGACGGTATTCCCAGGCAGCCCTGATCCTTTTCATAAAGAATTCATCGTCAATCTGTTCGGATTTATTTCGCGTCAGGAGGCGAACTATTATCTGAGATTTAGGGTTGGCGTATCCCCTGCCAACGAATTTCCCATCGTGGTTTAACAGGTCAACAATATCTCCCCCATCGAGCGGGCCTTCCACCTTTCCGACTTCATTGGCAAAAACCCAGGGATGGCCGCTTTCTATCCGCCTGCTGATCTTCTTTTTAAGGTAAACTTGTGTCATGGCCGCAAAGGTATGACCTGCAGGGCCGAGGCAACAAGACAAATTGTCCCGAATTCAATAGCTGGCAAAAAAATTGTCATTTAGTTACCGATTGTCAGGAAACAGGGAAGAACCGGCAACCGGCATGTAATCAGGCCAGAAATGGTAAAATGTGCTAGGTTTGCTGCCAATTTGTACTATTATGGAAGAAAAAGATATAAAAGTTACTGGTGAAATGGACATCAATTCGGATAGTGATGTACCTGGTACTACGCACCTAAAGGATCCCGTGGAAGGGAACACTGAAATCGAGAAGCTGGAAGCTGATGTAGCGGAAACCAGGGACAAGTACCTGAGGCTGGTTGCGGAATTTGACAACTTCCGCAAACGTACCTCGAAGGAAAAGCTTGAACTTATCCAGACAGCGGGCAAGGAAGTGATCAGCGCATTGCTGGAGGTGCTTGACGATGCAGACAGGGCGCAGAAGCAGTTGGAAACGGCAACCGACATATCGAACGCAAGGGAAGGCCTGAAGCTGGTGTTCAACAAGCTCAGGACAATTCTGCAGGCCAAGGGTCTGAAGCCCATGGAAAGCATCGGGTCTGACTTCGATCCGGACAAGCATGAAGCTATCACGGAAATCCCTGCCCCTTCCGAAAACCTGAAAGGAAAGGTTTTGGATGAAGTAGAGAAAGGTTATTACCTGAATGATAAAATAATTCGTTTTGCTAAAGTTGTGGTGGGAAAATAAACCCCTCCGGAATTCATAACACCCATGTCAACAAAAAGAGACTACTACGAAATACTTGGAATCTCCAAGAGCGCTTCCGGGGATGAGATCAAAAAGGCTTACCGCAAAGTGGCCATGCAATTCCACCCGGACAGGAACCCGGGGGATAAGTCAGCCGAGGAGAAATTTAAGGAAGCAGCCGAAGCCTATGAAATCTTAAGTGACGCTGACAAGCGCACGCAGTATGACCGTTACGGTCATGCAGGTGTGGGCAACGGCAACCGCGGATATGGTGGCGGGCACATGAATATGGATGATATTTTCAGCCAGTTCGGTGACATCTTCGGTGATGATATTTTTGGTTCGTTTTTCGGGGGCAGCGGCGGCCGTCGCGGTGGAGGCCAACGTTCACGCGGTGTGCGGGGCAGTAACCTCAGGGTAAAGCTGAAACTCAATTTTGAAGAGATCGCCAAAGGTGTAGCCAAGAGCATCAAGGTTAAGAAATACGTTTCCTGTACAACCTGCTCAGGCTCCGGTGCGAAAGACAAGAGCAGTATCCAGACCTGCCAGACCTGTGGTGGAAGCGGCCAGGTAAGAAAAGTGACCAGCACTTTCCTTGGTCAGATGCAGACCGTTACTACCTGCCCGTCCTGTAACGGAGAAGGGACAACGATCACCGCAAAATGCGGAACCTGTAAAGGCGAAGGCCGTGCTTACGGCGAGGAAACAGTTACCATTGATATACCTGCAGGTGTCCAGGAAGGAATGCAGCTGAATGTTGGCGGCAGGGGCAATGCCGGTGAGCGTGGCGGAATGCCTGGTGATCTAATTGTTCTTATAGAAGAAGAACAGCACAAGGAACTGCAGCGCGATGGACTGAATGTTGCTTATGACCTGCACATCTCGTTTCCGGATGCAGTTTTCGGAATCCAGGTGGAAGTACCGACAATTGATGGCAAGGCGAAGATCAAAATTCCCGCGGGTACACAAAGTGGTAAGATCTTCCGGCTGAAAGGGAAAGGCTTTCCGGCTGTGAACAGTTATGAAAAAGGTGACCAGCTGATCCATGTGAATGTATGGACGCCTCAAATCCTGAGCAATGAAGAGAAAGGAATTATCGAAAAGCTACAGGAAAGCAACAACTTCAAACCGAATCCTGACAAGAACGAAAGAAGCTTCTTTGACAAGGTGAAGGAAATATTTTCTTAAAAAGGGTTTTTCAACCCTTTTTCTTTTTTCAGATAACGCCTATATTTATTAGGTAATTGAAAGTGCCATGACTGAAGCGGGCTTTCAAGCCTTAAAGGCAGATATAATACAACGATTGTCTGGTCTGGACACGCGACTGACCTACCATAACCTGGCACACACGCTGGATGTTATGGAGCAGGCTGTCAGGATTTCTGTTGAAGAATCTATCCTGGATCCAAGGCAGTTGTTACTTGTAAAGATCGCGGCTTTATACCATGATACGGGGTTCCTGTTTACCTATCGTGGCCATGAAGAAAAATCCTGTGAGATTGCCAGGCAGGATCTTGCCGGTACGGACCTCACTGTTGATGAGGTTAATACCATAACAGGCATGATCATGGCCACCAAAATACCCCAGAGTCCGGCCAACCTTATGGAAGAGATCATTTGCGACGCAGACCTGGACTACCTGGGAAGAGACGATTATCCTCCCATCAGTGATAATCTCAAGGTTGAATTCCTGTCTTATGGCATAATAGGGGGAGATAAAGACTGGGATCCACTGCAGATCGATTTCTTTGAAAAACACCGTTATTTCACCCGTAGCTCACGAACACTCCGCGCCCCTAGAAAGCAACAATACCTGGCTATGCTGAAAGAAAAAGCCTGGTAAGAACCGTCAACTAATAACAACAACATGAGGTCCGGCCATTTATGGTTGAAAGTGCTTAACGTGCACGTCAATGAATGGCGGGTCGTAAAGAAACTGTTCTGGCTCCAGTTCTTCCAGGGCGCCGGAATCTCATTTTTCTTCACTGCTGAATTCGCACGGTTCCTGGAACGCATGCCCGTTTATGAACTCCCATGGGTAATGGTAATGGCAGCATTCCTATTGTGGTTAACCGGGTTACTATATACCATCCTGGAACACCGGATCCCCTTCAGGAAGTTCAATGGGGGCATTATTCTGCTTATGGCTGGCAGCATGTTGCTGGTGAGAGTGGGCAGCAACTTCTTCCCTGGCATCTGGTTCTACTATTTCAGCCTTGCCTGGTTTTATGTCCTCTACCTGCTTAATAATCTTGAATTCTGGGGAATTGCTGCGAGACTGTTTGATATGCGCCAGAGCAAGCGGCTCTTCGGTGTCATCAGCGCAGGTGACATTCCCGCGAAATTTATTGGTTATACACTCGCACTTGTCTTTGTTCCTTATACCGGCACCCTGAACCTGTTGCTGATCGGCTTTGTTTGCATGTTGCTGTCCCTTCCATTCTTTAATACCATCGCCCGCGAAGAAGAAAAAGCTTTCGCTTCCGGTCACCCCGCAAAAAATATTCACCACTCCGGAACGCCGATCAACAACCTGCTCGCTGATTTCCGGAACAGCAGGATCATCCGCAGTATCGCCCTGATCTCCCTACTTGCATCAGCATGCATGATCATCGTCAACTATGGACTCTATTCAAAAGTCAAAGAAGAATACAGCACAGATGTCGAACTGGCGAGATTTATTGCCATGTTCATGGCCGGACTAAGAATTGCGGCGCTTATCACCAAAACCATTCTGACAGGCAGGCTAACAACTGTGCTTGGCGTACGCCAGTCGCTCTTCATTACTCCTGCCGTAATGATCGTACTGATCAGTACACTGCTGTTTGTCAACTGGACAAACCCGGATCAGAAGATCCTGTTTTATTTTTTTGGAGCTACTTCTATCGCCGTTGATGTTTTACGCACTTCTATCAACTCCCCGGTACTGCTGACAGTAATGCAACCGCTGCCAACGCATGAACGGCTGAGGGCCCATAATATAGTAAAGGGAATCATGGATCCCTTTGCAACCCTGCTCTGCGGAATCCTGCTGCTGGTACTTTTCCGGATACAGCATGAAATCAACCTGATCACGATCTGTTATATCCTTGTAGGCCTTGCTGTATGCTGGATTGGTGGAATTGTAATGGTAAACAGGGATTACCTGAGCATGCTGATCAAGACGATCAGCAGCCGCTTTTTCAGCCAGGAAGAATTCACGCTCAACGATCCCGACATCATAGCCCAGATACGGCGTAAAATTGAAACAGGTTCTGCCAGCGAGGTATTAAGCGTACTGAATATGGTCGGGACAAAACAGAACCCTATATCAATCGAGTTATTGTCCTGCTTCCTTGATCATTCATCGGAGCAGGTGAAGCTGGAAGCTTTAAGACTGATAGCAGCCAAGAAGATCGTCTCATTGAAAGACAAACTGAGTACACTGGTACTCGAGAGCCGTGAAGAGAGTGTCAGGAACGAAGCCATAAAAACGATCTGCCAGCTTGCAGAGAATAACCATGAGCTGCAGGCATACCTGTCAAATCCTGACCCGGCCCTTCGTTTGTCGGCAATAAAGGGAATGTTGTGCAACCGCATGGATATTGCCAAATCCATGGCCGAAGATGCCCTGCGTGATATGATCGGCGCAGGCAGCACCTACGAACGATTCAGTGCAATGCATATACTGGATGAAGTGAAGGATGAATATGATCATCCGGAGCACAGGGTACTGATCGAACACAACGATGACCATACCGCAATCCGGGCTATTAATGCTATCGGGAATGCAGCTGCCCCTACCACCCTCTCCGCTGCCATGAACAAGCTTGTTCGGCACAGGCCAATCGTCATGAAAGCATTGCACCGTGCCGGAAGCCGTTCAATACCTTTTATCGCGACGGCGCTCGAAGAAAGCCATTACACCATTGACATCCGCAACCAGCTGATCGTCCTTTGCGGAAAGATCGGGGGAACGAAGTCGCATGATGTTTTAGTCAGGATGCTTAAAAATCACCCTTCCGGCTCCGCGGCAATCATCCAGGCATTATATCGCAGCCGATACCAGGCAAACAAGGAAAACAGGCATTACTTCGAATCACTTGCGCGCGCTTATATCCGGTTTGCAGTCGAGCTGTTACATATGCAGAAAGCACTGACCGGCATCGACCAGCCTTCTGCACTACTCTACAATGCTATCCAGATCGAATTCCAGGAAATACGTGAAATACTCCTGAGCCTGTTTGCGTGTATATATGACCGCGAAAAAGTCAGGAAGGCGCGCAACGGATTTTATACGCACAACCGTGACAGCATTGCCAACGCCATGGAGATCATTGAACTTACCGTTAAAAAAGATCTCGCCAGGTACTTCAATACGCTTTTCGAAAATACCAGCATAGAACACAGGTGTGAGGCGCTCCGGTTCCTGTACACGGAAACCGAATACCGTAAAACCAACCAGGTGCTTGGTCGTATTCTTTCTGAAAAGCCTATCCTGTACCACGACTGGACCAAAGCGTGCTCGATGTATGTTTCAAAGAAATACCTGGTTACGATAGATGTTACCCTGATGGATAAATATCTGAATGCTGAGAACCCATTGCTGAAAGAAACTGCACATTATGTGTGCACGTAAAAGAACAATATGATGATAACATCCAACGAGAGGCTATTACTGGTGGAAAAAGTGATCATCCTCAAGTCACTGACAATCTTCAGCGATACCCCTGAAAACATCCTCGCTGATCTTGCTCCCCTTATGCAGGAAGAAGATTTTGAAAAAGAAACCCTGCTGTTCCGTGAAGGTGATACCGGCGACTGCATGTTCATTATCCACCGCGGCGAAGTCAGGATCCATAAGAACAATACGACACTTGCAGTCCTGAAAGAAAAAGAAGTTTTCGGAGAACTTTCCCTCCTGGATGCGGAAACAAGGTCAGCCAGTGCCAGCTGCCAAACCGACTGCACGCTGTTCCGGATAGACCAGGAACCATTCTATGAACTGATCGATGCGAGGCCCGAAGTCGCAAGGGGATTCATCAAGATCCTTTGCCAGCGGCTGCGTGCACAGAATGAAAAAAGCGTGCAGTCACGGAACTTATAAAGGAAAGTTTACTTGAAAAGAAAAGAATAAAACCTTATCTTACTGTTGCCCCATTAATTACAATCCGCTCTATCAATCCTTAAACCGGTTCACCCTTTAAAGCTTTACTGAAAATAATTTCCCGGATATAATCTTATCCAATATGGAATCGTCACGCCTAACTGCATGCCGCAGGCTGTTTTATATACTAACGCTACTTGTGTGTTTTGGACACAATGCTATCTCCCAGCAATTGAAAATAACCGAATTCAGTCTCTATGGGGCAGATGGGATCCAGTTAGGAACTTCAAATTCATTTACAGGGAACGGACTGATTGGCAGCAATAAACTAATCAGTTCCAGTGGTACAAATGCTCTCGGTGGCGGCCTTCACAGTGGTGGCAGAATTGAGCTTGCCAATAACAACAAAATCCAGGGAAGCATCTCGGCTGCTGGTACAGGGTTAAATCTGAACCAGGTCATCGCTGTGAAAACCGGTTCGGGCTTAAGTGTAGCAGGAAATATCAATGCATTCGGAAGGATTGTAGTGAATGGAGGAACGATCACAGGAAACGTTACAGCGAGTATTAGCTATACCGGGCCAACCCCACAAGCAGGACCAGCTGTCATTGGAACTCCTGCCCTGCCGCAACTTCCTGGGCTTCCTGACATACTTAACTTCACACCCGGAACAAATAATATCAGCAATACCGCCACCCTAACCCCCGTCAATGACACTGTAAGGTCGGGGGCGCTCGTCCTGGGAGGAAATAAGACAATCACATTTAACGGCCCGGGTGTTTACATTTTCCGGTCCATCACACTCAGCAAGAACAATACTTTTCATTTTGATTTTCGTGGCTTACCTGGTCAGATCAGGATCCTGGTGATGGAAAATATGATCCTCGACAAAATAGGGGTGAGTTTTGCCAACGCCGGCACAAATGCAACAAATGTTACTGTTGCCAGCCGGATCTATGCTGTTGTTAACGGAACCGGCACATCAGGCACATCAGGCCGCACATTCCAGATTTCCAACGGTTCAGGCGGTACAGCCACCAGGTGGCTTGGAACGGTTTGGGCGGCCAACGGCAACATTGAAGTTGGCTCCGGAAGTGGCAGCAATACCATTGTCGGGTCTCTGGTTACAGGTAAAACGCTTACTGTCAATACAGGCACCAACTTCACTTATAGCCCCTTTGGAGATTGTGTAAAACCAAGTGTAAGCGCTGGTCCGGACAAAGAGCTCAAATGTAACCAGCAAAGCCTGCAGCTACAAGGTTCATCTTCAACTGCGGGCGCACAATACTCCTGGACTTTCCTTACCGGTGGCAACATCTCGTCTGGAGCAAACACGGCTACTCCCACAGTTACAAGAGCCGGCACCTATGTTCTCACTGTTACCAACTCATCTACCGGATGTACAGCAACTGATACAGCGATTGTTACTTTCGACCCTTGTATCGAACCTGGCTATAGCGGAATCCCAACCAAAGTGAATGACCTGATTGGGCCTGAACTTACTGCACTGGCTGCCGGCGGAGAATTCAACGCTGGTCAGAATCTCTTTATCGTGGATAATGGCCAGGTATACATCGAAATAGTAGCCATTTCCGGTCAATACAATCAATTGCTCACCCTGTTGCAGCAACCGGCATATGGCCTTAACAGTATAATACCCAATCCGACCGGTTCACTTTTTATCACTGGCAAGTTTCCGATTGTTAACCTGCCCAGCCTGAACGCGCTGACAACAATGATCAAATATGCCAGGCCACTGATCCCACCTGTAGTTGCGAATGGTATTGCAACCACAGCGGGAGATATCGCCATGCGGTCGGATTTTGTACGCAACGGGTACGGCCTGGATGGTACAGGTGTAAAGATTGGTGTGATGTCTGACAGTTACAACACCCTTGGCAGGGCAACCATAGATATCCAGAACGGTGATCTTCCCGGTCCGGGTAATCCGAATAATCACAACACACCGGTACAGGTGCTGCTGGATTATCCATTCGGCGCCAAAATCGATGAAGGCAGGGCTATGCTTGAAATCATACATGATATTGCGCCGGCTTCCACCCTGGCCTTCCGGACAGGATTCCTGAGTGCAGGTGACTTTGCCAATGGCATCCGTGCGTTACGCCAGGCAAATTGCGATATCATAGTTGATGATATTACTTATGTAACTGAACCGTTCTACACCAAGGGCGTTGTTGCGCGGGCAGTAGATGAAGTAACAGCACAGGGAGCATCCTATTTCACATCGGCAGGAAACTTTGGCAACAAGTCATATGAGGCGACTTTTGCACCCACCACTATTCCAGCTGCTGCAGGCCTGACAGGACAGGCACACAATTTCGGTAGCGGTGCTTTGCAACCGATACAACTGCCGGCAGAAGGCATATGCACCATTGTGATGCAGTGGGAAGATGGTGTTTACTCATTGGGAGATGCGCCGCAGGGAACACTGAACGACCTGGATATTTATATCACTGATAACAACGGTAACATCCTGTACGGATTTAACCGAAATAACTTCAGTGCGGACCCCATCGAGATCCTTCCGTTCCAGGTTACCACACCGAACCAGACAAACCTGATGGTAGTTCGCGCACAGGGCAGCGGGGCAGTCCGTTTCAAACTTATCATCTTCCGTGGTAATGCACAGATCCTCAATTACCCTGGCAGTTCCACCATCTTCGGTCATGCAAACACTCCATCTGCAATGACAGTTGGTGCCGTGCTGTATTCCAATACACCCGCATTTGGAGTAAACCCTCCAACCATTGCATCCTTCAGTTCAACTGGCGGAGGAGTGATCAACAACACTATTCCACAGAAACCTGATTTTACAGCACCAAATGGTGTTAATACTACAGTATCCTTCCCTGGCTCTTCAGACCTCGAAGGTGATGGCTTGCCAAATTTCTTTGGCACCTCTGCTGCCGCCCCGCATGCTGCTGCATTGGCTGCACTGGTTTACAATGCGAGGCTGAAATTCTATAATGCGGGCACTACCCCGGAATATATACGGCAGCTTTTAAAGAGCACGGCACTCGATATGGGAACATCCGGCTTTGATTTTATTTCAGGTAGCGGGTTCCTGCAGGCTCAGCAGGCACTGAGGACTTTGCCATCCTCACCGACCCCCCACATAACTTCACTTGCACTTCCAGCGGGCACTGATGCGACTAATGGATCTACCGTACCATTACTGCTCACTGTGAATGGCGAATTCCTGACCAATGACACCAAAGTATATTTTAGGGACCAACAGCTTGGTACAACATTCGTCAATGAGAATACTGTTACCGCAACCATTCCTCCGTTTAACGGAAACCCGACAATCAGGCTGTACACAGCACCGGTTACTTCAAGCCTGCTGGACGGCGGATTTTCCAATTCAATCTCACTGCTTGACCTGCCGAAAAAGAACATTGTAATTACGGTGAATAATACAAGCAAGCGTTTTGCGGAACAACTTCCTGCATTCACCGCAAACATCACGGTAAATGGCGTTGCACTTTCACAGTCTGGACTGAACGAAGAACAGCTTGGACTTGATGAACTTGAGTTCCATACCCTTGCCACTAATTTCAGCCCGGTAAACAATTACCTTGTGCAGGCAGTACGCAATTTTGATCCGACCAATGCAGAAGATGCCGGTTTTCTTGAGATTTACAATTACCAGTTCGTAAAAGGATTCATAAGTGTGCAGCCGCTGCAGGTAACGGTAGTACCGGAAGACAAGACAGCTAACTATGGCGACAATCTTAAGCAGATAACATTCAGGTATGAATTTGATAATTCAAGGATTGCCGCGTCCGATCGCCAGTTCTTCCTCAACCTGATCCAATCACAACACCAGGCAAATTTTGTACGCAACACACTGGTATTGCTCGATGCGAGGTTTACCCAGGTTACGCCGCTCACTTCAGCTGACCTGGAGAATATGGGACTGATGATCTCTAACCGCGCAGCAAGCTTTGGCGTACCGTTTATCAACGGCGTACCATATATCAATGGCCAGCCTTACAACAATATGACACCGCCGGAAGGTACTACCCGGGATACCACTGTGTTTGTGAGCCTGAATCCGCAGAACGTATACAATTTCCAAAACAATTCTTCAGCAGGAACATTACAGAACGGAGTACCATTCATCAATGGAGTGCCGCTTATCAATGGCACATCATATATCAATAATGCCACACTGCTGAACACCGTAGCATTGATCAACGGGCAGGCAACGGTGAATGGAGTACCACTCATCAACGGCGTTCCTTTCATCAATGGCGTACCTTATATCAATGGAGTGCCTTTCATTAACAGTTCGGGATACCAGACCATCAACGGTGTACCTTACATCAACGGAGTGCCGTATATAAACAGCGGCTTTGAATTGATCAATGGAGTGCCATTTATTAATGGCGTGCCACTCATCAACACAGGCTTTGAACTGATTAACGGCGTTCCGTTTATCAATGGCGTACCACTTATAAACAGCGGAGAATTGTACTTCATCAACGGCGTTCCGTTTGTAAACAGTAATGGTCTCTACCTCATCAATGGCGTACCGTACATCAACAGTGGATTCGAGTTCATCAATGGAGTACCTTACATAAATGGTGTGCCATATATTAATAGTGCATTCTCCCTGATCAATGGTGTTCCGTTTATCAACGGGGTACCGTTTATTAACAGTGGTGTTACTGTAACCAATGGCGTACCGCTTATAAACGGAGTACCTTTCATCAACAATGTAAACGGCTTCAGGCTGATCAACGGAGTACCGTATATCAATGGCGTGCCTTTCATCAACGCCGGTATACAGGTGATCAACGGCGTTCCTTATATCAATGGCGTTCCATTTATCAACAGCGCAATAGAATTACAAAATGGAGTTCCTTTCATCAATGGCGTTCCGTTTATCAACACAGGTGAACCTTACATGATTAATGGAGTGCCTTTTATCAACAGCAGCTCTTCACTGGCCAGTATGATAGATCAGTCAGACCGCTCCCTGGGCAACCAGAGCCTGGTATTGCAATCCGTGAATGGCATAACAGGTTTCACTGCAGGCAATCATTTCATAGTGCCGGGCGGATTTACCCCGGGTGGTATACTCACCAACAACCTGGATGTACAATACAGCACCGGTAACCTGACAATCAATCCTGCACCGCTCAGGATCAAAGTGGATGCAAAGAACGCAGGTTATGGCGATCCTTTACCGACCTTCACTTCAACACTGGAAGGAGTTGAGTATGTAGATCTGCTGTCAAACATTTTGACCAGTCCGATTACCTATACGGTGAAGAACAGCTCCGGTCAAACTGTTACCAACCCGGGTGCAGGCACGTACAACATAACCGCTACTGCAACCATTGCGAATCCATCCAACTATACACTCGAAATAGTCAATGGAACACTTACTGTAACTCAGGCACCGCTAACAGTGAAAGCCAATGATGCCTTTATTAACAGCGGAAGTCCATTGCCGACTTTAAGGTCGACCATTACCGGCCTTAAATACAATGACACCACACTTATTACGCCCACAAGTATTTCATATAATGTACCGGGGTATTCCGGCAATGCAGGTACATACCCGATCATACCTTCAAACCTGGTATTCAGTAAGATTTCAAACTATACTGTCACTTATCTCAATGGTACACTTTATGTAAGTCCTGTTGGCGGGGGAACAAAAAAAATACGCACCTACCTCGATTGTGTAGTTGACCGCGGACCACAAGCGACCGGGTTGCGATATACAGCAAGGTTCTTCTACATCAATGACAATGCGTTCGCAGTATATGTTCAGATCGGAGCTGATAACAAGCTTACTTCGATAGGTCAATTCGACGGTAGCCAGCAACCATTCATTTTCAACTCAGGAAGAGGTACATTTGAAGTGCCGTTTGACGGAAAGAAACTAACCTGGACATTGACCACCAACGAATCGGATAAGAAAACCGCAGTTGGCACCGATGCAAGTTCAACTTCAGGCCGTTGTTCATCTGGTTCTACCGCAGCACCGAACACGTATAGTACAGAAAAAGATCAAGAGTTAATCACAATACCTGAAACCAGGGTATATCCCAATCCGACCTCCGGAAAACTTTGGGTAACAAGCAGCCAGAAAGAATTGAAGAACGGGGATGTTTTGCTGTATGACATGCAAGGCAGGCAGTTCAACATAACTATTAATCAGGAAGCACCGTACCGCAGTGTGTTGAATATCGCAGGGTTACCTGCAGGTACTTATATAGTAAAAGTCAGGTCAGGACAGGAAGTCAAACTATTCAGGATAATTAAAAACTAAACGAACCGGTTTAATGACAGGAAGAATTCACACTATATTACTGATACTTTTATGTTCACTGATTGCAACGGCCCAGGACAAGACCACGGACAGTCTGAAAAAGCTGGCGGCCACAATGCGCGACGACTCAGCCAAAGCAGATGTGCTGCTCCAGATCAGCAGGTCATATTTCAACGTTTCCTGGGAAGATGCCATCAACTATTCCAACGAAGCAAAAGCCCTGTCAGAAAAGATCAGTTACAATAAGGGCGTCGCCCTTGCCTGGAAAAATATCGGGATCGCGCACTACTTCAAGGGCACGCATCTCGAAGCCATCGATGCGTGGCAACAGTCGCTGGCAACGTATGAAAAAATGCAGGACAAAAGCGGCATCGCGAACATCCTCGGTAACCTTGGAGGCATTTATGAAAGAAGCGACCCGACCAAAGCGCTTGACTACTACCTGCGTTCGATGCGACTTGCAGAAGAAATCGGCGACGAATTCCGTATAGCAACCCTGTCACTCAACATTGCGGCATTATATGACAAGAAGCCTGCAACTGAAGATAAGGCCCTCGAAAGTTACCGCAGGGCAATCAGTCTTTCAGAAAAAAACAATTACCCTGATGCTCTCGGAATGGCAACAGGGAATATGGGTGATCTCTTCCTGAAGAAAGGTATGGTTGACTCAGCCCTCCATTATTTTAAACTGGCAGAAAAAAAACTTCAAGGCAACCCAAACCTACCGCTGGCTCTAAATAATATTGGCAAGGCATATTTAAAACACAAGCAATACGACAGTGCATTTGTTTACCATCGCCAGGCATACAATGAGTCAGTGCAGGCCAGCAATAAATTGTATATGGCGCAGGCTTTGCTCGGCCTTGCAGAGATCTATGCCGCACAGGGAGATAATAAACTGGCACTCGCCTATTACCGCCAGGCAGAACCGCTGGCTGCAGAGTTGAATGCAAATGACGAACTGAACAGGATCTATCATGGTCTCTCAGTCGCTTATTCCCATAGTGGTAAATACAACCAGGCCTACGACTACCAGGTGAAACTGACACAGATCAAGGAAAACATTTACAACAAAGAGGCGGATGACAAACTCAAAGGTCTCCAGTTTGAATTTGACCTGCAGAAAAAAGAAGCACAGATTGATCTCCTGTCGAGAGATAAAGAATTACAGGTAGGAGAAATAAAAAGGCAAAGGCTGGTGCGTAATGCATTGCTGGGAGGTATTGCCCTTATAATTGCGATCGCATTCATGATCTACAGAAACTACAGGGCGAAAGTAAAAACAAACCTGTTACTCGACAGGCAAAAGGATGAGATCGAACACCTGCTGCTGAATATCCTTCCCGCAGAAGTTGCGCATGAACTACAGGAACAGGGTGCAGCTACACCGAAGTATTTTGAACAGGCCTCGGTATTGTTCACTGACTTCAAAGGCTTTACCCGGATGGCGGATCACATGTCGCCCCAGGAACTGGTTGCTGAATTGAATGAATGTTTCATGGCTTTTGATGAGATCATTGAAAGAAACCACCTCGAGAAGATCAAAACAATTGGCGATTCCTATATGTGTGCAGGTGGAATACCAACACCGGACCCGGCGCACGTTTTGAATATGGTAAATGCCAGTTTCCAGATCCTGGAATACCTCGATGGCTGGAACCGGAAACGGCAGGAGAATAATCTTGTTCCCTGGCACCTGCGGATAGGTATACATGTCGGACCTCTCGTGGCAGGCGTCGTAGGAAGGAAAAAATATGCCTATGACATCTGGGGAAGCACAGTAAACATTGCCAGCAGGATGGAAAGTGCCGGTGAACCCGGGCAGGTAAATATTTCATCAAGTACTTATGAACTGATTCGTGACTACTATGAATGCAGTTACAGGGGAAAGATCTCAGCAAAGAACATTGATGAGATAGATATGTATTTCGTCGTAAGGAAGAAGCATGCAGAAAGCCATGAATCACTGGCGAAGGCCGCCTCTTGAACGCGAAGGTTTCCCTTTTGTATAGATTTTTTTTGCCTTTTCCAGCAATGCTATGAATTCGCGCTGCAGGTAATCATCCTGGCTGATTACAGGCTGAACAATGGCCTGCACATCAATGAAACCCGCGTTTTTGGTAAACCTGGATTCTTTAAGTATTGAACCGAACAGCGCTACGCCTGTTGCGAACCGGTATGAGGCAGGCAGTTCGATCAAAGGAGTTACTGAACAATCCACTTTTTTCTCATACTTCAGCGGAATGGAATCGTTCGGCTTTTTATATGTCAGTTCTATATCAGCAAAATAATTTGACGGGTTGGTTGAATCAATGATTCTTTCCACTTCGAATATGGCTATCTGGGTATGCCCCGAACCTATTTCACCGCCTTCCAGCACACTTGAGGTATCAGACATTGCCGTTACTTTATTATCGAAACCGATAAGCCGGTATGACTTTACTTTATCCTCATGAAAATTCACGTGAAGTAGTGCATCATCAGCGACTGCATACATGGTTTGGGTAAGCTCTTTCACCAGCACCTTTTCCGCTTCCCTTTCATCGTCGAGGTATGAGAAGTTTCCATTTCCTTTTTTAGCCAGCACTTCCAGCTTTGAATCTTTGTAGTTGCCCATGCCCACTCCAAGGCAGGTAAGATAAATACCTAACTGCCGGTGTTGGGTGATGAGTCTTTCAAGGTCCTCTTCACTTGTCTGGCCCACGTTAAAATCACCATCCGTCGCCAGGATAACCCTGTTGTTACCATTAGCGATGTAATGGGCCTTTGCTACCCTGTAGGCGGTACGGATTCCAGACTCTCCGGCCGTTGCCCCGCCCGGCTCAAGCTCTTCAATTGCCTGGTGAATCCTGGCCTTATCAGCGCCGGAAGTTGGATTTAACCAGACCCCGACACTTCCGCCATAAATAACAATGGAAACTGTATCTGTAGCCCGGAGGTTATTTACCATGAGCTTAAAAGCTGACTTAAGTAACGGCAGGCGATTGGGCATTTCCATTGAACCGGACACATCGATCAGGAAAACCAGGTTGCTGGGTGGCAGCTGCGCAAGATCAAGCTTTCTCGCACTGGTTTTTATAAAGAAGAGATGGTTATCCGATTTCCAGGGGCATTCAGAAAGCTTTGATTCCACGCTGAATACTTCACCGGGAGAAGGATCAGTATGGCCCAGGTCGAAATAATTGAGCATCTCTTCAATCCGCACAGCATCATGGGGCACAGTGCTGCCCATATTCAGGAACCGCCTGATATTACTGTATGCCGCCTTGTCGGTGCTGATGGCAAAGTCAGTTGCAGGATAACGCTTTGTTTCCGTAAATGTATTTTCCAGCAGGTTGCTGTATGTTTCTTCGCCAATTGAGAAAGTTGACTTTTCGCCGGGTTTTAATCCACGGGTTAATGAGATCAGCCGCTTTTGCTGCTGGCTGCCTTTGGGAGAAATTAACCTGAGTGTAAACTGGTTCTCGATCCGGCTGTCCAGCACGACTGTACAGGTACGATATCCTTCCAAAGTTAAAGTGGCCGTATCCGTCCGGTTTGCAGAAGTTATGCCGAATCCACCATAGGTGCCCGAATAGTAAAGGTACCCCGTGGAATGCAGCATCATTTTTACGTTGGACAGAGGGCGCTGGGTCTCGTCCTTTACTTCACCGCGAAAGTAATACTGAGCACTGGCGGCAATGCAGGACAACACCATTATCACTATGGCACATGCAGTTTTCAGGAGGGGTCGTTTAGACAAGAAAGTTACATTTTTATCCCTTTATATAAAAGAAAAACGGTCGGATTTGTCGCCCTACCCTTCCTTCAACTGATAGATTTCAGGGATGTTCCGGCCAAGCCCGTCGAAATCGAGGCCATATCCTAATACGAACTTATTGGGAATGGAAAATCCCAGGTATTTGATATCGACAGGGTATTCAGTTGCCTCAGGTTTATGAAGAAGGACTACTAGTTCAAGTGACGCAGGTTGCTGGTGCCTTAGCTGCGGTAAGAATTCGCTCAGTGTTTTCCCGGTATCGACGATATCTTCAATAATGATCACATGCCTGGTGTGAATATCCATATCGAGGCCAATTGCTGTTATCACCTGCCCTGTCGACTTTGTGCCTTTATAGGATGCCAGTTTAATAAAGCAGATCTCTGCCTCAATATTCACTGCTTTGAACAGGTCGGAAGCGAACATGAACGAACCGTTCAATATGGCTATGAATAACGGTTTCTTACCCGCATAATCGTGGTTTATTCCTGCAGCCAGGCGCTGGATCTGCCCATTGATTTCCTCAGCGGTGAGATAAGGCTCGAATACTTTTTCTTTTACCTTGATCTGCGACATGTCAATTGGTATAGATGATTAATTCCTGTCCTTTCCGGAGAGAATGCCCCGACAACCTGTTCCACTGTTTTATCTGCTGGGCAGTTACTCCGTATTTCTTGCTGATGCCGTAAATCGTCTCGTTGTATTTTACCACATGCCTGGTCATTGACTGCTCATTCTTTACCACGAGTAAAGCTGGCCTTGCGGGTGCTTTTTCCTTCAGGTAGATCTTTTCACCCAAAGCAGGTTCCATCCCGGGCTGAAGGTCATTAAGCAGCAGGATATTCTCATAACGGATACCCTCAGCCTGTGCGATATCATATAGTGTTTCCTCAGGTTGCACCAGGTGCACGGAATTGGCCCCGGTCCTTCTTTTGCGTTGCAGGTAAACCAGTTGGTCTTCGTTCAGGATATCACCTTCGCCGGCTGTCATATCGTTGAATTCAAGCAGCCTTGCGAGGGTAAGTTCATGCCGGTTTGCCACTGCAAGCAAAGAGGTACCCCCCTTTACAAAGATTACCCGGGTTTCATTGATCTGGAAAATACCATCAGGGTAATTGACCGGCGGTGCGGCAGCAACCTGGGTAAGCTCCCGTTGTGCAGCCGGGTCTTCGGTCTTTTCCAGTGGAACTGTGATACCGGCCAGTATTTCGGCAGAGGGTTTCAGTTTACCCAATGCAATCAGGGTGTACTGCTGGAGATCATAGGTCTCGATGATCCGGATAAGGATCTGGGAATACTTGATATTTGTTGCGTAGCCGGCTTTTTTCAATCCATAGGCCCAACCCTTATAATCTTCAGGATTAAGTTCGAAAAGGAATGCATAACGCTGGGAGTTCTTCAGGAAATTGGAATGATCGCGGTAAGAATCTACCGCAAAGTCATAGCTGCGAAAACATTCCCCACGGGCATCGTCATCGTGGTATACCTTCGGACCGGCCCAGTTGCTTTTACATTTTATGCCGAAATGGTTGTTTGACTTCAGCACGAGTTCGCTTCTCCCCGCTTCGGTTTCATGAATACCCTGGGCAAGTTTGATTGAAGCGGGTACCCCCGTCCGTTGCATTTCATCAATAGCCAGTTGCTTATAGGAGTTGATATAGTCAATCACTGCCGCATTCTGTTGTGCGGCCGCTGTTAAGGCTGAACAAAAAGAGAATATTAAAATCACCAGTGTGCGCATCATCGGCTTTATTTTTTTTGCAATAGCTGCAGGCCATCCCTGACCGTCAACATCACTTTTTCTACCCTGTCATCTTTCATTACATGCTCATTAAACGCATGTACTGCTTTGGCATTTTTGCCTTTGATTGGTGACTCCAGCACTTCGCCATGGAACAGGACATTGTCCGCCAATATCAGGCCACCTTTCCTGAGCCGCGGCAGGAGCAACTCATAATAATCGATGTAACCCGTTTTATCGGCATCGATAAAAACAAGATCCCACTCAAACGGCAGGATTGGAATTATTGCCGCAGCCTCACCGCGGTGCAAAATTATCTGGTCTGCCCTGGCTGACAAGGAAAAATTTTTCTTGGCCACATCGGCCTCTTCATCCCTCAGTTCTATGGTGTGTAATTGACCACCCGGAATCAGTCCTTCAGCAAGGCAAAGTGCACTGTAGCCGGTAAAAGTTCCCAGTTCAAGGATATACTTCGGCTGTATCAGCCTGCTGATCATAGCAAGGAACCTGCCCTGCACATGTCCGCTAAGCATATGAAACTGCGGGTGGTGAGCGGTTGTCCATGCCGCAATATGTTTCAGGTCTGCCGGTTCTTCAGAAGTAAACTTACCGGCATAATCGCTGACTGCATCACTGATCAGTTCCAATTGATAAAATTTTCAGCAAAATTAAGTCCATGTGTTCATATCTCAAATTGAACAATATAGATCAGAAATTTGGCTGAAGCGGGTTCTTACTGTAGAAATTAAGTACATGGGCAGCAACTTCCTCGGCAGTATCCGCAATTTTCAGCAATTGAAGGTCTTCTGAAGAAATATACTGCTCCGTCAGCATCGTGGTTTGCAACCATTCCATCAGGCCGGCCCAATAGGTGCTGCCAACCAGGATCAGGGGTACCTGCAGCATCTTCCCGGTCTGGATGAGCGTTGCTACTTCGAAGAATTCATCCATAGTGCCGAAACCGCCTGGCATCATGACAAATCCCTGTGAATACTTGGTAAACATCGTCTTACGCACGAAAAAATATTCGAAATGCAGGTTTGCATCGCGGTCGATATACGGATTGTCGTGCTGTTCAAAGGGAAGTTCGATATTCAGTCCAACTGATTTCCCACCACCGAGCTGCGCTCCTTTATTCGCAGCTTCCATGATACCGGGGCCACCGCCTGAAATAATCCCGAATCCTTCTTCCGCAAGTTTTTTGGTGATGTCTACTGTGAGTTCATAAGCTTCGTGACCCGGTTGGGTGCGGGCCGATCCGAAAATGGAGATGCACGGACCTATTTTGGCAAGGGCTTCAAAGCCATCTACAAATTCTGCCATTATTTTAAAGATCTGCCAACTAGAATGGGCTTTCGATTCACTCCAACGCCTCTGTTTCGTCATCCTTATCGTGTCATTCATGTGTCTGCTTTTTTAGCTTAGGAGACGACAATGCCACCCATAATTTAGCCATGGATGGCATCGTAGTTTTCTATACTATAAGAACGTATTTCTTACCTGTTTAGTTTATTTTATTACAGATTTTTTTGAAAGGATTAACAGCCCTGAATAGGTAATTAACCCATTGATAAGCAGCAGTTCAATCCCAATCTGGAATCCTCCAAACCATGCCGCAGCATTCTTTGTGATGAAGTATGAGATTACGGGAGATGCGAGACAGACTAACGTGATGGCAATACTGTCAGGTATCTGTCTTTTTGTAAGAATTCCAAAACCAAACAGGCCGAGTAAAGGACCATAGGTATAACCTGCAAGATCAAGGATGATATTGATAATTGATTTGTTGTCGATCCATTTAAAGACCAGGATACAGATCATGAAAATAACAGTGAAGGTCAGGTGAACCGTCAACCGGATACGCCGTTGTTGTTTTTCGTTAAGTTCAGGATTTCTTTTGATGCCCAACATGTCAATACAAAAACTGGATGTGAGGGCAGTCAATGCACCGTCAGCACTGGGAAAGAGTGCCGAGATCAATGCTATGATGAAAATGATGCCAATCGCAGGCGGCAGATAATTCATGGCGACTGTCGGGAACAGGTCATCTCCCGCAGCGTTTAACCCCTTTTGCGCTGCAAAGATGTAGAGTAGTCCGCCAAGCAGCAGGAAAAGAAAATTCACGAAGACTATTATCACACTGAAGGTCATGATATTCTTTTGCGAATCTTTCAACGTTCTAACGCTGATATTTTTCTGCATCATTTCCTGGTCGAGACCGGTCATGGCAATAGTGATACAGGCACCGCCGATCACCTGTTTCCAGAAATAGCCTTTGCTGTTTACATCGCTGTTCATGATCCGGGTATAGCCTTCCGAACCAAGGGCCTGCATCGCTTCGCCAAATCCGTATCCCAGGTTGTTCATGATGTAGATCACACAAACTACCAGCCCGAGCAGCATGAAACTCGTTTGAAGCGTATCTGTATACACGATGGTCTTTACACCTCCTTCGAAAGTATACAGCAGTATCATCAGCAGGATCACCAGCGCTGTTACAAAGAAGGGCACTCCCAGGTTGTCGAGAATGAACAACTGCATCACATTGATCACGAGGTATAGCCTGGCAGTTGCGCCGATTGTCCTCGAAATAATAAAGAACAAAGCGCCCGTTTTATAGGCGGTGAATCCGAATCGTTGTTGCAAATAATGATAGATTGACGTGAGATTCAACCGGTAATATAAAGGCAATAAAACATATGCGATCACTACATAACCGATCAGGTAACCGAAAACCACCTGCATATAGGTAAATGCGTTAGTCGCGACCGTACCGGGAACGGAAACAAAGGTCACACCACTGAGTGAAGTGCCGATCATGCCGAAAGCCACCAGCATCCAGTTGGAATTCTTGTTGCCGATAAAAAAACTCTCATTATTGGCGTTACGGGAAGTGATATACGCTACAACCAGTAATAAAACGAAATACGCGATAACAAAAGTGAAGAGCAGTGTGGGGGACATGCCTGTAAGTTTTTTCTAAAATTGCCACAAAATAAAGATGAATACGTTTACTTTAGTACAATTATCTTATGAACGTAAAAGCAATAGCAGTTTTTTGCGGATCGCAGACCGGATTGAACCCGTTATTCCTACAACACACTGCAGAACTGGGCAAACTGATAGCCATGCTCAACATCAAGCTGGTGTATGGCGGTGGCAAAAAGGGATTGATGGGCACTATTGCGGATGCCGTCCTTAAACATGGCGGTGAAGTAATGGGTGTTATTCCTAAGCTGCTCACAGAATGGGAGCAGCAACATGATTCGCTATCCGAACTTGCGGTTGTACCAGATATGCACAGCCGAAAAAAGATGATGTACGAAATGAGCGATGCTGCCATCATCCTGCCAGGCGGCTTCGGAACTATGGACGAATTGTTCGAAATGCTGACCTGGAACCAGTTAAAGATTCACAATAAAAAAATATACCTGCTCAATTCAGCCGGTTACTATAATGCGCTGATCCAGTTCCTGCGACATTCGGAGCGCGAGAATTTTCTCTATGAGCCGCTGGAAGAAAGAATAGTTGTATGCGGCAACCCGGTTGAGATCTTTAATAAGATCTCTTAAAGTAAACATTCAAAATGAACAACCTGAAAGGATTGTGAGAACAAAGTGAATTAAATAACCAAGGCGCAGGAAATCAAATCCTGCGCCTTTATTTTTCAATGCGATTAACCCGGCGCAATTACATATATCTGTTATAAGCCGAAGTTGAACCCAATGCTGAAGAATGCATTACTTCCATAAGGAGTTCCGGGATCATAACCATTTCCAGTTTTATGTAGTACATCGTATTGAACCATCACAAGCAATCCTCCCGCTCCCCCCATTGGCAATACTCCTCCTGCTCCAACTAATAAAGAAGGTAGAATTTTGGCATTTAAGGACGATTTGATCTCCGGGTCGTAATATTTGTAACTGCCCCATATATAGTTCAATTCAGGCTGAACTAAAATAAAAGCTTGTTGTATGGGATAAAAACGGCCGAATATGTTCAGACCTGCAACGCCATAATTTTCCCTGGCAGCCGTATTTCCATTTATATCCTCGTGCTTGATCTGCGTGTATTGTCCATTGATCCCGATACCTGCTGCCAGGTAGTTGTTGAAACGATAGCCAACTTGCGGAGACAAGTTTACAAGCGTATAATTACCAAAACTCAAACCAAAATTTCCTCCAACAAACAACCGACTCCTGTCAAATCCTTTTTTCGGTTCATCGGCTCCAGTGCTGTCCTGGGCACGGGCGCTGCTGATGAAAACGCAGACGAGCAGGATGGGTACCAATATTTTTTTCATTTCAGTGATTTTATGCATCGAATATTTTACCGGCATTGAGTATGTTGTGTGGATCAAAGACTTTTTTGATACTGCGCATAAGCCTGAACTGCGTTTCGTTAAACACAATATCCATAAACCCTTTCTGGATCAGCCCAATGCCGTGCTCGCCACTGATGGTACCCTTAAGGTCATAAACCAACGCAAATAAATCACGCAGTCCGGCCACTACTTCAGGGTCATCCTGGCTGTTTACTGTACCTTCCTTTTTTATCCGGATATGAAGGTTTCCGTCGCCCGCATGCCCGTAACAAACTGCATGGAAATTATAATTCGCACCGATTGCCTTCACCCCCCTGATCAATGCAGGGAGGTCAGCGCGCGGTACCACCGTGTCTTCTTCGATGGTATAACCTGCAATCTTAACCGCTTCAGCAACACGCCTCCTCATCTTCCATAATTCCGCCTTTTGCTGTGCGTCATCAGCAAAGTAAATTTCCCCACACTCGTATTCTGTCAGCAAACCGGCAATGGCTTCCATTTCGGCCATCAGGGTTTCCATATGATTACCATCCACTTCAATGATCAGATGGGCTTCGGTGTCAGGTGTAAGGGGCACAGCTGAACTGTCGACAAATGCACTTACAATCCGCAGGGCATCAATTTCCACCAGTTCCAGTGCGCTTGGCGTAAAGCCTGCACGGAAGATGGCGCTTACAGCCTCACCTGCTTTCTCGAGCGACTGAAAAGGTACCAGCATCAGCAGGTCAAATTTCGGATGGGGAATCAGCCTGAGTACAATTTTGGTGACAATCCCAAGCGTACCCTCGCTTCCCACCATTAGCTGTGTGAGGTTATATCCCGTCGAATTTTTCAAGACATTCGAACCGGTCCAGATTACCTCGCCGGTAGGAAGAACCACTTCAAGATTCAGGACATAGTCCCTTACGACCCCGTATTTCACGGCCTTAGGACCGCCACTGTTCTCTGCTATGTTTCCACCGATAAAACAGGATCCGCGGCTGCTGGGATCAGGCGGATAAAACAAGCCTTTTTCCCTTACGGCTGTCTGCAGTATTTCTGTGATGACACCTGGCTCAGTAGTTACCTGCAGGTTACGTTCATCTATTTCCAAAATGGAATTAAGCCTTTCGGTTGAAATCAAAACGCCCCCAAGATGCGGCAGCGCTCCCCCACTGAGTCCTGTACCGGCTCCGCGGGGTGTCACAGGGATATAATTTTCATGGCACAACCGCATGATAGCACTGATTTCCTCGGTTGTCCGCGGCTTAACCACTACCTCAGGATAAAACAACAGATTCTCTGTCTCGTCACGGCCATATTTCTGGAAAGATTCCTCATCAGTAAATACATATTCAGCCCCTACGATCGATTTCAGCTGTTCAAGGTGTTCTGCTGTCAACGTGCCTCTTTCGGCCATCACTTCCATAATCGAATTACTTGCTTGAGCTGTAAAAATCGGATAATTAAGAGGAATACGGAAAAGTAAACGGTAAAAAGTGAAGAGTGGCGGAAACCCGAAGTTCGATCCCGGGCTAAATGTTATGGGATTCACCAGGGAAGTGTCTTAGAGAGCCAGAAAGGGAAAACCAAAATATTGAGACATATGCCCGGGAGGTGAAAGCGGACCACCTAACAACTTATTAAACTACGGTTACGCATAATTGCCAGGGCCGTAAGGCTTCTTCGCCGTCGTATAGCCGAATTTCGGCACTTCCTGGCCGCGTCGATAACTCCCGGCCACAGGTACCGTTTATGCACACGCGCCCCGGTAATACTTCGAAACTTAACCACAAAAGCATTAAAATCCTGTCGTTCATGCACTCCTGTGTGTGTCGTTCGTGAACATTTCTCCGGGAGTGTCCGGGGATCCTTCGATGGTTCTTCGAAGAATGTCCGATGCGTGTCCGGGAAATGCAGGTAAAAAGCAGGTATTTGTCAGGTTGGTTTACCGATGTAGACGGCTTGTTCCCGGCTTGTAGACCCGTTCGATCGCTGGTCGACTCATTTTTAAATTTCACCTATTCACATATTGACTTATTCACTGCAAACTACCATTCGTTGTACAATCGACATAGTAACATGTCACTCATACCATCTTTCTTACCTCCAAAACTCGTCACTCATACCTCCTGTATACGTCACTCATACAGTTTTCTCTCTTCGCGCTGTACTCATACTCCCTTGTTCGTCCCTTCAATTATACGTCGGCGTAGGCTCGGCGTGGCCTTGTTGTTACCTTTTTCTATAGTCTGGACGGCTTTCACCCGGCTTTGGGACGGCTTCACGAAGAGTTGCTTATCAAAGAACGCCTGGAATTCAATTTGTGATGGTTGCGTTACCGCAGAATCAGCATGCTAGTTACTCACCAAAAAGAGAATTTCCAAAAGCTTGGAACAAACTGTACAAAATGGCAATTAATCGGTCTTATTTAGGGAATAATCGGTCCAGGTGGCCTGAATGACATGTGTTATGGTTGCCAGTGATGTCGTGGATCTACAATTCAGGGGAAGCAATCCGGCCGGATACTTCTTTTGTCCCGACTTTTAACGACGCCCTATAAGGTATCAACGCAGAAAATAGTATCACAGTGGCAATTCCAGCGACCAGCGCCGTTCCTTTGATTGTCACCAGGCACAAAATATATAAAAGCACGGCAATAAAACTGAGCGAAAAAGCGATCATTCGCAAACCAAACCGATTTTGTTCTTTAACAGCCAACGCCTCTTCTTCATCCATGCCCATGGCTGCTGTGACTGATCGTTGTGCCTTAATTTCCTTCATCTTCAGGTATTCATCGCTTACTCTATTCTTTGTGGCAGCAACGACTTCATTTATCAATAATAAAAGAAAGGGCAGTCCCACACCCAACAGCATTTCATTCGCACGGCTTAACCTGAAATCAAATGCTATCGGTGTTACCATTTTAAAGACCAGATTCACAGTAAGTGAAAAGATGGTGATCCATAATGTCGCCTTACCACTTAATCTTTTGCTGAACAAAGCCCAGATAGGCGGCGCAAGAAGCGGACCACCCGTCACAGCACCGATAGAGAGCGTAAACTCAACAAGCCCCCCAATCAATGGTACAATCAGCGCCACAGCAATCATCCCAAAACCAAAAGCCCAGGAAGAAGCCCTCGCCACCTGCATCAGTTTCTTATCCGACGCATGGGGATTTATTTTCTCTTTATAAATATCGTTCGTGAACACTGCGGAGACTACATTCAATGCCGTATTGGCCGAAGCCGAAGTAGAGAAATACATGCCGGTTAATATCAGGCCCATCAACCCTGCAGGCAGCACATGCTTACAAACCATAAGGTAGGCATTTTCAGTATCCATGCCCGTCAGCGTGGGGTTAATAGTTTTATAAACCATGGGTGGCAACATCCATAAAATGGGACTGATGAGGTACAAAGCAGCAAAAAGATAAGCTACTTTGGAAGCAGACTTTGGTTTATCTACACTGGTATAGCGTTGCACAAAAGTCCAGTTGCCACCAATATAAAAAACATGATACAATGCAAAGGCAGCAATAAAGGCCCAGGTATATTCACCATTTACAACATTGAAAAAATCACCGGGTACATTTGCCAGGAATTTATTGAAACCACCCGCCTCATTGAATACGAGTGGAATAATCAACAATACTGCAGCCGTAAGAATGGCAAACTGCAAAATATCTGTCACCATTACTGCCCATAAGCCCCCCACAGCAGTATAGGCTATCATCAAAACGCCTAACACTACAGTTACAGGCAACAATGGAAAATCTAAAGAAGTGCTCACCAATCGTGCAACTGCATACAACACCGAGCCTTTGATGAACAACGAAACGAGCATGAAAATATAGATATAGCTTTGCTGCACTTTCGGGCCCAGCCGTTCCCGAATAAACTCCGCGGCTGTAAGATTACCGGTTGCCTTCCATTTGGGCGCCACATACAACCCGGTCACCAATGCGCCAATGCACATTGTCCACTGAATAGTAACAGCCACCCACCCATACTTATAAGCGATGGATCCCCACGCCACAAATGTACCCGACGAAAAAAAACTCATAAACAGGGACAACCCGCCAATGGTCCAGGGTACTGCTTCACCGCCTGCAAAAAAAGATTTCAGGTTACGGCCAGTGCGTGAAAATGAAATCCCGACCAGCATGATGAATACGGAGAAGATAATAATAACAGAAGCGTCTATGTACTTATCCATTTCAATTCATTTTATTCTTTTAAACCTCTCGATCCTTAATCCCTGTATGCCCTCACTTCAAAAATCGCCGCGGGGATATTCCTGGAGGGGTGTTCCACTTCAACGACAATACTATTGGTTTTTATCACGTCATTGAAAATTATCTCATTGCGCGTTTGGTAATTATCCTTCTTTTCATAAATAAGATTTCCCCTGTCGTCATATACTTTATAATTCCGGATACAGAAAGGCATGGCTGTTTCGGGATGCGTCATCAAAACAGATTCCATCGGGTGATCGAAGTCAGTGTCGAAACTCAATTGCAGCCTTTTGATTTCTTTAGCCTCTTTCCACTGTAATTTCAACGCAGGTCTTTCGTCGCTGAAATCTGCTACCCAGGCATTGGGCCTTGTAGAGGGCCGTGCAATACCATTGACAACATTCGCAGCGCCAAAAGACGTGACCGGCCTTGCCAACTGAAAGGCAAGGTTATGACCTTCCGGCCTGCGTTGCGGACACCAGAACTCAAAACTATCAACACCAATACCGCCAGTGGCTTCCTGTTTGCCATAATTGGAAACATCGGGATTAACAGTATTGAATACCGACAAAATACCTGTAATGCGCAGGTCCGACCTATACACTTTGATCATTGGGTTTTTGTGAAGCAAAATGAATACGTATTGCGATTCTTTGATTGCAGCAGCAGGCTTTACAGCAATACAATTCCTGCCGGGTTGCAGTGGGAATGAAAAGCGTTGTTTCGATTCATCCGGTGTGAAGTTGCCTGCTTTCGAAGATACCCTTATTTCAACCTCTAATGTAGTAGCTTCCTCTGCTACTGCATGAAAGTTGACTGCAGGAATATCACCGGCTTCAAAAGGTATCAACTGGGCTACAGCAAGATCCAATGACTTAAGCCCGCCGTTTTCCGGCATAGCCTGCAGATGTAGTTCACTGCTTGCTGTTATAATGGCTTCCTGTAACAAGTCATTTTTTTCTATTGCTTCAACTCCCGGAATATATTGCCCGGATGCCAGTAACTTTTGTTGTACGATCCCAATTCGTTTGCCCGACACAAGCGCAGCAGGCAAGCAATTATTCTCTTTACAAACAGCTGCAGCCACAGCTACTGCCTGTGCCAGGTATGCGGCCGTGGCCATAACCCTTGAAGAACCGAACGCCACATGCGACGCACTGATGATGCGGCCTGCCAAAAACAAATTGCTGATATTTTTTGAATACAAACAGCGGTACGGAATCTGGTAGATCCCCTTACTATGCCATTGATTACAACCAGGGAGGTTCGAATAGACGCCATCGGAAGGATGCAGATCTATACTCCAGCCGCCAAAGGCGACAGCATCATCATGTTTGCGCTGTTCAACAATATCCTGCTGAACCAACATATAATCACCTTCAAACCGGCGGCTCTCACGCTTTCCGGGAATCATACCCACCCATTCCAAGGTAAGATTTTCGGCTTCCGGGAATAGACCTGAGTTTTTGATATGGTCCCATACACCATACACAATTTTCCATAGCTCCCACTTAATTTTCTCCGTGTCATGTACAGTATCCATGCGCCCACCATATTCAATCCACCACAGTTTGCAACCATACTCTTTTGCGTTAAAACTCCTGAAGCGCGGAATTTTGGTAATGTCGTCCAACGCAAACGAAGGTGGAATAAATTTTACAGGTTTGCCAACGTCCTTCGAATAGAAGTACAATGAATGTCCAAGCAGCTCTCCATAACTTTTATCCGGCGCAAACAACTCACCAAATTCCTCTTTACTTTCTGCTCCCATGCGGAATGCTGCGCCAGACAGGAATCCTACTACCCCGTCGCCGGAAGCGTCACAAAACAACTGCGCTTTCAATTCGTAGCTTGACTGGCTTTGACTACAATATGCCTTTAATAATTCAATCGTTTCAGCATCCTTTTTTTGAACATCATATACGGCGGTATTCAGTAACAACCTGATATTAGGTTCACTCACCACTTTATCAAGCAATATGGCATCGAATATAATCGGGTTGCCCTCAGGATTCCGATAAGTATTCTCGACCAGTATTTCATCCACGACACCGCCTTCGCGTGCCCAACGGTTATTGTTACCCATATGCGATGTTGCTCCCAGGATCCATAAGCGCACTTCACTGCTCGCATTGCCACCCAATACACTACGGTCCTGGACCAGCACTACCTTCAAACCCTGCCGTGCTGCTGTGATGGCGCAGCATACACCTGACATCCCTCCTCCCGTTATTATAAGGTCGGCTTCAATTCTTTCCAAAGGAAAACATTGCTTTTCACCTGTTCCACGTTTGATCATTCTTCAATTTTTCGTTTTTCGATAGTGATTATTCTGCGGGCGATGGCAGTCCCCAATTCATTTAAGGCAGGCTGTGTATAATGAATGCCATCTTTTTCCTGCAATAATTTTTTTGTCAAAAACCTATGCGTGTTCTTATATACGACGAACACATTCCTCATCTCCTTCGCCACCTCCTCCTGCACCTTGCGCACTGCATCAAATCCCTCCTTAGGATGATCTCTGTAATAGCCCGTAAGCACGATGTAAAAAGGTATATCCCCTAATTCGAGTTGGAATCTTTCAATAAGATTCTTCAACCCGGTTTTGTATTGATTGGCTGTCTGCTTTTTGTCATTGATAGCATTGGCATCACGTTCGCCCTGTAGCCATATTATCCCGGCCAATGAACCACTTGTTTTTTTAAGTGCTGCTTTTGTCTTCAGAATAGAGTTGGAAAACAGTACACCGCTTTCTGCCCAGGTGCCATAGCTGCCGAGTTCCGATGCTTTGGTACAGGAACTTCCTCCACGTGCTGCCTGTACAATCAAAATACTTCTTCCACTCTTTCCTGAATATTCAGCTGCAAAGGAAGGCCAGGCACTTCCTGAAGCCGAAGGTTTAAAGCTCAGCTCATCAAATCCGCAGGGATCTGCAAGCGGCAGTAAGGAATCTTTGGCGAATGAATACTGCCATGCGTTTGTCGGGGCTTTTGTTGAAAGCGCGGCATCGCCCATCCCTTGTGCATTACTTTGTCCCGCCACTAAATAAACGACAGGCTGCGCATGTGCATGTATGAGTATGCAGGAACAGATCATATAAGCCAATAATCTCACGCTGTTATAGTTTTTTCTCCAGGATCACAAATCCTCCGGGCTTTATCAATTGCACTTGCATGCCACCCGTGATTTCGATCGTTAACTCCTGGCTCTGCCCCGGTGTCAATGTATTCAACGGTAACAACTGGTCGCTGCACTTTAATTTGTATCCTCTTAATGTATAAGAAGGGAAATCCTTTCTCGCTGTAACTTTTATCGTCGCTCTACCAGTTGTTCTACCAATCAATTCAACAACTGCAGGCGCAAATTCCTCTTGCCAGGCCAGGTACATACCACGTTTTTCTCTCTGCGGCGATACCAGTCCCCAGGGTCGATAACCATTCGGATTCGTACCTGGGAAGCGGCTGAGGTAATCATTAAAGGTCCATACCGACGCGCCTATGAGGTAATCACACTTCCTGAAATCCTGCATAGCTTTTTTCAACCGGGCCACCCGCTCTTCCTCATTCTTAACGCCATCGGTCCGCCAGCCAAACTCACTTACGTAAATCGGTTTGCCGGGATAGAGCTTATGAATCCTTTCCAGGTGCAGCAAATGATCGCCGTAAATGTTGGCGCTTACAAAATCGACATATTGAGAAGCTTCCTCTTCCGGTGCTTTAATAAAATCCCGGAAAACGATCATACTGGCGAAAGTAACGAGTCGCGAATCATCTAATGATTTGACAAAATCTTTCATGTCACGCACCCAGGCCCGGCCTTCTTCCGTCTGCGATGGAAATTCATTTCCTACACTATAAGCGATCACACTCGGATGATTCCAGTCACGCTCTGTCATCTCACGCATTTGTTGTTGAAATTTCCTGCGCATCATGGTATCGCTCATCTGTTTCGGGGTAAGCTGCCAGTTACCTGGTTCCGTGATAATCAACAGACCGTTCTTATCCGCCCAATCCAGCATTTCTTCAGAAGCAGCGTGATGATTGATCCGTGAAAGCTCCATGCTGCCGCCTTTAATTAGCTGCATATCTGTCTGCAACACCTCATCAGTTTCCATGGAGCCTGAACCTGGATAATCCAATGGCCTGTTACAACCGCCCATTTTAAGTGGTTCACCATTCAACAATACATGCACACCATTTACTTCTACCTTGCGTATGCCGAAATTGTAATGAACAGTCTGATCACCGCAAGTGACGGACACTTTATAAAGATGTGGCTGATCCTGGTTCCAAAGCCTCACATCCGCTTTCGCCATAGTTCCTACAAACGCTGCTGTTTTTGCAGCACCTGCTTCAACGGTTATATTAACCTGCTTCCATGAAAGATTAATTTTTTTATCGCCGTCAAACACAGCGGCCGTAATAGCCCGTGATGAAGTCTCAGCAGAACTGTTTCGCACATCAGCAATGATCCGGATAACAGCCGAACCTTTTTCCAGGTCGGGATCCGCCGTAATCTTTACATTGTTGACAAACACTGCCGGTCTTTTGATGATATAAACAGGCCTTATAATACCACCATAATTGATCCATGGGTAAACCTGCTGCGAATTGATTGAAGCCGAACTGACATTTGTTTTTGCGCCAGGGATCGTGGTTGTATCCCATGAATTATCTACCTGGATCGCAAGGGTATTCCGGGACTTTAATAAATGTGTGATATCTAACTCAAAAGGCGTATAACCTCCTTCATGACTACCGGCCAGTTGACCATTGACCCAAACTTTGGCTTTATAAAAAACAGCATCAAACCTTAGAAAGCTATGCTCATTACCCGACACTGATCCTGTAAACTCTCTGAAATACCATGCCGACCCTGTATATAAATAATAACGGGGGTCCGTTGAAAAGCAATGAGGCACTTTTACTTTATCAAAAGATGACGAGTTGAAACCGGGTTCATACCATCCCTGCGTTTCGCCCACCCTTACCGGGTCTAATGCAAATGTCCAGTTACCGCCAAGGTCCACTTTAGCTTTTGGATCATGATGCTGGCTCGCTGCAGAATTCCCAAAGATTGCCACCAGGAAGAACAACACAAATATTTTTTTCACCAGTTCCATAGTATTTCTATTCTCAAATTAATTGACTGATATCTCCATTACATTCACTCCAAATGACGGAATTGTCATTTTTCCCTCCTTAATATCCTGGTTACCGGACAAAGACTTTATCCTGCGAATACCTTTTACTTTATCCAGTTTTCCAGGATTGAAACGAAGATTAAACGTTGTGCTTTGCGCACGATTATTCAGGATCACAACATAATAGCGCTCATTGTTTTCCGATTGCGCCAGGATATAATCTATAGCAGGATGATCAACATCCACAGCTCCTTCACGGATAATCAGATTGCAGTTATTGTTGTAAATTTTTCCTGGCGCAAAACCATAAGTTTGATGCGGGCCTACTTTGGGTGTAACAAAGCCACGGGGAAATATAACATTGCCTCGCGTGCGTAATTCGGCTTCTGCCATCAAATAATCGGTGATCCATCCAATCTGCCACCACGCATGATGGGGATAAGGTCCCGCACCACGATTCATCGCATTCCAGTAATAAGAAGCCACACTGGTTTTGGAATCGACAAATGCATCACGGCCAATAGCACCAGCCCTGGCCATATCGGAGAAAATGGATTCACCAGTGATCTGTGACATCCGGGTAAAAAAACCCGCGTGACTGCACAATTGTATCGGACCATGGATATTAGCAGAACCAAGAATACCGCCATGTTCAAAGCTCAGCCCAGATTGAGAGATCTCCCAGTCTTCCCTACTGATTCCACGAACTTTTTTCGTATCAGTACCCGCCACCGGATGTGTGTAAATGGAATTCACATAGGTCTTTGCTGCTATAATTGCCCCATCTCTATATGCCGGCTCTTGAGTTACTTCGAAAAGATCGAGCATTGCCTGCCCGGTCTGGGCCGTTGCAAAATCTGCAACGTATCTTGCATCACCACACACGCCAAGATAACTGCCGGTTGCAATACTATTTGCCAATATCCAATCCGCTCCTTTCCTTGCCGCTTCAAGATAACGCGGCTCCTTTAATATTTTATAAGCAACAAGCAGTCCGTAAAATGTAGGTCGTACATCCGGTATGTCTTTAAATATTTCCTGCTGCGTGGTATCGTCATACGCTACTGCCCAACTCCCATCAGCCTTCTGCTTACTCATTAAAAATTCAGCTCCCATCCGGAGTCTTGCATTTAATTGTGCATTGCCTGGTTCAAACAATAAAATGTTTCCAATATCCAGCATGGTGTAGTAAGTGACACCGATCGGCTCAACGATCTTGCCCCATTCTTCTACAAACTTTTTTGATTTGGAGAGATAGTACTGCCCGGCTACTGCTCCTTTAAAAAACCCTGTATCGTTCTGTTGCGCGAGCTTGAAATTGAGCGCATAGGGAATCACTTTTGATTTCAAAAAAGGATCGTCAGTGGCTTTTGCAAGGTACCACATCGCGCCATAGTCTGCATTTTTCATCGCATCGCGATTGGCACCCACTACTCCACCCAGATAAGCCTGCGCGCCGATCTGCATTCCATTAAAGTCCTCAACTCTCCATAAAGAAGTAGCTGAATCAATCACATAATGGCGCATATTCAAAACCCGGCTGGTAAGCGATTGTTTACTTTGACGCAATGCAAGCGATTCATTAAAGCGGTACACATCATTCACCGCATGTTTGATTGCCTTAAACCAATCGCCATCGATAATACTATACCGGAAACTGTACGAAATGGTTTCTTCTTTTTTCAAGTACGATTTTGTTTCACCAAGCACCGGGTAATAAAGCGTTGGAGCCAGTTCAGCTTTGCGGTTCATGTGTGACAATCCAATAAACCAATCCTTGTGTGTGAAAGTATCTATCGCCCATGGATCACGATCCATTCCCGGTTCCGGTATTACTGAAACAGTGAATCCCTTTTTCGTTGAAATGATCGGGCACAGTGTGCTGGCACAACGCTCCCTGTATACCACCGGCAACCCGGGAATTCCCATTCCGTACGCGTATGCTTTGATGAAATCTTTCTGGATTGCATTTCCCTGGAAATAGCCAGGCACAGTTGCCCAGGTCAATTCTTCTTCCTTCACCGAAACAAGAGTGGGCGTCGCGAGCGAGAAATAGCCGTCTCTTTTTATTCTCAGTTGCTGGTTTACCACTATATCATTGGGGTAGCGATCATCTAATTCAAATGTTGAAATAATAGTCGCCTGTTCGGCTTCATACTGAAACTGTACCCGGTTTTTACTAACCTGTTTCCCTGATTGAAAAAAATAATGGATAGCGTTTCCTGCCGTGTTTAACGCTACACCATTGGTGAGCGTGTTCCAATCCCTGTTTTGCCAGGGATAATTTTTGCCGGGAAACGCACCTCCTGTATTTTTTTCAAATGTCCGGACGGCATCAGGACCAGGAGCCTGCTCACTATAAATTAATGTTCCTTCACCTGAAACATTCTCCAGTTGTTTCCATTGCCCGTTTTGTCGCACGGACAAATCGGCAATTTGCCAGCCACTGCCATTTTTCTCCCAATGGATCCGGAGTTTCGAATTGCCTATTGAAAGACCTGATTGTGCCTGTAAGTGCCTGAAGCCTGCAAGTAATATTACTAATAAAACCAGGCGTTGAAATCTTTCCATGTTTAAAGTTTTTACTTCCAATCAGGGTTTTGCTCAAGTTTTGGATTTGCATTGATCTCTTCCTGCGGAATAGGAAAATATTTGTGTTTGGCCTGGGGCGTGCGTTGAGGATAGACATCATTGACAGCCGCCGGTATCACCGTTAAAAATTTACCAGTACGGGTCAGATCATACCAGCGATCTCCTTCTGCAAAAAATTCCCATGAACGTTCCTGCAACACTGCATCGATAAAGGCGTCCTGGCCAAGACCAGGTTCCAGGTCAGGCAGGTCGGCCCTTCTGCGTACCGCATTGATATATTCGTAAGCAATGGTAGTTCCGCCATTCATCCGGGCCTCAGCTTCCGCTGCTATCAGGTACATATCAGCGAGCCGGAATATGGGAATGTTACAAATGATCCCCGCCCTGGATGTCGGGTCCTGGTATTTTTTGATAAGCACAGCTTTGGTAGTGATTGGTGTAATACTTTTTTGCGGAACCAACTGGCCGCTTTTGTTTACATAGGTTGTATCCAGCAACAATCTTCGCTTATCGGCAGGGTCAAATGAATTATAGAATGACTGGTAAGCAAACATAGACCCGAAGGAAGTGGTGGCAAATTCAGGTCCTGCACTGGCAGGCGGACCACAAAGTCCTGTAAGCTGATGTGATCGGCCGGGCGTTATGGGGTCGACTTCAAATGCCCACATATTCTCCACACGCGCAGCATCTTCCTTGTCGTACTTGTATACATCCACTACGTTTGGCAGTAAAAAATATTTTCCGGATGTAATTACCAACTGTGCTTTTTGTAATGCCGTTGCCCAATCTTCATTGTATAAAGCGGCCTTTGCATACAAAGCATTCACCACTTCACTGGAGGGACGGCCTTTGTCAACAGAGGGAAAGGAAGGAAGTCCCGAAGCTGCAGCCTTATCCAAATCACTATAAATTTGTTTGTACACATCCGCTTTGGCACTTTTCGCAGTGTAAGCTTCCTTTAGCGAGGTGCTTGGCGTTGTCTTTACCGGCACATCGCCAAAATTTTTTGTAAGCGTCCACAAGAAAAAGGCACGTAAAAAATGAGCTTCCCCAATCACCTGGTTTTTACGTGATTCATCCATCACGGCCTCGGGAAGTTTGGCAATGATCCAGTTTGCCCTTTCTATACCACTGTAACATGAAGCCCATACTTGTTGTGGCGTTTCATTAAGACGACCACTGGTTCGGGCAGCTGTAAAAAATGGATCATAGGTAAATAAAGTCAGTGTATTCCTTCCCACTACAGCTCGTGGATAGGATTGATCACTGCTGAAATCGGATGCCATAACTGCCGCCGGCCCCGAATACATATCCGCCATCGATCCATATACTGCAATGATCGCCTTTTCAGCATCGGATGCTGTTTTATAAAAAGTTTCAGTAAAAGCCGAAGAGTAAACAGTTTCTTCTTTGACACAGGAAAACAAACAGCTGCAGCCTGCCAGGAAGAGTATGATATATTTTTTCATCCGTTCAATTTTTATACTTTTTGGGAAGAAAATTCTGAATTGCCTCGTTTGTAGTTATCGTTTAAAACGCTAATTGAACACCACCCAGGAATGTCCTTGCCTGGGGATATACGAGGTTATCAACACCAATGGCAGTATTCGATCCGGCATAGGTATTTACTTCAGGATCAAAACCGCTATAGTTCGTTACTGTAAACAGGTTGTTGGCACTTATATATACCCTTAAATTCCGGATGCCTTTCATCTTTGGCAAAGTGTAACCAAGCGTAATGTTTCTACAACGCAGGTAGGACCCGTCCTCGATTGGATTGTTGGTGATTGGCAAACGCCCTCCCTGGAAAGCGCTTACATATTCGTTGCTTGGGTTGGTAGGCGTCCACCGGTTCACAAGTCCTTTATACATGTTGCGCTGGCCAAGAGGCATCTCAAATGACAGGCTTGCTGCATTGTATATCTCGTTTCCCTGGGTGCCCGAGAAGAATGCACTAAAATCAAAGTTTTTAAAAGACAGGTCAGTAGAAAATCCATAAATGAAATCGGGATTAGGATCGCCTGTTATCATTTGGTCATTGGAATTGATCGCGCCATCCTTATTCAGATCCTCTACCTTGTAACCTCCTACTCTTCCATCATAGCCTGGCAGTATTACATCTCCGGTTTGATTAATACCATCAAAAACATACGTTTTAAAAACACCCAAAGGCGATCCGACTTTCAGGAGAGAATAAGCTGTAATGAAACGTTCATTGGTAACACCTCCATCCAGGTCCATCACTTTATTTCTATTAAATGTGATATTTCCGGCAATATTCCATTTCAGACCTCCATCGAGGATTCTGGCGTTGGCAGAAAGCTCAACCCCTTTGTTTTGCATTGAAGCAAAGTTCCCGGTGATGGTGCTGTAACCAGAACTCAGCGGAAGTGTCATCACATACAACAGGTCATTTGTTCTCTTATGATAATATTCAACCACTGCATTTACCCGGTTCCGGAACAAAGAAATGTCCACGCCAATATTGGCCTGCGATGATTTCTCCCATTTCAACTCCTCGTTTGCAATACCTGTAGGGTTAATTCCTGTATAATAAGTATGATTGATATTGTAATCGCCGCCGGTACCGGCCACAAGTGGCAACGATTGATAAGGTTCTATCCCACCTGCATTACCTGTTACACCAAAACTACCCCGTAACTTAAGATCAGAAAGCCAGTCCAGGTTTTGTAGAAATGGCTCTTCGCTAACACGCCATGCTGCAGCAACGGCGGGAAATACTCCATATTTATTGTTTGCCCCAAATTTGCTGGAACCGTCAATACGGGCTGTTACGTCGAGAAAATATTTATCACGAAACCCATAGTTGACCCTGGCCATGTATGATTCAAGCTGTTGTTTGGAACGGTAGCTTGATACGGTCCGGTTAAGTGCCAGCTGAAGCGCTTCGTTTTTCGTAACATCATTGGGGAACCCGTTCGCATTAATCGTGTTTGAGTTACCTGTTTCAACCTGTGCCGCAAACACCGCTGTAGTTTTAAAAGTGTGATCTTCACCAAAACGTGTGGCGTAAGTAAGGATGCTCTCATGTAACAACGCAGTAAAGTTGGAGTTGCCCTTCGAGGCCGAACCGGAGTTGTCATTTAAATCAGCCTTGTTAACGATTGACCGTGGTGAATAATAATCATTCAGGCTACTTTGTAAATCCGCATTAAATGAGGCACGATAGGTCAAACCTTTTGTAATGGTGGCGCTACCGTACACGTTGATCAGGTAACGTTTGATCGTTTGCTGATTGAGTACTGATGCAAAGCCAAGTGGATTTGCCACTTCCCTGTACCGGCCATCCCCCTGCTCACCAAAAGGGAAAAGGCTGCCATCAGCACGATAAGGTTGCAAAAAGGGAGGTGCCCCAATGGCTGCGCCCAATATGCTGCCGGTTACCACCGGTCCGTCGCCAATTGCGGTTGATCCCGTGGTAGCACTATTATTTACCCCATAAGTTCCCAGTACGCTTGTGCCTATTTTCAGCCAGTCGGAAACTTTGTGGTCAAGGTTCAGGCGGACAGAGTAGCGTTTGAAGTCTGAATTGATAATGATTCCTTCCTGGTCAAAATAATTCAGTGACAGTGCCAACTGGGTTTTCTCATTGCCGCCATTAATAGACAGTTGATGATTCTGAATACGCGCATCCCGGAAAATAAGATCCTGCCAGTTTATACCTTCGCCTAAAGAGTCAGGATTTGAATAATAATTATTTTTAAATACTTCGTTTTCTAACCTGGCAAACTCCGATGCATTTAATACATCGAGTTTTTTTGCAGCCCGCTGTGTCCCGAAATAGCTTTCATATAATACGCGTGTCGCCCCTGATCTGCCTCTTTTCGTAGTGATCAGCACTACGCCATTTGCAGCCCTTGCGCCATAAATGGCAGAAGCAGAAGCATCTTTCAAAACTTCAACTGATTCTATATCGTTTGGATTTATTGTGGAGAGGGGACTTAAACTATTTATGCCTCCTCCATTTGAGATCTGGATACCATCTACTACGTACAATGGTTCTGATGTTCCATTAATAGAATTGGTTCCCCTGATCCTCACACTGATGTTTCCACCTGGTGCGCCAGAGTTCTGGCTTATCTGTACACCGGAAACACGCGCCTGCAATCCCTGAGCAACATTCGCCACCGGAGTCTGCGTAAGCTCGGACGCTTTTACAGATGCAATAGACCCGGTGGTCTCAATTTTTCTTTGAGTACCATACCCCACCACTACCACATCAGTTAGCTGCACTGTGTTTTTTGCAAGTGTAACCGTAAATTCATATTGGTTATTTACCTGTCGCTCAAGTGTAGTATATCCTGTAAAGGAAATCACCAGGACAGCATCGGGAGTGATGCCTGTCAATTCGAATTGACCATTGTTGCCGGTAATAGTGGAGCGATTCGTGTTTCTTACGTTTATCGTAGCGCCGACAAGTGGTGTACCATCGGCGGAAAGGATCTTTCCTTTAATAGTTGTGCTGCCTTGTTGTGCCATGGCCACAGGCATCAATGCAGGAGCCAGCAATAAAAGTAAACTACAGAGGACAACAACAATCCATAAGCAGTCTTTTCTTTTCTCGTTCATGCAAGCAATTTTAGTCGTTAAGGTTATAAATCAGAGCAATATTAATATAACGATGAGGCATTAAAATCAGGCGGATAACCGAAAACTATTGCAAACGCTCCCGCAATCGATCCCGGTAGTTAGATTTTTTTTACGTAGGTTTGAAATAAACAAACAAGGATGATTGATCCAATATGATCCGGTGTCCAAAATGCAACCAGGTACACGCCATCAATCGATCGGGAATAGTGCGCGGCATGCAGCGATATTTTTGTAAAGATTGTGCGTCCTATTTTACCATAACTAATAATACCAAACCTGCCCCTGAGGTAACCGGTAATAAGAAGCATATCACAACTATTGGTGATATTGCCCGTGCACTTAATATTTCAAAGTCCACCGTATCACGAGCACTTCATGAACATGGCGACATCAATGCCGCTACTAAAAAGGCCGTGACGGATATGGCCCGTAAGCTGCATTATACGCCCAATCTCCTTGCGCAGAGCCTGGTTAAAAGCCGCAGCAACACGATCGGAATTATCGTTCCGGAATTTCTAACTTATTTTTTCCCTACAGTAATAATTGGCGCAACGGAAGTCGCAACAAAAGCAGGCTTTAATGTGGTGATATGTCAATCGCAGGAATCGCTCAAAACAGAGATAGCCAATGTAAATGTTTTATTGGCCAACCGGGTGGAAGGAGTTTTGATTTCGATGACTAAAGAAACTAAAACATTTGATCATTTTCGGAGTTTGGAACGACACGGTGTGCCGATGGTATTTTATAACCGGGTGTGTGAAGAGATAGACTGCCCGAAGGTTTTGGTCAACGATTATGACGGCGCTTTTAAAGCAACTACGCATTTGATCCAGGCCGGGTTTATGAATATTGCACACATTGCAGGGCCGGTATCTCTGCGTTTAAGCAATAACCGCTTAAACGGTTATATGGATGCATTGAAAAAAAATGGGCTATCTGTAAAGAAAAGCCTAATCCTTCATACCGACTTGTCAACAGAAGGCACAAAACAGTGCGCAGAAAAATTACTATCCATGAAAAACAGGCCGGATGCCATTTTTTGCGTCAACGATCCTGCGGCTATTCAGGTGATGTTAATGGCAAAACAAAAGGGAATTAAAATACCGGAAGAACTGGGCGTTGTTGGCTTTAGCAACGACCCTATGGCTTCAATCATTGAACCTTCACTTACCACCGTTTCACAACCTGTCGCTGACTTGGGACGCACCGCGATGCGACTGTTAATTGCCAGTATAAAAAATGGAACAGAATCAAAAGAACCCATATATCTCGAAACTGAACTGATCATTAGGGCATCCTCTGTAATGGCCACTTAAAACAAGTTCCCGGAACAAACTGCCCGGCGTGACTTTCCCCGCATAATTGGTCGTAACTTACAGTAGTGGAAAGGAAAAGTGACATACAGAATGAAGCGAGGGACTTCCAGGTGATCAGTCCCTCGGCAAAAGCCTTGTTGCTCCTGAAAGGGATCACTAACGTCCCCTTTGCACGCACTGCCGCCGAACTGGTTTCGCTGCCCGACACATATGAACCTGAATTTCAGAATAAGGATATCGCGTTCTGGAAGCGGGTTGTGCATTTCGAAGAAAGATACTGGTCTGTGGACCAGCTTTTATCACAGCTCGATACCAGCAATGTTCTTGAACTGTCTTCGGGTTTTTCTTTCCGTGGATTGGACCTGGTTACCAGGAAAGATGTTCATTATACCGATACCGACCTTCCGCAACTTATCAGCCAGAAGAAAGAACTGGTTGGACAGCTGACAACCAGGCTCGATCTTCAACTGAAGGGCAAACTGTCAATGCAACCCTTAAACGCACTTGACGAAGGACAATTCACGGAAATAGAAAGCTCGCTTCCTGAAGGACCGGTAACAGTGGTAAATGAAGGATTGCTGATGTACCTGGATGTCGAAGAGAAGCGGCGACTTTGCGCAAATATCCATCGCATGCTGAAAAATCGTGGTGGCTGCTGGTTAACCGGTGATATCTATACCCGGACCCAACTGGAAAGGCTGGCGGGAAACGAAGACCCGTTGAAAGACCTGACAGACCAGCAACACATCGAGGAGCGGATGTTTGGCAGTTTTGAACAGGCGGAGCAGTTTTTTGAGGAATCCGGCTTCCGGGTCGACAAAGTAGCAGATGCTAATTTCAACAGGCTGAGTTCGATTGGCTACCTGTTGAGCCTGCTTTCATCCGAACAATTAAGCCAGCTGGAAGCAACTCCCCCCTTCCGTGCGACCTGGCGATTGAAAATAAATTGATTTGACGATGCTGTTCGTGTTATGGGAATGGTCGTTCATGCCATTATTTGTTGAATAACTTGCCATTCATGCTCTCCCGCCTGGTTATTCATGCCAATTCCTTCGGTGGAGCTCTGACTTTTCTCCGTAATTCGTCCGGTATTTCTTCGGTGTGAGCAGCACTTTTTATGCAGGTTTATTGCAGTTTTCTCTGGCTCTCCCGGCTCTCTCCCGGCTCTCTCCCGGCTTTATGGACTAACTGTGACCTGAGTGCCCCCTTCACATCATCAAAACCTCGGACAGAGCGACTGCCTTATTGACCCATTGTACTCGTTATAAAAACCTTGCTTCAGCAGCGAGAACTCAATAGCGCCTTTTGCATTATTGTACGTGGAAAGGGAAGATGTGGTTATGTCGTAGGTGAAGCTCATCCGGAAATTCTTCCACTGGAAACCGATTAGCGGAATAATCGATTCGCTAACGCGGTAATACAAACCGCCAAGCACCTGGATCTCCCCGTCGCCACTCAGGTTGTAATTTGCGCCAAGTCCGCCCACCAGTTCAGAAGCCGCTGCCTGCGTGGTGTAATAGGCCATCGGGTTCAGGATTACCTGGTCATTCATCTTGATACTCGCATTCAGAAAACCAATGTATCGCGGAGACAGCCGGTTATCAAACCCGTTTTCTGCAAAGAAAGTTTCCTTCGGACGATTCAGGTGATGGACAGAAAAACCTCCATTTACATACAGGTTTTCCGTTGGAAAATACGCATAGTTCATCCCGGCCTGGATATCAACATAACTAGTACTGGTAGAATTAAAGACCACATTGGTCGGAATGCCCGCATCAAAGAACCCCGTGGCCTGGTTGAACTGGTCAGGGAATTTCAACCTGGTGGGGTCAATGCGTTTATTAGCCCAGCCCACATTAAAACCTGCAGATAACAGGCTCGCGTAACCCAGCATCTGGTGGTAGGCCAGTGAACCATAAATTTTGGTTGAGGTCAGGTTTCCGCTTCCGGCAACGTCGCGCAGTACAACACCTCCCAGTCCGACCCAGCCATTTTCGATCCTCTCACGAAAAACCTGGGCATCACCGAAAATGCTGATGGTCTTATAAGGCACCGACATTACATTGATCCACTGGTTGCGATAGTTCGCTCCAATACGATAATCTGCATCTGGGATGAATCCGGTATTGGCGGGGTTGGTAGTAAGCGGCGAATTGAACCATTGTGAAAACCTCAGGTCCTGCGCCGATACAGTTCCGGTCGCCAGGCCGCAAATAAGGCATATCATCCATAACCGCCACTTAAACTTATAGCTTCGCATCGTCTGTTCTTTAATTGGTTATCGGATCAATGTAATATCTCCTTTCCTTGTCGTACGGGTTCCATCAGTGAAATCGATTTCGAGAACGTATGCATATACATCCATCGGCTGTACGACGCCGTTATACTTTCCATCCCATCCTGCTTTTGTACTATTGGATTCAAACACTTTCTGGCCGAAGCGGTTGAAAATCATGAACCGCATTTTTCCAATCGCATACCCCCTTACAAATACCATGTTGTTAGGTGCCGGACCTAATGGTGTAAATGCATTCGGCACATCCACTTTCGGAACCACAATAGCATCTATCTGCTGGCAAACGGTATCCGGACAACCAGCCTGGTTGATAGCAACGAGGCAAGCATCGAACCTGCCAGTCTTATTATACTGGTAATCTACCGGTGACCGGCTTGTGGTTTCAAGCGACTCACCTTCACCAAAGTTCCAGATGAATGAAATGGCATCCGGCGATGAGGTATTAGTAAATGTAGTAGGCGTATTCTCGAGCGGAGTTACCGGCGCAAAGGTGAACCCTGCCGTTGGCGCCGACTGCACCAGCACGTTCCGGAATGTTGAGTCTACTATGTTACAGGTGTTAGGATCTGTTACAGTAAGTTTCACCCGGTATGTTCCCGGTGTGCTGAAAACTTTCACCGGGTCACGGTCGGTCGATGTGGTTCCATCGCCAAACTCCCACAACCAGGTCTGTCCTGCAATTGATGTATTGGTGATCACTGCTGTGTAGGGTACACAACCATTTGGTAATTCAAACTGTGCCTTTACCAGCGGGCTCAGGTTGAATTCCTTCACCAGTGAATCCCCGTCATTACAATAGAGCGTGTCCTGCACAATCAGGCGTACGCGGTATGTACCGGCTGACGCATAGGAATGTGTTACGCTGTTAGGGCCTGCAACCTGTCGCGTCCCATCACCGAAGTCCCAGATGAAACTTGTATCCGAGAAAGGTTTCCTGGGCGGTGGAACAGATAAATTATCGAAGCGGAACGACAACGATTCACATGGTGGCAGTTTGACGGCATTGAAATCAAGCAGTGCCTCATCGGACCTCACCCTGATGGTCAGGTATGCCGTATCACGCAGGTTACAACTGTTGGTATCGAGGGCGATCAGCCGTACCTGGAAATTCCCGATCGACGTGTAGGTATGTTCGATCTGGAAATCGGTAGTCGGCACATCAGGGCTCCCATCACCAAAATTCCAGATATAACTCTGCGCGTTCTGGATGGTATCACTAAGCATCACTTTCAACGGTACGCATCCCGAAGTATCGTAAACACCGTTTATTGACGCGGATACCCCGGCACCTACGCCGGCATAGTTAAATGCAATTTTCAAGGCCGCGAGGTTACATTCTGCCCCTGCCCCGGTCTCGTGTGCTCCGGAATACCCGCTGGAGCAGCACCATGCTCCGGGCGTTATCGGAAACCTTGGCCGGGCACCCAGCGACTGGCTGTAACAGTTGGCACAAAGCGCCTGGTAGATCACGCCATTCTGGTCAAAACGGCTGGTACCTCCGTCAACATGTTCGGAAAAGTTTCCATTCTGCCCGTAGAATGTCGCATAAAGAAGTTCAGCAGCATTTCGCTTGATGACTATGAAATAGAAATCGTTATTGTCTGTGGTTTTTTTAATGGCATCTGCGGTTACAGGCAAGCCCAGCGTGCCCTCCATCGAATATTGTGCAAGGTTATTTCCTCCCCAGCCACTCACATAAATATTTTCGCAACGGTCGACAAGGAAGGCAACAGGAGAAATATTGGGTAATGCACCGGTTGTCCCGAATGTTGTCGTGTATTCCCAGGCAGAAAGGTCAAGTTTGAGTTTGCCAATAAATTGTTTGGCACCATCTGTTCCGTAGGCAGCATTTATCCTTGGCCACTTGCCATAGGTTACGCCCATAACGTACGGATCGCCATCACGGTCAAACTCAAAACCCAGCACGGCATCTGTTGAGCTGGTCCCGATATATGTAGACCTTGTCAAAGTGCTTCCGTCATTTGTGAATACCGCAACAAAGCCATCTGTCCTGGGTCCGTTAAAGTTTGGCCCGAGTGTACCTGCCCTGTTACCAGGGAAATCATCGCTCATGGTAGAGCCGCAGATCCAGATGTCACCGCTGATGGGACTTACACCCAGCACAAATGCGGCATCAAGGTCCTTCCCACCGAAGTAGGTAGACATCAGGACATTGTTAAGGTTTGGAGTGGTCTTTATAAGCACGGCATCCTGTTGGCCGTTCAGGGCTCTGTCAGGTGCATTTGGCGTAGTATAGAAGTCAGTGGATTGAGTACAGGAAGCAAGGTAGATGTTCCCTGCACGGTCAAGGATCACTTCGCTCCGTGCATCATCACCATAGAAATTGAGCAGTCCGCGTGGTGCCCCGGAATGGCTGTCTCCAGTATTAATTCCATCACCACCCTGTCCGCCGATCCTGATGGAACCAATAAGTCCGGATCCACTTGCATTCAGTTTGGTAAGCACGATATCCCATCCGCCCTGCGGCCCATAACTTTGTAACGACGGGTAGTTTGGTGAAGCGGTACGGCCTGCTATAATGAGATTGCCCTGTCCGTCAACGATCAGGCTGTGTGGCTGATCCGTCGTATTTCCGCCGAGGTATGTGGCATATGCCCGTTGTGAACCGGTAGGGTCAAACTTCATGATCCCCATATTGAAAGGAGTTTGCCCATTGGTAACCTGGAAAGTAGTCTGAAAGGCACCGGGAGAAACAGGGAACCCATTTCCGAAAACAATCCCTCCACTGTACAGCGATCCGTCCGGACCATAGGTTGCAGTATACCCCCAGTTATCGGCACGGCTGCCGGTAAAAGTTGCGAAGATGAGTGTTGGATCAATCACCAGGATTGAATTCTTATCGTATTCACCGACAATGAATCGGACCGTGTTGCCTTTTACCTGGTATTTTGCATCAATTACTTTTCTTCCCTTTACATTATTCTGGTAAGTGTAGGGAGGCATTTCACGAATGTCACCTACCGTTGTGCGCACAACCAGTTCTCCTTTGTTTACAAATATTTTGGATGCGCCGTCATACCGCATCGCAATTTTTGCCGGATCACCACCGGGACGAACAACAAAATCATATTTCACTTCACCTTCATTCGTATAGTACCGGATATCAATATTGGGATAAACATCTGTGTAAGTAACGGTATTGTATATACGACATTCACCTGCCCATTTGGAGGGGTCATCACCAAGAAAGTAATTATTGTATCCTGGCAATGGTTTGCTGCCTTCGATCTTTATTGATGAAGAAGCGCCTTCCAGTTCCATATTATAAGAATGTGAACGGATCACCATTTTGTCGCTTACCTGTCCACCACCTTTCGGATTACCGGCAGATTTGTTGTCTAACCCACCCCAGCGTGGATCATGCGAATCATGTGCATGACCGTGTGAAGCAGCCGAAATAGCTGCCATGTCCTGTGGATGGTGCTGGAGAATAGTAAATCCGGTCTTGCGCAGGAAGATTGCGCCATGACCGTAATCGCCCATAAAGGTTACCTGCTTATCCCACTGACCTTTGTTTTCAACAAATTCAAGACTGTTGGTATTCTTTTGGGCGAAGGCCGGAAAAGAACATAGGGCCAGCAAAAATATGTGGAGATACTTTATCAAGGTCTATTGAATTTACATCAAAAAATCGAATAATGTTTGCACATCCGCTCACGATATCTTGCTCCACGCGTGCTTCCCTTTTTGTGAATGGAGATATGCCTTTAACCGCAAATTTTCTGCCGATTGTAATGACGGATCTGTTACCACCACCGACTCTGCAAATTGTTTTGCTGCGTCCAGCCACGACTTGTCACGTACTATATCTGCCAGTTTAAAATTGAGCATTCCACTTTGCCTTGTTCCCTCAATGTCACCCGGACCACGGAGCTCAAGATCTTTTTCTGCGATCAGGAAACCGTCATTCGTTGCACACATTGTCTTCAACCTTTCGCGCGCTTCATTGGTTATCTGGGGACCTGTTAATAAAATGCAAAAACTCTTTTCAGAACCTCTTCCAACCCTGCCCCTTAGCTGATGTAATTGTGATAAACCGAATTTCTCTGCGCTTTCTATAACCATCACACTTGCATTCGGCACATTTACACCAACTTCTATAACGGTGGTTGACACCATGATCTGAGTATCATGGCGCACAAATCGTTGCATGTTGGTTTCTTTCACATCCGGTGTCTGCTTTCCATGTACCATACTGATCCAGAATTTCGGTTCAGGAAAAAACGCCTTTACATTTTCATATCCGCGCATCAGGTTTTCCAGGTCCAGCTTCTCCGACTCTTCAATCAATGGAAAAATGATATATGCCTGCCGGCCTTTATCAATTTCACTCCGGATAAAATCCATTACACTCGCCCTCGCATATTCATAACGGTGGACAGTGGTAATTGGTTTCCTCCCGGGCGGCATTTCGTCAATAATACTGTAATCGAGATCACCGTAAGCTGTCATTGCAAGTGTGCGGGGAATCGGTGTAGCGGTCATCACCAGGATATGTGGCGGGATAGCAGCTTTTTTCCATAAGCGGGCACGCTGCTCTACTCCAAAACGATGCTGCTCGTCAATTATTGCCAGTCCGAGGTTCTGGAAGGCTACTTTCTCTTCCAGCAGGGCATGTGTGCCGATGAGCAGGTGGATTTCCCCTGCGGCAAGTCCCTTCAGGATCTTTTTCCTTTCGGCAGCTTTTGTTGAGCCAGTAAGCAATGCCACGTTCACCGGCATATCTTTCAGCAGGCCTGTTATTCCTGTATAGTGCTGGGTTGCGAGAATTTCTGTTGGCGCCATGAGCCCCGACTGGAACCCGTTATCTGCAGCCAGCAGCATGGCCAGCAGGGCAACCATTGTTTTCCCGCTGCCGACATCGCCCTGCAGCAGCCTGTTCATCTGCCTGCCGTGCGCCATATCCTGCCGGATCTCTTTCAGCACCCTTTTTTGCGCTCCTGTAAGTGCGAAAGGGAGATATTGATGGTAGAAGGTATTGAACAGCTCGCCTACCTGCGCAAACACCACTCCTTTAGAATAACGGTGACGTTCAAGCCTGATAAGCCCCATGCGCAGTTGCGCAATAAACAGCTCTTCAAACCTGAGCCTGTCCACAGCTGCCTTGTATTCTGGCTCGGATGCGGGAAAATGAATCCGGGAATATGCTTCGAACCTGGTGGGAAATCCAAAATGGCGCACAATGGATTCAGGCAGGTTTTCAGGAAGGTCGCGTTCCGTAAGGGAAGACACGAGACCCGATGTCAGTTTCCCTATCTGCCTGCCGCCAAGTGATTTTATTTTCAGTTTTTCCGTGCTCGGGTAAACAGGTTCGAGCCATGACCTGCCGCCTGCTTTTTCAGGCGTGTAGTTTTCCATTTCCGGATGCGTAATCTGGAGAGTACTATTAAAATACCCTGGCTTCCCGAACACGAGGTAAGGCCTTCCAACTTCTATTCCCTTGCCGATATATTGAATTCCCCGGAACCACACCAGTTCCATTTCACCTGTTGCATCGCGAAGGGTGGCCACAAGACGTTTGGACCTGTTCTCGCCCAGTGTAACAATTTCAGTAATGGTACCGGCTACCTGCACATAATCCATCGATTGGTTTACCGAGGCAATTGTATTCACCTTTGTCTTGTCAATATGACGGAGGGGGAAATGATCCAGCAGGTCCTTAAACGTGAAAATCTGCAGTTCTTTCTTCAGGAGATCCGCACGCAACGGACCTACGCCTTTCAGGTATTCAATGGGACTGGATAATATGGTGGCGTCGAAGCTGATCTGAGGGATTTTGTACAAAAATAAGCGAGCGCAACTATTTCTGCTGATCCTGTAAACCGGTAAATGATTTCGGGGTATGAAGAAACTCTTTCCGGCCCCGGCGAATCCTGAATAATGCCTTCAGCATGGTTACGAGCAGGAGCGGCAGGCTCAGTACCGCGCGAACCGTTTTGGCGGAATAATATTTTGATGGCATTGCAATAGCCAGGGTGAGCATGAAGAAAAGAAGCAGGCTTAACCACCAGCCCGGCAACGGGAAGAAGAATGCCCAGCCAGTGGCATATCTTACAATAACCATTAATGTGATAGCCAGGAAGACTACAAGGTAAAGTGATCGGGGCAACAGCAGGTTCTGAATTAACTTATTGAAATATTGCCTGCCTTTGTGAATGCCTTTAATGTCGGTTTCGAAAAAGCGGCGGAGATGATACCATTGCGCTTCAAGCCACCGTACCCGCTGTTTTTCGAAAACATCGTGCGTGGCTACTTTTTCATCCAGCACCCAAGCATCAGGAATATAGATCATCCGGATGTGAAATTTAAGCAGCTGCATGTCGATCTCCCTGTCTTCGCCCGGGTTCTCGAGAATAGGTGGCCAGTTAAAAATCGCTTTTATCAGGCGGATATCAAAAGCCATTCCCGAACCGGAGAGCGCAGCAGAAAGTCCCAATGCCTGCGGCCCAAGGCGGAACAGGTGATTATTGATCTCTTCGCTGACTGCGTCGAGCAATGCCACATTTGTCTGTTCGTTTTTCGCGGTACGGTGACACTGCATCGCCCTGCATCCTGCCTGGAAGTATCTGTTCACCATGTGAAGGCAACCGGCTTTCATGATGTTGTCCGCGTCCAGCAGCATCACGACATCCACTTCGTTTTCCTTAAGTGACTGAAGGCCGGCATGTACGGACCTGGATTTCATACCTGTCGCAATTTCGATTACACTGATGCCCAGGCCCCGCAGATCCTTAAGGGTTCCGGGCTGCAGTGAATCTGCAACAACAGTAACAGAAAATTTATTGGCAGGATAGTCGTGGGAAAGCGCCTCAGTTACGGTATGAACAATTACATGGTCATCGCGGTAAGTCGGGATAATAATACCGATACGGGCACATATTACAGTTTCCGGTGGCGCATCTTCCTTGTAAAATAAACCTGCAACTGCCATAATCAGCAGGTAGGTAATGCTGCAGAATAGATAAATGAACAGCACAAGACCAATGATATGAATGAATGTCAGCACAGCAGTGGAAAATAGATAAAAAACTCCGTACCGGAAACATATATGCGAAAAGCCGGCTTGGCCGGCTTTCCTTATAAGAAACTGGATGAGTCTGTCAGCCGTTAGATTTCTGGATCAGGGCTGGCGGCGTATGGGCAATGATCCAGAGATCAAATAAAAAGTTTTGCTTCTGCGAATAGGCAATGTCAAGCTTGATCCTCTCCTCAACTGACATGCAATGCCTGTCTTTCTTCCGGATCTGCCACAGGCCTGTAATGCCTGCCGGCGCCATGAACCGCTGTGACCATTCATCAGTTGTCAGCATTGACGCCTCATACAAGGGAAGCGGGCGGTTACCGACAATTGACATATCGCCAAGGATCACATTGAAAAGCTGCGGCAATTCATCGAGACTGGTATTGCGAAGGAACTTTCCAAATTTTGTGGCACGCGGATCATCGGAAACTTTAAAGAATACCCGGCCCTGTGCTTCGTCAAATTCATTCAGGTGCTTCAGTGAATCAACCTGCGTATCGGCACCGAACTGCATAGTGCGGAATTTATAGAAATTGAATACGCGGTATCCCCTGCCTGCCCTTTTGGAGATATAAAAAACCGGTCCTTTGCTTTCAGCCATAATTCCGAAGGCAATGAGGATCATCACCGGAAGAGTTATGATGATTCCCAGGCCTGCAATAACCAGGTCGAACAGTCTCCTGCCGGCGCTGACCGTACTTTCCTGGCTCAGCTTCAACATCAGGTTCATCTTTTCCTGAGTTCGCTGTTGCTTTTTGCTATTCACCCTTTCCAGGAAAGATATGCGTTGCAGAAGTTTGGTATCCGCTTTCCTGGTATCTATCACGTCATCGAATAACCGCATCAGGATCGCCGCATCACAGGTTGTTTCAGTTGTACCTGATTTATCCATGATCATCGGGATTCCCCTGAATTTTTCAGTTGACTTCAGGTAAGTGCACAGTTCAGCAACTGTGGTAAGGTCTACATTGCTGTCAATGATGAATACATTGGGACTTGTTTTTTCCTGCTGATCGATCCTCCTTAGTATATTGAGTGCTTTACTGACGTTTTCCGCTGCATAACCCCCATCAAAAAGCTTTACCAGGTAGTCGATGCTTCGGGTGTTTTTTCCAATATAAAAAAACTCCCGCGAGTGAAGCTGGGCAACAGGTGCAGTGTCAGGTTCCCGGAAGATGGAATAACGGCGATAAGTGGCAGTGGGATTGGTTTCGGTAAGTGGTAAAATCTGCTCCATTCAGGTACAATTTTTCTGGTTCAAGGTAAGAGTCACACTACTTTCAATACTTTACGATCAAATGTGGACGGAACGTTAATCAGTGCCTTGAGCGTTTTCTTAAGATCAATTGGATTGAAGGGCTTACGGAATGCAGCATCTACACCATAATGAGCGCATTGCGCATCCAGTTCGTCCTGCGGAATGGATGAAATTACCAAAAGCGGAATGTGCTGGTAAAGACCACTGGTCTTGAAATATTCAACTATTTCCCATGGTTCAGTATCCGGTAATACCGGATCAACAACGATCGCATCAGGAAGGTCTGACTGTGATATCCAATAAATGGCATCCGCGGCTTCCGAAGTCGTTACGGGAGTATATTCATCATTTAAAACAGTCTGCAATAAAAACCGGATAGCTTTGCTCTCCGTGATCACTAGTATCTTTCTTTTCATCC